>NZ_JBIARV010000003.1:63628-1207685 GCF_042890295.1 Streptomyces sp. NPDC002232 | reverse complement strand
CGGCGGTGGCCCACCCCCGGAGTGGGGGTGGGCCACCGCCGTCATGCGTTGTGGGCGCGAGGGCCCGTCTACCAGCGGTACCAGCGACCACTGCTCCCCTTCGGACGGGCGACGAAGCCGATGAGCCACAGGACCAGGACCGCGATCGCGACGTACCACAGGGCCTGTACCGCGAAACCGCCGCCGAAGAGGATCAGGATGAGCAGAAGAACGAGAAGCAGGGGAACCATAGTTATCAACCTCCGAGACACCGGTTGCCCGAGCATTCCTCGATCATGCATACGAACTTATGCGTTTTTTACACGTGCAGGCGGGCAGAGGGATCCGTTGACGCCGGGCCGATGCCAGGCCGGACTGCACGACACCCGCCGTCCCCGCGCTCTCCTTCCACGGGCACTGTGCGCTCTCGTCCGCGGGTACTCCGGCATCACGCCTTCCGTATGCACACTCGCCCGAGCGTCTCGCTGCCTCATGGGTTTACGTCTCGCCATCACGAGCAGGCGGGAGCCAAGACCAAGCCGGTTACTTCACGAGGAGGTCCCGATGTCGGGCACGGAGAAGAGCAAGGCTCACACCGAGCAGGCCAAGGGCAAGGTCAAGGAAACCGTGGGCCGCGCCGTCGGCAACGAACGCCTGACCGCAGAAGGCCACGCCGACCAGGCCAAGGGAAACGCCCGCCAGGCCAAGGAAGACATCAAGGACACCTTCCGCCACTAGAACCGCCCCCTACACCCTTTCCCCCTGAAAACCCGTGAGGCCCCGACCACCCCCCGGTCGGGGCCTCACGGCATCCCCCGGACACACCGGGCACAGGCCAGGACACCTCACAACCCCGAAACCACCCTCCCCCACAGCGGCCGGAGATGCCCAGGACGCGTGCGGGGCGACGACAACCCACCGACGCCCGGATGGCAGTTCCTGCTGTCCCCCGCCCTCTGCGGCGCGGCCACCGGCGAGGACATCTGCGCGAGGCGGCAGGACGGAGGCCGAGCACGTATCGATCCCGGCGCAGGACTTCCCGGTCATCGACTCTCGACCGGTCGTCATTGTCCTCTTCGACGATCAGGCCGCCTCCCCCGACGTCGAAGTCACGACGGAACGCGCCGAGGTGCTCTGCCACGTCCAGATCCGACACGCAACCGTGGCCGATTCCCTGCCAAACGACGCCTTCGACGGCCAGCTCGTCGCCGCTGTGCAGCACGAGCGGCCGGGGAGCGCTGACTGTCAGCAGGCGCGCGAGGCCCTCGGCACCCGCCTCCGGGGGCAACGTCTCATCACCGCCGAGACACTCGGCTCACCCAGCCTCCAACCCGCCCCAGCCGCCCGGCTGGGCCCTTCGAAGGCCGGAGGGCGGCCGACACAGCGCCCGGTCCAGGACCAGGCCGCGTGGGGTCGAAGCCGTCGGGCAGTCGAGGCGGACGAAGAACTGCTCGTCCGCCTGTGTGGGGCCGCAAACCTCGCCCCTGGTGTCAGGTGGAGGGCGCGGCAGACGTCGCCCCTGGAGGGCCCCTCCGGCCCGAGAGGTCCGGCCATGGTCGCCAGGAGGACGCGGCCGGGTCGGGAGTGCAGGCGCTGGATGCCTCGGGTGCCTGCCGCCAGTCCTGGTGGTGGTGTTCCCAGCGGACGGTTCCGTTGGGTTCTCGACGGTGACGGCCTCCCGCGTGCTGGTGGCCAGGGCGCCGTCGGGCAGAGGCGAACAGTAGTCGCGGGCCGGTTCGGGCCGTGTGGTGCGGGCGGCGAAGACCCGCGCCTGAACGGTGCTGATCCTGTTCGTGGTGACCGTGCCCCCGTGCCGGGTGACGAGCCAGTGCGCGCCGCCGCGCAGCAGTCAACCGTCTACGTGCCCCAGCGCCTCGCAACACCGGGCAAGGACTCCCGGGCGAGAAGCCGTACGGGCAGACGGGGGTGCTTCATGTGCTCATCCTCGTCCGTGTCCCGGACTCCAGCGGCCGGGCGAGAAAGAAACGGACCCACGGTGACCGGCCCGCACCCGCCCAAGGTACGGGCCGGCCCCCACCGTGCCCGGGCCCGGCGGACAGGGAAGACTGCCGGGCCTGCGAGAGCGGCCATGTCATCCGCTCCCCCACCCTCTGCCCCCGAACCGGAACACCACACACACCCAAGCCACTCGACATACGAGGACGAGGTCTCTGCCGTACCAGCCGCGCCTCCCGCCACGCCGACACAGCGGCCTCCCCGGCGAGAACCGCGCATCTTCCACCCACTTATCGCGCAAGAACACCGATCGACTCAACCGCACAAACGGGGGCTTGCGCGACAACAGACCGAGCCAGACCGATCCCCTTCCCATAACGGCCCGGGCGCGCACCCACGGCCGCCCATCACGAGGCTCGATCACCCCCACCTCCCCGGGTTGCGCGAACCCCGTTTCCTGTTGGCCCTGACACGGCTGTGTCGTGCGGAGGAATCAGGGCAGGCGGATGCCGGACGGACTGCAGAGCATCCGCCGAGCACGCCATACGGAACAGGAGAGTTCGACAGGGGTTTTCTTCCCGCCGTCTCTCATACACCGAGGAGTTGTTTTCGCATGACTGATCACATGTGGAGTTACCAGTCGACGTCGGGCCACCTTGCCGGTACCGATCTGACCGGATACAAGGTCGAGGCAACCGACGGCAGCATCGGCAAGGTCGACAAGCACTCCGACCAGCTCGACGACTCCTACCTGGTCGTCGACACCGGCGTATGGATCTTCGGCAAGGAAGTCCTGCTGCCGGCCAGCACCGTCATCAGGGTCGACCCCCAGGACGAGAAGATCTTCGTCAACCTCACCAAGGAACAGGTCAAGAACGCCCCCGAATTCCACCGGGACAAGCACCTCAGCGACGCCGGATACCGGCGGGACCTCGGCACCTATTACGGCACCGGTGCCCCCTTCGGCGGCCGCCCCGCCTGACCACCCTCCCGTACAACGCGATCGGTCCCACGCCTTTGGGTGCGGGGCCGATCTCGTACGAGGGCGATGAAACCCACATTCGAGCCCCCGGCCACGGAGCAGCCCTCCGGCGAAGCATCCGTATGCAGCACAACGCCCTCACTGAGGTCTCGGAACGTCTCTGTGCAGCAGGGCGACGGGTGGGTGCGGCCGCAGTAGGGCGTCAGCGGGCTGGCGCCGGTGACCGCTGCCACTCTGTCCTCCGTGATGGTGATCGTTGCGTCGGGGCGCTGCGCCGGGCCCTGAAACGTCTCCAGCGTGCCGTCATCGACGCGTGCGTACGTGCAGCACGTCCTGCCCCGAGGAGGCTCGTACACCGCACGCAGTCCCGCGGCCGCATCCAGGACGGAGCAGGCCCGCAGACCCAGAACCGCCCAACCGGCGTGAAACGTCTCGCCCGCGCAGACCCGCCCGCTCAGCAACCCCTGACAAGCAGCATCGTCCAGCGCGCACCCACAGGGTCCAGAGCGCGCTGAGCTCGGGCGGGTCGGGCTACAGATGCCCCGGCTCCTGCGACCGTCGTCGGGTCAAGTCAGAGCTCGGCCGCGAGATTGAGGAGGGATGAGGCGGAACTCGCCGGCGTGCTCTCTCAGCCTCCGACGTGGATGCCGGGGCGGCGGGCGGGGTCGGGCTGGTGCTGGCGGATGATCTCGCGTGTGAGGGGGGCGGTGTCGCCCCGGCCGAGGAGGAAGTAGCGGAACATGTGAGTCAGAGGGCTGCCTTCAGCCCACGCGAAGTAGCAGTGCGGCTGGACGCCGGTGGTGTCGTGCAGCGTGAGAAGGATCGCGGCGATGGCGTTGGGGGCGGCGGGGGCCTGGGCGCGCAGGATCCGGTATCCGTCGACTTCGACGCCGTGGACGCTGAGGGTGTCGCTGAAGTCGGAGGGGTCGACGATGTCGATCTCCAGGAACAGGATGTCTGCGTCGTAGGGCACCGGGTTCGCCGCCCGCTGTTCGCGTTCCTTGAAGGCGTACTCGGCCCCGTCGCCGGCCTGGCGGCGGTTGGTGATGATGCTGATGGCGCCGTCGTGGGCGAGGGTGTCGGTGATGAACCGGCGTGCGGCCTCGTCGAACTCGATTCTGTCCGTGCGCAGTTCGGTGGTGCGTGAGATGCGGGAGATCAGTGAGATGGTGATGATCCCCATGATGAAAAGTGCGGAGATGACGATGCCGTCCGGCTTGTCGATGATGTTGGCCACCAGCGCGTAGAGCAGGACCGCGGTGAGCACGGTGAAGCCGGCGGCGGTGGCCCGCTGACGGCGGTGCAGGGCGGAGACGGTGACGGCGAAGGCACCGGAGACCATCATCGCGAGGATGCCGGTGGCGTAGGCGCCGGCCTGGGCGTTGACGTCGGCGTCGAAGGCGAAGGTCACGATGACGCACAGGAGCGTGTAGACCAGGACGACGGGGCGCACCGCGCGGCCCCATTCGGGGGCCATGCCGTAGCCGGGGAGATAGCGGGGAACGATGTTGACGAGCCCGGCCATCGCGGAGGCGCCGGCGAACCACAGGATCAGGATGGTGCTGATGTCGTAGGCGGTGCCGAACGCTTCGCCGAGGTGTTTGTGGGCGAGATAGGCCAGGGCGCGGCCGTTGGCTTCGCCGCCCGGTTCGAACTCCTCGTGCGGGATGAGGATGGTCGTGACGAAGCTGGAACTCAGCAGATAGACGCTCATGATCAGCGCGGCCGTCGTCAGGAGCCTGCGGCCGTTGCGGATGCGGGACTTCAGCCGCTGCTCGGCGCTCTCGCCGGTGGCGGAGATGAGCGGCATCATGCTCACGCCGGTTTCGAAGCCGGACAGGCCCAGCACCAGCAGGGGAAATGCCAGCAGTGCCGGGCCTGCCAGGTCACCGAGCCCGCCGCCGTCGGTCAGGGCTCCGGTCCACTTCGAGAGTGCGTCCGGGGTGGTGAACACGTCGAACAGGCCGACTGCGATGGTCACCGCGTTGAGGAGCAGGAACACGGCGACCAGCGGGATGGCCACGCTCACCGCTTCGCTGAACCCGAGCAGGAACACACCGCCCAGCAGCAGCAGGAGCGTCACGGTGATGGCGGCTTCATGGCCGTGCAGGGCCTGTGGGGCGTAGGGGTTTTCCACCACGTGTACGGATGCGTCGGCCGCGGACAGGGTGATGGTGATGATCCACGAGGTGACGACGAAGCCGAGCAGCGCCAGGACGAACAGTTTCCCCCGCCAGAACGGCAGCAGGTCCTCCAGCATGGCCACCGATCCGGCGCCGTGCGGGCTCTCGCCGGCCACCCGCCGGTACATCGGCAGCATCCCCAGCAACGTCAGAGCCACCAGCAGCAGGGTAGCCAGCGGGGAGACCGCGCCCGCCGCAAGCGCGGCGATCGCCGGGACGTAGGCCAGGCTGGAGAAGTAGTCGACACCGGTCAGGCACATCACCTTCCACCAGGCATGTGACTCCGGCGCGGCGGCCGAATCCTCCTGGGCTGTCGCGCCGACCGGCTGCACCCGGTGCCGCAGCAACCAGCGCGCCAGATCACTCTTCGGGCGTTGCGGCAGTGCGGCGTCTTCCACCACATCCGCAGCAGCCAGGTCGTCCACGTCTGCCATGTCCCCCACACCCCTGAAACCCGTTGACTGTGGTGCGCTCCCGCACCCGCGACGACCACTGAGTATGCGGCCTTCCCGAAGCTCTGCCCTGACCGGGACCGACGAACCACAGGCCGGCCCGTGACAGAGCCTCCGTCCAGCGGGGGGAACCTGGCGGCATCGGGCACAACAAGGGGCCGCAGCCCTTGGCGAGGGTGACTGCGGCCCCGTCGATGTGCGGGAAGGCCCGAGGATCAGCCCTTGACGACGTCCTTGATGCGCTCGCCGGTCTGATTGACGTCGCTCTTCGCCTGATCGGTCCGGCCCGCAGCCTCGAGCTGCTCGTTGCTCACCGGCTCCTTGACCTTGCCCTTGGCCTTGGCCTTGTCGGCCGCGCTGGGCAGGCTTCGCCTGCCACCGGGCATGACCGAGGCAGCGTCGTTGGGGTGGGCCGGCCTGCGAAGGAAGCACCGTTGTCCTGGCCTCGCCTGACGGCGGTCAGAGGCGGGTTGCGGCGTCGGGTGCGGCGGAGTGCTTTCGGCGCGTCCGCCTCTGCCTGCGCCTGCGCCTGCGTCTGCGTCTGCGTCTGCGTCTGCGTCTGCGTCGTGAGAGTGGCGGACTCCCAGACGGAGCCCTCAGCGCCGTCGAGCATGACGTCGGTTACCGACGGAAGGATAGGACGAGCAGAACCGCCACGATAAAGATCCCGAAGACCAGGACGATGCCCCAGCTCGGGAGTTCGGCAGCAAAGGATGGAATGATCGCTGAGAGATTCATCGTGTGGAACCTTTACACAAGAAGGGCAGGCCACCGACAGCCAAAATTGCACCGATGGCAAGTAGGCGACACTCGCCCCGACACCGATGCCGGTGACGTCCCAGAACCTGAGCAGGCCGGTGGTGGTGCCGGTCAGGCCCAGCGCGATGTGGTGGAACGTGGTGTCGACAGGTGGGGCAATTTATTGTGATGGTTCAAAGGGCGACCCTTGTGCACTATTGGTCGGTTCCGTGAATTTAACATCACAGGACCGGCCAGTGTATTAGATTCACAGAAGGAACTTGTCGATCACGAACATGATCACACCGACGGCAACCAGTATGAATCCTGCATAGATGGTTTTGAAAACTGTCGTCTTACGATGAGCAGTCATCGATCACCCCCAATCCCGAGCCGATTACTCCAAGGCCTGCACCCGCGATGCCGAGCGCAGCCGGTGTCGCGATCCGTGCCGATCCGCATTCAGCAGCGGCTGCTCTGCCTACTGCTCCCACGCCGCCGACACAAGAGAGCATGCACAGTCCGGCGGAGTCGATGTGGCTGACGGGGTCGCCAACGGTGTAGAGGTAGGGGCTGGCCTGCTGGCCGGAGGGGTCGGGCTGAGTGAAGCGGCCGAGGTGGGGGTCGTAGGAGCGGGCGCCCATCCTGTACAGGCCGGTCGGTCGAGGTAGGCGTCGGCGTAGCGGTAGGGCTGGGTGGGCGAAGGTCTCGACGGGGTCGCTGTATTCGGTGCCGTAGGCCGTGTAGACGTAGGTGTGGGTGCGCTTGCCCGCCTCGCCAACCAGATCCAGGACCTTGCCGGTGCCGTCGGTGAGGTAACAGGAGGACTTCCCCTCGTTGCGCACGGAGTTGAGTGTGCCCGGGGGCTCGCGGATGAATGCGATGTCGGTGCCGGCGGTGGTGGTGCCCTGCCCACTAACTGATCGTTTCAGAATGAGTTGAGCTGCGGGTCTTGTGTTCGACGATCTTGGTCGGCAAGGTGTCCTGGTGCGTGCTGATCTTGTTCCTGACGAGCTGTGGGAGCGGGTGGCCCCTCCGCTGCCGCCCGCCCCGGAACGGCGCCACCGCCACCCGGGGCGGCTGCGGATTCCCGACCGAGTGGCGCTCGTCGGCGTCATGTACGTGCTGCGGACCGGTGTCGCGTGGCGCGATGTCCCCGCGGCGACCGTGGGCTGTTCTGGTGTGACGGCCTGGCGCCGACTGCGGGACTGGACCGAGGCCGGTCTTTGGCCTCGCCTGCACGCCGCCTTGTTGACCGAGCTTCGTCGCGCCGGCCTGCTGGACCTGGACGACTGCTCCGTGGACGGGTCGCACGTCCGGGCTCTCAAAGGGGGGATCACGTCGGCCCCTCGCCCGTCGATCGGGCCCGTCCTGGCTCGAAGCACCACCTGATCGTCGACCTTCACGGAACCCCGCTCGCCGTAACTCTGACAGGCGGGAACCGGCACGACGTCACCCAGCTCCTGCCCCTGCTCGACGCCGTGCCGTCGATTCGCGGCCAGCGGGGACGGCCTCGTCGCAAGCCCCGGCGCCTGTACGCGGACCGGGGCTACGACGTCGACACGTACCGCCGCCTGCTGTGGAAACGCGGCATCAAACCGCTGAGCGCCCGACGCGGCGTCGCCCACGGATCAGGACTGGGCAAGGTGCGCTGGGTGGTCGAGCGCGCCTTCGCCTGGCTGCACCAGTTCAAACGGCCCCGCACCCGCTACGAACGACGCGCCGATCTCCACCAGGGCCTGCTCGAACTGGCCTGCAGCCTGATATGTCTGCGCCAGCTTCAACGAATGGCCAATCGCTCGGTCAGTAGCGGAGGCGAGCTTCAGCCCCATAGATGCGCACCATGCAGTCCTTGAAGAGCTGCAACGGAGTCTGCTGGCCGTCAACCGAAGCCAGTGTGAGCCCCAAATCCTGCAACGGCTTGGCCAGGGCGACGAACCTGAGCCCGTCCGGGTCCGGGCCCCTGTAGGCCGCCAATGCCTCGAACAACGGCCTCACGCTCTCCCAGCCAGGTCCCGGGGTGAAGCGCGCCAAGAAGAACGGCTGATCACAGCCGTACTCACTGAGCTCACCGAGCAGGACGTCTCCCCGCAAGAGCTGCCACCGCGTCATCTGGTGTCCCCGTCCCCCACCGCCCAGTCGAGTTCGCATCATCGCAGCGCGTAACTTTCTGACCAAGCGCTTCATTCTGAAACGATCAGTAACTCCGATGCCGGTGGCGTCCTCCGCCCCGCGGTCCTGGAGCGGTGAGCCGCTACGAACTGGACTCACTCATCACCCGCCGCGACAGTCCCGAGCCCGCCAACACCTCTGTTGCGCGCCGCTTGGGCACGGGCCCGCCCGGCGCGCTCTACGTGTGCCTCGGCAGCCCTGCCGCTCGGCGAACGCCAGCCACACAGCTTCTCGGCGCCCGGGAGTTCCCGCGCGAGAACGGCCCGGAGGCGGCCTGGGCGAGATCCTTTCTGATCCTGCGAGCAGGTGAGCCTGGCGGAGTGCTCAACCGAGGGCGGAGACAGGAGCAGAGGGAGGACGCAGCTCGTTTACCTGGGGCCGGTGGCGAGCAGGCGGCAGTCAGGTTCCGGCAGGCCAGACCTGGAGCAGGTAGTGCTCGGCGATGGGTTCGCTGTCCTCCTGGACGCCGTCGGGGTTGATGCCTCTGCCCCGGGCGTGGAGGCGCATGCGGTAGTTGCCCGGGCCGGCGAAAGCCAGGTCGATGTTGTAGACCTCCATGTCGTCGCTCTCCTCGTCGGGGCCCATGCAGGCCGCGAGGTGAGCGGTCTCTGTGGTGGAGGTGTAGTCGAGTTCGGCGACGTCCTCCCAAAGCTGCGACACGTTGGGGGCCAGCCGGGCGGGTGACAGGGCGAAACAAATTGTGGCCGTTCCGGCGCTGATTCCCGTGATCGCGACGACGTCGTCTGTGCCTCCCGCAGCCAGGCCATGGTGCCCGGCCGCGGCGATCGTCCGGTTCGTCAGCTGACCGGGGTCGCCGTCACCCACCACGTAAAACTGGTTCTCCGCGACGGAGAACCGGTACGGACCTCGCATGTTCGGTCGCTCTAGGAAGGTCGGGGGCAGCACGGTCAGTTCGAGCCCGGCGCGCTTCCCGTCTTTTCTCCGGTAAGTACTCTCTCTCGCGACGCGTCGAGGATGCGTGGGAATGTGGTCTGCATGTCGTGCACCTTCTGCCAGCTCATCGCCGATGACTGCGCACAGTGGGTAGCCCGCGGGCCCCTGGCGTGCTCGTTCACACCGCTCACCCCTCTTGCTCCGGGCCACACCCCTCGTGGTACCAACGTCTCATTTCGCCGGTCTCTTCGACACCCCGTGCGCGGTTCTCGCGGAGACGACGGCGCTGGTCCAGCGTCTGGCCAACGCGATGCGGTTCGGGCTGAACGCGACCGGCGTGAACATCCTCAGCGCGAGCGGTCCGGGCTCAGAGCAGTCGGTGCCTCACCTGCACTTCCCTGTCGTCCCGCGAAGGGTGGACGACGGCTTCTCCACCTGGCCGGCAGGGCGGTCCCAGCATCGGTTCTCCGGAGATCCAGCAGCCCGGATCTCCGACGTATTGGCCGTGGACGCGCAGGGCCGAAGCTGAGCCAGATGGTGTCGCGTATCCGAGGGCACAGGTCCAAAGCGCATGAATTGGCGGTCGTCTGCTCATGGCGGGCCAGAGCCGTGGATAGGGCCGCGTCGGTGGATACGGGCAGAAACGGCCCGACCCCGGCAGTTGTGATGCCGATGCCGGGCCGTTGCCGCAGGAGCGGCCGTCCGAGACGGACGAAATCCAGAGCGCAGATTTGTAAGTCCCCAGTCGATCAGGCCCTCAATCAGGAGGGCGTGACCCCCACATGGGTGACGGTCGCGTTCACATCGCACCAGGTGGTCGATGTCCCTCCGGACACCGCGCGGTTGCCGAAGTGCCGGTAGGTGCCGTATCCGGCCTTGTAGCAGTCGATGAACTCGGTGAACGCCGATCCCGTACAGCTGATGGAGGCACCGTGGTGTCCTCCGCTTCCGACCAGGTACTTGGGTGAGCCGCAGGACAGCGCCGACGGCGACGCCACGGCCTGCGAGCTCAATCCCAGCAGTCCCCCGCTCGCCAGCACGATGGATGCCGCGACAGCGCCCATACGATGATAAACGCGCATGTTTGTCTCCTCTGAAGGATCAAACAGAAGCTATCGGTCGGAAATATCCTGA
This sequence comes from Streptomyces sp. NPDC002232, assembly GCF_042890295.1. Taxonomy (NCBI): domain Bacteria; kingdom Bacillati; phylum Actinomycetota; class Actinomycetes; order Kitasatosporales; family Streptomycetaceae; genus Streptomyces; species Streptomyces sp. NPDC002232. Next base: position 1,197,195 of record NZ_JBIARV010000003.1, on the reverse strand, counting down.
TCGACGCCGAATCATCGCACCAGAGGCACCAGGCGAATTGACCGAAAGGCTGTCACGAGCCCAGGTAGCGGCTGTCCCACAAGCGATCTCTGCTCAGGGGTGTCTGGGGTAGTCAGGGTGATCGGCATAGTGGCTCAAGTGAGGACTCGCCGGTTTGGTACCGGCGCCGCCCGCTCGACGGGCTACCGCGCCAGATCTCAGCACCGGATCGCCGTACTAACCTGGGGTGGTGCCCGGAACCGAACTGGATGAGTTGATCGTTGCCGACAGCGCGGCGCTGCGCGCGTGGTTGCTGGACAACCACCTCAGCTCGCCGGGCGTGTGGCTCGCCTTGACCAGGAAGGGCGGCTCCGTCACTACGCTCACCTGGCAGCAGGCGGTCGACGAGGCACTGTGCTTCGGCTGGATCGACGGCCAGGCTCGCAAGCGTGACGAGGAGAGTTCCTGGAGGCGGCTCACCCCGCGCCGCCCCCGCAGCATCTGGTCCCAGCGCAATGTCGCGAACGTGGCCCGGTTGGAGGCCGCGGGCCTGATGCTGCCTGCCGGCCGCGCAGCGGTGGACGCCGCGAAGGCCGACGGCAGGTGGACGGCCGCCTACGCACCCTCATCGGAAGCGGAGGTCCCGGCCGACCTGCGAGCAGCGATCGCCGCAGACCCAGCGGCGCAGGCGATGTTCGAGGTGCTCACCAAATCCAACCGCTTCGCACTCATCCACCGGGTGAATGCCGCCAAGCGCGCCGAAACCCGCGCCCGGAAGATCACCGAGTGCGTAGCGATGTTGGCCCGGCACGAGACCATCCACCCGCAACGGGCCAAGCCACCGATCCTGCCGACATCGTGACAGGGCACCTGCCGGAGCCAGTGCGCTTCCCGTTCGGTGCATCGACGTTGGTTGACGTGTTTCGTTGACTGATACTCAGCGGACGAGGATCGAAAGCTGCTTCGCGAGCGGCTCTCCGCATGCTTGCCGGTCACGGCCGTCCCAGGCTCCTTGACGGTCCGGGCCGCTCCGTCACGGCGCTTCCGTCGACTGCGCTTCCCGGGAGAACACCTGCCCTCAAGAGGGAGGATCTTCCGCCCGCCGCCCGCGTGCGTCGTGCGATGCCGGCCACCGATGCGACCGGCAGATGGGGAGGGTTCGTGATCGCCGACTGCCCCCGCCCGCCCGGAGGGGATGCTGGCGGTTGCCTGGGTGAGTCGTTCCTCGCGTTCGTCGGAGCGCTTGTTGTCGGGGGCGATCAGCATGTTGACGGACGGCTCGCCCTCCAGCGTCTTGGAGACGGCTCGGAAGTCGGTCGACCAGACGCTCGGGGCCGACGAGCCGTCGCCGTCCGCCATGGCCGGCCACTCCTGGGTCCGTACCGCACGGGCGTAGCAGACGGCGTCGGCCTGGAGACGTCCCCGCTGGCGCGCCGGGGCCTATTCGGCGGTCTCGACGAGCTGGTCTAGCGCTCGGGCTTCGCCGCGGGATGCTACCTCTGCCTTGCCCGTAGCCGCCGTGGGCGGTGACGAGGACGAAGGCGGGGAAGCAGGACGGTCAGGGTGAGCAGGGGGCCGAGGAGGTCCTTGACGGCCTTGCCTGAGTCGTCGTCCTCGCTGAGGAGTTTCGGCCGGAGAAACCGGTTCGTGGCGAGCCTCGCGAGCAGGGCGATGACGGCGGCGGTGATGACGAGCCGCGCTAGGGGAAGACCTCCCTGCACGCGGACGGCCCGGAACCTCTCCCGCGACTCCGGCGGGCGCGCTGGTCATGGCGTCGACCAGGGGCGGGGCGGGACGAGGCAAACGTTCGCTCGCCCTCGCGCGGGGGAACCGCTTGGGCCGCGCGGAGCGATGGGACCCTCCCCCGCCGCTGCGCCGTGGGCTGGTCGAGCGCGAACCCCGGGGTGGATCTCGTGTTAACCCGATCGGACCGTTTCCTTGGAGCTTTCGCATCCGGAGGCTTCTCCGCCGCCCAACCACTCGGAGCAGAGGAAGAGCGGTTGCGTCCTCCCGGAGTAGGCGCGGACCGGTCCACGTGGATTCCGGGGTTCCGCGTGCGAACGTATGCCGCGAGGGCCGGACCACCCGGGCCTCGCACAGCCGAGAGGAGAGTCGCTCCGTGCAGTGCGATGTGGTCGTCGTCGGCGGCGGTGCGGCCGGTCTCTCCTTGGTCTGGCGTCTGCTGAACCCTCCGCCCGGTGTGCCCGCGCCCCGGGTCACCGTGATCGATGCTCCGCCGGGGCCGCTTCGCCCTCCGCCCCGGACCTGGTGCTACTGGGAGCGGGGTGCGGGCGCCTACGACCCGTGGCTCAGCGCCTCGTGGCGGTCCGTGCGGCTGCACGCGCCTGACGGGCGTGCCGTCCGGCGCGACCTGGGCGGGTTGCGGTACAAGATGCTCTCCTCGGAGCGCTTCACCCGGGAGCTCCAGCCGTGGGTCGCGGGCGCGCGCTTCGTCGAGGCCTCGGTCGGTGAGATCAGGGACCGGCCCGACGGCGCCACCGTGTTCTGCCGTGGCGCCGGTGGTGCGGAGGAGCGGATCACGGCCCGTTGGGTCTTCGACTCACGGCCGGTGGACCCGGCGCCTTCCGCCCGCGTCGGTCTGCTCCAGCACTTCAAGGGCTGGTTCGTCCGGACCGAGCATCCCGCCTTCACGCCGGACGCGGTCGACCTCATGGACTTCCGTACCCTTCAACCGCCGCACGGCCTCTCCTTCGGCTACGTCCTGCCTCTGAACCCGAACGAAGCTCTCGTGGAGTACACGGAGTTCAGTGCGGGACCCCTCTCCGAAGAGGCCTACGACGAGGCGTTGGCGCACTACACCGGTTCCCTGCTGGGGCTGGAGGACTTCGAGGTGCGCGCGGTGGAGCAGGGGCGGATTCCGATGACGGACGCCTCGCACCCGCGTCGGACCGGGAGGGGCGTCTTCCGCATCGGAGCCGCGGGCGGAGCCGTGAGGCCGTCGACCGGATACGCCTTCGGGGCGATCCAGCGGCAGACCAGGGCCGTGGCCGCTCTCGTCCACGCGAACCGCGAACCGCTGCCGCCGGCTGCCTATCCGGCGCGCGCGCTCGCGATGGACCGGGTCGTCCTCCTCGGCCTCGACTCGGGGCGCCTCTCCGGCCCCGACTTCTTCACGCGTCTGTTCGAATCCGTCCCCGCCGAGCGTCTCCTGCGCTTCCTCGACGGGCGTACGAGGCTGCTCGAAGACGTCGGGATCGGTCTGCGCACCCCCGTCCCCACCATGCTCCGGCTCATCGCCGAACTGCCCTTCGCGGGCCGTCGGGCCCGCTGAGCCCGCGCCGTTCACACCACAGGAAGGACTCCTGCCATGCGCTTCGCCCCTCCCGGCTCCGCTCCGCGCGGACGCGACCGCAAGGCCGTGGTCGTTCCGGCCCACCCCGGCCGGTCCCGGCCGGTCCCGGGCCGGCGGCCGGCCTGCGCCGTCATCGGGGGCGGAATCGCGGGGATCGCGGCGGCCACGATCCTCGCCGAGAGGGGTGTCGCCGTCACGCTCTACGAGCGGGAGCCGTCGCTCGGCGGGAGACTGGCGGGGTGGCCCGAGGTGTTGCGCGACGGGTCGCACGTGACGATGAGCCGGGGGTTCCACGCGTTCTTCCGGCAGTACTACAACCTCCGCGGGCTGCTGCGTCGTGTCGACCCCGGTCTGGACCGGCTCACCGGTCTTCCCGACTACCCGCTGCGGCACGGCTCGGGACTGCACGACAGCTTCGCCCGGGTGCCCCGCACCCCGCCCTGGAGCGCCGTCGGGTTCGTCGCGCGCAGCCCCAGCTTCGGCTGGAGCGATCTGGCCCGCATGAGCCCGCGCGACGCACTGCCCCTGCTCGACGTGAGCCTGCCGGAGGTCTACCGGCGCTACGACGGGCTCAGCGCCCGCGCGTTCCTCGACTCCATCCGGTTCCCGGCGGCGGCGCGGCACCTGGCGTTCGAGGTCTTCTCCCGGAGCTTCTTCGCGGACCCCGAGGAACTGTCGGCCGCCGAGCTCGTCCTGATGTTCCACATCTACTTCCTCGGCTCCTCGGAGGGGCTGCTCTTCGACGTGCCCGACGAGCCCTACCCCCAGGCCCTGTGGGACCCGCTCGCCCGCTATCTGCGCGGTCACGGGGTGGAGATCCTCACCGGGACCGCCGTGGACGGTCTGACGGCGGCGCCCGGTGGCGGGCACGTCGTCTCGACCGCGTCGGGGTCACGACGCGTGGACGCGGTCGTGCTGGCCGTGGATACCGACGGCCTGCGCTCGATCGTCTCGGGGTCCCCCACGCTGTGCGACGCGGCGTGGCGCGGCCGGATCGGTTCGCTGCGTACGGCACCCCCCTTCCTCGTGTCGCGTTTCTGGCTGGACAGGCCGGTGGGCGGCCACCGGCAGGGCTTCCTGGGCACGAGCGGGTACGGGCCCCTGGACAACGTCAGCGTGCTCGACCGGTGGGAGGGGGAGGCGGCCCGGTGGGCGGCCGGGTCGGGCGGTGCCGTCGTGGAACTGCACGCGTACGCCGTCGGCCACGGCGCCGACCGGGAGCGGCTGGGAAGGGAGTTGCTCACGCAGTTGCACCGCGTGTACCCCGAGACCAGGGCGGCCCGCGTCGTCGACGAGCGGCACGAACTGCGCTCGGACTGCCCGCTGTTCGTCGTCGGCGGTCACGAGGCCAGGCCCACCGTCGGCACGTCCGATCCCACCGTGACCGTGGCCGGGGACCTCGTACGCACGGACCATCCCGTCGCCCTCATGGAGCGGGCGGCGACGACCGGGTTCCTCGCCGCGAACGCGCACCTGCGGCGCTGGGGGTTGCGCGGACAGACGCTCTGGACGGTGCCGACCGCGGGACGGTCGGCCGCTCTCCGGCTCATGGCGCGCGCGGGCGGACGGCACCCGGCCACGCACGGTGGGCAGTAGTCCTTCAGGCACCTCTCGTACCGGGGCGCAGCTCCGGAGCGTCGCGGCCGGGCCGGGCCCGCGGCAGGCGGGCTACCCCGGAAACCGTCCCGTGCTGCGCAGCCGCCACCGTCGTTCCGCGTAGGCGAGGTCGTCGCGCCACAGTCGCCCCGCCGTGGACCGCATCATCCGGCGGAGCAGGGGCGCCAGGGTCCGCGCGGCGGCGAAGCCGGGCCGGTCCGACGTGGCGATGACAGCCTCGACGACGGCGGTACGGGGCAGGGCGGCGGCGGGCGGCGTCAGCGGCGTCGCATGGGTCTCCACGACGGATCCGGCGCCCTCGCCGTCCAGGATGCGCATCGTGACCGTGCGCGGCCCCGGCGCGGTGAAGGCCGCGGTCACCGGGACGACGGCCCGGGCGGCCACCTTGAACGACACTTCGACGACCAGCGCGTCCTCCTCGCGGAGCTCGTCCTCCGGCGCGTCGAGCACCTTCAGGTCCACGAACGAGTACGGGTGCAGCCAGGAGCCGTGCCAGGGGTCGAGCCGGTTGGCGACGACGTCCTGCGGCTCACACGTGCCGAGGCCCGTGTAGACGGCCGAGACCGCCGTCGCGGCGGGCGGGCGCGGGGGGATCCCGGGGCGCCCGGTCGGGGTCTCTCCGCCGGCCGTGTCAAGCCGCACCCAGACCAGCACGCCGTCGTCGTACGCGGGCCGGGGCTCCCAGCCCGCGAAGGGGGTGCCCTCCAGGGCCAGGCCGTGCCAGTGGCAGATCAGGGTGCCGCAGCGCACCACCGCGTCCTTGAGCGGCGCCCCCAGGTGCGGGCAGGCGCCCGGCCCCGCGCGCACCTGCCCTTCCTCGTCGCGCCAGAGCACGAGTTCGAGGCCCGCGACGGTCCGTCCGGTGGGCCGGTCGCGGCGGATGTCGCGGCTCGCGCCGACGACGTACCAGTTGCCCGAGGGCCGGGACATCGCCCGCTCGAGCGAGGCCGCGATCGCCGCGGGGCGTGCCTGCTGCCAGGTGGGCTGCTGGCGTTCCCAGGGCACCGCCCCGGTCCGTACCCTCAAGGGCACGCGGCCTCGCCCCGGCTGTCGGCGGCTTCCTCTCATGGGGCGTCGCCTCTCGTGCGCTCAGGGGCCCGTGCGGCCGCGGTGGGCGCGGAGGTCTCTCCGGGCAGCGGGGGTTCGCCGCCCGGAGCTCGCTTCCGCAAGAGGGTCCGTGTCCTGCTGCGCGCGGCCCACGCCCGCGCGAGACCGGGAAGCGCGACGGCCGCTCGGCGGCGTCCGCCGACGACGGCCCGCCGGTGCACGACGGCGAAGCCCTCCTCCTCGATCACGTCGAGGATGTCCCGGTACAGCACGAAGGCCGTCCGCACGCAGGGCGCGGACACCGGGTCGAGGAGGTCGAGGCCGGGCTCGGCCCGTCGGTACGCGTCGTGGGTGAGTGCCGCGGCCGCTCTCAGCGCGGCGGTGATCCGCCGGTCCCGGCAGCCGGTCAGGCGGCTCCATTGCAGCATGTCCCGGTCCGTCCCGGACTCGGCGAGCAGGTCCGCCGGAAGGTAGACCCGGCCGCGGTCCAGGTCTTCGCCCACATCGCGGAGGAAGTTCGTGAGCTGGAAGGCGATCCCGAGGGCCGCGGCGTACGGTTCCGCCTCCTCGCGCGGTACGACGGTCCCGAGGATCGGCGTCATCTGGAGCCCGATGACGGCGGCCGAGCCGTACATGTAGCCGCACAGGTCGTCGTACGTCGCGTAGTCGCGTACGAAGAGGTCACTGCGCATGGAGGCGAGGAAGTCGTCGAAGTGGCGTGCGGAGATGTCGTACCGGGCCCGGGTGTCGGCGGCGGCGACGACGGCCGGTTCCCGCACCCTTTCGCCGCGTACGGCCCGGTGCCACTGCTCTTCGAGGGCGTCGAGCGTGCTCGACCGTTCGGCCGGGGACGAGGCGGTGGCCATGTCGTCGACGATGTCGTCCGCGTGCCGGGCGAAGCCGTACAGGGCGTGGACCGCGCTGCGCCGGTCGAGGGGAAGGAGCCGGGTCGCGAGGAAGTACGTCTTGCCGTGGCGTGCGTTGAGCAGGCGGCACGCGGTGTAGGCCTGCCGCAGCCGGGGGTCGGTCACGCCCGCGGCGTCGAGCTCGCGGGCCGTCATCGCCCGTCCCGTCGCGCGGAGGCCGGCCGTGCACCGGGGGCGTCCCGGCCGGGGGCACGGCTCCGTGCCGGCGCGGCGCCGCCGGTGACGCGCTGTGCGGCGAGCTTCCCGGAGATCAGCACGGGCGGAACGCCGACGCCCGGGGTGGTGCCGCATCCGGCGAGGACGGCGTTCTCCGTGCCGCGGACGAGGTTGCGCGGGCGGAACGGTCCGGTCTGGAGGAAGGAGTGGGAGACCGAGAACGGGGTGCCGGCGCTGTGGCCCCGCTCGGCCCAGTGGGCCGGGGTCACGAGCATCTCCTTCTCGATCGAGTCCCCGAATCCGTGCAGGCCGCGTGCCTCCAGTTCCCGGACGAGTGCGTCGCGGTAGGCGGGTCCCAGCTCCCCCCACCGGATCGGGTCGGGCCCGATGTCGGTGTTCGGGCAGGGGGCGAGGACGTAGTGGAGGTGTCTGCCGGGCGGAGCGAGCGTGGGATCCGTCGCCGTGGGCCGTGTGATGAGGAGCGACGGATCGGTCATCAGCGTTCCCGTCCGGGTGAGTTCGTCGAAGGTCCGGGACCAGGCGGAGCCGAAGGAGAGGGTGTGGTGGCCGAGCACCGGCCAGGTGCGGTCGGTCCCCGCGTGGAGGATCACCGCGCTCGGGGAGTACCGCCTTCGTACCGGGCGACGGGGTGTGCGTCCCAGCAGCCGGTAGGAGACGGGAAGCTCGGGCGTGAGCACGACCGCGTCGCACGGGATGCGGCCGTGGTCGGTGAGGACGGCGGTGACGCGTGACCCGGTCCGTTCGAGCCGGCGGACCGGTTCCGCGTAGCGCAGCCGTGCTCCGGCCCGTTCGGCGGCGTCGGCCATGGCGGCGGGGACGGAGTGCATGCCGCCCTGAGGGAAGTACACCCCGGCCACGGTGTCCATGTAGGCGATCACCGCGTACGCCGCGAGTGCGCGGGCCGGGGGGACCCCGGCGTACAGGGCCTGGAACGAGAAGACCCGGCGAAGCCTGTCGTCGGACAGGAAGTCGCCGATGGCTCTGTCGAGGCGTCCCAGGCCGCCGAGCGCGGCAAGGCGGGCGAGGTCGGGGTGGACGAGTTGCGCGGGCGAGTCGAAGTTCGCGTCGATGAAGCGCCGTTTCTGCACCGCGTACAGCCTGCTCAGCCAGGCCCGCATGCGCAGGTAGCCGCGCGCTTCGGCGGCTCCGGCGAACCGCTCGACCTCGTCGGCCATCGCCTCGGCGTCGGTGTGCACGTCGATGCGGCTTCCGTCCCAGAACAGCGCCCGGTACGCCGGGTGCAGGGGCACGAGCTCGACCCGGTCGCGCAGGCTGTCCCCGACGGCGGCGAAGGCCTCGTCGAGGATGTCCGGCATCGTGAGGACGGTGGGCCCGGTGTCGAGGCGGTAGTCGGCGAGTTCCGTCCGGCCGGCGCGTCCGCCGGGGCCGGGGTCCCGCTCGACGATCGTCACCTCACGCCCGGCACCGAGCAGGTGCAGGGCGGTCGAGAGCCCGGCGAGGCCCGCTCCCACCACGACGACGTGGTCCGTCCGGCCCGGGATCGTCTTCACCTCGCTCCTCCCGTCGTGGCGACCGCGCGCCGTGGTGCCGGTTCCGCGGACGCGGTACGACCGGTGGCGGACGTGGGCTCGACCCCGGCGGCGTCGGCCAGGAGCCGCGCCATGCGTTCGGTCGGTTCGTCGGCGAGTGCCGCCCCGCGCAGGGTCCTGACCGCGCGGCCCCACAGGCCGTGGATCCGTGCCTCCACCTGGTCCCGCGCTCCGTGCCCCGCGAGCAGATCGGCGACCTCGCGCAGTTGCCGGTCCGTCGCGGCCGCCGAACCGACCACGGACTCGAGCAGTCTCAGGCCCTGGGCGTCGCCCCGGCGGGCGCAGAGCACGCGGCCGACGGCGAGCAGATATGTGGCCTTGCCCTCCCGGAGGTCCTCTCCGGCGGGTTTGCCCGTGGTGGCCGGATCCCCGAAGACCCCTTGCAGGTCGTCCCGGAGCTGGAAGGCGAGCCCGGCGCAGAGTCCGGCCCGGCCGAGGGCCTCGGTGGTCGGTCCGCCCGCGCCTGCCAGTCGCGCGCCCAGCAGGAGGGGATGCAGTACGGAGTACCGTCCCGTCTTGAGCACCGCGGTCCGTACGGCCCGCGCCGCGGAGCCGGCGTCCGTGGCCTGGGACTGAAGGTCGAGGTACTGGCCCGCGACCATCTCGGTGCGCATGGCGCGCCACTGCCGGCCGAGTGCGGCGGGGTGCCGGCTCTTCAGGAGCGCCTCCGTGAACGCGTCGTCCGCCCAGGCCAGGGCCAGATCGCCGGCGAGGACCGCGGCGGAGCGGCCGAAGGTGGCGAAGGGGCGGGGCCGCCCGGCCGTCTCGTACTGGGCGTCGATGGACGCGTGGACGGCGGGTTCGCCTCTGCGGAGGGAGGATCCGTCCATCACGTCGTCGTGGATGAGGGCGCACGTCTGGATCAGCTCGACACCCGCCGCGACGAGAAGGGCCGCCTCCGTCTCCTCCGGTCCGCCGCCGCAGGCGCGCAGGGACCACCACAGAAGCTGTGACCTGCGGCGGCGCCCGCCCGACAGCGTGAAGGACACCACGCGTCCCGCGATGTCCGCGGCGAAGACCGGGTCCACGGCTCGGGCCTCTTCCAGGCGCTGCGCGGCCATGCCTCCGAGCACGACGTCGAGAGCCGCGGTGACATCGCGATCGACGGTCGGCGGATCGAGCGTGTGCATGTCGCTTCCCTTGCTGCCGAGCGTGGGCGGAGCGGTCTTGATGTCAGTTCGGTACCGCTCCGGCCCGTGGATGCAGCCTTCATGGGGCCGTACGAGTGACATAGGTGCGCCAGAAGCACGCGGACGCCGTAGCGTGCGGGCTCGGTCCCCGCCGCGCGCCAGGCACAGCGGACTTCTCACACGGGAGTGGTCATGGAACCGTTGCGTGACGCCGACCTCGCGTCGGCGTTCGACCACGCGTCGCGGACGTACGACGTCATGACGTCCGCCAGTCCGGGGTACGGCGCGCACCTCCGCCGTTCGGCCCGTCGCCTGGGCCTGCCCGACGGGGGTGCCGGGCTGTCCCTGCTCGACCTGGGATGCGGGACGGGAACGTCGACGGCGGCGCTGCTCGCGACGGCTCCGCTCGCGACGGTCACCGGCGTGGACGCCTCGGCCGGGATGCTCGCGCGGGCGCGGAGGAAGTCGTGGCCGGACCGGGTCCGCTTCGTCCAGGCGCCGGTCGAGCACCTCGGCACCATCGAGGCCGACGGCCCGTACGACGCCGTCTTCGCCGCCTACCTGCTGCGCAACGTCGCGGACCCCGACGCCGTGCTGCGGACCGTGCACCGACTGCTGCGGCCGGGCGGCCGGGTGTCCATCCACGAGTACACCCTCAGTGGCCGGCCGGAGAACCGGCTCCTGTGGGCGGCGGTCATGAACGGGCTGGTGCGCCCCTGGGCACGTCTGAACCGGGACGCCGCCCTGTACCGCCATCTCTACCGCAGCGTCCTGGACTTCGACACGGCGGACGTCTTCACGGCCCGTCTGCGGCGGGCCGGATTCACGCGGGTCCGTTGTCTGCCCCAACCCGGGTGGCAGACGGGAATCACCCACACCTTCGTCGCGGCCCGGCCCTGACTCCTCCGACCGCGGGGGATGCCCTCGCGCGGGGACGGGCCCGCGCGCATGACGTCGGGATCCGCGGGTGACGGTGGGCCGGAGGGGACCGGGCCCGCGCATGACGTAGGAATCCGCGAGTGACGGTGAGCCGGAGGGGACCGGGTCTTCGCGAGGCGAGCCCGCGGAGGGCCGGCCTTCCACGAGGTGAGCCGACGGACTGCCGGGTCTCCACGAGATGGGCCGACAGGGGTCCGGGCCTTCACGAGGAGGGGGTCGCGCCGTGGTCGGGGTGGCCGGGCGTTCGGCGGATCGCTTTGAGGCGGGCCTCCAGGAGGTGGTCCCTCCCGCCGCCCACCTCGTCGACGATCTTCCGTTCCAGCGCGGCGAAGGGCTGGTAGTAGGTCGCGTTGTACTCCTCGACGATCTGGAACGTCCAGCGGCCCGGGATGACGTTGCGGCCCACGATGTCGCGCTCCACCCGATCGGCCAGCTCCTCGTGCCCGGCCTCCCGCAGGAGCCGCACCGCGTCGCCGAGCTCGAAGTCGGCGGTGCCGGTCAGCTGGTGGAACTCGTAGAGGTGCCCGCGGGCCCGCTCGGTGGTCTCCAACGCCTTCGAGAGCGCGCCCAGAGCGCGCACCGTCTTCTCGTCGACGCCTTCCGGAACCTGGTGTGCCGGGTCCGTCTCGTGAGTGCTGTCCATGCCGGTTCTTGTGCCCGCTGAACGCTTCGAGGGTCGGTGGTGGGGCCAAGCGGCGTAGGAAACTCTCTCCCCGACCGTTCGGCCTCGCCGGGACGGAAGCCGACGGCTGAGCAGCGCCCACTGCCGCCACGAGCGGTGTGGCGGAGGCGGGCGGCCCGGGTACCGGGGGCTGGGTCGGTCACTCGCTTTCGCGTACGATCTCCAGTGCCAGAGCCTGCAGGATCTGTTCGGTGGGCTCGCCCGACTCCGTCCGGTCGTAGGCGTCGGCCACGGTCTCGAAGGCGAGGATGAACCCGCGAACCAGAGCACTGACCGGCTCCGTGAGCTGGGTCAGGACCGCCGCTCCGACCTCCACGGCGTCGTCGGTGTCCGGCACCAGGAATCGTGTCGGGACCACCTCGCCGAGCAGGTCCGACACGTAGTCCTGGCCCACTCCCCCGCGCAGGGCCGTCAGCGCCGCGATCGCCTTGAGCTGAATCTCCGTCTCGGTCATACGACGAGCGTAGGCATTCCGGTCCGGCATCGACGCGGCCACGCCGAAGCGCGGCTACTCGTACAGGGGTGACGCCGGGTCCCAACGGGTGCGGCGGAACCAGCCGGTCAGCTCGGGGCCGTGGCCCGGGTCGAGTCCCGCGCCGGGGGAACGGCCGAGGAGTTCCAGGAGCTCTCTGTAGTGGACGTCGACCGCGGCCTCCGTGAGGTCCGCCAGGTCGCGGGTGGTACGCCGGGCCCGGAGCTGGGCCGTCGTCGCGATCGCGGCGGCCACCAGGAGCGCCGGGTACCAGGCGAAGGCGAGCAGCCCGTAGAGGACCGCCCAGGCGTAGAGCCGTGCGGCGGCGGCCCAGGCCTCCGACGCGCGGGCGAGGGCCGTCTGAGTGGTCTCGGGCAGCACGAGCCAGAGGCGCGGCCAGGTGACGGTCAGGTCCAGGTGATAGATCCGGAGCGTCCGGACGTGGATGGCGCGGACGCGGTCGCCGATCCAGAACGGCCTGTCGGGTTCGACGACACAGATCCGGTCGGCGCGCGTCGAGTGCTTCGCGATGTCGGCCGCCGTGGCGGAGGGCGCGTCCGCCATCCTGACGTGTGCGGTCCATCTGCGGCGGCGGCTCGACCGCGCGGGCGAGAGCCAGCCACCGCCGGCCCGGTCCCACCACCAGACGACGAACCGGCCGCCCGCGCTCATCGCCTGTCCGACCACGGCCGATCCGAGCAGCACCGCGGCGATCAGCAGCAGGGCGGTTCCGGCGGCCCGGTGCGCGGGATCCTCGACGAACGCGGTGAGCCTGTCCCGCAGTCGACCGACGTCGAAGGCGTGAGCGTGTCCGGCCGTCACGGCCGCCGACGCGGCGGCGAGCCAGAGGAGGCCGGGCAGCGCGAGCAGCGACGCCCAGCGGTCGCCCAGTTTCTTGGTGAACTCGCCCAGGAGGCTGTTCACGCCTCCACCGCCGTGGACACCAGGGGGACGCCGGTTCCCGTGCACAGCGGTGGCTGCTGCCCGGGGCGCACCCGGCCGCGCCCCGCGCACCTGCCGTGCGGGCAGGCCCAGTGGTGGGCGCCGGTGGTGGACCTGGTGCCGGGCGGCGCGGTGTAGGACAGGACCTGCGTGGGGTAGTAGCCCTGGCCGAACTGGGCGCGGGCGAGGGCGTCGAGCGCGTCGAGATCCTCCTCCAGGGTGGGCTCATGCGGGCCTCGCTCCTCCTCCGGGCCTGCGGACGCGTCGTCCTGGAGAGCCAGCAGAGCGCGCTGGAACACGTCCGCCATTCCGGACCCTTCCGCGAGTTCGCGGAGGGTGGGGTCCGCTGTCTCGCGGCAGAAGGCCGCCGTCTTGTCGCGTAAGGACAGCGGCATGAGGAACTCCGTCTCTTCCCGGTGGCACGCGATGGGCTGTGAGGGCCGTCCCCGTCGTGCGTGGACTCAGGTGTAACAGGCTTGATCGCCGGACGGCAGAGGTTTGCCGAAGATACGATGAAGATCGGTTGGTTCGGCGGCTTCGGGGGGCGCACGCGTGGACGACCCGCGTCTCGCCCGCATCCGGGAGAGCCTGATCCGATCCCGTCACCTGCCGGAACTCCTCATGGATCCCCGCCTGTTGACGTGCGCCCGAGGGCTGGAGGCCGCTGCCGGGACGCGAGTTCCGGCCTCCACCGCACGGCTCCTCGTCGAACTGCACCTGTCTCGGGCCAGGTCGTTGAGCCAGGCGGGCGAGGACGGAGGCTACGACCTGTGGAGTGCCGGCCGCCTCGGCCGGAGCGATGACGGCACGCCTCCGGGTACCGGGCCTCGCGAGGGGGCCTTGGAGGGTGCCGACGGACACGCCGTCGGCGAGCTGATCGACCGTGTGCACTCCCTCCTCGACGCGTACGGTTCCGGGGGCGCCCCCGCGCACGTGACGACGGCGGTGGAGCTGCTGCGGCCGCTTCTGGACCAGGAGTCCCCGCCCGTCGTCGTCCTCCTGAGCCTGGCCCACGCAGCTCTGCTCCGGGCCGCGCTCCCGCCGGAACACGGAGGACCTGATGCCCGGCACGTCCTCGGTGAGGTGGAGTCGGCCCTCGACACGGTGGCCGGCGCGGCCCGGCGCATCGGCTCCCACGCGTTCGTGACCTGGGGGGAGGCCTTGCGGACCGCGGCCACGCACCGTCTGTGGGCCGGGGATCCCGACGGTGCCTTCGAGGCGGCCTGGGCCGCGGTCCTGATCGGGATCCGGCTGGTCCGAGGGGGCGGCGCACGCGAGCACGTGGTCGACGATCCCATGGACGTCCTCGTGCGGGCCCGCGAGGCGATCGTCCACCGGGACGGCCCGCGCCGACTCGCCGACGACACCCATCGGACCCTCGTCTCGACGGACCCGGGGTTGCGCGCCCCGCTCGCCCGGGCGCTGACCCGGCATGCCCGGCACCTCGCCGCGAACGGAGAGGCCGGACGGGCCCTCGGCCAGGCCGCGCGGGCGCTCGTCGAGAGTCGAGCGCTGGCCGCGGAGGATCCGGAGAGGTACGGCCCCGACCTGTCGCGGGCCTGGACCCATCTGGCCGAACTGCGCCTCGACGCGGGCGCGTACGCGGCGACCGCGTCCGCGGCGAACCGAGCCGCGGCCTTGTCGGAGGCAGCCGTCGCGGGGACCGCCGCGGCGCGGGACCTCGCCCGTGCGCTGACGGTGCTGGCCGTGTGTCTCGGTGCGCACGGACAGGGGACGGCGGTGGAGGCGCGGGCGAAGGCGGCCCGCGCCGTCCGGCTCCTGACGCCGGAGGAGGGGACGTCGGCCGAGGAGCCTCCTGGGGTGGGAGGTCCCGGGGAGGCGGCGCCGGACCAGGAGCGCGCGGTCGCCCTCGCGGGGGCGCGGGCGGTGCTGGCGCGCTGTGCGGCGGACCTAGGCGACCACGGCACGGCGCTGTCCACCGTACGAGAGGCCGTCCTCGACCTCTCCAGGACAGCCGGTGACCGGGCGGCGGCGCGCCCCCTCGTGGTCGAACTCCTTCTGGCCGAACTCCTGGTGGACCAGGCCGACGCCCACCGGGCGGTGCACGAGCTCGCGGAAGCCGGCGCGTGTGCCCGGGCCGCGCTGGCGGTCGTACGGGAGGTCGGGGCGGAGTCCTTCGTCCGTCCGGGCGCGTTCGCCCTGCTGCTGGCCCGTGTCGCCGCTCACCTCGCTCCCGTGGTGTCGGCGGAGGACGTGGGGCCGCTGGTTGATCTGGCGCGGGCGCGGCGGGAGACCGTGGAGTCGGCTCGGCGCGACCTGCCGGAACCCCGGCTGGTGGCCGCTGCCGAGACCTACCGGCATCTCGCGGACGCTTCGGCGCGGACGGGGGACGTGGAGCGCGCCGCCGTGCTCGCGGAACGCGGTGCGGAGCTCTGCGCCGCGCTCCCCCGCCCCGGCCTGTCCGCCCGCCGGGTCCTCGGCCTCTGCCGGCTGGCGCGCGCGGAGGCCCTCCGGCGGATCGCGGACCGGCCGGTGGCCCCGGGGAGGGGCGCGCCCATGGCCGAGGACGCTGCGGGCCGAGAGACGCAGTGGGGAGAGGGCGGAGTGTCTCCGGGCGTGCGCGGCGCGGAACTCCGTCCGCACGCGCTGCGGAGGCGTGCCGTCCGCGCGGAAGCCGTCCGGACGGCCGACGCCGCCCTCGTCGTCTTCGACGCGTTGGCACGGGACTTCCCGGACCGCTCGGCGCTCTGGCTGCCGCTGCTCGCCCAGGCGCACGAGGAAGCCGCCGGAGGTCTGTGCGACGACGATCCGGACGCTGCGATCGAGCGTCAGACCCGCTGCGTCGAGCTCTACCGCGCGGTAGGAGAGGGTCCCCAGTCGGTCCGGCTGGCGTCGGCGCTGGCGAGCCTCGGCTTCCTGCTGCGGCGGCGCGGCCGCTGGAGCGAGGCCCTGTCACCCGCGCAGGAAGGAGCCGACCTGTTGGAGGACGCGGCCCGGCGAAGTCCCGCCGCCCACGGGGTGAGCCTCGCCCTTGCCCTGCGGAACCTCTCCGACGTCCAGGCCGCGCACTGGAAGCCGGCGGAGGCTCTCGCGACGGCCGAACGAGCCGTCGACGCGTGGCGATCCGCCGAGCGTTCCGGTCAGGCCGGTCCGGCCGGCCTCCACTCCGCCGTCCTGGCGTCCCTCGCCGACCGGCTCCTCCTCATGGAGCGGCCGGCCGAGGCCGTCGTTCCGGCGCTCCGCGTCGTGGAGCTCCGGAGGTCCCGGCCCGGCGCGGCGGACGTCCGCGAGCTGGCCCACGGTCTGTCGCTCCACGCCCGGGCCCTCGTCGAAGCGGACCGGCCGACGGAGGGCGAGTCGTACGCGGCCGAGGGTCTCGCCCTGGTGCGGATCGCCGAGGGCCTTCCCGACGAGCGGAGCCTGCTGGCCTCCGCGCTCGCCCAGCACGCCTGGGCCCTGGGCCACTGCGGTGAGACCGGGGCTGCCGTGGACCGGTTCGAGGAAGCCCTCGAGGTCGCTCCCGGTCTCGAGCTCCGTGCCATGATCCACCAGCGTCTGGGACGGCTCCTGGCCACCGACGGCCGACCCGCGGAGGCCCTGGCGCACCTGACGGAGGCGGTCAGCCTGCTGCCCGTGATCGCGCGGACCCGGGATCAGGACCGCGACAGGGAACTGGGCCTCCAGGCGCTGAACTCCGTCGGCCCCGACGCCGTATCGGCTGCCATCCGCGCGGGGAACCTTCCGGCCGCGCTGCGGCTGCTCGACGAGAGCCGGGGAGTGCTGACCGGTCTGCTGGCGGGGCATGCCGGCGATGCCCTCCCCGCCTCCCCGACCGGCCCCGACCTCCTCTCCGCCGTCGCGGATGCCGTCGGCACCGGTGTGTTCGTCGCCGTCAACGTCTCGCGGGTCGGCAGCGACGCTCTCATCGTCGGCAACCGCCAGGGCCGGCCGCTGGTCACCCGGGTGCCGCTGGACGCGGGGTTCGCCGCGTGCGCCCTTCAGGCCAGCCGGCTCTCCGAGGCGCTCAGGGACGCGTACGACCCGGACGCCACCCTCGGGTCCCTGCGCCGCGCTTGGCGGGCAGTCGAGAACAACCTCGTGTGGCTCTGGGACCGGGTGGCGAAGCCGGTCCTCGATGCCGTGGAGACCGGCTACGGTCCCGCCGTCGGGCCCCGGCGGGTCTGGTGGTGCACCACGGGGCCCATGTCCGTTCTCCCCCTGCACGCCGCAGGGCCGGCCGGGCGCGACGGCGGGGCAGGCGGCCTGCTCGACCTGACCGTCTCCTCGGTCGTCACCGAACCCTCCGACCTCGTCGCCGCACGGAAGGCGGCCGCCCGGCCGCACGCGGCGCCGCGGACCAGCCTCGTGGTCCTGGTCGACGCACCCGCCGGAGCGGTCGCGTTGGAGCACCTCGGGGAACGGACACGGTGCCTGGTGCCCCTGCTGCCCGGGCCCACGGTGCTCACGGACGACGCGTCGCCCGCCACCGTGCTCCACGCGCTCGGCACCCACGACATCGTCCACTTCGCCTGTCACGCGGTCGGCAGTTCCGACGACCCCTCCACCGGTCACCTCGTCCTCGCCGGACCGTCCGGGACGGCGCGGCTGTCGGTGGCGGACGTCCAGCGGCACCCGGTCGTGGGCGAGCTGGCCGTCCTGACGGCGTGCGGCACGGGCCACCCGTACGCGATCGCGCCCGAGGAGTCGACGAACCTGACCACCGCGTTCCACCGGGCCGGGTTCCGTCATGTCGTCGGCACCCTGTGGCCGGTCACCGACCTGGCCGAGAGCCAGATCGCCGAGGACCTCTACCGGAACATGACGGGCCCGGACGGCGTACTCGACCTCTCCAGAGCGGCGTTCGCGCTCCGCGACGCCCTCCTGCGCAAGCGCGGGGCCTACCCGATGAACCCGCTGCTCTGGGCGAACCACGTACATGTGGGCCCCTGAGCCGACCCCGGGAGCCCTCCCCCGGCTCGTGGCGGCGGCGCTGTCCCGGGGCGGTCGGACCGGCAGCGAGGCCGGTCCGACCGCCCGGATCGGCAGCGCGGCCGGCCGTCTCGACGACGGATGTTTACCCGTGCCGATCGGGAGCACGTGAGGGTCACGACCAAATCCGGCAACACACGAGGAGGTCCCCATGTCGGGCACCGAGAAGACCAAGGCGCACCTCGAACAGGCCAAGGGCAAGGCCAAGGAGACCGTCGGACGCGCCGTCGGCAACGAGCGGATGACCGCCGAGGGCCAGGCCGACCAGGCCAAGGGCAACGCTCGTCACGCCAAGGAAGACATCAAGGACACCTTCCGGCACTGATCGGCCGCGGCACCTCCGGGCCCCCGCCCCCGTCCCCCGGGTCGGGGGCCCAGCCATGTCCGGGGCCCAGACGTGTGGACGTGACGCGACCTGAGGCCGCGGGACGCGGCGGCGCCGGGCCCAGGTGGGCCCGGCGCCGCCGCTCACGCTCCTGGTGGGCGTGCCCGCTCATCGGGGTGCGCGGGCTCGTACCTCCTCCGGGGTGAGGTACTGGTCCCCGTACTCGAAGTCGCGCAGCGTCCCCGGCTTGTACGTCTGGAACCCGGTGCGGACGAAGTCGTCGCCCGCCACGGCGTTCAGGAGCCAGTTCGTCATCACCCGGGTCTTCGCGGCCCCCGTACGCAGCGCCGCCCAGTGGTAGCCGCGGGCCACCGCCTGCGCCGGCATTCCGCGGAGGTCGATGCCCAGGGGGCGCGAGACACCGTCGCGGCCGCCGAGGTCCACGACCAGACCCAGGTCCTTGTGGACGTACCGACGCAGTGGCGTCCCGCGTAGCGCGGCGACCACGTTGTCGGCGGCGACCCGGCCCTGGCGCTCCGCGTGCTGTGCCGTCGGAGGACACACCGCACCGGTCCCGTCGGCGGCGAGATCGGGTACGGCTGCCGCGTCGCCGAGCGCGAGCAGACCGTCCGCCCCCGGCACCCTCAGGTCAGGGGACACGACGAGCCGACCGCTCTTCGCCGTCTCGGCGCCCAGCGTGGCGACGAGCGGGCTGGCGGCGACACCGGCCGTCCAGATGAGCGTGCGGCAGGGCAGGACGCGCCCGTCGGTGAGGGTGACCGCCTCGGCGTCCGCCTTCGCCACGGACGTGCCGAGCGAGACCTCGATGCCTCGGCCGCGCAGCACGTCGAGAGCGGCCTGGCCCAGCCGGTCCCCGAGCTCGGGCATCAGTTTCGGAGCCAGGTCCACGAGGTGCCAGCTGATCTCGCGTCGTTCCAGTCGGGGGTAGCGGGTGACGGCGTTGGCGGTGAGCCGTTCCAGGGAGGCAGCGGTCTCGGTTCCCGCGTAGCCGCCGCCCACCACGACGAAACCGAGACGGGAAGTCCGTTCCGGCGAGCCGGGCGCGGCGGCGTCGGCCAGGTCGAGCTGGGCGATCACGTGGTCGCGCAGATGGGCCGCTTCGGCCAGCGTCTTCATCCCCCGGCCGTGCTCCAGCAGGCCGGGAATGTCGAAGGTGCGCGTCACGCTGCCCGGGGCGAGCACCAGGTGGTCGTACGGCTGGTCCACCGTCTCCCCGGTGATCTTCCGGATGACGCAGACCTTGGCCTGGGTGTCGATGCCGATGGCCCCACCGGGCACGATGCGGGTGCGGTGGCGCTGACTGCGGCGCAGGGAGACCGCGACGGACTGGGGGGTGAGCACCCCGGAGGCCACCTGCGGCAGCAGAGGCAGGTAGAGCTGGTAGGAGAACGGCGTGACCAGCAGGATCTCCGCCTCCCCTGGCGACAGGGTCCGTTCCAGCCGGCGTACGCATGCCACTCCGGCGAAGCCCGCGCCCACGACGACGATCTTCGGTCGCACCATGATGTCCGTCCCTTCTCAGGTGTCCGGGTCCCCGTACGCCTTCCCCGACAGACGGCTTCATGCACCGGGAGGAGACGGCCTCGGTGGGCGCCTTCGGTGTGGGACGTCACCGCATCCGGGCGGGAGGGTGATGCTTGTCGTAGGAGCGCGCGTCGGCCCGCTCTGTGCTCGCTGCCGGTCTGCGCGACCGTGCGTGCCGGAGCCCTTCCGCAGCCGAGAACCCGTCCTCCGTGCGCCAGGGCACTGGGACCGCTGAACGGAGGAGCGGGGCGGCTCCCCGCCCTGAGGAGCGGTTTCCCCGCCCCGTCAGAGGGCGCGGACGTCCTCGGTGGTGTCGGCGAGCGCGATGGTCGTGACGATGCGCTTGCCGACCGGTTCGCGGTGGAGGGAGAAGCTCTCGGCGAGCGCCATGACGATCTCCAGCCCGTGGCGGCCGATCCGGGTCGGATCGGGACCGAGGAGCACCGGCAGGGTGGGGCTGCTGTCCCAGACCGTCACCTCGACCGCACCGCCGGCGATCTCCAGGGTCAGCAGGCAGGGTCCGGGCGCGTACTTGCGGGCGTTGGTGACCAGCTCGCTGACCACCAGCTCGACCACGTCGCTCGCCCGCTGCGACACCGGAAGCCCGTGCACGGCCTGCGCGTCGGTGAGGAAGGCGCCTGCCAGACCTCGGGCGGCGGCGATGTCCTCGCTGCCCTCGAAGAGGGCGGACACCGACACGACCTCGGTCGCGGAACGCTCCGCAACCCCTGTCACCAGCTCCATTCGGTCCCTTTCGCCCTGCGCTCGTCCTTGTCCGGGCGGTCGCATACCCCGGTCTCGGGCTCTCACACCTTGGCGTGATTCTGATTTCTTCGACCTGTGGGGCCGTTCGGCAGGACCGAGGGCACGAGGGCACACCGCGTTCATCCCGCGTGTCGTGGAATCACGGCCGCGTCCGAGGGTAGGCGGCGGCTGCTCGGATTGTGGAGGGGCTGTGAAGGCATGGGCTTCGGGGTGGACGCCGGACGCCCTCAGGAAGAGATGGACGTGCCCTCTCAGCAGCGCTTTCGGTGCCGTATTGTCGGCGGAGCTACTTGATGGGTTTTGGTGAGATGGGGAGGGGAGCCGGCATGGACAGCGGGAACGCGAAGCGACTGCTGGATCTGATGTCGTCGCAACGTGCCGAGCTGATCGCTCAGTGGGAGGAGCACGTCGCTCGCTCACTCCACGGGCGTCTGAGCATCGTGGAACTCGGCCGTGAGCTGGGCGAGCTGTACGACGCGATCAGCGAAGCCCTGGCGACCGGGGGGTTCTCCGGTCGGGGCGAGGGCTACACGGTCGTGCGCAGCCTGCTCGTGGAACTTTCGCGCAACCGGGCCCGGCAGGGCTTCACCCCGTCCGAGACCGCGGTGAGCGTGTTCTCCCTGAAGGGGGTCGTGGAGTCCCTGCTCAGCGGTTCCATCGAGGACGTACGGGCGTACCTGGAGTTCGCGCGGCTGCTGGACGATCTGGGCCTCTTCACCATGGAGGAGTACGCGCGGACGCGTGAGGAGATCATCTCCGCGCAGTCGCAGCAGCTGCTGGAGCTGTCCACTCCGGTGGTGAAGCTGTGGGACGGCGTGGTGGGTGTGCCGCTCGTGGGCACCCTGGACTCCGCCCGCACCCAGGTGGTCATGGAGAAGCTGCTCCAGGCCCTGCTGGACTCCAACTCCGCTCACGCGATCATCGACATCACCGGTGTTCCCGCCGTCGACACCCAGGTGGCGCAGCACCTCCTCAAGACCGTCGTGGCCGCTCGCATGATGGGCGCGGAGTGCGTGATCTCGGGGATCCGGCCGCAGATCGCGCAGACGATCGTGGGGCTCGGGATCGAGTTCGGCGACATTCCCACCAAGGCCACGCTGGCGGACGCCCTGCGTCACGCTCTCGTGGAGATCGACAAGGCTGCCGTGGTCCGGGCAGAAGGCCTGCTGTGAGCGACCGGGTACCCGTCCTGAAGATCGGCGACGTCCTCCTCGTCTCGATCCAGATCGATCTCGAGGACCAGATGGTCCTGGATCTGCAGGACGATCTGTCCCAGCAGATCGTCACCCACTCCGCGCGCGGGGTGATCATCGACATCTCGGCCCTGGAGATCGTCGACTCCTTCGTCGGCCGCATGCTGGCCACCACCGCCGCGATCTCCCGCGTGCTGGGGGCGGAGACGGTCGTCGTGGGCATGCGCCCCGCGGTCGCCATGACGCTGGTGGAGCTCGGTCTGTCCCTCAAGGGTGTCCGGACGGCTCTGAACCTGGAGCTGGGCCTGGGCTATCTGCGGCGCAGTCAGGCGTCACGACCGGCGAGCCGGTGAGAGAGTATCCGGCCGACGAGGCCTCCCGGGAAGAAGTGCCGATCCAGGCGAGCGGCGACGTCGTCAAGGCGCGTCAGACCGTGCGCGTGCTGGCGCAGCAGGCCGGTCTGTCGCTCGTCAACCAGACCAAGCTGGTCACCGCGGCCAGTGAGCTCGGCCGCAACACGCTCATCTACGGCGGGGGCGGCCACGCTCACGCGGCAGTCGTCCGTGACATGGCGCGGGTCGGGGTGTGGGTGCGTTTCGTGGACGCCGGTCCCGGTATCGACGACGTGGAGCTGGCCCTCACCGACGGCTGGACCTCGGGCAGCGGTATGGGCCTGGGGCTCAGTGGGGCGCGCCGGCTGGTCGACGAGTTCGATCTCGTGTCGGAGCCGGGTGTCGGTACCACGGTGACGGTTCTGAAGTGGGCGCGGTGAACCCGCCTGACGTCGGTGCCACCGTCGAGGCGGAGGATGTCGTCTGGCTGCGTCTGGACACGGCCCTGGGGCCGGTGGCCCGGCGCGAGGCGGCGCGTCTGGCGCATCGCGTGGGCATGTCCGCGAGTCGTGTCGCGGAGGTGGAGCTTGCGGTGACGGAGGCCGCCACCAATCTGGAGAAGCACGCCCGGGACGGTGCTCTCGCGCTGCGGGTCGTGACCCTGCCGGACCGTGCCGCCGTCGAACTGCTGTCCCTCGACAGCGGTCCGGGCATTCAGGATCTGCGCAGCGCGCTGGTGGACGGCGTGTCGAGCAGCGGCACCCTCGGCGTGGGCATGGGCGCCATCGCGCGCAGCGCCGACACGTTCGACGTGTACTCGGTGCCGGGCAGCGGCACCGCGCTGCTGGCCCGCTTCTGGTCGGGGCGGGGCGACGAGGCGGCGGTGGCCGAACCGGCCGTGGCGGGTCTGACGCGGCCGATCAGCGGGGAGTCGGTGTGCGGGGACGGCTGGTCCGCGCGTACCGAGATGCGCGAGGGTGGGCTCGTCGTCACCGCGATGCTGTGCGACGGTCTCGGGCACGGCCCCTTGGCGGCCTTGGCGAGCGAGCGGGCCAGGGCCGCGTTCCGGGCGAACGCTCACCGTTCGCCGGAGGAGATCCTGCGGGCCCTGCATCTCCAGCTGAAGGGCACCCGCGGGGCGGCGGTCTCGGTGGCCTGTGCCGACTTCTCCCGGGGCATCGTCGAGAGCTGTGGCGTGGGAAACATCAACGTGTGCGTCGTCAGGGGTGACAAGCGGCACGCCCTGCTGTCGCTGCCGGGCATCGTCGGTCACCAGATGCCGAAACTGAGGACGTTCCAAGGGCAGCTGGATCCGAGCTCGGTCCTCGTCCTCCACACCGACGGGCTGAGCGACCGCTGGTCGCCGGCCGACTTCCCCGGTCTGTTCCGAAGACGACCGGCGGTCATCGCCGGGCACCTCCTCGGCCAGGCGGGCGTGCGGCGGGACGACGCCGGTATCGTCGTCGCCCGGGCGGTCGCTTCGTGAGACCGGTGGAGGCGTACGAATTCGGCTCCTGCATGCTGCGCGACGACAAGGATGTGTTTGAACTCCGGCGACAAGGACAGCTGCTGAGCAGGGCCCTGGGACTGGAGGGGCACGAACGGGTCCGTGTGGTGACCGTACTGAGTGAGGTGGCACGTGATCTCCTGGGGTCTCCGGACTTTCGCGTCCGGCTGCGGGCGGCTTCGCCCCACCACGGGGAGGCACCGCACCTCCTGGCCTGCTTCGGGTGGTCCGGCGGACGCCGGCCCGACGCCGCGACGGTACGAGCCGCGGAGCGGCTGCTCGACCACAGCTCGTACACCGCTTCGGGGGAAGGACACACTCTGACGGTGGGACAGCGGCTGCCTTCCTCACAGGACCTCACGCAACAGCGTCTGGACCGGATCCGTGCACAGCTGCACGGTCCGGCCGAGTTCAGCGTGACCGAGGAGCTGCGGTCGCAGAACCGGCAGCTCCTCGACGCCCTGGAGGAAGCCCGGACGCAGAGGGAGGAACTTCAGCGGCTCAACGCGGAGCTGGAGGAGAC
This sequence comes from Streptomyces sp. NPDC002232, assembly GCF_042890295.1. Classification (NCBI taxonomy): domain Bacteria; kingdom Bacillati; phylum Actinomycetota; class Actinomycetes; order Kitasatosporales; family Streptomycetaceae; genus Streptomyces; species Streptomyces sp. NPDC002232. The sequence continues at coordinate 1,173,281 of NZ_JBIARV010000003.1, read as the reverse complement.
CAACAAGGGTGTGGTCGCCCTCTACAGCGAGCTGTCCGCCGAGCTGGAGGAGACGAACACGGGCGTCGTCGCGCTCTACGCCGAGCTCGAGGACAAGTCGCGTCAGTTGCGGCTGGCCAGCGAGGCGAAGACGAGGTTCTGGGCCAACGTGAGCCACGAGCTGCGTTCCCCGGTCAATTCCGTCATCGCGCTGGCGCGTCTCCTCCTGGCGCCCGACGCCGATCCCACGACCGAGGAACAGCGTCAGCAGCTCTCGCTCATCGCCGGCTCCGGCAGCACGCTGCTGGCGCTCGTCGAGGAGCTGCTCGACGTCGCCAAGGCCGAGTCGGGACGCCTGGAGCCCTCGGCGACGGACACGGACCTGCGGACCGTGCTGCATCAGCTCCGGGGAACGCTCCGGGGGATGACGCACGAGGACGTACGTCTCGACATCCCCGATCTGGCGGACGCCCCGCACCTGGTCACCGACGAGGTCATGCTCACCCGGGTCCTGCGCAACGTGCTGTCCAACGGCTTGAAGTTCACCACCTCGGGAGAGGTCCGGCTCACCGTGGAGACGGCGGAGCGGGACGGGCGGTCCTGGCTCGTCTTCCTGACGACCGACACCGGAATCGGCATCGCCCCGGATCAGCAGGAGCGGGTCTTCGAGGAGTTCTACCAGGTGCGGGGGACGCATCAGCGGGGCCAGTCGGGAACGGGCCTGGGGCTGCCCTACGCGCGTAAGCTGACCTCGATCCTGGGAGGAACGCTCACCCTCAGCAGCACTCCCGGCGAGGGGACCGCCGTCCGTGTGGAGATTCCGGCTCGGCTCGACGCGCCGGCCGCCGAGGCGGAGGAGCGGGACGGCCCGGACGGGAGGGGCGCTGGGGCGCCCGCGCGTCTGGGTTCGCTGCTCGTCGTGGACGACGACACGACCTTCCTCGACCTGTTGCGCCCGACGCTGACGGGCCTGACCGACGACCTCACCGAGATCACGGTCAGCTCGCGCGTGCTCGATGCCGTGCGCAGCCGTCCCCCGGACGCGATCCTGGTCGACCTCGTGATGCCCGCGCCGGACGGTTACGCGCTGCTGACCGCGCTCGCCCGGGACCCGCTGACCGCCCGTGTCCCCGTCGTCGTACTGACGTCGAGCGATCCGAGCGAGGTGGACCGCACCCGGCTCACCCACGCGCGGTCCGTACTGAGCAAGACGCATCTGACGCGCGAGCGCATCCTGCTGGCCCTGGGCCTCGATCCGTCCTCCGCCGGCCGTACCGCCGTCGCGGACGACGGCGCCCCTGAGAGATGAAAGACCACCGCGTGATCCCCGCCCCGTCCGGTCCGGACAACTCGGACAACTCGGCCGCGACCGTTCTCATCGTGGACGACAACCCGACCAACCGATACGTGCTGAGAACGACCCTCTCCCGCGCGGGTCACGACGTCATCGAGGCCGAGGACGGCACCCAGGCCCTCGCGATGCTCCAGACCTGCGGCGTCCTGCCCGAGGTGACCATCGTCGACGTCCGGCTGCCCGACATGACCGGGTTCGACGTGTGCGAGCGGATCAAGGGGGATCCGGCGACCGCGGCGCTGCCCGTCATCCACGTGTCGGCGTCCGCGATCACCGCCACCGACCGGACCCAGGGCCTCAACCGCGGCGCCGACGCCTACCTGACCGAGCCCATAGCGCCCGACGAACTCCTCGCGACGGTCGGGGCCACCTTGCGCTACGCCCGCGCGCGCCGCCGTGCCGAACGCCTCGCCGACCGTCTGCTCCACCTCAACAAGGCCACCCTGCTGCTCTACAGCGCGGAGGACGCGGCCGACGTCGCCCGGGCGGCGGCGCAGGGCGCCGCGATCGTGCTGGGCACGACCGCCGTGGCGGCTCTCGTGTCCCCGCACGGCGACCCGATCTCGGCCACCGGGAGGGGCGGCGGCTCCTCACGGGATGCCACCGACGCCGAGGGGTCCGCGCACGAGGATCCGGCCTCCGGTGCGCCGATGGACCCCCGCGTGCTCGCGCTGTACAAGGCGTTCGGCGACCGTACCGGCTCGCACGTGTTCACCACGGGCGCCGGCGGCTGGCCCGGCTTCCCCGCCCCTCAGGCAGCGGAAGGCGGGCTCGCCGTGGCGGCGGCGCGCGCGAAGCCGGGACGACCCCCGGTCTGGCTGGTGGTGCCCGCCGGTGCCGTCGCGACGCCTGACGACACCCAGCTCCTCACCCAGCTCGCGCAGGCGTGCGCCCTCGCCCTGGAGGCCCTGCGCAGCTACACCGAGGAGCACGACCTGGCGCTGACGCTCCAGCGGAGTTTCCTGCCCGACACCCTGCCCCGGTCGGACCTGGCCGAACTCGCGGTGCGCTACCTGCCCGCCAGCGAGCACACCGAGATCGGCGGCGACTTCTACGAGGCCCTCCCGACACCCGGCGGGCTGCTGTTGGCCGTCGGTGACGTCGCGGGCCATTCCCTGGACGCGGCGATGCTGATGGGGCAGGTCCGCCACGCCCTGCGTGCCTACGCGATCGAGGGTCACTCACCGCAGGGGATCCTGGAGAGGGTGGAGAACCTGCTCGGCGCGGTGCAGGCGAGCCTCACGCTCACCCTCTGCATCGTCTTCGTCGACGCGGCCACCGGGACGCTGCACGTCTCCAACGCGGGACACCTGCCCCCGCTCCTCCGCTCCCCCGACGGCAGCGTCCGCTTCGTACGCGAACACGGCCCGCTCCTCGGCCTGGGGCTTCCGCAGCCCGCCGCCGTCCAGGTGCCGGGAGAGGCGGGACGCGTGCTCGTCATGACCACGGACGGACTGATCGAGCGTCGTCACGAGGACATCGAGGATTCCCTGGGCCGCATGGCCGACGTCCTGCGCGACCTTCCGAACGACGTCGAGAAGATGTGCGACGGCCTGCTGGCGGCCTTCCCTCCCGACGGTGAGGACGATGTCGCCCTCATGGCGGCGCACCTGACCGGTGCGCAGGGCTGAGTGGCCGGTGGGCCGGGCCGGCGGGCCGGGCTGAGCGGCCGGTGTGCCGGGCCCACGGGCCCCACGGGCCGGTGGGTCGGGCTGAGCGGCCGGTCCGGCTCGGACGGGTCGCGCGTCGTGCTCAGGCGCCGGGCTCGCCGAGCGCCTCCGCCACGGCGGGCGCGAAGGTGAAGACCTGGTCCAGGCCCATGATGCGGAAGACGCGCGCCAGGTCGTCACCCACTCCGGCGAGCTCCAGGCGGCTGCCGGCGGCGCTCGCCCGCTGGTACGCCGTCACCATGACGGTGATGCCGGTGGAATCGCAGTACTTCAACCCGCTGAGATCGATCACGTACCGTGCGCCGGGAGCGAATCCCTGCTCCTCGAGGGCGCCGGAGAGGACAGGAGCCGAGTGGTAGTCGAGATCACCACGCACGACGAGGACGCGGGCGCCCGAGGCGTCATGCTGAGGGCGGACGGTGAGGGCGTGGTCGGTCACCGGATCTCCTGTGCGGCTCAGGGCGTACGGACGGCGCGGGTGGGGCGTCGCCCGCGTGGCGGGCGGGAAACACCCCCTACGCGAAGCGCCTACCCGCACCGGCCTGTGCAATTGCAGACTTATCCTACGGATCAGGCGAAGGTCTCGCGGCACCGAGCCCCCGCAGTGCGCGGAGCGGGGTTCCGGCGGCGCGGCCGGGCGGACCACATGGCGGCCGTGACGACCACGACCTCGGGCACGCGCCGCGCGCCGGCTCGCACAGGAGGTGGCCCCAGGTGAGCGGTGACAGCGCCGACGCGCGTATGCCGAAAGCCGGCGTGCACGAGGTGTTCGCGGCCGACGAGGAGATCGGCCGGGCTCTCACGGCGGTCGACTGGGCGGCCTCTCCCCTGGGTCCGCCGGAGAGCTGGCCGCAGAGTCTGCGGACGGCGGTGGACATCCTGCTGTCGTCACGGTTCGCGATGTGGATGGCCTGGGGCCCCGAGCTGACGTTCTTCTGCAACGCCGCCTACCGTCGCGACACGCTGGGGAGCAAGTACCCCTGGGCCCTGGGCCGCCCGGTGAGCGAGGTGTGGGCCGAGATCTGGCAGGACATCCGGCACCGGGTCGACCACGTGCTCACCGGCGGTGAGGCGACCTGGGACGAGGGGCTGATGCTGTTCCTGGAGCGCTCCGGGTTCCCCGAGGAGAGCTACCACACCTTCTCCTACAGCCCGCTGCGCGACGACGAGGCCCGAGTGGCCGGTGTGTTCTGTGTGGTCAGTGAGGAGACCGACCGGATCATCGCCGAGCGTCGGATGGACACCCTGCGGCACCTCGGCTCGGACCCTCGCGCGCTGCTGACCGAGCGCGAGATGCTCGCCTTCGCCGGGCGGCAGCTGGAGCGCAACGACAAGGACCTGCCCTTCACCCTGACGTACCTCTACGAGGAGGACGGCTCGGCCCGGCTGGCGGCTGCCACCGGCGTCCCGGTCGGGCACGCCGCCGCCCCGTCTCTGCTGGCCGCCGGTGACCCGTCGGCTCCCTGGCCGACGTGGGGGCCGGAGCAGCAGGCGCCGGTCCTGATCGCCCTGGACGGCCCGGCCCACGACGGGCTGCCCTCGGGGCCGTGGTCGGCCCCGCCGACGCAGGCCCTGCTGGTCCCGCTGCTCGGGCACGGGGGCACCGCCCCGTACGGCTTCCTGGTGGCCGGTCTGAACCGCTACCGACCGCTCGACGACGCCTATCACGGCTTCGTCCAGGTCGTCGCCGGTTATCTCGCCGCCGGCATCTCCCATGCCCGGGGCTACCGGGCGGAGCGCCGACGTGCGGAACAGCTCGCCGAGCTCGACCGCGCCAAGACGGCGTTCTTCGCCAACATCAGCCATGAGTTCCGGACCCCGCTGACCCTGATCATGGGCCCCGTCGAGGAACTGCGCGCCTCGGCCCGCGAGGGCGGCACCGCGATGAGCGCGGAGCTCGACATGATCCATCGGAACGGGTTGCGTCTGGGCAGGCTCGTCAACACGCTGCTGGACTTCTCCCGCATCGAGGCGGGACGGATGCGGGCCCGCTACGAGCCGGTGGATCTGGCGGCGGTCACCGCCGACCTCGCCAGCGTGTTCCGCTCGGCCGTCGAGCGCGCGGGCCTCGGCCTCCGCGTCGACTGCCGTCCGCTCGGCGCCCCGGTCCACGTCGACCGGGACCTGTGGGAGAAGGTGATGCTCAACCTGCTCTCCAATGCGTTGAAGTTCACTTTCGAGGGGACGATCGACGTGTCCGTACGGGCGGAGGGCGAGGAGGCGGTGGTCCGCGTGACCGACACCGGCGTGGGCGTTCCCGCCCATGAGCTGCCGCGCCTGTTCGAACGTTTCCACCGCATCGAGAACAGTCGCGCCCGCTCCGGCGAGGGCAGCGGCATCGGCCTCGCGTTCGCACGGGAGCTGGTGACGCTGCACGGCGGTTCGCTGCACGCCGAGTCCGAGGAGGGGCGCGGAACCCGCTTCACGATCCGCCTCCCCTTCGGCACGGCCCACCTGCCGTCCGACGCGATGGTGCTTCCCGGACCACCGGACCCGTCCGGGGCGGGGACGGCAGCGGTCTCCCCGCAGGCGACCAGGAGTGCCTCGGAGCCGTACGTGGAGGAAGCGCTGCGGTGGCTGGAGGAGGATCCGTCGTCTGCGGCCGGGCCGACGAGCATCCAGCCCTGGCCCCGCCCTCTCACGGGGCTCCCGGACGAGGGCGAGAGCGAGGAGGAGTGGAAGGGCGAGAGCGTCATGTCGGCCGGGGTCTCCACCCCTGGTGCCCCGACCGTGCTCGTCGCCGATGACAACGCCGACATGCGCGAGTACCTCGTGCGACTCCTGTCCTCCGGCGGGTACGAGGTCCGGACGACGAACGACGGACTGGCAGCACTCGCGGCGGTCCGCTCCCGAACGCCCGATCTCGTCGTCAGCGACGTCATGATGCCCGGTCTCGACGGCCTGGGCCTCGTCGGCGCCCTGCGCGCCGACCCCCGCACCGCCGCGGTCCCCGTGCTTCTGCTGTCCGCCCGCGCCGGTCAGGAAGCGTCCGTCGAGGGGCTGCGGGCAGGCGCCGACGACTACCTCGTCAAGCCCTTCGCGGCCGGGGAACTGCTGGCACGCGTACACGCCCACGTGGAGCTCGGGCGGCTCCGCAACCACCACGCCCGCTGGCGGACCGCGCTGGTCGACTCCCTCCAGGAGGCCTTCTTCGTCTGCGACGAGGCGGGCGCGGTCGTCGAGATCAACGCCGCCTTCACCGACATCGTCGGCTACGGACCGGAACTCCTGCCGTACGATCCCACTCCCCCGTGGTGGCCCGACGCGGAGACGGCCCCCGGCCCGAGGCGTGACGTCGAGGACACGTTCGCCCGGCTGATGGCGGCGGAGGGCGACTCCTCACCGGGCCCGTCCACCCTCCCCCTCACCCATCGCGACGGACACCGGGTCTGGGTGAGCGTCACGGGCACCCGGGTCCAGGACCCCGATTCCGGACGGCACGTCTTCGTGGGCACGTTCCGCGATGTCACCGCCGACCACCACGCCGGCCGACGTGACAACGCGCTGGCCTCTCTGACCGCCCGCATGTCACAGGCCGTCAGCCCGGCCGAGGTCCTGTCCTGCGCACTGGGCGAACTGCGGGATCTCTGGCAGGCGCGACGTGTCACGGCCACCGTCCTCACCGACGACGGTGCGCCCGGGCTGGTCATGACGGAACCCGTGGGGCCGGTGCCGGGGAGCGCGGGCAGCACGGGACCGGGGAGCGCGGGACCGGGAAGCGCGGGCGGCACGGGACCGGGGGGCGAGGATGAGCAGCTCGCCGTCGAGGCGCGGCGGCTGCTGCTCGACCTGCGCGAGCGCCGCCCCCTCACTCCGCTCGTGACGGACACCGGGGCCGGCATCCTGCTCGAACATCCCGAGGGCGCCCTGATCCTCCGGGTCACGTTCGGGCCGGAGCACCCTTTCACCGAAGAGGACGAGCTCACCCTGTCCCTCATGGGCGGACACCTCGCCCAGGGACTGACACGCGCCCACCAGATCGACCAGGAGCGCAAGGCCGCGATCGCGCTGCAGCAGGCCATCCTGGGCCCCTCACGCGTACCCGAGGGCTTCGCGGTCCGGTACGAACCGGCCAGCCGGCCGCTCAAGGTCGGCGGCGACTGGTACGACACGGTCCCGCTGCGGGACGGCCGTACCGGCATCGTCGTCGGGGACTGCGTGGGACGGGGTCTGGAGGCCGCGACGGTCATGGGGCAGCTGCGCGGCGCGTGCCGGGCCCTGCTCATGCAGAGCGAGGATCCCGCGCAGACCCTGATGGCCCTGGACCAGTTCGCCGCCGATGTCCCCGGCGCCTTCTGCACGACGGTGTTCTGCGGGGTCCTGGACCGTACCGGCCACCTGACCTACGCCAGCGCCGGGCACCCTCCCGGCCTGGTGACCCGGCCCGACGGGAGCACGCACCTCCTGGAGGAAGGTCGTTCGCGCCCGATCGGCGTCAGCGTGGGCCGGGAACGACCCACGGCGGTGTACGTGATGGCCGCCCGCTCCACGTTGTTGCTGTACACCGACGGCCTCGTCGAACGACGGGGCGCGCCCCTCACGCGCGGCATCGAGAGGGCGGCGCAGGCGCTCCGGGAGGGCAGGGGCGACCCCCTCGACCTTCTGGCCGACGGCCTGATGGAGGAGCTGGCGCCGGAAGGGGGCTTTCGTGACGACGTCGCCCTGCTGCTCCATCGCCATCCCGGTCCGCTGGACATGACGTTCCCAGCCGAGTCCGGGCAGCTCGCGCCCGTACGGCAGGCTCTGCGGAGCTGGCTGGAGGGGTGCGATCTCCCTCCTGACGCCACGCAGAACCTCCTGGTGGCGGCGGGCGAGGCATGCGCCAACGCGATCGAGCACGGACACCGCGACGCGCCCGGTGACGCGGTGACCCTGCACGTGGAGGCCACGGCCGACGCGCTGCGGCTGACCGTCACCGACACGGGCCGGTGGAAGCCTCCGGCTCCGGATGCGCATCCTCACCGGGGCCGGGGCGTGCCGCTCATGCGCGCCCTGATGCAACAGGTCTCCATCGTTCCAGGACCGGCCGGGACCACCGTCGACATGTATACGAGGATCACCCCATGACCACGTCCCTCATCCTCACGTCGAGGCGCCGGCCGGACGCCGCTCCTGTCCTGAAGGCGGTCGGCGAGATCGACATGAGCAATTCCGGCGCGTTGGCCACCGCTCTGGAGGACTGCCCGGACCAGGTCGTGGTCGACCTCACCGAAGTGGAGTACCTCGACAGCGCGGCCTTGAGCGTTCTCTTCTCTCACGCCGGTCATGTCGAAGTCCTGGCGACCGCACTCCTGTTGCCCGTCCTGGAGGTCTCCGGACTCACGGGGGTCGTCAGGGTCAGCGAGGTTCCGTCGACAGCGGAGCAGGGCCGGCGGGACGGGCTCCATGGGCGTGACGAGCGGCCCGAGCAGCGCGATGGGGGCGACATCTGATCCAGGGCTCCAGCGTCGCATCGGGGCTGAGGCATAGATCTTCTTTATGACGGGATAGATCAGTACGGGGTATTGCGATGAAGATGCCCCGGCAAGAGTGCTCTTGTCCGAGTGATCGATCTACGGAACAGAGAGCACCGTGCCACTTCGCAGAACACTCCTCGCCGCCGTCGTCGGCATGACGGCACCGACGGCGGTGCTGGTCGCCCCCGCCCTGGCGACTGACGGCCCACCGGTGAGCGTCGCCGTCCCTGACCAGTCGCCAGACAGGGGCCATGAGAAATCGGCACCCTCCGTCAAGAAGACGACCCCCGACGAGGGCGTCACCGTCTCCGTACACGGAGTCCCGGACACCTTCACAGCAGGCGGACCGTGGCAGGCCCTGACTCTCGTGGTCAATGCCGAACCTACGGACTCCGACCGTGAAGTGACACTCATCGTCGAGGACAACGAGACCCTGCGACTGAGACCCGACCACACCGACGTGCAGGTGCGTGGGACCAGCGGGTGGCAGGAGGTGGACGCGGACCGGTGGTCGCAAGCCAACCCCACGGCGCACTACGACCTGGTCGTTCCCGCCGGGGCGACCCAGTTGTCCCTGCGCATGCGTTTTCACCGTGACGCGCCCCTCGTGCACTTCTACCTGGCTGCGTCCGACGGCATCAGCCTCGACTCCCCCGAGTACGAGTCACAGCTCGTCCTCCCGGCGGATCCGGGTGCCCCGGGGGGCGGCGAGCCGACTGATCCGGCGGATCCCGGCACCGGCGACCCGGCCGGCCCGGCCGACCCCGGCACGGGCGACCCCACCGACCCCACCGACCCGGCCGACCCCGGCACCCCCACCGATCCGGCCGGCCCAGGCAACGGCGAGCCGACCCGGCCCGGGACCGAGGCAGGGGCCGGGGACCCAGCCGGATCGGCCGGGAGCGGTGCCGGGGAATCCGGACCGAGCGACCCACCGGCGGCGGCGGGACCCGATCCGGCGGCAGGCGAGGAGGCGGCCCCTGATCACCCGGCCGGCGCCCCCTCGGGCACGTTGGCGGAAACCGGAGCCACTCCCGGTGCACGCTGGCTGATCGGTACGGGAGGAACGGCGATCGCGCTGGGAGCCGCTGCCTTGCACCGGTTCCGCAGGCGTCCAGCGTCCTGACCGCTGATGATCCACCACCGCGGTACCGCAGCGGAGCAGGACCGGTCTGGACAGACACGGCCCGCACAAGGCCCGCCCCCCCGTGGAACGGGAACGGACGGCGGAGGCATGAAGGGCTCTCGCCGTACTCGTAGACTTGCGGCGTGGCATTCATGAGCACCCCGCACTGCTGCTTCCTGTGATCGGAAGGCGCTGAGGGCGACGCCGGACGGCGTCGCCCTCCTTCGCGTGCCTGATGCATCAACCAAGTCCCCTCTGCACGTACCTTCCTGAGGCAGTGAGGCCCTGAGCGCGCAGGCACGATCCCTTCCCTTCCCCCTGTGCCAGGAGTGCCTCGTGCCCGTGCCGTTTCCCCCTGCTCTCGATTTGTCCCTCGACCTGCTGCGTTGCCCGGCGTGCCGCACGTGTCGCCTGCACCTCGACCACGCTGCGCTCCGTTGCCCGAGGGGCCATACCTTCGACATCGCCCGTCACGGCTATGCCGGCTTGCTGACGGGCACCCGCGCCACCAGCGGGGACGACGCGGCCATGGTCCTGGCCCGGGACCGCTTCCTGTCCACCGGTTCCTACGCGCCCATCCGCGAAGTCGGGGCCCGCCTGGCGGCCGAGGGCCTGCCCGAGCGGGCCACGGCGGTGGATGTGGGGTGTGGCACGGGCTACTACCTGGCCGGCGTCCTCGACCAGTTGTCCGGCGCCCGTGGCCTGGGGCTGGACACCTCGGTGCGCGCACTGCGCTTGGCAGCCCGTGCCCACGACCGGGCCGCCGCAGTCGCCTGGGACGTCTTCCGTCCCTTTCCCCTGGCCGACCGGACGGCCGATGTCGTGCTGGACGTGTTCGCCCCACGCAACCCCGCCGAGTTCCACCGCGTACTGCGACCGAGCGGCCGGCTCATCGTGGTCCGACCCACGGGTCGGCACTTGACCGAGCTGCGTGACCAGGTGGCTGCGATGGTCGCGATCGACCCGAACAAGGAACAACGCCTGCATCGCGCGCTCAGCCCCTTCTTCGAGGCAGTCGTCACCGAACAGGTGGAGTACACCGCGACGCTGTCCAGGCCGGAGGTGCTGGACCTGGTGGCGATGACGCCGAGTGCACGCCACGTGAGTCGTGCAGACCTGAACGACGGCGGCTCCCTGCCCGATCGGGTCACTGTCTCCGTACTGGCCACGGCCTACCGGACTCGGTGACGACGAGTGGGCGTGCCTGTTCGTCTGCTGACGGATGAGCAGCGGGCACGCCTGGCGCCCTGCCTTCCCCTACGCCTGCGCGGGGAAGGCAGGGCGTCCGTTCGCCGACCCGGTACCCGATCTCCACGAGCACGTATGCCGCAACCGCCCACGCCGCCCACACGGCGTCGGTGTACGCCCACAGCACCGGGACGAACAGACCGGCGCAGCCGGCCGTCACCGCCGTGCGCCGCAGTCGTGGAACGAACGCCGTCCCCTTGTCCACCGCGTCCCAGAGCAGGTCCTCGCCGTTGGCCATTCCCCCATCTTCGGTTCCGTACGGCGTCTCTGAGAAGCCTTACGCACCAGTCCGGAGGCCAGGCGGGAGCGGGCCGCCCCCGTTGTACGGCTCCGAAGACCGCCGACCGAACGGGTCCTAGCCGACGAGGGCCGCGGTGATCTGGCGGGTCGTCTGTGCCGTGACGCGCGGGTCGGCGCCGGCGTTGTGGGTGTAGGCGTTGAGGCCCGTCGCCAGCGCCCAGCCGCGTCCTCGGAGCCACGTCGCGTCGTCCACGCCGAGCGCGGCGCGGAACACGGCACGGCTCTCGGCCGACATCAAGGTGAAGGCGATCATCAGGTCGCAGGCGGGATCGCCGATGCCCAGCCCGCCGAAGTCGATGACCGCGCTGAGTCGGCCGTCGACGGTCAGCAGGTTGCCGGTGTGGAAGTCACCGTGGACCCAGACCGGAGGGCCGTCCCAGCCCGGAGCACCGATCGCCGCGTCCCACAGCTCGGTCATCGGCGCGGCGTCGAACACCCCGTCGGCGCCCGCGATGGCCTTCCGCGTCGCACTGTCGCGTGCGACCAGCGGAGGCGCGGCGAGATCTTCACGGGCACGCAGAGCCGGAGTCTCGCCGTACTGGAACTGCTGAAGCGCGTCGAGGAACCCGGCCAGTTCGACGGCCGCCTCGGCGGAATCGGCCAGTGCCTCGACGGTGGCGACCTTCCCCTCCAGCCAACGGGACACCGCCCAGGGCCACGGATAGCCGAAGCCGGGCTCCCCCACCCCCACCAGCACCGGAACGGCCAGGGGCAGGTGCGGGGCGAGGCGGGGCAGCCATTCCGACTCCTTGCGGGCCTGGCCGATCGCGCCGGCATACCGGGGCAGTCGCACGGACAGCTCCCCACCCAACCGGTAGATCACGTGATCCGAACCAGCGGGGTGCAGCAGTTCCAGAGGCAGGCCCGCCCACTGCGGAAACTGCGTATCGACCAGGCGCCTGACCAGCGCCGCATCGATCACGACGGTGGCCTCCTCGGTGGTCCTCTGTACAGCCAAGAACAACTCCCCTGTTCGGTCCGCCCCCCTACCGCCAGGGGAGAGATCATCACACCGCGCCGTACACAGGCCGGTCGACCGATTTACCCCGCCCAGGAGCCGAACGCGGCGGTCAGGACGACTCGCCCTTGCTGTCGGTCACCCAGGTCCAGGGCTTCGGTGTGGGCGCCGGGCCGTCGAGGACGCTGCGGAACTTGTCCTTCAGGCTCTTCGCCGGTGCTTCCTTCTCCTCCCGCGCGTGCACGAGCCGCGCCGTGGTCACGCGCATGTGGCAGGCGCGGTGACGCTGCTTCACCAGCACGGTCCATGCACCGTCCTGCCCGAGCAGCGCATGACGGCCGGGCTCGTCACCCGGGCGGGCATGCCGGGCGATGATCTCCGGTACGTGGTGGAGCGCCGCGTCCTCGGCGGCCGCGACCGCCTCTGCCTGGTTCGGGCCGATGAGGTGCGTGCCGGTGAGCATCCACCGATGGAGCTTGAGCTCCGTGCCGTCGGCCCGCTCGGTGGTGCGGGTGTCCTCCTCTATGAGGACGTACCAGTCGTCGGTCATAGCCGGACCCTACCTCTGGCAGGTGGCCGATCTTCCGTCGAGACGATCATGGAACTGAGCCATACGGTTTCCTCCGTAAGCCGTACCGGAACCGCACACGGTCGCGGGTCGCTCTGCGAGGACCCCATCCCCGAAGACGTGCGGGACCGTGAAGGAACAGGAAGGAACAGCGGAGTGAACGGGGGCGTGTTCCGCCACCCGCTCTGCGGCATGTCAGCGGCGCCCCGTAGGCTCCCGCCCATGAACGACGGGGACCCCGGCAGACGGGTGATCGACGGCCGCTTCGAGCTCCAGGGGCGGCTCGGTGGCGGCGGCATGGGCACGGTATGGCGTGCGAGGGACATCGTGCTGAACCGGGCCGTGGCGCTGAAGGAAGTGCGCCCGCCCGATCCGGGGCTCGCCGAGTACGACCCGCAGGCTGCCCGTATGCTGCGCGACCGGGTCCTGCGCGAGGCACAGGCGCTCGCTCGGGTCGAGCACCCCGGTGTCGTGACCATCCACCACATCGTGGACGCCGGCGCCGACACGTACCCCTGGCTCGTCATGGAGCTGGTGACCGGCGGTTCGCTCGCGGACCAGTTGGCACTCGGCCCCATGGAACCCGTCGCCGCGGCCAGGCTCGGACGCGACCTGCTCGCCGCGCTCCGCGCCGCGCACGACGTCGGCATCCAGCACCGGGACGTGAAGCCGGCCAACGTGCTGCTGCGGCCCGACGGCCGTCCCGTACTCACCGACTTCGGCATCGCCGCCATCCGTGAGTCGACCGCGCTGACCGCGACCGGCTCCATCATCGGAACCCCCGACTACATGGCGCCCGAGCGCATCTCCGGCGACGAGGGCGGTCCCGCGTCCGACCTGTGGTCGCTCGCGATGCTGCTGTACGTCGCCGTGGAGGGCACGCACCCGCTGCGCAGGGGATCCACGCTCGCGACCCTGGCCGCGGTCCTCAGCGAACCGCTGCCGCCGCCGCGCCGGGCTGGAGTGCTCACGGCGGCGCTGTCCGCCGTCCTCGTCAAGGACCCGACGGCGCGGCCCGACGCCGCCGGTCTGCACGCCCTCCTCGCCGCGGCCGCGGACGGGACTCCCTCCGGACCGGTCCCGGGCGCCACGTCGTCCACCTCGTACCACCTCGCCCCGCCGACGACGGCCACCGCGCCCTCATCCGTGACCCCGCCCACGCCGGGCTTCGGCCCGGCGACACCCTGGCCGTCCGACGGAACACCCCATCCCGCCGTCGCACCCACGCCGTATCCGGTCGGTCCGACGGCCCACCGCACGCCTGGCGGGGGTCCGTGGGACAGCGTGCCGCAGGTCCCTTCGCACGGGTCGCGCGAGCGAGGGCACGTCGAACGGACCCGGAGTCGTGTCCGCGGGATCGGCATCGGCTCCTCCGTCGCCGCGACGGTGCTGGCCGGAGTCCTCGCCTGGAATCTCGTCCCCGGGCTCGGCGGCACCGAGGACCAGGGTGCCCACTCCCCCGGCCCGACCACGTCCGGCTCCCGTACCGGCGCACCCAGCGTCACGAAATCGGCGGATGCTCCGGCGGACACGAGTGGCGACAGCGGGAAGCCGGCGACGCAGAACCTGCTGACCCCGGACGGCATCCGTACGGCGCTGAAGGCGCTGAAAGAGGCCACGGGCACCGACCAGGTGTGCGACCTGACGGTCTATCCGGAGCACGTCTCGGCCCAGGTCATGGTCAAGGGCAGCAAGAGCCGCTACGACAGCTGGACCTACCGTCCCGGCGAGGGCGCCGAGAAGGGGATCATCAGCGGTAGCGTCGGCCCCATGGACAGCCCTTTCAGCGTGGACGCGTTCGACTGGGACGTCCTTCCCGCCCTCCTGAAGCGCGCGGAGAAGGAACTGAACGTCAAGGACATCTCCTCGCGGTATCTGCTGGTCACGGGCGACGACCCGACCTTCGGCGACCCGAAGCACATGTCGGTCTACGTCTCGAACGCGTACAGCCAGAGCGGCCGGATCGAGGCCGACCCGGCGGGCAAGGTCACCAAGGTGATGCCCAACGAGGCGAAGGACTGAGCTGGTGCTCGGGGAACGGCCGGTGCGGCCGCTCCCCGAGCGAGTGTCAGCAGGGGGAGTTTTCGTTCAGAGGCCGTCGGTGAACAGCAGCCGGTACAAGGGTGCCGGTCAGTCCACAGGCGGAAGCGGCGGGAGCCGGGCCGCGAGGAACTTCGGAGCCATGCCGCGATAGCTGTCGGTGATCAGTTCGGCGAGCTCGGTCCAGTCGGTGTGATCTCCGAGGACGGCGACGACCGCATTGCGGCCCCAGGCGGCACGGAAGAACGGGAACCCCGGTGCGATCAGGCCGAGCAGGTCGTCCGCGTCGACCCGGAACGTCATCACGACCGGGTCCTGGCCCTCGGTCGCGTACGGGGCGTAGAGCGGAGATCGGTCCACATCCGGCGCGTAGACGTGAGCGAACGTCCGCGCACGGATCCGCCAGCGCATCCCGATCCAGGCCGGTTCCTCATAGGACTCGGGCAAGTGCTGACAGACCGACCGGATCCTGCTCAGGATCTCCGGCGGGACGTCTCCGGGACTGGACATGAAGCGACACTACCGTCCCCCGTCGCCGCGCCATGAGGCAGGGAGGCGACATGATCATGCCCGGCCGCACGAGCCGGCCCAGCCTCGCTCGGCACCGCCGAAGCGTCCGCTCTGCAAGCGTCACCATGCCCGCTGACGTCGGGGAGGTCCTGCCCGAGGGGTCGTCCCCCTGGTCTGGGAGGATCGGAGGCCAAGACCGATCAGGAGGTTCCAGTTGCCGGACACCGTGTGGCTGCCGTACGACGCCGGCTCTCTCACGCGCCAGGATGTCGGCGGCGAGGTTCTCTCCGGGCTGGTCGAGCGAGGGCTGCCCGCCGACTGTTGTCGCATGTTCGTGCGGGACTCGGGTCGGGAGCTGGAGGTCCGGTCCCTCCCGCAGGGCCGAGCGGCGTTCCTCGGGGCCTTCGAGGACGGCGTCAACACGTACTGGCTGATGATCGACAGCGGGGCCGTGTGGATGGTCCGCGGCTACGACGGCGACGAGGACCAGCAGTACGCGCTGGTCAACTCTTCGGTCGCGGGCTTGCAGAGCGTCCTGGAGGTCTGGGAGGCGTTCTGCGGCTCTGAACGGAGCGACGAAGACGCCGACTACGAGGAGTACGTCGAGGACGTCCTCGAGCAGGCGCGGCGGAGCGACCCGGGGGCCTTCGCGGATGACGAATCCTGGTGGTCCCGGGTTTTCGAGGAAGTCGAGCTCGGCGTGCTGGTTCCGGAGGACGCGTAGCGGAGGGCACCAGGTGCCTGGTAGAAGCCGGCAGCGGGCCGCCCTTGCTGCCAGCGCCGGAGTCGCGGATCCACCGGCGCCGTGAGGCCTGCCCGTTCAGTTGCGGTTCAGTGTGCGCGTCACGCCCGCGACCACCGCTGTCGTGAGGATCCATCCTGCGGCGATAAGGGCGTACGCGAACCAGGCGACCGTGCCCGGCGGCCAGTACCAGGCGACACGCTGGCCGAAGCCTCCGATGGGGATGAGGAGGTCCAGGGTGTAGACCAGGGCGTTGAACGGGGGCACCTTGTCGGCTTCCGTCGCGCGTGGTGTGTGCGTACTGAAGACGGCGAAGCCGACCAGTGTCAGGACCGCGAGCCACAGGCCCGCGAGCCAAGGGCGGTAGCCGTAGCCGACCGTCCAGTCGAGGAGATGGCCCCACAGTCGTGAGGGGGGCGCAAGGGTTCTCCTGCGGTGACGTTGCTTGGTCAGGAGTACGCGTCGCGCATCGTTGTCGTGGCCGATCTGCCGGTACCAGAGCGCAAGCTGCTCGTACGGCTGAGCGGTGTAGCCGGGATTGAGCTCCAGCCAGGCCAGGCGTGACGGGAGGGAAGGGGCTTGGGCCTCGTCGCTCTCGTGGAGGGAGCCGTACGTCAAGCCCTGGAGGAACACGGTGGGCGGCCATCGGTCCGGCCGGTCGTGGAGCACGCCCACTTTCGCGTCGCGCAAGTCGATCCGGCCCGACGGAGGCTCGGCGGGCGTGAACACGAGCGCCCCGGCTTGTACGCGGGTGCAGTCGAGCGCCGTCACGGGGGCCCTCAGGGTGGCGCCGTCGAGGGTGAGCAGGTCCGCTATCTGCGCGCCTCGCAGGCTGACCATGCCGTCCGCGCTGAACCCGTCGGACAGCCAGACGCCGCTCGCCACGACGTGGTCCGCGAGGAGGGCGGTGCCCTCGGCGTTCCGGAGCCGCGCGCGTCTCATGTGCAGACCGCCGGCGAGCTGCGCGCCCGGCATGCGCAGGCCGCCGTCGATGACGGCTCCGGTGCAGAAGAGGCCGCCTTCCATGACCAGCCCGCCGGCGAGGACGGCCCAGGACTCCTCGTCCGAGGTGGACACGGCCGCCCCGTTGAGGATGAGCTCTCCCGCGATGTGCGCGCGCTGAACGTTCAGCGTGCCGTCGACCACCGCCTGCCGCAACAGCACCTTGCCGTCGGCCCGGGTCATGGCGAGGTCGAGCCCAGGAACCCGGCTGGCCGTGAAGTCGAGCGTGCGGATCGTGGAGCCGGAGATGCGGATGGGCTGCTCGAACCAGCATCCCTCGAACGAGATGCCGTGTCGGACGTCGGCACCGTCGAGGTCGAGCACTCCGGTGACGCGGGCACCGGCCACTCGCAGGGCCGGAACGCGCGCCGATGGTCCCGGGCCGTCGCCGAGGAGCAGTGCGCAGACGACCTCGGCCCTGACGGACCGCTCCTCGCCCCATCCGTCTCCGCGGACGCTCTCGTCCAGCGGGCCTCCCGCGCGAAAGTCGACCGCGCGACCCGCGAGATAGGCGTCGCGCAACTGCCTCTCCGCCGAGGTAAGTTCGTGATCCGATTGCACTCGATCAGGTTAACGGGCATCGACAGCGACGCCGATCACACCTCCGGCACGACCTGGCGCACCGAAGCCCTGCGCCACACGGCCGCCACAGCCTAGAGTGACCTTCCGGTCACGGAACCAGCAGCTCGGGAGGGTGTGTCCAGTGTCCGCGAGCGTCACGAGTCGGCTGGATCCCTATGCGCGTTCTCCGCGGTCTCCGCTGGCGGTGGGCGATCGGGTGGACGGAGAGACGGTCGTCGGATTCACCTTCGACCACGCTCCCGGAACGGGCGAGCCGGGCGACCGGCTGCTGGTCGACGGGGACGAGGCACTGGCCGGGCCACCCGCACGGACCGTTCCCGAGCGAGCCGATCCGGCGGTCACCGTCGATCCCACCGGGCCCACGCCGGTCCACGATCTCAGCGAAGACGCGCTGCGGTCTCCGCCGGCCGGGCTCCGCGACGGATACGAGCGCGCCGTGCACTCCATGGGAGAGGGCGGCGTACTGGTGGCCGGCGTGCTCGACGAGCTGGCGCGGCGGGAGCACGCGGCCTGGCTGGTCGGTGGCGCGGTCCGGGACCTGCTGGCAGGCGGGCCGGAGGCCCCGGTCCGGGATCTCGACTTCACCGGCACCGCGGGTCCCGGCGAATTGAACGGACTGCCGTTGTGGAGACGACGTCGCCGGGACGGTCTCGGCGATTACGACTGCCGGGTCTCGCCCCGGTTGGTGTGGTCGGCCTCTCCGCAGGAGTTCCCGCAGAATCGGGTCATGGAGTACCGGCCGCTCAATCTCGGCGGATTCGGCTTCCCGACGTACGGCGGGGGCCTGACCGTCGACGCGCGTACGAGGGATCTCACCTTCAACTGCCTCTACTACGACCATCACCGGAATCTTCTGGCCGATCCCCTCGGCACCGCGCGGGCCCACGCTCGGGCCGCTCCTCCGGTCATGGCGGTCGCGTTCGGGCAGGGTGACCCCGTGGGCCGGGCGCGAGTGATCCTGCGTTGCCTCAAGTTCCGGCTGCGCATGCCGGAGGCCGAGTTCGACCACGTGGTCCACTGGGTCGGCGAGTTACCGAACGATCTCGTCCTGCGGATACCGGACGAGAGCTGGCCACTGCTGGATGCCGACTGGCGCGCCTACGTACCACCCGCGCACCGCGGGCCCCGCGCCGCCGAGCTCGCCGCTTCCCTCGGTCCCGTCGCCAAAGACCTCGTCACGGCCCTCCTGAAGCGGGCTGCCCCATGACAGAACACCCGACCGAGCATCCCGCACCGGTCCACCGTCCGCTGAGCGTCTGGGTCGCGGGCGTGCCGACGTCCGTGTCGTCGACGCCCCTCCGGCCGGAGGCTCTGGTCGTGAACGACGGCGACGAACGGGCGGACGCCCGGCGCCTGCCGAAGTTCACCCACGGGTGGCTGCGCACCGCGATCCGCATCGCGGAAGACCGTCTGGCCCTGGGCCTGGTGCACGCGGAGACCGGCGAGCGGGTGATCGAGCTCGGCAGTACGGCAGCCCCGGTGCTGATTTCCGAGGCAGGCCTCTCGGTGCTCTCACACATCGAAGACCACTGGCCGGACACCTTCTTGGAAGAGGCCCAACTGCGCGTCCTCAGGCACGAATCCGTGGAGGTGCGCCGACTGCTCCTGGCACGCCTGGCCGATGAAGGCCACCCGCCCGCCGAACTGTTCCACCTGCTGCCGTGGCACCTGGTCGACCGTCTGGCCGGAGATCTCGCCACGGGAATTCCGCACCCCGACGACACGGACCCCGGGCCGGTCATCAACCTGAGGAATTCGTTCGCGCCGGCCGGTTCGCGCTTCACCGCCGCGCTGGAGCAACTGGACGAGGGCGTACGCGATCACGACCGTGGTCTGATCCGGGTCGCTGCCGCCAGTCTGTGCACGCGGCTCGGCACGATAGAGGCCGATCGGCTTCCGGGGGCCACACGGGACGCGCTGGTCGAGCTGCTCGACGTACTGGCTCGGGACAACCGTTTCCTCGGACATGCGGCAGCCGTCGCCGAGGCACGGCTGCGCGGCGGACCGGGTCAGTCCCGCGATCCGGCGACTCGTATGGCCACGCGCCTGGCCGACGCCGCCGACGGCTCCTCGGGCATCCGGCGCGAGCGGACGGAGTTCGAACGTCTGCCCTTCACCGTGCGGTTGACCGTTTCGGCCACCGGACGGTTCACGGTCAGCGCTCGCGCCACGCTCTCGTCGGACGAGCGGGACCGTCTCGGGCACGAGTACGACACCGTTCTTCTGCCCGTGAGGGTCGGCCATCAGGACGGCGCCGAGCGATACTGGCTCGCCCTCCAGGTCACCGGTCCTGTGGACAACGGCCTCTGGCTCCTTTCCGGAGCGATCAGCCTGCGCCTGCCGGAAGGCGACTTCGTCGAGGCCGACGTCGACGGTGCTCCGGTCGGTCTAGCAGAGGCAGGGCTTCTCGACGTCGAAGAGGTGGAGCGCTCGGTGCGGGCCGTCATGACGAACAGCGGCCAGGAACGGTGGGAGCACGTCGCCGAGAGCCTGCCGGGGGCCCACCCTCTGCGCGGCATCATCGGCCGGGCGGCGCAATGACCTTCAGCGGTGGCCCGGCGGAGCGCTACACCGGGCTCTTGGAGCACGAGCCGATGCCGGAGGACGCGGACGAGATCCGGGAAGACCTCCTCGGGCCCGCACAGCCGCTCGTCGCCCTGGTGACCGGATGGGTGGCGGACCGCGATGTCGCCGCGCTGCGCCGACTGGTGGGCGACGTGACGCCGCTGCACCGTCTGCTCGCCGATGACCGGTTCACCAGACGGCTCCCGCCGGAGCTGGCTGCCCGGGGAGCGCCGTTCCGGGCCGGCGAAGGTCCTGTGGTGAACGCGGCCCGGTGCCTGGGGGCACTCGGTCTGGCGCTCGTCGATCCCGACGCGACGTCCGTCGCGCTGGACGCGGCCGTGCGGCACATCCGCGCCGCGGGTCTCGCCGCGCCCGCCTCCTCCTGGAGCACGGCGGCCGAGGCATCGACGGACGAGGACCTCGCGCGCTGCCTCGGCGTGCTGGCTTCCCTGTCCGGTGCCGAGAAACCTTCGTCGGGCGACCAGCCTCCCGACGCCCGCCTCACCGCCCTCGTGATGCTGCAGCACCTGGCCGGTCTCGCACCGCGACGCGGCCGTCCGGAGCGTGTGCACGTGCTGCTGTCGCGCGGAGCCGCGGGACGCCGGGCCACGCTCGTCGCCTGCCGTCAGCCCGGTACACCGGCGGGGCTCGTGCCCGACCCGCGGCGGATGAGCCTGTTCAGTGCCGACGCCCGCTTCCTCGCATCCGCCGAGCGCGCCTGGCGGCACGCCGCCGCCGGCCGTGTGGACTGCGGGGTGGTGTGGTGGCTGGAGAACGAGGAAGGCCCCGTGCAGCACGTCGGCGACGCCTCCCTCGGCGCCGCGTTCCACCTCGTCCTGGACGAGATCCGGCGCAAGACCCCATGGACCTCCGCCGTCTGGCCGCCGACCCGGCTCGTCGACGACATCGCCGTGGTCGGAGACGTCGACACTCGTGGCAACCTGCGCGAAGTCGGTGGCTACAGGGAGAAGCTGGCGGCGGCGGGGAAGGAGATCACGCGCGTGTTGGTGCCTGTCTCCGACGAGGAAGAGGCCTACCGGGTCTCACCGTCCCGGCTGACCATCGAATCCGCCGCCACATGGCCGCAGGCGGCACGACGCGCACGGAGCCGGGACACGCGGACCATCGTGCGCGACGTCCTCCTCGTCCTGCTGGTGGCGGCCCTCGGGGCCGGCTCGTACGCACTGCTCGGCCTCCATCAGGAACGCGGCCGCAGCGAGGAGAGACAGCTGACCGCACGCTCGCGGCAGCTGGTGGAGGAAGCGGGCGGCCTGGAACGCAGCGACCCCGGTCTGGCCCGCCAACTCCTGCTGCTCGCCTACGACATGGCACCGACCGTGCAGGCCAGGGGCGCGCTGCTGCGCAGTCTCACCCTCGCCGGCTCCTTCCGCCATGACGTGCTCACGCGCGGCGTGGGTTCCAAAGTCGCCTTCGCCCCGTCGGGCGACATCATCGCGGTCGGCGCCGTCGAGGGCGTCGCCCTCCAGGACATCAGGAACGGACGGCCGCTCGCCACATTGGACGATGTGGGGACCGGGCACACCACTGTGCTCGCCTTCAGTCCGAACGGCCGCGTCCTGGCTGTGGGCAGCGGCCTGGGCGACGAAGGCATCACTCTCCCCGACGGACAGATCCAGCTCTGGGACGTCGCCGACGCTCGTCACCCGAAACGGCTTTCGACCCTCGCCTACCCGAACTCCGTGACCACGCTGGCCTTCAGCCCCCGTGGCGATCTCCTCGCCACGGGGGGAAACAGCGGGCCGCTGCGCCTGTGGGACGTGACACGACCGGACCACCCCGCGCCGAAGAAGACCCTCGTCGAGACCGCCGACTCCGACGACGTCGCCTTCGCCCCACACGGGCGCCAGCTCGCATGGCTGGCCGACGGAAAGCTCAGCCTCTGGGACTACGAAGGCCGACGGCTGTCGAGCGTCACAGCCAGCCCGGACAGTTACGGCTCCCTGGCCTACGCGCCCACCGGTACGAGGCTCGCGACGCTGAACTTGGGCAAGCGGGAGGTCACCGTCTGGGACGTCACCGATCCCCGGCGGCCCCGTGCGTCGGCGGTCGTCTCGGACTGCGACGACCTCGTCGGCTTCGCCGGCAACGACCGGCACCTGGTCGTGACGTCCGGGGACAACGTGGCGCTACGACGCCTCGTCAGAGACGACGGCGGTCCGCTCGCCGACGACACCGAATTCCGCGTGGAGTTGGACCGGTCGACTCCCGACGGGGGTTTGACCGCCTACAACATGGACGTCACACGGGACGGCCGCACAGTGGCATCGGCCCAGTCCGACGGCACGGTCCGGCTCTGGGACATCTCCGTCTTCTCGGAGCCCGGGGCACTCTCCGTGGCCGAAGACGGCTACGGAGCACCGGTCTTCTCCCAGGACAGCACACGCATGGCCGCGGAGTGCGACGGCACCGTCTGCCTCTGGGACGTACGCTCGCCCCACGGGCCTCGACGCCTTGGTGCCCTTCCCTACCAGGACAGGTTGCACGGTCCGACCGATCCGCACCTCAGCGCGGACGGCAAGACACTGTTCACCAAGGATATGCGGACCCTGACCGCCTGGGACATCACCAGCCCCTCGGCACCGACGGTGATCGGGGTCCTCAAGGCGGGCAGCCCCGACTCGTACCAGTTCAGTCCGGACAGCACGGTGATGATCTCGGCAGAACCGGTCTCCGGGGGGAAGTACGGCGAGGAGGCACTAGTTCTCTGGGATCTCCGCTCTCCCGGGCGTATGGAGCGCCTGGCGACCCTCCCGGGAGTCTCCACGAGGATCTCGCTGTCCGAGATCGTGATCAGCCCGGACACCAGAACCGTAGCCGGCCTCGGATTCACCAAAGGCGGACTGAGCCTGTGGAACATCACCGATCGGCACCGGCCCGTTCGGCTGCCGACGCGGAAGGCGGAGGGCGGCGCCATCATAGGGCTCTCCTTCTCTGCGGACAGCCAGTGGCTCATCCAGTCGGGCGACACCAGCCGGCTGTGGAATCTGGGCGACACCTTCGACTTCGTGGGCTCCACCTACCTCCCCGGATCTCTTTCCCGGGGCACCCGGCTCACCTTCTCCCCCGCCGGAGGCCTGATGTCCTCCGAAGTGATCAGAAGTGAGACGGCTCGGATCTGGAGCGTCGATCGTCTCAGCATGCCGGAAGACCTGACGGTCATCCGTCCGTCCACGTCGTTCAACTCAGGCTGGACGTTCAGCCCCGATGCGAGGTTCGTCACCTCCAGCCCCCGCGTGGGCTCCATCAGTTTCTGGGCGCTGGACGTGGCTGACATCAAACAACGGCTGTGCACGCGCCTGGGGGCACACATCAGCACAGAGCAGTGGAAACACTTTCTTCCCGAACGGCGCTACGCTCCCCCGTGCGAGCACGGATGAGCATTCGATTCAGTTCCCGGGGCCGACACGCCCGGTGCCATTCCCGTAGGTCGAGTGGGCGTGACTGCTCCGGTGCTGAGACCCCCACCCGTAGCCCCCGCCCGCGCTCACCGAGGGGTGCAGGCCGCTGGGCCCCGGCTGAAGGTGTGCAGCAGGTTCTCGGTGACCGTTCTGACGAACGCACCCGTCCGTCCGTCCATGCCGTGGTTGCTCTTGTCGGGGCCGCCGGTGGCGTTCAGGGCCTCCACCCAGCGCATGGTGCCGGTCGCGAAGACGCCCGCGCCCGACGGCATCGTGAAGTAGACGGTATCGGCCTGGGTGCGCTGGTTGTCGCGGATCACGGGTGAGCGGGCGATGACCTCGACCGGGGCCGGCGGCGGGTAGGCGGGGTTCACCCGGTCGTACTCGACGCCGACCAGATGCGCGAACGCGTCGCCGGTGCGTGCGCCGGTCCCGGCCAGCAGCCAGTGGGACGGGTCGGCGACCACGTACGGGGCGTCCACGGGAAAGCCGTCGTACATCAGCCCGTGGAGCTCGCTCTCCGGCTGCGGGAGCGGGGGCCGACGGAAGTCCGTGGTGGGTGGCAGGCCCGCTCGGTAGCCCGGATCGGCCTCGTAGTCCGCCTTGAAACAGACCATCGTCCGGTCCGCGCCCAGCGCGGACGGCTCGAAACGGACGCGCCGGTAGCAGCAGTTCGCGCCCAGCACGGCCAGGTTCGCGCCATGGTCGCGGGCCCGCAGGACGTGCAGGCGCTGCTCGGGGCTCCAGTACTCGTCGTGCCCCAGCGAGACGATGCCCGACGCCCCGCGCAGGAGGCCCGGTTCGCGGGCCACGTCGATGCCGGTCACGTAGGCCAGCGGAAGTCCCATGCGTTCCGCGAGGGCGACGAGGGGTGCTTCGAACATGAAGAACTGGCCGGCACCGTTGCGTGCCGCGTACGGGCGGTCGAAGGAGACGGCGAGGGAGCGGGCGTCCTTCTTCCCCGTCGCGCCCCGGTACAGGTCGGGGCCGCCCCACCTGTTGTACGCCTGCCAGGTGGCGACGGCGTTGACGATGACCAGGCGCCCGGCCGTACTTCGGGACCGTACCGTCACGGGGACGAACCGTTGGGCCTGCCCGTCGGTGGTGTCCAGCCGCAGCAGATAGCAGCCCTCGGGCCAGCCCGTGGTGTCCACGCGCAACGTCGGTCGCCAGTCGGTGCGCGCCGTGCGTGTCGAGGCATCGAAGACGGCGGCGGGTTGACGGAAGCCTGCCTGCGGGGTCGAGCGCCACACCAGCCGGGCCCGTGCGCCGCCGTACCAGCCGATCCGGTACGCCGACACGGTGTACGCGGCGGACCGCGTGGACACGTGCAGGTCGAACGGGTCTCCGGGGAGCACGCTCGTCCGGCTCGCGAAGCCCTCGACGGCCGAGGGAGCGCCCGGGCGCACCACTCGCCATCCGTCGTCCCCCGGCCGGGTGTTCTCCTGTGCGACGTCCAGGCCGGCATCGGGTGGCGTGGGCCGTCCCGGCAGCTCGGATGCCCGTGCGACGCCGTGTCCGGCGACGGCCGGCAGGGGCAGGGCGAGTCCCGCGGCCATGCCCAGTACGGCGCGACGGCCCGGACGCTGGGGCTTCGCAGCGGTGTCGCGCGGTGGCCGTTGCTCTTCCGGATCCACCGTTTCCTCCTTCACGTCGCTGCGCGACGGCTTACGATCCGGCGGGCGGGATCGGTGGTGTCGTCGACGTCCGAGCTGCTGACGGGCTGTTTGTCACGCGGCAGAGTGGCGGTCGGCCGTGCATCCGCGATGAGGCGTTACTGCGGGTCGGCGGTCGCGGGTGCGGACGTCAGGGACGGGTGGTGGCCGTCGCCGACGCAGCCGAGGTGGTTGCCGGTGACGGGTGCGCCTTCGGCGAGGTTGCGGTCGTAGGCGACCGTGCGGACGGTGACGGGGCTGGTGCCCACGAGAACGGCGGGGGTGCCGGCGTGGCCGGTGACGCGCTCCTTGCGGGCGCCGGGAAGGGCGGCCGCAAGCGTGGTCGCGTCGTCCTCCTGGCCGGGGGCGTAGCGGATGACGGGCGGTCCCGCGTGGCGTACCGGCGGAGCGGTCTGCGTGGTGTCCGTGACGACGAACCCGGCCGCGGCGAGCTCACCGGCCACGGCGGCGTCATCGACGCCGGCCTTCACGCGAGCCGGGTTGCTGGGGGCGAGGTTCGCGGGGCGCGGCTGGATCCGGGTGTCGTCGGCGAGGGGCCGATCCGCGGCGAGCGCGGCCCACAGGGCGCTGGAGCGGGACGCGTGCCAGATGAGGGTGGAGCCGACGCCGTCGACCCGGTGGTCGAAGTCGCTGATGGGCACTGTGGCGAACTCGGTGCGCGCCGGGTCCAGGCGGCCGAGGGCGGTGGCGATACGGACCAGGTCCCACACGTCGGTCCGGTCGTCGGTGCGGATGCTCTTCAGCAGGGTGCCGGCCGTTCTGAAGGCGGCCTCGGGGCCGCTGAGCGCACCGTCGGCCCGCAGCTTGGTGAGCAGGTCGGAGACCAGCCGCTGCTGGCGGCGGACCCGTCCGAGGTCGCCCGGCTGGTTGATGTGGCGGGCGCGTACGTACTGGAGGGTGACGCGTCCGTCCGTACGGTGGACGCCCGCGGAGACGTCGAGGCCGGAGTTCTCGTCCTTGAGGGGCTTGTTCGTGCACATGACGGCACCGCCGAGCCCGTCGACCGCCTTCTCGAAGCCGGTGAACCCGGTCTCCAGGTAGTGGTCGATGTGGAGTCCGGTGGCCTGTTCCACGGTGGCGACGGTCTGGGGTCCGCGGCCGAGGGCGTAGGCGCCGTTGATCTTTCCCTTGCGGACGGGATCGGTCTGCGCGTAGGGGACGTAGGAGTCGCGCGGAAGGGAGACGATGCTGGCGCGCCGCTGGTCGGCGGAGAGGTGCACGAGCATCATCACGTCCGTGCAGTTGCAGCCCTTGCCGCCGACGTGGAGGCGACGCTTCTCCGCGGCGGAGAGGCCCTCTCGGCTGTCCACGCCGACGACGAGGATGTTCATGCCGCGGTGGTGGGGCGCCGGAGCGGCGCCCGGAGCCTGCCAGGAGCCGACGGCGAAGGTGGTGACGAGGGCCAGGGCTGTGGTCAGCCGACGCATGCCGAACTCCTGTGGGGTTCAGAGGGGTGGAGGGGTGAGGTGGGGCTTCCGCGGGCCGGGGATGTCGATCCACCTCTTGTATCCGAGCAGCACCCCTTGCCGGTCTCCGGCCACGCGTGCGACGTCCTGAAAAGGGGCCGTACAGGTGGTGTCGCCAGGCCCGTACAGGTGGCGACGGGGATGCGGGTCATGCGGAGCTGGGTGTGCGCGGCGATCAACCGGCCAGGTCCAACGGTCGCTCGCAGCTCAGCCACGCAGACGGGGGCGGGGGCGGGCCGAAGATCTGCTTGGGCAGGCGGGAGGTGCGCTCCAGGTCGAGGCGACGGTCGGCGTCCTCGGCGCCGCACGGGTACGTGACCACCACAGCCGGGACCGGCCGGTCGCAGATCCGGTGGTGTGGTCGGCTGTCAACTCCGCTCTGGTGTGGGGACGAGGGGATGGGAATGCGGCGGGGGCGATGGGAGCATGTGCCGATGGAGATGATCGACAGCGATGACGTGGCCGCCCCCTATGTGAGGTTTCAGGCTCCACATCGGAACAGCAGAGGCCACTTCACCGGTGTTTTCGGGCTCGTCAACAATCTCGCAAGGGATGGCCGGCTCTCGGACGAACAGGAGTCGTTCCGCCGTAGCAACAACAGCTGGTACGACGCGGCGTACACCGACCCGTCGACTGTCGATCCTCAGGTCTACGACGGCAAGGTCAACCCCGGTGCGGCGGCTTGGTTCAAGTCGTCCGCCACTCATCTCATCGCCCGCGTCTCCGGTTACCTGGAGATACTCTCCGCTCACGGCGTCGACTGCCAGACCGTGCGTTCCGCGGACCCGGGGCGGATCGTCTACGAGGATGACGTACAAATCGTGGTCGTCCCCTATGCGCTCGACGCAGTGACCATCCAAAGCACCGACACCCCTTGATCATGTGACCGAGTCGAAGATCTTTGCGGGACAAGATTTCGGGAGGGCTCCCGCCAATCCGTTCGCGCGGCACGCCCTCCGCCGCGTACGTTCCGCCTATGACCAGGACGACACCGGCCAAGCCGGTCGCCGTGGAGGCTGTGTTTCCGGAGCTGGCCGCATTCCGGGGTCGGACGACTCGCCTGCACCCTCGGCCGGGGCGGCCCGGGTGCCGCGACAGTCATGTCGGCGGGCCGCTGCTGTGGCCGAGCGACGAGCCGTGGCCGTTCTGCGACGAGCCGCACCAGCCCGAGACCGAGGGGTACGCACCGGAGGCGATCCGCGCCGCCCGGGCCGCGGGTGTGTGGCCTCGGAGTCGCCCGTGGCGCGAGGCGGGCGGCCCGGAGGCGGACGAGCCGACGCCCTTCGTGGGACTTGCCCAGTTCTTCGCGCGGGACGTCCCCGGCCTTGCCGCAGGTCCCGGCGGGGCCGACCTGGTGCAACTCTTCCGCTGCCCGCGTACCCATGGCCCCCGCCTGGAGCGCCGGTACCTGTTGAAGTGGCGGTCGGCCGCTCGGACCGAGCGTGGGGGACGCTTCCTCGCTGTGCCGCCTGAGCCACTGTCGGTCCGGTGGGAGCACGAGCTCCCCGAGCCCTGCGTCCTGCACCCGGAGGAGGTGGACAGCTACCCGTGGGCGGAGGACGACACGCTTCCCGCTGCCCTGATCGCCCGCATCGACGCCTGGGACGACGCCCAGATCGAGGAGGGCGGACGCCACGCGCCGAGCTACCAGGGTGCGCTGTCGATACCGCCCGGCTGGCGGGTCGGCGGTTTCCCCAGCTGGGCGTCCACGGGGCCGATGGACATCGCCTGCGAGTGCTGTGGGGAACCGATGCGGCTCCTGCTGACGGCCGGGGGTGACGAGATGGACGCCGACTCACACAGCTGGATGCCGTGGGAGGACCGCGACCCGGCTCTCCAGGGGATGGATGCGATCCGGAGGGGGCAGTCCGTCGCCATGCCCACGCGGCTGCGCTTCGGCCGTGACCGGGACCTGCATGTGTTCCTCTGCCGTGCCGACCAGGGACACCCGCCCCGGTGGGTGCTCTCTTGATCCTTTCCAGGGCGTAGGAGATCGGTCCGCGCCCTGCTGCGAGCAGGTGGGGTGGGTCCGGGTCTCGTCAGTCTCTGGTGCTTCTACTCCTCCGCTGCGACGAGCGATGGCTGCTTGAGCGGGGCAGGGGGCTGGCTCTACCGCTCCTGCCGAGCCGGATTCACGGTGCTACTGGACTACGAGCCGGTTCACGCCGATCTGTTTCGGATAGAAGGTGAGGAGCGTCTTGTCGACCGCGGACTCGGCGTAGGTGTTGACGACGGACTCGGCCATGATGAGCCTCGCTCCCTCGTTCAGCTCCTCCGCGAGGAAGGAGTGCCCCGCTGGGGGCTCCTTCTGGCCTTGGTGCTTCTGATACCAGCCGGCCCACGCAACCAGAGGGTCGTACCCCGGTGTCTTCGAGTGCCATGTCGGGCAGACCTCGTTGAGGCCCCAGGCGAACTGCCGGTAGGCGCTTGCGGCACCTCGGTCGTACACCTGGAACACCACACCGGGACTGCCTGCCGTGTACCCGAAGTAGACCTTGAGCGATTCCTCGCGCTGCTCCTCAGGAGGCAGTACGTCCGACAAGGTGTTCTCGTTCAGGACCACCCTGCCCTTTCGGGCGCCGCCATAGAAGAACTCGGGGCGGAAAGCGGGATCACATGTCGTCACCGCATATGTCATGGCGGCGTTGTTCTTGTCGGAGATCACCTCGACCCAGTACTGCTCCCTCGGACGGTAGACGTTCCTCACGAACGGGCCGCCACCGCCTTCGAGTGCCGTACGGAACACGGGCGGGCCCAGCTCCTGCTGGAACTTCTCCAGCGTGTAGCCCGCTCGGAGCTGGCTGAGTTTGCGGTACTCCGCCGCATGCCAGTCCGTTCGAGACTCGCGCAGGACGGTGACAGCCGTGACGAGAGTGCTGACCGCGGTCAGCAGGTTCGACAGGAAGAAGACGGAGACCAGCAGGATGTTCCGCTTGGTGAACGTGCTGAACCGTTCACCCGCCGTCTCGCCTCCGACCGCCCCTTCGGGCCCTTCCGAGTCCTCCACAGCCACTCCACGAGCGTGCGCGCCACGATCTGCTCCCCACACAGGACCCTAGGTCCGGAACCTCACCCGCGCACGAGTTCCTCATCCGGTCGGCTGACCTGGCGAACCCTGAACGTCACGCGGTAGTCCCTCGGCCGTCGGCCCGTGTGCTTCGTGAAGAGAGCGGCGAAGGTTCCGGGGTCCTTGTACCCGACCGCGGTGGAGATGCTCGCGACGGTGCGGTCCGTGGTCTCGAGGAGGTGGCGGGCGCGGCGGACGCGCGCCGTCTGGAGGTACTGGAGTGGACTCCGGCCGGTCGATGCCGCGAAGCGCCTCAGCAGGGTCCGGGTGCTGACCCTGAACGTGTCCGCCAGCGCGGCGAGGTCGTATCGGGCGGACAGGTTCTGGTCGAGGTGCCGCATGACCCTGCGGGAGAACTCGTTCCCCGGCCGCGGAAGCAGTCGCGCGTCGACGTACGGCGTCTGGGACGAGCGCGCGTCGTCGAGGAGCGCCACCCGTGCCGTCGTACGCGACACGTCGGCGCCACTGTGCCGGCGGATGAGTTCCAGCGCGAAGTCGTACATGGCGCTGAAGGCCGCCGTCGTCGTCACGCCGCTGTCGGTGACGACGAGGTGTTCGGGTCGGACATCGGCCTCGGGGCAGCGTCGGGCCAGTTCGTCGGCGAGGAACCATGCCGTCGTCGCCCGGCGTCGGTCGAGGAGCCCCGCCTCGGCGAGCAGGAAGGCTCCGACGCAGATCGAGACGACGACACGGCCCGCCGCGGCGTGCGAGCGGATCGCCGCGACCTCGGGGGCGAGGGCTCCCAGCTTCGCGTCCACGTCCAGGCCCGGCACGAAGTCGAAGCCCGGCACGACGAGGACGTCGACCTCGCGCAGCGGGGAGACCGCCAACGCCGTACCGCCTGACGCGGTGACGCGACGACGAGGCGAGACGATCGTCACCGCGTAGCCGGCCCGGTCCGGACCGGCGACGTGCGTGGCCATCGTCAACAGATCGGGCACGCCGAACACCTCGGACGCGAAGCAGTCCGGATAGGCCAGGACACCGACCCGCAGTGCGCTCACGCTCGCCTCCTGAGCGGTGGGCCGGTGGCGAGATCGCCCTTCTTCATGGCGATCGAGCCTATCGCCCTGTCCGGGTGTGTCAGTTCAGGCTGTCGCCATGCATGCTCCCCGTGAACCTCTTGACGATGCCATCGCCGACTTCTCCCACCGACGCGTGGACGTGGACGGGGTGGTGAAGACGGTGCGTGTCGCGGGTTCCGGGCCGGCCGTCGTACTCATGCCTGAGATGCCCGGCATCAGTCCGGACGTCCTCCGGCTGGCGCGGTGGGTACGGGACGCCGGGTTCACCGTCTACCTCCCCTCGCTCTTCGGCGTCGACGGCGCCCGTCCCACGGTCGAGGGCGGTGAGCGGGTGGTCCGTCGCGCCTGCGTCAGCGCCGAGTTCCGTGCCTTCGCGGGAGGCGGGACCAGCCCCGTCGTGGTGTGGCTGCGCGGGCTGGCGCGGCAGGCGCACGCCGAGTGCGGGGGTCCGGGAGTCGGTGCCGTCGGACTGTGCTTCACCGGCAACTTCGCGCTCACCATGGCGATCGAGCCGGCTGTCATCGCGCCGGTGGTCAACCACCCGTCACTGCCTCTGGACGATCCCGCCGGACTCGAGATGAGCGACGAGGACGCGCGCGCGGTCCAGGAGCGCGTCGCGCGCGACGGGCTGAAGGTCCTCGCGTACCGCTTCGACGACGACCGCTGGTGCACCGGGCAGCGCTTCGCCGCCTACCGGGCTCTCCTCGGCGACGCCTTCGACGGCCGTGTCCTGCCCGGCAGTTCCGCGCGTACGGACCCGAACCCGTTCTTCCGTGACGTGGTCCGGACTCCCCACAGCGTCGTCACCGCCCACCTCGTCGACGAGGCCGGGCATCCCACGGTGCGGGCCAGGGACGAGATCCTGGCCTTTCTGGCGAACCGCTTGAGGCGGCCTGGGTCCTCGGAGGGCGACCGTCTCGGCGAGTAGATCGGCGGAGGGCCGGGGGTGCCCCCTGACGCTCGGCAGGTCTGGCCGGTCGGTCGCGCTCGGAGCGTTGGCCGGTCCGACCCGTGGGCGTCAGACCAGCGCTGGTGTGGGCAGGTAGGGGGAGATGGCGCGCCAGGCACGCTCGACGTACTCCTCCTTCTCGCCGACCGGGGCGACGTAGTGCATCGCGCCCTCCGCGGCCTCCTTGCCCTCGAGACGGGCGATGATCCACGCGGCCAGGTACTGCGAGGCCAGGCAGCCGCCCGCCGTGGCGATGTTGCCCTTGGCGTAGAAGGGCTGGTGGAGCACCTCGACGCCGGCCGCGACGACCCAGGGCCTGGTCGTCAGGTCGGTGCAGGCGGGGATGCCGTCGAGCAGTCCGAGCCTGGCCAGGACGAGCGCGCCGGAGCACTGAGCGGCGATGAGCTGACGCGAGGGGTCCAGGCCGCGCAGGACCTTCATGATCTCCGGATCCTCGACGACCTCGCGGGTGGCGATGCCGCTGCCGATGATGACGGCGTCGGCGGCGCACGCGTCCTCGAGGGTCGACATCTGCTCGATGACGACGCCGTTCATCGACGTGACCTTGGGGCTGGGGGTGGCGATGGTGACACGCCGGCCCTCGGCCTCGACGCGGTTGAGCACACCGAGCGCGATCAGGGAGTCGAGCTCGTTGTAGCCCTCGAAGGTGACGATGGCGATGTGCACGGCGGCTGCCTTTCGGCCGGGTGGCTGGTGGATCTCGACGGTAGGAAGCCGTGACCAGGACGGTCAAAGAATTGTCATGGATACAATCCCGCGCATGGCGGCTCCGCGGTACAAACAGCTGGTCGACGCGCTCGCGGCGGACATCCGGTCGGGACGGCTCGCCGCGGGTGCGCGGTTGCCGACGCACCGCGGGCTCGCCGCCCGTGAGGGCATCGCCGTGGTGACCGCGACCCGGGTGTACGCCGAGCTGGAGGCAATGGGCCTGGTGAGCCGGGAGCAGGGCCGGGGCACCTTCGTACGCGACATCACGGTTCCCGCCGGACACGGCATCGACCAGCGGGCGGTCGCCGCGGACGCGGTCGACCTGAGCTTCAACTACCCCGCGCTGCCCGGCCAGGCCGATCTCCTCCGGCACGCTCTGCGCGAGGTGGCCGGCTCCGGTGACCTCGACTCCCTGCTGCGCTACCAACCGCACCGGGGGCGCCCCCAGGACAGGGCCTCGATCGCGCGGCACCTGAGAAGCCGGGGCATCGTCACGGACGCGGAGCGGATCCTCGTCGCGGGTGGCGCGCAGCACGGCCTGGCCATCGCCGTCATGGCCCTGCTCGACGCGGGCGACGTCGTCGCGGTCGACGCGCTGACCTATCCGGGTTTCAAGGTGCTCGCGCACGCCTTTCGACTCGACCTCGCCCCGGTGCCCGTCACCGCCGACGGGCCGGATCTCGACGCCCTGGAACGGCTGTGCGCGACCCGGCCCGTGCGGGCGATCTACACCATGCCCACCCTCCACAACCCGCTGGGCTGGGTCATGCCGGCCGCCGACCGCACCCGGCTGATCGAGATCGCCCGGCGGTACGGGCCGCTCGTCATCGAGGACGCCTCGTACGCCTACCTCGTCGAGGACCCTCCTCCGCCGCTGGTCGCCACCGCTCCGGACATCACCCTCTACGTCTCGGGCCTCTCCAAGAACATCGCGACCGGCCTCCGCGTCGGGTTCGTGGTGGCCCCGCCGTCCGTGGTGCCGTCGCTCGAACGCGCGATCCGGGCCACCACGTGGAACACCCCCGCCCTCACCACCGCGATCGCCTGCCGCTGGCTCGACGACGGCACGGTGGACGACCTGGAAGCGCGGAAGCGGGACGACGCCAGGGCTCGCCAGGCCGTGGCCCGGGAGGAGCTGGCGGGGCTGGGTCTCGTCGGCCATCCGTCGTCCTACTTCGTCTGGCTGCCGCTGCCCGAGGACGCACGCGCCGACCGCCTGACCGCCGCCCTCGCGCGTCAGCACATCTCGGTGTCCACCGCTGAGCCGTACACCACCACGACCCACACACCGCAGGCCCTCCGTCTCGCTCTGGGCTCGACCGATCTGGACCGTCTGCGCTCGACGCTGCGGACCGTGCGGCGCATCGCCGTCCAGGACGCCCATGCCTGAGCTGTGCCCGCGCGTGCACGGTTTCTGGGCAGCATCGGCAGGAGCTTGCCAAGGCGTGTCGGCGTCCTGACGAGGCGTGCGGGGAGGGGCGGCCCTGGTCTCGGGGCCGCCCCTCCCCTGCCGGGTGCTCGCTACGGCTTGCGCCCGCACCAGGCCACGAGGCGGTCGATGGCCGGAGCGTCCGGGTCGACATCCACGGCGGCCTCGAACGGCGCACCGTCACGCGGACCGGCGGGCAGTCCGCGCTGCATGGCGGCGTAGGAGATCGCCACGAGCTCGGGATCCCAGGCGGGGAGTTGGCCCGTCGCGGTGGCGATGTCCCACGTGTGCACGGTGAATTCGGAGGTCCAGACGGCCGCTGCGGCGGCGCCCGGCAGGCTGCCGAAGGGCAGGGTCAGCGTGCGGCGCAGGATCGCGGGGTCCGCCCACGCCGCCTCGACCTCTCGTACGGCGGTGTCCCACGCCTCCTGCCACGCGGTGTCCGCGAGGTCGTCGATGGTCGTGGGGAGGCTCATCACGTCGCCGCCGCGCCCGGCGACGGCGATCCGGCGCAGGACGGCGACGAGGTGCCCCGCGAGTCCGCGGACGGTGAACTCGGTACAGGGCGTGGGCCCGTCGAACTGCTCGGGCCGGACCGCCGCCACGGTGTGCCGGGCCAGCGCGACGGCCTTCAGCAGTGCCTGGCGGGGGTCGGTGGCGCCATCGGAGGGGCCAACGGAATCAGGGGTGTTCGGGGTGTTCGTCATGGCGTCATCCTGGACGCCGAGTAGGTCAGATCCTGGCCTACTCGCTGGAGAAGTCGTCACCGCGCGAGAACGGCGTCACCCGGTCGTCACCCGGGACCCGGCGGAAGCGGCGTGCCGGATCGTTCAGTCGCCGCTGTAGCCGTACGCGGTCCAGTTGTCGAGCACGTGCTGCTGGAGGGCCGGCGGGAAGGAGCCGCGGAAGGAGGCGGTGGTACCGCGGAAGTCGTCGGGAAGGAGGCAGTCGGTGATCGACTTGCCGCCCTTGGCCGCGCGGACCTCCGCCGGGGTGAGGTAGGGGACCATCGGTATGCCCGGGGCGTCGGGGAAGTAGTGCTCGCCCGTCCCCGGGTGGCAGCGGGTGGCCATCGCCCACACCACCTGGTCGATGTCGGTGATGTCGATGTCGTCGTCGACCAGGATCACCTTGGGGACCAGCCATCCGGCGTGGGAGCCGAACAGCACCGTGGCGATCCGGTCGATCAGCTCACGGCGCGTCAGCGCGAGCCGCCTGCGCCGCTCCCGGTCGACGCTGAGGACGATCCAGCAGGTGGCAGCCTCGTACGAGCACCAGGCCAGGTCGATGGGCAGGCCGGCGGTGCGCAGCACGTCGAGGGCCGCCGCGGAGATCATCGTGCCCCAGATGGTGTGGTTCTCCTCCGGAGGGAGTCCGGCGACGCAGACGGGCAGGACCGGTTCGTCGCGCCAGGTGACCGCCTCGACGCGGAAGACGGGCTGCTGCTTCCCGTCCGGGAACGCGTATCCGTGGTACTCCCCCATCGGCCCCTCGGGCGCCGTGGCCTCGTTGTCGATGTACCCCTCCAGGACGATCTCGGAGTGGGCCGGTACGAACAGGTCGTTGGTACGGGCCCGCACGACCTCGACGGGTGTGCCGGTGAGCGCACCCACGTAGCCGTCCTCGCTGACGCCTTCGGGCAGCGGCATCCCGGCCGCCGCCAAGGCGGCCGGCGGGGCGCCCAGCACCATCGCCCACGGGGTGCGTTCGCCGCGGCTCCGCCACATGTCCCGGATCATGCCGATGTGCTGCTGGGGCATCACGGGGCCGACCAGGGTGGTGCGGTCGTGCAGCATGGTGCGGGCGACCGACCAGCTGGTCCAGGCGCCGTCGGGGCTCCGCACGATGTGGAACCCGTACGTGCCGAGGTACCGTCCGCCGTCCTCCTGGTGCAGGAGCGGCACCGGAAGCATCTCCAGGTCGACGGCGTCTCCGGTGCGGACGTTCTGCCGACAGGGACCGTCGGGCACGACGACCGGTGCCACGGGAGGTGCGGCCATGGCGGTGACCAGGTGCTCCAGGATCGTGCGCGGGGTGGCGGTACGGGGCAGCCCCAGGTGCGCGGCGAGCCGGCCGTACCGCGTGCGGGGGTCGCGGTTCAGTCCGGCGGGTGCCCCGAGGACACGGAATCCCGGGGTGGTTCCGGTGAGGGACGTGAAGAGCGGTGCGGACGCCCGCGTCTCGTAGGCCCGCCGCGTGACCGCGCCGACTTCCAGATGGGGGTCGACGGTCTGCGCGATGGCGACGGCGTCCTGGTCGGCGAGGAGCCGGGCGAGGAAGGCGCGGAAGTCCAGGGCGGGTTCGGTGTTCCGGCTCATGGTGTGGGGTCGCTTTCTCGGGCCGCCGGCGGGCGGGCCGGGTGGGGTGGTGTGGGGTGGGGTGAGGTGAGGTGGTGAGGTGAGGTGAGGTGCAGGGGTGTGGATGTCGCGGGGCATACGCGGGAGGGCTGCGCTGATCGGTCACGCGGTCCGTCTCCCGCCGTCGGCGCTGATCGGTCACGCGGTGCGCGCAGCCCTCATGCCGTTCCAGCGGCGGGCGGCAGGGTCCGGAAGGCCCAGCTGGTCGAGAACGCGCGTGACGATGTGGTCCACGACGTCGTCGACCTCGCGCGGACGGTGGTAGAAGGCCGGCATCGGCGGCACGATCCGGACGCCCATGCGGGCCAGGTCGAGCATGTTCTCCAGGTGGACGGGGCTGAGCGGGGTCTCCCTGGGGACCAGCACCAGGGGCCGGTTCTCCTTCAGGGCGACGTCGGCCGCGCGCTGTACGAGGCCGCTGGCGTAGCCGGCGCGGATCCCGGCCAGGGTCTTCATGCTGCAGGGGACGACGACCATGGCGTCCGCGCGGAAGGAGCCGGACGAGATCGAGGCTCCCTGGTCCTCGGGGTGGTGGACGACGTCGGCGAGCGCGGCGAGGTCTCGGGCCGTCCGGCCGGTCTCCAGCTCGATGGTGGCGCGGGCCCACGGGGTGAGGACCAGGTGCGTCTCCACCTCCGGGTCGGCTGCGAGGCGTTCGAGCAGGCGCAGTCCCAGCGGGGCGCCCGTCGCCCCCGTCATCCCCACGACGATGCGCCTGCGGGGGACCTCGGGGGCGCCGGATCCCTCCGGACAGGCATGGCTTTTTTCGGTCACATCAGGGGTCCTGACCGTGCGATCGGTCCCCGCGACTCGGGGGCCTGTGTACTGGTCAGGCTAGGTACGGCCCGGCGGTCGTCCGGGGTACTCTCGGGCAGATCATGAGCAGAATCGGACAACTCCACGACATCGCGGACTTCCCCTTCCCGGTGACGCCGGGCGGCCCTCCGGGCGTCGAGGTGACCGACCTCGTCGGGTGGCGGGCACGCGTCGAACGGCTGGGCCGACGAGCCGGGGCGGCGGTGCGTCCCGGCTTCCATCTCCTGGTCACGGTCCGGTCGGGCACCCTGGACTGCGACGTGGATCTGACCGGGTGCCGCATGGACGCGGGCTCCTGGCTCTGGCTGCGTCCGGGCCAGGTCGTGCGGCTGCGGGGCGACGCGGTGGAGGAGAGCCGCGAAGCCCGTGTGTCGGTGATTCTCTTCCAGCCCAGCTTCCTGGACACCGCTACCGTCGCCTCGGCCCGGCTGGACCGCCGTGCGTGGCGCCTGCCGCTCACTCCCCCGTCCGGCCCGCGCGAGCCGATCACACAGACGCTCGACCTGCTGGAGGACGAGTACCACCAGCTGCGGAACCTGCCCCTGGAAGTCCACGTCGAAGTGGTCCGTCACCTGCTCGCGGTGCTCGTGCTCCGGCTCTCCCACCTCCCGGGCGGCCACCGCCGGCAGACGGCCGGGGACGAGACCTTCCGCCGCTTCCAGCAGGCGGTGGAGCGCGACTTCACCCGTCTGCATCAGGCCGAGGAGTACGCCGCCGGGCTCGGCTACAGCGTCAGGACGCTGACGCGCGCCAGCAACGCGGCCGTCGGGCGCGGGGCGAAGGCGTTCATCGACGACCGGCTCGTCCTGGAGGCCAAACGGCTGCTGCTCCACACCGACCTGCTCACCGCGACCGTCGGTGAACGCCTCGGCTTCCCGTCGGCGACCGTGTTCACCCGCTTCTTCCGCAAGCGCACCGGCGAGACCCCGGCCGGATTCCGCACCCGGGCCAAGGCGCTGGACGCTGGAGGGGAACGGTGAGCGGCGCGCGTGGCCGGGGAACGTGGCTCTAGGGTGACGGGAGGACAGGGGGAATTCCGTGGTGATGAGTGTGCTGCTGCAATCGGACGATCTGACGCTGCGTCCGTGGGAGCCGGGTGACGCCGATGCGCTGGCGGGACTGACCGGCGACGAGGAACTGCGCCGCTGGACCTCGCATCGGGTCGACGGACCGGAGGACGCGGCGCGGTGGATCGCGGTGCAGGAGGCCGGCTGGACGTCCGGTGAGCGCCTCGGTTTCGCCGCCCTGGCGGCTGGTCAGGTCGCGGGGCACGTCGTTCTGAGGCCGTCCGGGGACCGGACGTCCGGCGAGATCGGCTACTGGACGGGCGCTCCGGCACGGGGCCTCGGCGTGGCCTCGCGGGCCGTGGAACTGTTGACCGACTGGGCCTTCGACACGGAGACGGGACCCGGTCTGAGCCGCCTGGAATTGATCCACAACGCCGGTAACCCCGCCTCCTGTCGGGTCGCGCAGAAGACGGGGTACGCCTTCGAGGGCATCCTGCCGCCACGTGGGGCGCACGAGGCGGAGGGGCATCTCCACGCGCGCGAACGCGGGGCCGTGCCCCGGTCGTGACGGCGCGGCGCGGTCGGCCGAGCGGGGCCGGCTTGGCCGGAAAGGGTAGGTGGCCCCTGAGCCCGGCCCGAGGGCCCTCGTACACTGCGGAACATGATGAAATCGAGTAAATCTGGGCATGACGACGCCTGGGAGGGCGTGGTCGTGGGCAAGTCCCGAGGCATGCTGGACGGCTCGAACATGTACCACTTCGTGGAAGTTCGCCTCACCGACGGGGACGTCACGAAGGTGAGAATCGACCGTCGGCTCTGGAAGTCGATCGAGATCGACGACCGGATCGTCAAGGAGCCGGGGAGCGAGCCCGTCAAGGGATAGCGTGCGGCGGTCCCGTCTTCAGGGACGACTTCGACCGGCCTTCGGACCGAGGCCCGCCCGGTATTCCACGACCTCGACCGGCCCTTCGAGCCGAGCCCGGCAGCGCGTCGCGCCGGGCTCGGCTCGGCGATGTCGTGGAGTTCGGGGCGGGCCTCGGCCCGCATTCGGCACCGGGCCCCCGCTCGGCGGGGGCCCGGAGTCGGTCAGGCGTCGGCGATGGGCGAGGTGCTCAGCCTGATGTTGTCCACCGCCCAGAACCAGTTGTTGCCCGCGTGGTGGATGCGGAAGCCCACCTTCACCGAGCGCGCGTCGGCAGGCACCGGGACGGACGCGGTGACGAGACGGTTCTGCTGGTCGCGGCCGCCGTTGCTGTTCCCCGACGCCGCGCTGGAGTAGTACAGCACCCGGGAGGTGGCGCCGGTGTCGAAGGCCACGGTCACCTCCGCCTCCTGCGGGCTCTCCTGCCGGTAGTGGGAGTCGAAGCCCAGGTGCAGCGTCGGGGTCCCCGCCGGGATCGCGACGGCGGGCGTCGTCAGCGTCGAGTCGAAGGTGCCCCGGCTGGACGGGCTGCCGGTGTCGTCCCAGTCGTCCGGGTCGGCGACGGCGACGATGCCCAGGGACCGGCCGAACGCCGCGCGTTCCTGGCCGGCCGGGAACCAGAACTGCCGGGACAGGAACGCCCAGCCGTTGAGCTCCTCCGTGCCCTGCGGCATCCCGGGGGCGTTGGTGACCGTCCATCCCTCGGGCGCGGTCCGCGTCCACCCCCGCAGCCCCGGACGGCTCAGATCGGTGGCCGGGGCCAGCCGGTCGGCGAGGGACTCGAAGTCCTCGGCGAGCAGGTAGCCGGTCATCACCGGGCCCACCCGGGTGGCCAGCGATCCGGTCTGGTCCACCGTCGTGCCGGCCGCGGTGCGCCCGCCGACGGTCGCCGTCAGCGTGGCGGAGGTGCGGGCCGCCGACGCGGGCGCGGTGACCTTCCAGACCACCTTCGCCGAGGCACGGGCCGGGACCGAGGCGGGGGTCCCGGCGGCCGGCTCGGCACGCCACCCGTCCGGTACCGCCAGCCGGGCGGACAGGGCGGTCAGCGGAGCGCTCCCCGCGTTGGTGACGGTCGCGGTGACGGTCAGGGGCTTCTCCGGGGACAGCACGCTGCCGTCGGTATCGGGAGAGCTCGCGGGCGCGGTCAGGGTGAGGCTGACCGCGCGGGCGACCTGCGCCCGGACCCGGGCGTCCGCGACCCGGAGCAGGCCGTCGCCCTCGGCGCGGGCGGCGACGGTGAGCGTTCCGGCCGTGGCGTCCGCCGCGGGGGTGACGGTGAATCGCAGGTCCGCCGTCCCGCCGCCGGGCAGGCCGCGTGGGACGGGCCCGGAGGACTTCACCGTCCAGCCGCCCGGGGCCAGCAGGGACACGGCCAGGTCCCGCAGCCGTCCCTTCTCCTCGTTGCGTACGCGCACCACGACCTCGGCGGGGCTGCCCTGCACGAGCGGCGCGGTCAGCGGG
Source organism: Streptomyces sp. NPDC002232 (assembly GCF_042890295.1). Classification (NCBI taxonomy): domain Bacteria; kingdom Bacillati; phylum Actinomycetota; class Actinomycetes; order Kitasatosporales; family Streptomycetaceae; genus Streptomyces; species Streptomyces sp. NPDC002232. Next base: position 1,132,858 of record NZ_JBIARV010000003.1, on the reverse strand, counting down.
GGCAGCGGCTCGGGCAGCACGATCGCCGCGCCCAGCGCCGGCGCGGTCCCGATCGCCGGGTCGGTGGTGCCCCGTCCGCCGTCCGCGGGCCTGCCGGACATCCGGCGCAGGAAGCGCGGGTCGTCCTCGTCGAGGACCACGATGTCGTACCAGCCGTGCCGGGCGAGCGGTACGGACACGGTCCGCTTCCCGCCGGGCGCCAGCCGCACGGTCTGTACGCCGCCCTCTCCGCGCCGCTCGTGGGTGGACTCGCCCACCACGAGCGTCCGGGTGCGCCGGGTGGGGTTGGTGCACCGCACGTCCACGTGACGGGCGTGGGCGTGCTCCACCACGTGCGCCTCGGCGCCGATGCCGGCTCCGCGCAGCTCCCACAGGGCCCAGCCGGGGCCGTGCACCTGGAGGTCGTAGCCCTCGGGACCGTACGGGAGGCTGCCGGTGGCGCTGTCCCGGCCGGCGACGGTCCAGGCGCGCGGGGCGGTTCCGTCGCCCGGGTACGCGGTGATCGGGGCGCTCCGCCGCCCCTCGTTGCCGAGGGTCAGTCGTACCTCGGTCTCGGTGACGGTGGCGCTGAGCGCGAGGCGGTACGGGGAGGGCCGGGTCGGGCGGACGCCGGTCTCCTGGGCGGGGCGCTCCTGCGTCGACGGGGGCACCGGGTTCCAGCGGCCGATGGGTGCCGGAACCGCGCCGGGGCGTTCCACCTCGGGCTTGCGGTAGGCGCGGTCGAAGTCGAACACGGAGGTCAGGTCGCCGAAGACGCTGCGGCGCCAGGCGCTGATGTTGGGCTCCTGGACGCCCGTCCACGTCTCCAGGAACCTGATCACCGACGTGTGGTCGAAGAGCTCCGAGTTCACGAAACCGCCGACCGTCCAGGGGGACACGACGGTCATCGGGACGCGGGGGCCGGGCCCGACCGGACGGCCGCCCACCCAGTCGTCGCCGTCTCCGCTCTCCGGCCGGGGGGCGGTGGGGGCGGGGACGTGGTCGAAGTAGCCGTCGTTCTCGTCGAAGTTGATGAACAGCGCGGTCTTCGACCAGGTCTTGGGGTCGGAGGCGATGGCGTCGAGCAGGTCGTAGACGAGGCCGGCGCTGCCGACGGGCGTGGAGGAGCTGGGGTGTTCGGAGAGGGCGGCCGTGGGCACCACCCAGCTGACCTTCGGCAGGGTCCCCGCCTTGATGTCGGCCTTGATGCGGGTGAGCAGGGTGCCGGGTCCGGACCGGTGGGCGCCGCGCCGGAAGAGTCGGCGCTCGTCCTCGGGAAGGGCGTCGACCGCGGCCTCGAACCGGGCCAGGTCCGCCTTCCGCGTGCTGTCGCTCTTGTCCCACAGCTTGTCGTAGAACTCCTCGGTGGTGGCGTAGGCGAACCCGGCGGCGTCGAGGATCTTCCGGCCGATCCGCTTCCACGGCTTGAAGTACTCCACCGCGTTGTCGGTGAAGTTGTCCCACTCCTGGTAGATCTGCCAGGACACCCCGGCCGCCTCCAGGCGCTCCGGGTAGGTGGTCCAGTCGTAGCCGGCGTGGCCGTAGGAGTACGCGGCGTTGGTGACCGCGCGTCCGCCGCCGTTGGGCTCGAACCCGGTCGTGCCGGTCCACAGGAAGTTGCGGTTGGGGTTCGTGGAGCCGAAGACGGAGCAGTGGTAGGCGTCGCAGATGGTGAAGCGGTCGGCGAGCTCGTACTGGAGGGGGATGTCGCGCCGGTCGTAGTGGGCCATGGTGCTCTGGCCCTTGGCCGCGATCCAGTCGTTCCACCAGCCGTTCGCGCGGGCCTGCACCCCGTCGTTGAAGCCGTGCGGCAGTGAGCCGAGGTACTGGATGTCGCCCTCGGGCCGTCCGGCGGCGAGGGCCGCCCCGCGTGCGGAGAACGGCAGGACGGAGGAGCCGCCGGAGCGGGGCTGCTCGAACACGCTGGCACCGTCGGGCAGTCGCAGCGCCCGCCGGTCGCCGAAGCCGCGGACGCCTCTGAGGGTGCCGAAGTAGTTGTCGAAGGAACGGTTCTCCTGCATCAGCACGATGACGTGCTCGACGGCCCGGAGTCCCCCGCGGGGCAGGGGGGCGGCCATGGCCGTCAGGAGGGACGGCGGGAGGACGGAGAGCGCGGAACCGGCGGCGAGGGTGCCGAGGACCTTACGGCGTGAGAAGTCGGACATGGCGGGGAGGCTAGGGCGTGGCACAGCGCCTCCGAAACCCATCCCGCCAGGGGTTCGCCGACTGTTCACGCTCGCGACTCGTACGAAATCCGCAGGTCAAGGCCATGATCACGGTGAGTCGGTACGGAGGGAGCCACCCTCGGGCCCCACCGCCTCGACCGCTGCCCCGGCACCCCGGCGTCCAGGCACCGGGCATCCGGACAGTCCCTTTCTCGGTTCTTCACGGCGCGGCCGATGAGTTTGCGGCTCCGGAGCGGTCCAAGCTCGTGACACACCAGGAAAGGACACCGCCATGTCGGAGCTTCTCGTCGACTTCATCACCTCCCTCGACGGATACGCGTCAGGAGAGGGATGGCCCGGGTTCTGGGGCCTGGAGGGCCCGGAGTACCTCGCCTGGCTGGGTGAGCAGCCCGAGGTCACCTATCTGATGGGGGCGAACACGTACCGCCTGATGTCGGGCTTCGCCGCCGGCGAGGTGCCGAGCGGTCAGGACGACTTCAGGCCCGAGGAGGAGGCGTCGGTCGACGCGCTCACGCGCGCGTCGAAGGTGGTCTTCTCCCGCTCGCTCGCGTAGCCGCTCACGTGGGCCAACGCCACGCTCGTCCGGGACGACGCCGTCGAGACCGTCCGCGCCATGAAGACGAGCGGCTCGGGAGTGCTCACCACGATCGGCAGCCTCAGCCTCGCCCGGTCCCTGCTGCGGGCCGGACTCGTCGACCGCTTCCGGGTCGTGATGTTCCCGGTGATCACCGGGGCCACGGGCGCGGAACGCATCTACGACGGCTACCCGGACGTGGCCCTCGACATGACCGGGCACCGCACCTTCGACGGCCGCATCCAGCTGGTCGAGTACCGGCCCCGCGTGCTCGACCACCCGCCGCTCGGCGCCCCTGCGTGACGTCGCGTACTCGCCTGGTGCGAGTGGCCCGGCTGGGCCGGAGGCGGCCCGGCCGTCGGCCGGTCGGGACGGGCAGGGCGGGCGGGACGGGTCGGCGCCGAAGGGCTCGGAGCACGACCGACCGCCGGTCGACGCCCGCCCGGGGCACCGGGGAGGGCCGCCGCGCGGGTCAGCGGCGTGAGAAGTGGATGCTGAGGACGTTGGCTCCGACGACGGCTCCGATGGCGGCCCCGTCGGTCCGTCCGAGGCTCTGCCCGAGACCGACCCAGCCGACCACGGCCGCGAGCACCGGATTGACACTCATGAACAGGCCGAAGGCGGCGGCCGGTACATGGCGCAGCGTGTACAGGTCCACCAGGTACGGCACCGCCGAGGCGAGGACCCCGGCGGCGACGGCGTACGCGAGGGAGACGGCCGTCGGCGGGTGGCGCAGCACGACGTGCAGACCGACCGGCAGGAACATGACGGCGGAGAGGAGCGCGGCGGCGGCACTGCCCTGCGCGCCCGGGACGAGGCGCCCGACCTTCTGGTTGAGCTTGATGTACGAGGCCCAGCACACGGCACCGAGCAGCCCCGATGCCATGCCGACGTAGTCGGTGGAGGGCTGGGGCCGCATCAGGGTGACGACCCCGGCCGCGGCCAGCAGGGCGCACAGCACGTCGGTCCGGCGGCGGGTCGCGGCCAGGGCGATGGCGAGCGGACCGAGGAACTCCAGGGTCACGGCGAGCCCCAGGCCGACCCGGTCGATGGCGGTGTACAGGGAGAGGTTCATCGTCGCGAACACGACCGCGAGCAGGATGACGAGCCGCCACTGCCGCCAGGTGAAGCCGCGCAGCGCGGGCCGGCCGACGGCGAGCAGCACGGCGGCGGCGACGTACTGGCGGACCGCGACGACTCCGACGGGCCCGATGGCGGGAAAGGCGAGGGAACCGGTGGCCGCACCGATCTGGTTGGAGAGGCCGCTGCCGAGCATGGCGGCCACACCGGCCGGGGAGGCCTGGGGCGTCGGCGGCGCGCTCGTCGCCAGGGCGGGTTCGGACGGGGCTGTTCGCATGAGTCGATGCTGGCGGCGAGGCTTCTTTGCGCAAAATGCATGTACGAGATCGATCTATACGCTGAAGTCATGGATATCGAGCTCCGGCAGCTGCGCTGTCTCGTAGCGATCGTCGACGAGGGCACCTTCACCGACGCCGCGCTGACGCTGGGTGTCTCCCAGGCGGCCGTCTCCCGGACCCTGGCCTCTCTCGAACGGACTTTGGGCGTACGGCTGTTGCGTCGCACCTCGCGTTCCGTGGCGCCGACGAGTGCCGGGGTGCGCGTGGTGGCGCACGCACGGCTGCTCCTCGCGGCGGCGGACGAGCTGGTCCGCGAGGCGACGGCGGGACAGCGCGTCCTGCGCGTGGGCTACGCCTGGTCGGCGCTCGGCCGCCACACCCCGGCGTTCCAGCGCCGGTGGGCCGCGGCGCACCCCGGCACAGAGCTGCACATGGTGCGGGTGAACTCGGCGACGGCCGGGCTGGCAGAAGGCTCGTGCGACCTGGCCGTGCTGCGCAGGGGGCTGGAGGACCGGCGCTTCGACTCGGCGATCGTGGGTCTGGAGCGACGGCTCTGCGCGATGGCGGCGGACGACCCGCTCGCCCGGCGCCGTTCGCTGCGCCTGGCGGACCTGAGCGGGCACACCCTGCTGATCGACCGGCGCACCGGCACCACGACACCGGAGCTCTGGCCGCCCGAATCCCGCCCCGCGACCGAGGACACGTACGACGTGGACGACTGGCTCACGGCGATCTCCACCGGGCGATGCATGGGCATGAGCGCGGAGGCGACGGCCAGCCAGTACCGCAGACCGGGCGTGGTCTACCGGCCGGTCCGCGACGCCGAACCGGTCGCGGTACGCCTCGCCTGGTGGCGCGACGACCCGCATCCGGCGGCCCCACACGTCATCGAGCTGCTCAGCGAGCTCTACCGGGAGGCGTGACGTCCGCCCGTTGGCCGGCCCTCGGGTGCCGTGTTCCCGGCCTGACCGAGGCCCCCTTTCGTCACGCGGCGCCGAAGGGTTCGGCGGCGCGCAGGAGGTCCTGCGGGAGGTAGGGCGAGTCCACGCGGATGGTCCAGCCCCGGCGACGCGCGTGGCAGGCCAGGGCGAGGACGTCGAGATCGACGGAGACGCCGGGCTCCTCGGAGCGGTCGGCGACCTGGTAGTGGGCGCGATGGGCTTCGAGCGCGTCGGCCAGGGCAAGGTTGAAGCTCTCCTCGTCCCCCTCCACGAGCTGCGACAGCAGCACGGCCGGTGGCATCGGGAGGCCCCAGTCCTCGGCCTTCTCGGCTTCCCGCAGCGCCCGCTGGGCCGCCGCTTCGGGCTCGACGCCCTTCAGATAGGCGTGCAGGGCTTCGCGGTACGCGGTGAAGGCGGCGCCGTCCGGGCGGGCGCACGTGGGGCCGGCGAGGACCAGCGGGGCCAGGTCCTCGCGTGCTCCGGCGACCAGGGCGCAGGCGACGGCCGTCTGCCAGTTCCCCGCGTTGACCTCCCGGCCTCGCTCGGCCGGACAGCGCAGGCTGTGGCCGTGGAGGGTCAGCTCGACTTCCGTGTCCGGTTCGGCCAGGGCGATGCGGAACAGGGACGCCCCGATGCGCGAGGCCAGCCGCAGCGTGGCCAGCTGGGCGGCCGCGTTGTCGCCGGGGTTCCCCGCCCGCCACAGGAAGAGGCGGCGCTGGTCCGCCAGGGCACTGCCCAGACGCCGGACGGCGAGCGGCTTCCCCTCGTCGGCGGTGAGCGCCTTCTCCAGGTGCTCCTCGTACACGGCCTCGATCCGCGCGATGCCGACCCGCTCGCAGGGCGGCCGGTCCACCACCAGGGGGCCGGCGGCGAGCGCGGCCACCGCGTCGGGCCGACGGTCGCGGCCGAAGCCCGCGACCCGGGGTGCCCGGGTCTCGAAGCCCGTGATCAGCGCGTGCGGGAGGTAGTCGGTGTGTACGGCCGGTGTCCAGCCGAGCGTCCGGTACGCGAGCGCGGCGAGGGTGAGGGGTACGAGGGGGAGCAGCGTGCGCGCCGATGCCGTGGGGCCCTGGAGGGCGGCGTGCCCGAGGAGCAGCTCGGCGAGCGCGGCGTCGAAGGCGTCCCGGTCCTCGACGACCAGGGCGCGCAGGGCGTGGAGGGCCCTGCTGTCCGGGCGGTCCAGGAGGGGGGCGCCGGTCCGCGCGCCGTGACTGCGGATCCGGTCCAGAGCGGCGGCGACGGCGGCGAGCTTGGCCCGCGCACCGAGCGGGTACTCCTCGTCGCCGCCCGTCCAGTCCAGGACCACGGCCGTCAAGCCGGTCACGAGTTCACCGGCAGGTGTGCCCCGCGCCCGGTCGTCGAACTTCTGGCGGGCGAGGTGGAAGGCCTCGCCGTGCCACGCGGCCTTGTCCCTGAGGACGGCGAGGCAGAGCGCGTCGATCCAGTCTCCCGCGGTGACGCTCTCCGCGGGGGCGTCCTCACCGGGGTCGTAGCTCATGCCGAAGTTCACGTAGTCCAGGAACACCTGGAAGGAGCAGTGCGGGTGGTACGCGGCGTAGGCGACGGCGCCGGCCGCGGCTTCGGAGGCGTCCTTGAGCGCGGCCTTGGCCTCCGGGGTGTCGAGGTCGGGTGTCTCGACGGAGAGCGCACCCAGGTAGGCGACGAATTCGTCGGCGATCGACTGCCACGCGTACGTGGTCATCCGGTCGGCCCTCGACAGGGAGTGCACCAGGCGTCCGATGCGGTTCGTGAAGTCGTCGCGCGCCGCGGACACGGCGGCCTCGTCCACCTGGTGACGCTCTATTCGCACAGCCCTGCTCCTTGATCGACGTTCCACGACAGCCTAGGCCGTGGTGCCGACAGTCGTTGAAGCTCTCAGGTCGTCGTCGGGGCCCAGAGGCCCTCTGCCTTGCCGCGGGCGAGGTGTTCGGCGTAGACGGCCACCTTCCAGGTGATGAGGGACCTGCACTCCTCCAGCGCGTGAATCTGTTCCTCGACGCGCTGCCGGTGAGCGTCGAGGAGCCGCAGGCGTTCGGCCTCGTTGCCCTGGCCCTGCCGCACGAGCTCGGCGAACCGCTTGAGGTCGGCGAGCGGCATGCCCGACTCCCTCAGCCTGACGCAGATCTGGAGCCACTCGACGTCCACGGTGGTGTACCGCCGCCGGCCGCCGGAGGTGCGCCGGACCGGTCCGACGAGCAGGCCCTCCCGCTCGTAGAAGCGCAGGGCGTGCACCGTGAGTCCGGTCCGCTCGGCCACCTCGCCGATGCTCATCGGCTCCGCGGGGGTGTCGCTGCTTGCCATGGCCCGCAGTCTAGGACTTGATCTAGACCTCACTCGAGTTCGTAACGTCGTCGGCATGACCAGCATCGAACAGCAGCCGCTCGGCTCGCCCTTCTCCGCCACCAGCACCGCCCAGGACATCACGGCGGGGCTCGACCTGTCGGGAGCGAGTGTCGTCGTGACCGGTGGCTCGTCCGGACTCGGGTGGGAGACCACCCGCGCCCTGGCCGCCGCCGGCGCCCGGGTCGTCGTTCCCGCCCGCCGACCCGACGTCGCGCGCTCCGCCCTCGCCGACGTGAAGGGCTGCGAGGTCGTCCCGATGGATCTGACGGACCTCGCCAGTGTGCGGGCCGCGGCCGCGTGGATCAGCGGCTCCCGGACGACGATCGACCTGCTCATGGCCGTCGCCGGTGTCATGGCCACTCCCGAACGCCACGTGGGGCCCGGTTGGGAGAGCCAGCTGGCCGCCAACCACTTCGGGCACTTCACCCTCGTCTGTGAGCTCTACCCCCTCCTGGCCGCGGCCGACGGCGCCCGCGTCGTGGTCAACAGCTCCGCCGGTCACACGCTGACCGACATCCGGTGGCACGACCCGCATTTTCGTACCGGCTACGACAAGTGGCTGGCCTACGGCCAGGCGAAGACCGCCAACGCCCTCTTCGCCGTGCACCTCGACGCCCTCGGGAGGGGTGACGGCGTCCGGGCGTTCGCCCTCCACCCGGGCAAGATCATCACCGGGTTGCAGCGGGAGATGGCCCTCCAGGAGCAGATCGACCGGGGGTGGGTGGACGAGCGGGGCCGGGTGATCGCACCCGACTTCAAGACCCCGGCACAGGGCGCCGCCACCGGTCTGTGGGCCGCCACCTCTCCGCTCCTCCAGGACCGGGGCGGCCTGTATCTGGAGGACTGCGACGTCGCCCGCGTGTCCGCGCCCGACGCGCCCATGGACGACGGCGGCGTCCGCGCGTACGCCGTCGACCCCGACGCGGCCGCCCGCCTCTGGGACCTCTCCCTCGCCGCGACCGGAGCCGCACCGGTCCTCTGACAGCAGGCGCCGGCCGCTCGTCGGGCGCGAGGTCGGCCGCGTGTCGGTCGTACGTCGGCGGGCCGCAGGTGACGCCTGGAACCGTGGGCGTCGCCCGGCCCCGGCGAACAGCCGCGGCCGCCGTCGACAGCGAGGGAGTCGCGTCACCATGCCGTCCCATCTGCCCTGGAGCGTCCGCCACCTGCCCGATGCCGGGGGACGCGTCTTCCTGGTCACCGGCGGCAACGCCGGCATCGGGTACTTCACCGCCGAGCAGCTGTCGGCGACGGGAGCCACCGTCGTGCTCGGCAGCCGGAGGCCCGACAGGGCGGAGGGCGCCCTCGCCTCGATCCGTGCGCGGGTCCCCGGCGCCTCGGTTCGGGCCGTACGGCTCGACCTCGCCGATCTCCCGTCGCTCGAAGCGGCGGTCCGGTCACTGGAGACGGACCGCCTGGACGCGGTCGTCCTCAACGCGGGCGTCGCGCTCGACGACCCGCTACGCAGGGAGACCGGGGACGGGCACGAGCTCATGTTCGGCACGAACCACCTCGGGCACTTCGCACTGACCCACTGGCTGATGCCCCTGCTGTCCGCCGCGCCGGACGCCCGCGTCGTGACCGTGGGCAGCTTCGCGGCGAAGTCCGAGCGGCTCGACCTCGACGATCCACAGTCCCGGCACGACTACAGGGCCAAGCGCGCCTACGGACGCTCCAAGCTGGCGCAGATGTGCTTCGGCATCGAGCTCGATCGTCGCCTCCGGGGCGCAGGAAGTACGGTCACGAGCGTGGTGGTCCATCCCGGCGGCGCCCTGGACTCCCTCACCCCGTCGCGGCCTCCGGTCCATGTGCGCACCGCCGTGGCCCGGCTGAGCGCCGCACCCACGGGGCTGCTCGTCCAGGGCAAGGACGCGGGAGCATGGCCCTCGGTCCGGGCGGTGCTCGACCGGGGCGTGGGCGGCGGCGAGTTGTGGGGGCCTCGCGTCTTCGGCCTGCGGGGCGAGCCCCGGCGTGAAGCGGTCTGGAGTCAGCTGGCCGACCTGTCCGTCGCGGCGCGGTTGTGGCGGGCGAGCCGCGATCTGACCGGCGTCGACCCCGGCGTCCTCTCCTGACGGCCCGGCCGTGCGCGCACGGCCCGTGCGGGCACGGTCCTCCGCCGGGTCGCCTCTTCCTCATCGGCCGACGGCTGTTCAGGGCGTCTGCCGCCGCGCGGTGGCCGCCGTCCGCTCGGCGGGACGCCGAGGCGTCGCACCGGCTTCGGCGGGCCCGGTCGCCGTGAGCCACAGGCCGGTGAGCACGGCGGTGGCCAGAGTGACGCACCCGGCCACGAGGAAGGCGCTGTCGAGGCCGGTCTCGAAGGATGCGCCGCCGGACTGGCGGGTGCGGACCACGGCTCCGAGCACTGCCACGCCGAGGACCGCGCCGATCTGCCGGGTCGCGCTGCTGACGCCCGAGGCGAGGCCGCCCTCCTGCGGGCCGACCGCCAGGACGGCGGCTCCCGTCAGCGGGGACATGGCCAGGGCGAAGCCGGCGCCGACGGCACCCAGTCGCCACCACACGTTCCCGTAGCCGGTGTCGGCGTGCACCGTGCCGAGCGCCAGAAGTCCCAGACCGGCCAGGGCCAGACCGGCGGTGACCACGACGCGGAAGCCGTGCCGGACCGCGAGCCGCCCGGCGTACGGGCTGACGACGACCATGGCGAGGGAGACGGGCAGGGTCTGGAGGCCGGCGCGCAGGATCGAGCTTCCCTGGACGTACACGAAGAACTGCGAGAAGAAGAACGACGCGCCCATGAGCGCGAACCCGACCACGACCATGGCCGTGTGGGACACGGTGAACTGACGCCGTCGGAACAGGCGCGGCGGCAGCATCGGCGCCACGCGGCGCGCTTCGACGGCGACGAAGACGCAGAGGAGGACGGCCGCGGCGGCGAGACTTCCCACGATGACCGGTGAGGTCCAGCCCCGGGCGCCCCCTTCGATGAGCCCGTACGTCAGCGCCCCCACCCACAAGACGGACAGCAGCGTTCCCGGGACGTCGATCGCCGGGGCGTCCGGGTTGCGGGTCTCCCCCAGGCCGCGCCCGCCGAGCACCAGAAGGGCCACGCCGACGGGGAGGTTGACCAGGAAGACGGCGGGCCAGCCGAAGGCGTCCGTCAGCAGCCCGCCCGCCACGGGGCCCGCGGCCAGACCGATGCCGCTGAAGCCCGCCCACAGCCCGATCGCCCTGACGCGTTCGTGCGGCGCGGGATACGCGGCGGCGAGCAGGGCGAGCGAGGCGGGGCTCAGCGCCGCGGCTCCGATGCCCTGCAAGACCCGTCCGGCGACGAGCCAGCCGAGCGAGGGCGCGAGGCCGCACAGCACCGACGCGGCCGTGAACACCGCCACGCCCGCGAGGTACACCCGCTTGCGGCCGAACCGGTCGGCGAAGACACCGCCGGAGAGCAGCAGCATGGCGACCATCAGGACGTACGCGTCGACGATCCATTGCAGCCCGGTCATCCCCGTGTGCAGGCGGTCGCGCATGTCGGGGAGCGCCGCTCCGACGATGGTGTTGTCGAGCAGGACCATGAACTGCCCCAGGCAGGTCATGGCGAGCAGTGCGGTCCGGCTCGATCGACTGCCTGCGGTCACGTGCGGTACGGCCATGAACTCCCCCTGGATCGTGAGTCGTGCCGGGCCGCTGTCCACGTGGTCGACGCGACACCCGGGCACACTAAAGCAGCCTAGGGCTGCGTTAGTGGACTGTAGAGAGGGTCGCCCTCAAACGCAAGCACGGCCTGCGTTAAGGTGCGTGGCATGAACGAGCGACAGCCGGCCCGGCGGCCCGGCGGACGGAGCGCCCGCGTCGGCGCGCAGGTGCACCAGGCCGTCACCGACCTGATCGGTGAGCGCGGTTACGGCAACTTCACCGTCGGCGAGGTCGCCGCCCGGGCCGGAGTGGCCGACAGCAGCATCTACCGGCGGTGGGGCAGTCTGGAGAGCCTGCTCAGCGATGTGGCGCTCACCCGCCTCAACGCGCGGTCGCCGATGCCCGACACCGGGAGTCTGGCCGGCGATCTGCGCACCTACGCGGCGCAGGTGGCCCGGGAGATCACCGGGCCGGACGGTCCGGCCGTGCTGCACCTGGCCGTCGCCCTGTCGAGCAGCGGCCGGCGGGGGCTGGAGGCCGGCGCCGACCTCCGCGCCGAACGCACCCGGCAGCTCCAGTCCATGCTCGATCGCGCCCGCGACCGCGGTGAACGGGCGCCCGACGCGTTCGACGTGCTGGACCACATCCTGGCCCCGATGTACATCCGGGTGCTGTTCGGCATGGAACTCACCCCGGAGTACGTCGACGGGCTGGTCGACCGCATGCTGTGACCGGCCGCGGTCCCGCGGCACGGCCGGCCGGGCTCAGGGGCGGAGCGAGCCTCGGCGGGTGCCGTCGAGGCGGGCGCCGTTGAGGACCGTGCCCGTGGTCCTGGCCGCGACCAGGACGGCGTCCGAGAGGTCGGCGTCCGAGAGGTCGGCGTCGCCGAGTTCCGCCGCCACGAACTTCACGCGGCGCAGGGACGCACTGGTGAGCCGGGTGCCGACGAGGCGGGCGCGGGAGAACACGGCGTCGTCCGCGTGCGCGCCGCTCAGGTCGGCGCCGCTGAGGTCGCTCAGTCCGGCGTTGACGCGGGTGAGGGTCGCCCGCGTGAGCGTGGCCTCGCGCAGGTCGGTGCCCGTCAGGAACGCGTCGGTGAGGTCGCAGCCGCTCAGGTCGCAGCCCCGCAGGTCGGCGTAGCTGAGGATGACGCCCGTCAGGTCCGCGCCGGCGAGGCCCGCACCGGCGAGCGGGATGCCGGCCAGGTCGTTCTCGGTGGCCCAGGGCAGGGTCCACTCGCGTACGAGCGCACGCCAGTCACCACCCCCCGTGAGGGCGGCGCGGAGGGCGTCGAGGGCCGGGGCGTTCTCCGGGCGGGCCCATCGCTCCCGTACCTCGGAGGCGTGGCTGTTGTCGTCGGTCATGGACGCACTGTTCCGTTTCTGGGGGTCGGGGAGCCGGTCACGGCTGTTGTTTGATCTGGTGCAGGAAGCCTTTCACACGGTCCAGGTGGTAGACGGTCTCGTCGTGCTTCTTCAGGAGCACTTCGAGTCCGCGCTCGGACATGCCCTCCGGAAGTTTCTCCATCTCCTTCCAGAGCGCCTTGCGGACGTTCTCCAGTCCGTTCGCGGCCTGCGTGAGGTCCTGCACGTGGTCGAAGGGGGTCCCGTCCGGCTTGCGCGCCACCACCTCGCCGTTCGCCTCGCGCCGCGCCGCCGAGTAATGGTTGTGATTGGGTTCGGAGTTGATGCGGCCGATCGGGTCGGCCTTGATGTTCTCCAGTTTCTGGATGGCGTTCATGGCCTCGTCGCTGAGGCCGAGCCCGCGGTACGGGGACAGTCCGAGCGGGTCGCACCAGGTGACCGGGTTGTGGACGTAGGCGGCCGGGTTCGGTGCGGGAAGGAGCCCCAGCGGGTCGGGGGTGAGGTAGCGGGCGGTCTCCGGGTCGTACTGCCGGAAGTAGTTGTGGTGCAGGCCGGTCTCGGGGTCGAAGTACTGGCCGGGGAACCGGAGCGGGGTGTAGGCGGTGGCGCCGCTGTTCCACGTGGTGGTGCCCCAGAGCGTGGCGCGGCTGTGCCACGCCACCTGCCCGGTCTCGTCGACGAGTTCGGTGGGGGTCCCGACGAGGTCGGTGGCGATGGCGAAGAACCGCTCGTCGACGGCCTCGCGCGAGGCGTCGGGGCCGAGGACGCGCTCGGTCTGGGCCAGTGGCTTGGCGTGCCGGTGGTCCCAGGTGAGGGCGACGGGGAGGGGCAGCTCGGGTGCGGTCGTGACCTGCTCGCACAGGGTGGGTCCGTCCCAGGTGAAGAGCGTCTCCTCGACCACCGTGTCGCCGTCGGGGGCGAGCCGCTGCTTCGCGGTGCGGCGGCCGAGCGGGTCGTACCGGTAGCGCCAGCGCGTCCCGTCGGGTGTGGTGACGGCGGTGAGGCGGCTCTCGGCGTCCCAGGTGTACCGCCAGGTGTCCGTCTTTCCGGAGAGGCGGACCCGGCGGCGCGAGGTGATCCGGCCGCCGGAGTCGTGGGCGTACCGGACGGCTCCGGCGCGGGTGAGGGTCGTGCCGGTGTAGCTGCGCGGGCCCGTGGCGTCCTGGCCGGGGTGGCCGCCGGGCCAGGACGCGGAGGTCTGGTTGCCGGAGGCGTCGTAGGCGTACGACTCCGTCCAGCCCTCGGCGGAGACCGTGGTGACGCGGCCGGTGGTGTCGAGGCCGTAGTGGAAGGAGCCGCGCAGCGCGTCGTCGAGCGTGGTGAGGTGGCCGTCGGCACGGTAGGTGTAGGCGCGGCGGTTGACGGTGCGGGCGCCCGCGGTCAGGTGCTGGCCGGCCAGTCGCCCGGAGCCGTCCCAGGACGAGGCGAGCGCGAGGGTGTCACCGAAGTCGCGGCGCAGTTCCCGTCCGGCGGCGTCGTGCGCGAAGGAGATCCGCCGGGTGCCGCTGGTCAGCAGGGCGAGTCGGCCGGTGGTGTCGTAGGCGTAGCCGGTGACGTGGCCGGTGGGGGTGACGCGGCGGGCGAGGCGCCCGGTGTCGTCGTACGTGTAGGTGAGCGGACGGCCGTCGACGACTTCGGCCTTGAGTTCGCCGCGGCGGTCGTACTGCCGGACGAGTTCGCTGTCGGGGCCGTCCGCGCGGACCATGCGGCCGGCGGTGTCATAGGCGTACCTGGTGACGGCTCCCGCCGCGTCCTTGCGGACGACCCGGTCCAGGGCGTCGCGCTCGTAGCGGACGGTCTGTCCGGTGGGGGCGGTGCGGGCGGTGACCTGTCCGACCGCGTCCAGCTCGTACGCGACGGTACGGCCGTCGAAGTCGGTCTCGGCGACCGTGCGGCCGGCCCGGTCGTAGGTGTAGTCCCACGTCAGCCCCCGCGGGTCGGTGACCCGGGTGAGGCGGAGGGCGGCGTCGTGCTCGAAGGCGTGCCGGGCGCCGTCGGGGCCCGTGCGGGCGGCGAGCAGGTCGAAGTGCGTGTAGGAGAAGCGGGTCGTGAGACCGTTCGGATCGGTGTACGCGGTGCAGTTGCCCTCGCCGTCGTAGGCCCAGGCCTCGGCGGTGCCGTCCGAGCGGCTGCGGCGGGCGAGTTCGCCGTCCTCGGTCCACTCCAGCGTGGTGACGGTGCCGAGCGGGTCGGTGATGCGGACGAGCCGGCCGTGGGCGTCGCGGGCGCACCGTGTGGTGCCGCCGAGGGGATCGGTGACCTCCAGGGGAAGACCGGCGGGGTCGCAGCGGAAGGCGGTGACCGCGCCGGAGGGGTCGGTGGCGGCGACGAGGTGGCCCCGGTCGTAGGCGTAGCGGGTGGTGCGGCCGGAGGGGTCGGTGACGGAGGTGAGGTTGCCGCGGTCGTCGAACTCCTGGCGGGTCCGCCCGCCGTCGGCGTCGGTGAACTCCACGGGCAGGCCCCGCTCGTCCCGCACGGTGGAGAGGCGGCTGCCGTCGGGACGCAGGACGGTGAGCAGGCGGCCCTCCTCGTCGTACGAGAAGGCCGTCGTCCGGCCGAGGGCGTCGGTGCGGGTGAGCAGGTTCCCGCGGGTGTCGTGGCCGAGCCGGGTGGTGTGACCGAGGGGGTCGACGGTGGCGAGGACCCGGCAGGCGCCGTCGATGAGGTGGCGGGTGGCCCGGCCGTCGGCCGTGGTGAGGGTGGTGGTGCGGTGGCCGGTGGCGGGATCGGGGTGGCCGTAGGCGAGGGTGAGCTGGACGTGGCCGTCCTCGCCGCCCTCTCCGACGACCCGGTCGTGCTCGTCGTAGGCGTAGTCGTAGCGGCTGCCGTTGGAGTCGGTCCAGGTGATCACCCGGTGCCGTTCGTCGTAGGCGAGGGTGAGGGTGGCGCCGGAGGGCTTGGTGATGGTGGTCAGGTCGCCGTCGGTGTGGCCGTAGCGGACGAGGACGTCTCCGGTGCCGTCGGGACGGCGCAGGGCGAGGCCCGTCACCCGGTCGTGCTCCGTGGTGACGTCGACGTGGTAGCCGGCCGTGTGCACGAGGGCGAGCGGGGTGCCGTCCTCGGTGCGGTCGACGGTGACGGCGTGGCCGTTGCGGTCCACCGTCCGTACGAGCCAGGCCTCTCCGTCGCCGCCCGGTTCCGTGCCGGCGGGGGCGGCGAAGTGCCGGGTCAGGCCGGTGTCCGGGTCGGTGAGGGTGTAGTCGCCCGCGGCGTCGAGGGCGAGTGCCCGTCGGCCGGTGCCGGAGGCGGGGAGGGTGGGGAGGCCGGGCACGGGGTGCGGGTAGGGAAGCAGGAGGCCGTCGTCCGTCACGTGGACGACGCCCTGGGCGTCGATCTCCAGGTGCTCGTCGACGGTGGAGGACCACGAGGGGCCGAAGAAGCGTCCGGCGGTGTAGCCGGACTCGACGCGCCGGGTGAAGGCGAGCGGCAGGGTGCCGGGGAGGTCCACGTCGGTCTGGGGCAGGAACATGCGGCCCGAGGCGAGGTCCACCGGGTCGGTCTCGTCGATGAGCCGGTGGGCGTCGGGGCGGGTGTGGGTGCCGTTCGGAGATCCGTCGATCAGGCGGCGGGCGCGGTTGGCGTCGGAGGCCAGGTCCGCTCCCTCGGCGGCGACCCGGACTCCCTTGACGGCCGCTCCGCCGCCGGCGGTCGCGGCGGTCAGCACCAGATCGGGGACGAGCCGGCCGAGGCCCTCCGCCGGGTCCTTCATGAAGTTGTCGATCATCTGCTTGCCGGTGCCCCACGGGTCGTTGGCCATGACGACGAGACCGGAGGCGAGGCTGTTGAGCTGGGTGAAGTACTCGGCGGGGTGGGTGAGGTTGTACGGGTCGGTGGGGTTGACGCTGCGGACGAAGCTGAGCAGTCCCGCGGTGCCCTTGACGATGCCTCCGCCGAAGTGGTTCTGCATCACCTGGAGTTCATCGAGCCCGTCCATGGCCTGCTCGGCGTACGAGGGTTTGGGCGGGGCGGCGTCCCGGGCGGCCCGGATGGCGCCGCGCGCCGTCTCCGCGGCGGCGTTCCGCTGGGTTCGGGCCTCGGCGAGGATGTCCTGCGCCTCCTGCATCCCCGCCTTGCCGGGATCGGTGAAGGCGCCCGGCTTCGGTGGCAGGGAGGCCGGGTTCCGCTTGTCGGCCGGCTGGGCGTTGTAGGCGTCGACGGCCTTGTTGTACCCGTCGACGCTCTTGTTGTGCGCGTCGGCGGCGTCGGCCGACGCCTTGGTCCCGGCCTTCCACTTGTCGATGGCGGTCTGGGCCTGTCCCTGGGCCCACTCGACGGTGAGGCCGAAGCTCGCCAGGGCGTCGGCCGCCTTGCCGAAGGCGTCCGCGCCCTTGAACCACTTGGGCGGCTCGACGGCGACCTTCTCCCGGAAGGCGTCGGCGGCCTCGCCCTTCACGGCGGACGCGTCGAGCCCCTTCAGCCCCTTTCCCACCTTCTCGAAGGAGGCCTGGAGGTCCCGCAGGTGGGCGGCGGTCTCCGACAGCTTGGAGGGGCTGCCGTAGATCAGCTTGGTCTTGTCCTCGGTCTGGCCGAGGTCCATCTCGTCGACCTCGGCGCCCATCCGGTTCGCCACGGAACGCGACTGCTCGCGCACCCAGTCGGCACCGGATTCCCAGCCGACGTCCTCCAGCCGGTCCGCGGTCCAGTTCCCGGCGTCCTCGACGCGGTTGCCGACCCACTCGACGCCGTCCTCGACCGCGTCCTCGACGACGTCCGGCGTGAGGTCGCTGATGAAGTCCCCGATGCCCACGGTCAGTTCCCCTGGTTGTTCTGCTGCTGGGCCCGCTCCTCGGGGGACGGTCCGAACGTCTCGTCCACGGCGCGGTCGTATGCTCCCTGGTCCACTCCGAGGAGCTCGTTGAGGATCCGGGCGCGGCTTCCGCCCTGGCCCTCCGTGAGGACCGTCCGTCCGGTGTCCTTCCAGGTCTGGGCGGCCTCGTCGCCGGCGCGCCGGAAGGACTCGGGGCTCCAGTCGGGGTTCAGGTAGTCCGGGGTGAGGACGTCGCCCCAGCCCTGCTTGACGATGTCGGCCTCGGAGGCGTGCGGGTTGCCCACGGCGGAGTTCACGGCGACCTTGAAGGCCCCCTGGAGGTACTGGTCCTCCTCCCACACCAGTCCGGCGGAGAGCCCGAGCGCGGCCGCGAGCGTGTTGGCGTCCTGGATCTGTGCCCGTACGCCCCATTCCCAGCGCTCGCAGTAGTCCTCGAAGTCCACGGAGAGACCGTGGTGCCCGGCTTCCATGCCGGTCATCGAGAGGTCGGAGAAGCCCTTGCCCAGCACGGCTCCCGTCCCCGTGCCGATGTCACGGAGTTCGGCGGTGGCCGCGCGGATCCCCTCGGTGATCTGCTGGATGCTCTCCGCGTCGAACCGCAGGTTCTCCTGCCCGCCGCCGCTCATCGGACGCCGCCCTCGGCGTCGGGACCCGGGGATGCGGGCGGGGCGGGGGGCGTCGCGGTCGGCGGGGTGGCCGGCGCTTCGGCCAGGACGTCGACGGCCACGGAGTCGGGCACGATTCCCTGGACCGGGGGGAAGGCCATCGCCCCTTCGGGATCGGCGACGTCGACGGCCACTCCGGCGGGAACGCCCAGCGCGGGGACGATCTCGTCCAGCAGTCGGGCTCCGCGCAGGACGGCGTACTCCCAGGCGTCGCCCGCCTCCCGCCCGGTGTCGGCGGCCGTCCGGGCGCCGGCGAACCGGGCCAGCGCCGCCTCGTCGGTGAAGGCACAGATCCAGCGCACCCCGCCGAACTCCGCCGTCCACAGACCGCCTGAGTCCATCGGCACGAGCACCAGCGCGCGCCGCAGCTCCCCGACCAGCTCCCTGGGGTCGCCGCCCCCGGCCCGCCGCTCGGCGATCCTCTCCGCCAGTGCCGTCGCTCCGCCCACCGCTCCGCCTCCCCGTCGCCGTACCTGGGGCCTCCCCCGTCTCGCGGGAATACACGCCTGCTTCTGCGCCCCCGGTTCCCGGACCGTCGGAACGGACACCGCCCTGACGGCTCCGGGCCGGGGAAAGGCGACCCTCCGGTGACCCGGCAGCGGCGGCGCTCGTGACGGTCGGCGCGAGGTCCGCACACAGGACTGCCGCCGCCTCGCACGTCGTGCGAGGCGGCGGCAGTGGTGTCCCGCGCGGTGGGCGCGCGGCGGCGCGTTGCGGCGTGGGCCCGGTGCTCGGGTCAGGGAAGGGTGACGTTGTTGAGGGCGTCGTGGGTGGGCAGGGTGTCGGCGACGCTCGCCTTCTGATCGCCGTTTCCGAAGGCCTGGGACAGGAGTCCGGCCCCGGGGAGCTTGTTGCCGACGCTGTCGGCCGATGCCACGCCGGCGGAGGCGAGGACCGCGGTGGCGGCGACGGTGGCGGCGGCGATTACGCGGCGGTGGAAGATCGTCATGCCGGGCTCAACGACGCAGGCCGCGAGGGGACACGCGCCGACGGCGTCCGGCGGTGCTGTCGACCGAGCCTCGGACACGCCGACGGCGTCCGGCGGCGGAGTGCCGGACGCCGTCGGGTGTCGTGGAGAGGATCAGCCGGTGGTGCGAGGCGCGTGGAGCCTGCGCTCGAAGGCGGTGAAGGCCGCCTCCTGACGCCACTCGGCCGTCGCCTTGGCACTGGTGTCGAGCAGGCGCCGGCAGGCGGGGCGGGGCGCTGCCGTGCCCGGGCGCTCGCCTCGGCAGGGGCCGGCGAGGCGGTAGCCGTCACGGGTCGGGTTGCCCTGCCACAGGCTCGTACCCGGCAGGAACGCGTACTCCAGCGAGGCGCGGGCCAGGTCCTTGAGGTCGCGGTAGCCCAGGCCGTAGGTCCTGCTGGCGTACGCGTACTCGTGGGTGATGTCGATGCGCGAGACGCCGGGGTCGTCGGTGGCCAGGACGACGGGGACGCCGAAGGCCCGGTAGGTCTCGAAGGGGTGGTCGGCGCCCTTGACGCCGAGGATCTGCGCGTTGCTGGTGAACGGCACCTCGACGGCCGTCTCGCGCGCGGCCATGGTGGCGGCGGTGCGCTGCCAGGTGTCCTCGTGGCGCAGGTCGACGCCGTGGCCGACGCGCTCGGTGCCCGCCACGTTCACGGCCTCGGCGATGTGGAAGCTGAGGTCCTCGGGCTTGACGAGTCCGGGCCAGAGCTCCCCGGCGTGCAGGGTGAGGTGGGCCTTCGGGTAGACCCCGCGCAGGTACCGGAGCATCCGCATCTGCACACGGTAGTTGGCGAGGGAGGTGTCCCAGTCCTCGGGCTGGACGAGGTTGACCGCGACGAAGCGGGGATCGCGCTCGGCCAGGCGCATGCCGAGCGCCATCTGGGTGAAGACCCGCTCGTTGGTGCTGCCTCGGGAGACCTGGGAGATCCAGCGTACGGCGATGCGGCAGCCGGGTCGGGCCTGGGCGGTGCCGCAGCGGGACTCGGTGCGGAACTCGGTGTCGCCGTCGTCCGCCTCCTCGACCGCCGCGTCGACGACCTTGTCGAGCTTGCCGTCCGCGACGAGCTTGCCGTGCAGCCGGGCGAGGTCGGCGTCCCAGCCGACGTCGGTGGCGAGCTTCTTGGCCTCCTCCGAGGCCGGGGAGACCATGGCCTCCAGGTAGAACTGGTTCTGCGCGGCCATGGTGTCGGCGAACTCGGCCAGCAGCTTGCCCCGGTGGCGCCAGGTGACCTCGCCGAACTTGCCGAAGGTGTCGAAGAAGTGGTCGTGGCCGTTGCCGTCCGGCGGGAAGTCCTGCATGGACCAGGCGCGGACGATCGCGTCCCGGAAGGCGGGGTCGGTGCGGGCGTCGGCCGCGGGGCGGGTGCCGGGGCCGCACGGCGGCACGACGGCCGTCATCGTGGTGGTGTCGACGCAGAGCCCGTCCTCGGCGGCCAGCTCGATGAGGTACTCGGTGCTGACCGCGCCGGAGAGGTGGTTGTGCAGCTCGCCGCCCTTGGGCAGGGCGCGGAAGAACGCGCGGAGCGCCGCCGGGTCGTTGCGGATCGCGGAGAGGCGGGCCGAGGCGCGGGCCTCCCCCGGTGTCGCGGGCGGCCGGTGCGCGTCGGCGGGTGTCGTGACCGGCGTGGCGGGGGCGGCCGCGGGCGCGGCGACGGCCGCGGTCGGGAGCAGACAGAGGGCGGTCAGTGCGGCGACCCCCGTCGCGGCGGGACGCAGGCGTACGGTCCGCTTCGTGCCCGGGTCGCGCGTCTCGCGCGCCGCGGAGTCCTGGTTGGCGTGGAAAGAGATCACCCGCGCATGATCGCCACCGAAACAGACCGCTCGGGCGGTTTCCGCGCCGTTCGCCGTCCACTCCACCCGCACGGGGGAACTTTCGCACTCCACCGCCGCGCGGCGGGGCGGCACTTGTCGCCCACGGCTCCCGGCACGTGCGCACCGCCAAACCGGCGTACGGGAGTGTGCGCGCCGACTGTCGCGATCTCGTGCGCCGTTGGCCCGTCGGCGCGGTGGGGCAGCCTGCCCGCAGCACTGTCGACGAGGAGGCACGCGATGGCGAGTTCGTTCCAGCGGGCGAAGGTCCGGGCGATGTTCGAGGCGTTCGACGCCGACGGCAACGGCTACCTGGAGGAGCGGGACTTCGAGGCGCTGGCGGCGCGCTGGGAGCTGCTGCCGAGGGTCGCGTCAGGACCCGAACTGACGGCCCGCGTCCGTGCCGTGATGCTGGGCTGGTGGCAGCACCTGTCCACCGTCGCCGGCGGCGGGCCCGCCGAGCAGATCGACCTGGACGACCTGATGGCCATGGTCGACCGGCTGCCGGCCATGCGGGAGGCGGTCGTCGCGACGGCCGACGTCGTCTTCGACGCGGTCGACGAGAACGGCGACGGCCGCATCTCGCGGCACGAGCACGGGCGGCTGGTCGACACCTGGCACGGCCGGAGCACCCCGACCGGTGACGTCTTCGACCGGCTCGACCAGGACGGCGACGGCTTCCTCAGCCGTCCCGAGTTCGCGCTGCTGTGGACGCAGTTCTGGACCAGCGACGACCCCGCCGAACCGGGCAACCTGATGTGCGGGCCCGTCAACGGCACGCCTGCCGCCTGACGACGCGCCGGCTGCTCAGAGGCACGAGCGGACCGCCTCGTCCCAGGCGCCGGGGCTGCGGTGGTGGTTCTCGTGCCCGGCGGCCAGGACATGGCGCAGTGCGGCGAGGTGCTGGGTGTCCGCGGGGAGATCCAGCTGGTCGAGGAGGGCCAGAGCGGCAGCGGCTTCCAGGTCGCCGTAGATGTCGTGGAAGCTCGCGCGCAGGCCCCGGAAGACGGCCGGGTGGAGGGCCGGCAGGCGCAGGGCCGTGCGGTACGTCGGCTCCTTCACCGCCCACTCCACGGGGCCCGAGCACTCCAGAACCCGACGGGCTCGGCGTAGCAGGGCGTCCGTCCGCTCGGCCACCACGCGGCCGATGTCGTGACCCAGGACCTCGGCGAAGGCCGTCGCGGACGTGGTGCGGTCCTCGAACCAGTCCACCCACAGCGAGTACGTCACGGCCTCGGCGTCCCGGTCTCGCTCCAGCCGTCGACGGTAGCCGTCCCACAGCGCGTCGGCCGGCAGCGGACCTGCCGCGGCCTCGTTCGCGAACCGGATCTCGCACGTGACCCAGTACTCGCCGAGGACATCCAGCAGCCCGAACGCCAACCGCACCTGGTCCGCCGCGTCCAGGTCCTCGGCGAACACGTCACCGGCCCAGGAATGCGCCACCTCGCCGGCGGTCAGCGACACCTCCGGCTTCCCGTCGCTCACCCACCCCTCACCGGCCTGTCTCACGCCCTGCTCGGCGAGCCAGCGCCGCGCCGCGTCCTCGTCTCGCCTCTCCACTCGGAAAGTATGACGAGCCTGCTGGGATCGCGACGAGGCGCCGCGTTCTCCGCCCTCCTCAGTCGGAGGACGGCGGGTTGGGGCGGCCGCGGAGCGCGCGGCCCACGAGGACGGCGAGGGGAACCACGATCACGACGTACGCCGCGCAGGCCACCGAGGCCACGACGCTGCCGCTGAGTGCGAGGACGAGCCCTCCGAGCACGAGGGCCCCGGTGAGGGTCCAGAAGAACAGGCGCATAGGACCATTAACGACCGACGGGGCGTGGGGATATTCCGGCCGTAACAGGACTTTCTTGCTAGGGGCGGCGTCAACGTCCACTGGGGTGACGCGGATTGAAGACTGAGGCGCAGGTGACGCGGACACCGACGCCGGGTCGGAGCGCGCCGCCCTGCGCGCGGTGCTCCCCCGTACCACCCCGTACCACCCCGTACCACCCCGAGCTCCTTCGTGCGCCTTCGTGCTGTGACCCCGTCCCTCCATGTGCCTCGTGCCCCCTGTGAGCGGCGATTCCCATGTCCTGCGCGCGGGTGCCTTTCTCGTGACCGTGCGGGTTCAGCGACGGGGGCGCGCCGGCGGGAAGGCGAGGCCCGTCGGGGTGTTGAGGCCGGTGACGGGGAGGGTGGTCTGTCCGCCGCCCGACTCCTCGACGCGGACCACGCGGTTGTTGAAGCCGTCGGCGATGTACAGGCCGCCGCAGCCGTCGAGCGCGAGGCCGAGCGGGTCGCTGAGGCCGTTCGTGGGGACGGTCGTCTGGCCTCCGTCCTTCGCGATCCTCACGACCCGGTTGTTGCCGCTGTCGGCGACGTACAGGTCCCCCGCGGCGTTCAGTGCCAGGCCCGTCGGCTGGGAGAGGCCGGTCGTGGGGACCGTGGACTGGCCGCTCCCGTCACCGGCCACTTTCACGACGCGGTCGTTGACGAAGTCGGAGACGTACAGGTCTCCGGCGGCGTCCAGGGCCAGCCCCCAGGGGTGCAGCAGCCCCGTGGTCGGCACGGTCGTCTGGGTACCGCTCGCCACGGACACCTTCACGACCCGGTCGTTGAAGCTGTCGGCGACGTAGAGGTTCCCGGTCGGGTCCAGGGCGAGGCCCAGGGGGCGCGACAGGCCGTCGGTGGGGACGGTGGACTGCCCGCCGTCGCGTGCCGTCCTGACGAGCACGCGGTTGTTGCCGGTGTCCGACACGTAGAGACGGCCGGCCGCGTCCGCGACCATGCCGGTCGGCCGTACGAGCCCGTCGAAGGGGACGGGGGTCGGGGCGCCGTCCCTCGCGGGCAGGGCCACGACCCGGTCGTTGCCGTAGTCGGACACGTACAGGGGCGCGTGGCGGGAGGTCGTGCCGGTCTCGGGCGGGGTGGCGCCCGCCGTGGCCGTGGGCAGCGCGGACAGCGCCACGAGGCCCACCGCGGCGGCGAGCCGTCGGGCCCATCGGCGCGCGGCGGGGGCGGGCGGCGGGGTTCCGGGCTCGGCCTGCGTACGTGTCATGACTCCCCATCGGGTCGGAGCGGCCGGCCCACTGCCGTACCTGGGCCGACCCTAGGAACCGATGCCGGGCGATCCGGGAACCACGCCGCCCGGCCGTCCCGCGACCACTCCGATGTCGGGCGCGCCGTCGGAGACCGGGGACGACTGTGGGGCGGCGCTCGGGTCCGCCGGCGAGCGGCCCGCGCGCCTCGGTGTCACAGCGCCTGCGGGAAGTCGAAGAGCCTGTCCGGGTCGTAGCGGTGCTTCAGCTCGGTCAGCCGGTGCGCGGCCGCGCCGTAGTACGCGGAGCGCCAGTCGCTCAGCTTCGCGTCCGTGTAGTTCTGGTAGGCCGCGCCCGAGGCGTACCGGCGCATCGCGGTGTGCGTGCCGTCCAGCCAGGCCGTCTGCGGGGCGCCGGTGCGGCCGGCGGGCCAGGACGCGGTGTACTGCGCCAGGAAGCGCGACCTCCTGTGCACGAAGGCCGTCGCCTGCGGGGAGACGCGGTTGACGGCGCCGCCCAGCGCGGTGAGCGCGACGGACACGCCGCCACCGCCGCTGCCGCGCCCGTACCGCTCGACCTGGTCGAGCAGCGCGCGGATGCCGGCGGCGCTCAGCGAACGGTCGAAGAAGTCCGAGCGCGCCGCGTACGTCTCCCTCCGCAGCACGCCGCCGGGCTGCCGGCCCGGTGTGCTGCCCGGCAGGTGACACTGCGTCGTCGACGTCGTCGAGCAGCCCGCGTACATCCGCATGGTGTCGAGGTGGCCGCGGCGGCGCATGGTGATGCGGGATGCGGAGCCCGGGCCGCCGGAGCGGTCCGCCAGCCGGTCGACGGCGTTCTGGAGGGCGCCGTACGTGCCCAGCGAGAAGCAGCTGATGGAGACGGTGGGCGTCCGGCCGGGAACGGCCGACAGGTGCAGGGCCGACCAGATCTCGTCGGGCTGGGTGGGTCCCCACTCCTGCCAGGAGCGGAGCGCGGCGGCGGCCTTGGACCACGGCCACGTCATGTACGCGGTGACGCCCTGCGCCGTCTGGTGCGTGCGGAACCGGAGTTCGGTGACGACGCCGAAGTTTCCGTTCCCGGCGCCGCGCAGGGCCCAGAAGAGGTCGGCCTCCCGGTCCTTGGACACGTCGAGGGTCCTGCCGTCGGCGGTGACGATCCGGGCGCCGGTGAGGTTGTCGGAGGTGAGGCCGTAGGCGCGGGAGACCACGCCGTGGCCGCCGCCGAGCGTCAGCCCGGAGATGCCGACGGTCGGGCAGGAGCCACCGGGGATGGTGACGCCTCGTGCGCCGAGCTCGCTGTAGACGTCTATGAGCTTGGCGCCGGCCCCGATGACCGCGCTGCCCGTGCCCGTGCGGACGGTCTTCAGCGCGGAGACGTCGATGACGAGCCGTCCGTTGCCGCTGGACCAGCCGGCGTAGGAGTGGCCGCCGTTGCGGATGGCGACGGGCGTACGGTGGCGGCGCGCGAAGGCCAGGCACTCGGTGACGTCCGTGGGGTTGGCCACGTACGCGACGGCGGCGGGGCGCAGGCTGTCGAAGCGGGTGTTGTACAGCTGGCGGGCGGTGGCGTAGTCGGCGTCGCCCGGGCGCACCAGACCGCCCTGGAGCCCCCTGCCGAGCGCCGTCCAGTCCGCGGTGGTCGGCGCGGCCGCACGGGCTCCGGCCGCGGCGGACGCGAAGCCCCGGGGTCCGGGGTGGCTGTCGGCGCCGACCGGCTGGGGGCTCACCCGGCCGTTGTCCCGGCTCACCGTCAAGACGGCCGCCGCCGCGTAGCTGGTACCCGCTGCGAGCAGGGTGCGCCGGTTCATGGCTGCCTCCGTTCTCGATGTACTGCTGTCGCCCAGACAGAGTAAGAATGAGCGGAGTTGGTTCCGTGCGGCGGACAAGTGCGCTCTCCGCTCTCCCAGGTGCCCCAGCGGTCACTCCCGTGCCGGAGTTGTCCCTTCGTCAGATACCGTCTCGCCCCGCGGGGGCGTCATCTCCACAGGGCGAAAGGGGACTTCCCCGGCCTCGCACCGACCGCCGTAAACTGCCGCGATGGGGTTCTTCGAACGGCTGAACGGCACCAGGCGCCCGCCGAGCGGCGTGACACCGCGGACCGCGGCCGAGGTCCGCGACGCCGTCCTCGCGGTGAGCGGTCCCGGGACGCCCTACCGGGTGCGCCGCGCCGCTCCTTCGGAGAAGGCCGACCTGGTGGCGGACTGGAGGATCCGGCACCGGTCCTCCGGCGAGGACGTGGACCTGCGGGTGAGCATCCGCATGCGGCTGGACCCCCACCGGCGTGAGGTGCGGGCCCTCCAGGAGCGGCGGTCGACCACGAAGGGGCGGCTGTCGGCCGCGCGCGAGTACGGCCGCGGGCCCGGGTTCTCGGTGGAATGGACGTACGAGCGGGGTCCCGACGGCCGTCGCCGCAGGGTCACGTCGTTCGACACCCGGGACCTGCGGAACGCCCTGCGTGAGGCGGTGGTCGGCGCCGGGTGGACCTGGCGACCCCGCCTGCTGAAGCTCTGACCGTCCGCGCCCGGCGCGGCGTCATCGGCCGTTCGGGCGGCGCGGGGCCGTGACCCGCCGTGGTCGTGCGCGGGCCGTCGTGGGGTCTGGTGCACTGGGGCCGTGACGTGGGCGCGGGCCGTGGGCGGCGGGGCGACGCGGGCGGTGGCCCGGTGGATGTTCCCCGAGGGGCATCGTGACTCGCGGCTCGCCCCGCTGCTGCTCGTACTGACCTTCGTCAGCGGCCTGGTCGACGCGGCGAGCTTCCTCGGACTCGGGCGGGTCTTCGTGGCCAACATGACGGGCAACGTGGTCTTCCTCGGTTTCGCCCTGTCCGGTGTCGCCCAGTTGTCGGCCCTGGCCTCCGTCGTGGCGCTGGCGGGCTTCCTCGCCGGGGCGGTCGCGGGCGGTGCGTGGCGCCGGGGCGGGGCGGCGGGAGAGCTCTTCGCGCCCCTGGTCGCGGTGCAGGCGCTTCTGGCCGCGTGCGCGCTCGCCGCCGCGACGGCCGGATGGGGGCGGTACGCGGTCCTGGTCCCGCTGGCGTGCGGCATGGGTCTGCAGAACGCCGTCGTGCATCGCCTCGGCGTCCCCGATCTGACCACCACCGTCATGACCCGCACCCTCACGGGTCTCGCGGCGGACCGCGCGGGACGGGCGACCGTGCGGCGGGGGGTGTCGGTGGTGGCGCTCGCCGCGGGCGCGCTGTGCGGCGGTCTGCTGCATGCCCGGGGCGGAGTGGAGGCGGTGGTCGCCGTGGTCCTGGGCCTGTGGTTCCTGGTCGCCCTCGCCGGGCTCCGGTGGCGCCGGGGGCCGCAGCCCTCGGCGGTGTGAGGGTGCGGCGGCTCCGATCCAGGGGTTGATCGGAGCCGCCACAGCGCACCGGCCACAGGGCGGTGCGGACCGTTGGAACATCGGGGCCGTTAAGAGGAGGAGGGGGCACGGCCTTCGATGTTCTGTTCGGGCCCGGGGGCCTAGTAAATATATATACCGTCGAGTAGGCAAGAGCATGAAAATTTTCATGCCAGACCTCGCCTTCCCGGGCCGTGTCACTCCTCCAGGAAGACGTCGTTCTGCTCCGCGGCGTGCTCGTACTTCTCGAGCCGCGCCTGCGTGCGCTCCGGGTCCGCGTCGGCGATGGCCTGGAGGATGCCCGCGGAGAGCAGTCCGGGCGCCGCGTACGAGTCGAAGACCAGCCTCGAGCCAGTGCCCGCGGTGAACACCTCGTCGGCCTCGTCGACCAGCGGCCCCAGCGCGAGGTCCGTGATCAGCGCGACGCGCAGCCCGACGCCGTGGGCCGCGCGCACGACGGCGAGGGTCTCCTTGGCGTGCCGGGGCATCGCGAAGGCCAGCACCCAGGTGCCGCCCGCCTCGCGCGCCTGGAGCAGTCCGTCGTAGGCGACGCTGCCGCCCCGCGTCACCACCCGGACGTCGGGATGGATGCGGCGCGCCGCGTAGGCGAAGTACTCGGCGAGGGAGACCGAGATCCGCAGGCCCAAGACGGTCAGGGGGACGGACCGGGCCAGCTCGTGGCCGATGCCGACGATCCGGTCGGGGTCGGCGAGGGCACGGCGCAGGGACATCAGGTTCTCGATCTCGGCGTCGATCGCCGACTGGAGCTCGTTGCGGTGCTGCTCCTCGCCCTCGCCCGGGGCTCCGGCGACCGCGCTGAGCGCGATCGGCTGAAGGGCCTCCCGCAGGGCGGGATAGCCGCTGAATCCCAGGGAGGAGGCGAACCGGGTCACGGACGGCTGGCTGACCCCCACGCGCTCGGCGAGCTCGGTGATGGACAGGAACGCGGCCTCGGTCAGGTGGTCGGTCAGGAACTGGGCGATGCGCCGCTGCGCGGGAGACAGCCGGTGACCACCGAACAGTGCCCGTACGCGCTCGGAGGGAGAGGCCGCCGTCGCCTCTCCCCCGGCCCCGGGCGCGCGCCCGCCCGGTGTGATCGCGGCCGCCTGCGCACGCTCCCGCTGCCCCGATGCCACAGGATGCCTCCTCCTCGTCCCAGTGCCGCCCAAGATAGTTCACCCGCGCCACGCCCCCACGAGAACGACCGCGCCGCCGTCCCGTCCCTCGCGGGGACGGGTGGCGTGGGCCGGTGCTCGTCGGCGTGGTCCAGGAGCGGCTCGACCGTGCCGTGCGGAGGGGTGGTCTCGGGGTCAGCCCCTCAGGGTGGCGAGGGCCTTCTCGATGCGCCGAAGCCGCGTCTCGGGCTTCTTGGCGCTCTCGACGGCGCGCACGTGCTCGCGCTTGCGGCTGGGGGTGAGGGCGTCGTACGCGGCACGGGCGGCGGGGTCGTCGTCCAGGGCCCGGGCGAAGTCCTCGGGCTCGACGACGGTGCGCGGCTCGGTGTCGAGCTCCAGCTCGACCTCGACCTCCTCGCCGACCGAGACGCCGGCGGCCTGCCGGTGGGCATTGCTGAGGCCGAGCAGGTGACGGCCTCGCAGGATGGCGACCCGGCTCTTCCAGGCATGCCCGTTGACCGTGATCGTCACGGGCGGGCGGGCGCCGCCGCCGAGCGCCGCGACCACCTCGGGCGGCACCTCCAGACCCCGCATGGGCTCCGGCGGCTCGACCTGCGCACGGAACTTCATGATCGTCCTCCTGTTCGTCTGTCACGTCGGCGGGTGGCGGCGGTCGGTGCGGGATGGTGGCGCGGCGGCGGGTGGCAAGGGCGGCCGGTGCGGGCCCGCCACCTGTCGGCGGGCGGCAAGAGCCGGTGCGGCCGGTCACCTGTCGGCGGGTGGGCGGCGCGTCCCCGGAAGCGCGGGGAGCCGGCGGTCGCTACGGCGTGGGGACCGGCGCCCCGGTGGCCTCCCAGACGAACCCGTCCAGGTCGGTGAAGGCCCCGGCGGTGCCGCCCAGGACGAGGCGGTGCGCGCCGGTGCCGTCGACCGGGACGCCGAGGTCCTTGGCCAGCGCGCGGCGCTTGTACAGCGCCAGCTTCACGGCGCCGGGCCGCCCCGGGGCGAACTCGGCGTACTTGCCGCCGAAGCTCTTCGCCGCGGTGAGGCCCCGGCCGACGTAGAACTCACGGGTGGCCTTCACGTCCTCGACGCCGATCAGCAGCACGACCTCGTCGATCTCCCGGGTCGCGGGGCCGGTGTGCTTCTTCTCCGAGGTCGCGATCTTCCAGATCGTCCCGTCCGGGGCCCGCACGACGCCTCCGTAGCCCCACAGGGACCGTGTGGCGGGCTTCAGCACCGTCGCGCCCGCCGCCATCGCGGCGCCCACGAAGCCGTCGACGGTCGCCGCGCCGGTCACGGTGAGCGCCAGGGTGAAGCCGCGGAATCCGGCCGAGGGCGTCTCGGCCGCCCGCAGGCGTACGTACGCGTCGACGCCGAAGTCGCGGTAGAAGCCGCGAGCCGCGTCGAGGTCGGCCACCTCGAGCGTGACCGAAGCGAGGGACATGGGGACCGTGGTGGAAGTGGTGTTCGCCATGACCACCACGCTAGGCGCCGCGTATCCACCGGCGCTTCTCGAATCCTGACCGGTCCCGAGGACGGCTGGACGGGGGCCTCATCGACGGAGTCGTCCGACGCTTCCGGCGCGCGGCCCGCCCCGTGGTACTTTCCCGCACCGGATGGCCGACATGGATCAATCTTCGGAAGCGCGGGACGAACTGGACCGGCTGGGCCGGGCCCTGCGTCGACAACTGGTGCCGCTGATCAGGGATCTGACGGTCCGGGTCCATCTCCGGTGGCTGGCTCTCGACGAGCCGAAGGTCGCCGGCCGGGGCGAGCCGCCGCGTCACCACTACGTGGCGGACTACCAGGGGAATCGCCCCGGCGGCGTCAGCGCCGCCGAGACGGCGTCGCGTGCGAGCTCCGCGCTCCGCGCGGCCGGCTGGGACGTCACGGTGTCGCGGGAGGACGACGACGGGATCCTCTGGACCGTGATCGACGCGGACCGGGACGGCACCCGCATCCGCGTGCTGACGGGCGAGGACACGGCCGCCGTGGTGGTCCGGGGATGGACGCCGGCGCTGGACCTGTCGCCGGACCGGCGCGGCTCCGCTCCGGGGCTGGAGCCGCGTACCGACTGACCGGCAGGGCTCACATCCGGGATCTCAGCACATCGACCTCGCAGCCCGGTGCGAACGGGTCGAAGCCGTGCTCGGTCAGCCAGCGCACCGCCAGCAGGCTTCGCAGCGACCACCAGGCGCGGATGACGTCGAGGTCGACGGCGGTGCCGTATCCGGCGAGGACGTCGTCGAGGTGCTCCTCGTGGCCGAGCAGGAAAGTGGCGAGGTCGTAGAGGGGGTCGCCGTGGCCCGCCTCGGACCAGTCGATGATGCCCGTGACCTCGTCGTCGTCGAGGAAGACGTGCGCGATCTGAAGGTCGCCGTGCGTGAAGGCGGGAGTCCACGGCCGGAGCGCGGCCTCGGCGACCTGACGGTTGCGGGTGACCAGGGCGGCGGGCAGGAGGCCTCTCGCGACGAGCGACGCGCACTCGGCGTCGAGTTCCGCCGCGAGCGCGACGGCGCTCCGGCCGGCGCGGCCGGGCCAGGGCGGCGGGGGCGCGTCGTGCAGCTTCCGGAGGGCGGCTCCCGCCGCGGCCCAGGCCGCCGGCGACCCGGTCGACGGCCCGCCGAGCCTGCCGAGGGTCGCCCCCGGGAGCGCGGCGATCGCGAGCACGGGCGGCTTGCGCCACAGGACCTCGGGGGTCGGGACCGGCGCACGGGACATCGCCTCGACCTCGATGTCGATCCGCGCCTGATCGGCGTCCACCTTCAGGAAGACGTCGCCCACGCGCAGGGTGGCGCGCTCGGCATGGGCGACGACGACACTGACCTCATCCATGGGCGTCGAGTATCCCGGAGCGGATCGCGGTCCTCACCGGATTTCCAGCGCGCGACGCGCCCGGACGGCCCCGGGGACGACGGTGCGCGGGGCGCCGTCCCCGTGGGCCGTGCCGTAGCCGTGCTCGTCGGGGTGGCGGGCCAGGCGGACCGTCGCCCAGGCCGTACCGGCCTCCATCCCCGCGCCGAAGTCGGCGGCCAGGCGCCGTGCCTGTCGCGTCGTCCGCGGGGCAAGCACCCACCGGACGAGCGGGAAGCGGAGCCTCCGCGTGCCCGTCGCCGGCGCCGTGTCCGCGGGGACGGCGGCGGGACGCGTGTCGGGGGGACTCGTGTCGGCGGCGGGAGGCGTGTCGAGGGCGGTCGGCGCCGCGCCTCCCGCGTCGGCACGGCCTCTGCCGGCGGGCGCGCCGCTGTCCGGACCGTCCCCCACCGCCGCCGCCCGCCGCTCGACCCGCCGCGCGCTACTTGCTCGCCGCGAAGCGCATCAGGGCGTGCTCGTCGCCCTGCTTGATCTTGCCCGTCTGGTTGATGACCTCGAGCTTCCAGCTGTCTCCGGCCCGCATGGCCTTGGCCACGGCACAGCCGTTGTCGCTGGTGAGCAGGCTGGGCCAGATGTCGGCCACCTGCTGCGCGTTGCCGCCGGTCGCGTCGTACACCTTGAAGCTGATGTTGCGCGCCTGCTGGAAGGCGCTGCCCTTCTTGTACGCGGCGGCGACGAACACGATCGAGGTCACGTGGGCCGGGATCCGCGCGAACTCGACGGTCACCGTCTCGTCGTCACCGTCCCCGTGACCGGTCTGGTTGTCGCCGCTGTGGATCAGGGAGCCGTTGCCCATCGGGTCCAGGGAGTCGAGACCGGCCAGCCGCACCGGGTCGCCGTCGTGCATCGCGATGGCGATCAGGTCCAGGTCCGTGCCCTTCTTGCGGCGGAGCTTCCCCATCACCCCGCCGCTGCTTCCGGCCGTGGGGTCCCAGGACACGCCTATGGACATGTGGGTCACCCCGTCCAGGTCCGCCGGGCCGTCTTCCTTCGTGAGCGTGATCATGCGTGGATCATCCTCTTCGCCACGGCGTGGTGGAACGTGAACCGCACACGGATCATGTGGTGTTCCCCGTCCCGTCCGCCGGTCGCAGTCCGTTCTCTGTCTTCTGTCTACCGCCTGCTCGACGGCTCAGTTCCGCGAGTTGCCGAACAGGAGCCGGTATCCGACGAGCAGGACGAAGGAGCCGGCGATGGCCGCTCCCCAGGTGGCGAGGTCGAAGAACTCGTTCGCCACGGGCCGGTCGAGGAGGCGGGCGGAGAGCCAGCCACCGACGAAGGCCCCCGCGATCCCGATGAGGGTGGTGACGATCAGTCCGCCCGGGTCCCGTCCGGGAAGGATGAGCTTGGCTATGGCCCCGGCGACGAGCCCGAGGATGATCCAGCTGATGAAGCCCACGGCGTTGTCCTCTGTCCTGCGCCGACGGCGGATCCGGTCCGCCCTCGGCAACCCTGTATTGCGCAGTTGCGCAACTCTACTCAGCCGGAATGACGCGCCCGGGGCGTGGAAGGTTGCGGCCCCCGTGGACGCGTGCGTCCGCCGCCCTCACCGCGCCTCGGGCCGGCCGGTCTCTCCGCTGCCGGGGGAAGGGGCCTTCGCGGGACCGCCGTCCGTACCGTCCTCGCGCATGGCCCGCGTCTCGCTCTTGAGGATGCGCAGGGACTTGCCCAGGGACCTGGCCGTGTCCGGCAGCCTCTTCGATCCGAACAGCACGATGAACGCGATCGCCACGAGCAGCAGATGCCACGGTTCCAGCGCGTTGCGGAGCACTTGGCCACTCTCCCTCTTGTCCGCTTCGGGCGCGGCCGCCCGGTTCCGTTCCGGATCCCAGCGGGCCGTTTGCCCTTTTGCGCAACTGTACAACCGAGTGGAGCCCGGCTCCGTCCCGCCGTGCCGGAGCGGTACGTGACGGACCTCACGATACTTCAGGAGTTGCGCAACCTTTAAAGTTGCCTCATGGGGACGAGTGACATGACGGCCCGCCGGAGCGCGGTGCTCCTGGGCGGGCCCGCGGACGGGGTGCGCGTGACGGTGGCCGGACGGCCGCTCCTGCTCCAGGTGACCTACCCGTGCGCGGTCGAGGAACCCGCCGCCGGGGTCCGCGTCGAGGCGATCCACGTCTACCGGCTCGACGGGAGCGACGGAGACGGGCCGCTGCGCTACGGGTACGACCCCGCGAGCCCGTAGGCACGGGCCGAGAAGGGCCCATGGGCACGGGCCGGGGACGGGCACGTGGGCACGGGCCGGGGACGGGCACGTGGGCACGGGCCGGGGTCTGGCTCGTACGCGGCGGTCGACTCTGCCGGATTGCGCAGCCGCGCAACTTTTTGAAGGCATGCGCCGTCCTCCTCACCAGGGGCCGGGACGAATGAGGGCACGCACATGACAGGCGGAAGCCGCAGTACGCACGCACACCGTTCCGGGACGCCGGGCACGGCCCGGAAGCGCGGTCGGGCCGGGCGTCTCCTGGTCACGGCGCTGGCCCTCCTCGTGCTCGCGACCGGGGGGTTCGGCTGGGTCTATCTGAAGCTGAACGGCGACATCAGCACGTTCGGCGCGGACGGCCTCTCCGACGACCGGCCCCCGGCCTCCGTCAGGGGGCAGAACGTCCTGGTCATCGGCTCGGACGCGCGGACCGGTGGGAACAGCGACCTCGGTGGCGGCGACAAGGACGACATCGGCCGCTCCGACACCGCCTTCCTCCTGCACGTGTACGCGGACCAGCGGCACGCGGTCGCCGTGTCCTTCCCCCGGGACTCCCTCGTGGACATCCCGCCCTGCCGCCTCCCCGACGGCTCGTGGACCCGGGCGCGCAGCGGCGCCATGTTCAACTCGGCGTTCTCCGTGGGCCAGACCGCCGAGGGGAATCCGGCGTGCACCCAGAACACCGTCGAGAAGCTGACGGGGCTGCGCGTGGACCACACCGTCGTCGTCGACTTCAAGGGCTTCGCCGCCCTGACCGACGTCGTCGACGGCGTACGGGTGTGCCTGCCCGACGACGTGTACCAGAAGGACCTGAACCCCAAGCGGGCGTCCCGGGGCGAGCGCATCTTCGCCAAGGGCGAGCAGACCGTCTCCGGGCAGAAGGCCCTGGACTACGTGCGGCTGCGTCACGGGATCGGGGACGGCTCCGACATCGGGCGGATCAAACGCCAGCAGGCGTTCGTGGCCGGGCTGCTCAAGAAGGTCAAGAGCGACGGTCTCACCCCGACCCGGCTGCTGCCGCTGGCGAACGCGGCGACCGACTCGCTGACCGTGGACCCCGGCCTGGGCTCTGCCGACAAGCTGGTCTCGTTCGCGATGTCGCTGAAGGACGTCGACCTGCACAACACGAAGTTCGTCACCGTCCCCTGGCGCTACCAGGGGGCCCGCGTCGCCATCGTCGAGCCTGAGGCGGACGCCCTCTGGTCGGCTCTGCGGGCCGACCGCACCCTCGACGGCCAGAACGCGAGCGGCCACCCGGCGAACGGCGGCAGCGGCGGCACGGGCACGGCGCCCACGGGCGGCACCTCCGCCTCACCGGTGTCCGGAGCGGGCATCGCCGTCGGCGTGTACAACGGCACCCGGACCCGTGGCCTGGCCGCCCGGGCGGCCGAGCGGCTGCGGTCGGAGGGCTTCACCGTCACGGAGACGGCCACGGCGAGCACCCAGGACCACACCGCCACCGTGATCGAGTACGGGCCCGGTCAGAAGGACCGGGCCGGGACGGTCGCCCGGTTCTTCGCCTCCGCCGAGCTGCGTCCCGTCTCCGCTCCGGGCATCAGCGTGGTCCTGGGGCAGGCCTACGCCGACCACCCCTCCGCCACCCCCGCCGCCCCGTCCGCGACCGTACCGGCGCGGGACACCCGTTCCGCGGACGACGACCCCTGCTCCGACCTCTCGTACGGGTGAGACGCCCGCGGCCGGAGCCGGTCGCTCATGCCTCCCGGGCCGGAGGCATGACCTCCGCGCGCCGCCTGTCGTAGCGGGACCGCGCCGCGCGGAGCGCCACCGCGTACAGCGCGAGGACCGCCGCGAGGAGCAGGTAGTACAGCGGGGGCAGCGGGGTCATGGCGAGCGGGGGCCCGAGCGGGGTCAGGGGCAGCAGGATGCCGATGACGGCGAGGGCGGCGGCCGCGTACCTGACCGGACCGGGAGGGGCTCCGTCGCGGCGGGTGCCGCGCAGCAGGAGCATCACGAGCGCCTGGGTGAGCAGGTTCTCGGTGAACCAGCCGGCGTGGAAGACGCCCTCGGCGTCGTCCGAGGCGCTGGTGCTCACGAGGAGCACGGCGAAGGTGGCGATGTCGGCGAGGGCGTTGAGCAGTCCGAAGCCGGTGATGAAGTGCAGGAACCCGCGGGTCCGGAGCCGGGTGGGGGCCCGCAGGACGGCCCGGCCCGGGTGGTCGTAGGCGAAGGCGAGCTGGGCGGCGTCGAAGCAGAGGTTCTGCACGAGCACCTGCGCGGGGAGCATCGGCAGGAAAGGCAGCAGGAGCGCCGCGGCGAGCATCGCGATGACGTTGCCGAGGTTCGAGGACAGGGTGAGGTGGAGGTAGGTGGCGATGTTGCCGCCGCTGTGACGGCCCGTGGTGATCGCGTGGTCGACGGCCGCGAGGTCCTTCTCGGCCAGCACGACGTCCGCGGTCTCCCTGACGACGGCGACGGCGCCCCTGGGGCAGATGCCGACGTCGGCGGCGCGCAGCGCGGGCACGTCGTTGACGCCGTCGCCGAGGAATCCGGTGACGTGCCCCTGGGCCCGCAGGGCGGTGACGACGCGGGCCTTGTGCTCGGGGGCGCAGCGGGCGAAGACGGTGGTCCGCCGGGCTGCCTCGGCCAGCTGGGTGTCGTCGAGGCGGTCGATGTCCTCGGCCGTGAGGACCCGGCCGGGGGCGAGTCCGAGTTCGCGGCAGGTGTGGGCGGCCGTGCCCGGGTGGTCTCCCGTCAGGATCCGGACGGACACGCCCCGCCGGGCGAGGCGGCCGAGCGCCTCCGCCGCGGTGGGGGCCGGTGCGTCGCGCAGGACGACGAAGCCGAGGAAGGTGAGTCCGCGTTCGTCGGCGGGCGTGTAGTCCCGGTGGCGGGCCGGCCGCTCGGCGAGGGCGAGCGCGAGGAGGCGGGCGCCCGTGTCCGCCTCGCGTCCGGCCAGGGCGAGCAGGCGGTCGTGCTCGGCGTCGTCGAGGGCGCACCGTTCGAGGACGCTCTCCACGGCTCCCTTGACGACGAGGGTGTGGGTGCCGAGGTGGCCGGGGCGGCGCACGACGGCCGTCGCCAGGCGGCGTACCGGGTCGAAGGGCAGGGCGGCGACCCCGTCGCAGTCCGGCGGGTCGGCCTCGTCGGCCGCGTCCAGGAGGGCCTCGTCGAGGGCGTCGGGGGTGGGCAGTTCCGCGAGCTGGAGCGTCCACCAGGCGTTGACGGCGGCCCAGCGCAGGACGTCCGGGGCGTGCTGTCCGTGGGCGTCGACGGCGCGGGTGACGACGGGCCGGTCCTGGGTGAGGGTGCCGGTCTTGTCCAGGCACAGGACGTCGGCGGCGCCGAGGTCGTGGAGGGCCGGGAGCCTCTTGACGATCACCCGGTGGTCGCGGGCGAGGCGGGCGGCTCCGCGGGCGAGGACGGTCGTGACCACGACGGGCAGCATCTCGGGGGTCAGGCCGACCGCCACGGCGACGGCGAAGGGGAGGGTCTCGAGGCCTCGGCCGTGGAGTGCGGCGCCCGCCATGAGGACGAGGGGCGGGGTCAGCAGCATGAACCGGATCAGGGTCCAGGAGATGCCGTGGACCGCCTGGTCGAAGGCGCTGTCCCGGCCGCGGGCGGTGGTCCCGTGGGCGGCGGCGAAGCGGGTGCGGGCCCCGGTGGCGACGACCACCGCGGTGGCGCTGCCGTAGGAGACGCTGCTGCCGAGGAAGCACAGGTGGGGCTGGGTGGAAGTGCCGGGGCGCGCGGCGTCGGGGGCTTCGAGGGGGTACTTCGCCACCGGGGCGGACTCTCCGGTGAGTGCCGCCTCGTGGAGACGCAGGCCGGCGGAGCGCAGCAGCCGTACGTCGGCGGGGACGAGGTCTCCGGGTCCGAGGCGGATGACGTCGCCGGGCACGAGCTCGTCGGCGGGTATCTCCCGGGGCGCGGCGGCCGGCCCGTCGGGGTCGGGGCGGCGCAGGACGGTCGCGGTGGTGGCGACCGACTCCCGCAGCGCCGCCATGGCCTGGTCGGCCCGGTGCTCGCCGGAGGAGCGCAGGGCGCAGCTGACGGCCACGAGGAGGAGGATCACGCATCCGGTGCCCCAGGCCGCGACGGTCACCGAGACCAGTCCGAGGCAGAGGAGCACGGCGGTGAACGGGTCGCGCAGGCTGCGCAGGAACCGCCGGGCCCAGCTGGTCGGCCGCCGGGCGGGCAGGACGTTCTCTCCGTGCCGGGCGAGTCTCCGCTCGGCCTCGGCGTCCGTGAGGCCGCGCGGTCCGCTGTCCAGGCGCCGCAGTACCTGGAGCGTGGTGAGCGCCCCGGGGGTCTCCGGTCCGGCGGGCGCCCGGCCGTCCTCGGTGTCCGGGGCGAGGGGGCCGGGAACGGCCGTGTCAGGCACCGGAGCCGCTGCGGCGTACGAGCGTCAGCGACCTGTCCGTGCGGGCGGTGAGCTGGCCGACCATGACCCGGACCACGGTCACGACCTCGGGGTCGTCGACGAAATAGACCTGGCGTCGGCCCTCGCGACGGGAGCGGACCAGACCGGCGAGCTTGAGCTTGGTCAGGTGCTGGCTGACCGCGGGCAGCGCGCCGCCCACCCGCTCGGCGAGCCCCGTCACGTCGCTCTCGCCCTGGGCGAGCGCCCACACGATGTGGAGGCGTGAGGGCGAGGAGAGCAGCCCGAAGGCCGCGGCGGCCTCGGCCAGTACCTCGGCAGGAGGGTCCGTGAAGTCACCCGCGTCTGCCGCCACCGTTGCTCTCCCGTTCCACGTACACCCGAAGGGTCCCAGTCTAGAGCGGCCCCCCGGCCGTGCCGTCGCCCCTCAGTCCCGACCGGCCCGGCCCGCCGCGCGTCGCAGCTCCATGGTCCTGCGCGTCAGTCCGGCCGCGGGGAGTCCAGGGTGACGATCAGGAGGGTGACGTCGTCCTGGATCTTGGGGGCGTAGCGGCTGAGGTCGGCCCAGATCGCGTCGGGCAGCCGGTCCAGGCCGACACCGGTCATGCGGGCCAGACGCTCGACGAACGGGTAGAAGGCGCCCGAGGCGTCCCGTGCCTCCAGGACTCCGTCCGACGCCAGGAGGAGCAGGTCGCCGGGCAGCAGTGACACCGTGGTGGCCGTTCCGTGCAGGACGTCGGCGAGTCCGAGACCGAGCGGTGGTCCGGGGTCGAGTTCCACGGTGCTCACCGTCCCGCCGCGCACCAGGACGGGTGGCGGATGGCCGCAGGCCAGGACCCGTACCTCCGGGCCCCGGGGGGCGAAGTCCAGGAGGACGGCCGTGGCGAAGAGCTCCGCGTGCTCCGTCCGTGCCGAGTCGACGACGAGTCTGCGGTCCAGCCGGGCCGCGATCGACTCCGCGTCCACGTCGTCCAGGACCGCCTCGCGGAAGGCTCCCATGACGGAGGCCACCGTCGCGACGGCCGACAGGCCGTGCCCCTGGACATCGCCGAGGACCGCCCGCACCCCGTGGGGGCCGGGCCGGACGTCGAAGAAGTCGCCGCCCACCAGCGTGCCGCGCTCGGCGGCCCGGTAGAGGCTCGCGCAGCGCACGGGCCCGACCCGTGGCCGCACGTCCGGGACGATGGCCCGCTGGGCGGTCTCGGCGACGGTGCGTTCCAGGTCGAGCTGTGCGTCCCTGCGCCCCCGGACGAAGGAGACGAAGACGCTCAGGGTCGCGACGAAGCCGAGGGTGAAGAGGTCGGTGTTGCCCGGCCGGTCCAGATGGAAGACGGGAACGGTCAGCAGGGCGATGGTCGCGGCGCCGAGCAGGGCCGTGGCCAGCGGTCCGTACGCCAGGACCGCCAAGGGGGGCACCGCGCCGAGCAGGAAGCCGATGTCCACCGGGACGGAGTCGGTCGAGGAGGCCACTCCGACGCCGACGAGCAGCAGCACGGGCAGGACCCGGACCCAGCGGGGCGGCGGGGCCCCGCGCAGCCAGCTCCGTCGGTACGCGTCGGTCGCCGCCTTGCTCGCCTTCACCACACCACCAGGCTCCTATGCCGGAGTGCGGCGCGCACTCCACGGCGCCCTCCGGGAGCGGGAGCGGACACGCCGCTGTCGCCCGCTGGGGCTTCCCGCAGGTCGGTGCCGGTACGGTCCGGGGGGGGCGCGCCCCGGCGCGGTCAGGCCGGCAGGCCCGCCAGGTGGAGCGGTTGCTCCGTCCAGATCGTCTTGCCCCGCGCCCCGTAGCGGCATCCCCAGCGGGCCGCGAGCTGGGCGATCAGGAAGATGCCCCGGCCGCCCTCGTCGGTGATGAGGGCCCGCCGCAGCCTCGGCTGCGTGTTGCTCGGGTCGGAGACCTCGCACACCAGGACCGGGCCGCGGATGAGACGCAGGCCGACGGGGCCGCCGGCGTACCGGATGGCGTTGGTGACGAGCTCGCTGACGATGAGTTCGGTCGAGAACCGGAGGTCCTCGAGACCCCAGGTGTCGAGCTGGCCGTCGACGTCGGCGCGGGCGTCGTGGACGGCGACCGGGTCGGCCGGGTACTCCCAGTGGACCGTGTCCTCCGCCGCCACCGCGCGCGTGCGGGCGAGCAGCAGGGTGACGTCGTCGGCGGGGCGCTCCGGACTCGGATGACAGGCGATCAGGTCCCGTCCCACCGCCTCCAGGGGCCGGGACGGGGCGTGGAACCGGCGCAGGTTCCGCAGGAGCTCCTCCCCGCCCCGGCCGATGTCGTGGTCGTAGTCCACCAGGCCGTCCGTGTACAGGGCGAGGACGCTCCCGGGGGGCAGGACGACCTCGCAGGTCTCGAAGGGGTTGTCGCCGACGCCGAGCGGGGGTCCGGGGACGACGGGCACGAACTCGGTCCTGCCGTCGGGCAGGACGAGGCCGGGGGCGGGATGTCCGGCGGACGCCATCTGGCAGAAGCGGCTGACGGGGTCGTAGACGGCGAAGAGGCAGGAGGCGCCGACGGCGTCCGGGTGCTCCGCCTCGGCCTGCATCCGCTGGACGAGGTCGTCGAGGTGGGTGAGGAGTTCGTCCGGCGGCAGGTCGAGATCCGCCAGGGTCTGGACCGCGGTGCGGAGCCGGGCCATGGTGGCGGTGGCCTGGAGTCCGTGTCCGATGACGTCGCCGACGACCAGTCCGGTCCGCATCGACGACAGCGGAAGGGCGTCGAACCAGTCGCCGCCGACGCTGACGCTGCCGCTCGCCGGGAGGTAGATGCCGGAGGTCTCCGCGGCGGCGCTCACGGTCACCGCGGGAGGGAGCAGGCTGCGCTGGAGGACGAGGGCGGCGCGGTGCTCCCTCATGTAGCGGTAGGCGCTGTCCAGGGCTACGGCGGTGCGGTCGCACAGGTCCTGGAGCAGCCGTACCTCCGCCTCGCCGAAGGGCCCGGGGGTGCGCGTGCGCCACACCGACACGTATCCGAAGAGCCTGGAGCGGTGGTAGAGCGGGCATCCGAGGGTGCTGTGCATTCCCTCGGGCATGATGCGGGCGGCCAGCTCCGGATCGCCGCCCAGCATGGCCCGTACGGCCGCCGCGTCCGCCTTCAGCACCGCGCCGACGGCGACGGCCGCGTTCGAGGCGCGGTCCGGTACCGGGGGGATGCGTTCGCCGGGCTGGACCATCGCGGACGGCCACGCGCCGTCGGCGGACTTGACCGCCACCCGGCGGGGCGCGGAGGCGTCGAAACCCGGGTACCCGAGGGTGGGGTCGCGTCCTTGCAGCACGTCGTCGGGGAAGTCGACGCAGGCGAGGTCACCGAGGCCGGGTACGAGGAGTTCGACGAGGTCCCTGGCCGCGTGGACCACGTCGAGGGACTCCCCGATCTCGAAGGCGCGGCGGTACGCGTCGGTGATCCGCTGGTGGGCGCGGAGCCGCGCGGTGGGTTCGGTCGCGACGACGGCGAGGCCGACGCGGGTCCCGTCGGCGTCGTCGACGGGGAAGCAGGCCAGGGTCAGGACCGGGTCGGATCCCGCCGGGCCGGAGCGGCAGTCGACGCCGACGACGGGGGTTCCGTCGGTCATCACCCGGGTGAGGAGCTCCCGCACCGGCTTCTCGCTGTCGCAGTCCTCCAGCGCGGCCAGCCAGTCCTCGTCCGCCCCGGCCGGACGCAGCGCCTCCATGGCCGGGTTGGAGCGCGTCGGGCGCAGGCCCGTGTCGAACTCGGCGACGCCCAGGCGGCGCTGGTTCAGCAGCGACCGGGCCAGCTCGCCGTCGCGGTCGGGACGGCCCGCTCCGGCCGGGGGTCGGAAGACAAGGAGGGACCCTCCGTCGGGGGCGGCGGGGAGCCGTACGACGGTCGTCTCCGGCGCTCCCGTCCCCAGCACGTCCTCGACGGGCCGCCCGGCGGCGTCCTCGGGGGTGTCCCCCATCAGCTCCTCGGCCGCGCGGGACCACCAGACGACGCGTCCGCGGCCGTCGAGGAGGAGGACCGCGACGTCCTGTGCTCCGGCACCGTCGGAGCCCGAAGGCCGGTCCAAGAGGCTCACGTCGCGTGCTCCCTCGCTGAGGACGACGATGGGGTGCCCCGGAGGTCGCCCCTGCCTCCAGGATGCACCCTCGCCGTCGCGCGGGCGCGCACGACGGCCTCACGCTCGGCGACGGTCCCGCTGCGCTCCGTACGCCGAACGCCCCGCCCGGACGGGTGGTGTCGGCGGGCCGGGCCCCGGTGGGTCGCGACAGCACGCCGGCCCACGCGTCGCGCGACGCACCGCCGTCGACCCAGGGGCTCGTCGGGTGGTCGCCGGTGGGGCCGGAGGCCCTGTCGATCGGGCGGCGACCGAGGCGAAACGCGCACGGAACCTCCCCCGCCCCCACGGCTACTATGGCTCAAAGGTCTGACCTAAGACCTTCTCTAGTAGGCTCTCCGTCCGGGCCGGCCCGCCTTCTCCCTCGCGGGCCTTCCGCCGCCCGGATCAGACGGAAAGAAGGAACATGAAGATCGTTCGATCGGCCGCCTTCGTCGCCGCCCTCGTGGCGACCGCCACATGCGCTGCCGCGAACCCCAGTTCGGCGAATCCGGCGACGACGGTGCGGTCGTGCCCCGAACTGAGCAAGGACCTCGCCTGGTACGGGGACAACCGCGAGGCCCTTCAGGACTTCATCGACGAGAACGGCAGCTGCTCCGGCGCGAGGGGCCGCCTGGCCCTCTTCGACTGGGACAACACCGTCATCAAGAACGACGTGGGCGACGCGACCACGTTCTGGATGCTGCGGAACGGCAAGGTCCGCCAGCCCAGCCGGGGCGACTGGACGACCACCAGCCGCTACCTCACCCCGTCCGCCGCCACGGCGCTCAAGGCCGCCTGCGGGCCGGCCGCGGCGCCCGGCCGGCCGCTCCCGACCGGCTCCGACACCGACTGCGCCGACGAGATCCTCTCCGTCTACAGCGAGGGCGAGACGACCGCCGGGGACACGGCCTTCTCCGGCTACGACCACCGCCGCATGGAGCCGTCCTACGCCTGGGCCGCCCAGCTGCTCTCGGGCTACAGCGCCGACGAGGTCAAGAGGTTCGCCCGCCAGGCCCGGGCCGAGAACCTCGCCGCCCCGGAAGGCACCGAGCAGCGGGTCGGCACCAAGAACGTCACCGGATGGGCCCGCTACTACCCGCAGCAGAAGAACCTGATCTCCACCCTCCAGCGGGCCGGTTTCGACGTGCGCATCGTCTCCGCCTCCGCACAGCCGGTCGTCGAGGTCTGGGCCGAGGGCGTGGGGCTCGGACCCCAGCAGGTCACCGGTGTGAAGACCCTCTCTGCGGGCGGCAGGCTGACGCCGCGTCTCGCCGACTGCGGCGGCGCTGCGAAGGACTCCGTCATCCCCTACATCGAGGGCAAGCGCTGCTTCGTCAACCAGAACCTGCTGCACGTCAAGGGAGCCGCCGCCTTCCGCCAGCAGCCCGCTTCGAAGCGTCAGGTGTTCGGCGCCGGTGACTCCGACACGGACGTCACCTTCGTCGGCGACGCCACGAAGGCGCGTCTGGTCCTGAACCGGAACAAGCCGGAACTCATGTGCCGTTCGTACTTCAACAGCGACGGCAAGTGGCTGGTCAACCCCATGTTCATCGGAGCCAAGCCCCAGCTGCCCTCCGCCTACCCGTGCTCCACGGCCGGCTTCACCCGGCCCGACGGGGCGAAGAGTCCGGTCGTCGACACCGACGGGCGGATCATCCCCGACCAGCAGGACCGGGTCTTCTGATCCGAGGGAGCACCCTTCGGCAGGACAGGGGGCGGGGCGCCGGTCGTTCGACCGGCGCCCCGCCCGCATGTGGTCCCCTTTAGGCGCCTTGTCCAGTCCATAGGCGTTACTGTGGGGTCGCGGGAGCATGCCCGTGTCCGGCACCGTTCGGGTGGAAGAGGAGCCATGATGGGCCAGGCGCTCGGCGAAGACGGCAGAACGTCCAAGGACGTCGTCTTCCGCCCCGTACGGGCGGGCAACGCGTTCGAGGAGACCGTCGAACGCCTGCTGTGCGCCATCAAGCTCGGGTTCATCTCCCAGGGCGAGACACTCCCGCCGGAGCGGGAGCTCGCCGTACAGCTGGACATCAGCCGCGTCACCCTGCGCGAGGCGATCCGCGCGCTCCAGCAGGCCGGGTACGTCGAGCCCCGGCGCGGACGCTACGGCGGCACCTTCGTGACCTACAGCCCGTCGGCGCCCAGCGAGGGCGACGTCCGCCGCATCGCGGAGACCATGGGCGACGAGCTCGCGGACGCCCTGGCGTTCCGGCAGGTCATCGAGCCCGGCGCCGCCGCCCTGACCGCGCAGCGGGCCCTCACGGCGGAGGAGCGCCGGCTGCTCCAGGCCCGTCTGGACGACGTCCTGGCCGCCGACGCGTCGACGTACCGCCTGATGGACTCGCGCTTCCACCTCGCGATCGCGGAGATGTGCGGCTCGCCGTCGCTGTACGCGAGCATCGCCGAGACCCGGCTCCGGCTCAACGACCTCCTCAACGCCATACCGCTGCTCCAGCGCAACATCGAGCACTCGCACGAGCAGCACAACGACCTCCTGATGGCCATCCTGCGCGGTGACGCGCACACCGCCCGCTCGGTGATGGAGGACCACGTCGCCGGCACCGCCGCCCTGCTCCGGGGCTTCCTCGGCTGACGCTCCGCGCGGCGGGCCCCGGTGCGGACCTGAGCCGCCCGACGGGGGCCGGTGCGGACCTCAGCCGCGGGACGGGACCCGGTGCGGACCTCAGCGCGCGCCGTCGGTCGCCCGGCTCCATCCTTCGCCCACGGCCTTGCCGGCCTTCGCCATCTGAGCGCTCGACGGGACGACCGACTGGTCGTGCGGGAGCCTCGGGAGCCAGCCCGCCGCGATCACGTCGAGGGATCCCGACTTCTGCATCGGCTTCATCAGGACGGGC
This sequence comes from Streptomyces sp. NPDC002232, assembly GCF_042890295.1. NCBI lineage: Bacteria > Bacillati > Actinomycetota > Actinomycetes > Kitasatosporales > Streptomycetaceae > Streptomyces > Streptomyces sp. NPDC002232. The sequence goes on along the minus strand of NZ_JBIARV010000003.1, from coordinate 1,088,505 downwards.
CGGGCGAAGCCCTTCAGCCTGAGGTTCTGCGCCTCGTCGCTGAACAGGTACTCCTGCCACAGCCTCGCGGCGGCGGGGTGAGCGGCCTTGCGGTTGATCGCCGTGGCGTAGTGGCCGGCGAAGACGCCGTCCTCGGGGATCGCGACCGCCCACTGCGCGTTGGTGTGGAGCAGCGCCTTCCAGGACGTGGAGTTCTTGAAGTCCCAGTTGATGACGATGGGCGTCTTCCCGCTCTTGATCGACTCCGTGGTCGGCTTGACGGAGATGTAGTTGCCCCGGTCCGTCAGCTTGGCGAAGAACTCGACGCCGGGGGTGATGTCGTCGAAGGAGCCGCCGTCGGACAGCGCGGCCGCGAAGACGCCGGAGAGCGCGGAGTTCGACTTGGTGGGGTCGCCGCTGAGCGCGACCTTCCCCTTGTACTCGGGCTTCAGCAGGTCCGCGAAGGTGTCGGGGCAGATCCTCATGAACTGGACCGCGCAGCCGATGGAGATGTAGCCGCCGTAGTTGGCGTACCACGTGGAGCCGGGATCCCTGCGCCCCGAGGGGATGTCCCGGTCCCGCTCGATGCGGTAGCGGGCGAAGAGCGCCTGGTCCGCCGCGGCCTGGGCCTGGGCCACGCCCACTTCCACGACGTCCACGGCCTTGTCCTGGGGGCGGTCCTCCTGGACCGCGCGGATGGCGTCCTGGCTCGTGCCGTCCGGGTTCTCCACGGTCACGTCGATCCCGTACCGCTTCTCGAAACGGTCGATGATCTCGCTGTAATTGGCCCAAGTGGCGGGCATCGCGACGGCATTGAGCCTACCCTCCTGCTGGGCGGCGGCGACGAGCGTCTCCATCCCGCCGACCTCGTCCACGGAGCTCGCGCCGCTCAGGGTCGCCCGGTCGGGGATCTCGGGTCCGCTCCCCACTAAGCCGCAGCCGGACAGGGAGACGGTCGTCAACAGGGCCGTACAGGCGGGGACGGCGGCGAACAGGCGCCTTCGCCGGTCAGTGGACATGCGGAACTCCCGAGGAACAACTAAAGGTCTAATGGCCTGAGGATAGTACCTTCCGCTTGACTGGTTCGATGAAAACGGGCAAAGGGTGCAAACGTGCCACGCTTTCCCGCCGCGCCCGGGGCCCCGCCTTTCCTGCCGTGTCAGTACGTGTGGTCGGCGGTGACGTCGGCCGACAGGTCCAGGGCCTTCTCTGCGTCGGCGCCGCGCAGGGTCAGCAGGGTCTGGGTCAGGGCGTCGACGACGGCGAGGTGGGCCAGCCGGGAGGCCACGGTCTCCAGCCCGAAGATGAGGTCCTGGCCGCCCGCAACCAGCGTGCAGGTGCTGGTCCCGCTCAGTGGCGAGTTGGCGTAGCTGGTCAGGGCGATGACGTCCGCTCCCGCCGCGCGGGCCCGGCGGGCGGCGTCGACCGTGCTGCGGGTGGCGCCGGTGTGGCTGACGGCCAGGCAGACGCCGGACGCGGGCAGCAGGCCGGCGGAGAGCTGGGCGGTGATCGCGTCGGGCGGAGCGTCGACGGCGCAGCCCAGGGCGCGCAGCCGGTAGGCGGCGTCGGCGGCCACGGCTCCGGACAGGCCCGCCCCCACGACCAGGACGCGCGGCGCCCGGTGGAGGGCCGCGGCCGCGGAGCGCAGCGCGGTCGGGGAGAGCGTGGCGGCCAGTCCGTCCAGGGCTTCCTTCGCGGCCCGCACGGTGTCGGCGAGCGCCCGGGCGGCGGGGTCCGGATCGTCGGCGGGGCGGGGGCTCGGGGCCTGGCGGGCCGCCGCGATCTTCACCTCCTGGTATCCGCGGAAGCCCAGGCGCTGGCAGGCCCGGACGACGGACGAGGGGGCGGCCCCGGCCAGGACGGCGACGTCACTGACGCTGAGGCGCACCAGGTCGGCGCCTTGGTCGAGGAGGACGCGGGCGACGCGGGCCTCGGCGTCGCGCAGCTGCGGCAGACGGGCGCGGATGTGTGCCGCCAGCTGCGGACCCGGTTCGGAATGAGATTCCATGCCGACATAGTATCGCGGAATCACATTCCACGAGGATGAGGAGGACGTCGATGTCCCTGGCCCTGTCGCCGATGACGGGAGCGGCTGCCGTGCCCGTGGTGGTGCTCGCCGCTGCGCTGCTGCACGCGGTGTGGAACGCGCTGGCCCACAAGGCCGACGACCGCCTGGCGGTCTTCGTGCTGATGAACCTCGCCACGACCGGGTGCGCCGCCGTGGTGGTGTGCCTCACTCCCCTGCCGGACCCGAGGGCCTGGCCGTACCTCGCCGCCTCGGCCGTCCTCCAGGTCGCCTACCAGGCACTGCTCCTTCAGGCGTACCGGCTCGGCGACTTCGGCCAGATGTACCCGATCGCCCGCGGCACCTCGCCCCTGCTCGTGGCGCTGGTCTCCGCCACCGCGCTCGGCCAGCGGCTGTCCGCGCCGGAGACCCTCGGCGTGCTGGTGATCTCCCTCGGCCTCGTCGACCTGGCCCTGGCCGACGGCCTGCCCGGCCGCGCGCAGCTGCCGGCACTGGCGGCGGCCCTGGGAACCGGCGTGATGATCGCCTCGTACACCCTCGTCGACGGCAGCGGGGTGCGGCAGTCCCCGTCGGGCGCCGCAGGCTACGTCGCCTGGCTCTTCCTCTGCCAGGGGCCGGTCCTGCCCCTGCTGGCCTGGGCCCTTCGCGGCCGCTCCCTGACGGCCCGGCTCAGGCCGGTCCTCTGGCGCGGTCTGGCCGGCGGGGTGCTGTCCCTGCTGGCGTACGGACTCGTGGTGTGGGCGCAGGCCCACGGCAGCCTGGCCACGGTCGCCGCCCTGCGCGAGACCAGCATCGTCTTCGCGGCGCTGATCGGCCTGGTGCTGTTCCGCGAGCCCTTCGGGCGCCGCCGCATCACGGCCGGCGCCCTGGTGGTGACCGGGATAGCCGTCCTGGAACTCGCCCATCCCTGACGCGGCCCCACCCGGCTACCGGGCGGACTCGGGCCAGGGGTGCCGCGTCGCCCGGTGGGCCCCGGCCACCAGGGCCGCCAGGACGGCCGGCAGCCCGCCCAGCACCATGACCGTCGCGGGCGAGGAGTGGTCGAGGACGGCCCCTCCGGCCAGCGCGCCCAGCGAGATGGTGGCCTGGAAGGAGGCGGTGAAGAGGACCGAGGACGCCTCAGGACGGTCCGGGGAGGCACGGGCGAACCAGGTCTGCGAACAGACCGGGACGGCTCCGTACGCGACGCCCCAGACGACCAGCAGCGCCACCGCGCCCGCGTCCGACCGTCCGAGCACGGGCAGGAGCAGGGTCGCGGCGGCGATCAGGCACGCCGCCACGGCGAAGGTGGCCCTCGGGAAGCGCCCCACCGCGGATCCGCCGAGGAAGTTGCCGGCGATGCCGGCCGCTCCGTAGAGGAGCAGATACACCGTGACGAGCCCCGGAGCGACGCCCGTCACCCGCTCCAGGAAGGGGGTGACGTACGTGTACGTGCCGAAGTGGGCGAGCACCACGAGGAAGGTGGTCAGCAGAGCGTAGCGGGTGTCGACGCTCCGGAGCATGCCCCGGAGGACGTCCGGACGCGTCGCCCGGTCCGAGGGCAGGGACGGGACGACGGCGAGGATCAGCACGAGAACGGCCAGCGTGAAGCCGCCCATGGCGAGGAACGCGGTCCGCCAGCCCGCGACGTCACCGATGAACGTGCCCAGCGGCACGCCGAGCACGGAGCCGAGCGGCACCGCGGAGAAGATCACCGAGGTCGCGCGGCCCACGGAGGCGGCCGGCACCAACTGACCGGCGAGTCCGGCCCCGACGGACCAGAAGCCACCGATGGTGACGCCCACGAGGACGCGGGAGACCAGGACCAGCCAGTAGCTCGTCGCGGCGGCGGCCAGGAAGTCGGCCAGTGCCAGCAGGAGGATGAACGCCGCCAGCATGACCCTGCGGTCGACGCGCCCCGTGGCCACTGTGACCACGGGTGCCGCGATCGCGGCCAGGAACCCCGGCATCGTCATCATCAGACCGGCCACCCCGTCGGAGACGGTGAAACTCGCGCCGATGGAGGTCAGCAGACCGATCGGCAGGATCTCGGCGGTGACGAGGGAGAAGATCCCCAGCATCACCGCGACGACAGCCGGCCAGGAGGCCCGGGGCGGGCCGTCCGGCGGTGTGGACGGCTGGGCGAGAGAAGGGGTTGCCGTGGACATGGATCCCGTCCTGAAGTGGTCGACACGTACGAGCGTGACGACCAGTCCAACAGGAATCCCCGCTGGTCTCCGGCAGGTTTCCGACGTCGACGATCAGCCCTCGGCCCGTACCGGCTCGCGCGCGAGAGAGGCCGTCGGACACGCGTCGGCCTCCCCCGCGCGCGTCTACAGCGGGCCGTCCGGGGCGCCCCCTCGAACTCGGCGTGGTCGGCTGCGGAGGGCGCTCCGGTGACGTGCCGTCCGAACTTCGCGGCCCGGCGCGCCCGGGAGTCGGGACGCGCCCGACCGGGCGACTTCGTCCCCCGCGTCCAGAAGCCGACAGGCCGGGGCGCGGCCCGGTTCCGCGCTCGTCGTGACCTGCCCGGCCGTCGCTTGTTCCGATGGTCCGATTCCCTGACAGATGGTGACCATGTGGACACAAAGGGTGGCAGAGCGTCACACTCGGCTCGGCACCTGATGGGAATTCAGCACTCAGGACGGAGACGTGATGCCGCGGCACATCAGGCGATACGCCCGCACTTCGGCCCTGGCCGGGGCAGGCCTGACGGAAGGCCACGGACGACCCGCCCGATCCTGATCGGCCCCGGGGCCCCGCACGGCGGCGTCCGAACGCCGCGCGGGGCCGGCGACTCCACCGGGGGTCGGGGCGCCCTCCGTACGGGACGACCCAGCCCCTCCCCCTCCTCTCTTCCCCTCGCTTCCGCACCCCAGTAGGAGAGTCCTTCCGATGTCGTCACGCACCACCTGGCCCGCCCGTGCCGGGACCGCCGTCCTGGCGGTTCTCGCCGGAATCGGCGCGGCCACGGCGCCCGGCCCGGCCGCGGCCGCCTCGCCGCCCACGACCGGCCGGCAGATCGTCAGCTATCACGGCTACCGCATCGCGGTGCCCGCCGACTGGCGGGTCGTCGACCTGGCCGCCGACCCGCGGGCCTGCCTCCGCTTCGACACCCCCGCCGTCTTCCTCGGGGAGCCCGCCGAGGAGAACGACTGCCCCGCCCACCTCATCGGCCGCACGGCGGGGATCGTGGTGGAGCCGATCACGGACGGCTCCGCCGCGCGCACCACGGCGGCGACCGCACGGACCCTGCGCGGGACGGCCTCGGTGCCGGACGCGCGGTCCAGCGGCGACACGATCCAGGTCGCGGTCGAGGACGCCGGCGTGCTGGTCACGGCCCTCCACACCCCGCAGACCGAGAGCCTGGTGCGCGCCACGCTCGACTCGGCCGAGCTGACCGAGGGTGCCGAGCGCACCGAGCTGGTCCGCCCGCGCCCCGAGACCACCCGGGCCGCACCGGGGCCGCAGCCCGGGAGTTACCTCGGCAAGGGCTTCGACACCTGCACCGCGCCCTCCAAGGCCGCCATGGACGCCTGGAGGTCGAGCTCGCCGTACCGTGCCGTCGGCGTCTACATCAGCGGTTCCTTCCGTGCCTGCGCGCAGCCGAACCTGACGGCGAGCTGGGTGACGCACCAGACCGGCAACGGATGGCGGCTGATCCCGCTCGACGTCGGCCGCCAGGCCCCGTGCACGAGCTTCGCGCAGCGGATGTCCTCCGACCCCGCCACCGCCAAGTCGCAGGGCGTCAGCGCGGCCGCCGCCGCCATCACCGCGGCGAAGGGCCTCGGGATCCCCACGGGCAGCGCGATCTACAGCGACATCGAGTCCTACACCTCGACGGCCTCCTGCCGGGCGGCCGTGCTGTCGTACCTGTCCGGCTGGACCGAGCGGCTGCACAGCGGCAGTTACCTGTCCGGCTTCTACTCCAGCGCCTCCTCCGGCATCAAGGACGCGGCCGGCGCGTACGACAACAGCGCCTACACGAGGGTCGACCACATCTTCTTCGGCTGGTGGAACGGCGCCGCCGACGTCAAGACCGGTTCCTACGTACCGGCCGGCTCCTGGGCCGACCACCGCCGGATCCACCAGTACGCGGGCGAGGTCAAGGAGTCCTACGGCGGCTACTCGATCACGATCGACCGCGACTACCTGGACGTGGGCGCCGGTGCGCAGGCGTCCGCCTGCTCGGACACGAACCTCGCCTTCACCGCGTACCCCACGGTCCAGAGCGGTTCGACGGGCGAGCAGGTCGCGGCGGCGCAGTGCCTGCTGACGACCGCCGGATACGACCCGGGGGCCGCCGACGGGGCCTACGGCCCCTCCACGACCACTGCCGCGGGGCAGTTCCAGAGCAGCAGGGGACTCACCGCGGACGGTGTCATCGGGCCGAGGACCTGGACCGCGCTGCTGGCCCACGGTGCGACCCCGACCGTGCGGAGCGGCTCGACGGGAGAGTCCGTCGCCCGGCTCCAGCGTGCCCTGACCGCCGCCCTGGGCCGGAGCGTGCCCTTCGACAGCTCCTTCGGGCCGGACACGGAGCAGGCCGTGCGGGACTACCAGACCTCGCGCGGTCTGAACGCGGACGGCGTCGTGGAGTCCGCCACGTGGGGCGCCCTCCAGTCCGGGAAGTGAACGCGCCACCACGCGGGAGGAGCGGCCGACGGCTCGGGCCCAGCCCGTCGGCCGCTCCTCCGGGCCTGGCGCGCGGAGGGCGGGTCGGGGGGCGTCGCGCCGCGCCCCCGACCCGCCGTCACGCGCGGCCGACGCCCGCGTCCGCCGTCACTTGCGGCCGACGCCCGCGTACATGGCGACGTCCGGCGTCGGTCGCTCCGGGCGCCAGGCGGAGCAGGACACCACGCCGGGGTCGAGGAGTTCCAGGCCGTCGAAGTAGCGGGCGACGGCGGCGGGGGTCCGCTGGGTGAGCTTCGGCGTGCCGTGCTCGTTCCAGAACGCCACGGCCGCGTCGACGTCCGGCATGTCGGGGTGCGTGACCGTGTGGGACAGCACGAGGTGACTTCCGGGGGCGAGCGCGTCCATGAGCCGGCGGACGATCCCGTACGACTCCTCGTCGTCCTCGACGAAGATGACGACCCCGAGGAGCATCAGCGCGACCGGCTGGGAGAGGTCGAGCGTCTTCCCCGCGGCCGCGAGGATCGCGTCGACGTCCCGCAGGTCGGCGTCCAGGTAGTCGGTGCGGCCCTCGGGCGTGCCGACCAGCAGGGCGCGGGCGTGTGCCAGGACGAGCGGGTCGTTGTCCACGTACACGACCCGCGCGTCGGGGGCGACGCGCTGGGCGACCTCGTGCGTGTTGTCGGCGCTCGGCAGGCCCGTCCCGATGTCCAGGAACTGCCGGATGCCCACCTGCTCCGCCAGGTGCCGCACCGCCCGTCCCAGGAACAGCCGGTCCGCCTTCGCGTAGTCCCCGATCCCGGGGTGCAGGGCCCGGATCTGGTCGCCGACCTCCCGGTCCACCGGGTAGTTGTCCTTGCCCCCGGTCCAGTAGTTCCATATCCGGGCGGTGTGCGGCCGGGAGGTGTCGATGCGCGATTCGATGTCGGTCACGGCCTCAACGTAACCCAGTGCCCCCCAACTCCCCCATTCCAAGGCTCTTTTGCCTCTGATGTTCACGTAGCCTCGGCTTTGTCCCGCGCCTCGGCCGGTGTCGTCCCGGGGCGCGGGACGCACCCGGTGGGAAACCGGCGAGACGTGCCGCGTGTGCCGATCGCCCGCCGCTTCCGCCGTTGGCCCGACCGGGTCCTCCGTGCGTCGCCCGCCGGTGTCGCTCCCCGGGGCGGACGCGGCCGCCGTGAGGATCGGTGGATGCTCGTCGTCCTGCCGGTCCTCTTCGCCCTGTTCGCCGCGTTCAGCAACGCCTGGGCCACCGTGCTCCAGCGGCGTGCGGCGCTCACCGTCCCGCAGTCCGACTCCTTCCGGCCCGGACTGATCCTCGACCTCCTGCACCGCCCCGTGTGGGTGGCCGGGATCCTCGCCGTCATCGCCGCCGGCGTCGGGCAGGCGGCGGCGCTCGCGACCGGACCGCTCGCCCTCGTGCAGCCGCTGTTCGTCCTGGAGCTGCCCCTCGCCCTGCTGATCGCCTCCCTCCTGACGCGCGAGCGGCTCCCCTCCCGGCTCTGGGCGGCCGTGGGCGCGGTCGTGGCCGGGCTGGGGATCGCGCTCGCGGCCGCCTCGCCCACCGGCAACCGGACCCATGTGGAGGTGGAGCGCTGGGTGCCGGTCCTGGTGGCCTGCGCCGTCGCCGTGGCGGCCCTCGCCGCGGTCGGTCTGCGCCGGCCGGCGGGGCGTACGCGGGCGGCGTGTCTCGGGGCCGCGACGGCGATCTGCTACGCGCTCACCGCCGCCCTCATGAAGACGTCCATGCACATCCTCGGCGACGCCGGCGTCGGCGGCTTCCTGACGGCCTGGCAGACCTACGCCTTCTGCGCGGCGGGGATCGCCGCCCTCCTGCTGCTCGAACACGCCATGCAGGGCGGCCCCCTCGTCGCCTCCCAGCCCGCGCTGACCCTGGGCGACGCCACCGTGAGCCTGCTGCTCGGCGTCCTGCTGTACGAGGAACACCTGCGGTCGGGCTGGTGGCTGCTGCCCCAGCTGGCGGGCGTCGCGCTGATCGTCCTCGGAGTCTTCACGCTGGCGCGGGGCGGCGCGCGCACGGCCTGACCCGCCGCCCCGGTGACCGCCGCTCAGGCCTTGCCCCCGTCGGCGCCCTCCCGTACCGCGGAGAGCGGTTCGGCGATGTCCTCCAGCGAGCGGCGCTCCGCCTTCACCGCCAGGAAGGCCGCCACGATCCCCGCCGCGCACATCAGCGAGGCACCGATCTGGAAGGCCAGCACCGTGTCCCCGACGACGCCCGACTCCGTCAGCTCGGCGAAGACCAGCGGGCCGGTGATGCCGCCGGCCGCCGTCCCCAGCGCGTAGAAGAAGGCGATGGCCATGGCGCGGGTCTCCATCGGGAAGATCTCGGAGACGGTCAGATAGGCGCTGGAGGCGCCCGCCGAGGCGAAGAACAGCACCACGCACCAGCAGGCCGTCAGCGTCGTCGCCGACAGCGAGCCGCGGTCGAAGAGCCAGGCCGTCCCGAAGAGCAGCAGACCCGACAGCAGATACGTGCCCGAGATCATGATCCGGCGGCCGACGGTGTCGAAGAGGCGGCCGAGCAGCAGCGGGCCGAGGAAGTTGCCCGCGGCGATCACGGCGAAGTAGTAGCCGGTGCTGCCGGTGGGGACGTCGAAGAAGGTGATCAGGATGGTGCCGAAGCCGAAGGTGATCGCGTTGTAGAGGAACGCCTGGCCGATGAAGAGGGCGAGGCCGAGGACGGCGCGGCGCGGATAGCGGCCGAAGACGGTCTTCGCGATCGTGCCGAAGCCGATGCTCTTGCGCTGGTGGATGGTGATCTCACCGGCCGGCGGCGGCAGCTCCGCGCCCTTCTCCGCCTCGATCTCCCGCTCCACGGAGGTGACCAGTTCCTCGGCCTCCTCGCCGTAGCCGTGGATGAACTGCCAGCGTGGGCTCTCCGGGACGTGCCGGCGCACCAGCAGGATGACCAGCCCGAGGACGACGCCGAGGGCGAAGCTGAGCCGCCAGCCCACGTCCTGCGGGAAGATGTCGGTGTCGAGCATGACGATCGACAGCAGGGCTCCGCCGATCGCGCCGAGCCAGTAGCTGCCGTTGATGATCAGGTCGACGCGCCCCCGGTAGAGGGAGGGGATGAGCTCGTCGATCGCGGAGTTGATGGCCGCGTACTCTCCGCCGATGCCGAAGCCGGTGAGGAAGCGGAAGAGGAAGAACCACCAGGCGTCGAAGGAGAGGGCCGTCATCGCCGTGGCGCCCAGGTAGACGACCAGGGTGACCATGAACAGCTTCCTGCGGCCGTAGCGGTCGGTCAGCCATCCGAAGAACAGCGCCCCGGAGCACGCCCCCGCCACGTACAGGGCGGCGGCGACGCCCGTGACCTGGGCCGCGGAGATGTCGAGGCCGCTGCCGTCCTCGGCCAGCCGGCCGGCGATGTTGCCGACGATGGTGACTTCGAGGCCGTCGAGGATCCAGACGGTGCCGAGGCCGATGACGATCATCCAGTGCCAGCGGGACCAGGGAAGCCGGTCGAGCCGGGCCGGTACGGCGGTGGTGACCGTGCCGGTCCCGGCTCCCGCCGAAGAGCGTGTCGCGCCCATGGTGCTCCTTTCCTCGCCGGTGCGGATCCTCCGCACACGAGCGTTCATGCGTCGGCGCGGGCGGTCCGGCGGGGGCCCCACCGGTCGCGGAGGGTGAGCCGGCGGCGACGGTCGTGGCTCTCCCGGACGTGCCGGTCCAGCTCCTCCATCAGCCGCCGGCCCCGGTGCTCGGGGTCGAGTTCGTCGAGGACCCGGTCGACCTCGGCGAGCAGCGCCCCGTACAGCTGCCAGCGGCCGGGATCGGCGAGGGCGAGGGCGAGCAGCCGGTCGGCGGCTGCGTCGCGGCAGGCCCTGGCCGCCCGCAGGTCGCCCGCGAGCCGGGTCTCCGCGGCCTCGGCGTCCTCGCTGCCCCGGGCGGTGACCAGGACGGCGAAGCTCACCAGGGCGTCGGCGGTGTACTGGGCGGTCTCGCGGAGCGCGAGGGCGGCGCGCTCGGGAAGCAGCTGGTCCCCGTCGCGGTGCTTCGCCAGGTCGGTGAGGGTGCGGGCCAGGACCCGCAGGACGACCGCGCAGATCTCCAGGGTGTCGAGCCCGGTGCGCAGCACCACCCGGTGGAGGAGGCCCTCCTTCACCCGGGGGTTGAGCCGCAGGCTGTCCTCGGCGGTGCGCAGGGCGCCGTCGACGTCGGCGACGTCGTTGTCGAGGCGGCGGGCCTCGTGGAGCCGGGCCGCGGCCTGTGCGACCGGGGGCGAGCCGGTGAACTCGTCGGCCACGTCGAGGAGCAGCAGGCGCATCCGCCGGGCGAGGTCCTCGATGGAGTCGCCGGCGGTGTCGACCCAGACGGGCGGGGCGAGGAACAGGTTGAACAGCATGCCGACGACCGCGCCGATCAGGGTCTCCAGGACGCGGTCCCAGGCGGTGTCGGAGACCTGGGTGACGCCGAGGACGAGCATCGCGCTGATGGCGACCTCGGGGACGAACTCCTCGACCCGCACGATCCGGCCGACGAGGAGCGAGGCCAGGATGACGAGGGCGAGGCTCCACCAGGAGAGGCCGACGACGACGCTGAACGCGATGGCGATGAGGACGCCGACGACGACCGCGTTCACCCGGCGGAGGCTGGTCGTGAGGGTGGAGTAGAGCGTGACCTGGACGACGAGGAGGGCGGTGAGGGGCGCGGTGAGGGGCACCGGTTCGCTGCTGAGCCGGAGGGCGACGACGTAGCTGAGGGTGGCCGCCGCCGTGGACCGTACGGTCTGGACGGCGAAGGGGTCGCGGCGGAGGCGGGCGAGCCGCCCGTCGCGCGCGAACGGCCCGCCGTCCCGGTCGTGCCGTCCTCGGCCGCGTGCCACGCCCCACCTCGTCCCGTCGCCGCCCCGCAGAAGCCGTCTGGACGTCCGCTTGCCCCGACTCCCCCGGGCCCATGCCCGGGTACGTCCGGGCGGACCAGGGACTGCCCCCGCTTCGGGGGAACGGCGGCGCTCCGTCGCGCCTCGGGGACGTCCCGTGACGGCCCGGCCGGAAGGGAGAACGGAGCCGTCGTCGGCGCTCTGCCGGTCGCGCGGGACCTGAGGGGGCCGGGACCTCTTCGGCCGCGCCCGTTGGCGGCCCGCCAGGAATTAGATCGTCCGTTTTCGGGTAGCGATCTGCGTCGACGGGGCAGAGGGTGGGGAGGCAACGACGAAAGGCAGACCGATGACCGAGAGCCGACCTGCGACGACGACCGACTCCGGGGCCCCGGTGGAGAGCGACGAGCATTCGCTCACCGTCGGGCCGGGCGGACCGATCCTCCTCCAGGACGCCTACCTGATCGAGCAGATGGCGCAGTTCAACCGGGAGCGGATCCCCGAACGCCAGCCGCACGCCAAGGGCAGCGGCGCCTTCGGCCGTTTCGAGGTCACCCACGACGTCAGCCGGTACACGAAGGCGGCCCTCTTCCAGCCGGGCACCCGCACCGAGCTGGTGGCGCGCTTCTCCACCGTGGCCGGGGAGCGCGGGAGCCCGGACACCTGGCGGGACCCGCGCGGCTTCGCGGTGAAGTTCTACACCTCCGAGGGCAACTACGACATGGTCGGCAACAACACGCCGGTCTTCTTCGTGAAGGACCCGATGAAGTTCCAGCACTTCATCCGGTCCCAGAAGCGCCGGGCCGACAGCAATCTGCGCGACCACGACATGCAGTGGGACTTCTGGACGCTGTCCCCGGAGTCCGCGCACCAGGTCACCTGGCTCATGGGCGACCGGGGCATCCCCCGGACCTGGCGCCACATGAACGGCTACACCTCGCACACGTACATGTGGATCAACGCGTCCGGCGAGCGCTTCTGGGTGAAGTACCACTTCAAGACCGACCAGGGCGTCGAGTTCCTGCCCCAGGAGGAGGCGGACCGCCTCGCGGGGGCCGACTCGGACTTCCACATGCGCGACCTGTTCGAGCACATCCGGGACGGGGACCTCCCGTCGTGGACCCTGCACGTGCAGGTGATGCCGTTCGAGGACGCGGCCGGGTACCGGTTCAACCCGTTCGACCTCACCAAGGTCTGGCCGCACGGCGACTACCCGCTCATCCCCGTCGGCCGGATGACGCTCGACCGCAACCCGACCGACAACCACGCCGAGATCGAGCAGGCCGCCTTCCAGCCGAACAACTTCGTCCCGGGGATCGGGCCGAGCCCCGACCGGATGCTGCTGGCCCGGCTCTTCTCGTACGCGGACGCCCACCGGGCCCGGCTGGGCACCAACTACCAGCAGCTTCCGGTGAACGCGCCCGTCGTCGACGTCCACACGTACTCCAAGGACGGGGCGATGGCGTACCGCAAGACCTCCGACCCGGTCTACGCGCCGAACTCCAAGGGCGGACCGGCCGCCGACACGGAGCGGTACGGGACGCCTCCCAGCTGGTCGGCCGACGGGGAGATCACCCGGGCGGCCTACGTCTCGCACCCGGAGGACGACGACTGGGGGCAGGCCGGCACGCTCGTGCGCGAGGTCCTGGACGACGCGGCACGCGACCGGCTCGTGGACAACGTGGTCGGCCACCTCCTCGACGGTGTGACCGAGCCCGTCCTGGAGCGGGCCTTCACCTACTGGACGAACATCGACGCGGCCCTCGGCAAGCGCATCGCCGAGGGCGTCCGCGCCCAGCGGTCCTCCTAGGGACCCGCGGGGCCGGACGTCGGGCGGAACGGCCACCGGGCGGCCTGTCAGTGGGCTCTGGCAGCATCGGCGTCATGACCGACATCGATGACCTCGTACGACGTGTCGCCCGGCGCGCCGTGTCCGACGGCCCCGGGCTTCCGGCCCCGCTCGACGCGGGCCGGATCGCGCGGGCCGAGGGCGAGCTGGGCTTCGCGCTCCACCCGCTGCTCGCGCGGCTGTACCGCGAGGTCGCAGACGGCGGCTTCGGCCCCGACTACCGGCTGCTGCCTCTGCTCGGTCCCGGCTCCGTCGTCGGGGAGTACCTGACGCGGCGGGAGGCCTCCGCCGGGGCCGAGCACCCCGAGTGGCCCGAGGGCGTCGTACCGATCCTGACCTGGGGCTGCGGCATGTACGCGGCCGTCGACTGTCTCGACGAGGACGGCCAGGTCCTGCTGTTCGAGCCCAATCCGTACAGCGGGGGTTCGTGGGAGCCGTGCTGGTTCCTCGACTCCGTCAGCCTGGCGGCGTGGCTGGAGACGTGGCTGGCGGGGACCGGCTGGTTCGAGGAGGACGCGCACGACGGGGACGACGTGGCCGAGCCCGAACCGTGGGCCCAGGCCGCGCGCCGACTGGTCTCGCGCGCGTAGCGGGGCGCCGCCCGTCCTCGGCCCTCCCCGGCGGCAGTCGTTCGAGCGTGTGCGTGGAGTGGAAAGGACCGGCCATGATGCCGAGGATTCCGTCCGACGGGCCTCTCCCCGCGGCGCGCGGGTTCACCCGGGTGGCGGCGTGAGCGCCCGCGCCGGAGGCGACGGGGCGGAGGCGGGCCGGTACGGCCGGGACGTCTTCCGGCCCGAGCAGCCGGGTGAGGACGAGCGGATCGATCTCGGGGCCCTCGCCTACGACGACCTCACCCTGACCCGGTTGCGGGCCCTCGGCGTGGGGCCCGGGTGGCGCTGCCTGGACATCGGCGCCGGTACGGGCACGGTGTCGCGGCGCCTGCTGGGCGAGGCGGGGGTGGCGGGCGTGCTCGCGGTCGACCGTGACGTCCGGTTCCTCGCCGAGCGACCCGTTCCGGGGCTCGACGTGCTGCGGGCCGACATCACCGCACCGGACTTCGCCCCGGGCCGGTTCGACCTGGTCCACGCCAGGTTCGTGCTGATGCACCTGCCGGAGCACGAGCGGATGGTGTCGGTGCTGGCCGGGCTGGTCGCGCCGGGCGGGGTGCTGGTCCTCAGCGACGCGGTGGACCTGACCAGCGGCCGTACGGGTGCCCCCGAGGACCAAGCGGCCGACACGCCCTATGCCGCCGCCATGCGCGCGATGTGGCGGGGGCTGCGCGGTTCCATCGGCACCGACGTGTCCTGGGTGCCGTCGTATCCGCGGCTGCTGCGCGGGGCGGGGCTGCGGGCGGTCGGCGCGGAGATGTACGTGCCGCCGCTCCTGCGGGGCAGCCCGATCAGCCGGTTCTGGGCCGACACGTGGGAGCGGAGCCGGGCGTCGATGGTGGCGACCGGGCTGATCGACGGCGCCGGGATCGACGCGGCGGTGCGCTACCTGGACTCGGACGCGTGCGCGGCGCTGTCGGCCGGGATGCTCACGGTGTGGGGCACGAGACCGGGCGCTCCGGGGCCGGCGGTCCGTCGAGGTCGTTCGTTCGTTCCCGGAATGAGCGTGCTCATGGTGACGTGATCATGAATGATCGACGGGGCTCTCTACCCCCGCGGCGTCGCCGGAAGGCGAATCGACGCGACCGTGGGACGATGCCGGGTCGTGCATCCATGAGCGCCTCACGGTCCGAAGGCAGTAGGTCTGTGAAACATCGATCCGGCCCTGCGAGCCGGCAAGGAGACGGCTGTGCTGATCACGGTGAAGCGGGACATTCTCGTCGGACTTCCCCTCGGCGATCTGATCGCGTACATGGAGGACTTCTCCACGACCGAGGAATGGGATCCCGGGACGGTCAGGTGCGTGCGGGTCGGGGAGGGACCGGTGCGCGAGGGCGCGGAATGGCGGAACACCTCGCGCTTCCGCGGCCGCACCAGCGAGCTGCTCTACCGGCTCGACATCCGTGAACCGGGACGGCTCGTGTTCGTCGGTGAGAACAAGACCGTCACGGCGACCGACGACATGACCTTCACGGCACGGTCGCCCACGACGACCCTCGTCACCTACACGGCCTCGTTCCGGTTCAAGGGCCTCGCCCGGCTGGCCGCGCCCTTCCTCCGGTCCGAGTTCGAGCGGCTGGGGGACGAAGTGGCCGCACAACTCCCTTCGGCGGCCGGGCGCCGGCAGGGCTAGCGCCGGGGCTCCGGCGGCGGCATAGGGACGCCCGCACGCTCAAGTAGGGCGCGGGCGGCCGGTAGAGGACCGCTCACGGTCGGGTCCCTCGCACCAGGAACACCTCGTCGGCGAAGCACCAGGCCCAGTCCTCGTCCGGAGCGAGCGAGCGGACGACCGGGTGCCCGCTGCGGACGTGGTGGTCGTACGCGTGCAGGCCCCGCGAGCTGTCGCAGCAGCCGACGTGGCCGCAGGTCACGCAGCGGCGCAGCCGCACCCAGGTCCAGCCGCGCGCCTCGCAGGCGGCGCAGACGGCCGGCCCGTCGGGCAGGGGCACTTCGGACTCCGTCAGGAGGTCCAGGTGCGCGCAGGGCCGTCCGTCCGGCCGACCGCCGTCGGGCGCGACCACCCATCCCACGTCGCCGTCCATCCGTCCTCCTCCCATGCCGGACCGCCCCGTCACGGTGGCAGCCCGGTCCTCCTTCATGTCTTCGGCCCCCGGGGCGCCGACAGATGCACGCGATGCCGCCGCCCTCCTAGTCCCCGCCCGGCCCGCAGAGCGTCTCGCGCAGGAGGGACGCCTCGTGGTCGAGGTGGTGCAGCAGGGCCTGGAGGGCCGGGGTCCGCGTGCGGTGCGCGGCCTCCGTGGTGCCCACCGTGCGGCCCACCGAGGGGAGTTCGACCGGTAGCGCGGCGAGGTGCTCGTCGGCGCGCAGGACCAGCTCGGGCAGCAGCGCGACCATGTCCGTCTGGAGCAGCAGGGCCCGCATGGTGAGGATCGAGGTGCACTCGACCCGGTCCGCGGGCAGGGCGAGGCCCCGGTCCGCGAAGAGGGCGCCGAGCTCCTGGCGCAGGGCGGTCTGTTCGACCGGGAGGATCCACGGGTGGTCGAGGGCGTCCGTGAGCGTGGTGTCGGGGGCGTCCAGGAGGGGGTGTCCCGCGCGGACGGCGAGCCGGATGCGTTCCCGGTAGAGGCGTCGCTGGCGCAGTCCGTCCCCTTCCTTGGGGGCGGGGCCCACCCGGCCGACGATGACGTCCAGTTCACCCGCGAGGAGGGCCGGGTGGAGGACGTCCGGTGTGCCCTCCCGCACGACGACGGTGACCTGGGGCCGTTCCCGCTTGAGCTGGGCGACGGCGCGGGGCAGCAGCACGTTCGTGCCGGCGAGCAGCGCGCCGACGGTGACCGTCCCCTCCCGGCCCTGGCGCAGCCCGGTGAGGTGTTCCCCGGCGCGCCGCATCTCGGCGATCACGGCGCGGGCGTGTTCGGCGAGCGCGTCTCCGTAGAGCGTCGCCCGCATGCCGCGCGGCATGCGGACGAAGAGCGGCAGGTCGGCGATGCCCTCCAGTTCGCGGAGGGTGCGGGTGGCGGCGGGCTGGGTGAGGTGGAGGGTCTCGGCGGCCCGCCCCACGCTGCCGTGGTCCACGATCGCGACGAGGAGGGTGAGGTGCCGGAACTTCAGCCGGCCGTCCAGGAGATCCATCGCCGGGCTCCTTCCGTTTCCGTGTGCGGACCGCCGGAGGTGTGCATACCGGATTCGGTATGGGTCCAGCGCCTTTTGGCATTGGTTCGGTATGGCTCGGTGGGCGCATGATACCGGCACACGCCGGGGCCGGTTCCGAAGCCCCGGCCCGGCGACGGAGGTCTGCAAGGTGCGCTCACCGGTGCGGCATTACGTGGGGGGCGGGTTCGACACGTCGGGCGTCCCCTTCCCGCTCTTCGATCCGGCCCGTGGGGTCGCCGTCGGCGAAGCGCCGTCGGCCTCGCGGGAGTTGGTCGACCGCGCGGTGGCCGCGGCGCGCGAGGCGCTGCGCGGTCCGTGGGCGGCCTGGAGCCCGGCGGACCGTTCGCGGCTGCTGCACCGGGTCGCGGACGGCATCGAGCGCCGTTTCGAGGAGTTCGTCGACGCCGAGTGCGCGGACACCGGCAAGCCCCGCGACCTCGCCTCGGCGGTCGACATCCCGCGCGCGGTCGCCAACTTCCGTTCGTACGCGGACCTCCTGGCCGGTCGCGGCGAGCGGTCCTGGCACACCGACACCCCGGACGGCCGGGGCGCGCTGAACTACACGGTGCGCAAGCCGCTGGGCGTGGTCGCGGTGATCTCGCCCTGGAACCTGCCGCTGCTGCTGCTCACCTGGAAGGTGGCGCCCGCCCTCGCCACGGGGAACACCGTGGTCGCCAAGCCCTCCGAGCTGACCCCGGGCACGGCGTGCCTGCTGGCGGAGGTCATGGCGGAGGCCGGCGTGCCGGCGGGCGTCTTCAACGTCGTGCACGGCGGCGGCGCGGACGCGGCCGGGCAGTGGCTCACCGAGCACCCCGGGGTGGACGCCGTCGCGTTCACCGGGGAGTCGCGCACCGGATCGACGATCATGCGGGCCGCCGCCGCGCGGCTGGCTCCCGTCTCCTTCGAGCTGGGCGGCAAGAACGCCGGGCTCGTCTTCGCCGACGCGGATCTGGAGCAGGCCGTGGCGGGGACCCTCCGGTCGTCCTTCACCCACAGCGGGCAGGTGTGCCTGTGCACCGAGCGGGTGTACGTGGAG
Source organism: Streptomyces sp. NPDC002232 (assembly GCF_042890295.1). NCBI lineage: Bacteria > Bacillati > Actinomycetota > Actinomycetes > Kitasatosporales > Streptomycetaceae > Streptomyces > Streptomyces sp. NPDC002232. Next base: position 1,070,439 of record NZ_JBIARV010000003.1, on the reverse strand, counting down.
CGGTCCGTGTTCGACGCGTTCGCCGAGGCACTGGCCGCCGGCGCACGGGCGTTGACCGGCTACGGGCCGATGGTCTCGGCGGCGCACCGCGACAAGGTGCTGGGCTATCTCGGGAAGGCCGCGGCGGACGGTGAGGTGCTCGCGGGTGGCGGCACGCCCCGGTTCGGCGACGACCGGGACGGCGGCTTCTGGGTGGAGCCGACCGTGCTGGCGGGGCTCCCGGAGGACCACCCGGTGGTGCGGGAGGAGATCTTCGGTCCCGTCGTCCATCTGGCGCCGTTCGACACCGAGGAGGAGGCCCTGGCGTACGCGAACGCCGGGCCGTACGGGCTGGCCGCCACCGTGTGGACGGGTGACGTCGGCCGGGCGCACCGGGTCGCGCCCGCCCTCGACGTGGGGATCGCCTGGGTCAACACCTGGAACCTGCGGGACCTGCGGACTCCCTTCGGAGGCGTGAAGGCCTCCGGGATCGGCCGTGAGGGCGGCGATCACTCCCTGGACTTCTTCTCCGAGCCGATGAATGTGTGCGTGAAGCTGTGAGCACGGTGGACGAAGCGGTGGCGCGGGCCGCCGAGCGCCTCGACGCGGCGCGCCTGACGGGCGTGCCCTGCGCGCCCGTCCGCGATCTGCTGCCCCCGGGGGACCTGGAGGCCGCGTACGCCGTGCAGAGCCTGCTCGGCGAGCGCCGGATCGCGGAGGGACGTCGGATCACGGGCTGGAAGGTCGGGCTGACCTCGGCGGCCGTGCAGGCCCAGCTGGGAGTCGACCGGCCGGACTTCGGCCGGCTGACGGACGACACGGCGGTACCGGACGGCGCGGAGATTCCCTGGGGCACCGTGCTGCAGGCGCGGGCCGAGGCCGAGGTCGCGCTCGTCCTGGAGCACGACCTCGTCCACGAGCGGCACACGGTGGCCGACGTCATCCGGGCGACCGCGTTCGCGCTGCCCGCCGTGGAGGTGGTGGGCAGCCGGATCCGCGACTGGGACATCTCGGCCGTGGACACGATCGCCGACAACGCCTCCAGCGGCGCCTACGTCCTGGGCACCCGTCCCGTGCCGCTGCGCGACCTGGACCTGCGGACCGCTGGAATGGTCCTGGAGCGGCGCGGTGAGCCCGTGTCCACCGGGGCCGGCGCCGCCTGTCTGGGCAACCCGCTGCACGCCGCCGTGTGGCTGGCCGACACGCTCGCGCGGCTCGGCCGCCCGCTGCGCGCCGGGGACACCGTGCTGACCGGCGCGCTCGGCCCCATGACCGGCGTCGAACCCGGTGACGTGCTCGAAGCCCGCATCGACGGACTCGGTTCGGTCCGCGCGGCCTTCGGCCGGACCGGGCGGGAGGGAGACACCCGATGAACATCACGGCACTGGCCGAGGCGCTCGACGCGGCGGCGCGCGAGGGCCGCCCGCTGCCCGGCGGCGGGAGCGGCCTGAAGGACACCGGGGAGGCGTACGCCGTCCAGGACGCCCTGGTCGCCCTGCGGTTGGCCCGCGGCGAGCGGCTGACCGGGTTCAAGCTGGGCTTCACCAGCGTGGCGAAGATGCGGCAGATGGGCGTGTCCGACCTGATCCACGGGCGGCTGACGGACCGGATGGAGATTCCCGACGGCGGGCGGTTCGACGTCTCGGGTCTCATCCACCCCCGGGTCGAGCCCGAGGTGGCCTTCCTGCTCGGCGGCACGCTGCGCCCCGGCGGCGACCCCATGGCCGCAGTGGCGGCCGTGGCGCCGGCGCTGGAGGTCATCGACTCCCGCTACGACGGCTTCCGGTTCTCCCTTCCCGAGGTGATCGCCGACAACACCTCCGCGGCGGGGTACGCCGTGGGGGCCTGGACCGCACCGGGGGAGCTGGGCGACCTGGGCGACCGCGGGGTCCTCCTCGAACTGGACGGGCGGACGGCCGAGACCGGTTCGACCGCGGCGATCCTCGGTCGTCCGCTGCGGGCCCTCGCGGCCGCGGCCCGGCTCGCCGGAACGCTGGAACCCGGCACGGTGATCCTGGCCGGTGCGGCGACCGCCGCCGTGCCGCTGCCGCCGGGGACGCACGTGCGGGCCACGGTCGCGGGCCTCGGCAGCGTCGCCTTCACCACCGGGGAGGGCGCGTGATCGTGCCCGGCGCCGCACCCCCCCGCGGCCGCTTCCCGCACTTCCGGCGTGCCGGCGACCTGGTCTTCGTCTCCGGTACGAGCTCCCGCCGCCCCGACGGCACGTTCGTCGGGGCGAGCGCGGACGCGATGGGGGTGACGGACCTCGACATCCGTGCCCAGACCCGTGCCGTGCTCGACAACCTGGCGCGTGTGCTGGCCGCGGCGGGCGGCGGCCTGGAGGACCTGGTCTCCGTCACCACGTACCTGGTCGGCATGAACGACTTCGGTGGCTACAACGAGGTCTACGGCGAGTACTTCGACGAGGGCGGCCCGGCCCGCACCACCGTCGCCGTCCACCAGCTCCCCCACCCACACCTGCTGATCGAGATCAGCGGCGTCGCCCACATCCCGCAGCACTCCCCCGAGTCCGCCTCCCGAAGCGAGGAACCGCGCCCGTGACCATGAGACCGTTCAACCTCCAGTCCTGGATCGAGGAACACCGCCATCTGCTCAGGCCGCCGGTCGGCAACGTCCAGATCTGGCAGGACGCCGACCTGATGGTGACGGTCGTGGGCGGCCCGAACCGCCGCACCGACTTCCACGACGACCCGATCGAGGAGTTCTTCTACCAGCTCAAGGGCGACATGGTGCTCCGCGTCATGGACGAGGAGGGGAGCCCGCCGCGCGACATCCACATCCGTGAGGGGGACGTCTTCCTGCTCCCGCCGCACGTGCGGCACTCCCCGCAGCGGCCCGAGGAGGACAGCGTCGGCCTGGTCGTCGAGTTCGCCAGGCCGGAGGGGCAGCGCGACGCCTTCGAGTGGTACTGCACCGCGTGCCACCACCTGGTGCACCGCAGCGAGCTCCAGCTCACCTCGATCGTCGACGACCTCCCGCCGGTGTTCGACTCCTTCTACGGCGACGAGGCGGCCCGCACCTGCGGTCACTGCGGGGCGGTGCACCCGGGCAAGGACTGGCCCGAGGAGCTGCGGCCGAGGACCCGTCGTGACGAGGCGGACGGCGCATGACCGTCGTCGACATCCACGCCCACGTCTTCCCGGAGATCGGCCGGGCCGAGTCGCGCCGGCTCACCGGCTCCGACGACGGCCCCTGGCTGCGGACCACGGACGGTCCGGACGCCGGGATGATGATGTCCGGCTCCGCCGAGTACCGGCCGGTGCGCCGCACCCTGTGGGACCCGGTGGAGCGCGTCGCGGACCTGGACCGGCTCGGCGTGGACATCCAGGTGCTGTCCAGCACCCCGCTGCTCTTCGGCTACGGCCTGGAGGCCGGGCGGGCCGCCGACTGGTGCCGTACGGTCAACTCCCGTCTCCTCGCGTACGGTGCGTACGCCCCCGACCGGCTGGCCCCGCTGTGCCAGGTGCCGCTCCAGGACACCGAGGCGGCCTGCGGTCTGCTCAGCGAGGCGATGCGCGCGGGGTTCCACGGCGTCCACATCGGCAACCACCTCGGCGACCGCGACCTCGACCACGGGGCGCTCGTCGAGTTCCTCACGCACTGCGCCGACGAGGGCGCGGCCGTCCTCGTCCATCCGTGGGACCTGCCGGCCGGTCCGCGGTTCTCGCGGTACATGCTGGCCTGGCTGGCGGGCATGGCCGCCGAGACCCATCTGACGATCCTGTCGCTGATCCTGTCCGGCGCCTTCGAGCGGCTGCCGGCCTCGCTGCGGCTGCTGTTCGCCCACGGCGGGGGCAGCTTCCCGTACCTGCTGGGGCGGGCCGACAACGCCTGGCACCGCCGTGACCTGGTCCGCGCCGACAGTCCTCACCCGCCCTCGCACTACACCCGCCGCTTCTCCGTGGACTCGGCCGTCTTCGATCCCGGCGCGCTGCGCCTGCTCGTGGACGTGATGGGCGCGGAGCGGGTGCTGCTCGGCTCGGACCATCCGTTCCCGCTCGGCGAGGAGGAGATCGGCCGGCTCGTGCGGGAGAGCGCGCTCACCCCCGAGGAGACCGAGGCCGTCCTCGGCGGCAACGCCGTCCGCTTCTTCGGTCTCGCCCCGCTGCTGAAGGAGGCCGTCCGATGAGGGCCGCCGTGATCGGATCGGGCAACATCGGCACCGATCTCCTCATCAAGATCGTCCGTGGCTCGGGGTCCGTCACCGCGGCCGCGATGATCGGCATCGACCCGGACTCGGAGGGTCTCGCACGGGCCCGCCGGCTCGGGGTGCGGACCCGTTCGGACGGTGTGGCCGGGCTGCTCGCCCTCGACGACATCGACGCCATCGACGTCGTCTTCGACGCCACCTCGGCCGCCGCCCACCACCGGAACGCCGCCGCGCTCGCCCCGTACGGCAAGCGGATCGTCGATCTCACCCCGGCGGCCCTCGGCCCCTATGTCGTCCCGCCGGTCAACCTCGACGAGCACCTCGACGCCCCCAACCTGAACATGGTCACCTGCGGCGGGCAGGCCACCGTCCCGATCGTCGCCGCCGTCTCGGCGGTGGCACCGGTGCACTACGCGGAGATCGTCGCCTCGATCGCCTCCAGGTCGGCGGGCCCCGGTACCCGGGCGAACATCGACGAGTTCACCGAGACCACCTCCCGCGCGCTGGAGCGGGTGGGCGGCGCGGCCCGGGGCAAGGCCATCATCGTCCTCAACCCGGCGGAGCCGCCGCTGCTGATGCGCGACACGGTGCACTGCGTCGTCGACGACTGCGACACGGAGCGGGTGGCCGCCTCGGTCCACGCGATGGCCGCGTCCGTCGCCGCGTACGTGCCCGGCTACCGGCTCAAGCAGGAACCGCAGTTCCGCGCACTGCCGGCCGGCGATCCGCTCACGGGCCTCGCCGGCGGCGGGCGGCTGCTCGTCTCCGTCTACCTGGAGGTGGAGGGCGCCGCCCACTACCTCCCGGCCTACGCCGGAAACCTCGACATCATGACCTCCGCCGCGCTGCGCACCGCCGAGCGCCTGGCCGAACGGAGTCCGGCCCGATGACCTCGGTCTACGTCCAGGACGTCACCCTGCGGGACGGCATGCACGCCGTGTCGCACCGCTATACCCTCGCCCAGGTGCGGGCGATCGCGGCCGCGCTGGAGGCCGCCGGCGTCGACGCCGTCGAGGTCGCCCACGGCGACGGCCTCTCCGGCTCCTCCGTGACGTACGGGCCCGGCGCGCACTCCGACTGGGAATGGCTGGAGGCGGCGGCCGAGGTCCTCGACCGGGCCCGGCTCACCACCCTGCTGCTTCCCGGCGTCGGGACGGCCGCGGACCTGCGCCGCGCGCACGCCCTCGGGGTGACGTCCGTGCGCGTCGCCACGCACTGCACCGAGGCGGACATCTCCGCCCAGCACATCGGTCTGGCCCGGGAGCTCGGGATGGACGTCGCGGGCTTCCTGATGATGTCGCACATGGCTCCGCCGGCCGAACTGGCCGCGCAGGCGCGGCTCATGGAGTCGTACGGCGCGCACTGCGTCTACGTCACCGACTCCGGCGGGCGGCTGACCATGGACGGCGTGCGGGACCGGGTCCGGGCGTACCGCGATGTCCTCGACCCCGGCACCGAGATCGGCATCCACGCCCACCACAACCTCGGTCTGGGCGTGGCCAACAGCGTCACGGCGGTGGAGGCGGGCGCGTACCGCGTGGACGCCTCCCTCGCGGGCCAGGGCGCCGGAGCGGGGAACGCCCCGCTGGAACCGACGGTGGCCGTCTTCGACCTGATGGGCTGGGAGCACGGCTGCGACCTGTTCCCGCTGATGGACGCGGCCGAGGAGCTCGTACGGCCGACCCAGGACCGGCCCGTGCGGGTGGACCGGGAGACGCTGACGCTGGGCTACGCCGGGGTGTACTCCAGCTTCCTGCGGCACGCGGAGGCGACCGCCCTGCGGCACGGCGTCGACACCCGGGACCTGCTCGTCGCGGCCGGCCGGCGGCGGCTCGTCGGCGGGCAGGAGGACCTGCTCGCGGACATCGCGCTGGACCTGGTCCGGGACCGTGACGCCGCAGCACCCGTCCTCGCCGCGCCCGCCTCCCCCACCTCCCCCGCCGCCTCTTCCGCACCGATGGAGTGATGTCGTGCCGACCGGAACACCCTTCGAGAACCTCACCGGAACCCCCGCCGACGCGGAGCTCGTCGCGGCCCATGCCGAGCGCGCCGCCGCGCTCGACGCCGCCGACCCGCTCGCGCACGTCCGCGACCGGTTCCTCATGCCCGAGGGGGTCGTCTACCTCGACGGCAACTCCCTCGGCGCCCTGCCCGCCGCCGTCCCCCCGGCCGTCGAGGACGCCGTGCACCGGCAGTGGGGCACCGACCTCATCCGCTCCTGGAACGCCAACGGCTGGTGGGACGCCCCGGTGCGGACCGGCGACGCCATCGGCCGACTGATCGGCGCGGCCCCCGGACAGGTGGTGGCCGGGGACTCCACCAGCGTCCAGCTGTTCAACACCCTGCTCGCCGCCGCCCGGCTGCGGCCCGGGCGGCGGCTGCTGCTGACCGATCCCGACCACTTCCCCACCGACCAGTACATCGCCGACTCGGTGGGGCGGCTCCTGGGCCTGGAGGTCCGCCGGGTGCCCGCACGCGAGGCCGCCGCCGTGCTGGCCGCCGAGGGGGCGGACGTCGCGGTCGCCGCCTACGCCCCGGTGGACTACCGCACCGGCGAGCTGTACGACATGGCCGCGCTCACCGCCGCCGCGCACGCCGCGGGGGCCCTCGTCCACTGGGACCTGTGCCACGCGGCGGGCGCCCTGCCGGTCGCACTCGACGCCGTGGCGGCGGACTTCGCGGTCGGCTGCGGCTACAAGTACCTCTCCGGCGGTCCCGGCGCCCCGGCGTTCGCCTACGTCGCGGAACGCCACCAGGGGGCCTTCGACCACCCGGTCACCGGCTGGCACGGGCACGCGGAGCCGTTCGCCATGGCCGGTGCGTACGCGCCCGCCGACGGCATCACCCGGGCCCGCATCGGCACGCCGGCCCTCCTCTCGCTGGTCGCCCTGGAGGCCGCGCTGACGGCGTACGACGGGGTGGACATGGAGTCCGTGCGGGCCAAGAGCCTCTCCCTGACGGGGTTCTTCCAGGAGTGCGCCGACTCCCTCCTCGACGGGATGGGCTTCTCCTCGGTGACCCCGCGCGAGCCCGGCCGCCGGGGCAGCCAGGTCGCGCTGCGGCACCCGGAGGCGTATCCGCTGGTCGCCGCGCTCACCGCGCGGGGGGTCATCGGCGACATGCGCGCCCCGGACCTGCTGCGGTTCGGCTTCAACGCCCTCTACGTCACGCACGCGGACGTCCTGAGCGCGGTGCGCGCGCTGCGGGACGTCGTCGCCACGGGCGCCCACCGGGCCGCCGCGTTCCAGCGGCGCCCGACGGTCACCTGACCGGTCCGCACGATCTCCCGGCCCGCGCGATCCCCGAGGTCACCGCATCCGCGTGACCACCGCGCGACCGGGTCCACGCCGGTCGGTCCCGTCCGCGCCGGCGGGCCGTGCCGTGCCTCCGCACGGCCGGCCGGTCCTTCGCACGTCCACGCTCAGCCGCCGAGAACCCGAGGACAGCCCATGCGATCCCTCCACCCCCGAGCGACCCTGGCCGCGGCCGTGGCCGCCGCCACCGCCGCGACCCTCCTGGTGCCGGGCAGCTCCGGCGCCACCACCACCGCCACCGCCGACCCGAACATCCCCGAGGTCTGCGCCGACCGGCGCCCGGAGCCGGCGGACACCGGCGCGTACGGCATGCAGCTCGACAAGTCGTTCCGCCACCCGGCGCTGACCCCGGTCGACGAGGAGCACGAGCACTCCTTCCCGGGCCGCAACGAGCGGTACGACACCCGCTCGTACATCAAGAACATGAAGGTCGAAGCCGCCTACGAGGGGGCGGACTTCACCCCCGACTACTTCCACACCTGGCAGAACATCGTCGACTTCGACGGCCGCCGCTACATGTTCCAGTACGACCGGTCCGAGGGCCGCGTCTACGACATCACCGACGTGAAGAAGGTGAAGGTCGTCGAGCGGATGAGCCGGGGAGACGTCGACGGCGACGAGACGCGGTCCAACGGCACCTGGGCGGCCAACGACTACTGGGGCGCCTCCACCATCCAGTGGAACGACAAGCTCCGCGCCTACGTCATGGTGCAGAGCTTCGAGGACAAGCGGCAGATCCAGGAGCTCACGGACGACCCCGCGCACGACAAGTACAACAATCCGGAGGGCGTCAGGAAGCTGCGGGAGAAGCCGGGGCTCAAGGGGTTCAAGGTCTTCCGCCTGGACGGCCCCCGGAAGAAGGACTGGAAGCTCCTCGCGACCGTCTCCACCGACGCCACCCAGAAGGACCCCCTCAGGAGCGACCCCGACTCGGCGCAGCAGGGGTCCGGCTCGCTCGACACGCCGTACTGGACCGGTCGGCGGTACATGTTCATCGCGACGGCCCCCGACGACACGTACTCCCGCACCGAGTACCCCACCAACCTGCACTCGGCGGGCTACCAGTCCTGGGACATGGCCGACCCGGCCCACCCGAAGCTGCTCGACACCTGGCACCTGCCGGGGCAGCGGACCGGTGAGGACGCCGCGTACCGGAAGAACCCGCGCTGCGGGAACCGCACCAGCTGGATGGGCGCGCGCATGCCGCTGTTCATCCCCAAGCCCGTGGAGCAGGGCGGGCGTTACGCGTTCGCGGCCATGGGCGGCTACGGCCTGACGGTCCTCGACATCTCGAACCCGGCCGACCTGAGGACCGTCAGCCACCTGGACCTGCCGCCGTCGGTCTCGGGCACCGAGGGCGACAACATCGACGTCTCGCAGTACGAGCGGACCGGGATCATCTACTACTCCGGCTACCCGCTCACCGAGGACTGTTACGAGCCGTACAAGGACGTCTACCAGATCGACGCCAAGGACCCGAAGAACCCGCGCGTCGTCGGGGTCCTGCCCCGCCCGACCCCGCCGCCGTCGGCCGGCTTCACGGACTTCTGCCAGCGTCGCGGCAGCTTCGGTCCCAAGCGCACCGGCTCCTACACCAACCCCGGCCGGCACACCCCCGGCGTCCTCGGCTACGGCTTCTACAACGCGGGCGTGCAGTTCTTCGACGTCTCGGACCCGGCGGCGCCGAAGATCGACGCGTACTTCGTGCCGAAGGCGTACGGCACCGGGACCCCGGACTACGCGTACGGCAACCAGACGCACGGCGTGTACGTGGAGTGGGACCGCAACATCGCCTGGGTGCTGACCAACCACGGCATCTACGCCCTGTCCTCGCCGAAGGTGCTGGGCAAGCCCGATCTGGACCGGCCCGAGAAGCCGTTCCGCACCAGCGAGTTCTGATCCGGGAGCGGACCCGCGCGTCCGCTCCCGCCCCCTCCCCACCCCGCTCGCACCCGTACGGAAGGACAACCGTCATGGCCGCTCCGGAAAGACCCGCCCAGGCCCCCGCGTCCGCGCAGGACCCCGCCTCGCCTCCGCCTCCCGGCGTCCCGGGGAAGGACACGGGCCTCGTCCGCTCCCTCACCCCCCGCCAGACCACGATGATCGGCCTGGGCTCCGCGCTCGGGACGGGTCTGTTCCTCGGCTCCGGGTCGGCGATATCCGCCGCCGGACCGGCGGTGATCATCTCGTACGCGATCGGCGCGGTGCTGGTCGCCGTGATCGCGGTGCTGCTCGGCGAGATGTCGGCCGCGCATCCGGTGCAGGGCTCGTTCGGTGCCGTCGCGCACCGCTACCTCGGCCCCTGGGCCGGCTTCGTCACCCGCTGGACGTACTGGTTCAGCGCGGTCGTGGTCATCGGCACGGAGGTCGTCGCCTCGGCGCTCTACCTGCGCTGGTGGTGGCCCGGCGTGCCGATGTCGGCGGCCATCCTGGCGGTCGCGGCGCTGGTGCTCGCCGTCAACGTGATCAACGTGAAGTCCTTCGGCACCACCGAGTTCTGGCTGTCCGCCATCAAGGTGACGGCGCTCGGCGCCTTCATCCTCTGTGCCGCGTTCCTGGTGTTCTTCGGGCTGCCGGACCACGAGTCCACCGGCCTCGCGCACCTCACCGACGACGGCGGGTTCGTGCCGCACGGCGCCAAGTCCGTCTGGATCGCGATGTCGGTGGTGATGTTCGCCTACGCCGGCTTCGAGGTCGTCGCCATCGCGTCGGCCGAGGCCACCGACCCGCAGCGCTCGATCCGCACGGCCATGCGTCAGCTCGCCTGGCGGCTCAGCGTCTTCTACGTCCTCGCGATCACCCTGGTCGTGGCTCTGATCCCGTGGCGGCGGCTGGCCGCCGGTGACGGCAGCGTCGAGGCCAGTCCGTTCGTCCGGGTCTTCTCCGACGTCGGCGTGCCGGCCGCCGCGACCCTCACGAACCTCGTCGTGCTCATCGCGGCCGTGTCCGCCGCGAACGCCCACCTGTACGGGGCCTCCCGGCTGCTGCACTCCCTCGGCGACGACGGCCTCGCCCCGGCCCCGGTGGCCCGTCTCACCTCGCGCGGCGTCCCGGCCAACGCGCTGGCCGCCTCCACGCTGGGCATCGCGGCCGCCGCGCTGCTCGCCTTCTACGACGTCGGCGGCATCTTCGGCATCCTGATGTCCATCGCGCTCTTCGCGGTGCTGCTGGTGTGGCTGCTGATCCTCGCCTCGTACGTGGCCTTCCGGCGCCACCGGAACGCGCATCCGGAGGAGTTCACCGGGTTCAGCGTCCCCGGCGGGACCAAGCTCGCCTTCGTGGCCGGGGTCGGCGTGCTGGCCGTGGCCGCCACCGCGATCGAGGTCCCGGACATGCGCCAGGCGGCGGGCGTCGGGCTCACCTTCACCGTGGTCCTGCTCGGCTGCTACGCCCTGACCGTCCTCCGCCGGACCCGGCGGACCTGAGAGGGCGGACGGCACGGGGCCCCCGCGTCCGTGCGGGGGCCCCGTGCCGCGCGTGGTGCGCCACCTCGGTCAGAAGCGGTCCTGCCGCCCGGGCAGGCCGGGGGGCGTCGGCAGCGGGAGGTCCAGGCTGTTGCGGGCCTGGGCGGGCGTGGCCCGGCAGGTCAGGTCCGCGGCCGGCAGCCGGCCCGTCGTCAGGTAGGCGGTGGCGGTCTTGTCTGCGCAGGACTTCGAGCCGTAGACGCCGTGGCCCTGGCCGTCGAGGACGGTGACCATGCGGGAGCCCTTCATGCTCCGGTGCAGCCCCTGTCCGCTGACGAGCGGCGTCTGGGAGTCCCACTCGTTCTGAAGGACGAGCGCGCCGACACGGTTGTCGACCTTGGTGGCGGGCTCGGAGCCGTTCTTCCAGAACGCGCACGGCATGATGTTCGACGCGAAGTCCCCGTACAGCGGGTACCGGACCTTGTCGCGGATCGCGTCGCGGCGGTACTGCTCCGGGTCGCGCGGCCACGCGCGGGTGTCGGCGCAGGCCACGGACCAGAAGGCCGCCTCACCGTTGTCGGCGGGGACGGCGCGGGCGAACGACGGCGGTACGGGACGGGGGGACGCGCTCCGCCGGGACGGCGCCGCGGACGGAGCCCCCTCGGCGGCCTTCTTCAGCTCGGCGATCGCCTCGGCGGCGCCCTTCGCGTCGAAGAACACGGCCCGGCCCGCCCGGATGTCGTCGCCGCTCAGGAGCGTGCCCTGGAAGTCGATCGGCTTGCGGTCCGCCTGGGCGACGAGGTCCCAGAAGGTCTTGCCGACGGCGGCCGGGGTGGCGCCCAACTTGTAGGTGGCGTGCCGCTCGGCGGTCCAGGTGGTCCAGCGCTTGAAGGCCGGCTCGGCGCCCTCCGCCCACACCTGGATCATGCCGCGCCAGATCCTCTGGGGGTCGACCGCGCTGTCCAGTACGAAGCGGTCGGCCCGCTGGGGGAACATCTGCGTGTAGACGGCCCCCAGGTAGGTGCCGTACGAGTACCCCAGGTAGGAGACCTTCCGCTCGCCGAGCACGGTTCGGATCAGGTCCATGTCCCGCGCGGTGTTGCGGGTCGTGAGGTGCGGCAGGACGTCACCGGCCTTCGCGCGGCACTTGTCGGCCACGGTGCGCGCCCACCGGACGTCCTTGGCGAACGTGGCGGCCTTGTACGGGCGCTGCCAGTTCAGCTCCTCGTCGTTCATCCCGCAGGTGACGGGGGAGCTCTGGCCGACGCCCCGGGGGTCGAAGCCGATCAGGTCGTAGCGCTCCTTCACCGCCGTGGGCAGCTCCGGGCCCATCCACTGGGGCATGTCGAGCCCCGGACCGCCGGGGCCGCCCGGGTTGAGCAGGAGGACGCCGTGGCGCTTGCGGGGGTCGGTCGCCTTGATCCGGGAGACGGCGATCCGGAGCTTCTTGCCCCCGGGGCGGGCGTAGTCCAGCGGAACCGTGAGCGTCGCGCACTGGAAGTTCGCCGGGCCCGCGGCCTCGCAGCGCTTCCAGTGCGGCTTCTGCTGCGTGTACTGCTTCCAGGGGTCGGCGGATATCGCCCGACGGGGTGCCGGGGCGTCGGCGAACGCGACGGCGGGCGTGAGAGCGGGGACGAGGGCCGCGGCCGCGCCGAGGGCCACGAGGGGTGCTGTTCGTCTGCTGCGCACAGTGAGTCAGATCCTTGCGGGAGGTGGATGATTCGTCGCATGAACCCTTGTGCAACCGGTAGTTGAGCACATCCCCCCGCCGGACGGCATCGTGTCCGACCACAGGAGGAGACCGCCCGCAGGAATGGTTCCCGAGGCGGAGAACGCGAGGCGCCGTTTCCCCGTCCGCTCCCCCGTCGTCCGCTCACACGTGAAGTCGGGGGAATGCCCCTCTCCGGCGCTCTTCTGATTTTCTCGCTATTGCGGCATTCGAATTACTCATGATCATCCGCGGGATTCTCCGTGCTTATCATTCCCAGGCTATGACAGAAGATCAGAACGGCCTGGAATCGCGTGCGTCGGCGGATGTCGTCGTCCTCGGCGCCGGCCCCGCCGGCCTCGTGCTCGGGAACCTCCTCGTGGCCGCGGGAGTCGACTGCGTCGTCCTCGAACGGGCCTCGCGCGCCCACATCCGGAACCGGGCCAGGGCGGGATTCCTCGCGCCGAACACCGTACGGGTCCTGGACCGCCACGGGCTCGCGGACGGTCTGCACCGCGACGGCCGCTCCCACGGCACGTGCGAGTTCCGCACCGGGGACGGCCGCTTCCGCCTCGACTACGGCACCCTCGGCCGTCACGAGCGGCACACCGTCTACCCGCAGCAGCACCTGGTGTCCGACCTTCTGGAGCGGTACGTCGGCGCGGGCGGGCGGATCCGTTTCGGCACCGAGGCGGTGACCGTGCACGACGCCGACGGCACCCGCCCCCACGTCACCTCGCGGGAGCCGGACGGGCGCCCCGTCCGGTGGGACGCGCGCTACGTCGCGGGCTGCGACGGGCGCCACGGCGCAGCCCGCCGCTCCCTGCCGCCGGACGCGGTCCGCCACCGTCACGACCACGGCGTGAGCTGGCTGGGCCTGCTCGCGGAAGCTCCGCCCAGCCTCGACGCCGTCGGGTACGCCGTGCACGACCGCGGCTTCGCCGGGCACATGGCCCGTGGGCCCGAGGTCACGCGCTACTACCTGGAGTGCCATCGCGGCACCCCGGCCGACGCCTGGTCCGAGGAGCGGATCTGGGACGAACTCGACCTCAGGATGCGGGCCGAGAAGTACGGTCCGCTGCGCCGGGGGCCGATCGTCGAGCGCGGTGTCGTCGACCTGACGTGCGACGTGGTCGAGCCCCTGCGTCACGGCTCGCTCCTGCTCGCGGGCGACGCGGCGAGCCTGACCGCCCCGGCCGCCGCGAAGGGGGCGAACCTCGCCGTCCTGGAGGCGGAGCTCCTGGCCGACGCCCTGACCGACGCCCTCCGCCGGGGGGACGCCGGAGCGCTCGACCGCTACTCGGCGCGGTCCCTGGCCTTCATCTGGCGAGCCCAGGAGTTCACCCAGTGGATGACCGGGCTGCTCCACGCGCTGCCCGGTCAGGACCGGTCAGGAGGATCGTTCTTCCAGGCCTCGGTGCGACGCGCCCGCCTCGATTCCCTGCGCACCTCGCGCGCGCACCAGGACTGGTTCGCGGAGAACTACGTCGGCGTCTGAGCCGGTGGCGCGCCGGGGCTCCTTTCCGGGTCTCGCGCGCCGAGCGCCGCGTCTCCTGGCGGGCATCGCACCGGGGCTCCCTCCCCGGCGCCGCTCCCCTTCGTCCGGCCGTACTCCTGGCCCTTCCATGTCCCTTTGCCTCTTTCCCCCTTTCCCTCTTTCCGCCTTTGCCCCTTTGCCCCAGCACCCACCTGAGGACACGCCCGTCATGACAACGACACTTCCTGCGGAAGCCCATCTCCCCGGCGCAGTTCCGCTGTCGGGTGAAACGATGCTGCTCGACGACGCCGCGCGCCTGAGCGCGGCGGCGGCCTTCGTACGGCACCACCAGAGCGCCAACCTGCTGCCCCTCCTCCTGCCGGGCCTGCGCGGTGCCGAGCTCGCGTCCGTGTCCGCGTACTGCCGGTTCGCCCACGTCGGCATCCTGCTCTTCCCCCGGGACCCGCTGCACCTGCGGGAGCTGCTGGCCGCGGGCGGGCTGGCCACTGACACCCCGTCGCGGCCCAGCGTCGTCGTACGGGAGCGGCTGGCCCGGCGGCACCGCCGAGACCTGGCCGACCTCGACGTGCGGATCCTGCGCCCCCGCGTCGACGGTCCGGCGGACGAACCCCGCGCCGTGGAGGTCTTCGCCCTCTCCGTACCCACGGGATCCGGTCTGGAGGCGGTCGCGGCGCACGAACGCGCCCTCGGTCACGAGACCCACGTGGCCTTCGATCTGGAGGCCCCCGAGCCGCTCGTGCTGCGCGGCCTGTGCGCCGTGCTGGCCCGGCACGGCGCGCGACCGGACGGCGGCGGGTACAACCCGCACGAGAACGGAACCGTCCTCTACTTCAGCACGCCCGACTCGACGTGCGGGTACCGCCGCCTCGAGCTCTACGCACCCGGCGACCACCGCGAGGTCCTCACCGCCCATGTGGGGGAACACCCCGGCGCCGAGCGGCCCGCGGAAACGCTCCTCCACCTGCTCACCGGCGCCTGGACCACCCAGGCCCTCGCCGCGTTCGCACGGCTCCGCCTTCCCGAGGCCATGGACCCCGCCGGTGCCACGGGCCTGCGGGAGCTCGCCCGGCGCACCGGCACGCACCCCGAGGGCCTCGGCACGCTCCTGCGCTACCTGACCATGCTCGGCGCCGTGGCCGAGGAGCCCGAAGCCGCCGACGACGAGGCCGCGTTCCGCCTCACCCCGCTCGGCCGGCTGCTCCGCGCGGACCGCCCGGACTCGATGCGCTCCCTGGCGCTGATGTACGGAGGGCCCTTCTACCGCTCCTTCGGCGCGCTCGACCACGCGGTGCGGACGGGACGGCCCGGCTTCGACCACCTCTTCGGCGAGAACCACTTCGACCACTTCGCCCGGGAACCCGAACTGGCCGACCTCTTCGACCGGTCGATGGCCGCGAGTTCTCTCATGTTCGAGCCGCTCTCCGAGCACCCGGTGATCACCGCGGCGGCCCGGTCCGCCGTGCCCCGGACCGTCGTCGACGTGGCCGGCGGCACCGGAGAGCTGCTCCGGCGCCTCCTGACCGCTCACCCGGCCCTGCGCGGCACGCTTCTCGAACGCCCCCACGCGATCGAGGCGGCCCGTCGCGCGCTCGGCTCGTCGGAGTGCGGGGCCCGCTGCGACTACCGCAGCGGCGACTTCGCCGACGTCCCGGACGGCGGGGACGTCTACGTCCTCTCCCGCGTGCTGCACGACTGGGACGACGACCGGTGCCGGGAGATCCTGCGCCACTGCGCCCGCGCGATGCCCGCCCACGCCGACCTGCTGATCGTCGAGCGGCTCCTGCCCACGGACGGCTCGCCCTCGCTGGCCACGGCCTGGGACCTGCACATGTTGTGCAACGTCGGGGGACGCGAGCGGAGCGCCGAGGACTACGCCCGGCTGCTCGCCGACACCGGCCTCACGCTCGTCGACCGCAGCCCCCTGCCGCTGGATGCGCACGTCCTGCACGCCCGCAAGGCGCGCTGACGGGCCCGGCGTACACCCATCAGGCCATGCTGGCCTGAAGTCGCCCAACGGGCCTCGCGGTCGATGATCCTCCGGAGGGTCCGGAGGAGTGCGGGGGCCGGCTCATCCGCCGTTCGCCCAGGGGACGTTCCGTGGGGGCGCGTCGTTCACGCTGGTCACCGACGGCGGGGCGGACGGACCGGCGGGGGCGGACGCGCCCCGCGCCCCGGGGACCCCCGGGGCGCCCACCGGCGAGGACCTCGGGCGCCGTTGCCGGACGGTCGGAAAGCGGCCATTCTTTGCCTCGGGCGTACCTCGGGGAGCGACGCGCCGGGGTGGCGGCTCGTTCTCGACGGTCGTCCGGATAGCGGGCAGCGAGTGTCATGACCTCATCACCCCGCATCTCGGCCCCCTCGCCCGACACCGCCGCACGGTCCTCACCGCGCGTAAACCTCACCCCTGTGGATGTCCGGAAGCGCGCACGCCCCATCCCCTCCACGGCGTCGCCGCTGTACCTTCCTCCTGCACCCTGCGGACCTCGAACCCGACCAGGAATCGCGGCCCCCCACGCTCTCGCTCCTCCCCGGGCCGCTCCGGCGGCCTCAGCAGCTCCAGCGCACCGCACCTGCCCCGTGCCTCCCTCTGCCTTCCCCGGTGGTTCGTCATGCCCGCTGCCCCCGCCCGGCCCCCCACCTCCCGCTCCAGGCCGTACGACTCCGGCCACTCCTAGGGCGTGTCGTCACACCCCGGGGACACACCTGGCACCAGCGGACGAGGAAGGCGGACACGACGGTGCGATTCCAATTGCTCGGGCCCTTGAGCGTCACCGACGGACGGGACGTGGTGATGCTCCCGCCCTCCAAACCGACGGCGCTGCTCGCCGCGCTGCTCGTCCGGCCCGGTTCCGTCGTCTCCGGCGACCGCCTGCGGGACGTCGTCTGGGGCGAGGAACACCCCCCGACGGCCAAGACCGCGCTCCAGAGCTGCGTCCTGCGCCTGCGCCGGCTCTTCGCCAAGTACGGCATCGAGGACCAGGCCGTCACCGCCGTCGCCGGCGGCTACCGCGTCGACGCCGACGCCGAGACGCTCGACCTGCTCCACTTCCGCCGCCTCGTCGAGCGGGCCGCCGCGTCCGGGACCGGCTCCGAGCTCTACACGCTGCGCAGCGCGCTCGCCCTGTGGCAGGGCGGCCTGCTCTCCAACGTCCCCTCCGACCTGCTGCACCGCGACGAGGTGCCGCGCCTCGCGGAGGAGCGGCTCAGGGTGCTGGAACGGGTCTGCGACATCGAGCTGGAGCACGACCGATGTCGGGAAGCACTCGTTGATCTTTGGGAGGTTACGCGCGTATACCCGGCGCACGAGCGGTTCGCCGAGCAGCTCATCGAGGCCTTGTACCGGACGGGCCGGCAGACCGAGGCCCTGGCCGAGTACCGCAGGATCAAGGGGCACCTGCGCGAGCGCCTGGGCGTCGATCCGCGGGCCGAACTCCAGCGCCTGGAACTGGCGATCCTGCGCGGCGAGGACCTCGGCCGCGCCGGGGCGGCGCGAAGACCGGACGCGCCGACGAGACCGGGAGCGATCGACCCGTCCCCGTCCTCGACCCGCCCCCCGGCTCCGTCGGACGACGGCTCCGCGCCGCTCCCGCGCACTCAAGTCCCCGACGCCCGGGATGAATTGTTCCGGGTCTCGGCCCCTTCGGGCTCCGTCGAGCCCGGCGCCCCCACACTCGCCGTCCCCGGCGCCGCCGGTCCGTACCCGCCGCTCCCCACCGTCCCCGGCTTCACCGGACGCGAGCACGAAGTCGCCTCCCTGGTGCGGTTGCTCACGGCCGGGAGCCCCGGCGGCGGCTCGGAGCGGGCGCCGCTCGCCGTCCTCTCCGGCGCTCCCGGCATCGGGAAGACCGCCCTCGCGCTGCGGGTCGCCCACCTGGTGAGCCGTCACTTCCCGGACGGCTGCCTCCTGGTGCCGCTGACCCGGCCGGACGGCAGTCCGCGACCGGCCGAGGAGGCCGCCGACGAACTCCGTACGGCACTGTCGGCCGGGCCCGGAACGGGCCGGGTCCTCGTGGTCCTGGACGACGTCGTCCACCCCGATCAGGTCCGCCCGCTGCTGACCGCGTACGCGTACGGGGCGGCGATCGTCACCAGCCGGATGGGGCTCCCCGCGCTCGTCGCCACCCACGGCGGCACCGTGCACCGGCTCGGAGCCCTCGATCCGGAGCAGTCGCGGGCGCTGCTCGCCGCCGTCCTCGGCCGGGACCGGATGGCCGCCGAACCCTCGGCGGCGATCCCCCTCGCGGCCGCCTGCGGCCACCATCCGCTCGCCCTCCGCATCGCCGCCGCCCGGCTGCTGACCCGGCCGCGGCTGCGCCTCGCCGACTACGCCGACTGGCTCCGGCACGACCCCGTCGGCCGGCTCAGCCTCGCCGACGACCCCCGCATGTCGGTGCCGCAGCGGCTGGACGAGGCGCTGCGGCGGCTCCCTCCCGCGCTCGCCGAGGCCCATCTGCGCCTCGCCTCGTCGTCCCACGACCCGGTGACCGCCGACGGGGCGGCCCGGCTCCTCGGTCTCCCGGAGGAGGCGGCGGAGCAGCTGATCGAGCGCCTCCTCGACGCCGGTCTCCTGGAGGAGGGGCAGCCCGGCTCCTTCTGGACGCACGAGCTGCTGCGGGCGCACGCCCGCCGCGCGGCGGGCTCGTCCGCCGGGCACGTCCCCGCGCTGCTGCGGCCGCCCCGGCACGGGGAGCTCCCGCGCCTGGACGGGAGCAGGCCGGCCGCCGTGGGGTGACGCCGGGACGGCCCGCCGTCCGCCGGACACGGCACCCCGGGACACCCGGCAGACCACACAGGCCCCCCAGGCCCCAGAGACCCGAACTCACCCCGTACGCCCCGAAGGCCCCTGGGCCCCACACACCCGCACCCACCCCGTACGTCCCCCCAGTCCCGTCCCCCGTCCGTCCCCCGGAAGACCCCGAGCCGAGCGGTCGGCAGTCGGTTCCCGCCACCCCCGGCTCCGGCTCCGTCCCGCACACGAGAGGTGTGACGCACGCATGACCCTTACGTCGTACGCGGAGATCGCCGCGACCCGGCCCCGAGTCCGTCGCGATGTCCTGTTCACGCAGACCCCCGGCGGCGTGATCTTCCACAACGCCGACGGCGGTTTCCAGCTCACCGCGAAGTCCGGCTACCGCTTCGCCACGCTCCTCATGCCGTACCTGGACGGCAGCCGGGCGGTCGAGGAGATCTGCGCGGGGTTCGGCGACACGCAGAAGGCCATGGTGGGCGAGCTGGTGCAGGCGCTCTACGGGCGGGGCTTCGCCCGCCCGGTGCCCGCGCCGGACGACACGGCCGCGGACCCCGCGCCCGCTCCGGAGGCGGCGGCCCGCTTCGCACCGCAGATCGCGTACATCGACCACTACGCCGACGGCGCCGCGAGCCGGTTCGCGCGCTTCCGGGACACCCGGGTCGCGGTCGTCGGCGACGGTCCGGTGGCCCGCTGGTGCGTGCTCTCCCTCGTCCGGAACGGCTGCGCCACGGTCGGGGTCGACCGCTCCCTCGCCGAGGGCACGGCCGCCGTGACGCCGGAGGAGTTCGCGGCCGTACGGGCCGAGGCGGCCGCCCTCGCCGGGGAGGGCTGTCCCGTCGAACTGCCGCTGCTGCCGGGACGGGACACCGGCGCGGGCGGGGACGCCTGGGCGGCGTACGAGGGGTACGACGTGGTGGTGGCCGCCGCCGGGCCCGACGTACCGGCTCTCGTGCTGCCGCTGCTGCGGCAGGGCGTGCCCCGGGGCCGGACGCTGCTGCCCGCCTGGACGTTCGGGGGCTCGGCCGTCGTCGGTCCCGTGACGACCGCGGACTCGTCGTCCTGCTGGTCCTGCGCGGCGCTGCGGCTCGGCGCGACCGGGAATGCCGCCGCCTCGGACGCCGCCGAGCTGTGGAGCGGTCTCGCCCTCGGCACGGGCACGCCCGGCCCGGGGCCGACCGGACCGCTCGCCGCGATGCTCGGGAACCTGCTCGGGTACGAGGTCTTCCGGCTGGTCACCGGGGCCCTGCCGGGCGAGACCCGGGACCGGGTGCTCGTCCAGTCCATGGCCAGTCTCGACGTCGCGTCGGAGCCGCTGCTCCCCCACCCGCGCTGCCCGTTCTGCGCCTCCGCCGCGGGCCTGCCCGAGCCGGTCGACGTGACGGCGGCGGCGGCGCGCCCCGCGTTCCTGCCGACGGTCGCGACCGCGCCCGACGACGAGGCCGCCGAGGGGCCGCTCGCCGAACTGGAGCGACGCTCGGCGCTCGTCCGCCCGTTCACCGGGGTCTTCACGTCGTACGCCGACGAGCCGCTGACGCAGACGCCCCTCAAGGTGGGTGCGGTCGTCCTCGGGCTGGGTCACCGGGGCGCCCGGACGATCACGGCCTTCGACGTGCACCACACCGCCGGAGCCCGGCTGCGGGCGCTGAACGCGGCGGCGGCGGTCTACGCCGAACACGTGGTCCCGTCCCCCGTCCTCGCCGAGCCGACGGCCGCGCTGCCGCCGGTCGACCCCGACCTCCTCGCCCTTGCCTCGGGCACGGGCGGCTCCGGCGGTGCGACCCGCTGGACGCCGGCCGTCTCGCTCCTCACCAAGGAGCTCGTGCGGGTGCCGGCCGGCGCGGTGCGTCCCTTCGGCCCGGACAACGCCGACCGTCGCTTCGAGCCCACCCGGGCGGGGGCCGGGGCCGGGTCGGACCTCCCGGAGGCGGCGGCCGCGGGGCTGTTGTCGGCCCTCGCCCACGACGCCCTGCGCCGGGCCGTGACGGGCTCGGGCGACACCACCGGGATCGCGCCCGAGGTCTTCGGCGGGGATCCGGAGACGACGTTCCTGCTCCGTTCGGCCGCGCTGCTCGGCCTCACCGTCGAGCTGCTCGACCTCGGCGAGCGGGCGCGCTCCGGCGCGTCGGTCGTCCTGGCACGGACGGCGCCCGACGGCGCGGCCCCCGGGCGCTGGGCCGTCGGCGCCGCCCTCGACCTGACCTCGGCCGCCGTCGACGCGGTCCGGGACCTGCTGGGGGAGGCGCAGCTCGCCGGGGAGGGGCGGACCGCCGACGAGGGCGATCCGCTGCTGCGCGACCTGGCGGCCTCCCTGGTGCCGGTCACCGGGAGCGGGCCCGCCGGGTCACCGGGCGCGCCCGTGGAGTGGGCCCACGTCCTGGAACGCCTCGCCGCCACGGGCCGGGACGCGTTCGTCGTCCCGACGCACGCCGGGGACCTGCCGACGGCGGGCATCCACACCGTGCGCGTCCTGCTGACCCGGGACGCCCGTTGAGAGCCGGCACCGTGACCCGGGCGCGCTCCGGGGCAGCGGGTGCCCCCGGCGCTCCGGCCCGCGCCGGGTCCGCCTCCCGGTTCGCCGTCGCCCTGCGCGCCGCGCTCGACGAGCTCGGGTCCCCTCCGGGACGGAACGCCGGACCCGTGCCGGACGAGCCCGGGTCCGCACGGGGAGGGACCGCCGGACCGGTGCCGGCCGTGGCGGTCGCCGCTCTCGGCGTGCGGGACGCGTACGCCGAGAGCGGCGACGGCTCCGGGGCCGGCGACTCTCCGGTCCCCGTGCACCTCTACGGGCGTCAGGTGCTCGTCGGGCCATGGCCCGCGCCGTCCGGGGCCGGTGGGCGGGCGGACCGCGCGGGCTGCGCGACCTGTCTCCGCCGCCGCTGGCAGGGAGTGCGCTCCGTCCCCCTCCGGGAGGGTCTCGAACTCGGGTCGGAGACCCGCTCCGCGGGCGACTGGCCGTACGACGTCCCCTTCGCCGCCGCCACCGTCGCCGCGCTCGTCGCGGGGCTCGCGGCGCGGGACCCGGAGCCCGGCCCGTACCCCCGGGTCCATCTGGTCGATCTCGACGCCCTGACGGTGCGGAGCCATCCGCTCGTCCCCGACCCGGAGTGCCCGTCGTGCGGAAGGCCCGAGGAGGACACCGCCGAGGCCGCCGGGCTGACGCTGCGTCCGGCCCCCACGTACCGTCCGGGTGTCTTCCGGGTGCGCCGGATCGAGGACTACCGGCTGCCCCTGGACGCGTTCGCCAACCCGCACTGGGGCGCGATCGGCTCGTCCGTCGTCTGCGACGTCGCCTCGACCACCACCTCGGCCACCGTCGGATGCTTCTCCTCCCGCTCCGGGGAGTACCTGCGCGAGACGTTCTGGGGCGGGCACGCCGACACGTACGCGCACAGCCAGCTCATCGGCGTCCTCGAAGGGCTTGAGCGCTACGCGGGGATGCGGGCCCGGACCCGCCGGGCGCGTCTGCGGGCGTCGCTCGACGAGCTCGGCGCGGTCGCCGTGGACCCGCGCGAGACGGGGCTGTACGCGGACGCGTTCCACCGCGACAACCCCCGGGTGCGGCCCTTCGCGCCGGACCGGGAGATCCCCTGGGTGTGGGGCTGGTCGCTGCGCGACGCGGCGCCGCGCGCGGTGCCGGAGATCCTGGCGTACTACCACGCCCCGGGGCTGGAGAACCGGTTCGTGCAGGAGAGCTCCAACGGGTGTGCGTCCGGCGGCAGTACGGAGGAGGCCGTCTACTTCGGCCTGATGGAGGTCGTCGAGCGGGACGCCTTCCTGCGTGCCTGGTACGGGCAGGTGCCGCTGCGCGAGATCGACCCGGCGACCAGCACCCGGGCGGGCACCCGGCACATGGTCGACCGGCTGGCCATGTACGGCTACCGGGCACGCTTCTTCGACACCCGGGCCGACCTCCCGGTCCCGGTGGTCACGGCGTGCGCCGAGCGGTTCGACGGGGGCGTGGGCCGGATGTGCTTCGGCGCGGGCGCGGGCCTCGACCCCGAGTCGGCCCTGGACTCGGCGCTCTGCGAGATCGCCACGGACTCCGTCAACCTGGTCGGCCGGACCCGGCGCGACGAGGCCCGGCTGCGGGCGATGGCCGCCGACTTCGACCTGGTCACCACGCTCCACGACCATCCGCTGGTCTACGGCGTCCCGGAGATGGGCCGGCACGCCGACTTCCTGCTGCGCCGACCGGAGCGCCCGCCCCTCCTGGCCGTCGCCGACCTCGCGTGGCCGGACGCCGACGGTGCCACGGGCGGCACGGACCTGCGCGAGGACCTGCTGCGCGCCGTGGGCGCGGTGACCTCGGCCGGCTTCGACGTGGTGGTGGTCGACCAGACCCTGCCGGAGCAGCGGGCACTCGGTCTGCACACCGTCAAGGTCCTGGTGCCCGGACTCCTCCCCATCGACTTCGGCTGGTCCCGGCAGCGGGCCCGCCACATGCCCCGGATGCGCGCGGCCCTGGGCCCCGCCGGGCTCCATCCCGCACCCCACCCCTTCCCGTAGCGGCGCCCGTCCCGCACGCCGTCCGAAAGGAGGCCGACCCCATGGGGTACGCCCATGAGTACGCCGATGCCGTCCTGCACCGCGGCCGTGTTCCGATGGAACCCGCCGACTTCGTCCCCGACTGGCCCGACGGGCCGCGCCGGGGGAAGTTCTACCCGGGCGCGGAGTGCTACGCCCTGCCCGACGGGGACGGCCGGGCCGACGCTCCCGTCCGTGCCGGACTGCTGCCCGGGCGAGGCGACGGATCCGCGCCCGCCGGTGCGGACGGTCCGCCGGGAGGCTTCACCCTGCCCCTGTTGTCCGCGATGCTGAAGGACTCGTACGGGCTGACCGGCCGCCGTCTCGGCGTCCAGGCGAACAGCGACCTGTCCGGGCTGCCGCTCTACCCGCACGCCAACTGGTCGCGGGGCACGGCGGGCGGCGGTGGCCTCTACCCGGTCGGGGTCTACTGGGCTTCGGGGCCCTCGGGCCCGCTCACGCCGGGCATCCACCACTACGACGTCCAGCGGCACGCCGTGCAGCGGCTGTTGACGGGGGACGTGACGGCCCGGGTGCGCGAGGCGCTGGGGAAGGACGCCCCGGCCGAGGCCCTGGAGACCGACCAGTACCTGATCCTCGGGGTGAAGTACTGGCAGACGGCGTTCAAGTACAACAGCTTCGGCTACCACGTGGTCTGCACCGACGTCGGGACGCTCGTGCAGACCTGGCGCGTCTGGGCCGCCGCCCACGGGCTGCGGACGGCGCCCGTCCTGTGGTTCGACGAGCCCCGGCTGAACGGCCTGCTCGGCACGGTGGGCGAGGAGGAGGGGGTGTTCGCCGTCGTGCCCCTGCGCTGGGACGCCGCGGCCGGCGCGCCGCGTACGCCGGTGGCCGGGGGCCCCGACCCGGCGGTGCGGCACCGGGACGTCGAGCGGTCCCGTACCGTCATCGCGTTCCCGACGGTGCTCGCGATGCACGCGACGGCCCTGGCCGGTGCCGCCGACCGGCCCGCGCCCGGCGCGCTCGCCCCGGCGGCCGCCCGGCCCGTCCCGTCGGGCGGAACCCGCGTCCCGCTGCCCCCGCCCGCCTTCCCCGAGGTGCCGGTGCGCAGCGTCCTGCGGCGCCGGCGCAGCAGCTTCGGGCGCTTCGACGCGGCCGTCCCCGTGACACCGGGGCAGTTGTCGTCCGTGCTCGCGGCCTGCGCGGCGACCTCGCTCGGCGGGGAGGCCGATCCGGACGGCACGCTGCGCCAGGTCCGGCTGTACGCCTTCGTCAACCACGTCCGGGACGTCGCGCCCGGCGCGTACGTCTACGACCCCGAGGCGGGCGACCTCGCGCTGGTCGTCCCCGGCCCGCAGGGGGCGTTCCTCCAGGAGAACTACTTCCTGGCCAACTACAACCTGGAGCAGGCCGGGGTCGTCCTGGTGCCGACGGTGCGGACGACGGCCGTCCTGGACGCGGTCGGCGACCGGGGCTACCGGCTGGCGGTGGGCACGGCGGGCGCCGTGGCCCAGACGTTCTATCTGGCGGCGTCCGCGCTGTCGCTCGGCGCGGGGGTGGCGCTGGGCTTCGACAACGTGTCGTTCGTCGAGAAGCTCGGCCTGGCGGGCACCTCGGAGGCGCCCCTGCTGATCATGCCGCTCGGCAACGAACGACCGCGCCCCGCCGACTTCCGTCACGAGATCGCCTGAGGGGGCCGCGATGACACAGCTGACCAGCACCGGCACCGGGTCCGGCGACGGGCCCCCCGCGAGCACCGGGGGGCCGGTCACCTGGGAGGTGGGACGGCGCTTCCTGCTCCGCGCCGCCGGACTGCCCGTGGAGACCGTGCAAGGGCTGCGCTGCCCCCGGGCCCACGCCTGGACCGAGGAGGTCCTGGCCCGCGAGGAGCGCCTGACCGAGGGCGGCGCCGCGCTCAGCGAGGAGCTCCACGCCCTGGTCGAGGCGGCCGACGCCGTCGGCGACGACGCCCGCCGGGCGCTCCTCTCCCTGCGCCGCCAGATCTTCAACGGGCGGCTGCCCGCCGACCCGGCCGCGGCCGTGCGCCTGGTGACCGGGCTCGACGGCGCGGCCGGCGCGCACGTCTCGGCCTGGCTGGACGAGCGCGTCGCGCACGGCGAACTCCTCGGCGAGGGACCGGCCCTCCTCGCGGAGGACCTGCGGTCCGCGCGCGCCGCCCTGCGGTCCGCGCTCGCCGACGAGCCGCTGCGGAAGGGGCTGCTCCTCGCGTCGCCGGTGCTCGACGGCCGGCTCGACGCGTACCTGGCCGACACCCGTGCCGATCCGGGCGGGCGGATGCGCAAGATCGAGCGGTCGGCGCTGGCGTACCTCTCCCGCACGGCGTGCAAGACCAGCCCCTTCAGCACCCTCACGCCGGTCGCGACCGGGGTCTTCGACGCCGGGCCCGGCCAAGACGTGGGCCTGCGCGTCGACGGGCCGGAGACCTGGACGGGTCACGTACGGCTCAACGTGATCGCCCTGGGGCGGCTGGCCGAGCTGATCCTCGCCGACCCCGTGCGCCGCCAGGACCTCCCCGTCGTGCTGTCCCCGGGCTGGGGCCGCGACGAGGACCGGATCCGCTACGTGCGGCAGTGGGTGACGAGCGGCGACGACGACGCGTCCGTCACCTTCGACGCCGTCCGCGACCGGCTGTTCTACCTGCGGGGCAGCGGCACTCTGGAGCGTCTGCTCGCCTTCCTCGACGGGCGGACGGAACTGCGCCACCGCGACCTGGTCGCGTGGCTCGGGACCGAGCACGGGGCCGGGCCCGCCGAGTGCGAGCGGTACGCCGCCGCGCTGCTCCAGCTCGGCATGGTCCAGGTGCCGAGCCTGCGCACCGACGTGCACAGCCCGGACCCGCTGCGGTCGTTCCAGCGCGCCCTGCGCGACCTCGACGCGCCGTGGGCCGACGCGGTGGCGGACGCCCTGGACGGACCGGCCGGGTGCCTGGCCGCGTACCCCGCCGCCTCTCTCGCCGAGCGACGCGCGCTGCTGCGGAGCCTCCGTGAGCGACTCCTCGCGATCCAGGGCGAGTTGGGGGCGGAGAAGCCCACCTTGCCGCGCACGCTCCTCTACGAGGACGTCAGCGCGGGCGACGACCTGGGCTGCGGAGCGGGACCCCTGGCCGGCGCCACGGGACGGGACCTGCGGGCGGTCGAGGGCATCCTTCCGATGTTCGACCTCACGCTCCCCCACCGCGTCACCCTGCACGGCTTCTTCCTGGCCCGCTTCGGACGCGGCGGCCGCTGCGACGACCTGCTCGGCCTCGTGCACGACTTCCACGAGGACTTCTTCGACCAGTACGTCTCCTTCGCCGCGAAGCGCACGACGTTCGACGCGGACGGCGAGTACGTCCCCGAGGAGAACTGGCTCGGGCAGCCCGCGCTGCGCGTCCTGGACGGCGCCCGCCGCCGCTTCGTCACGGGGATGCGGGAGCTGTGGGAGGCATGGGAACGGAGCGGCACGGACGACGAGCTGCGGCTCCCGGCGGATCTGCTGTCCGCCGTCGCCGGGGAACTGGAGCCGCTCGTCGCCGACTTCGTGCCCCGGAGCCACCATCTCCAGGTGGCGCTGCCCGTGCCGGGCCGCGAGGAGCGCGCCCGCGTGGTCCTCAACCGGTCGTACGGCGGGCTCGCCTTCCCCTTCAGCCGCTTCACCCACGCCTACGACGGGACGCCGGGGTCCGTCCCGCACGGCCGGGCCGGACTCTCGGAGACGCTGCGCGCGGAGCTGCGCGACCGCCTGCCCCCGGGGGCCGTGTTCGCCGAGCTGACCGGTGGCCCCGTCACCAGCAACCTCAATCTGCACGGCAGGCTGACGGACCACCAGATCGTGTGCCCCGGCGAGACGTCCACGGTGCCGGAGGACGCCCGCATCGACCTGAGCGACCTCTCGCTGGAGCACGACGAGCGCACCGATCGTCTCGTCCTGCGCTCGCGACGGCTCGGCCGCGAGGTCGTGCCGGTCTACCTCGGGTACCTCGTACCGGTGGCGCTGCCGGAGATCCCCCGCACCCTGCTGCTGCTCTCGCCGAGCTCCATGACCCCGGCCGATGTCTGGGGTGGCGTTCCCGAGGGTCCCGCCGTCGACGGCGTCACGCGCAGACCGAGGGTGGTCCACGGCGACCTGGTGCTGAGCCGGCGCTGCTGGACGGCGGACGCCGCCGTGCTGCCGGTCCGCCGCCCCGGCGCGGACGAGGCCTCGTGGTACCTGGAGTGGCGGCGCTGGCAGCGCCGGCACGGCCTGCCGGACCAGGTCTTCGCCACGGTGCAACGCGAGGGTCGCAGGGCCCTCGGCGCCAAGCCCGCGCACGTGGACTTCGCCAGTCCGCTGTCGCTGTCCTCGTTCGAGGCCCTGGTGGACCGCGAGCCCGGCGCCGGAGTGGCGCTGCGCGAGATGCTCCCGGCCGGGGACGCGCTGCACCTGACGTCTCCCCGGGGCCGGCACGTGGCCGAACTGGCCGTGGAGACCTTCACCGCCCGCCATCGCACCGAGGACGGCCCGACATGCCCGAACTGACCTCCCCGCACCCCGCCCCCGCGCCCCGCGTGACGACCGGCACCGCCCCGGACCGTCCCGGATCCCCGGCCCGGGAACCGGGAGAGTGGATCGCCCTGCACGTCTTCTACGCCGCCAGCCCGCGGCCGATGCTGGTGGACTGCGTCCGGCCGCTCGTCGCCGCGCTCACCGAGGAGGGGCTGCTCGCCGGTCACTTCTTCATCAACTACTGGCTGGAGGGGCCGCACGTGCGGCTGCGGCTGCGCCCCGCGAGCCCGGCGGCCTCCGCCGAGGTGCGGCGGCGGGCCGAGGAGGCGCTCACCGCGTTCCTCCGGAGCCGTCCCGCGCTGTACGAGGTGGACTCCGGTTTCCTCAAGGACTTCTACAACGCCCTGTTCGACATCGAGTTCCCCGGGGAGGACCGGCGGCGCTACATGGGCGACGACGGCCGGATGCGGCTGCGGCCGAACAACAGCTTCAGCGTGGAGCCGTACGCCCCCGAGTACGCCAAATACGGCGGCCCGGCCGGCGTCGAGCTCGCCGAGTGGCACTTCCGCCACTCCAGTGAGCTGGTCGTCGACGCCTTCCGCACGATGAACCTCCACCTCCGCTCCGTGCTCCTGGGGACCTCCGCGCAGCTGATGATGGTGATGGCGAGCTGCTTCCTGCCGGAGGAGGAGCGGCTCTCCGACTACCTGGACGGCTACTACCGCTTCTGGCACCACGCCTTCCCGGGGACCGGGTTCATCGGCTCGGAGGAGTACGAGCGGAACTACGCCGAGACGGCGCCGGCCCTGGGCCGCCGCTTCGCCGCCGTCCGGGCCGCCGTCGCGAGCGGCGAGCTGGGGCGGCTCCCCTCCTTCCTGCGGGGGTGGGCGGAGCACTGCCTCGAACTGCGCGCCCGGGTCGCGGAGTCGACGAGCCGGGGCGAGCTCGTGTTCCCGCTGCGGGAGGGCCCCGCGCGTGAGGACACCGGCCAGGTGCGCGCGGAGGCGGCGGACGCCGTCCCCACGGCGCCGCTCACCCATCTGCCGTCGGTCCTCCCCCGGCTCCTCTCCCCGTACATGCACATGACCAACAACCGGCTGCACGTGACGATCCGCGACGAGGCCTACCTGTCCTTCGTCCTCGGCCAGGTCCTCAGAGACCCGCACCTCGCGGCGGCGGACGCGTGACCGCCACTGCCGCGCGGGCCTACCGCCCCGCCCTCCGTCCGGGCGTGCTCCTCGGCCCGCCGCTCCTGCGCGGCCCCCGGACCGTGCACCTGGTGCGGCACCCCGTCACCGGGGCCGCCTTCGAGGTGGGCATCAAGGAGCACTTCCTCATGGCGCGCCTCGACGGCACGAGGAACCTCGACGACCTCGCTCCCGTGTACGCGGAACGGTTCGGGCGCAGGCTCGGCGAGGAGCACTGGAACCGGCTGCTCGGCCTGCTCGGCGCCCGGGGCCTGCTGGTCGGCGCGCCCGATCCGGTGGTCCCGGCCCCGGCTCCCCGGCGCCCCAACTCCTTGTGGCGCGGCACCCGTCCCCTGGTCGCGGACGCCGACGCGACCACCGCGCGCCTCCATCGCCTGCTGCGTCCGCTCCTCCACCCCACCGTCCAGCTTCCGCTCCTCGCCGTCGTCCTCGTGCTCGTCGGGATGCTCGCGTGGCGGTCGGGGGAACTGCTCGACGGCACGGCGGAACTGGTACGGCAGCCGTTCGCGCTGACGGGCGTCGCGCTGTTCCTCTGGGCGAGCATCACGCTCCACGAACTGGCGCACGGCGTCGCCGCCCAGCACTACGGGGGGCACGTCGCCGAGATCGGCCTGCGCTGGCGGCTGCCCGCCGCCCTCCTCTACTGCACGGTGGACGACTACCTGTTCCTGCCGGGGCGGCGGGCGAAGCTGGTCGTCGCGGGGGCCGGCGCCCAGCTGAACATGGTGCTGCTGCTGCCCTTCGGCGTCTGGTGGTTCCTGCTGCCCGCCGACGCGGCGGAACGCTCCCCGCTCGCCGGCCTCCTGGTGCTCGGCACGATCCAGGCGCTGAGCAATCTCGTACCGCTGCCTCCGCTCGACGGGTACCGGATGCTGGGGCACGCCCTCGGCGCCGATCACCTCGCCCCCGAGACCCGGACCTATCTGGCGTCGCGCCGCCGGGGGGCCGAGGCCCTCGCCGGTTACTCCCCTCGCGCCCGGCGCATCTACACGGTGTACGCGCTCGGCTCCGTCGTCCTCGTCCTGCTCGTCGCGGCGGCCACGACCGGGCTCGTACTGCGCCTGATCGGCTGACCGTACAGCGCCTGCTCGGCTGACCCGTTCCCGCCGCACCCGCTCGGCCGTCCCGTCCATGCACCGCGAGTTCGGCCGACCGTCCGTACACCGCCCGCACGGCTGACACGAAGGACCACGCACCACATGAGTGAGGTACAGGCCATGTCCACCACATCCGCCACGGGCGGTCCGACGACCGCCGCCGTCCAGGTCCGGGGAGTCTCCAAGCGGTACGGGGACCGCCGGGCCGTGGACGACGTCTCGCTGGAGATCCACCGGGGCGAGTTCTTCGGTCTGCTCGGCCCCAACGGCGCGGGCAAGTCCACCCTGATCGAGATCATGGAGGGGCTGCGCCGGGCAGACACCGGCACGGTCGCCGTGCTCGGCGAGTCCCCCTGGCCCCGCAACACGGCGCTGCTGCCCCGGCTCGGCGTGCAGACCCAGAGCTCGGCCTTCTTCGTCCGCCAGACCGCGCGCGAGCATCTGCGGACCGTCGCCGCGCTCTACGGCGCGCCGCGCGCCGCCGTCGACGCCACCCTCGCCTCCGTGGGGCTCACCGAGCAGCGGGCGGTGCGGGTCGAGGACCTCTCGGGCGGTCAGCGGCAGCGGCTGGCGATCGCCTCCGCACTCGTCCACCGCCCCGAGCTGATCTTCCTCGACGAGCCGACCGCCGCCCTCGACCCGCAGGCCCGCCGCGCGCTGTGGGAGGTGCTCCGCGGGCTGAAGGCGGAGGGGCGCACGATCGTGTACACCACCCACCACCTCGACGAGGCGGAGGCGCTCTGCGACCGGATCGCCATCCTGGTGGAGGGGCGGATCGCCGTGACCGACTCGCCGCACCAGCTGATCGGGGCGTCACAGGCCCCGAGCCGGCTCCTGCTTCCCCTGGGCCGCCTGGACGAGGACCGCGCCGCGGCGATCGAGGGCGTCGAGCGGGTCAGTGTCGAGGGCGGTTCGCTGGTCCTGGAGACGCACGCCTCCGGCCGTGTCCTCTCCGCCGTGGACCGGCTCGTCGGACTCGACGGCGTCCAGACCCGCTCCCCCGGCCTCGAGGACGTCTACCTCGACCTGACCGCCCGCCTCACCGGGGCCGGACGGTCCGGCCACCCGCAGACCGAGACCACGGAGTCCTGACCATGAGCGCCTACGCCGCACTGACCGGGGCGGGCTACCGGGCCCAGGTCCGCGACCGGACCACCCTCTTCTTCACCTTCGCCTTCCCCCTGCTCTTCCTCGTCGTCTTCGGGCTGATCTTCCGCGGCCAGGCCGTGGAGGAGAGCGGCCTGTCCTACCTCTCGTACACCGCGGCCGGCGTGCTGTCCTGGGGCGTGGCGAACGCCGCCGTGTTCGGCATCGCCTTCACCCTCATGCAGTGGCGGACCGACGACATCCTGCGGCTGATCCGGATGTCCCCGGCCCCGCTCTCCGCCGTCATCGGCTCCCGGTACGTGATCGCGCTGGTCGTCGGCGCCGTCCAGTCGCTGCTGTTCGTCGGTGTCGCGATGCTTCCGGTGTTCGGCCTCGAACCGGCCTCCGGATGGCCGCTGTTGATCCCGGTCCTGGTCCTCGGCATCACCACCTTCCTGCTGCTCGGAGTGATCATCGGGTCGTTCGCGAACACGCCCGAGTCGGTCGCGGCCGTCGCCAACTTCCTGATGCTGCCCATGGCGTTCCTGTCCGGTTCCTTCTTCCCCCTCGACTCGATGCCGTCGTGGCTCCGGAACGTCTCGCTCGTCATGCCGCTGCGCTATCTCAACGACGCCGTGTCCCACGCGCTCGCCGGCCGGGGCGACGCCTCCGACGTGTGGGTGGGCTGCGCCGGACTGCTCGTCTTCGCCCTGGTCTTCGGCGCGGTCGCGGTGAAGACCTTCCGATGGACCAGGTCGTCGTGAGCGCCGCCGGGCGTACCCCGGGCGTCACCGCGCCGCCCCCGCCGCTACCGCTGCCGCTGGACGAGGCGCGGTCCGCGCTGCGGGCCGCGCTCACCGCGCGGATCGGCCGCGACGTGCCCGTCGTCCCGGTCGGGGTCACCGACGCCGCCGCCCCGCTCGGCGGCGGGGGAGCCCCCGACCCCTGGGCGGCCGAGCGGGCCGGCGCCCGCGTCCACCTCACCGCCTCCGCGGTGCTCGTCGGGCCGTGGGGCGGCGACGGCACCGCGCCCGCCTGCGGCCGCTGCCTCGCCCTGCGCTGGCAGCGGCTGCGCAGCCGCAGCGAGCGCGACGCGCTGGAGACCGGCGGTCCGGACGGGCCGCGCCCGGCCGGTGTGTGGCCGCTGCTCACCGACCACGTGTACGACGCGGTCGCGGCGCTCCACCAGGCGGTGCTCGACGGCCGCCCCGGGGCCGAGCCGGCCTCGTCGGAGCCCGCCGACCGGACGCTGCCCCAGGTGTCCCGGGTCGACCTGACGACGCTCGCGGTCCGCACCTACCCGCTGCTCGCGGATCCGCTCTGTCCCGACTGCGCGCCCGACCGCGTCCCGGCCGGACCGCGCCCGATGCGACTCGCCGAGCGGCGGAAGCCGGACCCGGGCACGTACCGGCTGCGTGCCGCGGCCTCGTACCCGCTGCCGCGCGAGGCGCTCGCCAACCCGGTGTGCGGGGCGCTCGGCGGCGGCACCTGGATCAGCGTCACCTCTCCGACGACGGCCCCGGTCGCCGGAAGCGTCTTCGTCCGCGGTTACGCGGGGCTCAACGACGTCACGTGGAGCGGCCAGGAGAACACCTTCTCCACCAGCCGCACCCTGGCCTTCCTGGAAGGCCTCGAACGGTACGCGGGAACCCACCGGCGCGGCCGGCACTCCCCGGTGACCGGCTCCTGGAACCAGCTCCGTGACGACGCCGTCGACCCCGCGACCTGCGGCTTCTACGATCCGCGCACCTACCGCGACGATCCCCTGGTGGACCCGTTCGACCCGGACCGCGCGATCCCCTGGGAGTGGGGGTGGTCGCTCCGCGACGAGCGCCCGGTGCTGGTCCCCTCCCGCCTCGTCTACTACAGCGCGGGGCTGGCCGCCGACAACTTCGTCTTCGAGTGCTCCAACGGCTGCGCCATCGGCGGCAGCCTCGAAGAGGCGGTCCTCGGCGGACTGCTCGAACTCGTCGAGCGGGACGCCTTCCTGAACGCCTGGTACGGCGACGCCCGGCTCACCGAGATCGACCTGGGCACCGTCGGCGGCCGGACGTCCGCGGCCATGGCGGAACGCGCGGCGCTCCAGGGGTACGACGTCCACGTCCTGGACAACCGCATCGACCTGCCGGTCCCCGTGGTCACCGCGGTGGCCGTGCGCCGGGACGGCGGCCCGGGGACCCTCTCGTTCGCGGCGGCGGCCTCGCTCGACCCCCGGTCGGCGGTGGAGGGCGCGCTGTCGGAGGTGCTCACGTACATCCCGCACCTCTCGCGCCAGACGCGTGAGCGCCGGGCCGAACTGGAGGCCATGGCGGAGGACTTCGACCTGGTCCGCCATCTGAAGGACCACGCGCAGTTGTACGGGCTGCCGCGGATGGCGGTGCACGCCCGGGGCTTTCTGGAGCCGTCGGCGGTGCGTCCCTTCGACGCGGTCTACCGGGACTGGGAGTCGTCCGGACGGCCCCGGACGGACGACCTGCGGGACGACGTCCGGGCGGTGACGGACCTGCTCGCGGGGGCCGGGCACGACGTGATCGTCGTCGACCAGACCACGCCCGAGCAGGAGCGGATGGGGCTGTGCACGGTGAGCACCCTCGTACCGGGTCTGCTGCCGATCGACTTCGGCTGGAACCGGCAGCGGGCGCCGCTGCTGCCCCGGCTGCGGACGGCCCTGCGCCGGGGCGGCCACCGTGCGACGGACCTGACCGACGCCGAGATCCGCCGGGTCCCGCACCCGTTCCCGTAGCGGTCCCCGTGGCTCTCGGGCCCCGGAAGTGGCCCGAAAGCGGCGCGCCCGGTGTCCGGGGACCGGACACCGGGCGCGCCTGCGGCCGTGATCAGGCCGAGCAGGAGGTGGTGCTGGTGGTGGAGCTGCAGGTGGAGGTCGAGCTGGTGCTGGTGGAGCCGGCCAGCACGACCTCGCTGGCGTCCGAGTAGTCGGAGATCTCGAACGTCTCGGCCTCCAGCTCGAGGATCTCGTCGGCGAGCGTGCTCAGGTCCTTGTTCATGGCGCCTCCTGTTGACCACGGTCCCTCGCGGGACCGCCCGGGGGTGGGTTCGTCTCCCATTCCACCGCCGCCCGCTCACCGTTCGGCACGTCTCCCGCACGCACATCGCTGGCGCGCGACGCCAGCGCCGCGCCTCCCACCCCCTCTGGAGCCCCGTGAACCAGCCCGAGCCCCCCACGCCCGCCGCACCCGCGCTCCCCCACCCCGCCCTCGCCTCGGCCGGGGAGGCCCTGCGTCCCGCGCTCACGCTCTATCTGGACGTCCACCGGAACCCCGAACCGTCCGGCGAGGAACGCCGCACGGCCGCGCTCTTCGCGGACCGGCTCGCCGCCCTGGGCCTCGCCGTGACCCGGGGCGTCGGCGGTCACGGCGTGGTCGGCGTCCTGCGCAACGGCGACGGCCCGCGGGTGTACCTGCGGGCCGAACTCGACGCCCTTCCCCTGGAGGAGCGGACCGGGCTGCCCTACGCCAGCGGGAACGGCGCCATGCACGCCTGCGGACACGACCTGCACCTCGCCGCCGCGACCGGGGCGGCGGACGTCCTGGGCCGCGCGGCCGGGCGGTGGCGGGGGACCCTGGTGGTCCTCGGACAGCCGGCCGAGGAGACGCTGACGGGGGCACGGGCGATGCTGGAGGACGGCCTGTACGAGCGGTTCGGCAGGCCGGACGTCGTGCTCGCCCAGCACGCGGCGCCGCTGCCCTCGGGCATGGTCGCGCACGGCACCCCGTACGCTCCGATGACGGCGGCGAGCGCCGCGCTCGACGTCGTACTGCACGGGCGGGGAGGACACGCCGGGACGCCCCACCTGGCCGTGGACCCGGTGGTGACCGCCGCCGCCGTGATCACCCGTCTCCAGACGATCGTGTCCCGCGAGACCGCGCCGGCCGACCAACTCACCCTCACCGTCGGCACGCTGCGCGCGGGCACGGCGGTGAACGTGGTGCCGGACACGGCACGGCTCGGCATCGGCCTGCGCGCGCTCACGGACGCGTCCCTGGACCGCGCGCTCGCGGCGGTGGAGCGCGTCGTCCGGGCCGAGTGCGCCGCCTCCGCCTGCCCGCGCGAACCGGAGATCAGGACCGTCTCCCGCGCACCGGCGCTGTGGGGCGATCCGGCCGCGACCCGGGCGGTCCGCGCCGCGCACACGAGGCTGTGCGGTTCCGCCCGGGTCGCGGACTGGCCGCCGTCGCTGGCCTCGGAGGACTTCCCGCTGTACGGCGGCGCGGGCGCAGCGCTCCACGGCGAGAAGGACGTCCCGCTCGTCTACTGGATGGTCGGCACCGCGAGCCCGCGTCAGTGGGCGGCCTCGGCGGGCCGGCTCCCGCCGAACCACTCCCCCCTCTTCGCCCCCGACCCGCGCACGGCCCTGGAGCCCGCCGTCACCGCCCTGGCCGCGGCGGCCCTCAGCGGGCTCGCGGGCGCCGAGGACTCCGGCCCCCTGATCGACGGGGAGTGAGCGGCCGAGCACGGTACGCCCGGCCCGACACCCCTGGCGTACGCCCCGGGCGCCCGGCGAGCGATGCTCACGCAGGTCTGCCTGGCGTACGCGTCCCGGGGCCGGGTAGTCGGTCGAGGAGGAGGCGACGGATCCCGGTCCGGTCGTCGGCAGTCCGGGCGAAGGCTCCGTGCCCACGGACCACGGACCGCCCTCGTCCCGTAGCGCGGAGGGCGGTTGCCATGAACCCGTCGATGACTCTCGTCCATGTCCCCGGAGGTCCGCTCCTGCTCCCCGCCGAGCAGGTGACCGACCTCCTGCGCCGCCTCGCGACCTGTTGGCTGGACTCCGCGGGCACGGGGGAAACCGACCTCGAAGCGGAGACCGTGGAGGCGCTGGCCGATTCCCTGACGGAGGTCGCGGACCGGATCGACACCGAGTGCATCGGCCTGATGCCGTTCGGCGACGGAGGCGGCGGAGGCGACTCGGGCAGCGTGGCGCGGGAAGGGTGAGGACGTCCGACGCGGGGGCGCCCTCGCCTCAGGTCCGTGAGCGCCCTGCGTCAGGCCGGTGACTAGCCCGGCGGCAGGTCGGGCCTCGCCTCAGGTCCGTGAGCGCCCGGCGCCGGGTTCCACCTCCACCTCGAACCAGACGGCCTTGCCGCGCCCCCGGGGGACGCAGCCCCACGCCTCCGCGAGCTGTCCCAGGAGGTAGAGGCCGTGCCCCGAGGGGCGGTCGGCCCGGTGCCGGCCGTGGGGGCGGGGGCGCACCGGGCTGGTGTCGCTGACCTGCACCCACAGCCGGCTCTCGATCCCGTCGAGTCGCAGTTCGTACGGGACACCACCGTGGGTGAGCGCGTTGGTCACGACCTCGGACACCAGCAGCAGTACGTCGGTGGCGGCCCTGCCACGGCCTCCGGCGGTCCCGAACCAGTCGCGTACGGCCTGCGCCGCGAGTTCGCGGCACTCCCGCACCACGCCCTCACCGGCGGTCAAGTCGTACCGGCGTGTCCGGGAGATGCTGGGCCGAGTCCTCGGACTGGTCATGTGGTGCGGGTGCCCTGCCCCGGCCGGGTGAACCGTGGGAGGCGCGGATTCCCGCGAGGAGGTCGTGGAGTCTCAGGGGCTCATGGAGGAGGAGGCATCCTGCACGCCGGAGTTCCTCCCGGCAGCCGGTGGCGGTGGGTCGCGACGAGCCGGTAGACGCGTCGGGCGACCCACCGCACGCCGGGCAGCAAGGACATGGCCCCCAGCGGCGCCCAGACCCCGCCCGCACTCAGGAGGGCCTTCGCCACGGCCCGGTCCCCTCCTTCCACCGGGCCGGCGGGCGGCACCCACAGCACCTCGTACGAGGCGCGCTCCGGGGTGACGCCCAGGGCGTCGAGGTCCGCGAACTGCCACGGGACGATGTCGCAGCGGGGCCGGACCACCCGCTCGGCGAACCGCGCCGATGTCGTGCAGAAGCCGCAGTCTCCGTCGTAGACGAGCACAGGCCGAGGACGCATGACTCCATCATCCCGCCACTTCCTCGTCCGTCGCGGATGCGGGGCGCCGTCGCCGTCCCCCTCCGGCCCGATGTGCGCGCCCTCGTGCGTCTGCCAGGCTTGTACGGGTGACGGCTGACGCACGACGGATCTCCCGCACCCCTGACGGACGGTACGTGATCGTCAAGGGCAGGCGCTGGCGGGCCACCGACCCCGACGTGCCCGAGGACATCGCCGCACGGCTGCAGTCGCATCTCATGAGCGCCCGTCGTGCCGTGGGGGCGGCGCTACGGGCCCAGGACCCGGAGGCCGAACGCGCCGCCCGACACCGGGTGCACACGGCGAAGCTGGCTCTCGGGGAGCGCGGCACGCCCTGGTGGGACCAGAGCGGGACGGAGCGCCGCACACGGTGGAGCGAGGGGCTGGCGGCGCTTGACGGAGAGCATCCGAATGTTTGAAACCGACGCGGTGGTGCACTCGCAGGTCGAGAGCAAGGAGCCGCCGCCCGGGACGACGGCTGGGGCCGCTCCAGGCCTCTGACAGCTGCCCGACCGAGCCGAGCGTCAGGAGGATCGGGTGAAGAACAGATCGAGCCACCACCACCGCCGCCGACGCCGCCGGATCTCCCGATGGAGACCGAAGAGCGTCCTGCGCCGGAGCCTCGTGCGCGTCACCAAGTGGGAGCTCAGCCTGATGGTCTGGAGCGCCCGGATGACCGTCCGGCGGGCCCTGCACACCGTGGCGGCACCGGCGACGATCCGGCACAGATGACGGGATCGGGCGCATCCCGGACGGGACCGCGCGAGGACCGGAACGAAGGGCGGCGCACTGCGGGAGCGGGGGGCGCGCCGCACGGCCTGGCGGGCGGAAGGAGGGCACGGAGGACAGGCTTTCCGGAGTCGATCGGGGGTACGCGCGGAAGTGCTGGTCGCTTCCAGCACGTCGGAACGTCACATCGGGAGACAGAAGGAATCATGGGAATTCTGGCTTGGATACTCCTCGGGCTCCTCGCGGGCGTCATCGCCAAGATGCTGATGCCGGGCAAGGACCCGGGCGGCATCATCATCACCACGCTCATCGGCGTCGCGGGCGCGCTGCTCGGCGGGTGGTTGGGCAAGGTCATCTTCCACGTCGACTCCGTCGACGGTTTCTTCGAGGTCTCCACCTGGATCGCGGCCATCGTCGGGTCGCTCATCCTGCTCGCGGTGTTCCGCATGGTCTCGTCGCGCAGATGACGTCGGAGCGGATCCCACGACGCAGATGACGCGCCGGCGGTCCGTGTCCGATCCGCACACGGCCGAGCGGCCACTCCTCCCCTGTCGGGTGAGGGGTGGCCGCTCGGCCGTTCGGCGCCGTCGCGACCGTTACGCGGCAGGGCCGTCGCGACCGTCACGCGGCAGGCAGGAGGCCGACCACGGGTGTGGTCGGCCTCCTGCCTGCCGTGGATCAGTGCCGGAACGCGTCCTTCGCCTTCTCGCCGGCCTGCTTCGCATCGGCGACAGCCTGCTCGGCGCGCCCCTTGGCCTCCAGCCGCTCGTTGCCGACGGCTTTGCCCGTGGCCTCCTTCGTCTTGCCCTTCACGGACTTGCCCATGTTCTTGGCCTTCTTGCCAGCGGCCATGTGCGTCACCTCCAGAGAGTGCTAATGGTCCGCTACCCACATATTCACTAAGAAAGCATGCTCATTCGGACACGCTCGACTCACTCAGTGACTGAGGGAATCGAGCAGGGGCTGCCAGTCGATGTGACGCCCCTCCGTACCCTGCGGGACCAGGCGGAAGGTGTCGCGTACGAGACGCGCGAGCTGTTCCTGCCCGCACCTGACCACGGCGCAGTGACCGGCCACTCCGAGCCGCAGGTGGAGCATGCCCCCGGGCGCGGGCGTGACGCGGACCTCTCCGTCACCGGTGGCGCCGAGGACCCCCGCGAGAAGCATCTCCCGGTCGATGCGCCACAGGACGGGCGCGTCGCCCGGGAGGTGGAAGAGGACGCTCAGGGCGAACGGGTCACGGGAGCTGTAGCCGACGGTCGTCTCGACCTCGACCGCTACGTCCGCGCTGAGCAGCTCCATGACCATGGACCGGGTGAGGGAGCGCGGCGTCGGGAGCTGTTCGACGGGGAGCTGGGGCATGGTGGTCCTCCGGCTGAGGGCGTGACGGGTGGCTGCGATGTCCACCTGACCCGCCACGGCCCGGTTACACCTCGCGCCCGCACCTCGGCTGTGCCCATGGTGGTGTGCTTTCGTGAAGACGAAGGACACACAGGGCCGGGGACGCGGAGACAGCACTGTGAGGGCCTCGGACGCGATGGGTACGGGAAGCCGACCTCAGGGCACACCTGACGCCGTCTGGTTTCGCCCCGTCCACCCGGGGAAGTCGCGGGCGTGACGCAGCCGTGGGGTCGGGCGGTTCCTTCGGTCCGATCGCCGCGCCCCTCGTCGGTCCGCCCCTGGAGGACCGTTGTCTCGACAGGAGTCGGTGACATGCTTTTCGATCGCGATCGTTCTCGGTCCCGTTCTCCGGATCCGGACCGCCTGCTCCGCATCTATCTGAACGACCACTACGCCGGGTCCTCCGCCGGTGGCGCGCTCGCCCGCCGCGCGGCCCGCGCGAGCGACGGCCGGCCCGCCGACCCCCGGCTGCGGGCGCTGGTCGGCGACATCGCCGACGACCGCCAGAGCCTGGTGCGGATCATGACCGCACTCGACGTTCCCGTGATGCGGGTCCGGGCCCTGGTCCTGCGCTGTGCCGAGACGGTCGGCCGGGCAAAGCTCAACGGCCGGCTCGTGACCCGTTCGCCTCTCAGCGACGTGCTCGAACGGGAGGCGCTCCTTCTCGCGGCGCAGGGAAAGCTGGCCCTCTGGCGGGCCCTCGGCGAGGTCGCACGCGGCGACGACCGGATCGACGTCGACACGGTGCGCCGCTTGGCACGCCGGGCCGAACGTCAGATCCAGCAGCTGGAGGAGCTGCGACGCGCCGCGGTGGCCGCCGCCCTGGCTCCCGGCGCCCGGCCGGCGCCTCCCCGCTCGACGGCCGAGGGTCCCCGACGGGCCCGTCTCCCGTGCGACCGGGTCAGATGGGTCACCTGAAGGTGCTACGGAGCTCCGGGGTCCCCCGGCCCCGGCGGGCCGGGGTTCGGGGGCTCGGGGGTGGGCGCGCCGGGGTCCGGCGGACCGGGCGGGACCGGTTCGGGACCCGGCGGGACGGGGTCGGGGCCGGGCGGTACGGGCTGGGGACCCGGCGGCACGGGCTCCGGCCTGCCGGGCGGCACCGGCTCCGGTGGGCCCGGGGGGTGCGGCGGGGCGGGCGGGGGCACGGGCGCGATGTCGGGGTCGGGCGGCAGCGGAACGGTGTCCGCGGTCAGCGGGAGCTGGCCCCCGCGCTCGTACCGCAGACTCGGTACGGCGCTCGTTCCTCGGTTCATGGTCACACCTTCCTCACGTGCGGTCGTGCGGGTGCACCTCGACGGTGATCGCCTCGGCCGCGCCCACTCGCCCGAGCGGCGTCATGTGACGCGCCGTGGAGACCGGTGCGGTCGGCACGGCCCCGGGCGCCGAGCCCGGCGAACGCCGCCGCGCGGCCGCGGCCGCCGATCACGACGTGTCGTGGTGCGATTCCCACATCGTCCATGTCCCTCCGGCTTTCCGCGATCTCGTGACGCAAACGGCCGCCGCCGGGTGGTTCACTCCGCCTCCTCCCCTCCGTGCTTGGTTCCGTCCATCCGGGACAGACGGCGGTCCATGGTGATCCTTTCGAGGTCCGGGTGGGCGGCCCCGACTGCGCCCGGCCCGACGACATGGCTCTGCTCAACGTGTCGGCGATGAGCTTCGGTGCCCTGTCCGACCGGGCGAACGCGGCCTCGACGTCGAGGCCTCGAACCGGGGCAGCTCCTCTCCGCCGCGTCGATGCCGACCGCCTGGGCCGGCGACCGGAACGCGGCTCATCACGACCGGTTCACGCTCTCGTGAACCGTCCTCCGTCCTTCCTGAAGGGAGACCCCACCCCATGACTCGTACCGTCGCGCAGGTGATCGTCGACGGCCTCGCGGACCTCGGCGTCGGCCACGTCTTCGGCGTGGTCGGCGACGCGCTCAATCCCGTCACCGACGCCATCCGGACCACCGAGGGCATCGACTGGACCGGCTTCCGGCACGAGGAGGCGGCGGCCTTCGCCGCCGGCGCCCGGGCCCAGCTCTCCGGCGAACTCGCGGTCTGCATGGGCACCGTGGGGCCGGGGTCGGTGCACCTGCTCAACGGGCTGTACGACGCGGCCAAGAGCGGTGCGCCCGTCCTGGCGATCTGCGGCCAGGTGCCGCTGTCGGAGCTGGGCGGAGACTACTTCCAGGAGGTGGACAACGACCTCCTCTTCCGGGACGTGGCCGTGTACCGGGCCACCGTGACCTCGCCCGCCCAGATGCCGCGGCTCCTGGAGTCGGCGGTACGGGCGGCGGTGACACGGCGGGGCGTGGCCGTGCTGACCGTGCCCGGGGACATCGGCGACCAGCAGGTCGACGAGGACCGGCCCGTGCGGTTCGCGCTCCCCCGCCCCGCCGTGACCCGTCCCGACGACCCGGCGCTGGCCGAGGCCGCCGAGGCGATCGCCGCCGGGTCCCGGGTCACGCTGCTCGTGGGGCGCGGCGCGCAGGCCGCCCGCGCGGAGGTGCTGCGCACCGCCGAGCTCCTGGCGGCCCCCATGGTGCTGACCCTGAAGGGCAAGGAGGGCTTCGAGGAGGACAACCCCTACGAGGTCGGCCAGACCGGCCTGATCGGGAACCCGGGCGCCTCGCACGCCATGGACAGCTGCGACACGCTGATCATGCTGGGGACGGACTTCCCCTACCGGGACTGGTACCCGAAGGACTGCCGTGTGGTGCAGGTCGACGTGCGCGAGGAGCACCTCGGCCGTCGCGTCCCGGTGGACGTCGGCCTCACCGGGGACGTGGCCGCGACCCTGCGGGCGCTGCTGCCCCTGCTCACCCCCGTCTCGTCGCGGGAGCACCTCGACGAGACGCGCGAACGGTACGCGCGCTGGGAGGAGGGGCAGGCGGACCTGGCCGACCCCGCCCACGACACGCGTCTGCTCGGTCGCGTGCGGGCGATGTTCGACAACCGCGAGGAACAGATCCGCCCCGAGGCCCTGGCGGCCTCGGTCGACCGCCACGCCGCGCACGACGCGATCTTCACGTCGGACACCGGGATGGCCACGGTGTGGCTCTCGCGGTTCGTGCGGATGCGCGGCACCCGCCGGCTGATCGGCTCCTACAACCTGGGGTCCATGGCCAACGCGATGCCCCAGGCCATCGGGGCGCAGCTCTGGGCGCCCGACCGCCAGGTGGTCGCCTTCTGCGGCGACGGCGGCCTCGGCATGCTGCTGGGCGACCTGATGACCATCCGCTCGGAACAGCTGCCGGTCAAGCTGGTCGTCTTCGACAACCGCCGTCTCGGCATGGTCAAGCTGGAGCAGGAACAGGCCGGGCTGCCCGAATTCGGCACCACCCTCGACAACCCCGACTTCGCCGCGGTCGCGGAAGCCCTCGACCTGACCGGCATCCGCGTCACCGAACCCGGCGAACTGGACGAGGCCGTCCGCCGGGCGCTGGCCCTTCCCGGCCCGGTGCTGCTGGACGTCCTGACGAACCCCGAGGAGGTGGCGGTGCCAGGCAAGCCGACGGTGTCGCAGGGCTGGGGCTTCGCCATCGCCAAGATCAAGGAGAACCTGCCGTAGGTCGAGGAGCGCGCACGGGCGCGCCGCCGGTCCGGACAGCGGTCCAGGATCGGCGGCGCGCGTGCGTGGGGCCGGGTGGGCGGGACGGTGGTCGGGGGCGAGACGGCCGGCAAGGCCCCCTGGGGCGGTGGCGGTGTGCCCGGGTGCCCGGGTGCCCCTCAGGAAGTACCCGCGTACGGCACGTACCGTCCGAGGTGTCGTGGCATGCGTGGGGGCCCGCATCCCAGCCGGGTGCGGGCCCCACACGGATGCCGACGCGTTCACGGCACGGGGGGCCGTGGATCGCGCGGCGTGAGCGTGTCCCTTCGCTCACGGTTCTTGTGCCCCGGCGCCCGGAATCCATGCCTCCCTTTTTCGGGCGGACCGCGCGGGCCGGGGACCGCGGCCCCGGGTGGGGCCTTCGGACAACCTCAGAGCAGGTCGCGCCGTTCGGTTTCGGTGACCGTCGGCGCCACGGGCGGCACGACCATCCGGCGCCGCCGGAGGACGCTCGTGTAGACGGCGGTCCCGAGGAATCCGACCGCCATCAGGATCAGACCGACCAGGTCGAGGTCGACGGCGTTGATGTTCCAGTCGGTGGCGAAGGTCAGGATGGCCCCGACGGCGATCATGATGATGAACACTCCCAGACCCATGTGAGGGCTCCCTCCCTGGCGGATCGAACAGCGTCCGCGTACCCGGGTCTGCAGTGATCATGCCAACGTCCCGTACCGGAGAATCCTGGCCGCCCCGCTCCCCGCCAGGGCGTCCGATGGTGGCTCGCCTGGCGGATTTACCTTCTTCCAGGGGATGTTCATGGACCGACGGGGCACGCGTCTGCCGCGAGCCCGCGCACGCACCGGCGGGCGACGCGCCGTCCGATCCGCCCGTCGGCAGCGGCCGACCCCAGCCCCGGGAGAACCGATGCAGGTCCGTGCGACGCCTTCCCCTCCGCATCTCATACGGAGCGCGGGCGCCGGACGTTATCGGCTCGACCGCCCCCTGGGAAGCGGCGGCGCGGCCGACGTGTTCGAGGCGCTGGATCTGAGACTGCGCCGCCCGGTGGCGGTCAAGGTGTTCCGCCCCGAGGACTCCGGCCGGGCCGGTGCGCGGCACGGCGAGGAGGCCCGGCTCCTGGCGCGGATGCACCATCCCGGCGTGGTGAGGCTTTACGACACGGGTGACGACGAGGGCCTGCCCTATCTGGTGATGGAGCTCGTCCGGGGGACGACACTGCGGGAGCGCCTTCGCAGGACGGGTGTCACGCCCGCGCAGACCTGCCGCATGGGCGCGGACCTGGCCTCCGCTCTCGACCACGTGCACACCCGTGGGGTCGTCCACCGCGACGTCAAACCGTCGAACGTCCTCCTGGACCGGACGGATACCCCGCACCTGTCGGACTTCGGCATCTCCCGCCGCTTCGACGAGCCCTCCGATTCCGTGTCCGAGGGCGAGGCCGACGGGGCGTTCATCGGGACCGCCTCCTACATGGCGCCCGAGCAGGCCCTGGGCCAGGACGTGGG
Organism: Streptomyces sp. NPDC002232; assembly: GCF_042890295.1. Lineage (NCBI taxonomy): Bacteria > Bacillati > Actinomycetota > Actinomycetes > Kitasatosporales > Streptomycetaceae > Streptomyces > Streptomyces sp. NPDC002232. Next base: position 1,026,106 of record NZ_JBIARV010000003.1, on the reverse strand, counting down.
GCCGGCGGCCGACGTCTACAGCCTCGGCCTGGTACTCCTCGAAGCGCTGAAGGGCGAGGCGGAGTTCGGGGGCGCGCCGCTGGAGGCGGCGCTCGCCCACCTGCACCGCTCCCCTGTTCTTCCGCCGGATCTTCCGGCGGGTCTCGCCGGTCTGCTGTCGGCCATGACCGCGCGGTCGCCGGAGGCCCGGCCCGACGCGGCGACCTGCGCCCGCGTCCTCGCGGCCCCGCAGGACGGCGGACGCTCCTCGCGGCCGGTCTCCGGGCGGATCTCATGGGGCCGGCCCGCGGTGCGACGCGTCACCGGGGTCCCGGCCGAAACGCTCGTCACCCGCCCCCTCAGCCGCGCGGCCGAGGCAGCTGGCCCCACGGGCCTCCCGGACGTCAGTGACCGAGCTCGCGCTTGAGTTGGGCCTTGTTCATGGACGAGCGGCCATGCAGGTTGCGGCGCTGGGCCTCGGCGTAGAGCTGGTCGTAGGTGAGGCCCTGCGCGCCGCTGTGCGAGCGCAGCCCGCCGCGCCGACCGGAGGAGATGTCCTCGGTGGAACTCTTGCTCGCCGTCTTGGACTCGCCCGCGCGGGCCCTCTCCTTGTTGACGGTCCGCGCCGCGATCTCCTTCGCCCGCTCGGGGCTCTCGCCGCGCTCCTCGGCACTCTCCTTGATGTGCTCGTACTGTCGCTCACGCTTCGGGCTGGATCCTCGGGGCATGACGGACTCCTCTCCTGGACGAGGGAAGCGGGCGCTGCGCGCCGTGGCCGATCAGGATGGCGTCGCGCGTCTACCCACCCCCCACGTTCGCATTCGCCGTGCCCCGGCGCCCGCGCTCGGCCGCACTCCGTCCCGATTCACAGGGAGGCAATCGAATAGAGCGCGGCAGAGTGGGCAACCGACCTATCAGAAGCGTTCCCCCGACCGGCGCGCCCCGCGACCGGACCACGAACGCACTCAGGTCGGAAACAGAAATGGGAGGACATCATGATCGTCCTTGGTCTCATTCTGCTGATCGTCGGCTTCGTCACAGGACTCAGCATCCTGTGGACCATCGGCATCATCCTGCTGGTCATCGGAGCCGTCCTGTGGATCGTGGGCTCGCTCGGCCACGCCGTCGGCGGACGCAAGCACTACTGGTAGCGGCTGCCCCCACGCGGGATTCCGGCCCCGTCTGGGGCTCAGCCAGGGGTACGGGGTTCGTGGCGGTCTGCGTGATCTCCTAGTTCACGAGGCACGTCGGCAGGCCGCCACACCCGCCGTACCACGGCTCACGAAGTCAGCAGGACCATGCCTGTGCGGGCATGGAGCGCACCGCGCAGGGCACGCCCAGCACGTAGGAGGTGCACCATGGGCACCGACGCCGCGGCCACGGATCGCCCGCGCACAGGTTCCGCATCCGGACAGAGTGTGGTCCGGGTGAGCGGTGAGATGGATTTCGAGCACGCGCGGGCGCTGACGGCCTCGCTCACGGCGGCTCTGGAACAGGCCCCTGCGGGCGCGATCATCGTCGTCGACCTGCGGTACTCCTCCTTCTGCGACTCCTCGGGGCTCAACGCGCTCCTGGCGGCCAGGCGGCGAGCGCTGCGGAAAGGACAGCGCCTCGTCCTGGCGGCGCCCAGCCACCAGATGATCAGGCTGCTGGAACGCACCCACACGGACACCCTCTTCACCTACGTCCCCGCCGTGACGGACTGATACGTCCGTCCCTGCCGCCGAGACCGACTGAGCGGCTTGCGGGGAACTTTCCTGTCACGGACCGATCCCCGCCCCGCCACAGAACACCGCCCCACCCCCCGACCGATTGAGCCGCGCCCGGCATCTTCCGGACCGCACGACCTACCTGCGCTTGCACATATAGCGCGCATGCAATTATTGTCGAAGCATGCAAAGGGATCGTTCAAGCAATTCCGGGAAGGGGCCGACCATGCCGCTCGCCCTGCTCGCTCTGACCGTCGGGGCCTTCGGCATCGGTACGACCGAGTTCGTGATCATGGGGCTCCTGCCCCAGATCGCCACCGACTACGGGGTCACCATCCCCACCGCCGGCCTGCTGGTCACCGGCTACGCGCTCGGCGTAGTCGTCGGCGCGCCCCTCCTGACCGTCCTGGGCAACAGGATCAGCCGCAAGAAGATGCTCATGGCCCTGATGGGCCTGTTCGTCCTGGGCAACCTCGCCTCCGCCCTCGCGCCGAGCTTCGAGCTGATGCTGGCGGGCCGCGTGATCGCCTCGCTCGCGCACGGCTCCTTCTTCGGCATCGGCTCGGTCGTCGCCGCCGGACTCGTCGCCCCGGACAAGAAGGCCGGCGCCATCGCCACCATGTTCACAGGGCTGACCGTCGCCAACATCGTCGGCGTACCGCTGGGCACGTTCATCGGGCAGGCCGTGGGCTGGCGCGTCACCTTCGCCATCGTCGCCGCGCTCGGTGTGATCGGGCTCCTCGGCATCGCCAGGCTCGTGCCTCCCATGCCGCGCCCCGAAGGCGCCCGCGTCCGCGGCGAGCTGAAGGCCTTCCGCAACCCGCAGGTCCTGCTGGCCATGGCCATGACCGTGCTGGGCTTCGGCGGTGTGTTCGCCGCGATCACCTACATCGCCCCGATGATGACCCACGTCGCCGGTTACGCCGACGGCTCCGTCACCTGGCTGCTCGTGCTCTTCGGCATCGGCATGTTCCTCGGCAACCTGATCGGCGGACGCTTCGCCGACCGCGCCCTGATGCCCCTGCTGTACATCACGCTCGGCGGCCTCGCGGTCGTGCTCGCGCTCTTCACCGTGACCGCGCACCACAAGGTCCTGGCGGCGATCACCATCCTGCTCGTCGGGGCGCTCGGCTTCGCGACCGTGCCGCCGCTGCAGAAGCGCGTCCTCGACCAGGCCCACGGCGCGCCGACGCTCGCCTCCGCCGTGAACATCGGCGCCTTCAACCTCGGCAACGCCCTCGCCGCCTGGCTCGGCGGGCTCGTCATCGCCGCGGGCCTCGGCTACACCGCCCCGAACTGGGTCGGCGCGGCCCTCGCCGGCGCCGCGCTCCTCCTCGCCTTCTGGTCGGCGGCGCTGGAGCGCCGGGGGCCCGCGAAGGACGCGGAAGCCGCCCGGGCCGCCGGGGTCACGGCGGCGGCCCCCACCCCCGTACCCGTACGTCACTGAACCCACCCGATCCACCCGCACCGCCGAGCGCGCCGCGCTCACCCCATCGAGGAGCACCCCCACCATGGCACCGTCCACCGTCCCCACCGTCACCCTGAACAACGGCGTCGAGATCCCGCAGCTCGGCTTCGGCGTCTTCCAGGTCGCCGACGACGCGACGACCGCCGCCGTGACGACCGCGCTGGAGGCCGGCTACCGCAGCATCGACACCGCGGCCGTCTACGGCAACGAGGCCGGTGTCGGCCGCGCCCTCGCCGCGTCCGGACTGGCCCGCGAGGAGCTGTTCGTCACCACCAAGCTGTGGAACGCCGACCAGGGTTACGACTCCACCCTGCGCGCGTTCGACGCCGGCCTGGCCAAGCTCGGCCTGGACCACGTCGACCTGTACCTGATCCACTGGCCGACCCCGGCCCGCGACCTGTACCGCGAGTCCTGGCGCGCCCTGGAGCGTCTCGCCGAGGAGGGCCGGATCCGTGCCGCCGGCGTCTCCAACTTCCAGCCCGAGCACCTGCGGCGGCTGATGGACGGCTCCGCGCTGACCCCGGCCGTCAACCAGATCGAACTGCATCCCGCGCTCCAGCAGTCGGAGCTCCGCTCCTTCCACGGCGAGCACCGTATCGCGACCGAGGCCTGGAGCCCGCTGGCACAGGGCGCGGTCCTCGACGACCCGGCGATCGTGACGATCGCCGCCGCCCACGGCAAGTCGCCCGCCCAGGTCGTCATCCGCTGGCACCTCCAGCTCGGCAACGTGGTCATCCCGAAGTCGGTCACCCCGGCCCGCATCCGCGCCAACCTCGACGTCTTCGACTTCGCCCTGAGCGAGGAGGAGATGGCGGCGATCGCCGGTGTCGACCGCGGCCTGCGGACCGGTCCGCACCCCGACGAGCTGAACTGACCCCGGAAGCGCCCCGCACGTCGTCAGCCGGGCGCGGACGTCCGAGAGGACCCACCGCGCCCCGCCCTCCCTCTCCCCCACCCCCACCGAGAACCCAGAAGGCAAGCTTCATGTCCCTCACCGACATCCTCCCCGGCCGGCTCGGCTTCGGCACCGCTCCGCTCGGCAACATGTTCCGCGCCATCCCCGAGGACGAGGCCCTCGCCACCGTCGAGGCGGCCTGGGACCAGGGCATCCGTCTGTACGACAGCGCCCCGTTCTACGGAGCGGGCCTGGCCGAGGAGCGTCTCGGCCGGGTGCTGGCCGGGAAGCCCCGCGACGCGTACGTCCTGTCCACCAAGGTCGGGCGGGTCGTCCTCGACGAGCACGAGACCGCCGCGCGCGACCTCGGCGAGAAGGGCGGCCTCTTCGAGCACGGCAACCCGAACAGGTTGGTCCACTCGTGGACCGCCGAGGCCACCGAGCGCTCCGTCGAGGACAGCCTCAAGCGGCTGGGAACCGACCGGCTGGACATCGTCTGGGTCCACGACATCGCCCAGGACTTCCACGGCGACCTGTGGCTGGGGAAGTTCGAGGAGGCCCGCACCGGCGCCTTCCGCGTCCTGTCCCGGCTCCGCGACGAGGGCGTCATCAAGGCCTGGGGCCTCGGCGTCAACAGGACCGAGCCGATCGAGCTGACGCTCGCGCTCGACGAGCCTCGCCCCGACGGCTTCCTGCTCGCCGGCCGCTACACGCTCCTCGAGCACGAGCACGCCCTGGAACGGCTGCTGCCCATGGCCCGGGAGCAGGGCGTCGACATGGTCGTCGGCGGGCCGTACAGCTCCGGCATCCTCGCGGGCGGCACGCACTTCGAGTACCAGCAGGCGCCGCCGGAGGTCATCGAGCGCGTCGGACGGCTGAAGGCCCTCGCCGACCGCCACGGCGTCGGGATCAAGGCCGCCGCGCTCCAGTTCTCCCTCGCCCACCCGGTCTCGGCGGCCGTCATCCCCGGCGCCACGCGCCCGAGTCGCATCGCCGAGGACGTCGCGGCCCTCGACGAGACGGTCCCGGCCGCGTTCTGGCACGACCTCCGCGCGGCCGCTCTGGTCAGCCCGGCCGCACCGCTCCCCCACGGCGCCTGATCATCCCGCGCTCGTCGCGTCGGGCGCGTCGAAGTGCGGGTCCGGGCGGGTCCACAGCGTGAGGTCGCCGCTGGTGGCGACCGCGAGGGTCAGGCCCGAGGGCGAGAATCCGGCCGCGCGGAGCTCCGAGTGGTCGGAGTGGAAGACATGCCACCACGTGCCGCCCGCGGGTCCTCGGTGGGCGCCTCCGTCGGCGGAGAGGATGACGCGGTCGTGGGGCCAGTCGGGGCTCACGACGTCCAGGGTCCAGCCGTCCGGCGTGGTGCGGTGCAGGCCGCCGCCGAAGAGCCCGGCGATACGGACCGCCCGGCCCGCGATCGGACCGAGCCCGGGGCAGGTGAGCTCGGGCGCCGCGTCCGGAGTGCTGGTGTCGGGGTCGGGGTCCCGGTCGCGGGCGACCGTCTCGCCGGTGACGGCGTCGAAGACGCCGTGGCCGGCACCGGACACAACCATCACGAGGTCGTGACCCGTCCCGGGATGGACCGCGAAGCCGATGCCCAGCAGGCCCCCGACCGAGGTCGGGCGGTTCCACACCGGCTGCCACGGCGCGGGGGCCGGCATGACGGTGGCGGTGAGGTAGCGCGCACGCAGCCTCTGCTGGTACTCCGTGATCATTCCGTCTCCTGGGCGCGTCTCGGGCTCTGTGGCGCGGGACGAGGTCAGACCTGCTCGGGCGCCGCGGTGTCGGGACGTGGTGTCGTCCTTCTCCTGCGGTAGAGCACCGGGCCGCACGCCGCGAGGAGGAGGACGGCCACGGCGGTCACCCCGAGGGCCGTCCGCTCGGCGAAGAGCCTTCCCAGGACTTCGAGCGCGCCGATTCCCACGGTCGCGTAGATCAGCGCCCAGGCGGCGCCGCCCACGAACAGGGCGGGGAGGTAGCGGGGCAGCGGCATGCGCATGGTGCCCGCCAGGAAGTTGGCGGCGGTCTGGAAGCCGACGGTCAGGAAGGAGACGGCCACCACGGGCGCGCCCCACTTCTGGATCGCCCGCTCGGCACGCTGGAACTTCTCCGACGAGATCCGGTCCGCGAAGCGGCTGCGCCGGGCACCGGCGCCGGCGAGCCATCCGACGGCGAACGTCCCACCGGCGCGCAGCAGGATGATGACGTAGAGCGCCCCGGCCGTGAGCGCGACCTTTTCCACGGCGCCTCGTCCTCTCTGCGGTTCCGCCGTATGAATTCCCGCCCGCCGCACCGGAACCCGAACCCGCTGGCCGGAGTTCCGCACGCCAGGCAAGGTCAGCCTAACCTAAGGCACCACGGCTGGTACACGGCGCCCACCGCCCCGAAAACACACCATGACCGGAGTGGAGCAGGGCGGACCAAGATTCCCTGAAGCGAAAGCAAAGCGAAAGCAATCCGGTCGATCGTGCGCAAGGCTGTGCTCCGCGGGGGCGGACGACCGCTCGCGTCATCCGGAATCATGGGGGAAATACGTGAACTGGTATCTCGAAGTCCTCAAGAAGTACGTGGTGTTCACAGGGCGGGCGCGTCGCCAGGAACACTGGATGTTCTTACTTTTCAACATCATCGCGGTGATCGTCGTCGTGGTGGTCGACCTCGCGATCGGCACCTTTCCGCTGCTCTACCCGATCTACTTCCTGGCCGTACTCCTGCCGCACCTGGGCGTGACAGTCCGCCGCCTGCACGACACCGGACGTTCCGGCTGGACGGTCCTTCTCGGTCTGATCCCCCTGATCGGCGCCGTCATCCTGATCGCCTTCCTCGCCACCGAGGGCGAGCGGAACGACAACGCGTACGGGCCCAGCCCGAAGCCCGCCACGGCGTACTGACGGACACGCCTGCCCTCGCCCCCGGCGGCCGAGGGGGCGAGGGCAGGGCCTGGGCGATCCGTCAGCAGGGGCGGATCTGGAAGACGGGGGTCCAGCTCGCGGTGCCCGTGGACTTGGCCACGTTCGACCAGCGCTCGCTGCCGTCCGAGTTGTAGAAGCGGGCGCGCGTGCCGGGGGTCTGGTTGTTGTTGAAGGTGCCGTCGCCGATGCCGTCGAAGCTGTAGAGGCCACAGCGGTAGTAGTCGTAGGTGCGCCCGCGCCCGTCCGTGATGCACAGGTGGCCGTCCCCGCAGGCCAGGGCCGTCTCGGGCGAGGCCAGATCGCGGGTCTCGGAACGGCCGGGGACCTCCAGGGTGACGGTGCCGCCCGCGGTGGCGAGCCGGTTCGCGGAGATCTGACGGGCGTGCGGATCCTCCGCGAGGAACGAGTCGACCTGACGCCGGAGCTCCGCTGCCTGCCCCTCGGAGAGTCCTGCGGCTCGGGCCTGCCCGGCATAGGCGGCCGGCGCGGCCGAGGCTTGGGCGGACAGGGCGGGGCCGGCGATCAGGGCGACGGCGGCGGTCATGAGCGCCAGGGTCTTGCGCGCGGACATGAGGTGTCCCTTCTGCTTCCTGCATGCGGAAAGGCGTCCCGATCCCACGCCGGGCCGCCCGGACAACGGAATTCACCCTTCCACGGCCGGAGCGGCCTCTGAAGGACGGAACCGGTCGGCCGGAGCGGCCGTCGAACCGCCCCCTCCGCATCCGGCGGCACGACAGCTCCGTCCGTCTCGTACACGCGTGCACGCATCGATGCATGAGACAACGATTCTTCCCTGGCGGGACACGGGCTCATGCGACCGCCTGCCGGGAGGCCGCGCAGGGTCACCATGAGTGGCGGAATTGCGACGGAAAGTGATCGACGCATCCCGGTGAAAGGCTCGCGCGGCGGGCCGCGTCGGTCTTGCGCCACCCGGTCCCGCTGGAGTGGTCTGTCCTCCATGAAGAAGAGAACTGTGTGGGCACTGAGCACGGCGCTGGCCGTGGCACCCCTTCTGGCGGCGGGCGCCCCTGCCGTCGCGTCGCGCGCCGCCGCCCCCTCGCCCCCCGTCGACTCCGTACGCGTACGCGGGGTGGACCTGGACACCGTCACGATCCCCGAGTTACAGGCGCGCATGACGCGCGGGTCCCTGACGGCGTCCGAGCTGACGTCGGCGTACCTGCGGCGCATCAAGACCATCGACCCGAAGATCAACGCGGTGCTGCGGATCAGCCCCACGGCGCTGAGCCAGGCGGCCGCAAGTGACCTCAGGCACCGTCACGGGAAGGTCCGCGGCCCGCTCGACGGCATTCCCGTGCTTCTGAAGGACAACGTGAACACCCGCGACATGCCGACGACCGCCGGGTCGCTGGCGCTGGCCGGAAGCCCGCCCGGCTCGGACGCGGAGCTGGTCGGGAGGCTGCGTGCGGCCGGGGCGGTGATCCTCGGCAAGACGAACATGTCCGAATGGGCCAACTTCCGTGCCGCGAGGCCGACGTCGGGCTGGTCGGCGGTGGGCGGGCAGACCCGCAACCCGTACGTCCTGGACCGCAATCCGTGCGGATCGTCCTCCGGCTCGGCAGCCGCCGTCGCCGCGTCCCTGGCGCAGGTGGCGATCGGCACCGAGACGGACGGCTCCATCGTCTGCCCGGCCGGGATGAACGGGGTGGTGGGTCTCAAGCCGAGCCTGGGGCTGGTCAGCCAGTCCGGGGTCGTCCCGATCTCCGCCGAACAGGACACGGCCGGCCCCCTGGCACGCAACGTCGTGGACACGGCGATCACCCTCGCGGTGCTACGCGGCCACCGGGGCGGAAGCCGGGTCCCGGGCGACGACTCCGGCCGCGCGGAGGCCGCCCCGCCCGGGGCGCGCCCGCCCGGCGCCGGGCCGGTCCGGGACGGGCTGCGCGGCGACGGCCCGCCCGGAGACGGTCTGCGGGGCAAGCGGATCGGCCTGTGGCGCCTCCCCTCGCTCGGCGCCGACGTGGACGCCCTGATGACCCGGACCGCCGCCCGGCTGCGGGCGGCCGGGGCCCAGGTCGTCGAGGTGACACCCCCGTACCAGGACCGGCTCGCCGAGCTGGAGTTCCCCGCCCTGCTGAGCGAGTTCCACCGGGACATCGACGCCTACCTCGCCTCCCGCGAGGGGCCGCGCGATCTCGCCGCGCTGGTCGAGTTCAACCGTACGCACCCGGCCGAGCGGACCTGCTTCGCCGGCCAGGAACTGTTCGAGCAGGCCTTGGTCGCGCCGCCCACCACGGACCCGGGCTACCGGGCGATGCGAGCCGAGCTGAGGGACCTGTCCCGGCGGTCCATCGACGAGACGATGGCCGCCCACGGCTTGGACGCCATCGCCTCCCCGGCGAACCCACCCGCGTGGACGACCGATTGCGCGCGGGGCGACAACGACGTGATCCCGTCGTCCACCCCTGCGGCGGTCGCCGGATATCCCTCCCTGTCCGTGCCCGCCGGATCCGTCGGCCCGCTGCCGGTCGGTCTGCTCCTCATGTCCGGCGACCGTCAGGACGCCGCACTGCTGTCCCTGGGAGCGGCGGTCGAACAGCGGCTCAAGGCCTGGCGCGCGCCCCGGTACCTGCCGTCCTCGGGACCGCGTCCGGCGGCATAGCCGGAGCGGCCGGCCCCGGACGGGGACGGCCGCTCCGAGGACCCGCGGCTCAGGAGGGCTGATGGGCCCACTTCTGGTTGGCGGCGCCCGTGCAGGTCCAGATCTGCGCGCGGGTGCCGTCGGCCGAGGAGTTGCCGGTGACGTCCAGGCACTTGTCGGCGGCGGTGTTCACGACGTCGTGTGTCGTGGGGTTGTACGCCCAGCGCTGCGCACCGGTCCCGTTGCAGGTGTAGAGCTGGGCCTTGGTGCCGTCCGCGGTGCCGGCCCCGGTGGCGTCGAGGCACTTGCCCAGGGCCCGGACACTGCCGTCGGCGGCGAGCGTCCAGCGCTGGGCCGAGGTTCCGTTGCAGGTGTGGAGCTGGACGGGGGTGCCGTCGGCGGTGGCCGCTCCGGCGACGTCGAGGCACTTCCCGGCGAGGCCGGTCAGCGGCCCGCTCGGCGCGCCGGCACTCGTACCGGCCCAGGTGAAGGTGGCGGTGGTCCGGGCGGGCAGGGTGTACGTGAAGGACTGGCCGCCCCAGTCGACGCGTACGGACTGGGAGGTCGAGCCGGCGTTGTGGGCGATGAGCGCCTTCGATCCGTCCGGGTTGCGCCAGGCCACGTTCGGGACGGCGGAGTCGGCGGTGGAGGCGATCCGGTACGCGCCGGGCCGGACGAACTTGGTGAGGTGACCGGTCGTGTAGTACTCGATCGTGTAGTCGACCTGTCCGGCGCGCGGGCCGCCCTCCTGGACGGTGATCAGGCCGGTGCAGGTGCCGCAGCCGCCGTTGTGCGGGCCCATGTCCTGGTTGAGCGCCAGGCTCCACTTCACCAGGCTGCCGCTCCAGTTCCGTGCGTAGCCGACGAGGTCCTTCAGGTCCTCGTCGTGCTGGTTCGTGATCCAGGTGCCACCGGAGTGCTCCGTGCTGAACTGCCGCACGGACGGGTACTGGTCGTGGACCTGGCTGCCGACGGCCGGGTCCCCGGCGTACCCGTGCCAGGCGATGCCGCCGAAGAGGGGGTCGTTCCGCACGCCGCTGTCACCCAGGACGGCCGCGCCGAAGTTCGCGTAGTCGCCGTAGTTCCAGTCGTGCACGAGGACCTTGGTGGTGATGCCGGCGGCGCGGAACGCCGGGTAGACGTGGTTCTTGGTGAACTCGACGAGTCCCGAGGGGTTCCAGCTCATGCCGGGGTAGTTCATGGCGGTGGGGTTGCCGGCCTGGCAGCAGTTGGGCTCGTTCTGGACGGAGAGGTAGTCGACCTTGACGCCGGCCGCCTGGTAGCTCTGGATGTACTTGACCAGGTACTGGGCGTAGAGCGGGTAGTACTCCCACTTCAGCCAGCCCATCTGGTCCATCCGGCCGTTGTCCTTCATCCAGCCCGGAGCGCTCCATGGCACGGCCTTCACCCGGAGCGCGGGGTTGAGCTGCTTGGCCTGGGCGGTGAGCAGCCGCACGTTCGTGTCGTAGCCGTTGGTGCCGAAGTCGGCCAGGTCGCAGCAGGTGTCGTCGAGGGAGACGTTCCCCGGCCGGGAGAGGTCGGACGCGCCGATCGGATTGCGGACGAAGGAGAGTCCGATCCCGTCGGTGGGCGAGAACAGCTTGCGCATGACCTCGTCGCGGGTCGCGGCGCTGATCGCACCGCCGCGCAGGAGATGGGCGGTGGTGTCGGTGATGGACGCCCCGGCACCCTCGAACTGCTGGTAGGTGACGGACTCGTCGACGGTGATCGTGCGGTTCGCGCCGCCGCCGGCGGGGCCGAAGGCGACCGGCGTCTGCGGGGCGAGGCCCCGCGTGACGGTTCGGCCTCCGGCGTCGGAGGTGGTCGTCAGCCAGACGTCCACCCGCTCGCCCGCGGCCTGCGCGACTCCGGGGCCGGTGACGACGAGGCCGCCCGCGAGCAGGACACCAGACAGGAGGGCGGCGAGGCGGCGGGGGCGTGCTCGCCCGCGATGGGCGTACGACGGAGAAGTGCTCAGCACCTGACATGCCTTTCGGTGGGGGACGTTCGCGGCCCGGCAGAACGGACCGGCCGAGGCGGGTCCGTCCGTGCGCACGCCGGGAGACGACGGCAAGGCTTTTATCAAGGTGTGAAGTTATGAAGGAGCCGGACCCTCCGTCAACCCCTCGCGCACGCCAACTCCGCACGGGGACAGGTGTGTTCGACGGTTTGTCGACCATCGCCCGCGAGCCGAGTCACGGACACGACAAGGGCGGACCGGTCGATCGGAGCACCACCCGGGCCGACGCGCACTCCCCCACCCGCCGTGGCGACCACTGGACATGCTGGACAGCTGTCCAGTTATTATGGACACCTGTCCACTAAATCGAGAGGTCCCCCTCCATGGAAACCACAGCCAACGTCCTGGTCGGGCTCGTGGCCGCGCTCCACGCCTACTTCCTGGTCCTGGAGATGTTCCTCTGGCAGAAGGGGCCGGGCCGCAAGCTCTCGGGCTTCGACGCCGACATGGCCCGGGCCACCGCGCCGCTGGCCGCGAACCAGGGCCTCTACAACGGATTCCTGGCCGCGGGGCTCGTCTGGGGCCTGATCGCGGACGACCCCACCGGCTTCCGGGTCCAGGTCTTCTTCCTCGTCTGCGTGGTCGTCGCCGGCCTGTACGGCGGAGTCACCGCCAACCGGCGGATCCTCGCGGCCCAGGCCGCCCCCGGCGCCCTCGCGCTCGCCGCCGTACTGATCGCCCGATGACCGCCCCGTCCGCAGATCCCCGTACGGCGCGGACCCGGGCCAAGCTCGGCCGGGCGCTCCTGGAGGAATGCGCCCTGCGCCCGCTCGCGGACGTGAGCGTCGCCGCGCTCGTACGCCGGGCAGGGGTAGGGCGCGCCACGTTCTACCTGCACTACGCGGACCTAGAGGCCCTCGCCGTCGACGCCTGCGCGGACATCGTCCGGGAGGCCGTGGACGCCCTGCACGCGTGGCGGGGCGTCCCCGACCCCGAGGCCCCTCCCGCGGCCCTGCTGACGTTCTTCGAGGACATCGCCCCGCACGCCGCGCTCTACCGCGAGCTGCTGCGCCCGGGCGGCAGCGGCCCCCTCGGCCTCGTGCTCCACCAGGACCTCCGGGCCCGGAGCCGATCCGAGCGCGCGCTGGCCGGCGCCCCGGAACCGGACCTGGTCGCCTCCGCGGTGGCGGCGACGTTCGCGGGAGTCCTCGGCGACTGGCTGCACGGCCTCATCGACGCCACCCCGGACGAGATCGCCCACCGAGTCTGGCGCCTGCTCATCTCCCTGCACCGCACGCCGCTCCGCGCCTGAGGAGGGCAAGGATTCCGAGGGCGCGCTCGCGGGGTGAAATCCGTTTGCCGGGGCCGCGCGGGCACTGCTACGTTGCCGGTGGCCGTGCGAGAGAACAAGGAGGTGGTACCCGTGAACGTTTCGACATGGGTGCTCTCCTCCGGGGTCACGGTCGGGCGATAGGTCGTCGTCCGGGAGCGCCATTCCTGTGCACTCCGAAAGGCACGACCATGCATTTCACCTCCGAACAGCGCCTCGACGACGACGTCCGCGAGCGCGCGTTCACCCTCGGCGACATCCCCGGCATCCTCTGGACGCCGGCGTCCGCCTCACCGACCGCACCGGCACCGCTGATCCTGCTGGGCCACCCTCCCCTCGGGCTGCGCGCCATGCACCCGAGGCTCCTCGACCGGGCCCGGCACTGCGCCGCCCGGGGCTTCGCCGCCGCCACCATCGAGCTTCCCGGCAGCGGCGACCGGCCCCGCATGCCCGGCGTCGACCAGGCCCGCGCCGCCCTGCGGCAGGCCGTCCAAGCCGGCGAACCGGTCACCGACGAGATCATCGACGCCCTCATCCTGCCGCTCGTGGACGAGGCCGTCCCCGAATGGCAGACCGCCCTCGACTCGCTGCTGTCCCTGCCCGAGATCGGCGGCCCCGTCGGCTACTCGGGCGGAGTGATCTCCATCGGCGTACGGCTGGCGGCGGTGGAGCCCCGCGTCGCCGCCGCCGTCCTGTTCGCCGGGAGCTTCGTGCCCCGCGCGGTGTTCGAGGAGGCCCGCCGGGTCAGCATCCCCGTCCACGTCCTGTTGCAGTGGGACGACCGGGGCAACGACCGGCAGGCGTCCCTGGACCTGTTCGACGCGCTGGGCTCCGAGGAGAAGACCCTGCACGCCAACATGGGCGGGCACACCGGCGTCCCGCACCACGCGAGCGACGCCGCGGACCAGTTCTTCGCCCGGCACCTGAAGTGACGCCGGTCCGTCGTGCCGGCGACGGACCCTGAAGTGACGCCGGTCCGTCGCGCCGACGACGGACCCTGAACCGTGCCGGGCAGCACCCCTGCCCGGCACCTGACCCCACCCTGGGTGACGGGCGGCCGCCGCGAAGGACGCGTCGCCCGTCACCCGCGGAACCCGCTCTTCGGGGTCACGGCCCCGTCACACCGCGACGAGCTCGGGCGCGCCCAGGACGGGGTAATCGGTGTAGCCCTCCTCCCCGCCCGTGTCCATCAGGTACTGGTCCCGCACGGCGTTGAGCGGCGCGCCGACCCGCAGGCGTGCGACCAGGTCGGGGTTGGCCAGGAAGCCCCGGCCGAGGGAGATCAGGTCGGCACCCGCGGCGAGCAGCCGCTCGGCGGCGGCGCGTCCTCCGTCGGCGGGCAGCGGGCCGCCCCACCCCAGGACGGGGTTGGCGATCAGCGCGCCGGGCCAGGCCCTCCGTATCTCCTGGAACAGCGGCTGGTCCGGGTCGGCGAACACGACGTGGAGGTAGGCGAGGCCCTGATCGGCCAGCGCCGCCACGAGGGCCGGGTAGATGCGGTCGGTGTCGCCCTCCTCGATGCCGTTGACCCCGACTCCGGGCGAGATGCGCACCCCCACCCTCTCGGGACCGATCTCTTCGGCCACCGCCCGGACCACGTCGAGCGCGAACCGGATCCGGTGCGCGACGGGACCGCCGTACGCGTCGGTGCGCCGCTTCGTGTTCTTCGCGAGGAACTGGTGGATGAGGTAGCCGTTGGCCGCGTGCACCTCGACCCCCTCGAAGCCCGCGTCCACGGCCCGCCGCGCGGCGGCGGCGAAGTCGGCGACGGTCGAGCGGATCTCCTCGGCCGTCAGCTCACGTGGGACGGCGGCCGGACGGGTCCCGGCCGGGGTGTGGATGTCCTCCGGGAGCGCCACCGGCGAGGGCGCCACGGGCACGTGTCCGCTGGTGTCGGGGTGGCCGACGCGTCCCCCGCGCTGCACCTGCACGAACATCCGCCCGCCGGCCTCCCGCACCGCGTCGGTGACCCGCCGCCATCCGGCCACGTGGGCGGCGGTGTGGAGCGCGGGGATGTGCGCGTAGGTCTGGCCGACGGCGTTCGGCGTGGTGGCCTCGGCGATGATCAGACCGGCGGAGGCGCGCTGCGCGTAGTAGGTGGCCATGAGCGGCGTCGGTACCCCGTCGGCCGCGGCGCGGTTGCGCGTCAGCAGCGCCATGACCAGCCGGTCGGGCAGGGCGAGGGCCGATCACCACCGGCAAGCTGGTCGAGGAGCTCACAGCCGAGCGCGACCGGATCGACCGCATGATCCTCGACCTGGTCCGCTCGCGCGAGGTGCTCGACGAGGTCATCGACGCCGCGAACGTCACGACCTGAACCCTGCGGTGGACCGGGCCCGTTGGGCGCGTCGGCGGGCGGACCTGCGAAACGGGAGGCCCGTCCGCAGGGGCGCCACGCTCCGGGAGATCCGAGTTCTGGATAGCGTGATCGTCCAGTGCGTGGAGCGACCACGCGGCCGGCGGGTCCGTGCGAGGGCCCGCGGCGGAGAGTGATGAGGCTGCGATGAGTGAACTGACGAAGCCGGTGATCGACCGTCCCGAGGGTGACGCGCCGACCGAGCTGACGACGCGGGACCTCGTCGTCGGGGACGGGCCCGAGGCGAAGCCGGGGCGGGTCGTCCAGGTGCACTACGTCGGGGTCACCTTCGCGTCCGGCAAGGAGTTCGACGCCTCCTGGGACCGGGGCACCCCGTTCAAGTTCGCGGTGGGCGGCGGCAGGGTGATCAAGGGCTGGGACCGCGGGATCAGGGGCATGAAGGTGGGCGGCCGGCGCGAGATCATCGTTCCGCCGCGCCTCGGCTACGGCAAGCAGTCGCCGACACCGCTGATCCCGGCGGACTCGACGCTCGTCTTCGTGGTGGACCTGCTCTCGGTGGTCTGAGGCGGAGGACCCGCTGCTTGAACGCCGCCCGGGGGCCGAGGTCAGGGTTCGGTTCCGGGTCAGGCTTTGGTTCCGGTGCCGGTTCCAGTTCCGTCAGAGGAGCGGGTGGCGCCGCTGGTCCGGGCCTGGAGGGGCGAAACTCAGCCCGTTCTCGTCGAGCGCGTTGAACACCGTCACCCGCCCGGTCTCGAGAGCGAAGCTCACGTCGACGTTCCCCTGGGCGACGTCCTCGCCCGTCCATTCCAGCAGTTCGACCGCTCGGAGGGGCAGCCCGCGCAGTGCCTGGAGGTCGCCGATGGGTTCGGGTCTCCACGAGAGGTCGAAGCCGGGCCAGCGGACGGGGCGCGTGGGGTCGATCGTGTTCCACGTCAGGGACAGGTCACCGAGCTTCTGATGGTTGATCTCTACCTGCTCGCCCTCGAAGTCGAAGAGCACGGGGCAGTCGCAGAACCACTCGTCGTCGCCGAGGTCCCAGACCGCCCAGACTCCCGTGAGCGTCCGGCCGACGAGTGCGCGCAGACGGTCACCGTGCACGCGCGCGAGGTCGGAACGGCCGGTGAGCCAGGCCGGACGGTAGCCCGCGATACCGAAGTCGAACATGCCGACATCGTGCCAGAGGCCCCGGTCCGGTCGGGGCAGGGCGGGGGCCGGGAGGCGGTCCCGGTCACGGTGGAAGTACGGCCCGCGGGCTTCGGAATCGCGGTGCCGAAGGCCCCGCCGCGCGGGCCGGGCACCCGATCGTTCCGGGCACGGATCGTCGGGTGCTGGGAGGGTGGTGATTCCTACGGTGGAGGCATCAGGAGGAAGGACAAGCAGCCGTGCTGGAGCAGCTCAACCAGGCACTCGAACACATCGAGCGCCGCCTCGAAGCGGAGGCCGACCGCGAGGTCGACGTCGCCGAGGTCGCCCGGATCGCCATGACGTCGGAGTACCACTTCCGCCGCCTGTTCTCGGCGCTCGCCGGCATGCCGCTCTCCGTGTACGTGCGCCGTCGGCGCATGACCCTCGCCGGCGCCGAGGTGCTGGGCGGGGAGCGCACGCTGCTCGACGTGGCCGTGCGGTACGGGTACGGCTCGGGCGAGGCGTTCGCCCGGGCGTTCCGGTCGGTGCACGGCATCGGGCCCGGCGAGGCCCGGCGCACGGGTGCGACGCTCACGGCGCAGCCGCGCATGTCCTTCCGTGTCGTCGTCGAAGGGAGTACGACCATGCGGTACCGGATCGTCGAGAAGGAAGCGTTTCGGGTCGTCGGCAGGAAGGCCCGTGTGCCTCTCGTGCACGAAGGGGTCAACGCGGCGGCCGCCGCGCACGTCCAGAGCCTGGACGCGCAGGCGATCGTACGGATGAAGGAGCTGGCGGACGGGGAGCCGAAGGGGGTCCTGTCGGCGGTGGTGCACCTGACCGACAGCCGTGAGGAAGGCGCCGAGGTGGACTACTGGATCGGTGTGGTGGCCGAGCCCGGGGCGACCGCCGAGGAGCTCGACGCCCTCGACGTGCCGGCCGGGACCTGGGCGGTCTTCGACAACCACGGGCCGTATCCGAGCGCCCTCCAGGAGCTGTGGCGGGACGTCTTCACGCAGTGGTTCCCGTCGAATCCGTACGCGAGCCGGCCCGGTCCCGAGCTGCTGCGGACGCAGCCGGTGGAGATCGGCACGGAGACGGACTCCCAGCTGTGGGTCCCGGTCGAGCGGCTGGGCGAGAACGCCGGGGCGTGAGGTACGGCGGTTCGTCGGGGTCCCCGGTCGTGGTGTGCTCCGCCGCCGGGGATCAGGCCGGTCCGGCGATATTCCGCAGAGGGCCGTTCACCGCTGCGGCACCCGGCTGCGGAGTGCCGCGGCGGACCAGGTGAAGACGGGCTCCAGGCTCTCCGGGGCGGGCCAACCGTTGACGACGGCCAGCAGGGACAAGTACCGGTCACGTCGGGGGTCGTTCATCTGCTCCAGACGGGAGGCGAGGCGGCGGCGGAGGTCGGGGGCCGGGGGTGCGGTCGATAGCCCGAGGACGCGCGCGTAGTGGAACACGAGTCCGCTCACGATCGGTTCCGCCTCGGCCGAGTCCGGCTGCACACCGGCTTCCAGGGCCGGTGTCACCTGCGCCCGGATCCTTTCCGCGAGGAGCCGGGGCAGGCCCATGGCGTCGTCCGGCGCCCGGTCGGTCGCCAGGTTCCGCGCCACCTCGTGCAGCATGGAGCGGAAGTCGTCGTCCTGGGAGAGCTCGGCCAGTTCCGTCCACGCCTCGATCTGCTCGGGATCGGGGTCGTCGGGGAGTTCGGGGGTCAGTGAACGGGTGACCGCCGCGAAGGCGGGGTCGTCCCGCAGGTCCGTGAAGACCGCGTCGAGGAAGTCGTCGACGAGGCTTCGCCGTTCGGCTTCCGACAGGCGGGCCAGCTGGTGCATGAGTTCCATCTCCTCGGGTGTCGAGCCGCGCCGGGCCGCGGCCGAGAGCACGGCGCGGCGCCGCCGCAGGACGCGGATCTGCACGTCCAGTGCCTCGGCGTGTGTCGCCGCCACATCGGTCAGCGAGACGTCCCGGTCCATGACCTTGCGGATCGTGGCCAGATCGATGCCGAGTTCGCGCAGGGTGCGTACGAGTTCGATGCGCGCGACGGCGTCGGGGCCGTACCGGCGGTATCCGGCGGGGGTGCGGTCGGTGGGCGGCACGATCCCGGTGTCCGCGTAGAAGCGGATGGCCTTCACCGTCAGGCCGGTGCGGCGGGCCAGGTCACCGATGGAGTGGAGCGTCTCGCCGTTCATGGCTCCAGCATCGCGTCTCCCCCGACCGGAGACTCAACCCCGGCGCTTCGGTATCCGTCCCGCGCGCGGGAGTCGCGCGGTCGCCCGAATCGCTCAGCCGACCGCCGGGGGCACCCCGCCCACCCCCGCGCTCACGATCGACCTCCGGCGGCCGTCCGCGCGGCCAGGGCGTCCAGGACCGCGGCGTGCTCCCGGTCCACCGCGATGTCCAGACCCACCAGGCCGTCCTCGCCCAGGGTGACGGTGAAGGTGAAGAAGGAACAGCAGCCGGCCTCCCGCTCCACCAGATCCCGCAGCCGCTCCTCGACGTCTCCCGCCCTGACCGCTCAAGGGGTCCACGACGGCGTCCAGGCGCCTCAGCCCGCCGCGTCCGTGGGGTCGGCGGGAGCGGTGGGGCGCGCGGCGAGTCGGCGGGCTTCGGCGGTGACCTCGGCGTCGACCTGGCTCACCGCGCTGTCGCCGCATTCGAGCAGGTCGTACTCGTCGTCGAGGGCGGCGAGGCGCTCGACCAGAGGCAGCTCGTGTCCATGGCGCTGGTGCATCCGGAAGGCGAACTCCCGAGGCGTGAGTTCGCCGGTGAGCACGTGGCGCGCGAGGACTCGGACGGTGGCCTCCTGACCGGCCGCACTCCCGAGCGGGTAGAAGACGAGGCCGAGTTCGTCGAGCGCTGCGGGAAGCAGGTCGTGGACGTCGTAGTCCGCCTCGGCGCGGGTACAGGCGGCAAGCATCCGAAGGCCGGGGCTGTCGACCCCGGCGACGAGCGCGTCACAAGCGGCGTCCACCACGTCGCTCGCCGGGACGTCTCCCGTACTCCAGAGAGCGGCATGGTCCTGGAGCGCGATCTCCGCTGCTTCGGTCGATGTCACCCCTGCATGATCCCCCTCACGGTGAGTCCAGGTCGAGCCCATTTCACCAAAGGTGCTGTTCAGCGACGTACTGCACACCGGGCGGGCGGGCCCGAAGCCTGGATCGCCCCCCCCTGGCTCGGCCGGGCCGTTGGTCGTGTGCCGCCACGGATTCGGGTGAAGCCCCGGGTTCGGCAGGTCCGGGCAGCTGACCCGCACCTCCACGGTCCGGCCCGAACGTCCCTGGTGATTCCGCTCGAATCGTTGGCCGGGTGGGGGACTTCGCCGGGGTTCTCCGGTCAGGCCAGTCGCTGCGGAAAACTCCGCGACGGCGCTCGCGGCTCATGCCAGTGTGAGGGCGTGACAAAGATCGAGAGGGCAGATGTGTTCGCGGCCGGACGCCGCGGTAGGCATGGGAATCTCCATGCGTATCGGGTGCGTGGGCGGGGCCGCGGCGCGGTAGTGCTGTGGATCGGCGGCGAGGGCGACGAACCTGATCAGGTGCTGACGTTGCCGGAAGCTGATCGCTGTCAGGTGCCGGTGTTCGTGACTGTTCGGCAGGCACGGGTGTATGTGAGCCGACGGGGACGGGGGCTGGCCACCTCTGAGACCAACACGCTCGAGCTCACCCGTGTCCAGCATTGGCTGGAAGACCCGGTACGCCGGGGTGTTCCCTCGGGTGACGTGCTGGAGGCGTGGAACTTCTTCGAGGATCTGGCCCGGGGGCTCGGCGGGATCCACCGGATGCCCCAGCAGAGCGCGGTGCATCACAGCGCCTACGAGAAGCTGTTCGGAGACGAGTGCCGAGCCTGGACTCCCGCGGAGCAACACGCGGTGCTGGAACTGATGACAGCTGGGGTGGAACTGTGGAACTCCTGCCCAGTGATCGTGAAGCCCTGCTCGAGGATCGTCTTCGACAGCGGACGGGTCGGCCCCCGCTCGAACTCATCCTGGCTGAACCGGATCGAGGCCTAGGCCGTTCATTGTGGATCACTCCGGGGAGCGGGACGATGGCGGCCATGGTCTCTGACGAAACGCCCACCAGTCCCGTGAATCACGCCGCGAACGACCTCATCGCGTGCCCATGCTGCTTCCAGCGCACGTTGGAGGAGCGGGCGAACTTCGAGATCTGCCCCGAGTGCGGCTGGGAGGACGACGGGCAGGACGACGCGGACGCTCACATCGTCCGGGGCGGTCCCAACGGCCGGCTGAGCTTGGCGCAGGCCCGGTTGGACTACCTGGAAGAAGCGGCTGAGGGAAGCGATGAGTCCATGACGCGCGATGGTGAGGGGCTGTGGTTGTCAGAAGCACGGCGCCAGGTTCCGGACGTGGCCGATTAGGGCAGCGTCGAGCAACGCTGCTTCTCGTTGCCAGGGCATGCCGTTGACGGATGCGCGCCATCTTCCTCTGGTCGGCCCGGTGATCCACACGAGACCGCCTAGTTCACCGGGCCGTGCGCTACGCCGTGTCAGGCACCGAAGTGCTCGGGGTGAGGGCAGACATCCAAGCCGTCGTCCGGGCGATCGCTCCAGCCCCACCACAAGTGCCGATCCCCGCACTGCCACACGCTTCGGCAGACACGCTTCCCGTCCTCCTCCCGCCGCGAGAGGACCATCGCAGTGCAGATCATCGGCTGATCGCAGGACGGGCAACAGGGTGCCGTGCTGTTCGCTTCCACCGCCTGAAGGTAGCGCCTCGGCTCAGCCGGTCGCCCCCGACCCTCAATCCCTGGCCCGCAGGGCAAACGTTGCCTGATGCGGCACTAGCTCACGACGAAGTGGTGCGCCGGGAAGATCGTGGGCTGCACGTCCGCGTGGCCCAGGTCTGCCAGGATCGGGCCGAAGGTCTTCGCGTGGGCTTCGAGTGCCTCCGCGCTCTCCCAGACCTCGGTCACCTGGAATCCCTCCTCGGTCGGGCCCGCCGCATGCGAGAGGAGACCCGGATTCCCCAGGTCCGCGAACCGCCTGAACCCCTGCCCGCCCGTCACGCGCGCGATGACCTCGTCGTAGAGCTCCTGTCCGGCGCCCGGGAAGGTGAAGGAGACGATCACGGCCATCTGGATACCCCTGCCTGGATCCGCCGCTCGGCTGCGGCGCGCGCCCGCGAGTCTAGCTCCCCGTGTCCGTACGCATACGGGGAGCGACAGAGGTCCGGCGTCTGTGCATCGTGGTGGTCGCCAGCACTCCCCTACGGGATCGCCGCGTACCGCTCCAGCCGGTCGGCCAGCTCCACCGGTCGGCTGAGGGGCAGGCAGTGGCCGCCGTCCATGACGTCGGCCTCGACGCCCAGGCGGTCTCTGGCGACGCGGCGACTCCACCCCTCCGGAAAGAGGCGGTCGTCGCGCCCGATGAGCGCCCGGCACGGGAGCGACGGCCACCGCTCCAGCGGCCACGGGCCGTCCATCGGGGCCTCCCGCTGGATCCGCGTACGCCGCCGGGCCTCGGCGGCCAGCTCGGGCGGGACGTCGTGGTAGAACAGCTCCTCCCCGGCGGTGCGGACGAGGTCGCTGTGGCCCGTGTCGGCCCACCACTCGTTCGCGCTCTCACCCGGCCGGGGGATCATGCCGGCGACGAAGACGAGGAGGTCGGCGTCGAGTCGCCCGGCCACCAAGGGGGCGGTGAAGCCGCCCAGGGAGTGGCCGACGATGATCAGGCCGGTCCGGTCGGCGGTCGCCTCGACGACGGTGTCGGCGTACTCGTTCCAGGTCGCCGTCTCGTCCTCGCTGGGCAGGTCCACCGCCACGACCTCGTGCCCCCGCTCGCGCAGCGCCGCTTCCACCAGATGCCAGCTCCAGGCGCTGTCCCCCGCTCCGTGGATCAGTACGAAGGTCCTCATGGGGTGTTCCTTCCCTGGAAGTACCGACCGCCGCCCCCCGGGCGGAGATCCGGGGGCAGACATCGGGGGGACGGAGACCGGGCGGCGGGCGCGGAGATCCGACGGACGCGGTCGTCGTCGGCTCCAGGTTCGCAGAGAACGCCGGGTCCGGCGCGCGCCACAGATGTGAAGCAGGCATTGCAATCACGTTGCCTGGCATTGCGGTCGGCTGTCCGCCCTGTCGTTTCCCGGATGTCGTGCGGCAGGGTCATAGTGCTTGGTCCCGGCTTTCCGCACCGTCCCTTCCGGTACCGACGCACACCCAGGAACGACGGCAACCGCTCGTACAGGGGTCTCCTGCGAGCGGTCCGTCCCGAGCGGAGGATTCTGATGACGACCGGCACCCTGGCTCCCTCCGCCGCGACATTCCTGGACGATGTGCTGAACCGGCGCGCGACGCCCTGCGGCCACGACGTGGACTGGTCGGACCTCGGCATCCGCGACGAAGGCGACCTGCTCGCCGCGCTTCCGCCCCTGCTGCCGTTCGAGACGTCCGGCACCACGGGCGGCCCGGCCCTCCGGTGGCGGACCCGTGAGCGGCTCGTCCAGGAGGCCCGGCACGTCGCGGATCTCCTGGCCGTCGACCCTCCGGACGTGCTCGTCGTCCACGCCCCGCCGCGTGACCTGCACGGCCTGCTGTTCGGGTGCCTGGCGCCCGCGCTGCTCGGGCGCCACGCCCGGTACGCGCGGCCCGACGACCCGCTGCCGCGCGACGCGCGCCGTCCCCTGTTCGTGGCCGTGCCATCTACCTGGTCGCACCTGCGGCGTTCCCTGCGGGAGCTGCGCGGGTACGAGCGGCTCACGGTGACGCACGGCACCGGCCCCCTCCCGGAGGCCGCGCCCGCCGTGCGCCGCGCCGTCCCGCGACTGTCCCTGCTCGAAGTGCACGGCTCCACGGAGACCGGCCTGGTGGGGACCCGCGCGGACGGGCGATGGGACTTCACCCTCGCCCCCGACCTGGCCTTCGCCCCCCACGGGAGCGCCGCTCAGGCCACGTCACCCTCGCCCGTACCCCTGGTCGTCCGCAGCACGCGGATCCCGGCGGGCGGCGACGGCCCGCACTCGCCCGAGCACGTCCTGGCCGACCTGGTGACACCCACCGGCCCGCGCACCTATCGCCTCGCCGGGCGGCACGGCGATCCGGTCGGGTCCAGAGGACAGTGGGCCGGGCTCGCCGGCATCGAGGCCGTCCTGCGCGGCGCCGTACCGGGCGTCGGCCTGCGCTGCGTTCCGGTGCCCGATCCGCTCCGCGGAGAAGGGTACGAGGTCGTCGTCGCCGGTACGGAGCACGACCGGCGGGCCGTCGTGGCGGCGTCGCTGCGTGCGCTGCCCGCCTGGCAGGCGCCCCGGGTGGTCCGCCTTGACGCGCCCGGCGGCGCCGTCCCCGTACGCCTGCCTTCCGCCGGGGAGAACGACGCGTGACGGCTCGGCCCGGCCCGGCGGTGGCTGCGCGCGACCTGATCGGACTAGGTACGGTAAGGGAGTTGGAGCGGTTCGTGTCAGCGACGCACGCGCCCCCACCGCACCGCAGGTGAACCAGGCAGATCGACCCGGCGGCCCGGGGGTCCGGAACGTCGGCCGTGAGGAGGCTCTCATGTCCCGAGTCGTCGTGATCAGCGGCGGCGGCACCGGTATCGGCCGGGCCACCGCGGAACTCTTCGCCCGCGCAGGCGACCGGGTCGTCCTGGTCGGCCGGCGCGCCGACCCCCTCAAGCGCACGGCCGACGAGATCACGGAGGCCCTCGCCCGGGACGGCGCGGGCGACGGCCCACACGGAGCAGGAGCCGGTGCCGGTGCTGAGGTGACCACCGTCGTCGCCGACCTCTCCGAGACCGCCGGGGCCCGGCACGTACGGGACGTCGTGCGTGAGCAGTTCGGGCGGGTGGACGTCCTCGTGAACAGCGCCGGAGGAAATGCCGCCTTCGGCTCCCCCGTCGGCGACGGCGACCCCCTCGACGAAACCGCCGAACACTGGCTGGGCAACTTCCGCTCCAACGTCCTCACCGCCGTGCTCCTCACCGAGGCACTGCGCGACCTGCTGGCCTCCCCCGGCGGACGGGTGGTTCTCATCAGCTCGATCGCCGCCTACCGGGGCTCGGGCTCGGGTTCGTACGCCGCGAGCAAGGCCGCCCTCCACCCCTACACGTACGACCTGGCCGCTGCGCTCGGCCCCCGGGGCATCACGGTGAACGCCGTCGCCCCCGGCTATGTCGCCGACACCGAGTTCTTCCGGGGCACGCTGGCCCCGGAGCGCGAGCGCACCCTCGTCGGCCAGACCCTCAACGGTCGTGCGGGCGTGCCCGACGACGTCGCCCGCACCGTGCGGTGGCTGGCGGCGCCGGAGAGCGGTCATGTCACGGCACAGATCGTCCAGGTCAACGGCGGCGCGGAGCGCGGACGTTGAAGCAGCCGTCGCTGACGGGCGCCCCTGCGCTGTCCGCTCCCGCTCGTAGGAGGCGCATGCGGTCCGTGGCGCGGGCCGTCCGACTCCGGACGTAGGACCTGCGCCCCATGCGCGTCAGGGACCCGCTGGTCGGGGTCGGATCCCATGCACGACGGTAAGAAGGAGGCTTGGCTGCGGTGAGGGGAGTCCGCGGACGGCGCATGCGCGTGTGGGGCGGATCGGACGTAGGCGTCCGCAACCGCCCTGGGTGCCCTGCTTGAGCCGATGTCTCGGGGCCTCGGCCGTCCCGTTCGGACACGGGCGTGCGATGATCTTGCAGAGCTGGACCGGGCTCACCGCACGGGGGGTGTGAAGCGGATGCGTCGACTGGCGGCCACCGCATGTGCGGTGGTCCTGGGGGCGAGCACGGCCGTCTGGTGGGCGCTCCGGGACTCCAGCCCGTACAGCCTGCGCGAGACTCCCGCTGTGACCGTCACCGTTCGCGCCGCCGTGGCGGATTCCCCCGACGCCGAGGAGGTCGTCGACGAGGCGGAGCTCCTCATCAAGGCCTACGTCCAACGCCTCGCCGCCGGAGACGCAGCCGGTCTCGGCGATCTCGGCGCCCCCTGGTACACGGGCCGACGCGAGGCGGCCGAAGAGCTCGTCGCCGACTACGGGAGCGTCGCGGCGCGACCCGTCGAGGCGACCGTCGCCGATCCGGTCGTGCCGTACCTCGCCCACGTCGACGTCCGCTTCACCGGCGGCAAGCGACAGACGCTGTACCTGACCCGCGGCGACGGGGTGTGGTGGGTAGAACTCGGCGAGGACGACCCCGTCCACCCCTGAGGGCCTCTGACGGCATCTCACCCGTCCCGCCCAGGGCGGTGGTGGGCCGCTGCCCCTCCTCTCCCCTCTCCCCCCCCACACACAGGGCCGGCATCGAGACGCTGACCCACTCCGGTGATCCGCGCCGTACTCGTCGGCGCAGGCGCATGGTGTGCGGCGGCCACCCTCGGCGTTTCGGCCAGTACCGCTTCCCTCGCGTCCTGTTGCGGGAGGCGGGTCGGTGCATCCGCCACGCTCCGCCGCGCGCGGAATCTCGGGGTTCCGGCGACGACCGAAACACATGTGTTCGATATCCCTGCGGTCTCGTTGAACCTGACGACCACGCCGGACAACCGTCAGGGGGACCACGTTGACCTCGGCCGACTCCCGCACACAGCAGACCACCGCCGCACCGCCGCCACCTCCGCCCGCGGAGATCACGTACGGCGGGCAGTACTCCGTCAATCCGCTCGCCGAGACCTCCTTCCTGCGGATGTGCCGCCAGCTCCCGGCCGTCCTCGGCCGGATCGCCCGACTGTCGTGGCGGACCGACCGGCAGGCGGTGCGGCTGCTGCTCGTCTGCCAGGCGGTCACGGGGCTCTCGGCCGCCGTGCTCCTGGCGGCCACCGCACGCGCCATGCAGCCCGTCCTCGGGGACGGTTCCGCCGGGGACCGGCTGCGGGGTGCCGTCCCGGCGCTCCTTGTGGTCGCGTGCGCCGCCGGGCTGGGCCGCGGCACGGCAGCCGTGGCCGCGTACGCGGAGCGGCGGATCACCCCGCGCCTCACGACGGAGACCGACAGCGCCCTGGTGGAGGCGGTGTGCCGGGTCGAGGCGTCCGCGTACGCGGTGGACGGGTTCTCGGACCGGCACGAGGCGGCCGAGATGGGGGTGATCCGCACCCATGTGATGGTCACGGACGCGCAGCGGTTCCTGTCCTCGCTCATCCGCATGGTCACCGCGGGCGGCGTGCTGTCGGTGCTCAACCCGCTGATGCTGCCGCTGCTCCTCCTCGCCGTGCTGCCGGCCGGTGTCGGCGCCGTCCTGACCGCGCGGGTCGACTACGAGATCCACTACGCCAACGTCGCGGACCGCAACGTCAGGGGGATGATGCGCTGGTGGGCGACCGCATCGAAGTACGGCGACGAGGTCCGCGCCAACTCGATGACGGACTACCTGGTCTTCTGGTATCGCGCCCTGTCGGACCGGTGCGACCGCCGCACCCTGGCGGCCACCCCGCGCACCCTGCGGATCGCTCTCCTGTCCGCGCTCGCGGGCGGTGTCTTCCTCGTCGTGACCTGGGGCGCCCTGGCCTGGCTCGCGGTGACCGGGCGTATCGCGCTCGCGGTCGCGGCGACGGCCGTCATCGCCGTGCAGACGACGCTCGCCGCGCTGTCGCAGGTCGTCACGTACGGTGCCGCGCTCTTCCACACCAGCCTGTATCTGGGCGACATGCAGTCCTTCCTCGACGACGCGGCCGCCCGTGCCCCGCGCCGCGGGCCCCGCAGTCACTCGGCGCCGGCGGAGGAGATCCGGCTCGACGAGGTGGTCTACCAGTACCCGGGCAAGGACCGGCCCGCGGTCGACGGTGTCTCGCTTGCGCTCCGGCGCGGCCAGATCCTCGCGATCGTCGGCGCGAACGGCTCCGGAAAGTCCACGCTCACCCGGCTGCTGACCGGCATCTACCTGCCCGACAAGGGAAAGGTCACGTGGAACGGCACCGATCTCGCCGAGGTGGACCCCGCCACGGTGTGGGCCGACACCGGTCTGGTGCCGCAGATCTTCGCGCAGTGGCCGCTGCGGGTGCGCGAGAACATCACCCTCGGCCAGCCCCGTACCCACGACGACGTACCGGTGTGGGAGGCGGTCGACGCGGTGGGACTCCGCGAGGCCGTGGAGGACCTGCCCGACGGTCTGGACACGCTCCTGTCGCGCGACGTATTCGGCGGCACCGAGCTCTCCGGCGGCCAGTGGCAGCGCATCGCGTGCTCCCGGGCCCTGTACCGGCGCCCCGGGCTGCTGATCCTCGACGAGCCCACGTCCCAGATGGACCCGCGCGGCGAGCACCAGATCTTCGAGCGGATCAAGGCCATCGCGGCCGACCGCATCACGATCGTGGTCACCCACCGCCTGGAGAACACCCGGATCGCGGACCACATCGTGGTGATGGAGCAGGGCCGGATCACCGAGCAGGGCCGGTACGACGACCTCGTCCACGGCGGCGGGACCTTCGCCGAGCTGCTGCGGCTCTCCCAGGACCGCTGATCGCACGCGCCCACCCGTCCCGCGACGGGACGGGAGTTGACGGGACAGGACCCGGCGTGACGGGACGTCACGTGGCAGGCGGAACGACACCGAGGAGGAACCGTGTTCCCGTACCCCACCACCACCCCCACCGACGACCGCGTCACCCCGGCGCCGACCGTGCCACCTCCCGCCGGGGCCACGCGCCCCTCCCGTGACCATCTGCGCTCCACCCTCGCCGCATACCTCGCCCGGCACCCCGCCGAACGCGGCGCGCTCTCCGGGCTCATCGTCGCGCTCGACGCGGAGGACGACCCGACGGACCGTGTCGCACCGACCGGCCGCATCACCTGCTCCGGTGTCGTCGTCGACGCCGAGGGACGCGTCCTGCACTTCGCCCGCACGGCCTCCGGCCTTCTGCGCACCCCCGGTGGCCCCGTCGAGACCGGGGACTCCACCCTCCTCGCCACCGCGCTGCGGGAGATCGTCGAGAAGACCGGCATCCCGCCCTCATCTCTCGTCCTCGCACCGGAGTTCGGGCACACGCCCATCGACATCGACGTCCACCCGATCGCGGCCGGCGAGAGGAAGCGGGAGGATGCGCACGAGCACTTCGAATTCCGCTACGTCCTCCGTCTCGCGGCTGCCGACGGCACCGGCCTCGTCCTCCAGGAGGGAGACGTTCCGGGAGCCGTCTGGCTGCCGCAGGACGGGGTCCGGTCCCCGACGCTCCGCGCGAAGCTCCGGGGGGCCGCCCTGGAGAGGGCGATCACCCCCGTGAACGCGAGCGCCGTGATCCACGACGGCCGAGGCCGGTACCTGCTGCACCTGAGGGACGTGAAGCCCGGGATCTGGGCTCCTGGATGCTGGGACCTGCTCGGCGGCGGCCGCGAGCCGGAGGACATGACGCCGTACGACACGGTCGTCCGGGAGCTGCGCGAGGAGGCCGGCCTGGAGATCCCGGGCCTCCGGCCGTACGAGGTCGGAGCCGTGATCGGCACCGACGGAACGCTGGTTCCCGTGCAGCTGTTCACCGGCGTGTGGACCGGTGACCCGGGCACGCTGCCACTGGCCGAGGGGCAGCTCCTCGCCTGGCGCAGCCCTGAGCAGCTGCCGTATCTGACGATGCTCCCCACCACCCGGGAGCTGCTCGTACGGCACGCGGCCGAGCACCACTCGGATCCCCCGCCCGGACGGCTCACCCGTCCCCCGGCCGGTCACGGCGCCGACGCCCGGTCGACGGGGCTCCGGGCCTCGTCGCCGCCCCCGGGCACGGAACCTCATGTCGTCGGTGTCCACCTCGTCCTCGAACAGGACGGCAAGGTCCTGCTCGGCCTGCGGCATCCCGACTCGGCCTACGCGGGCGGGATGTGGCACGTCCTCGCCGGACACTGCGAGAACGAGTCGGCGACGGCGTGTCTGGTGCGCGAGGCCCACGAGGAGGCGGGGCTCGTCCTCAGCGCGGACGACCTCACCCTCGTCCACACGGTGCACGCGGCCGACCGCCCCGGTGAACGGCCCAGGATCCAGCTCTTCTTCCGCGCGCACACCTGGGAGGGCACGCCCGAGCTGCGAGAACCGGACAAGACCGTCGCGTGGCGGTACGAGGACGTCGACGCCCTTCCGGACGCGGTGGTCCCCTACACCCGCGCGGCGCTCGAAGGCATCCGGGCTGGCCGCGCCTACACGGAGACGGGGTGGTCCCGCTGACCGCCTTCTCCTCTGTCGGCGCCGTCCACGCCGAGCATCCGGCAGTGCCCCCGTGCCCGGCTGCGCCACGACACCGTTGACGCCGCCGAGGTCGACGAAGGCCTCCCCCACCCCCGAGGGGCGGGAGAGGCCGTGTCCGTACGGGTCTGCCTCCCGGGTCGGTCAGCCGGTCTCGACAGGCTGCGCCGGGGCGTCGGGCGCGGTGTGGGACGAACCACGCGCACCGGTCCTGCCCGCGTCGGCGCCGTCGCCGCCCTCAGTGCCGTCAGCGCCGTCCACCTCGTCGGCGAGCCGCTGCAGACCGCTGGTGGTCTTCAGCGGCTTCTCCTTGACGAACACGACACAGATCAGGGCAAGCAGCGCGAACGGGGCCGCGACGAGGAAGATCTCGCCCGTGGCGACGCCGTACGCGTGCTCCACGATGGCGCGGATCGGGGCGGGGAGCGTCGCCATGTCCGGCACCGCGCCGCTTCCGGCGCCGCCTCCACCGGCGGGGACGCCGGCGTCGGCGAGGCCCTTGGTGATCTCCGCGGCGACGCGGTTGGCCAGGATGGCGCCGAGCACGCTGGTGCCGATGGTGCCGCCCAGGCTTCGGAAGAAGGAGAGGACGGAGGTGGCGGCGCCGAGTTCGGAGGCGGCCACGTCGTTCTGGGCGGCCAGGACGAGGTTCTGCATCAGCATGCCGACGCCGACGCCCATGACGGCCATGTAGACGCTGGTCAGACCGAAGCTCGTGTCGGAGCCGATCGTGGAGAGGAGGCCGAGGCCGGCCGTCATCGTGGCGCCGCCGGCCACCAGGTAGGCCTTCCACCGGCCGGTCTTGCTGATGATCTGTCCGGCGACGGTGGAGGAGATCAGGAGGCCCATGATCATGGGGAGGCTCATGAGGCCGGCGACCGTCGGGGACTTCCCCAGGGAGATCTGGAAGTACTGCGAGAGGAAGACCGTGCCGCCGAACATCGCGAGGCCGACGAAGAGGCTGGCGACGGTGGTGAGCGCCACGGTGCGGTTGCGGAAGATGCCGAGCGGGATGATCGGCTCGGAGACCCTGGACTCGACGAAGACCGCCGCGACGAGCAGCACCAGGCCTCCGCCGGTCAGGGCAGCGGTCTGCCAGGAGGCCCAGTCGAAGGTGTTGCCGGCGAGGGAGACCCAGATGAGCAGCGCGCAGACACCGGCGACGATCAGGAACGCGCCGAGGTAGTCGATCTTCGCCTCGCGGCGGTTCACGGGCAGCTTCAGCGTCCGCTGGAGCAGCACGATGGCGAGCAGGGCGAAGGGGACGCCGATGAAGAAGCACCAGCGCCAGCCCAGCCAGGAGGTGTCCACGAGGACACCGCCGATGAGGGGTCCGGCGACGGTGCCGACGGCGAAGACGGCGCCGAAGATGCCGGCGTACTTGCCGAGCCTGCGCGGCGGGATGATCGCGGCCATCACGACCTGCGCGAGGGCGGTGAGGCCGCCGGCGCCGATGCCCTGGGCGACGCGGCTGAAGATCAGCAGCCCGACTTCGTGGGAGAACCCGGCGAGGAGGGAGCCGACCACGAACAGCCCGAGGGAGATCTGGAGGAGCAGCTTCTGGT
Source organism: Streptomyces sp. NPDC002232 (assembly GCF_042890295.1). Classification (NCBI taxonomy): domain Bacteria; kingdom Bacillati; phylum Actinomycetota; class Actinomycetes; order Kitasatosporales; family Streptomycetaceae; genus Streptomyces; species Streptomyces sp. NPDC002232. Next base: position 995,161 of record NZ_JBIARV010000003.1, on the reverse strand, counting down.
TGTAGAGGTCGGCCAGCTTGCCCCACAGCGGGACCGTCGCCGTCATGGCGAGGAGTTCGGCGGTGACGACCCAGGTGTACGAGGACTGGCTCGCCCCGAGGTCGGCGATGATGCGGGGCAGCGCGTTGGAGACCACGGTGCCGGCCAGGATGGCGACGAACATGCCCGCCATCAGGCCGGACATGGCTTGGAGTATCTGACGGTCGGACATGGAGGCGGCCGGGGGCGCGTCGGCCGGCGCCGCTGGTGAGGTCACAGCATCTCTCTCAGTGTTCGTGGGTCGCCGGACCGGCCGCTTCGCGGTGTGCGCGGGCGGCCGGGGGCGGCGCTCCCCAGGGGGAGCGTTCGATGGGCAGGTAGAAGGAGAAGGCGGTCTGCGGGCTGCGGGCCGCGGGTCAGCGTCCGTCGGGCGGGGCGGGCGAGCCGGATGTGGTGCCCGGATGAGGTGGTGCGGGGAGGCCTGCGGCGAGGTGCTCGAACGTCTCCCGGAAGACGTCCGCGAAGGCGGCCTCGTCCTGCCGGACGGACCAGTGCTCGACGGCGACGCGGACGGCCGTCGTACCGACGGCGGCGAGCAGGCGGGGGTACAGCCCGAGGGCCCGCCTCCGCTCCTGGTCGTCCTCGTCGGCGAGCGGGGGACGGCCCTGGGCGAAGAGCGGCGAGCCGGCTCCGATGCGCTCGGCGAGGGTCTCGGCGAGCCCGGCCTCGTCCGCCAGGTGGGCGCCGATGCTGCGTGCGAGCAACTGGGGTGTCCGGCGCAGGACTTCTGCATGCAGCTGCCACAGCTCGCGCTGCTGCTCGATCTCCCCGAGTTCGGCCGCGAGGGCGTCGCGGAGGGCCTCCAGGGGGGAGAGTTCGGCGGGAGCGGCGAGGACGGCCCGCCGGACACGGCCACCGGCGTCGGCCCCGATCATGACGAAGACCTCGTCACGGGAGTCGAAGTAGTTGAAGAACGTCCGCGTGGAGACGCCCGCCGTCGCGCTGATGGCGTCGACGGTGACGTGCTCGACGCCGTGCTCGGCCGCGAGGCGTACCGCCGCCTCCACCAACGCGGCGCGCGTCGCCCGCTTCTTGCGCTCTCTGAGCCCGCCCGACGCAGGGACTGCCTCTGCCATACCTGCATGGTACGCAAAAATGCATGGTCTGCAAAAATAGGTCTGGTGCGAGATCACCTCCGGTGCACCGGCTCGGCGCGGGCACGTGGCTGTCGCGTCGGCCGGCGGCGGCCGGTCAGGCGGCGCATCACGCGCTGTCCTCCCCCGCCCCGCGGGCGACCGCCGGTAGCACGCCCGCGGGCGACCGCCGGTGGCACGGGTGCCTCCGCCACGGCCGTGACAGCCGTGCGGGAAACGGACGGCGGTCCGTCGTGGGACGGGCCTCCCATCCGTCGCGGGGGAACGCGGGCGTCACGGTCGGCGACCGCACACATCGCGCCGCGCCGGACGGCATCTTTCGGCGGATGATCCCGGGAAACCCTGAGACGCGCACCCGCCGACCGCCAGGATGGCCCCATGGACCAGGACGACATGCATGCGGACGGCTGCGACGTGGTGGTGAGGATCCCCGTCGAGCCGGTGGAGGCCGCCGTGGAGGCGGATGCACGTGACGCGGCGGTGCACAACGGGACCTTGGCCGTACGGGGTCCCCTGTTCGGGGTGGCCGCGCAGGGCGCGGGAGACGGGCGCCGGTGGCGGGTGGTCGTCGAGGTCACGCAAGGCTGCCCGCAGGAGGCCCGCGACGCGCTGAACTCGCTGCTCTGGTTCCGGGCGAAGGACGAGGCCGGGGACCGGGCCGAGCGGCGCGCGCTGCTCGCGGCGGTCGCCCGCCTGGAACGGGAGCGCGTGGACGAGCTCACCGTGCTCGGCACCCGCTTCCGGGTCGTGCGGGCCGAGGAGTACGCGGGCATGAACGTCCACGGGGACATCGAGACGCCACGGCCGACCGACCCCGAACCTCCCGTCCCCGACTGGAGCCGCGCTGCGCGGGGGCCGAGGGTCGACGAGGGGCTCGTCCTGGACCCCGACGCGCCGCTCTCCCCCGCCCTGGCGGCGGAACGGCTGGCGTTGCGTTCCCTCGTCTACACCGGGGCGAGGTTCCCCCACCGCGTGCTGCGCGACTCGGAGCACGCCCGGGCGAGCCACCCCGACGTGCTGCTCCTGCCCGCGCTGTTCCGGGTCGTGGAGCGGTCCGGCGGCGGGGCCTGGACGCCGGGCAGCGGCCTGCACGCCTCCGCCCACGACGCCCGGCGGACCCTGGACTTCGCCCTCGTCTGGTGGCAGCCGCGCTCACGGGGGCTGATCCCCGAGGCCTCCGCGGAGGACTTCCTCGCCCAACGCGACGCGCGCACCCTGGTCGCCGAGGGCACCGGCTCCTCCGTCGCCGAGCTGGCGTTGTACGCCGAGGCGGCCGACCGGCTCCGCGCCGAGCGGCTGAACCAGGTCGAGGTCCACGGCACCACCTCCCGGATCGGCCGCACCCGACGCCTGGTGCGCTGGGGTCCCGACGGGCCGGAGGGGCCCCGCCCGTCCGACGTCGAGAACCACGCCCCGAACGCCATGCACCCGCCCCTCGACGAGGACGGCAACGTCCTTCCCGAGGAGCCGGGGGAAGAGGACGAGGCGTACGAGGCGGGCCCGGGAGACGTGGAGGACCGGGGGGACGCCGTCTCGTGACCCCGGCGGAACGGGAACTTGTGGCCTCGGCCTGACAGGGCTCAGTTGTTCACGAACGTCAGGCTGGTCGCGTCGTAGCGGGTGCCCGCGATCTGCTCCGGCGGCGCGGCTGCCTCGATGCCGGCCAGGTCCTCGGCGGTCAGCTCCACGGTCAGCGCCGCGAGGTTCTCCTCCAGGTTCCGCTGCCGCCGGGTGCCGGGGATCGGCACGACGTCGTCGCCCCGGTGCTGCACCCAGGCCAGGGCGAGCTGGCCGGCGGTGACCCCCTTCGCCTCGGCGAGCGCGTCCAGCCGGGCGACGACCGCGAGGTTCCGCTCCAGGTTGCCTTCGGCGAAGCGCGGCTGGCTGCGCCGTACGTCGGTCTCGGCCATGCCCTCGACCGAGGCGTACCGTCCCGTCAGGAAGCCCCGGCCGAGGGGGGAGAAGGGGACGAGGCCGATGCCGAGTGCGCGGCAGAGCGGAGCGATCTCCCGCTCCAGGTCACGGGTCCACAGCGACCACTCGCTCTGGAGCGCGGCGATCGGATGCACCGCGTGCGCCCGGCGGATCGACTCGGCTCCCGCCTCGGACAGGCCGAGGTGGCGGACCTTCCCCGCCTCTACGAGTTCGGCCATCGCCCCGACGGTCTCCTCGATCGGCACCCGCGGGTCGACCCGGTGCTGGTAGTAGAGGTCGATGTGGTCGACTCCGAGACGGCGCAGCGACGCGTCGCACGCCTCCCGGACGTAAGCGGCGTCGCCGCGGATCCGGGTGGGCTCGCCCAGACGGTTGGCGTAGCCGAACTTCGTCGCCAGCACCACCTCGTCGCGGCGCGAGGCGACGGCCCGTCCGATGAGTTCCTCGTTGTGTCCGGCGCCGTAGAAGTCGGCGGTGTCGAGGAGCGTCACCCCGAGGTCGAGGGCGCGGTGGAGGGTGGCGATCGACTGCTCGTCGTCGGAGGCCCCGTATCCGTGGCTCATCCCCATGCACCCCAGACCCTGCGCGGAGACCACGAGGTCGCCCAGCTTTCGGGTGGAAACGTCGGTCATGATGGCTGCCTCCTGCGTGTGGGATCCGTCCTTGAGGACGCTAGGCAGTGGAGTGCACTCGAAGTCAACCGTGCCCCGCCGGGACCACCAGCCCGTCGCTCATCTCCCTTTGGATTCACGGCACTTGCCCAATTCGGCCATGACCGATCAGGTTCGCGCCGAATAGGTCGGATCGGGGCTCTTGAGCCCTCGGGCGTCGCGACCCTGGGGGGAGACGGGACAGCGCCCGTGGGGGGCGAGCGCCCGCACAGCTGAAACAGGGGGTTCCAACCGTGGCTTCTCTTGTTTACGACATCCTCACCGACCCGGCGCCGCTCCAGGCGTCGGAGCCCGGTCGGGAGTCCCGGGGATCGGTCTACGTCGTCGTCTCCAACCCCAACCTGAACGGGGAGGTGGACTGGCGCTCGATCGAGGTCCGCGTGCCCTTCGGCGGCAAGGCCGGAGACCTGACGTCCGATCCGGAGGCCGTCAAGGCCCGGATCTCGCAGAACAGCGCTACGGAGCCGGGCAAGGACCCGACGGTGGAGTGGGACGGCAAGAACGGCGTCCTCACCGTGACCGCCCAGCCGAACTCCCTCTTCAGGGAGGCCGGTTCCCTCGTCCTGGTGCTGGACGACTTCCCGGTCTCGGGCGAGCCGGGGCTGGTCCTGCTCCAGGTGACCGAGCGGGCGGCGGACGGCGCCAAGGTCCAGCGGAACCCGGTCGCCCTGAGTCTGCTGAAGCGGCTGCCCCGGGTGCCGCGCAACTTCCGCCCGAAGGACACCCTGGTGGCCGCGGGCGGGGACATCGTCCTCCAGTGGGACGGACCCGACACGCTGGCGTACACGATCCACGGCCCGGACGGCCTCACCGAGCCCGTGCCGCAGCGCACGGGGGCCGGATGGCAGTGGTCGCCGGTGGCGGGCAAGGAGCCGAAGCGGGACGCCACCTACACCTTGGTGGCCGCCTCGCGGTCCCCGCAGCAGGAGCCGGGCTACTTCCTCACGACCACCGTCCACCTGCGCCACCCCGAGTTCGACAGCGTCACCGCCACGCAGGGGCTGCGCACCCCGTGGGCGGAGGGCACCACGGACAAGGGGCGGATCACCTTCACCCCGCGGGGCGTGCAGGTCCACGACGACGCCCACACGCCCGGCGCCGTCACGGCCGACAAGGTCAGCGCGACCGCCGTGAACACCACGTGGGTGGGCGACCACGACGCCGGCAAGGGCTGGATCGAGTTCCCGCAGTCCGGAGTGGACGTCCGCAGGGACGGATCGCGGGAGTGGGGCACGGTCGCGGCCGACAAGGCCGACCTGAACGGCATCCACACCAAGTGGGTGCAGGGGCGCGACGGCAGTGCCGGCTGGATCGAGTTCCCGCCCGCCGGAGTGAACGTGTTCGAGGGCTCCGGGAACCGTCAGTGGGGCACCGTCGCCGCCGGGACGGCGGACCTCAACGACCTGGTCAGCCACCGGGCCCAGGTCAAGGAACGCCTCACCCTCCAGGGCGGGCTGACCGTCGACGGTGTCCTGGAGACGCAGGACGGACCCCCTCGGCTCGTCGTCCACGGCAGGCTCGACGCCCAGGGGGAGGTGAGCGCCGCGGGCGGGGTGGGCGTCGGCGGTGACCTGTCCGTCGACGGTGACCTCGTCGTCCGGGGCGATGTCCGTCCGCTGCGGAACCTGGACGTCGGTGGACTGGTGACGGCGGGCGACCTGACGGTCAGGGACAAGCTGACGACGGACCACGAGCGGTTCGCGCTCCTCGTCCACGGCGAGTCCCTGTTCCTGGGGAAGGTGAACGCCAACCGGCTCCTGTCCGTCCGGACCGGGGAGGCCTGGGTCATGCACATCAACGAGGAGATGGTCGCGATCCAGGGCAACCTGCGGGTCCACGGAGCGTTCCGCTCGGACAGCTGAGCGTCCTCGGACGACGGCCGCCCGGCGGGGGAAGCCCCCTGCCGGGCGGTCGCCACCCGGCGTTCCGCCGCCGGGAGCCCGGCCGCCCCTGGGCGGGAGGGCGAGCGGCGGCGGGGGACGTCCCGTCACGTGGCGTCCGACCCCTGGCGGTGCCTGCATGCTCTGCGGCATACTTCCCGTATGCCAGACACGAGCGTCAGGATCGACGAGACCACGCGGGACCGGTTCAAGGCCCTCGCCGACGCCGCCGGGCTGTCCGTGAAGGACTACCTGGAGCGCGTCGCGGACGAGAAGGAGCGCGAGCAGCTCCTCGACACCGCCACCGGCGCCTTCCGGCGCGCCATCGGCGCTCCCGGCGTGATGAGCCGCTTCGACGCCGACTTCGGCGGGCTGCCGCCCGTCAAGCACGAGACCGAGCGGGTGGCCTGACCCGTGCGGCTGCTCGTCGACGCCCGCTGGCTGCTCGACCGCCAGGAGGAGATCCTCCGCAGGGACCTCACGGTCAGCGACTACTCGGTCCTGGCCGGCATGGCCGCCCGGCACCGGGTGAACACGCCGCACCTCGACCAGGCGGACCCCGACGCGTTCTGGCGCGCCGCCGTCTTCCTCCAGGAGTGCGTCCTGCTCCGCCCGCTGCCCACGCGCAACGAGCTCTACGGCTACGGGGTCGCCATCGCCTACCTGGAGGCGTCCGGCCACCGGGTCGACCCCTCGTACGAGCCCTGGCGCGATCTCATCCGCGACATCCAGGGCCTGCGGCTCACGAGCTACGACACGGCGGACCGCCTCCGGTCCCTCCGCCAGGATCAGTAGGCGGCGACCCCAGGTCCTCGGCGCGAGGGAACGGCTGAGCTGCGTCTTGACCTCGGCGCGGGGCGTCTGGGTGGGTGATCGACGGGTCGGTGGACGCGTTACGGTCTCCCCTTTGGGCGCCTTCGAAAGGAACCGTCATGAATCTTCCCGCATCAGGCAGGCGCGTGCTCGTCAGTGGTGCGTCGCGGGGGCTCGGGCGTGCGGTGGCTCAGGCGTTCGCGGCGAACGGGGACCGGGTCGCCGTCCACTTCGGGTCCCGTGCCGACGATGCGCGCGTGACCCTGGAGTCCCTGGCCGACACCGGGCACGTACTGGTCGGCGGCGACCTGTCGAAGCCCGCGGGGGCGGCGGCCGTGGTGGAGATGGCCTCGGAAGGGCTCGGCGGCCTCGACGTACTGGTGAACAACGCGGCGGTGAACGTCCGCCACCCGCTGGCCGAGACGCCGTACGAGGAATGGGTGGCGGTGTGGCAGCGACACGTCGCGGTGAACCTGCTCGCCACCGCGAACCTGAGCCATCTCGCCGCGCGGCTCATGATCGACCAGGGCACGGGCGGCCGGATCGTGAACATCGGTTCCCGGGGCGCCTTCCGGGGTGAGCCCGACCACCCGGCGTACGGGGCGACCAAGGCCGCCGTGCACGCCCTGGGCCAGTCGCTCGCCGTCTCGCTCGCTCCGCACGGGATCGCCGTCGCCTCCGTCGCCCCCGGATTCTTCGCGACCGAGCGCGTCGCACCGCGCCTGGAGGGCCCCGAGGGCGCGGCGATCCGTGCGCAGAGCCCGTTCGGCCGGGTGGGCTCGACCGAGGAGATCGCCGACGCCGTGCTGTGGCTGGCCTCCCCCGCCGCCGCGTGGTCGTCCGGGACGATCCTCGACCTCAACGGCGCCTCACACCTGCGGAGTTGACGCTCGCGGCACGAAGAGGGGCCCGCCCCCCGTCCGAGACCGGACGGGGGGCGGGCCCGTGTCGGCGCGCCGCGCGCTCACGCCTCCTCGGGCTCCCAGCGCAGCAGGTCGCCCGGCTGGCACTCCAGCGCGTCGCAGAGCGCGGCGAGCGTCGCGAACCGCACCGCCTTGGCGCGGCCGTTCTTGAGCACCGCCAGGTTGGCGGGCGTGATCCCCACCCGCTCCGCGAGCTCGCCCACGGACATCTTCCGCCGGGCCAGCATCACATCGATGTCGACGGCGATGGGCATCAGATGACCTCGTCCAACTCGGCCCGCATGCGGGTGGCTTCGACGTCGCGGGCGACGGCCTGGGCCAGCAGCATGCGCAGCACGAGCACGATGAGCGCGACCCCCAGGACTGCGAGGGCGATCCCTCCCATGATGACGCTGACCCCCGGGTCGTCCCGCTGCCCGGGTGCGTTGACGACGGTGACGGCGAACCACAGCAGGGCGACGGCCACGATCGCCCCGATGACGCGGTCCACGTACCGGAAGGCGGCATGGGAGAACACGGTCCCCTTGCGCACCATCGCCACCAGCCGCCACACGGAGACCAGGGCGACCTGGGCCGCCACCATGCCCAGGATCACGATGACACGCATGGGGGTCAGGGGCAGCGACCCCTCCTCCTGGTCGTTTCCGCTCACCAGGACCCACACCATCATGATCTGCACCAGCACGGTGCCCGTGAACACCACCGCGAGCACGGCGCGCAGCGCGCGCACTGTCAGCTTCCCCACGGCCCCTCCTTCCATCGAATCACGATGTGAATCTATCGAATTTCGATAGATGGAGCAAGCAGAGGGCAGAACCGAGGTGACGTCATCCGCGCGGGGTCGTTTTCCCGGTATGCATGTCTCCCAGAGGAACGGCACGTCCGACCGCACCGCTCGCATACCCGCCCCGCGCTCACCCTCCCGGGACGCGGCCGAAGCGGCGCTGGTCGAGCACTACCCCGCGCTCGTCCGGCTGGCGCATCTCATCCTGCCTCCGGCCCTCGGCCGCCACCGCAGGGTGCTCGCGGCCCACGCGCTGGTGCAGCGCAGCCTCGCGCGCAGGAGAGGGCCGCACCCCGGACGCCACGACGCCGGCGGGGAGGACTCGGCGCACGACTGGCTCCGCGCGCGGGTCGTCCGGGGAGCCCTGCGGCCGCCGCTCACGGTGTCGGTCGGAGTGGCCCTGCCGAGAGCGCTCGGCCTGCGCGTCTTCCCCCGGGCCGGCGGCACGGACGAGCTCGCCCTGGACCGCGCCCTCGCGGCGGCGGATCCCGCGACACGGGCGGCCCTCGCCCTGACGGCCTTCGAAGGCCTCGCCCCGGCCTCCGTCGTCGCCCTGCTGCGCGCGGCCGGCGTGCCCGATCCCGAGCGCGCTTCGAACGGCGCCGAGCGGCTGGCCGCGAGCTGCGGTCCCGGCACGGCCGGACTGCTGCGGGGGCCGGAGTTCGATCCCTGCACCGTCCATCTGCGCCCCACCGACCTGCTCGGACGCCGCAGACGCGCCCGGTTCGCCGCGCTCGCGGGCACCCTGGTCCTGCTCGGCGCGACGGCGGCGGTCGCCCTCGACGCACCGTCCGCGCCCGCCCCGCGCCCTCCGGTCTCCGCCGCCCCCGCCGCACCGGCTCCGGTGCGCGTCCCGGCCGGACGGTGGGCCGACACCTCCCGGGTCGACTTCACGGCCTGGCCGGCCCGCGGCGGCCTGGCGTCCGACCGGGACCTCGTCCGCAGGGCCGTCGCCGCCTGGGCGCCCGGCTCCTCCCGTACGACCGGGCCCGAGCCCCCTTCGCTGCTGTACGCGGGGAAGGTCGACGGAGCGAGGGTCGTCGTCCTGTACACGGGCCGCTCGCTCGTCCGCTACACCGAGCCGGGTACGGGTCGCGCCCGGCCGGCCCTCGTGGAGACGCGGGCCGACGACAGCGACGTGACGACCGCGGCGGCCGTGGTCCTGGCGCGGGCCGGAGGACGGACGCGGTACCTGCTCGCCCCCTGGATCGCGGAGGCCGGTGTGCGGGACCTGCGGGATCCCCGTACCGCCGCCCAACCCCTGCGGATCGCGTCCGACGGGACCACGGATCCCGTGAGCGACGGCGCGCGGGCGGCCGGGCCGGGAGGCTGCGGCGGTGTGCCGGCCCTCCAGCTGCGCTCGTCGACCCTCATCGTGGAGGACCACGCCTTCCTCCTCGTCGATCTGGGCGGACTCAGCCCCGCCCACCTCACCTGGACGTCCCTGCCCGTGCCGGGCCAACCGGCGCGCCGGCCGCGCGAGGCGGCGGGTCCGCTCGGCCTGGCCGCCTGGTCGCACGCGGCCTGTTCCCTGCCGCCCCTGCGGGACAGCGGCGTCCGTGCGGTCAACCGGTGGGAGTTCGCCGAACAGACGCTTCCCGAGAGGGCGGGCCGCGCCCTGTGGGTCTGCACGCGCGCCGACACCTGGGAGGGCCGCGGGCGGGTGGACGTCACCCTGGAGCCGCCCGGCCGGACCGTCCCCGTCACGACGGTGCGCGACACCGCCGCCTGCGGCCGGTTCGGGCAGGACGTTCTCGCCGGAGCCTTCTGGTCGGCGCCGCGCGGCACGCGCTACCTGCTCGCCGCGGGCAGCAGGCGCGTCGTGGGCGTCCGCGCGGACGGGGCGGTCAGCGCGGGAGCGCGGGGCCCGGTCCTCGCCGCGCACGCCGGCACACCGGCGCCGTTCCGCCTCAGCGGACGGCTCCCGGACGGCTCGTCGCTGCCCGGCTGGACGAGCCCGTCGGCCCGGGGAGCCGGGTGAGCGGAGGAGACGGATCAGCGGCAGCGCCCCCTGTCCCGCGCGCGTCCGGCTCGCGTCGTTCGCGCAGCGTTCCGCGCGTAGGGTGAGGGTATGGCCGAAACGATCCACGGCGTGACCACCGGAGCCGTAGCCCGGCGCCTCGGCGTCTCCCCGACCACCGTCCGTTCCTGGGAGCAGCGGTACGGGATCGGCCCGGCGGTCCGGTCCAGCGGCAGGCACCGGCGGTGGATGCCGGCGGACATCGCGCTCCTGGAGGAGATGTGCCGTCTGACGGCGACGGGAGTGCCTCCCGGCGAGGCGGCGCGGGTGGTGCTCGGTCAACCCGCCGAGGCACCGCAGATCGAGACCGTCCCGGTCGAGGCCCCGCCGCTCGTAGCCGTCCCGGCCGAGGCCCCGCCGGAGGAGGACGACGCGCTGCCGGTCCCCGAGGCGGAGCCGTCGGCGCATCGGCCCGCGCGGCAGCCCGGCTCGGGGAACGGGCTGCCCCTCGGCGACGTCCGGCAGGAGTGCCGGGGACTGGCCCGTGCGGCGGTCCGGCTGGACTCCCCCTCCATGGAGGTGCTGCTGCGGCAGGTCATCGACGACCACGGCCTCGTCACCGCCTGGGAGGAGGTCATGGTGCCGACGCTGCACGCCGTGGGCCGCAAGTGGGAGTCGTCGAGCGACCGGTACGTGGAGGTCGAGCACCTGCTGTCGTGGCAGGTCTCCACGGCTCTGCGGAGGGCCGCGGTGGCCGGGACCACGTCGGCGAAGGGGCCACCCGTCGTCCTGGCGTGCGTGCCGGCCGAGGCCCACACCCTGCCGTTGGAGGCCCTCGCCGCGGGCCTGGCCGAACGGGGCCTGCCCTTCCGGATGTTCGGCGGTGCCGTCCCCGCCGAGGCCCTGGACGCGGCGGTGCGCCGGTCGGGTCCCGCGGTCGTCGTCCTGTGGTCACAGGCGCGCTCGACGGCGAGTCACGCCCTGGCCCGGCACCTGGCGGGTCTGTCGTTCGGGCTGCGCGGCGCCCGGACGGCGCCGCTCGTCCTCCTGGCGGGCCCCGGGTGGGCCGGCCCGCCGCCCGGCGACGGCATGCTGCGGCCGGGCGGGCTGCGCGAGGCGCTGGGGGTGATCTCCACCGTCTACGGGGAGCAGCGTCAGGGGGCCGACGCGTGAGCGTCCGGGCGGGCCTTGCGGCGCGGCGGGAGCGGGAAGAAGCCGCTGGTCCGCGCACGGTAGTCGGCGTACCCCGGCCGCTGTGACATGTGGTTCTCGAGGAGCCGCTTGCCGCTTCCGAAGATGAGGAGGCCGCTCATCACCAGCGGCGAGACCACGGTCAGCGCGGCGGTCTGCCAGGACGCGCACGCCAGTAGGTAGAGGCCCCACCAGACGAGGAAGTCGCCGAAGTAGTTGGGGTGGCGGGTCCAGCTCCACAGTCCCCGGTCCATGATGCGGCCCTTGTTCGCGGGGTCGGCCTTGAAGCGGGCGAGCTGGTGGTCCCCCGTCGCCTCGAAGGTCACTCCGGCGGCCCAGAGCGCGATCCCTGCGTAGGCCGCGGCGCCGAGCGGCCCGGGGACGAGCGAGGCGACCTGGACGGGGAGGGACACGAGCCAGACCAGGGCGCCCTGGAGCAGATAGACGGTGCGGAGCGCGTAGAGGCGACGGCTCCCCCGGGCGCGGTCCAGCATCCGCGCGTACCTCGGGTCCTCGCCGTGTCCTCGGCCGCGCCGGGCGATGTGGAAGGCGAGCCGCAGCCCCCAGACGACGGTGGCGAGGGCGACGACGGTCCTGCGGGTCGTGTCTCCGTATCCGTCGGAGAGGAACCAGCAGACCACGGCGACGGCGGCGAAGGCGGCGCCCCAGGCGATGTCGACGACCCGGTGGAGGTTCCTCGCGCTGCCGATGGCGAAGGTGATCAGCATGACGGCCAGTGCCGTGGCGGCCGAGGCCGCGAGCAGGAGCAGCAGGGCGTCGGTGTCGATGACGGTCACTCGGGTGCCCCTCCCTCGTCGTCGCCGGTCCGTCGGGCGTCGGACCGTCCGGCATCGGAACGTGCGAAATCGGTCCGTCCGGACTCGGAGTGTACGGACTCGGTGAGAACGAGCTGCCGGACGTCGAGGTAGCGGGCCCGGAAACCGGCCTCCGCGTAGGCGAGGTAGAGCTCCCACATGCGGCGGAAGACACGGTCGAAGCCGAGCGCGTCGACGTCCTCGCCCGCCGCCAGGAACTTCTCCCGCCACAGCCGGAGCGTCTCGGCGTAGTGCTCGCCGTGTCCGGTGTCGTGGACGATGTCGAGACCGGCCTCGGAGCCGTGCCGGGCGATGGCCTCGCGGGACGGGACGAGGCCGCCGGGGAAGATGTACTTGCTGATCCAGGTGTGGGTCCGCGCGGTGGCGAGCATGCGGTCGTGCGGCATCGTGATGGCCTGGAGGACGGCGCGGCCGCCGGGCGCCAGGAGTTCGCGCAGGGACGTGAAGTAGGCGGGCCAGTACTCGGGGCCGACGGCCTCGATCATCTCCACGCTGACCACGGCGTCGTAGCTGCCGCTCGCCTCGCGGTAGTCGCGGAGTTCCACGTCGACGCGGTCGGCGAGTCCGGCCGCCCGGATGCGCTCCGTCGCCAGGGCCTTCTGCTCGGCCGAGAGCGTCAGGGTCCGCACGCGGGCTCCGCGGGCGGCGGCGCGCAGCGCGAGTTCGCCCCAGCCCGTGCCGATCTCCAGGAGCCGGGTGCCGGGTCCGACCTGGGCCAGGTCGAGGAGCCGGTCGATCTTGCGGTGCTGGGCCGCGGTGAAGTCCGCGTCCCGCGCGGGCAGGGAGGCGAAGAGCGCGGACGAGTAGGTCAGGCTGGGGTCGAGGAACAGGGTGAAGAGGTCGTTGGACAGGTCGTAGTGGCGGTGGATGTTCCGGCGGGCTCCGTCGAGGGAGTTGCGGTCGTGCGGAGGCCGCCGGTGTGCCCAGGCGCCGCGCAGTCGTTGCAGCGGCGCCGGGACGAGTTCGTCCATGCTGCGGGCGAGGACCGTGAGCAGTCCGACGAGGTCGTCGCTGTCCCATTCGTCGGCCATGTAGGACTCGCCGAAGCCGATGAGGCCGTCGACGCCGATCCTCCGGTAGAAGGCCTCGGGGTCATGGAGCGTCAGCGTCGGCGCGTGCGCCGGGGCTTGCGCGAAGGCGTTGTACGGGGTGATCGTCCGTACGTTCAGACGGGCGAGGGCACGGTCCACGACCGTGCGCGCGACGGCCGTGCGCAGCGCGGAGGCGCGGGGGCGGCGGGCGACGTCCGGCCACCGTTCGGCGTCGACGGGGTACAGGCTGTTGGCACCGTCTGGTATGACGACCGCGCGCGGCAGGTGAGTCACAGCATTCCTTCTTGGGTGGGAGCGGTGGGCCGGGACCGGACGGGAAGTCCCTTGAGGTAGAGGCGGATTCCGTGGAGACGTATGCCCAGTGAGACGGCGGCGGTCGACCAGGGGTGACGCAGGGCGACGGCGAGGAGGGTGCGTGGCCCGGCGGGCCGGCGGGTGCCGCGGACGGTGGCGGTGAGCGGGCGGGACCCGTCGGCGTGCCGGAGCTGGACGGTGAGGTCCAGCCGGTCGCCGGGAAGGGGCAGGCGCATGCGGTAGGAGCCCTCGACGTCGAAGAACGGTGAGACGAAGAAGTCCTTGGGGACCTCGTCGACGCCCTGGGGGTCGGGACTCAGGAGGTAGCAGTGGCGCTCCCCGTACGTGTTGTGCACCTCGGCGACGACGCGGACGAGGCGTCCGTCCTCGCCGTGGCACCAGTACAGGGTGAGGGGGTTGAAGACGTGTCCCAGGACCCGCGCGTGGCAGAGCATCAGCACGTTGCCGAGGGGTTCGGTCACGCCGTTGGCGGTGAGGAAGGCGGTGACGCCGGCGCGCAGGGTGGGCGCGGCGCCGCCGAAGTGGTCGCGGGGGTCGAAGCGGGCGAGGGGGCGCAGGAGGCGGGGCAGTGCGGGCAGCTCGTCGATGTCGACCAGCCAGAAGTACGTGCGGTGGCGGAGCCCGTACCGCAGAGGGGTCACGCGGGTGTGCGCGACCTCTCCGGGGTAGAGGGCGGGCACCTGCGGGAAGGCCTCGCCGCTCACGGCCCCGGCGGGCTGGGCGGCGGCGTCCGGTCCGGCCGGGGACGCGGCCCGCTTCCCGGTCACCAGTCCACTCCGAGCGCCCGGGCCGCCTCGGCTCCCGACCGGCAGCCGTCCTCGTGGAATCCCCAGCCGTGGTAGGCGCCCGCGTAGGCCGTGACGGGGGTGTTGAGCTCCGGGAGTTCGGCCTGCGCGGCGACGGACTCGGGGGTGTAGACGGGGTGTTCGTAGGTCATGCGGGCCAGCACGGTGGAATCGTCGACCCGGGTCCCGGGGTTGAGGGTGACGATGTGGGGCTCGTCGCAGGTGAGTCGTTGCAGGCGGTTCATGTCGTAGCTGACCTGGACGGCTCCGGGGCGGGCGGCGCAGGAGGGGAGCCAGTAGTTCCAGGAGGCCCTCGCGTGCGGGCTCCTCGGCAGGAGGGTGGGGTCCCGGTGCAGCACGGTGGGGTTCCGGGAGTAGGTGAACGCGCCGAGGACGCGCCGTTCCTGAGGGGTCGGGTCGGCGAGCAGCCGCAGTGCCTGGTCCGGGTGGAGGGCCAGGACGACCGCGGAGTGGGTGGTCTCGTCGCCGTCCTCGGTGACGACGCGGGCGTGGTCGGCGCCGCGCACGACGGTGCGGACGGGCGTGGCGGTCCGGACGGCGGTGATCTGCTTGGCGACGCGGTCGACGTAGGCGGCGGAGCCTCCGGTGACCGTCTTCCACTGCGGGGAACCGGTCACCGACAGCAGTCCGTGGTGGTCGAGGAAGCGGAAGAGGTACGCCGCGGGGTAGCGGAGCGCGGTGTCGGGGGCGCAGGACCAGACGGCCGAGACGAGCGGGATCGCGAAGTGGCCGACGAAGTAGGGCGTGAAGCGCCCGCTCCGGAGGAAGTCGCCGTACGTCGTCGTCCCGTCTCCGGACTCCAGGACGCGGCGGGCGGCGCGGTGGAAGCGCGGGACGGCCGCGAGCATGCGGAGGTGGGAGGGGCGCCGGAGGTTGCCGCCGCCGAGCACACCGCGCGGCCCGCGGGCCCCGGCGTACTCCAGGCCGCAGCCGTCGCACCGGACGGACATGCTCATCTCCGCGTCCTGGGTCTCCACGCCGAGCTCGCGGAAGAGGCGCAGGAGGTGCGGGTAGGTCCGCTCGTTGTGCACGATGAAGCCCGAGTCGACCCGGACGGTCCCGCCCTCGCGGAGGGGCAGTTCGTGGGTGTGGGCGTGACCCCCGAGGCGTCCGTCGGCCTCGTACAGGGTGACGTCGTGGACGCGGGCCAGGAGGTGGGCGGCCGTCAGGCCGGCCACTCCCGCCCCCACCACGGCGATACTGCGGCGGTTCATGTACTACGCCCCTCCTCTCCACCCAGGTCTCGCGGACGCGAGATCGGGTGCGTCGGTGTCGAGCCGTCCGTCACCCGTCCGGGCTGTGTCCAGGCTCCTTCCGGCCGACTCTTCGCGACAACTCGCATCGCTTTCGCATCGAATTCGAGTACGGGGAGGGGCGGGCCCCGTGTCGCCGCCGCGGCTGCCGGTCAGCCCGCCTCGCGCGCTTCCCGGAAGCGCGCCAGACCGTCCGCGAGCCCGACGAGCGGGTCGGGGTAGTCGAACCGGGCGCGGTCCAGGCCGGTGAGGGTCCAGGGCTGGTGCACGGTGGGCGCCGGGAGGTCGGCGAGTTCGGGGACCCAGAGGTGCACGAAGCGGCCGTCCGGGTCGTAGCGCTGGGCCTGCCGTACCGGGTTGAGGACGCGGTTGGGCCGGGTGTCGGTCCCCGTGCCGGCGACCCACTGCCAGTTCAGCTGGTTGTTCGCCACGTCGCCGTCCACCAGGAGGTCGAGGAAGTGGCGCGCGCCCTCCCGCCAGTCGATGTAGAGCGTCTTGGTCAGGAAGGACGCGGTGATGAGGCGGCCCCGGTTGTGCATCCACCCCTCGTGGGCGAGCTGCCGCATCGACGCGTCGACGATCGGGTATCCGGTCCTGCCCTCGCGCCAGGCCTCCAGGTCGGCCCGCGCGTCGGCGCCCCGGCGCCAGCCGTCGTGGCGGGGGCGGTAGTCGTCGACGGCCGCCCCGGGCCGGGCGGCCAGGACCTGCTGGTAGAAGTCCCGCCAGCACAGTTGCCGGATGAAGGCCTCGGCGCCCGATCCGCCGCGCGTCCGCGCGCGGTGCACGGCCTCGACGGGCGAGAGGGCCCCGAAGTGCAGGTACGGCGACAGCCGGGAGGTCGCGTCGCCGGCGAGGTCGTCGTGCAGCTCCTCGTAGCCGTCGACGTGCCGGCTCAGCCAGGACGTGAGCCGCTTGCGGCCCTCGCTCTCGCCCCCGACGGCCAGGCCGGGCGACACCCCGGAGACCGAGGAGCGCGCCGGGAGCTTCTCCGAGCGCACCGCGGTCGGCACCCTGACCTCGCGCGGGGCCGGGAACGGCCTGCGCACCGGCTCGTCGGACCAGCGCCGGTAGTAGGGCGTGAAGACGGCGTAGTGGTCCGATCCCTGCGGGGTGACGTCGCCGGGCGCCACCACGGTCGTCACGGCGTCGTGGACGTAGACGCGGCAGCCGTCGGCCTCCAGCGCGTGCCGGAGCCGCTCCTGGCGGGCCTGGGCGAAGGCGGAGTGCCCGGCCGCGACGTGGACCTCGTCGGCCTGGACCTGCCGGACCACGGCGCTGACCTCGGCGACCGGGTCCCCGCTGCGCACGACGAGCCGGCCGCCCCGGTCCGCGAGGCCCTGGTCCAGGTCGGCGAGGCAGTCCGCGAGGAAGGCCAGCCGGTTGGGCGCCGCGAAGCCCGCCCGGTCGACCGCGGGATCCCGGACGAAGAGGGGCACGACCTCGTGCGCGCCTTCCGTGGCGGCCCGCAACGGCGGATGGTCGTGAACCCGCAGGTCCGACGTGAAGAGGACCACGGAAACAGTCATGACGAACTCCCGGTGACGGCCGTCGAACGTGCGAGGAAGCCCAGCCGGCCGGGCACTGGGCTGGAGGTTGCTTCCGTGACCGCGGCCCGGTCGGATGCGGCCCGGGGGCACGTGTCCGCCACCGGGCACGGCAAGCACCTCGGCAGACACCGGCGGGGGCCGTCTGCCGGGGCTTCGGCAGGGGCTTCGGGAGGGGCTTCGGCAGGGCAGATTTCGACGCAGCTCATTTCGATGCGGTTTCGATGCGAATTGTCATCCGCCACCGTTTCGGTGGAGGTTCGTTGCGGATGGGTGCCCTTCCGACTGAGGAGCAAGCCATGAACGCCGACATCGCCGCCCGGTTCGCCGCAGGGGACGAGGAAGCGCTCGCTGCGGCGTACAAGCAGCTGGGCCCCTTGGTCCACACGCTCGCCTGGCGTTCCCTCGGGAACGTCCAGGACGCGGAGGACGTCACGCAGCAGGTCTTCCTCGCCGCCTGGCGAGGACGCGCGGGGTACCGCAGCGAGCGCGGCACCCTCACCGGCTGGATCGTGGGGATCACCCGTCACGTCATCGTCGACGCCCTGGCGGGGCGCACGCGACGCACGGACACCGAGCGGGCCGTGGCCCGTCGGCAGGAGGACGCGGTCCGGCACTTCAGCGGCGACGAGAGCGAGCGCGCCCTCGACCGGGTCATGGTGCTGCAGAAGCTGACGTTCCTCTCACCCGTCCAGCGGCGCCTGGTCGGCATGACGATCTACGGGGACATGACGCAGGCGCAGATCGCCCGGGAGACGGGGCTCCCGCTCGGCACCGTGAAGAGCCACATCCGCCGCGGCATCCTGACCCTGCGGAACGTGATGGAGGCCCCGGCCTGAGCCGGTCGTACGGCACGGTCCGCGCCGCGCGGGCGTCGCACCGGGGCCGCCCGGCAGGGTCCACCCCCTGTCGGTCTGGGCACGCGCCCGGCGGGTGACGGGCCGGGTGACCGGCCCCGGCGCCGCCCCGCCGGGCACGGGAGTCAGACGCCCCGTCCGAGGTCGGCCAGGACCTCCCGCGCGGCCCGGGCCCCGGAGGCGAGGGCGCCCTGGAGCGAACCGGTGGTCCGGTGGTCGCCGCAGACGTAGCGGCCGCCTTCGAGCCGGGTGGTGCGCGTCAGGGGGTGCGGGGGCGGCATGGCCGGCAGGGCGTCGGGCACCGTGATCCGGTGGACCGTCTCCCAGGAGCGCGTGTCCGTCCCGTACACCTCGGCCAGGGCCGCCCGCAGCCGGGCGTCCCGCTCGGGAGGCAGCTCTCCGAGCACCGAGGTCGCGACGAGGGCGCGGCCGTCCCGGGCGTATCCGGGCTGCACCTCCGTGAGGACGCAGGTGTTCAGGAAGCGGCGCCGCGCGTCCACGACGAGCGTGGGTTCGGTCAGCGGCGACTCCTCGGCCGCGTGGTAGACCGTGCTCACGGTGCGTCCGGCGGGCACGTCCAGGCCCGGGAGCAGACGGGCCGCCGCGCGGGTTCCGGTGGCGACGACCACGGCCCGGGCCGTCAGTGCGGTGCCGTCGGCCCGGCGCACTCCCCCGGCAGTGAGGCGGTCGACGGGCGACTCCGTCGCCAGTACGCCGGCCGGGAGGCCCGCGGCGAGCTGGGCGGGGACGGCTTCGGCACCGTCCGCCGGCAGGCAGAGCGTGCCGCGCAGGAGGGTGCGCCAGACGAGGTGGAAGACGCGGGACGAGGTGGCGAGCTCCTCCTCCAGGAAGACTCCGGACAGGAAGGGCCGGAAGAAGGTCTCCACCATGGCATCGGAGACCCCGGCCCGCGCCAGTGCGGTACGGGTGGTGGTGTCGGTCCGGGAGCGCAGCAGGGCCGCGGGCTCCAGCATGTCGCGCGCCGAGAGCACGCCCGCCGCGAGCAGGTCCCGGGGCGAGCCCGCCCGGCCGGAGAGCAGGTCACCGCTGCGCCGCGGGTCCCGGGTGGGGTCGGCGTAGCGGCGGATCCCGTCCGGCGTCGACACGAGGACACCGGGGGTGAAGGGGCGCAGCCGCAGCCGCCGCAGGTCGAGCCGCCGCTTGACCTGCGGGTACGAGGTGTTGAACACCTGGAATCCCCGGTCGACGGTGAAGCCCGCGACGCGGTCGGTGCGCATCCGGCCGCCGGGGGCCGTGTCCGCCTCCAGGAGCCGGACGGAGAGCCCCGCCGCGCAGAGGTCGGCGGCGCAGGCCAGGCCCGCCGCACCGGCTCCGACGATCACGACGTCCACGCTCTCCTCAGCCGACTCGGTCACGGGTGTGCTCCTCTGTGTCCGTCGTGACGGTCTTCTCCGCGGTGCGGGCGATGTTCCGCGCCATGCCGCCGAACACCACGGCGTGGAACGGGGCGACGCTCCACCAGTACAGATGTCCGGCCAGGCCCCGAGGGTGGAAGAGGGCGCGCTGCCGGTAGCACGTGCGTCCCTCCTCGTCGCGGTCCGCGACCATCTCCAGCCAGGCGAGGCCGGGGAGCCGCATCTCGGCCCGCAGGCGCAGCAGCCGTCCCCGCTCGATCTCCTCGACCCGCCAGAAGTCCAGTGCGTCGCCGACCCGGAGCCGCTCCGCGTCCCTTCTGCCGCGGCGCAGGCCCACGCCCCCGACGAGGCGGTCGAACCATCCGCGGACCGCCCAGGCGAGGGGGAAGGAGTACCAGCCGTTCTCGCCGCCCACGCCCTCGATGACGCGCCACAGCGCGGCCTGCCCGGCGTCGACGGTGCGGGAGCGGCTGTCGGTGTAGAGGCTGCCGCCGGCCCAGTCGGGGTCGGTGGGCAGCGGGTCGCTGGGCGCCCCGGGCAGGGACGCGGAGGACCAGCGCGTGACGACCTGGGCGTCGCGCACCCGCTGGATCGCGAGCTTCAGGGCCCGGTCGAAGGTCAGCGGGGAGCCGGCCTCGTCGGGGACGTACCGCTTGATGTCGTCCTCGGAGCAGACGACCTCGTACTTCAGGGACTCGGCGAGGGGCCGTGCCAAGGAGGCGGGCACGGGCGTGACGAGTCCGATCCAGTGGCTGGAGAGACGCGGGGTGAGCATGGGAACGGAGAGGATGAGCCGGCGGGGCAGTCCGGCGACCTGGGCGTAACGGATCATCATGTCGCGGTACGTCAGGAGGTCGGGGCCGCCGATGTCGAAGGTCCGGTTGACGTCGTCCGGCATCCGCGCGCTGCCGACGAGGTACCGGAGCACGTCCCGTACGGCGATGGGCTGGACCCGGGTGCCGACCCAGCTGGGGGTGACCATCACCGGGAGACGTTCGGTCAGGTAGCGGAGCATCTCGAAGGAGGCCGAGCCGGAGCCGATGACGACGGCGGCGCGCAGGACGGTGGTGGGGACGCCGGAGTCGAGCAGGATGCGGCCGACCTCGGTCCGGGAGCGGAGGTGCGGGGAGAGTTCGTGCGGGGGCATGTCCGGCGGGACGAGTCCGCCCAGGTACACGATCCTCTTCACTCCGGCCGCGCGGGCCTCGGCGGCGAAGTTGCGCGCGGCGTCACGGTCGGCCCGCTCGAAGTCGGCCGTGGAGGTCATGGAGTGGACGAGGTAGTAGGCGACGTCGATGTCGCGCATCGCCGGCCTGAGGCTCTCGGCGTCGGTGACGTCCCCCTGGACGACCTCCGACTGCTCGACCCAGGGGAAGTCGGCGAGTTTGTAGGGATGCCGGGCGAGACAGCGGACGCGGTGTCCCTGCTCGAGGAGCTCGGGGACGAGCCGGCCGCCGATGTATCCGCCGGCGCCCGTGACGAGGCAGCGGAGGACGGCCGGCGGGGTCGAGGACGTGGCCATGGTGGAGTGTTCCGTTCCGTCGGACGTGGGCGGTGTGCACCTCTGGGAATGCTTCGCCGCCAACCCGCCCCGAGGATGCGCCTGTCGCCCTCCGGTTCACCTGTTCGTACGTATTCTTCCGGCCTTTCCGGGGCCTGACGCGGCCGTTCGGACCGGCCGTGCCGGCCTGCGCGGCCCGCGGATCAGGCGGAGCCGGTCCTGCTGAACCAGCCGCTGAAGTCGGGTGCCCCGGCGTCGGGCGCATCCTGGGGCCTGCCGCCCGCCGGGTCCGTGTCCGTACCGGAGTCGCGCCGTGCCGCCCGCGCCAGGACCCGCTCCGCCTCGGCCCGCCAGGTCGCCGCGCTCGCCCGGGGCGGTGGCAGGAACGGTCCGCGCTCCGGCGCGTCGGCGGCGGCTCCGAAGAAGTCGCCGCCCTTGCGCTTCACGTCGTCCGTCCCCCAGGAGCGCCCGGAGCCGCGCGCCGGGACCCGCTGGAGGTGCGGGATGTGCTTGGCGCAGTGGATGTACGCCTCCTCGACGGTGATCACCACCCAGACCAGGGCCCGGCGGCCGGGCACGGGGTCGACGGTGAGCCCGGAGTGGGCGCGCCGCATGTCCTCGTCGGCCACGATCCCGGCGCGGCCGTTGACGTGGAGCCCGATGCGGTCGCGGAGGAAGTCCACCATGAGGACGCCGACGTGCGGGTTCTCCTCGATGTTGCCCAGGCTGGCGTGGACGCCGTTGCCCCGGTACTCGGGGTAGGCGAGGGTCGTGTCGTCCAGGACGTGGAGGAAGCCGGGCGGGCCGGCGCGGAAGGTGTTGTCGCACTCGCCGTGCCCGTCGGCGGTCGCGAGGAAGAACATCTCCTGTCGGGCCACGAACTCGCGCATGCGCGGGTTGAGCCGGTCGAGGACCTGCTCGGCGTAGAAGCGGTCGGCGCGCTCCGCGGTGCCCATGCGCTGCTGCACCAGGTGCTCGCCGCCGCTGCCGGGACGGGTGGTGCGCAGGGGCGCCGTCAGCGCGTGCTGCTGCTCCGTCTGTTCGAACGTGCTCACGTCGTCGCCCCGACCAGTCCTTCGATGGAGTCGTGCCGTATGCGGTGGGAGGGGACGCCCATGCCAAGCATGGTGTCGACGCCGCGCCGGATCATGCCGGGCGGGCCGGAGAGGTAGACGTCGTGGGTGTGCCACGAGCCGTACTCGCGCACCGCCTCGGGCAGTCCTCCGGGCAGTCCGGCGGGCCCGTCGTCGACGACGGGCCGCACCGACAGCCAGGAGTGCGTCTGCTGGAGCCGCAGCATGGTGTCGAAGTCGTACAGGTCGTCGTTGCGACGGGCTCCGTAGAACACGTCGACGGACCGGCGGCGGCCGTGCTGCACCACGTCCTCCACGAGGGCCTTGATGGGAGCGATCCCGGTGCCGCCGCCGAGGCAGAGCAGTCCGCTGTCGGTGGTGTGGTCGACGGTCATGGAGCCGGTGGGGGGACCGAGCCGGAGGACGTCGCCGGGTCGGGCGCGGTGCACGAGGGCGTTGGAGACCCAGCCCGCGGGAACGGCCTTGACGTGGAAGGAGAGCAGGCCGTCGGAGCGCGGCGCCGAGGCGAAGGAGTAGTGCCGCCACACCCGTGGCCACCAGGGCGTCTCCAGGGCGGTGTACTGCCCGGCGAGGAAGGGGTACGGCTGCTCGGGCCGGACGGTGACGATCGCGACGTCCTTGGTGCGCATGTCGTGGGCGACCACCTCCGCCTGCCACCACGCGGGCGCGTGCAACTCGTCCGCGGTGGCCGCGTCGATCATGATCTGGGAGATGGTCGTGTAGGCCGCGACCCACGCGGCCTCGGTTCTGGGCCCCCAGGTCGACGGGGCGTAGCGGCTGAGGGCGCCGATCAGGGCCTCGCCGACGGCGGGGTAGTGCTCGGGCCGGGTGCCGTACTTGCGGTGTCCTCGGCCGAGGTGCGTCAGGTACGTGGTGAGGGTGACCGGATCGTCCGCGTGGGTGGCGGCGGTGAGCAGCGCCGCGAACAGCCGGTCGCGCTGGGTGTCCATCGCCGCGGGGAAGAGCGCCCGCAGGGCGGGGTGGCGCAGGAAGAGCAGCGCGTAGAAGTGCGAGGTGACGGTGTCCGCGATGGGCTCGATCTCGGCCATCGTGCGGCGCAGCAGGGCCGCGTCGGAGGTGTCCGCGTCCTGGGCGGGCGGGGCCGGACGCTGCTGCCGCGGCGGTCCGGAAGGGGGCGCGGACCGTGGGCCGTTCCGGGGCGCGGACCCAGCGCCGTCACGGGGCGGGGGTACGGGTGCGGTCCCGCCCGGGGTGCGCGCGAACCAGCCTCCGCCGGACGCTCCCCCGCCGGTTCGGTCGCCGTCGGGCGAAGCGGTGGCCGGAACTTCCATCGGTCTGCCTCGCCTCGAACGTGTGCCGTCAGTCTTCCGTCCTGGGCCGATCGCCACGCGGGGCCCGTGAGAGCTGAATCGCTCCCTCCTCATCCACCCGGTCAGGTGAACGGGGCCGACCATACCCCGCTTGAACGAACACACAGGCGAACCCGCCGAGCATCCAAGGAATTCACATATCCGCAGGTCAGCTGCGCGTTACTGATGAGTCACCTCGCTGTGCCGACCCTTCCGCCCCACACCTGGTCACGATTCACCGACGGAAGACTCACGGAGTCACCAGACCTCCTTCACATTTGACGGACGGTCTTCACGCATGGGTCGGCCGAAACGCGTCGCGTGAAGGGTGGCTCGATTCCGGTCGTCCCGGTCTTCATCGAAGCGGCCCGGGGTTCCTCAGGACGTCCGCCAGACCGTCAGGTCCCCGGCCAGGAAGCTGACCCCGCTGTCCGGCAGGGCGGTCGACTTCACCTGGACGACGAACAGGCCGACGGCTCCGGAAGGATGCCTGAAGCAGATCTCGCTTCCGGCCGCCACCAGGGTCAGGGTCAGCCGGCGGGTCGGGGCGATGTCGAGGTCGGAACGGCACGCGTCGAGGGTGGCCCCCGGCTTGCCCATGTGCATGCTCATCACGCTCGTGACGCTCTCCAGAGCACAGGTCTGGGCGCAGACGAAGCGGATGTCCCCCTCGCGGTTCTTCCGCTCGACCGGCTCCTTGAGGCTCAGGGAGTTCTTCTCCGTCATCATCTGCCAGGGGTACGCCACGGCCTGAGGCGCCTTGCTCGCGGTGGCCGGAGGCACGGAGCGGCGGGCCTTCCCCACGGTCCGGCCGGAGCCCGTCGAGGCGGAGGGCGAGGGCTTCGGGGCGGGTGTGCCGGAGGACGGCGCCGCGCGGTCGCGGAGCCGGTCGGCGGCGTCCCTCACCGTCCAGGTCAGACCCGTGAGGAGGAGGGCTCCCGCCGTGACGGCGGCGGTGACGAGCACGGCGCGGCGCCTCCCCGACCGCCGCGGCCCGGCGGGCGCCGCCGGCCCCGGACGGCTGACCAGGCGCAGTGTGGGCACGGAGGTGGGCGCGGGGCTGGGGACGGGGTCCGGGACGGTGCGCTCCGGGCCCGTGACGTCCCGCCAGACGGCCGGGCCCGCGCCCGCGTCGGCGTCCGGGCCGAGCAGGCGCCGGGCCCACGCGACGACCTCCGCGGGGGTGGCCCGGTCCTCCGGATCCGCGGCCAGGCAAGCGGCGATCAGGGGACGGAGCTCCGCCGGAAGACGGGACAGGTCGGGTGCGGAGTGCACGATGCGGTAGAGCACGCTGACGGACGGGCCCTCGCCGTACAGCGGCTCCCCCAGCGCCGCGTAGGCCGCCGTCTGCCCGAGCGCGAAGACGTCCGTCGCCGCCGTGAGTTCGCCCGCCGCCGCCTGCTCGGGTGCCATGAACACGGGCGTGCCGATCGTGACGCCCGTCTCGGTGTACGAGGTGATGCCGGAGGCGAGCGAGATGCCGAAGTCGATCACCCGCGGCCCGTCGGAGGCCAACAGGACGTTGCCCGGCTTCAGGTCCCGGTGCACGATTCCCGCACCGTGAATGGTCTGGAGTGCCTCCGCGACGCCCGCCATGAGCCACAGCACCGCCGGCACCGGCAGCGGTCCGCGCCGCTCGACGGCCTCGGCCAGCGACGGCCCGGGCACGTAGAGCGTCGCCAGCCAGGGCGGCGCCCCGTCGGCGTCGGCGTCGATCAGCTCCGCCGTGTAGGCGCCCCGGACCCGCTGCGCCGCCTTGATCTCCCGGCGGAACCGGTGCATGAACGCGGGCGTGTCGGCCAGCTCGGGCCGTACGACCTTGATCGCCACCGGCCGGCCGCCGGGGGTGTGCGACAGGTAGACCCGGCCCATGCCACCGGCCCCGAGCCTGGCTGCGAGGCGGTATCCCGCCACGAGGGGCGGATCGTCCGCCTCCAGTGGCTGGCACACCTCAGTCGCGTTGTCCATGCCTGCCGTCCCCCTGAATCCCCTGGTCAGCAGCCGATTTGGCCGAGGGACGCAGCCTATGCGGCGGGACGCCGACGCCTACCGCCAGGGTCCGCGCCCTCGCCGTCGCACCTGGCGCGGAAGGCCTGCGGCGAGAGCGGTTCGGGGCGGCGGGGGATAGGGCCGGGACAGGGACCGGTCCGGGATGGGGATCGGGTCCGGCCTCGGGTTCCGGATCGGGATCCGGCTCAGCTTCGGCACGGGCACGGGCACGGGCAATGGCACCGGCGCCAGCTTCGGCACTGGCACTGGCTTCGGCTTCGGCTTCGGCTTCGGCTTCGGCTTCAGGGGCAGTCGCCCGGGTTCTCTCCGGGACGCCCCCGGCGGGTTTCAGGGCTTTTCCCGAGGCCGCCGGTGCGGACGCCGTCCTAGCGTGAAGTCATGTCAACTTTACGACTCATCACAGCCTTTGCCGCCTGCGTGGTGGTATTGGCCGTCACGACGCCGAGCACCGTCGCCGCCTCCGCCGGTGCCACGTCCGCCGCCTCGGCCCCGTTGGCCCGGTTCCACGCCCAGGCCGTCGACTGGCACGGCTGCGCGACCGGCGCCGACGACGGGCTCGGCCGGTCCTTGGACGAAGCCGGCGCCGACTGCGCCGACATCACCGTGCCCCTCGACTACTCCGACCCCGGCGGCCGGACGCTCACCGTCGCCGTGTCCCGCCTGAAGGCCACCGACACCACCCACCGCATCGGAACTCTCCTCCTCAACGACGGCGGACCGGCCGGGCCCAGCCTCCACATGCCGCTGACCAAGAGGAAGGTGCTGGGCGAGGTCGCCGGCCGCTACGACCTCATCGGCATGGACCCGCGTTTCGTCGGCCGGAGCACGCCGCTGGACTGCGGCTGGGACATCGGCTCCGCCCTCGTGCGCTCCGCGGGCGCCGACCGGGAGGCGTACCGAGGAGAGGTCGCCCTGGCCCGCCGCCTGGCGGAGCAGTGCCGACGCACCAGCGGGGACGTGCTGCCGTACGTCACCACGCGCAACACCGCCCGGGACATGGACGTGATCCGCGCCGCCCTCGGCGAGCGGGTCCTCTCCTATCTCGGCTACTCCTACGGCAGCTACCTCGGCGAGACCTACACGCAGCCCCGGTCGCACCGACCGCATGGTGCTCGACGGCGTGAACTCCCCGGAGCACTACGCCCAGAACCTGCTGCGTGGCGCGGAAGCGGCCAACGAGGCTGCTCTGCGGGCATGGGCGTCGTGGGCCGCCGCGCGGCACGACACCTACCGGCTGGGCACCACTCGCGCCGAGGTCCTGGAGACGGTGACGCACATCCTCGATGCCGCCGAGGAGCGGCCGCTGCGGATCGGGAAGACGTACCGGCTGGACGAGCACGTGCTCCCCGCGCTCTTCGTGGGCGGCCTCGGCAGCGACCTCGACGCACGGAGGGCCGCTCTGGCCGAGACTGTACGGCTCCTGGCGCGCGCGGCGGACCGTGAGCCGGTCGAGCCCTCCGAGAAGCTGGCCGGGCAGCTGGACTTCCTCCTGACGAGGACGGGCGCGGCCGCCTCCAGCCAGATGACGGCGATCATCTGCGGTGACGTGGCCGAGCGGCACGGGACGGGTGGCTACTGGCGTGCGGTCGAGGAGTCGCGCGGACGGTTCCCCCTGGTCGGCCCCCTGGCCAACAACATCACTCCCTGCGAGTTCTGGGGCCGGCCCGCGGAAGCGCCGACCGTGCTGGACAACGACGTCCCGGCCCTGCTCGTCAACGCCACCGACGACCCCCGCACCCTCTACCAGGGCGCCCGGAGTCTGCGGGCGCAGTGGCCGAGCTCCCGGCTGCTCACGGTGAAGGGCGCCCGTCAGCACGGTCTGTACGGCGAGTACGGCAACGCCTGCGTCGACACCCGCGTCACCGCCTACCTGAGGACGGGACGACTCCCCGCCCACGACCCGACCTGTGACGCGTCGACGAGGAGCAGAGGGTCCTTGAGCACAAGGACAGGGCCCTGAGCACGAGCCGCGTCCGGTGCCCCAGCTTCCGGCTCAACTCGGCCACGAAGCCGGGCAGGGACACCACACCCCCGAGGCAGCTTCAACGAGGCGTCGTTTCGCCGTGCGCGCCGGGGTCACCACCGTCCCCCGGGATCGCGGTGGCGCGAGGGATGGAGGGGGCCCGGGAAGCCGACGCTCTCGCCCTCGCCGGACGGTCCCGGCACCGGCGGCGGGAACGGGGGCTCCGGAGGTGCCGGTGCGTCCTCGGGGCCCGTGACGAGATCGGTGTCGTAGGCGGGCCAGTCTCCGCCCGGCGGGGTGGGCGTACCGGTGTGGGGGTACGGCGGTGTCGCGCTGTGGAAGGGCGACCACGCGGGCCCCGGAGCGGCGGCGGTGCCGTCCAGTGCGGTGACCTGCTCCACCGGGATGGCGTCGGGGTCGGCCTCGGTGCCCCGGCCCAGGTGGTTCAGCAGGTAGTTGAGCAGGATCGCGACCAGGCAGCCCGCCGTGATGCCCGAGCCGAGCACGGTGGCGGCGGGGGCCGGCAGGCGGTCGTAGAAGTCGGGGTGGGCGACGGGGAAGAGCCCGAAGGCGAGCGTGACGGAGACGATCAGGCTGTTGTGCCCCGTGCCGAGGGCCGCCTTGGCCAGGGTGCGTATGCCCGCCACGGCCACCGAGCCGAAGAAGACGACTCCGGCGCCGCCGAGGACGGGCAGTGGTACGAGGGCGACCAGGGACCCGAGGATCGGGACGAGGCCCATCAGTACCAGGAGGGCTCCGCAGAGCGTGACCACGTAGCGGCTGCGGATCCGGCTGAGGGCCACCAGGCCGACGTTCTGCGCGTACGACGTGCTGATGAACGACCCCAGCACGCCGCCGAGCGCGGTCGTCAGGCCCAGCGCGCGCAGGCTCCCGGTGATGGTGCGGTCCTGGGTGGGGCGGCCGGTCACCGCGCCGAGCGCCAGCAGGGAAGCGGTCGACTCCATCATCGACACGAGCATGACGACCACCGTGGTGGCGATCACGGTGGGCACCAGCCGCGGCATGCCGAAGGCGAAGGGTTCGGGCAGCGCGAACAGGGACGCGTGGGCCAGGGGGGCGACGTCGACCTTGCCGAAGGGCAGGGCGATCAGCGTGCCCGCGACCATGCCGAGCAGGATCGCGATACGGCCGAGGAACCGCCCGGACAGCGCCCGGTGGATGACCAGGGTGATGACGAGGGTCGCGCCGGCCAGGGCGAGGTTGGACGGGGAGCCGAAGTCGGGGGCGTGGGTGTCTCCGCCTCGGGCCCAGACGCTGGCGACGGGCAGCAGGGAGATGCCGACGAGGGTGATGACGCAGCCGCTGACCACGGGCGGGAAGAACCTGAGGAGCCGGCGGAAGGCGGGGGCGAGCAGCAGACACAGGAGGCCCGCGATCACGGTGGCGCCGAAGATCTCGGACAGGCCGTCGGCGCCCTGGGGCGCGGTCGTGGCCAGGGCCGGGGAGACCACGGCGAAGGAGACGCCGTTGGTCATGGGCAGACGCGCCCCGATGCCGAAGAGGTCGAGGGTCTGGGCGATGGTGCCCAGGCCCGCGACGACGAGGGCCGCCGCGAGCAGGGCGGAGAGTTGACCGGCGGTCAGACCGAGGGCCCCGCCGACGATCAGGGGCGGGGCGGTGAGGCCGGCGTACATGCTGGCCACGTGTTGGAGCGCCGCGGGTACCAGGCGGCGGGCGGGGAGGATCTCATCGACCGGGTGCGGGGCCGTGGCCGGTCTCCGGGCAGAGGCGCGGGGCGACAAAGTGGGTCCTTGGGCACCACCCGCCGGAAGGCGGTTTCCGGGGGTGCGTGGAGTCAGGGGCGGACTGGACGAGAGACGGCTCATCCCGGACGGAGCAGGAGCAGGTGGTGGCGGGCTGAAGAGGACGGGCGACAGCCGACGCATATGTTCCGCACTGTGGAATTCATTTTCCGCAGTGCGGCGGAACGGGACTCTAGGGAGCCGCCCGGGCCCCCGTCAACCACCCCTCCGGCCGCGCTCTTTCGCTCCCAACTTTGGAGCTTCCGCCAGATAGGGATCAGCACCGAGCGGCTCCCGGAACCGCGCCCGACGACAAACCCGCACGTGGAGGGGCCTGCGAGGGCTCGCCCGATCGCACCAAGGGGTGCGCCGTGATCCGTGCGTTCATCCGACAAGATCACGCCTACGCGCCGGTAGACCGACGTGAAGTGTTGGCGAAACGCCCCAGGCTCCCTACGGTGTGCCGCTATGTCTTCCTCGGACACTCCCTCCCCCGGCGGTCCGCCCCCAACGGGCCCACCCCCGTCCGGTCCACCACCGGACGCCTCCTCACCGCTCCCCCCGTTTCACCCCGGACGCGCCGCCTCGGTCCGGCGACAGCTGGGGCTCACGCTCGGCCAGGTCGCCTGGGCCATCGCCGCCTACCGAGGCGAACCGCTGCACCCGTCCACCGTCACCGCCTGGGAGGCCGGCGCCGCCACGCCGGACGCCGCCCACGTCCA
This sequence comes from Streptomyces sp. NPDC002232, assembly GCF_042890295.1. Classification (NCBI taxonomy): domain Bacteria; kingdom Bacillati; phylum Actinomycetota; class Actinomycetes; order Kitasatosporales; family Streptomycetaceae; genus Streptomyces; species Streptomyces sp. NPDC002232. Next base: position 965,469 of record NZ_JBIARV010000003.1, on the reverse strand, counting down.
CGCCCTCGCCGCGGCATTGTGGTGCTCGCCCGTCGACCTGGTCGGAGAGGCGGTGACCCTGGCCCAGTGCCGTACCGTCGCCGGGCTCTCGGTCGCCCAGACCGCGACCGCGCTCGGCATGACGCACACCCGATGGGAGGAGGCCGAACGCCGCAACCGGTGGCGCGGCACGGCGGAGCAGACCCGCGCCCTGCTCCGCACCCTGCGCCCGCCACCGGCGTGTTTCGTGGCCGCCTGCGGCAGGACCGCCCAGCTGCGGGTCCTGCTGCGCGAGGCCGTGAGCAGCTGGTGGCCCAACTACATCTCCCCCGTCAGCCGCATCGTGCCCCTCCCGCACGCGACGGTCGGCAGCGCCCTGGAGCAACTCCACCTCGTCTACCAGCGGTTCGAGGGAGACCTCGGCGCCTCGCCCCGGGTCGCCGCCGCGGCCGAGGCGCAGGCGGCCGGCTTCCTCGAGCGCATCGACCTGCACCTGTGGCACCAGCTGCGCGTCGCGAGCCGGCACACGGCTCCCGACCCGGGCTCCCCCGGCTCTTGACACCCGAAGTCCGGCCATGAGCAACTAGGTCAACTCCGCGATTCGGACAGGTACTTCCGCTTCACGGATGCACATCGTGCGATCTCCCTCAGCCGCGGAACCTCCGGACTCCTCCCGGCCCGCGGCCGCGGAACCACGCGCCCGGCCCACAGCAGCCGCACCCACTGCCACCGGCCGCCTCCCGACACGGCCTCTCCGTGTCGCCCCTCAGCAATCCCCTTCCGGAGCAGGCCCCCTCGCGGGTCCGCTCCTTCTGCCCGCGATCCGCCGCCCGCCGCTGCCCCGTCAGCACACCGGCGGCCCGCACCGCTGCTGCCAGGAGGCACGCCACCATGTCCGAAACCGCCCAGCCGGCCGGTGTCCACCCCGTCGACCAGATGCTCCCGCCGCTGAAACTGCTCAGCGCGGGTCTCCAGCACGTCGCCGCCATGTACGCCGGTGTCGTCGCGCCCCCGCTCGTCGTGGGGATCGGGGTGGGCCTGTCCACCGCCGAGATCGCGTTCCTGATGAGCGCGAGCCTGTTCACCTCCGGCATCGCCACCCTGCTCCAGACGCTCGGCTTCTGGAAGGTGGGCGCGCGCCTGCCCTTCGTCAACGGCGTCTCGTTCGCGGGTGTCGCCCCGATGCTCGCGATCGCGAAGGCCGAGGCCCCGGAGGACGCGCTCCCGGTCATCTACGGCGCCGTGATCGTCGCCGGAGTCTTCGGCTTCCTGCTCGCCCCCTTCTTCTGCAAGCTCATCCGCTTCTTCCCGCCGGTCGTCACGGGCACCGTCATCACCCTGATCGGCGTGTCCCTGCTGCCCGTCGCCTTCAACTGGTCCCAGGGCGGCAACCGTCAGGCCCCCGACTACGGCAGCCTCACGAACATCGGCCTGGCCACGGCCACCCTCCTGATCACCGTGGCCCTGCGGCGCCTGCTGCGCGGATTCCTCAAGCAGATCTCCATCCTGCTCGGTCTGGTCGCCGGCACCCTGCTCGCCTTCCCGCTCGGCGTCGCGGACTTCGGCGCCGTCTCCGAGGCCGACATCGTCGGCATCCCCACCCCGTTCCACTTCGGTGCCCCGCAGTTCGCCGCCGCCGCGATCATCTCCATGTGCATCGTGATGCTCGTGTCGATGACCGAGTCCACCGCCGACGTCCTGGCGCTCGGCGAGATCGTCGAGCGGCCCGCCGACGAGAAGACCCTCGCCGCCGCCCTGCGCGCCGACGGCCTGGGCACCGCCGTCAGCCCCCTCTTCAACGGATTCGCCGCCAGCGCCTTCGCGCAGAACGTCGGCCTGGTCGCCATCACCAAGGTGCGCAGCCGCTACGTCGTGGCCGCGGCCGGCGGCATCCTCATCCTGCTCGGCCTGTGCCCGGTCCTGGCCTCCGTCGTCGCTCTCATCCCGCAGCCCGTCCTGGGCGGGGTGGGCATCGCCCTCTTCGGCACCGTCGCGGCCAGCGGCATCCAGACGCTTGCCGGCGCGGCGCTCGAACGCGGCGACAACGTCCTCATCGTCGCCATCTCGCTCGGCGCCGGCCTCATCCCCATCGCCGCGCCCGACTTCTACCACGCGTTCCCCGAGGGGGCCCGCATCGTCCTGGACTCCGGCATCAGCACCGGCTGCGTCGTCGCCGTCCTCCTCAACCTCGCCTTCAACCACATCGGCCGGAGACCCGCCGAGACCGCCCCGGAGGTCGCGGCGGCCCCCGCACTCCACCACTGACCCGCCCCGGCCGGTCCCCTTCCGCGCCCGCGGACGGGGACCGGCCTCGCGTCGGGACCGGGGCCGTACGCGTGCGTGCTGCGGTCCCCCTGGTATACGTGCTCCCTGACCGTGCGCGAGGCGGTCGCACGGGCGAACTCTCGGAACGGGTGCCTTGATGAGGGACGTGATCGTCGTCGGAGGCGGACCGACCGGCATGATGCTGGCCGGAGAGCTGCGACTGCACGGTGTGGACACGGTCGTACTGGAGAGGGACACGGAGCCGACCCGCGTGGTCCGCTCGCGCGGCCTGCATGCCCGCAGCATCGAGGTGATGGACCAGCGCGGGCTCCTGGAGCGGTTCCTCGCGCTCGGCCGGCGGTATCCGCTCGGCGGATCGTTCGCCGGCGTCCGCAAGCCCCCGCCGGACCGGCTGGACACCGCTCATCCGTACATCCTCGGCATCCCGCAGACCGCCACCGACCGGCTCCTGACCGAGCACGCCGTCGAGCTCGGCGCGGAGATCCGGCGCGGCTGCGCCCTGGTCGGACTCGACCAGGACGAGGACGGCGTGACCGTCGGTCTCGCGGACGGGACGCGGCTGCGCGCCCGCCATCTCGTCGGGTGCGACGGCGGCCGCAGCACGGTGCGCGGGCTGCTCGGCGTGGGCTTCCCCGGCGAGCCGGCCCGGCGGGAATGGCTGCTGGGCGAGGTCGAGGTGAGTGTCTCCCCTGAGGTCATGACCGCGGCGGCGGCCGAGCTCAGCACGCCCGACCTGCGCTTCGGCCCGTCGCCGGACACGGACGGCGCGTACGGCTTCGTCGTGCGCACCGAGGAGGTGGCGGAGGACCGGACGGTCCCGCCGACCTTCGAGGAGTTCGTACGGCGGGTCCGGGCGGTCGCCGGTACCGACTTCGGGCTGCGCGCGCCGCACTGGCTCTCGCGCTTCGGGGACGCCACCCGGCAGGCCGAGCGCTACCGGGTCGGCCGGGCGTTCCTGGCCGGGGACGCGGCGCACGTCCATCCGCCGCACGGCGGTCAGGGCCTGAACCTCGGCATCCAGGACGCCTTCAACCTCGGCTGGAAGCTGGCCGCCTCGGTCGGCGGCTGGGCACCCGAGGGGCTGCTGGACAGTTATCACACCGAGCGCCACCCCGTGGGGGCCGCCGTGCTGGACGTCACCCGCGCGCAGGTCGAGCTCAGTTCCGACGCGCCCGGCCCGAGCGCGGTACGGCGGCTCCTCTCGGAGCTGATGGACTTCGACGACGTGAACCGGTACCTGATCGAGCAGGTCACCGGAATCGGCGTCCGCTACGACCTCGGCGAGGGCCCTCCCCTGCTCGGCCGGCGGCTGCGGGACCTGACCCTGGGACGGGGACGGCTGTACGAGCTGACGCGGGCCGGCCGGGGGCTGCTGCTCGACCCGGCCGGCGGGCTCTCGGTGGAGGGCTGGGCGGACCGGGTCGACCACGTCGTGGACGGCGCCCCGGAGCTCGACGCCCCCGCTGTGCTGCTGCGCCCGGACGGCCACGTGGCGTGGGTCGGCGACGGACGGGAGGACCTGGACGCCGCGCTGTCCAGGTGGTTCGGAGCCGCGGGCGGCTGAGCACCCCTGCCGGGTCCGGAATCCGGGCACCTCTGGCGCACCTCGCCGACCGGCGAGGTGCGCCGACCAGTTGCTAGGAGCGGTCCAGCGCCCGGGCGAGGAAGCGCTGCGTCGCCTGCTCCCGAGGAGCGGTGAGGACCTGCTCCGCGGTGCCCTGCTCCACGATGACGCCGTTCTCCAGGAAGCAGACCTGGTCCGCGACCTGCCGGGCGAAGTCCATCTCGTGCGTGGCCATCAGGATCGTGAGACCGCGCTGCTTGAGGTCCGCGACGACGTCCAGGACCTCGCCCACGAGTTCGGGGTCGAGGGCCGAGGTGATCTCGTCGAAGAGCAGCAGTTCCGGCTCGGTGGCCAGGGCCCGGGCGATCGCGGCGCGCTGCTGCTGCCCGCCGGACAGCCGGTCGGGGTGCTCCCGCTCCTTGTCCGCGAGTCCGAGCCGGGCGAGCAGTTCGCGGGCGTGCGCCTCGGCCTGCTTGCGCGGCACACGGTGCACCTGGCGCGGTGCGAGCGTGATGTTGTCCAGCACGCTGAGGTGCGGGAAGAGGTTGTACGCCTGGAAGACGATGCCGATCCGCCTGCGGGCGACGTCGGGGTCGAGGCGGGGGTCGGTCAGCTCGCTCTCGCCCAGGTGGACGGTGCCGTCGTCGACGACCTCCAGGAGGTCCACGCAGCGGAGCAGGGTCGACTTGCCCGAGCCCGAGCCGCCGATGAGGCAGACGACCTGGTGTTCCGCGACGTCCAGGTCGATGGACCGGAGCACCAGCCGGGATCCGTACTGCTTGCGAAGGCCGCGGATGCGCAGCAGCGGGGTGCTCATCGGCCCGTCTCCGCCCAGGTGCGCTGCGCCGCCCGCCGCTGGAGCCGGTCGGCGAACCGGGTCAGCGGGATGGTGACCGCGATGAACAAGAGAGCCGCTCCCAGGTACGGGGTGTAGTTGAAGTCGTAGTCGGCCTTGATCTGTGCCGCGCGCAGCACCTCCAGCGGGCCGAGGACGGCGACGAGCGCGGTGTCCTTCTGTAGCGCGATGAAGTCGTTGAGCAGGGGCGGGAGCACGTTGCGGACGGCCTGGGGCAGGACCACGTGGCGCAGGGTCTGGCGTTCGCCGAGGCCCAGGGCCCGGGCGGCGTTGCGCTGCGCGGGGTGGACGGAGTTCAGTCCGGCCCTGAGGACCTCCGCGACGTAGGCCGCGTAGGAGAGGACGAGGGCGATCACGCCGAGCACCCAGGGCGAGGAGGGCGTGCCCTGGAGTTGCAGGGCCGGCAGCCCGAATCCGACGAGGAAGACGAGGAGCAGGGTGGGTACGCCCCGGAAGACGTCCACGTAGACGGTCGCGGCGAGGCGGAGCGGCTGGAGTCCCGGTGCCTTGGTCACCCGGACGAGTGCGATGAGCAGTCCCAGGACGAGGATCAGTACCTCGGCGATGAGGAACATCTGGATGTTGAGCCAGAAGCCGCGCAGGAGTTCGGGGAACGCGGCCCGGAACTCGGCGCCGTCGAGGAACAGGCTGTGGACGCGCTCCCAGCCGGGCGAGGCGACCGCCGCCGCTCCCAGGGCCACCAGGACGACGACGGTGCACAGGGTGGAGATCCAGGTGTGGCGCCGTTTGCGGGAGCGACGGAAGCGCTGCCTCTCCCGCTCGTGCTCGCTGGGCCGGTAGGTGTCGTCCGCCGGCGGCGACACGGCTGTTTTGGTGAGTTCCACGGTCGGCTCGCTACTGCTTCAGCTCGGGGACGTTCGCCGAGGCGGACAGCCACTTCTTGGTGAGCGCGGCGATGGTCCCGTCGGCCTTGAGGGAGCTGAGGGCACGGTTCACGCAGGTGGTGTATCCGCTGTTCTTCGGCAGCAGGAGCCCGAACTCCTCGGGGGTGCCGCCCTCGTACCCGAACTGGCCGATGATCTTGCCGTTGTCCAGCTCGGCGTTGGCCAGGTAGAAGACGGTGGGCAGATCGGTGACGATCGCGTCGATCTGACCGTTCGTCAGGGCGGTGACCTCGTCCTTGGTGGTGTTGAAGACGCTGGGCTTGCCCGTGGGCTTCAGCCGGTCGAGCACGGCCTGGTAGCTGGTCGTGGCGACCTGCACACCTATCTTGGCGTCCTTCAGTTCGCTCAGGGAGGTGGCCTTCGCGTACTTCGAGCCGTCGAGCGTCAGAACGGCCTGGTTGGCCGTGTAGTAACTCGTCGAGAAGTCGACGGCCTTCGCGCGCTGCGGAGTGGAGGAGATCTGGTTGATGTCGAAGTCGAAACTCTTCGCCCCCGGGGCATAGGAATGGGCGAAGGGTTCGACGACCCATTTCACCTGGCCGCGTCCGAAGCCGAGTTTTTCGGCCACCGCGTAGGCCACCGCGCTTTCGAATCCCTTTCCGTTGGAAGGGGTGTTGCTGTCGAACCACGGCTCGTAGGCCGGGGAATCGGTCGCGATGGTCAGCTGGCCGCTCTTGTGGAGGCTGGGGCTGCCGGTGGTGCAGTCGGCGCCGCCGGAGCCGGCTGCTCCGGTGCTGCTCTGCGGCTGGGGGGCGCAGGCCGCCGCCGTGAGAACGACGGCGGCGGCCGCCGCGGCCGAAAGGGCTGTTCGGGTACGGGACATCAGGGGGTCCTTCGAAAGGGAGTCCGGGAAAAGGAAAAAGAAATGAGCTGGTGCCGTGCGCTCGGCGAGAGGGTCGGCGAGGCGGATCAGCGACACAGGTCGGCGGCACAGCGCACGTGGTCCACGTGGCGGCGGCGTACCAGCGGATGAGTTCCGGACATACCTTTCAGCATTCCGGTTCGCGGACAGCCGCGTCAATCTCGAAGGTCACTGCCGGGGTAACGCGTTGATAACATGTCAGCTGATGAGACGGAATACCTGGTCGCCCTGGTTCAGCCCGAATACCTCGGCCGCGGAACCGCCGCGGACCACGAGTTCGGCGAATCCGACGCCCGAGCTCCCGACGGTGATTCCGGGCTCTCCGTAGGGGACGTCGGGAAGCCGGTCGTAACAGCGCACCTGGACGTCGCGGCCCTGGTGACGGTTGTGGACGAGCAGCGCCTTCGTGGTGTCGTACCCCGGCAGTTCGGCGGCCGGCCGGTCCAGCTTGCAGTTGCCGAAGTTGTCCACCACGGCGACCCGCACGTCGTCCTCGACGATCTGGTCGACGGCCGTCGGCACCGCCGGAACCTCGCGGCCGTCCGCCAGCCAGCGGGCCAGCAGCGGCACGTACCACAGGCTCCGGAACTGGGTCCGGGCCATTTCCTCGATCTCGGCCGGCGTGAGCTCCGCCCACCCGGCGGCGGCGGCCTCCAGGACCTCGCGGACGTCGGTGACGTGGACCTCGGTCAGGCCCAGGTAGGTGACCAGCGGGGCGAGGACCCGGTGGCTCAGCGTGCTGATGACCAGGTGGTGGCCGTGACGGAAGTAGCAGAACGGCACTCCGTTGGGCCAGTGCCCGTCGCGCGGGGCGATGTTCACCAGGACGACCACCGGCTGCGTCGGTCCGCCGATCAGATCCGTGGAGCGCAGCAGGTCGAGCAGGGTGAGGGCGGCGGCGCCCTCCGGGTCCGGGCCGCCCAGGGGCAGGACGGTCGGGGTGGCGCCGAAGAGGGCGGCGATCCGGGTGGACTGCCGGGCCAGGGCGTTGGGGTCGGCACAGTCGGTGAGGGAGACGACCGGTGGACGGGTCATGGCGGGTACTTCGCCTTCTGTCGAGTGGGGGTGGGACGGGGGGGTGAGGGGCTGGGGCCGGTGCTGATCACGGCTGCCAGGACAACAAAAAAGGACCCTCCGTTTCCGGAGGGTCCGTCGCATCCTGTGCGCGCATGCTTCGCTAGCGAAGCGCCTCCGAAGGTCGGGGCATCATTCGCATCATGGCAAGGGTGGCGGTGCGCTGCATGGACGGCAGGCTAGCACCGGGCGGGAGGCGTCTCAAACGCGTGTCCACGGAGTGGACACCGGTGTGCATCGTCCAGGGTTCCGGCCGCGCCCGTCCGGTGCCGCCCTCCTGTCACGTGGGCGGCTGCCCGTCGGGCCGGGCATGCCCGAGGAGGTACTCGGTCGCGCCCGCGATCGCCTCGGCGTAGCTGCCGTGCACGGGCTCGGACTCCGTGTCCTGCCCGTCGGCCCCGGTGGCGCTGTACCACCACGCGTCGGCGTCGGCGTCGTGGTGCACGACCGCGGTGCCACCGGCGTAGTGCAGCGGGATGGATTCCTTGGCGGAGGTCCTGACCACGGCGTGCGGCCACTTGAGCCGCGCCGACTGGCGCTTGATCCCGCCCCAGGCGGCACCGAGCTGGGCGTAGTTCGCCCCGCTGCGGCCGGCGACCGTGGCGGCGCTCTCCGCGAGTCGGTCGACGGCCAGTTTGGCCTCGTACAGCGCGCGCAGGAGGGCCAGTTGCACGTCGGGGGCCGCCATGAGCACGGGATCGAAGGGCTTGCCGGCGGCGCCGTAGGCCACGGCGCGGGTCGAGATCCGCCGGGCGAGGGCGCGGACCGCGTCGAGGACCCGCTCGTCCATCGTGCAGGCGTCGTCCGCGCCCGGCTCGTTCCAAGGAGGCTCCACCAGCTGCGCGACGGCGCTCCAGAAGTCCTCGTCGTTCTTCTCGGGGGTCGGGATCCCCGGCATCTCACTCATGGGACAAGAGTACCTGTCGAATACGGCTTGCGACAGTTAAAACTGTCCCACCATGCCGGCCCAGGCCGCCTCGCCTGGCCCGGGCCGGCACGTGCCCCCTGCCTCAGGGCCTGGCGGCGAGGGCCTCGACCTCGAACAGCACGTCGGGCGCCGCCAGGCTCGCCACACCGATGAGGGTCTGCGGGGGCGGTGCCTCGCCCCAGGCCTCCCGCACGGCGGCGGCGATCGGGCCCAGCCTGCTGACGTCGTGGTGCACGACGTACGTCCTGAGCCGGACGACGTGGCCGAGGTCGAGTCCGTGCGCGGCGAGCGCGACGCCGACGTTGCGGAACGCCTGCCGCACCTGCTCGGCGAAGTCGGCCGAGACGACCGCGCCGTCCGGGCCCGATCCGTACTGACCGGCGACGAGCACCAGGTCCGATCCGCCGGGGACGGCCGCGGTGTGGCTGTAGCCGAACGGGACCGGGTCGTGCAGGCCGTCCGGATTGACGAGGGTGTGTGCCATGCGAGTCACCTCGGGTGTGTGGTGCGGGTGTTGTCGTGCCGAAGCCTCGCAACCCATACGTGACACCCTCTGTCATGTATCTCGCTAGAGTTCCCGCATGCGCGCCGATCGGCTGGTCTCGCTGGTGCTCCTGCTGCGGCAGCACGGACGGCTGTCCGCCACCGCGCTGGCCCGTGAGCTGGAGGTCTCCACCCGTACCGTGCTCCGCGACGTCGAGGCGCTCTCCGCGGCCGGGGTGCCGGTCTACGCCGAGCGCGGGCGCCACGGCGGTTTCGCCCTGCTGCCCGGCTTCCACACGGAGCTCACCGGGCTGAACCACGAGGAGGCGCTCGCCCTGCTGGTCGCCGGTTCGCGGCGCGGCACGCAGGCGTTCGGCCTCGGAGCGCCGCTGGCCTCGGCCCTGCGCAAGGTGGTCGACGCCCTGCCGGAGAGCCAGCGGGCCACCGCGGCCGGTGCGGTGCGGCGCCTGCTCGTCGACCCGGACACCGATCTGCTCGAACGGCGCCAGGAGACCGAGGAGGTCCCCGACGCGGTCGTGGCGGAGGTCCGGCGCGCGGTGTTCTCCGGACGCAAGCTGCGCATCCACTACGCGGCCGTGGGGCAGCGGGCACGATCGCGCACGGTGGACCCGATCGGGCTGGTCACGGTCCGGGGCCAGGGCTACCTGCTGGCCGCGCGGTCCGGCGCCGACCGCACCTACCGGCTGTCGCGGGTCCTCGCCGCCGAGGAGCTTCCCGAGCCGGCGCAGCGCGCGGACCGGGTCGACCTGGGCCGGGCCTGGCGGGAGCACGGCGCACGGTTCAGGAACGGCGGCGACCGGGTCGCCGTGGGCCTGCGGATGCGGACCGCTCGGCGGGAGGAACTCGTGGGCACGGCACTGGCCGTGCTCTCCGAAGAGCCCGGAGCGGACGGCTGGTGCCGCCTGGAGGTGACCTTCCAGGACGCGCGGCACGCGGAGTGGGCGCTCTGGCAGCTCGGCGCGGACGCGGAGGCGCTCACACCGCCGTGGCTGCGCGAGTCCCTGCACGCCCGCGCCGCCGCGATCGCGGCGCGCTACGCGGCGCCGTCCTGACGGTCACGGCCCCGCACCCTACTTCGGCGGGCCCGGTCGACCGGGGTGGACCCGGCCACGCTGAGCGGTGCGCGCCTGCCGGCGGCGGACGGCACGCTCCTGGCGACTACCAGTTTCGGCGGGGCCGACGCGGCCCCGGCCCGCTAGGGGGTGCCGGTCGGGCCCCGCCGCGCTGATCGACCGACGCCCCCTCGGCGTCCGGTCCGCGACGCGACGGGGTCCGGCGCGGTGACGAGCCCGGGTCGTGGAGAGCACCCGGGCTCGTCGTCCGCTCAGCGCGGGCTCAGCGGGTGGGCTCCTGCATCGTCACGCAGTGGGCGCCCCCGCCGCCGTTGCCGTAGAGGTTGTCGAGGTTGAGCTGCACGACGGGGCGGCCGTACGCGGCGGCGATCGCCGACTTGGCCGCCGCGTCCTTGGCGGTGTCGCCGAACTGGGTGGTGATGATCGCCTGGTTGGTGACCGTCCAGTTCATGTAGGAGCTGAGGAAGTCCGCCCGCTGGCCCGACGGGATGCGGGGCAGGCTGTCCGGTCCCTGGATGGTCAGGACCTGGAGCCGTCGGCCCCTGGCGTCCGTGGCGTTGACCAGGACGTCGCGCATGGCCTGCGCGTTGGCGGTCCAGACGTCGGGCCGGACGGCGCCGGCGAGCTGCACCATCACCACGCCCGGCCTGATGTAGCGGGCGGTTCCGTCGATGTGCCCGTCGGTGACGTCCTGGCCCCTGACCCCGGGCAGCCAGATCATCTTCGAGGCGCCGAAGCGGGACAGGAGCTCCGCCTCGATCTGGGCGCGCGACTTGCCGCGGTTGCGGTTGTTGTTGATCCAGCAGCTCTCGGTGGCCATCAGGGTGCCGTCGCCGTCGTACTCGATGCCGCCTCCCTCGCCGACCACGGAGGCGTTCGCGAAGGAGACGCCGTTGTAGGCCGCGACCTTCGGGGCGAGGGTGCGGTCCTTGGCGTACGCGGAGGCGGGGAGGCCGTAGAAGGTCGTGGCGTTCTCGCCCCACGCGTTGAAGTTGAGCCCGAAGGCGTCCATGCCGCCCGCCCCGTCGACCCGGAACAGCGGGCCGGTGTCCCGCATCCAGCAGTCCGAGACGGGGATGGAGCTGATGACCGTGACGGTGGAGCCGCAGGCGGCCCGGGCCTGCGAGGCGGCCGAGGTGCCGTCCGCGCACATGATGACCGGCTCGTACTTGGCGACCTCCTTGGCCAGCTTGGCGATGTCCGCCTGGATCTTGGACAGCAGGTTGTCCCAGATGGTGGAGCTGGAGGGCCAGGCCATCCAGGTCCGCTTGTGCGGGGCGTCCTCGCCGGGGACGCGCCAGGACGCGGCCATCGCCGGCTGGATGCCGCCGAGGACGGGGCCGGCGGCCAGGGCGGCCGCGGCCGCTCCGGTGCGGGCCAGGAGGGTTCTGCGGCTGATGCCGGGGCGCTCGCCGTCGTGCTCTGACTTCACGTGGTGCTCCTTCTCTCAAAGGTTCGGTACGTGCAGGCGCGGGATCGCTCAGTGGAGTGGGTCCAGCAGCCCCTCCTCCCGGACCATCCGGCGTTCGGTGGCCAGGTCGAGGCTTCGGGCGAAGGCCCGGTAGAGACCTCCGGCCACCGGCAGGCCGACGAGGATCGAGCAGTCGACACCGCCGAGGCGCTCTGCGAGGGGCCCGACGAAGAGGCCCGTGATGACCATGAACGGGGCCATGCAGGCGAGCCCGATCACGTAGGCGAGGTTTCCGCGCCAGCCCCATCGGCCGTAGATGCCGCGCGGGTTGAAGATCTCCTTGACGACGTACTGACCCCGCCGGACGAAGAAGAAGTCGACCAGGTTGATGGCCGTCCAGGGGATGAACAGGTACGTCAGGACGACGACCACGTTGGCGAAGAACCAGTTGAACTGGTCGATGCCGACGAGGGTGGACACCGTGCCGACGGCCGCGAGCATGATCCCGATCGTCGCGATCCGGATGGAGCGGGTCGGCCTGACCGGCCGGAAGGAGTCCACGATCGAGATCATCGTGAGGCTGCCGCCGTACTGGTTGATCGCCATGATGGAGAGCAGTCCCACGAGCAGGACGACGACCGCGACCGTGCCGAACCCGCCGAACAGCCGGTCGGCCGAGAGCTTCAGGGCGGTGACCGGGTCCGTGCCCTCGGGGGCGCCGGCCGAGACCACGGCGCCGAGGACGAAGACCCAGATCCCGGAGACCGCGCTCGGCAGATAGGTCCACCAGAAGGTGCTGCGCACGGGGACGTCGGGTCTCAGGTAGCGGGAGTAGTCGGAGACGTAGGGTGCCCAGCCCAGCTGGAAGCCGGCGACGAAGACGAACACGAGCATGAACGGGGCGAGTTCGAAGGGGCCCGGGTTCCAGGCGTCGTCGGGGAGTCCGCCGCCGAAGAGCGCGGAGGCGGTGACGGCGGCGGTGATCACGACGAAGGGCCAGGTGAGCCACTTGTTGAGCCGGTGGATCCACTCGTACCCGAAGAGGGCGATGACGGTGGCCACCGCGGCGGCCAGCAGGTACCCGAGGGTGTTGGGCATGCCGGTGAGCAGGTTCATGGCCTGGCCGGACAGCAGGGCGTCGGAGGTGTTGAAGGCGACGTAGTTGACGAGGGCGAACACCCACACGGTGAGCGCCGCGCCCAGGTAGCCGAACTGGGGCCGGGACTGCACGAGTTGGGGCAGGCCCAGCTGGGGCCCCTGGGCCGAGTGGAACGCCATGAAGAACGTCCCGAAGAGCGAGCCGAGCACGGTGGCGATCACGGTCCACACGAGCGAGGCGCCCATGGAGAGCGTCACGACGCCGGTCGCGAGTCCGGTGAGGTTGAGGCTGCCGACGAACCAGATGGCCCCGACGCTCGACGGTTTGCCGTGCCGTTCCGAGAGGGGCACCCAGTCGATCGAGTGCTGCTCGATGCCCGCGTGCGGTGCGGATTCCTGCGTCGGCGAGTCAACCGGCCCCATGTGGGCTCCTGTTCAGGGGGTGCGTCGATGAAGCCGTACAGCGCCGCGCGACCCGCGGCGCTGTACGGTGCGCTCACCCTAGGGATTGACTTAAATTTCAGTCAATGACCGGGACAGAACTCTCTGACGGAAATTTCAGCTAGCGGGACTAGGCGACGGGCTGCTGCTGGGTGACGCAGTGGATGCCGCCGCCGCCCGTGCCGAGGCGGTCGATGTTGAGCTGCTCGATGTACCGGTCGGGGTACAGGCGCTGGAGCGTCGCCCGCGCCGCCTCGTCCGCCCGCGTGTCGCCGAACTGGGCCGAGATGACGGCGTCGTTGCAGAGGTAGAAGTTGGCGTACGAGGCGAGGAAGTCGCGGTTGGTCGAGCGGATCTTGTTGTAGTCGGGGCCCTGGAGGCGCATCACGTCCATGGCCCGGCCCTTGGCGGTGGTCGCCGCGGACAGGGTGCTGTACTGGAGGCGGGCGTCCCGGGCGTAGGCGTCGTTGTCGGCGGCGACGGGCATCTGGACCAGGGCCTCGCCGTGCGCGAGGAAGCGGGAGGTCGCGTCGACGTGGTCGTCGGTGATGTCCTGGCCCTTGACGCCGTCGAACCAGATGACCTTGGACGCGCCGTACGCGTCGCACATCGCCGCCTCGATCTGGCGCTCCGACATCCCGGGGTTCCGGTTGCGGTTCACCAGGCTGCTGCGGGTCGCCATCAGGGTGCCGGCGCCGTCCTGTTCGATGGCCCCGCCCTCGCCGACCAGGTCGGCGTAGGTGAACGGCACGCCCACGTGGGCGGCGATCCGCTCGGCGACCAGGCCGTCCCGGTTGTGGGTCTGCTTGCCGCCCCAGCCGTTGAAGTTGAGGCCCACGGTGTCGAGACCGCCGTAGCCGTCGGTGCGGAAGACGGGACCGGTGTCCCGCATCCAGCAGTCGTCGACGGGGATGGAGCTGACGACGGTGACGGTGGGGCCGCACATGGTGCGGGCCTTGGCGGCGCTCGCCGCGTTGGCGAGGAGTACGACGGGCTCGTACTTGGCGATCGTACGGGCGATCAGCGCGATGTCCGCCTGGACGCCGCTCAGCTTGCCGCCCCAGATCGCGCTGCTGTCCGGGAAGGCCATCCAGGTACGGGTGTGGCGGACGTCCTCGACGGGCACCCGGAAGGTGCCCGGCGCCGCGGTGGCCTTGTCGGGGAGGGCCGTGGTGGCGAGGGCCGCGCCCGCGGCGGTCAGGCCGGCCGCCGCGAGGAACCGGCGGCGGTTGAGTCCGGGGCCCGCGTGGCGGGCGACGGAGCGTTCGTTCATGGTGTGACCTCCTGTGTCGACGTGGTTGCTTGCGCGGTGAGGGGTGCGGTCAGAGCGCCCGGCGGGCCGCGGCGATCGCCTCGGGGTCCCAGCCGGGGCGGGGCACGGACTCCAGCAGGAGCCGTGTGTAGGGGTGCCGGGGTGCCGCGAGGACCTCGGCCGTGGGGCCCGCCTCGACGACGCGGCCCCGGCGCATGACGATGACCTCGTCGGTGACGCAGCGGACCACGCCGAGGTCGTGCGTGATGAACAGGTAGCCGATCCGGGTCTCCTCGCGGATGTCCGCGAGGAGGTTGAGGATCTGCGCCTGCACGGAGACGTCCAGGGCGGCGACCGCCTCGTCGAGGACGAGGACGGCGGGTTCGACGGCGAGCGCGCGGGCGATGGCGACGCGCTGGCGCTGGCCGCCGGAGAGCTGCCGGGGCCGCGCGTCGGCGGCGCGGGTGCCGAGGCCGACCTGGTCGAGGAGCTCCCGGACGCGCCGGTCGTGGTCGGTGCCGGGGAAGTGCAGGCTCAGGGTCTCGCGCAGGACCTGCTCGACGCTGGTGCGCGGGTCGAGGGAGAGGTACGGGTCCTGGAAGACCATCTGGACCTCGCGGGCCCGCGCCAGGCGCCTGGCCCGGCCGCGCTGCCGTGCGTCACGGGCCTTGCCCCGTACGCGCACCTCACCGGAGTCGGCCTGCTCCAGACCGACGACGATGCGGGCCGTGGTGGTCTTTCCCGAGCCCGACTCGCCGACGATGCCCAGGGAGCCCCCCTCGGGGAGGGCGAAGGACACGTCGTCGACGGCGCGGACGCTGCCGTAGGCGCGGTGGAGACCGACGGCCTCCAGGACGTGATCAGGCATCGACGGGGCTCCCTTCGAGACGGTCGCTGTGGTGGCAGGCGGCCTGGTGGTGCGGTCGGCCGGGCGCGGGCCTCGGTTCGGGGGCCTGCTGGTCGCAGATCTCGGTGGCCAGGTGACATCGGGCGGCGAACGGACAGCCGCGCAGCTCCTGCCGGAGGTCCGGGGGCTGGCCGTCGATGGCGGCGAGCCGTCCCGCGGGCGCCTCCAGGCGGGGCGTGGAGGCCAGCAGAGCCGCCGTGTACGGGTGCCGGGGGCTCCCGAAGAGCGTCTCGGCGGGGCCGCTCTCCGCGATCCGCCCGGCGTACATGACGTACACGCGGTCGCTGATGGCGGCGGCGAGGTCGAGGTCGTGGGTGACGAAGAGCAGGCCGGTGCCGAAGCGGGCGCGGAGTTCGGCCAGGAGCGCGATGACCTCGGCCTGCGTGGTGACGTCGAGCGCGGTGGTGGGCTCGTCGGCGAGGACCAGGGCCGGGTCGCCCATCAGGGCGGCGGCGATCATGACGCGCTGGAGCATGCCGCCGGAGACCTGGCCGGGGTACTTGCGCAGGGCCGAGTCGTCGAGGCCGACCGCCCGGAGGAGTTCTCCGGCGCGGGCGGTGGCGTCCGCGCGGCTCATGCTCCCGGTGAGGGTGACGCTCTCGGTGAGGAAGTCGCCGATGCGGCGCAGCGGGTTCAGGGCGGCGCGCGGGTCCTGGAAGATCATGGACACCGTGCCGGTGCGCAGGGCGCGCAGCTGGTCGGCGTCCATGGTGAGGACGTCCTCGCCGCGCACCCGGACGGCGCCTTCGACGACGGCGCCGGGCGGCAGCAGGTTCAGCGCGCTGCGCGAGGTGAGGGTCTTGCCGGAGCCGGACTCGCCGACGAGGGCGACGGTCTCTCCGGCGGCGACGTGGAGGTCGACGCCGTCGAGGACGGGGCGGGCCGTGCCGGGCAGCGTGATGCGCAGGCCCTGGACGTGGAGCGTGTGCGGGGAGGTGTCGGTGGTCATCGGTCTCTCCTGGCGACGCGGTCGGCCCAGCGCTCTCCGACCACGTTGAAGGCGACGACGGTGAGCACGATGAGGACGGACGGCAGGATCGCGGACAGCGGGTAGCCGTGCTGGATCGCGGTCTGGCCGTCGAAGACCATGCGGCCCCAGTCGGGGGTGAGCGCGGGCACGCCGAGGCCGAGGAAGGACAGGCCGGCGAGGTCCATCAGTGCGTAGCCGAAGTTGATGGTGGACTGGGCGAGGACGACGGGTGCGATGTTGGGCAGGATGTGGCGCAGGCTGATCTGGAGGGCGGAGTGCCCCTGGACCTGGTAGGCGCTGACGTACGGGCGTTTGCGCTCGGCCAGGACGAGGGAGCGGGTGAGCCGGCTGACGTACGGCAGGTAGGCGACGGAGAGGGCGATGACGGGGGCGAGCAGGCCTTCGCCGTAGATCGAGATGATCAGGATGGCGAGGAGCATGCCGGGGAACGCGAAGACGAGCTCGGTGCTGCGCGAGAGGACGGAGTCGAGCCAGCCGCCCCGCCACCCGGCGGCCATGCCGACGGCGACTCCGGCGACGGTGGAGAAGACCACGACGCCGAGGGGCCCCAGGAGTGAGGTGCGGGCGCCGAGGAGCAGCCGCGAGAGGGTGTCGCGGCCGGCGGCGTCGACGCCGAGCAGGTGCTCGGGGGACGGTCCGGCCAGTGCGTTGCCGAGGTCGACGGCGTTGGGGTCGTACGGCACGAGCCAGGGCGCGAGGAGCGCGGCGGCGGTGACGAGGGCGACGAGGCCGAGGCAGACCAGGTGGAGCGGGGACCGGGCGGTGCGGATCTTCGCGAGGCCGGGCCTGCGGGTCAGGACGGCGGTCATACGGAGGAACTCCTCGATCCGAGGGTGATCCGCGGGTCGACCAGGGGCAGCAGCAGGTCGACGATCAGGTTCACGGTCATGAAGAGAGCGACGATGATCAAGGAGATGGCCTGGACGGTCGGGAAGTCCTTGGTCGAGGTGGAGAGTTCGAGGAGCTGCCCGATGCCGCCGATGCTGAACGCGGTCTCGACGAGGATCGTGCAGACCAGGAGCGTGGAGACGATCAGTCCGCCGGTGGTGAGGACGGTGCCCAGCGAGTTGCGGAACACGTGGCGGCGGATGACCTGGCTCTCGGGGACGCCCCGGCTGCGGGCCACCGTGACGTGCTCGCTGTCGAGGGCCTCGACCATGGCGGAGCGGGTGACCCGGGCGAGCATGCCGATCAGGTAGAGCGCGAGCGCGACGGCCGGCAGGGTGAGGTGCCAGACCTGGTCGAGGAGGCCGTCGCCGGATCCGCTGCTGGGGAACCAGCCGAGGTTGACGGCGAAGAGGCCCTGGAGGAGGACGGCGGCGACGAAGGACGGGGTGCCGACGGCGAGGGTGGTGCCGACCAGGATGGCCGCGTCGGTGCCTCCGCCGCGCACGGCGCCGATCCAGCCGAGGGCCAGTCCGACGACGGCGACCACGACCAGGGCCATCCCGACGAGCAGCAGCGTGGTGGGGAGCCGGTCGGCCAGGAGCCGGGAGACGTCGGTGCGGTAGGTGATGGACCGCCCGAAGTCTCCCTGGAGGATGTCGCCGAGCCAGCTGACGTACCGGACGAAGAACGGGTCGTCGAGGTGGTACTGGGCGTTGATGGCGGCGAGCGCCTCCGGCGAGGCGGAGCGCCCGGAGAGCAGGAAACTGGCCGGGTTGCCCGGTGCCAGGTACATGGCGCCGAAGACCACGAACGAGGCGGCGAGCAGGGTGGCGGCCATCTCCGCCACCCGGCGTACGGCGAATCTCACGAAGGTCATTTCGCGGCCCCCGCGCCCGCCGCGCCGACGTCCGCGGCCCACGGGTAGTACATGTACGCGATGGTGGTGGGGGCGCCGGTGATCCTCTTGTTGAGGAAGAGGGCGGTGGGCCACTCGGCGACCGGGATCCACGGCAGCTGGTCGGCCACCCGCTTCTGCAGCTCGGTCTCGATCTTCAGGCGCCGGTCCGGGTCGTAGACGCCGGTGGCCTGGTCGACGAGGGCGTCGTAGCCCTTGTCGCTGAAGTCGGCGAAGTTCAGGTAGGCGCCGGTCTTGAAGTTGCCGAGGAGGTCCAGCGGGTCGGTGATCGAGTCGTAGTAGGTGAGCGGGAACATGTCGATGCCCTCGCGCGCCTCCGGGTCGGTGAAGAGCGCCGTGAAGGCGTTCGGGGCGATCGTCCTGAGGTTGATCTTCAGCCCGATCTGGGTGCCCGCCGCCTGGACGGCGGTGGCGAGGAGGGACACGTCCTGGCCGATGGAGCTGGTGGCGACGGTCAGCGTCTTGCCCTCGGCGCCCGCCTCCTTGATCAGCGCCTTGGCCTTCGCGATGTCCGGGGCCGTGGGCGGCAGCGCGCCGAAGGCGGCCTGCCGGGTCTTCTCCGACGCTCCCGCCCAGGCCGCGCGGGTGGTGAGGGAGGTGGTGACGGTGCCCGCGCCGCCGAGTCCGGCCTTGACGAACCCGGTCCGGTCGAGGGCCAGGGAGAGCGCCTTGCGCACCCGCAGGTCGCCGAGCGGGCCCCGCATGTTGGTGATGTTGACGTTGACCGTGCTCAGGCCCTCGCCGAAGTACAGGGTGCCGGTGCCGCTCTCGCGCAGCCGGCCGTAGCTCTCGGTGGGGATGAGGTAGCCGCCGTCGATCTCGCCGCTGAGCATGGCGTTGGTCCGGGCCGAGGGGTCGGTCAGGACGCGGAAGACGGCCTTCTTGGCCTTGGCCCTGGTGCCCCAGTAGCCGTCGAAGCGCTCCAGTTCGATGGACTGGCCCTTGCTCCAGGTGCCGAGCTCGAAGGGACCGGTACAGGCGAGGCCGCCGGTGGTGCCGTAGTTCTTGCCCGCCGCCTCGACGCCCGACTTCGAGGCGACGACGCCCGCGGCGGTCGCCATGTACTGGGGGAACTGGGAGTCGGGCTTCTTCAGCTTGACCGTCACCTGGAGAGGGCCGGTCTTCGCTATGGAGGCGACGTTCTGGAAGTTCTGCGCCCACGCGGCGGCGTTGTCCGGGTCGCGCTGGCGGCCGAGGCTGTAGACCACGTCGTCGGCGCTCATCACCTTGCCGTCGTGGAAGCGGACGCCGGCGCGCAGGTCGTAGACCCAGGTGGTGGGGTCCGGGTTGGACGCCTTGCGGGCGAGGCCGGGCTCCAGGGTGAGCCGGGGCGTCCAGCGCATCAGGCTCTCGCACACGTTGGAGAGGACCGTGTTCTGCGGGTAGTCGAACGCGACGGTGTAGTCGAGGGTGGGAGGCTCGGCGTACAGGGCCCAGGTGAAGGAGTCGATCTCTCCGCGGGCCGGCGGCGTGGAGGCGGAGAGCTTGGCCTCGGAGCCGCCGATGCCCGCGTCCTTCGGCGGACCGGCGCAGGCCGCGAGGGCGAGGAGGGAGGTCAGGGCGGCCGTCGTCACGGCGATCCGTCCGCGCCTGCCGCGCGGGCGTCTGCTGCCGGGAGGCAGGGGTGTGGTCATCGTCGCGCTCTCTTTCCGTGAGGGGTGCGGGGGGCCGGAGGGCCGCGGTGGGCGGCCCTCCGGGAGCGGTCCGTTCTCGGTCAGGCGGAGGGCACCGCGGGGACCTGCTGCGTGATGCAGTGGACCCCGCCGCCGCCGTAGGCGATCGCGGGCGCCCGCACCCCGACGACCTCGCGGCCGGGGTAGGCCGCGGCGATGACCGCGAGCGCGTCGTCGTCCTGCGGCACGCCGGCCACCGGGACCACGACGCCGCCGTTGGCCACGTAGTAGTTCAGGTACGACACCTCGACCCGGCCGCCGGCGATGTCGGCGTACGCGGTCTGCGGGACGTCGATGATCTCGAACGGGCGGCCCTGGGCGTCGGTCGTGGCCTCCAGCACCGCGCGGTTCGCGCGCATCCGGGCGTAGTCGGGGTGCGCGGGGTCGTCGGGCAGGGAGACGACGACCTTGCCGGGAGCGGCGAAGGCGCAGACGCCGTCGACGTGCCCGTCGGTCTCGGTGTCCAGTAGACCGCCGTACGGAAGCCAGACAACCTTGTCGACGCCGAGCTGGGATTTCAGTTCCGTCTCGATCTCGTCGCGGTTCATGCCGGGGTTCCGGTTGGGGTGGAGCAGGCACTGCTCGGTGGTGATCAGGGTGCCCTCGCCGTCGACGGTGATCGCGCCGCCCTCCAGGATCATGTCGGAGGCGATGCGCTCGACGCCCAGGTGCTCCAGGAGGAGGCCGCTGATCCGGTCGTCGGAGTCGTACGGGCTGTGCTTGCGGCCCCAGGCGTTGAAGCGGAAGTCCACTCCGGCGCGGTTGCCGTCGCGGTCGAGCACGAAGAGCGGCGCGGAGTCGCGGAACCAGGAGTCGTCCTGCGCCAGCTCCACCACGGTGATCTTCTCGCCGCAGACCTTCCGGGCGTCGTCGCCGTGGCCGGGCGGCGCGACCATGGTCACGGGCTCGAAGGCGGCGACGGCGCGGGCGACGTTCGCGTACTCCTCCTTCACCTCGTCGAGCACGCTGCCCCACAGGTCCTCCCGTACGGGCCAGGCCATCAGGCACCCCTCGTGCGCGGACCACTCGGCAGGCATACGGAATGCAGTCATCACGGGTCTCTCTTCGTTTCGCCAGAAGTACCCGTCGGCGGCGGCCGGCTCAGCCTGGCGGACGTACAGGACGGGTACGCGGTGTGAACAGCATCCTCCTCTCGACTGAAAATTCAGTCAAGAGCAGAGGCATGGGTTTTGAGAATTCGATCAGGCTCCGGCACCGCGTGCTCCCAGATAGCCGCAGGCGGCGGCGCGCCGCAGGGCCTCGGCCTTCGCGCCGGGAGCGTCCAGGGGCCCGTCGACCAGCCCCGTGAGGAACGCTGCGTTCTGGCCATCTTCGAGGGGGACGAGCCCGATCTCGACGATGGCACCCGGCTCGAACCGGGTGGACGCACCGGCCGGGGCGGCGATCCGCATCCCGTACGCGGCGGCCCGGTCGAAGTCGAGACGCGGGTTCGCCTCGAAGAGGTGGAGGTCCGCGGGCACGCCGATCGGGACGGCGGCGGCGTTGCGCACCCAGAGGGCGGCCGCCGGGGCCGGGGCGGGGCCCGGGCGCGACCGCGGCTCGGGGTCTGGATCGGGTTCGGGGTCTGGATACCGCTCGGGGTCTGGATCCCGCTCGTGGTCTGTATCCCGCTCGGGGTCTGGATCCCGCTCGGGGTCTGGATCCGGGACTGGCTCCGGAGCAGGAGCAGGAGCATGAGCAGGAGCCGGAGCCGGAGCCGGAGCCGGGCGAGCATCCTCGCCGGGGTCGTCACCCCCGGTGCGGCCACTCCCGGGTGCGCCGTCGTGCCGCTCCCCCTCGCCGAAGGGGGCGCCGATGACGGCCGGCCGGGTTCCGTCGCCGAGCACCGCCACGATCCGGAGGCCCGTCAGGGGGCCGGCCGCGTCGGGAAGCACGTCGTCGGGGCCGAGGGCCCGGCGGCCCCGGTCGAGCGCCTCGGCCAGGTGAAGGCCGTCGCGCGCGGCCTCGCACACCGCGTCCGCGATCAGCGCGGTCGCCTCCGGCACAGTGAGCCGCAGACCGTGCTCCAGGCGCGTCCGCGCGAGCCGCGCCGCCGCGCGGTGCGGCGGAAGGTGCCGCTCGATGGGCGTCACGGACATGGCGCCCCCTGACGGACGGACCTGGTCGCGGGCATGATGCGCCTTCCTCTCCCCGGAGCGCCGGGACGTGGGACAGGCGGCTCACTGTGGCACTGACTGAAATGTCAGTCAAGGCGCAAGGCGTGCCTCAGGCCGAGCGCAGCGCGTCCGTCGGTGACGCCCCCGCCGCGCGCAGGGCTGGATAGATCCCCGCGACCGCCGCCACCAGGACGGACACCGACGGCCCGGCGACGACCGTGTAGAGGGGGACGGAGACCGGCCACCCCTGGGCGATCGCGTAGCCGTACACGGCGAGCGCGCCGACAACCAGGCCGCCGACCCCCCCGATGAAGCCCATCAGCACGGCCTCCAGCAGGAACTGCGCGGCGATCTGCCCTCCCCGCGCGCCCAGCGCGCGCCGCAGTCCTATCTCCCCCCGGCGCTCCATCACGCCCACGACCATGGTGTTCGCGATGCCCACGCCGCCGACGAGCAGGGCGACCCCGGCGAGCGAGAGGACGAGGCCGGTGAGCGCGCCCTTGGCCTCGCCGCGCGCTGTGAGGAGGTCGGAGGGGCGGCTGACCGCGACCATGCCGGGGGCCGCCGGATTCGCGGTGGCCCCGGCCACGGCCTGCACGTCCGGGACCCGCTCCGGGTGCGCGCGCAGGTAGACGGTGCCCGCGGTGCCGTCGGCGCCGAGGTGGGCCACCGCCTGGGGCCAGCCGACCAGGGCGGCCGTGCCGAGCTCGGGAGCCAGGTCGTTCGGCGCCAGGATCCCCCTCACCACGTACGACTGCCCGCCCAGCCACACCCGCTCCCCCGGCGCGGTGACACCGAGGCGCTCAGCGGCCTGGTCGCCGAGGACGGTCACGGGGAGACGCTCGGACGCACGGTCGAGCCACCGCCCGCTCCGCAGGGTGGCGTGCAGTACGTCGAGCAGGTTCGAGCGCGCCGCGAGCACGCTGAGGCCTCCGGTCTGCTCCTTGGGCACCAGGTCGTTCCGGTAGACCTCGGCCTCGGTGGCGCCGGTCGCGGTGACCTGCTGCACGGGGGCGATCCCGGCGAGCATCTTCTCCGCGGTGGCCGGCAGCGGTACGGGATGCTGCTCGGCGTCCTTTCCCGGCGACACGGTGATCAGGTTGGAGCCCAGCTGGTCCAGGCGGGCCAGCAGGTGCGCCTGGTTGGACGAGGAGATGCCGGTCACCGCGATGACGGCGGCGATGCCCAGGGAGATGCCGAGGGCCGAGAGCGCGGAGCGGGTCCTGCGCGTGCGCGGCCCGATCATGCCGAGGCGCAGCAGATCCGCCGGCCGCAGCCGGGTGCGGCGCTGGGGAGGTGTCATGGGGCGGCTCCTGCGGGGTGCGGGCGGCGTTCGTCGAAGTCGACGCGTCCGTCGTGGATGCCGATGCGCCGGGGGAAGGACGCGGCGAGATCGCGGTCGTGGGTGATGACGACGACGGTGGTGCCGTGGTCGTTGAGGGTGCGCAGCAGGTCGACGACGGCCGCGCCGGAGGCGCTGTCGAGCGCCCCGGTGGGCTCGTCGGCGAGCAGGAGCGCGGGGCGTCCGACGAGGGCCCGGGCGATGGCGACGCGCTGTTTCTCGCCGCCGGACAGCTGGTCGGGGTGGTGGTGGAGGCGGTGTCCGAGGCCCACCTCGCGCAGGGCCTCGACGGCGGCCTCGCGCCGCCGGGCGGCGGGGGCTCCGGCGTAGAGGAGCCCGGTGGCCACGTTCTCCACGGTGCTGAGTCCGGAGAGCAGGAAGAACTGCTGGAAGACGAAGCCGATGCGGTGCGCGCGGACGGCGGCGAGCTCGGGGTCGGAGAGGCCGGCCAGGTCGCGGCCCTCGAAGCGCAGCCGGCCGGTGGTGGGCCGGTCGAGCGAGCCGAGGAGCGCGAGCAGGGTGGACTTGCCCGAGCCCGAGGGGCCGACGACGGCGCAGAGTTCGCCGGGCTCGACGGTGAGGTCGATGCCGTGCAGCACGCGCAGCGGCGGCGAGCCCGGGTACTCCTTGGTGACGCCGGTGAGTTCGAGGACGGGCGGGCGGCCGGGTGCCGGTGACGGTGTCACGTGGGGATCACCACCCGGTCGCCGCTCTTCACGTCGCCGGTGATCTGGGCCCTGGCGTCGGCGACCAGTCCCAGCCGCACCTTGACGAGCCGGGTGGTGGTGCCGGTGACGACGTTGACGCCGTACCCGCCGCCGTCCAGCGCGAGCAGCGCGGTGACGGGGACGAGGAGGGCGTCGGTGGCGGTGTCGCCGACGACGTCGACCGTGACGGAGGAGGGTCCGGCCCGCCGTGCGGCCGCCTGGTCGTCCAGGACGACCGTCACGACGGTCTTCTGCCGCCCGGCGCCGTCCGCTCCGCCGTCCCCGTCGCCGGCGCCCGCTCGGACGAGGGAGCGGATCCTTCCCCGGACGGTGCCGCCCTCGGCGAGCCGCACCTCGACCCTGCCGGCCGGCTTGAAGCGGGACAACTGGTTCTCGGCGGGCTGGACGACCGCGACGAGGTCGGTGCCGCTCACGGTCAGTGCCTCGGCCGCCGCCACGGGTGCGCCGAGCCTGACACCGACCTTGTCCACGCGCACGGCGCGCTGCGGCACCATGACGACGCTGCCGAGCACGACCCGGCCGGTCTGCTTCACGCCGAGGGCCTTCTGCCAGCGCTTGACGGCGAGCGCGGTGCCCGCGGTGAACTTCTCGTCGACGGCCAGACCGAGGCCGTCGGCGTGACCGAGCGCGACCAGGTTGCGCTTGAGCTGCCGGACGTCGGGGCCGGCCTCGGACCCGGGCCCCAGGTCGCGCCAGAGGGGCCGCTCCCCCGTCATGAGGACGACCGGGACGCCGTCGACCTCGTAGAGGCGGCCGCCGGCCTTCACGACGGAGCCCACGGCGGGGAGCGCGGTGAAGGTGCCCCGTCCGGAGGCCACCACGGGAGTGGGGGCGTCGTAGGCGAGGGCCCCGGCGACCTGGATGCCGCTGGACAGCGAGCCCCGCTCCACGGCCACGGTGCCGTGGCCGAGGGGAGGCTGCGCGGCGGCGGCGCTTCCGTGCTCCCAGGGCCGTGTCGCGCCCAGCGCGGCCGCTCCGCCCACGGCGGCCGCGAGGACGAGCGGGAGGACGATGCGGCGGCGCTTGCCGCGGACGGCGCCGTGCGCGGGTCCGGCCGCGTCGGCGGTACGGCCGGGGGCTGCGGGCTGGCCATGCCCGCCGGTGCGCTCGGGGCCGGAGGGGCGGGAGGTGTCGGTGGTCCGGTCCATGGTCACTCGCCGATCCGGTAGCCGGGCAGGGGGAGCTTGCTACAGGCCGGCTGGATCGCGTCCCACTTGGCCGCGTCGAACGACTGCGTGGGGATGATCAGGATGGCCGACTTCGGGTCGGGGTCGGGGAGGTCGGGGTAGCCGTGCTTCCGCCCGCACGCGACCCAGGCGCGCGCCTGCTCGACGTACTTCTGGAGGTTCTTGTCCTTGACCTGGTGGATGCCGGGGTTCCGCGCGTCGCAGACCTTGACCGCCGCCTCGTAGGCCGCGACCGAGCCGCCGTCACCCGCGCCGGCGGCCGGCATGAAGATGTTCCCGTCCTTGTCCTGCTGGACGCCGTTCTGTCCCTGCCCGTGCATGCAGGTCACCCACGCCCGGCGGATCGCGTTGTCGTCCTGCCGGCTCGCGGCGCCCGACCCGTCGTCACCGGCGACCCGGGGTGCGGTGTCCTCCGCGGAGCAGCCGCTCATCACCAGTGCCGCGGTGACGGCGGCCACCGCCATGAGCGCCCGTTCGGTCCGACTGCGCATGTTCTGCTCCCTGCTGGATCTCGACGATGAGGTACGGCAGTTCTACGGAGCGCGCGGTGAGCCGTCGGTGAGCGTGTGCCTAACCGGCGGCTAACGTGCCCGGAGGCATCCTTGACCTGGGGGTTCGCCGACAGGACCGCGCGCGGCGCGGGTGAGTGGAGTGGGATCGGATGCGCGTGCTCATCGTCGAGGACGAGACGGAGCTGGCCGCGATGCTCGCCGAGGGGCTGCGGGAGGAGGGCATGGTCTGCGAGGTCGCCCACGACGGGGCCCGCGCCCTGGAGATGACCGCGGCCGCCTCGTACGACGTGCTGATCCTGGACCGGGACCTGCCCCTGCTGAGCGGGGACGCCGTGTGCCGGGCGCTGAACACGGCCGGGTATCCGGCCAGGATCCTGATGCTGACCGCGGCCGGCGCGCTGTCGGACCTGGTGGACGGCCTCGGTCAGGGCGCGGACGACTACCTGGCCAAGCCCTTCTCGTACCTCGAACTCGTCGCCCGGCTGCGGGCCCTCGGCCGGCGCGCTCCCTCCGGACGCACCCCGACCGTGCTGAGCCGGGACGGGATCAGTCTGGACACGGTCCGCCGGGTCGCCGAGCGCGACGGCCGGCCGCTGCGGCTCACCCCCAGGGAACTCGGCGTACTGGAAGTGCTGCTGGCGGCGGATGGCGCCCCCGTCACCACCGAGGAGCTGAGGGACCGGCTGTGGGACGCGGCGCTCGACCCGGCGACCACGGCGGTCCGCGTCACCGTCCACTCGCTGCGCCGCAAGTTGGGGGATCCCTCCCCGATCAGCCACGACCCCGGCTTCGGATACCGCCTGTGAACCGCCCGTACCGCCGCGCCGGCGACCGTCCCGGGCCGGACCCGCGCCGCGCCTCCCGCCGCCCCTCTCCGTACCGGCTCCCGCTGCGCGGCCGTCTGGCCCTGGCGACCACCACGGTCTTCGTGGTGCTCGGCGCCGGGCTGCTCGTGCTGAACTGGCTGAGCTCCCGGCAGCTCATCGAGGACAATCGCGCCGTCCTCCTCCCGGCGGCCGTCGTGACCGACTCCCCCGCCGCCGTGCCCCTCGCTCCGCCCACGAGCCCCGCCGCCCGGCCGCCGGGCGCCGTCGAGGC
The DNA here is from genome assembly GCF_042890295.1 of Streptomyces sp. NPDC002232. NCBI lineage: Bacteria > Bacillati > Actinomycetota > Actinomycetes > Kitasatosporales > Streptomycetaceae > Streptomyces > Streptomyces sp. NPDC002232. The sequence goes on along the minus strand of NZ_JBIARV010000003.1, from coordinate 938,877 downwards.
CCTGCGGACCACACCGTCCGAAGCCTTCCAGGACTTCCAGGACCGGGTCCTCAACGATCTGCTCGTCCGGTCCCTGATCCTGCTCGCCGTGTTCACCGCCCTCGCCGCGCTCCTCGCCTGGTGGGCCGGGCGGCGGTCGCTGCACCGCCTCACGCAGGTCACGGCGGCCGCCCGCCGCATCGGCAGCGGCAGCGCCCTCGACGAGCGGCTCGGCCTGAGCGGGCCGCACGACGAGGTCCGCGAGCTCGGCGACACCTTCGACGCCATGCTCGACCGGCTCGACCGCAGTTTCACGGCGCAGCGGCACTTCACCGCCCACGCCTCGCACGAGCTGCGCACCCCGCTCACCGTGCAGCGCACCGCCCTGGAGATCCCGCTGGCCCAGGGGCGTGTCCCGGCCGATCTGGAGCCCGCCCTGCGACGGGCCCTGGACGCCAACGCCCGTACGGAGCGGCTCATCGACGCCCTGCTCACCCTGGCCCGGGGCGAGAGCGAGCACCTGACGCCGCATCCGCTCGACCTGGCGGACGCCGCCGGGGACGCGGCGGAGGACCTCTCGGGCGAAGCCCGGGCCTCGGGCGTCCGCGTCACCACCGACCTCGCCCCGGCACCGGTCGCGGGCGACCCGTCGCTGCTGCGGCAGATCACCCTGAACCTGCTGGCCAACGCCGTACGCCACAACCGCGCGGGCGGTACGGCGACGGTCACCACGGGGGTGCGGGGGGCACACGCCTTCGTCGAGGTCGGCAACACCGGCCCCGTACTGGACCCCGAGGAGGTCCCCGCGCTCTTCGAGCCGTTCCGGCGGGGCGCGTCGCACCGGGGCAAGGGCCTGGGGCTGGGGCTGGCCGTGGTGCGCGCGATCACCGTCACCCACCAGGGCGAGGTGAAGGCGACACCGCGCCCGGACGGCGGGCTCACCGTCCGGGTGGAGCTGCCCCGGGCTTCCGGCGGGCGTCCCGCCTGATCGACAAGGGTCCCCCTAGCGGCCGAGGCGGTCGGTCATCGACAACGCGCCGCCTAACGGCCGAGGCGGTCGACCTCGGCGTCGATGGCCTCGCTCATCAGGGTCCGGGCGTGGGCGATCTGGAGCGTGCCGCTCAGCCAGCGCATGCTCAGGCCCTCCAGGAGCGCGGTGAGCCGTTCGGCGGAGGCGGTGAGGGCGGCGGCGGGGGCCGTCGGCCGGATCCGGCCGAGCAGTGCCGCCACCTCCTGGACCCAGAGCAGGGTGGCGCGCGCCAGGTCCTCGCGCAGGAGGTCGTCGAAGACGGCGCTCGCCCTCAACTCGCCCCAGGCGCTGCTGTTCTCCCTGACCTCGGTGGTGTCCTGGAGTTCGAGGAGGAGCGTCTGGTCGAGTTCCTCGCGCGGTCCGAGCGGTGCGGCGTCCGGATCGCGCTGGGTGGTGTAGCGGTCGGCGCGGTCGCTGATGAACTCCAGCGTCTTGCTGAGGATCCCGGCGCGGTCCTTGAAGTGGTAGTAAATCAGCGCCGTGGACACGCCCGCCTCGGCCGCGAGCTCCTCCACGCGCAGGCCGCGCACCCCGCGCCGGGCGATCACCCGGGCGGCGGCTTCCAGGATCTGTGTGCTGCGAGACGCCATGGCCCGAACCTTACCGGGCGTTCACCGGCCGGGGATCACGGACCTGATCATGGGTACGGGCGGGGCCGGGACCGGACAGAGCAACTTTGGTTGCGTCGGTCGGGCCGATCGGCACTAGGGAAGGCCGGGGGCCCCGTTCGAGGCTTTCGGCATGCAAGACCTCGTGAAGTACGAAGAGACCGCGGCCGGTGGTGAACGGGCGGCCGACGCCCGGCGCCGGGGCCGCGACAAGGTGCCCGTGTTCGTGAAGGTGCTGGCGGCGGTGGCCTGTCTGGGCCTCCTCCTGACCGGTGTGCTCGGCTCCCCCGACCGACCGCTGAGCCGGTCGTCCGAGGTGATCGGCGAGCGGGAGATGGTGCGCGTCACCGGTCCCACCGGACAGAGCTCCGAGGTCCTCGCCCTGATCGACACCGGTGCGTCGGCGTCGTCGCTGGACACGGCGCTGGCCAGGGAGCTCGGCTTTGACCTCGACGACGCGCCCAGGATCACGGTCGGCTCGGCGCTCGGCCGCGAGAGGCGCCCGGTGGTGGACACCACGGTGCGGCTGGCGGGCCGTTCGTTCGTCGCCAAGCTCAGCGTCAACAACCGCTCCAAGCGCGAGACCCCGGTCCTCCTCGGCCGGCAGGAGGTCCAGGGACTCCACGTGGCGGTGGGCAAGCGGCTGCTGACGCAGCCCGATTCCACCGCCGCCCCCTCGGCCCTGCGGATCCTGTTCGCCAGGGCGCCCGCGATCGACCCCGTGTCGATGATGGCGCTGCTCCCGCTGGCGGCCCTGCTGATCGTGCTGCTGCGGGTGGTCGTCGGCCTGAACACGCTCGGCACGTTCAGTCCGGTGCTGCTGGCCCTCGCGTACGCGCAGGCGGGGCTGCCGCTGGGGGTGCCCCTGACGCTCGTGATGTTCGCGCTCGGTTTCGCCGCGCAGCCCCTGCTGCGCCGGCTGCACCTGCCCCGGGTCGCGCGGCTCGGCGTCCTGATCGCCGTCGTCACCTCGGGTCTGATCGCCGCGCAGCTCGGTCTGGGAAGCTTCGGGCTCTCCGACGCGTGGGGGATGTCGCTGCCGGTCGTCGTCACGGCGATCGTCACCGAACGCCTCTGGGAGGTCTGGGACCTCGACGGCGTGAGGGCCGCCGCCACCGGGGCAGCGCTCACCATGGGGACGGCCGTCCTGGTGGCGCTGCTGCTGCTCACTCCGTACGTGCGCGAGGTCGCGGAGGCGGTCCCCCTCCAGCTCGCGCTCGCGTGCGCGGTGTGGACGGCGGTGGCCGGGACGTACCGCGGTCTCCGCCTCAGCGAGCTCTTCCGGTTCGCCCCCGCGGCCGAGAGCCGGGAGGCGGACGCGTGATACGGCTCCGCGGCTGGGACCCGGTCATGGGCATGAACCTGCGCAACGCCCGGATCTCCCGCCACAACTCCTCGGCCGCCATCCGGCTGGTCAACGACAAGTACGCCACCAAGGAGGCGCTGGCCGAGGTCGGCGCGCCCACCTCCCCCACCTTGGCGCTGCTGCGCTCGCGCCGGGAGATCGCCGCCCTGGACTGGGACGGCCTGCCCGACTGCTGGGCCCTCAAGCCGAACCAGAGCCTGGGGGGCAACGGCATCCTGCTGGCCTTCGGCCGTCGCCGCCGGAACTGGACGTCCTCGTCCGGGCGCCGGATCTCCCGGGACCAGGTCGCCGACCAGCTGCGCCGCATCCTGGACGGGGACTTCTCGCCTCGCCCCACCGACTGGGCCCTGTTCGAGCCGCTGATCCGGGCCCACCCGGCGCTGGCCCGGCTGTCCCACCAGGGGCTGCCGGACATCCGGGTGATCTGCGACCGGGACCGGCCGCGCCTGGCGATGCTGCGGCTCCCCACGCGCTTCAGCGGCGGGCGCGCGAACCTGCACCAGAAGGCCATCGGCGCCGCCGTCGAGCTGTCCACCGGGAGGATCACCCGCGCCCTCGTCGGGAGGGAGCCGACGGAGACCCATCCCGACACCGGGGCCCGGCTGATCGGCGCGACCGTGCCGCACTGGCCGGAGGTGCTCGACGCGGCGAGCCGCTGCGCGGCGGCGACCGGCCTTCACTACCTGGGGGCCGACATCGTGGTCGACGCCGAGCGGGGGCCGCTGATCCTGGAGGTCAACGCGCGGCCGGGTCTCCAGATCCAGAACGTCACCGGTCACGGTCTGATGGCCGGGCCCGCCCACCCGTGGAGGTCCTGATGCGCTGGACCGCGCTCCTCGCCAAGACCGTCGTCGCCGGGGCGGCCGGCGCCTTCCTCGCGGTCAGCGCCGCGGGCGTCGCACCGCCCCGCCAGGCGTCCGACGCGGACGCAGGACGGGAGACCCCGGCGGACCAGCGCCCCACCGCCACGGGCGCCCCGAGCGCCTCACCGACGCCGGGTCACCTCTCGCCCTGAAGGAGCCGGGCGTCGTGGGCCAGGATGGCCGCCTGGACGCGGTTGGCGCACCTCAGCTTCGTCAGCATGCGGCTCACGTACGCCTTGACCGTGCCCTCCCCCAGGTGCAGCCGCTTGCCGATCTCCGCGTTCGAGGCGCCCGTCCCGACCATCGCGAGGACCTCGCGCTCCCTGCCGGTGAGGTCGGCGATGCGGCGTACGCGCGGGTCGGCGGGTTCCTCGTCACCGTCGAGGTACCGGTCGATGAGGTGCCGGGTGATCTGGGGGGACACGACCGGGGATCCTGCGGCGACCCTGCGGACCGCCTGGATCAGCTCCTGCGGGGTGCTGTCCTTGAGGAGGAACCCGGTCGCGCCCGCCTTCAGCGCGCGGTCCACGTAGGCGTGTTCGCCGAACGTGGTGAGCATGACGACCCGGGTCGACGGGGCCCGCGCGGCGATCCGTTCCGCCGCGCTCAGCCCGTCGGTGCCGGGCATCTGGATGTCCAGCATGGCGACGTCCACCTCGTGCCGGACGGCGAGCGCGGCCGCTTCGTGGCCGTCCGACGCCTCGGCCACCACGTCGATGTCCTCGGCGTGCTTGAGCACCAGTCTGATGCCGGCGCGGACCAGCTCCTGGTCGTCGGCGAGCAGGACACGTATCACAGGGAGGCCTCGGGAGGGGTGGGGAGGGGGACCGACGAGACGGTGGTCTCCTCGGGTTCGGACGGTTCGCCGGATTCCGGGTACGGGACGAACGCGAGGGTGACGAACTGGAGGACGACGACACCGGCCACGCCCAGCGTGAGCCCGGCGGCGCTCGCCGGCCGGTGCCAGCGGGGCCGTGCCGCCGACACGGCTCGACGTCCGTCCGGGGCGGGGGTGTTCGCCGTGGCCGGGCCGGTCTCCAGGGGGACGCGGGCCTCGACCGCGTATCCGCCGCCGTCCACGGGACCCGCGCCCAGCGTGCCCCCGAGCAGCCGGATCCGTTCGTGGAGGCCGACGAGGCCGAGGTCGCCCCCGGGCAGCCGGACCGTCCGGGCGGTGGCCGTCTCGGGTCCGTTGCGGACGTCGACCCGGACCTGGCGGGTCTCCCGCCGGACGACGACCCGCACCTCCGACCCGGACGCGTGCTTGTGGACGTTGGTGAGCGCCTCGCGGATCACCCGGTCCACGGCGCGTCGGGCGGTGGGGCTCTCCCCCGTCAGGTCCCGGCCGGACCAGTCGAGGCGCACCGCGATGCCGGCGCTCCGGGACTGGTCCACCAGCGCGGCGATCTCTCCGTGGGTGCCCGTCCCTGTGGTCAGGGGCTCCGCTGTGCCCGACAGGGGGTCCTCCGCGCGCAGGACCTTCAGGACGTCCCGCAGTTCGGCCATGGCCAGGCGTGCCGTGCCGTGCACGAGCCGGGCGCTGCGGCGGACCTCGGGATCGCCCGCCTCACCGGCCATCTCCAGGCCGCCGGAGTGCAGGGCGATGAGGCTCAGCCGGTGGCCGAGGAGGTCGTGCATCTCGCCGGCGATGCGGGAGCGTTCCCGCGACCGGGCCTGCGCCTCGGCGGAGCGGTGGGCCCGCTCCAGGAAGGCGTTGCGCTCCTCCAGGGCCCGCACCAGCCGCTCGCGCTGACCGGCCAGGGCCCCGGCGAGGCCGGGCAGGACCCCGCAGACGATGCCCGTGACGAGGACGACCATGACGTCGTACTCGAGCATCGGCGCCGGCTCGGCGGCCGAGTGGGCGACGGTGACCGCCGGCGGCACCGTGAGGGACACGCCGAGGACGACGGAGCGGTGCCGGATCCGGGTCCAGTGGAGGCCCGCGGTGTGGGCCGCGGCCGCCAGCGCTCCGCCGGTCAGCGGTTCGAATGCGATGAGCGCGGCGGCCGCCAGGAGTGCGGTCGCGGGCCATCGGTGACGGACGAGGACGGCCGCCACCGCGCCCGCCGCCGCGGCGATCTGACCCGTCGTGTCGCACAGCGCGCCCTGCTCGGAGCTCCAGCTGTCCCAGTCGAGCAGGGCCACGATCGTCGCCCCGGTGACGGCGATCAGCGCGAGGTCGGCCGCCCACGCGAACGTACGGCTCCGCATGGCACTCTCCCGGGAAGGCCGGTCGCCGCGGCGGCGCGGCGACCGGAGGTCATGGCGTGTCGCCCGGTCAGAGGGCCGGGGGGACGGCCGGCTGCGACTGCGTGGCGCAGTGGATGCCGCCACCGCCGCTCGCGATGCTGTCGATGTCGAGCTGGACGACGGTCCGGCCGGGGTAGGCGGCCTGGAGGATCCCGTAGGCCTCGGCGTCCGCCTCCGCGTGCCCGAACTGCGGCATGATCACCGCCCCGTTCGCCGTGTAGTAGTTGGTGTAGCTGGACAGGAAGGCGCTGCCCATGTCCCTGCCCCGGATGCGCTCGCGGTCGGGTCCGGGGAGCTCGGTGAGGTGCAGACGGCGGCCCTGCGCGTCGGTGGCGCCCTGGAGGATCTGTCTGGTCTCCTCGTAGACCGCGACCCACTTGCTCGCGGTGCGGGGCCCCGGCTTGTCCAGGATGACCTCCCCGGGTCCGACGAAGCGGGCCAGGCAGTCGATGTGGCAGTCGGTGATGTCCTGACCGGCGAGTCCCGGCACCCAGATGACCTTGTCGGCGCCGAGGGCCCCCTTCATGGCCTGCTCGACCCGGTCCTGGCTCATGCCCGGGTTGCGGTTGGCGTTGACGAGCGAGCTGACCGTGGCGAGGACGGTGCCCTGACCGTCAGTCTCCAGCGAGCCGCCCTCGCCGACGAATCCGGCCCGCACCCGGGAGACGCCGTACTGGTCCAGGAGGCCGGCGGCCGCGACGGCGTCGTTGGCGAAGGGCTGCGCGTACGAGGTGCCGGCCTTGCCCCAGCCGTTGAAGTTGGTGTCCACCCCCGCGACGGCGCCCGGGGCGACCACGAAGGTGGGGCCGAAGTCCCTGATCCAGAGGTCGTCGTTGGCTATCTCGACGACGTCGATGGCGTAGGAGGCACCGGCGCCGCAGGCATAGCGGGCGTCGGCCGCCTGACCGGGGCGGGCGAGCACCACGACCGGCTCGTAGCGGGAGATCGCGTCGGCCACGCGCGCGATGTCCCGGCGGACGCCCGCGAGCTGGTCGCGCCAGACGGACGACAGGGCGGGCCAGGCCATGAAGGTCCGGACGTGGCGGTCGGTCTCCGCGGGCATCCGCAGCGTGGCGCCGGAGGGGCTGGTGGCGGCGAGGGCGGCGGTGGGCAGCACCGATCCGAGGGCCGCGAGCGGCAGGGCCGCCGCGCCGAACTGGAGCAGTCGGCGGCGGGACGTCGTGAGGTGGTCCGTGGGGGTGTCCATGGAACTCCTGCCTGAAGGGAGGGGGCGGGTGTTGCAGGCATGGTGCCGCAGACTGAAAATTCAGTCAATCATCGAGAGTCCAGACTAAATTTTCAGTCAATATGTGACACTGATGGTTCAGACCACTTTTGAGGGGGATCACGTGGCGACGGACCGCAGAAGCGCCATCCTGGAAGCCGCCGCGCGCGTCATCGCGCGGCGGGGGGTCCGCGGGCTGCGCATGGAGGAGCTCGCGACCGAGGCCGGGGTGTCCACCGCGCTGCTGTACTACCACTTCAAGGACCGCGCCGGCATCCTGCGCCACACCCTGGAGTTCATCAGCGAGCGGGCCGACCGGTACACCTCGGAGGGGGACGGCGCCGACGGGCCCGCGGACGCCCGGACGGAGCTGGAGCGCTCCCTCCTCCTGGAGTTCCAGGACGCTCCCGAGGTCCGCGAGAACAGCACCGCCTGGGGCGAGCTGCGCGCCAGCGCGATCTTCGAGCCCGAACTGCGCGGCGATCTGGCCAGGGCCACCCTCGCCTGGATCCACGACGTCGCGGACCTGCTCAGCGGAGTCCGGCCGACGGCACCGGCCCCGACCCTCACGGCATCGGCCGAGCGCCTGACCGGCCTCCTGGAGGGCCTCAGCACGCGCTGGCTCAGCGGCGCGCTGCCCCTGACCCACGCCCGGGAGCTGGTCAAGGAGGCGATCTCCGTGGAGATCGAGCGCTTGGAGCGCTGAACGAAGAGCGGATGCGGAAGCGGCTCCTCGGGGCACCTCTCGCACGGCGCATACTTCCCGCCATATTTGACTGGATTTTCAGTCAGTGTCAGAGTGGCGACACGCCTGAGGTGCTCGCCCGGCGGTGTCGCCGGTTCTGCGGGCCGCGCAGGCACCCTGATGACGACACGGCCGCGGTCCTCGCCCCACCTCGTCGGACGGTGGACGGTGCTCCGTCACCGCCTGACGGCACGGCCCGTTCCCCACCCCGGTCCCGCCCCCTCACGATCGGAGACCCCCATGTCCCTCCCCCGTCCCTCCCGCCGCCGCCTGGGCGCCGAGTGGGAGAGCCACGCCCGCACCTTCATGTCGTGGCCCGCCCTGGAATCCGTCTGGGAGGAGGACCTGCGGTACGTGCGCAAGGACATCGCCGACCTCGCCCGGACCGTGGCGGAGTACGAGTACGTCGTGATGATGGCCCGGCCGGACCAGCTCGCGAAGGCGCAGCGGGCGTGCGGCTCCGAGGTCGAGGTCATCCCCCTGGAGGTCGACGACCTGTGGGCCCGCGACACGGTGCCCGTGTTCGTCGAGGAGGACGGAAGGGTCCTCGGCGTCGACTTCAACTTCAACGGCTGGGGCGCCAAGCAGGTCCACGACCACGACGCCCGGGTCGGGCGGAACCTTCTCTCCCGGTACGGGACGCCGTGGCTCCAGGCGCCGCTCGTCGCCGAGGGCGGCTCCTTCGAGACCGACGGCGAGGGCACCCTCCTCGTCACCGAGAGCTCGATCGTCAACGACAACCGCAACCCGGGCCTGAGCCGGGACCGGATCGAGGCCGAGCTCAAGGCGCTCCTCGGCGTGGAGAAGGTGATCTGGCTGCGGGGCGTGCGCGGCGAGGACATCACCGACGCGCACGTCGACAGCCTCGTGCGGTTCGCGGCTCCCGGGGTGATCCTCCTGGACCGCGCCTTCCCCGGGACGCCCGCCGACTCCTGGTCGCGCTCCTCGGACGAGGCCCTGTCCGTCCTGCGCGGGGCGACCGACGCGCGGGGGCGGGCCTTCGAGGTCATCGACCTCCCGCAGCCCGATCCCGACCGGGTCCGCGGCTACGACGACGACTTCCTGTCGACGTACGCGAACTTCTACATCGGCAACGACGCCGTGTTCGTCCCCCGTTTCGGCGACCGGAAGGCCGACGACCGGGCGCGGGGAATCCTCCAGGAGCTCTTCCCCCGCCGGGACATCGTCCAGGTGCGGATCGACACCCTCGCCACCGGAGGCGGCGGGATCCACTGCGCCACCCACGACCTGCCCGGCCGCCCGGTCGACTGACCGCACCACGAACCGAGGAGCCTCCGTGCCCAACCCCCGCCGCCGCACGCACAGCCGGGGCAGAGTCCTCCCCGCCGTCCTGGCCGGCCTCGCGATCCTGACGGCCATCGTCCTGGGGACGTGGCTCCAGTACGGCGAACGCCAGGCGCTGGACACCGTCCACACCGCGGGCGGTTCGCCACCCGACCGGGTGGACGTCGTGGCCTCGGTCCAACGCGTCGACGCCGCCGGCCGGGAGCTGGTCCTGCGCGTCCTGGTCACCCCGCGCGGAGAGCTGGCCGAGGCCGGCGGCGTCTCCCCCACCGAGGACCTGACCTTGCAGACCTCCACCTCCACCCGGGGCGACCTGTCCTTCAAGGCACACAGCCGCATCGCGACCATGGACCTGCCCGTCACCCTGACGGGCGGCTCCATCACGGACTATCCCTTCGACGCGTACGACGCGGCCGTCGAGTTCAGCGCCACGCAGGGCGGTGAGAAGGTGCCCGTCCGCATGTCGCTGACCAACAGCGACGCCCTGTTCTCCGCGGAGGTCGACGGCTCGGACGACAACGGGACGGCGGTCTTCGACATCGGTCTGGCGCGCTCCCACAGCGTGCTCGTCTTCGCCCTCTTCATGATGACGGCCATGTGGGCCCTGGCCGTCGCGGTGCTCACCGGCACCTGGTTCCTCGTCACCCGGCGCAAGGGACTGACCTGGCCGGCCCTCGGGTGGATGGCCGCCACGCTCTTCGCCCTCGCGGCCTTCCGCAACGCGGCCCCGGGATCACCGCCGATCGGGAGCCTCATCGACTACCTCGCCTTCCTCTGGGCCGAGACCGTCATCGCCTTCTGCCTGGTCACCGTGGTCGTGTCGGGCTTCAGGGCGGAACGGGCGTCGCAGGGCGCCGACTAGGGGGTGTCCGGTCCATCACACCAGGCTCAGTCGTCGGGAATCCGTACCGACCAGGCGCTGTGGAGCTACCTCCGCCGGATCAGACGGAGAGCGGCTTGCGGTAGCGGACGTGCTCGTTCTGGCGCCGGAACCCCACGCTCTCGTAGAGGTCGTAGGACCGGTGCGGATTCGCGGTGCCGGTGTACAACCGGGCCGTCTCCGCACCGTGCTCGCGAAGGCAGCGCAGCCCGTCCAGGAGCAGGGCTCGCCCGAGTCCCAGACGCCTCGACTCCTTCCGGACGCTCAGTTCCTCGACTTCGCCCACGGTGGCGTCCTGCCGACGGATGGAGCACAGGGCGACACCGGCCATGTCTTCCCGGTCCCAAGCAGCCCGCCAGCAGGTCGGATCGGCCGTGGCGAGGAATCTCTCGAACGTCCACCTCTCGGTGAAGGCGGCCTCGGCGTAGGAATCGACGACCGTTCTCCAGGCCGCGCGGTAGCTGCTCGGATCCACGGCTCCGACGCGGATGCCGGCCGGCAACGGCTTGCCGTCGGGGAGCTGTCGGAGATCGGCCAGCTCCAGCTCCACCAGGCTGAAGACACGCCGGTACCCCGAATCGAGCAGGAGCGCCGTCGCATCCCGTTGAGAGGCCATGGCGTTCGCGCCGAGCACGGCCGTCCGTACGGTTCCGTGCTGTCGCACGAGCTTGCGGACACGGGTCTCCGCCCAGTTCAGCATGGCGGAGCCGATGCCCTGGCCACGGTGCTCGGGCAACAGGTAGCCGCGGTGCAGGTACAACCACGTCCCGTCCCGCTCCTGCCACCGCCTGATCGTCGCGTAGCCGACGACACCACCGTCGTACTCCACCAATGCCTGGTCGCCGTATGGGTCGTCCAGCTCGGCGGAGGCCTCGGCGATCTCGGCCGCCGTCGGGAGACCTTCCACCACCGAGCGGGCGTCGATCCGGTCCCGCTCCGCACAACCGAGCCGCACAGCGGCCATGGCGCCGTGGTCTTCGGGGCCGTGACAGGGCCGGAGGAGGTAGCCAGGCAACTGGGCCGGCGATGCGCGCCCGCTGCCGCTGTTCACGTTCACACCAAGACCCCCCGTTACGTCGGACATGCGGTGTCATCGCTCACGGAAGCGTAGGCCGTGCCGATCAGACGGCAGAACGTGTTTTCCGCGGCATGACCGTTCGCGGGGCTGTGACGGACGAGGCGTGGGACCGGCTACGGCCGTTCCTGTCCATGAGTGAGTGTCGGTGCGGCGATGGCGGGGCCACCGTCAGGTAGTCGTCGGCATCCTCCAGCGGGTACGGACCGGGGTGCGGTGGCGTGACCTGCCGGAACGCTTCGGACCGTGGAAGACGGTCCCACCCTCTGACAGGTCAGAACCCTCGGTCGTTGATCGCCCGCAGCCACGGTTCCCTCACGGCGGGCATCCGCGCGAACGTGTACCGGAACGCCTCCCTCGACGGCGGGAACGGGTACCACGGGTACGGCGGCAGCGGGTCGTCCCGTTCCACGCCCGTCGGACACCGTACGGCGCGAAGCGCCCCCGCTCCGCCGCCTCGCGGGCCCCGGCCTCGTCCAACTGCCGCCGCGTCGGCCCGTACGGCCCGCGGTCGACGGTGTAGGACCTGGCCTCCACCAGTGGCGGGTGCGGCGTCTCCCAGTGGGCGTCGGCGAGGTGGATCGGCAGCGCCATCTCCGACACCGCCGCCGTCAGAACCGCACCGCAGCCCGCACACCCTCGACATCCCGGTCGTCGCCTCAGAAGCCGCGCCGGACCATCTGCTCGCCACGGAGGCCGCTCTCGTCATCCGGCTCCGCACGCGATCGGCAGGACCGGTCCTGACCGCCGTCCGGCGCGAGGCCCAGGGGTGGGGCGCCCGTCACCACGTGCGGTCGAGCACGTGTGTGAACAGTGCGTCGAGCTCCCGGGCCGCGGCGCGCGTCAGCGGTGCCTCGGTCAGGGCGTGGTGGGCGAGGTCCCGCTGGCGCAGTGCCTCCTCACGGGTCGCGCTCCGTCCGCCGGCCTCCTCCACCAGGGTCGCGGCGCGGGCGGCGGCCTCGGCGTCTTCCGGCGCCGAGCCGAGCAGCGCCTCCAGTTCGCGCGCCGCCCCGCCTCCACCGGCGAGCGCGGCCAGCACCGGAAACGTCTTCTTGCCCCGGCGCAGGTCCGCGTGGACGGGCTTGCCGGTCACCGCCGGGTCGCCCCAGATGCCCAGGACGTCGTCCACGGCCTGGAACGCGAGGCCGAGATGGCGTCCGGCACGATCGAGGGCGCCCACGGTCGCCTCGGGCGCACCGCCGAGTACCGCGCCCAGGGCGATCGCGCAGCCCAGCAGGGCGCCGGTCTTCCGGGCTGCCATCGACCGGTACTCCTCCGGTCCCACCGCGCCGGTTCCTGACCACGGACGGTGCTCGAAACGCAGGTCCTCCGCCTGGCCCGACACCAGGGCGCTCAGAGTCCCGGAGAGGCGCCGGACCGCGGCGGCGGCGTGGCCGCCCCCGGCCTCGGCCAGGGTTCCCACGGCCTGGGCGAGGAGCGCGTCCCCGGCCAGTACGGCCGGGCCCGTGCCGTACGCCTTCCAGACGGCCGGGCGCTGCCGGCGCAGGGCGTCGGCGTCCATGATGTCGTCGTGGAGCAGGGAGAAGGTGTGCACGAGCTCGACGGCCACGGCGCCCGGGACGGCGATGGAGCCGTCGGCTCCGACCGACTCCGCGCCGAGCACGGCGAGCGCCTGGCGCACGCCCTTGCCCTCGGAGCCTCCGGGGTCCGGTCGGCCCGTCGTGTCGGCCCAGCCCAGCGCGTACGCCGCCATCTCACCGGTCCAGGGGTGGAGCCGACCCACCGCCTCGACCAGCGCCGGCCGCACCAGCGCCCGACAGCGCTCCAGGACTGCGGGGGCGGATCCCTCGTGAACGGGGGGAGTCAACTGCCTTCGTGGGGCCCTGTCACCCGTTGACGCGACCGACAACCGGACCGACGTCGCCTGCGTGGGGAGCGCGGTCACCGCGTTCCCTCCCCGACGCCGCCCTTGAGCCCTTCCCCGCCAGGTCCTCCCCCGTCCGCCGCCCGGAGCGCCTCCACGTCCGCCGTCCGCAAGGCCTCCGCGCCGCCCTTCGGCAGGGCCGGGTCCGAGGACCGAGGACCGTCGCCCGCAGGGTCGGGAAGCGGGCCCACCTCCAGTTCGGCCGCCGCCTTGTCGACCATGTCCCGGGCGTGGCGGAGCCCGATCTTGTCGAGGGTCGCGCGCAGGGCGGCCAGGTCCGCGGCGGTGCGCTCCGCGGCGCGGCCCAGCCGGGCCTCGGACTTCACCAGGCCCAGCCTCGACAGCGCGGTGCCGCGCGGCTCGTCCATCTCGCGGAACTCTTCCAGCGCCCGGTTGTACAGCTCGCGCGCCTCGGCGTGGCGCCCGGCCCGGTAGAGCACGTTGCCGCGCATCTTGTGGTTGTAGGCGAGCGCGCTCGACAGGCCGATCTCCCGGCAGGCGTCCTCCGCCCGCGTCAGCAGCGTCAGCGCGCGCTCCACGTCCCCGTCCCGTACGGACACCACGTCGGCTATGCCCCGCAGCGCCCACGCCCAGCCCCGCCGGTCCTCGGCGCGCGACGCGGTCTCCGCCGCCTCCTCGAACAGGGCCAGGGCCTCGTCGTAACGGCCGGTGTTGCGGTGCATCTGCGCGATGCCCTCCAGGGCCCACACCGTGTGCCGGGCCTCGCCCCGGCGTCGGGCCTCGGTCAGCAGCTGCTCGTGCAGCCGGCCCACGGCCTCGTAGTCGCCCTGGATGCGTCCCGTCTCGGCGAGGCCCGCCAGCGAGTAGCCCCGGGCGACGACGTCCCCGCCGCGCTCACCCGCCTCGGCCGCCAGCTTCAGCAGCCGGTAGGCGAGCCTGAGTTCGCCGCGCTGCCGGGCGAGCGTGCCGCCGCTCCACAGCGCCCAGGCCATGGCGCCTTCGTGGCCGGCCTCGCGGGCCGCCCGATGGCTGGCCTTCCAGGCCCGGTCGGCCTCCGCGATCCGCCCGAGCCTGCGGCACGCCTCGGCCACGGCGAGGGCGCAGCGCGCCACCTCCCGCAGGTCGCCCGAGCGTTCGGCCTCGCGGAGCCCCTCCCTTCCACGGGCGAGCACATCGGGCAGGGAGGAGTTCACCGACATCGACCCCAGGGCGCCCTGGTACTCCGGCGCGGATGCCCTCGCCGTCCGCTCGCTCACCTGACCTGTCATCAGAACCTCCTCATGTCGACTCGACGATCAAGCCGACGCGGGGAGCAAGACGTCGACCACGCGCGCGGGTTCCGTCCCGGAGGCAATGTCCGTCTGCGTAGGGGCGCGGAGTCCTCCTCAAGTGCTACGCGTCCGCCGACGGATCGTCATCGAGAAGGATGCGAACACCTGCCTGTACGGTGAACGTTCTGGCGATCGACTCCAGCCGCCCGTGGGAGCGCGCGCCGTCGTGATCGAGCCGATCCGGGGGCGCGGAGCATGCCCCGACGGGCGGCGGGGCACCGATGCCCGCGTGGCTCTTACGGACGACGCACAGCGAGACGACACCCTGCGATTCGCCGCCCTGTCGGCGCGCCTCACCGGCTTCGACCCGGCGGACCTGGCGGCCACCGGGCTCGTCGAGGTGTACCGCGACGTGGCCGTGGAGGAACTCGGCGCCGAGCGGTACGCGAGGCTGCTCCGGGAGCTCGGCGGACCGCACGCCCCGGAGCCCGCCGGGGACTGTCCGGGCGGTGCGCTGCGCGCGGAGGCCAGGGCGCTCACGTACCTCTGGTACACGGGAAGCTGGCCCGGGCCCCCGCCGAGACTGGTGTCTCCGCGCGCCTACGCGGAGGGTCTCGTCTGGAAGGCGGCCGGCGTCACCGCTCCCGCGGCGGCTCCCGGCGGATACGGGAGCTGGGCCGGGGGGAGCGGGTGATGACGCGGTACGACGTGATCGTCGTGGGCGCGGGGATCGCCGGCTCGCTCGTCGCCCACCGGCTCGGACGGGCCGGCCGACGGGTCCTCGTCCTGGAGGCGGGAGCGTCTGCCCCGGGCGGCCGGGACGGGGCCGACCCGCTCACCGCGTACCTGACGGCCGCCGGCCGGCTGCCGGGATCCCCGTACCGCTCCCACCCCGCCGCCGCGTCGCCCGAGGCGGCCGACCTCGCGGGCGCCGGCGGGACGTCCGGCTTCCGGGCGACGGGTCATCTGCGCCAAGACGGGCCGCTCCCGTACGCGAGCGGGTACGTCCGCGCCACCGGCGGCACGGGCAACGTCTGGACCGGTCTGGCGCCCCGGATGCTGCCGGAGGACTTCGACACCGAGCCCTTCGGGTACGGGCGGCGGTGGCCGCTCACCTACGACGACCTGGAGCCGTACTACCGCGCGGCCGAGGAGCACCTGGGGGTGGCCGCGGACGCCGACGAGCAGCGCGCGCACCTGGGGCTGCGCTTCCCCGAGGGCCATGTGTACCCGATGCGTCCGCTGCCCGCCGCGCGCCTGGACCGCTTCCTCGCGGCACGGCTCGACGGACGGCGGGTGGAGGATCCCGTGTCCCCGCACCCGGTGGAGCTGCGCGTGGTCGGCACCCCGCACGCGCGCAACTCCGTCCCCGATCCCCGGTACGACGGCGGTCGCGGCTACGTCCCGCGCGGGCGGGGCGGGCGGCCGGACCCGGACAGCCGGTGTGTGGGCAGCGCCGGCTGCATCCCGCACTGCCCTTCGTACGCGAAGTACACCCCGCTCAAGACCCAGGGCCGGTGGGGCGGTTCGGTCGCGCTCCGGGACCGGTCGGTGGTGAGCCGGGTCCTCGTCGACGGACGGGGGCGGGCGACCGGTGTGGAGTACCGCTCGTACGACGGCGTGGTGTCGGTGGCGCAGGCGGACGTCGTGGTCCTCGCCGCGCACGCGGTGGAGAACGCGCGGCTGCTGCTCCTGTCGGGGCTGGCCGGCCGCAGTGGCCAGGTCGGCCGCAATCTGATGGACCACCCCGTCCTGCTGACGTGGGGGCTGCTGCCCGAGGGCGAGGACGCCGGTGTGTACCGGGGGCCCGGCTCGGTCTCCGGCTTCGAGGGCTTCCGCTCCGGCCCGGCGCGGAAGCTGCGGGCCCCGTTCCGCGTCGAGTTCGGCACGTGGGGGTGGATCTGGGCGAAGGGCCCGGTCGAGACGGACGTGGAGCACTTCCTCGACGGGCGGGGCCTGTTCGGCGCGGAGCTGCGCCGGGCGGTCGGGGACCGGATCCGCCGTCAGTTCGCCTTCCAGTTCGAGATGGAGCAGGGTGCCGACCCCGCGAACCGGGTCACGCTCCACCCGAGCGAGCGCGACGCGCTGGGGCTGCCCCTGCCGCTCGTCACCTACGACCTCGACGAGCACGTCAAGGAGGGCATGGTGGCGGCCCGGGGCGTCTCGGACCAGCTCTTCGCGCTCCTCGGCGCCGAGGACCACACGGACTACGCCCCGGCGGCCGCCTGGCCCGGGCGCTTCGAGCGCCGCGGCCGGACGTACGGCTATCGCGGGGCGGGGCACGCCGCCGGCACCCACGTCATGGGCGACTCCCCCGCCACCTCGGTCGTCGACCCCTGGCAGCGCTGCTGGGACCACCCCGGTCTCTACGCCGTCGGCTGCGGCAGCATGCCCTCGGTCGCCACGTCGAACCCGACGCTGACGATGGCCGCCCTGGCGCTGCGCAGCGCCGAACGCGTCGAGGCGGACCTGACGGCCCGTGACCGCCCCGCGCACCTCGTCCCCGCCGATCCAGGAGCCCCCGCATGAGCCCCGTTCCCCTGCCTCCCGTGGCCGAGCCCTTCCAGCTCCCCTTCCACTACGGGGCGCTGCACCAGGTCGGCGTCGACTGGCTGGTCGACCCGGAGCCCGTCCGCCGTCTCCTCGGCACGCACCACCCGGACCTGACGGCGGCCGCGTTCGACGACGGGCGGGCCCTGGTCTCCCTCAACTACCAGCTGTACTTCGCGCAGTACGCGTTCGGCGGCGGGGTCACCCAGGAGGTCGAGTTCAGCGTCGTCGCCTTCCCGACGGCGGACGCGCACCGCTTGCCGCGGCTGACCTACGCCGCGTACGCGCGGGGCTGGGACCAGACGAAGCTGCTCGGCATCGCCCGGCTCCACGTGGTGTGCGACAACCCGTTCGCGATCCGGGCGGGGCGCGAGCTGTACGCGGAGCCCAAGCGCCCCGGCTGGTTCGAGGTCGGCCTGCCGTCGCTCAACGGGCCCTCGGGTGCGACGTGGACCGTACGGTGCGGGGCCGCCGGCGTCGGCCCCGACGGCACGCTGGAGCGGACCCCGGAACCCCTGCTCGACCTCACGGTCCGGCTGGACGGACTCACGGCCGCACCCGCCTGTTCCGCGCCCGTCACGGGTTACGGCACCGACCCCGAGGGACGTCTGCTCGCCGGCCCGATGAACGTGTACCAGCCGTACGGATGGCACGACCTGAGCGCCCCCGAACACGCCGGGCGCACGCGGCTGGAGGTGCGGGCCCCGGAGGGCGACCTCGGCCGCGACGTGCGCTCCCTGCTCCCGGACGGCACCCCGGCCTCCGGCGCGTGGACCTACCAGTCGCCGCCGGTGGCCGCCCATCACCGGCCGTACTATCCGACGGCCGGACATCCCCTCTGACACGCGTCAGCGCGACGCGAAAAAGATCACCCCCTTCACCGTGCATCCCTGGGGCCCTCTCGAGCGTCTTCTATGCGCCGGGTCCGTGTCCGGACCCGGACGACATCAGATTCCGACCAAGGGCAGAACACTTTGCTGACTCCGAAACTCGGCCTGCGCAGCGCAGCGACCGTCTCGCTGACGGCCTCGGCCGTCCTGGCCGGCGGCCTCTTCGCCGGCCAGGCGTACGCGGCGCCCGCCGTGCCGTCGATCACCGCCCCCGGCGGCTTCGTCATGAACAACGGGACGGGTTCGACGCTGTACGGGAAGGCCGCGGACACCCGCCGGGCGACCGGCTCCACCACGAAGATCATGACCGCGAAGGTGGTGCTGTCCCAGCGCAACCTCAACCTCGACGCCAAGGTCACGATCCAGAAGGCCTACAGCGACTACATCGTCGCCAAGAACGCCTCGTCGGCCCGGCTCATCGTCGGCGACAAGGTGACCGTCCGTCAGCTCCTCTACGGCCTGATGCTGCCGTCGGGTTGCGACGCCGCCTACGCGCTGGCCGACAAGTTCGGCACGGGCACCACGCGTGAGGCCCGGGTCAAGTCGTTCATCGGCAAGATGAACGACGAGGCGCGGAAGCTCGGTCTGCGGAACACCCACTTCGACTCGTTCGACGGAATAGGAGGTGGCCAGAACTACTCGACTCCGCGCGACCTGACGAAGATCGCCAGCAGTGCGATGAAGGACGCCACCTTCCGCAACGTCGTCAAGACGAAGTCGACGAAGCAGAAGGTCACGACGAAGTCCGGTGGCTACCGGTACATGTCGTGGACCAACACGAACAAGCTCCTGAGCACCTACAGCGGCGCGATCGGCGTGAAGACCGGCTCGGGCCCGCAGGCCAAGTACTGCCTCGTCTTCGCGGCCACCCGCGGCAACAAGACGGTCATCGGCACGGTGCTCGCCGCGCCCAACGAGACGAACCGCGCGGCCGACGTCAAGAAGCTGCTGGACTACGGCTTCGCGAGGTAACCCACGGCGACCGGCGCCCGAGCGCGCCGTCTCCACCCCGAGCTGCCTCCCGCCCCGCGGGAGGCAGCTCTCCCGTCTCCGGGCATCGGTGTCGTGGGTGCGGTCGTCTCCGTCAACGCCCCTGGCGCCGGTTCGTGTCGAACCGGCGCAGGACGCGCACCACGCGCCACACGCCGGCGACGCCGGCCAGGACGCCCCCGGCGACGACGAGGCCCTTCCCCACGGGCTCCGCGGTCCCGACGGCGAGCGCGGGCACGAGGAACGCGCCGAACACGAGCGCGGCCAGGAAGCCGGCGGTCACCAGCGCGAACATGATCTCCACCGTCATCGCGTCCTTCTCCCACCGCGACTCGCGCCCGCTGTCCATGCGGAGAGTCTCACACGGCGCTCGGCCATTGGGGCGGCCCTCCTGACCCACGGCGTGTACAAAGCGGGGCAAAGAGTTCGACGTGCCGTTAGATTCCCCTGTCAGCAGGCCGGTCGATGCGTGAGCGGGGGAACGGGTGGAGACCGACGAGCACGGAGGGGCCGAGGTCTCCTCCGACGGGTCCCCTCCCCCGGCCAAGCTGACACTGCTGACCCTCACCACCATGGTCGTCGGCTCCATGGTCGGCGCGGGCGTCTTCTCCCTGCCGCGAAGGTTCGCCCAGGAGACCGGCGTCGCGGGCGCGCTCATCGCCTGGGCCGTCGCCGGCCTCGGCATGCTGATGCTCGCCTTCGTCTTCCAGACCCTCGCGGTCCGCCGCCCCGACCTGGACGCCGGTGTGTACGCGTACGCCAAGGCGGGCTTCGGCGAGTACCTCGGCTTCTTCTCGGCGTTCGGCTACTGGGCCAGTGCCTGCGTCGGGAACGTCACCTACTGGGTCCTGATCATGTCGACGATCGGCGCCGTCGCCCCGGCGCTCGGCGACGGCGACACCGCTCTCGCCATCGTCCTGTCCTCCGTCGGTCTCTGGTGCTTCTTCCTCCTCGTCCGCCGGGGGGTGAAGGAGGCCGCCGCTATCAACCGCATCGTCACGGTCGCCAAGCTCGTGCCGATCCTCTTCTTCGTCGTCCTGGCGCTCTTCTACCTGGACCCCTCGGTCTTCGCCGACAACTTCGCCGGGGCCGACTACGCGGGCTCGCTCTTCGACCAGGTCCGGGGCACGATGCTCGCGACGGTGTTCGTCTTCCTCGGCGTCGAGGGCGCGAGCGTGTACTCGCGGCACGCCAAGCGGCGGGAGGACGTCGGACGGGCCACGGTCCTCGGCTTCCTGAGCGTCTTCGCGATCTTCGCCTCGGTGACCATCGTGTCGTACGGCATCCTGCCGATGGCCGAGATCGCCGAGCTCCGGCAGCCCTCGATGGCGGGCGTCCTGGAGGCCGCCGTCGGCACCTGGGGGCAGGCCTTCGTCAGCGTCGGGCTCATCGTCTCCGTCCTCGGCGCCTACCTCGCCTGGACGCTGATGGCCGCCGAGGTGCTGTTCGTGGCGGCCAAGGACAGGGACATGCCGCGCTTCCTCGGGCGCTCCAGCGGCGACGACGTACCGGTCCCGGCGCTGCTGATGACGACCTGCCTCAGTCAGGTCGTGCTGGTCGTCACGGCCTTCTCCGACGACGCCTTCAACTTCGCCCTCGACCTGACGAGCGCCCTGAGCCTGATCCCCTTCCTCCTGGCCGCCGCCTTCGCCGTGAAGATCGCGCTGCGGCCGCGCGCCGAGGGCGTGGCCGGACGCTCCACCCGGGGCGAGCTGACCGTCGCGCTCGTCGCCACCGTCTACACGGCCTTCCTCCTCTTCGCGGCCGGGCTGAAGTTCGTCCTGGTCTCCTTCATCCTCTACGCCCCCGCCACCTTCCTGTTCGTCAAGGCGAGGCGGGAGCAGAACCGGCGTCCGTTCTCCCCGGCCGAAGGCGTCATCTGCGCGGTCTCCGTCATCGGGGCCGTGATCGGTGTGACCGCCCTCGCCGCCGGCTGGATCGAGCTCTGAACCCGTCGGGACACACGTCCGGCCCCCCTCGGAAAGGTTGACCATGACAAGCACCGAGACCCGCTCCGCCACATCCCCGCTCGGCGTGCACTCCGAGGTGGGGCGGCTCCGCAAGGTCCTGGTCTGCGCTCCGGGCCTGGCGCACCGGCGGCTGACCCCGACCAACTCCGACGATCTGCTCTTCGACGACGTCATGTGGGTGGAGAACGCGCAACGCGATCACGCCGACTTCGTCAACAAGCTCACCCAGCGCGGTGTCGACGTCGTCGAGCTGCACCAGCTGCTCGCCGAGACCATGGCGATCCCCGAGGCGAAGGCCTGGCTCCTCGACCGGAAGATCGTGCCGAACGAGGTGGGTCTGGGGCTGGTCGACGACACGCGCGCGTTCCTGGACTCCCTCGCCCCGCGGGAGCTGGCCGAGTTCCTCATCGGCGGGCTGTCGACGGCCGATCTGCCCGACGAGTACCGCTCCGGATACGTGGCCCTCGCCCGGGAGGGCGTCGGGGCGCGCGAATACCTCATGCCGCCGCTGCCGAACACGCTCTACACCCGCGACACCACCTGCTGGCTGTACGGCGGTGTCACCCTCAATCCGCTGTACTGGCCCGCCCGGCACGGCGAGACGCTCCTGATGAAGGCCGTCTACACCTTCCACCCCGACTTCAGGGACGCGACCGTCTGGTGGGGCGACCCCGAACAGGACTGGGGCCAGGCCACCTTCGAGGGCGGCGACATCATGCCGGTCGGCAACGGGGTCGTCCTGATGGGCATGAGCGAGCGCACCTCGCGCCAGGCCATCACCCAGGTCGCCGCCTCCCTCTTCGCGAACGGCGCCGCCGAGCACGTCATCGTGGCGGGGATGCCGAAGCTGCGCGCGGCGATGCACCTCGACACCGTGTTCACCTTCGCCGACCGGGACATCGTCACGCTCTATCCGACGATCATGGACGCCGTCCACCCGTTCTCGCTGCGGCCGGGTGGCGGGAAGACGGGCGTGGAGATCACCGACGAGGGCGGCACCGCGTTCGTCGACGTCGTCGCCAGGGGCCTGGGGCTGCCGGAGCTCCGGGTGATCGAGACGGGCGGGGACGTCTACGCCTCGGAGCGCCAGCAGTGGGACAGCGGCAACAACGCCGTGGCGCTCGAACCCGGTGTCGTCTTCACGTACGACCGCAACACCCAGACCAACACCCTGCTGCGGAAGGCGGGCGTGGAGGTCGTGACCATCGTCGGCGCCGAGCTGGGCCGCGGACGCGGCGGCGGCCACTGCATGACCTGCCCGCTGGTCCGCGACGCCGTCGACTTCTGACCCGCCGGCCGGGATCAGCCGGCGGTGCCGGCGAGCTGCTCGGCGAGCTCCCGCTCGCTCTCCTCGGGCAGCGAGGTCTTCAGGACGGTCCCGCCGAAGGGCTCCATGGCGGCGGCGAACCGGTCCTCGGTGATCCTGGAGGCCATGATCACGACGGCGGCCGAGCCGGGCACCAGCAGGTCGCCGACCTTTTTCCGGAAGCCGCTGTCCACTCCCATCTGCGCCAGCTTGCCGATCAGGCCGCCGAGGGCCGCGCCCACGACGCCGATGCCCGGGGTGAGGATCAGCATCCCGAAGACCAGCCCCCAGAGCGCGCCGGCCGTGGCGGAGACGGCGATCTCCTCCTTTCGCGCGGGGGTGTCCACATGGGTCTCGCCGTCCTCGTCGACCCGGACGACGGCGAGGCCGTTCAGGTCGACGAGGTGGTCGTCGCGGAGCCGCTGGACCTCTTTGAAGGCCTTGGTCGCGGCCGCGTGGTCGTCGTAGCCGATGACGATGAGCTCGGACATGCGGTGTTCCCCTCTCCGCGTGGCGTCAGTAGCGCAGTACGGCGGCG
This sequence comes from Streptomyces sp. NPDC002232, assembly GCF_042890295.1. NCBI lineage: Bacteria > Bacillati > Actinomycetota > Actinomycetes > Kitasatosporales > Streptomycetaceae > Streptomyces > Streptomyces sp. NPDC002232. Next base: position 916,190 of record NZ_JBIARV010000003.1, on the reverse strand, counting down.
ATCCGGTGCGCCCCGGTCAGGGCGTCGTCGCGGACGAACCGCACCTCGGCTCCCGTCTCCAGGGCCTGTTCGACGATGTCGTCCACGATGTCGTCGCGGGAGTCGAGGTCGGACGTTTCCGCGGGTTCGAGGTGGTCGCCGTAGTCGCGGACGACGGCGCGGTAGTGCTCCTCGACGGCGAGCAGCCGGATCCGGCCCTCCTTCGCCGCCTCGTGCACCTCGTCGAGACCGCCGGCGTACTCGCGCCGTCCCCGGGCCGTGTCGAGTTCGGCCAGCACGGTGGTCGTCACGGCGTCCGCGTGGGCGGCGAGCAGGGGCGCAACCGCCTTCCGGACGGCCTCCTCGGGGCCGCGCCCGAGACCGCCCTGGTGGAGGGTGGCCGCGCCCCGGGGCAGCGGGCCCGTCTCTTCGAGGAGGGACACGGCGGGCGCCTCGCCGATCACGTACAGCGGGCGGGGCTCGGAGGCGAGCACGGTCCGCAGGGCCTGGTGCGCGTCCCGGAAGAAGGTGCGCGTCTCCTCGTCCCTGAAGGTGCTCGGCAGGTCCCCGACACGCTCCTTGCGCTCGGCGTCCGGGTCGGCGAGGCTCCGGGTCAGCGGGAAGCCGTCCCCGGTGTGTTCGACGGCCCGCTCGGGCGAGCCGCTCCACAGGGAGACCCGGTCCGCGGCCACGGTCAGGGCCCAGTAGGGCCGCTCGGCGGAGCGTGCGGCGACGAGGTTGCGGGTGAGGAAGGTGTCGGCGACGACCACCCGTTCCGGTACGGACCTGGCGACCGTCCACACGTGGTGCTCGCCGGGTGCCACGTAGATGACGAGGCCGTCCTCCGCGTGGACGAGGTCGATCTCGGCGACCGCCCGCTCCAGCTGGCTCAGCACGTCCGCCCGCCGCTCCCGCGTCACGGCCGGGTCGTCCTGGAGGTCCTTCTCGGCCCGGGCCAGCAGGTTTCGCAGGCGCACGGGGTCCTGGGCGTTGTCCGGCTCGCGGCGGTGCGTCGGCATGAGGAGCGACACGGCGGGATACGGGCGGGGCTGACGCAGCTTGGCGAGCGCGTCGGTGCTGAGCGCGGGGTACATGCGTACACCTTTCGCAGGGGTTCGGGCGCTACGCGGTGAACGTCCGCCGCTCGCCCCCGCCGCCGCGGGCGGCCCTCGGGACCGGGCCGCCGCACTCCGAGTACGGGTTCACGATTGGCCATCCTTGTCGGAAATGACCTGTTTCGCGAGTCGGCAGCCGCTCAGGGTGCCGTCGGGGCGCGGTCGCGGTCGTCGTCGTGCGCCTCGGGCGTCCGGGGCGCCGCCACGGTGGTGAGGTGTTCGGCGTACTCGTCCAGGGCCGCCCGGGCCTGGACGTCGTCCCGGTCGATCAGCCAGTTCAGGGTGAGCCCGTCCATGACGCTCAGGCCGTAGCGCGCCAGGGCAGGGAGCGGGACGGTCCAGCCGAAGCCCGCCAGGCGGGCGATGGCTTCGAGGTGGTCGCGGTAGACCTCGAGGTAGTGCTGGTACTGGCGGCGGGCCACATCGGCCAGACCGGGCTGGCGCAGCGCGTACTGGGTGAGCTCGTAGGTGACCATGTGCTCGGCCGGCCGCTCCCGGACCTGGTCCCAGTAGGCGTGCAGCGTGCCGAAGATGATCTCGCGGGTCGAGAGGTCCCCCTCGTCCGCGCGGGTCGCGGTGGCCGGTGCGACGCTCCGCAGCGTGATCCGTTCGATCACGCTGTGCAGCAGCTCCTCCTTGGAGCGGAAGCAGTAGTGGAAGGCTCCCAGCGGGAGTCCCGCCTCGCTGACCACGGCGCGGGTCGTGGTCCTGGCCACCCCGTCCCGGATCATGACGCGGAGGGCGGCCTCGACCAGCTGCTCGCGGCGCTCGTCGGCTGAGCGGCGGGTCATGGCGTCTCCCTGGCGGGGGCGGGGCGGTGAACCGGATCAAGGTATCCCAGCGTCGCCGACGGCCGCTGACCAGGGAGGGGTCCCGGTCGGGCGGTCACAGGAACGCCCGGCCCTCGCCCCGGTAGGTCGGGACGACGTCGACGATCCGGCCGCCGTCCACGAGGTGGAGCTCGTTGACCCGCTCGCACAGTTCGCCCGCCTTCGCGTGGCGGAACCACACCCGGTCGCCCGCCCGCAGTCCGGCCACGCCGTCGCCGGTGAGGGGGGTCTGCACCTCACCGGCGCCCTCCTGGCCGAGGTAGCGCAGACCGGTCGGCCACACGGGCACGGGGAGCCGGTCGGCGCCCGGGGCGCCGGAGGCGATCCAGCCGCCGCCGAGGACGGTGGCGTGGCGCGGTCCGGGGCGGCGCACCACCGGGAGGACGAAGTGGGCGGCGGGGTACGGGCGGAAGTCGCGGTAGTGGTCGAAGAGCGCCGGGGCGTAGAGGCCCGATCCGGCGCCGAGTTCGGTGACGGCCGGTTCGGCGGAGGTGCTCTCCAGGCTGCCCGTGCCGCCGCCGTTGACGAACTCCAGGGGCGCCACGGAGCGGACGGCGCGGACGGCGGCGGCGCGCCGTTCGCGCAGTTCGCGGGTGGAGAGCCGCCGCATGAGCCGGACGGCGGCGCGCCCGGCCCGCGGGCCGGGCCCGTCGTCCCCGACGCCGGCGATCTGGCCCTCGTACGACATGACGCCGACGAGCCGCAGCCCCGGGCGGTCGGTCACGGCCAGGGCCAGGTCCCGGGCCTGGCCGGGCGAGTGCAGGGGCGAGCGGCGCATGCCGAGGTGGAGGCGTCCGCCGGCGAGGCGGAGGGAGGCGTCGAGGTCCAGGCAGACCCGGACGGGAGCGGCGGCCGGGCCGACGGCGGCGGTCACGAGGTCGAGGTGCTCGACCGAGTCGACCATGACGGTGACGCGGGCGGCGAGCCGTTCGTCCGCTCCCAGCCGGGCGAGCGCGTCCGTGTCGGCGGAGGGATAGCCGACGAGGACGTCCTCGTGCTCCTCGGCGAGCCAGAGGGCCTCGGGGAGGGTGAAGGCGAGGATGCCGGTGAACCCGGGGAGCCGGAGCGTGTCGCCGATGAGCGTCCGGCAGCGCAGGGACTTGCTGGCGAGCCGGATCGGCTTGCCCCCGGCGCGCCGGGTCATCTGCGCGGCGTTGGCCCGCAGCGCGCCGAGGTCGACCACGGCGAACGGCGGCTGGAGGCCGGCCGTCGCCTCCTGGAGGGCGTGGATCCCGGCGGGGCCGGGGAACCCCGCCGGTGCGGCCGCGCCCCCGGGCCGGTGCGGTGCGGGTGTCGGCGTACCGGTGGCGTACGGCTGCTGTGTCATGACCCTGTGGCCTCTCTCCGGACCTGTGCGGCCACGTCACCGTCTCTTGGTCATCTGTCCAAGTCAAGCGTCCCCGACCCTTGACTTGGACAGGCGACCAAGTCCACTCTGCCGGGAACCGCCGCCCGGACCACCGGGGTGCCGCGGCCCCCGTCGATCCACCCGAGAGGACTCCGGCCATGAGCAGCGCGTGGCGCAACTGGGCGGGAAACGAGCAGGCGCGTCCCGTACGCGTTCTGCATCCCGCGGACACCGCCGAGGTGGCCGACGCCGTGCGGACCGCGGCCGCGGACGGGCTCCGGGTGAAGGCGATCGGCTCCGGTCACTCCTTCAGTCCGGTCGCCGTCGCCCCGGACGTCCAGCTGCGCCTGGACCGGCTGGCGGGCCTGCGGTCGGTGGACCGGGAGACGGGACGCGTCACGGTCGACGCCGGCATGCCGCTGTGGCGGCTGAACCCGCTGCTCGCCGAGCACGGTCTGGCCATGGAGATCCTCGGCGACATCGACCGCCAGACCGTCTCCGGCGCCGTCTCGACCGGCACCCACGGTTCGGGGACCCGCTTCGGAGGCATCGCCACGCAGATCCGGGGGCTCGAACTGGTCCTGGCCGACGGGTCGGTGGCCAGCTGCTCCGCGGACGAGCGCCCGGAGCTCTTCGCCGCGGCCCGCGTCGGCCTCGGCGCCCTCGGCGTCATCACGGCGGTGACCCTCCAGTGCGTGCCGCTGTTCGCCCTGCACGCCCACGACGCCGCCATGCCCGTCCGGGAGACCTTCGACCGGATCGACGAACTCGCCGACTCCAACGACCACTTCGAGTTCTTCTGGTTCCCGCACAGCACGACGACCCTCACCCGCCGATTCCGCCGGATGCCGGCCGACACCCCGCTGAAGCCCATCGGCGCGTTCGCGCGCCGTCTCGACGAGACGGTCAGCGGCCTCGGCTTCGAGGGGCTCAACCGGATCGGCACCCGCCTCCCCGGGCTCGTACCGCCGATCACGCGCTTCGCGGCGCGGGCGATGTCCACCCGTGAGTGGTCGGACCTGTCGTACCGGATCTTCGCCTCGCCGCGCGACGTGCGGTTCCACGAGGGCGAGTTCGCCATCCCCCGGGAGCACGCCGTGGACGCGCTCCGCGAGATCGGGCGCTGGATCGACGCGCACGACGCGAAGGTGTCGTTCCCGCTGGAGGTCCGGTTCGCCGCGCCCGACGACATCTGGCTCTCCACCGCGCACGACCGCGCGAGCTGCTACATCGCCTTCCACCAGTACCACCGCATGCCCTACGACGCGTACTTCCGGGCGTGCGAGGCCATCCTCGGCTCGTACGGCGGCCGTCCGCACTGGGGGAAGATGCACGGCCTCGACGCCGGGCTGCTGCGTCCGCGCTACGCGCGCTTCGACGACTTCACCGCCCTGCGCGACCTCCTCGACCCCTCCGGCGTCTTCGCCAACGCCTACCTCGACCGGGTCCTCGGCGTGGCGCCCGAGGCGAAGCCCGTCGCCCCCTGAGGCAAACCTGCACAACGTGTACGTGTGGAGGGGCGGCGCCTTCACCGTTCGCCGACACCAGCGGTACGGAAGGCGCCCGGAGAGCCCTTGTACACCCCCTTTTGTCCCGTGCGCGGAGCGGGGCGGCGGAATCTGTTACCCGGTTCCGAGGAGAACGTGTCGGCATTCGGTGAAATTGAAGTCACCACCGCCCGCCGACGTGCAGAAATGGCCTCGGAAAAGAGCGGATCGCATTTCTCCGGTCCGTCGTTCACATGGTTGGATCAAGCCCGCTGCGGCCGCGGTAGACGGATTCCCCCCATGTAACGAAAGGTGCGCATCATGCGTCACGACCTTGAGACCGCTGAAATCTCCGACGCCGACCTCGACGCCGTCTCCGGCGGTCTCGTCACCGTCTCCGGCGGCCTCGCCGGCGCTCTGACCGGTGACGTCACCAACGTCCTCGGCACCGTCGGCTCCCTCCAGACGGTCCAGGGCGTCGAGGGCCTCGTCGGCGGCGTGCCCGGTCTCGCCACCGGCATCACCGGCGTCTCGGTGAACACCGGCATCGCCGGCCTCTGAGCCGGAACACCGGCCGTGAACCCCGGAACCGTCCCGGTTCCGGGGTTCACACCCCTGATCCCCACCGCGAATTCGCCGACCGCGGATCGCGCGAGAGAACGCAGCCGAAGGAATAGTCCGTGCAGTTCCGCCGCAATGCGCTTTCCAAGCTGCAATCACCGGAAGAACTCGACGTGCCCGTGCGTTTCGCGCGCCCCCAGGGCCGTCTCGTGCTCGCCGTCACCGTCGTGGTCATGGCCGCCGCGGGCTTCTGGGCCCTCACCGGCACGGTGACGTCACGGGTGAACGCCCCCGGCCTCCTCACGCACGGCGAGGGCACCTATCTGCTCCAGAGCCCCGTCGCCGGTCAGGTGACCGCGGTCCTCGCCGACGAGGGCCGGCCCGTCGCGGCCGGCGCGCCCCTGCTGACCGTCCGTACGGACCGGGGCGACCGGCCTGTCCGCGCCGTCGCCGGCGGTCGCGTCGTCACCCTCCACGCGAGGCTGGGTTCGGTCCTCACCACCGGCGCCGACGTCGCGACCGTCGAGCGCGTGAGCGACCCGAAGGCGCCGCTGGTCGCCGTCCTGTACCTGCCAGGCGACACCGCCGCGACCCTCCGCGTGGGAGACCCCGTCGACCTCGGCGTGCAGTCCGCGCCGCGCGACCGGTTCGGTGTGCTCCGCGGGCGCGTCACGGCCGTCGGCGGCGCGCCCCGGACGCGGGCGCAGCTGGAGGCGTTCCTCGGAGATCCCGGACTCGCCGCGCGGTTCACCCGCGAGGGCGATCCGGTGGCGGTGCTGGTGACCCCGGACCGCTCCCCCGGCGCCGCGTCCGGCTACGCCTGGTCGTCCGGGGACGGTCCGCCGCAGGCCCCGCTGTCGGGCACGCCCGTGACCGGCGCCGTCCAACTGGCCCCGCAGCGGCCCGTCGACTGGCTCCTGCCGTGAGCGCCCGCCGGGGCCGCACGGCCGGCCCCCGGACGTCCGGAACCCGGGCGTCCGGGGGCCGGTCGTCGCAGGAGCGCACGCCCGAAGGCCGCGTGTCGCAGGGGCGCACGCCCGAGAGCCGCCGGTCGGCGCGCGGGCGCACCCCCGAGGACCGCACGCCCGAGAGCCCCACGCCCAAGGACCGCACGCTCGACGCCGGCGCGGCACAGGCGCGTACCCCCGCAGGCCGGTCGTCCCGCGGCCCCGCGTCCCCGGGCCGGACGCCCGTCCGCCGGTCCGCCGCCGCCCGGCGCCGGCGCCGCGGGCCCGGTGCCGGGCGGCGGCGGCCGCGTACCGTGCGCACCCCCACCGTGCTCCAGATGGAGGCCGTCGAGTGCGGTGCCGCCGCCCTCGCGATGGTGCTCGGGCACCACGGCCGCTTCGTCCCGCTGGAGGAGCTCCGCATCGCCTGCGGGGTCTCCCGCGACGGCTCCCGGGCCGGGAACCTGCTCAAGGCCGCGCGCGGCTACGGACTGCGGGCCAAGGGCATGCAGATGGACCTGGCCGCGCTGGCCGAGGTGGCCGCCCCCGCCGTGCTGTTCTGGGAGTTCAACCACTACGTCGTCTACGAGGGTACGGGCCGGCGCCTCGGCCGGCCCGGCGTGTACGTCAACGACCCCGCCGGCGGGCGCCGGTTCGTCCCCCTGGAGCAGTTCGACACCAGCTTCACCGGCATCGTGCTCACCTTCGAGCCGGGCGCCGACTTCCGGCGCGGCGGCAGCCGGCCGGGCGTCCTCGCGTCCCTGCCCGAACGGCTGCGCGGCACCTCGGGGACGATGGCCGCCGCGGTCCTGGCCAGCCTGCTCCTGGTCCTCGTCGGCGCCTGGGTCCCGGCGCTGAGCCGGACGTACATCGACATGTTCCTCATCGGGAACCGGACCTCGCTGCTCGGTGTGGTCTTCGCGGCGATGGCGGGCGCCCTCGTGCTCACGGCCGTCCTCACCGGACTCCAGCAGGCCAATCTGCTGCGCGGGCGCATCATCGCCTCCACCCTGGGCAGTGCCCGCTTCCTGCGGCATCTGCTCCGGCTGCCGCTCGCCTTCTACGCCCAGCGCAACCCTGCCGATCTCGTCCAGCGCCTCCAGTCCCACGACGCCGTCGCGGAGACCCTCGCGCGTGACCTGGCCGCGGCGGCCGTCGACGCCGTCGTCGTGCTGCTCTACGCGGTGCTGCTCTGGACGTACGACCCCCAGCTCACCGTCGTCGGCGTGCTGGTCGCCCTGCTCAACGTCCTCGCCCTGCGGGTGGTCGTCCACGTGCGGGCCACCGGCACCCAGAAGCTGCGCGCCGAGAGCGCCCGGCTCACCAACACCGCGTACAGCGGCCTCCAGCTCATCGAGACCATGAAGGCCACCGGTGGCGAGGACGGGTTCTTCCGCCGCTGGGCGGGACAGCACGCCACCACGCTCGACGTGCAGCAGCGGCTGGGCGTGCCGAGCGCCTGGCTGGCGGTCGTGGCGCCCACCCTCGCGGCCCTGAACAGCGCGCTGATCCTCATGATCGGCGGCCTGCGGGCCGTGGAGGGGCACCTCACCGTCGGGCTCCTCGTCGCCTTCCAGGCCCTCGTGACCGGCTTCACCGCGCCCCTCAGCCGTCTCAACGGCGTCGCGGGGAGGATCCAGGACTTCGCCGCCGACGTCGCCCGGCTCAAGGACGTCGAGGACTTCCCGGTCGATCCGGTCCACGCCCGGCGCGCCCCGCACGCTCCCGCACGCCGGCTCACCGGCCACGTCGAGGTGGAGGGCGTCACCTTCGGCTACAGCCCTCTCGACGCCCCGACCCTGAAGGACTTCTCCCTCGGCGTCGGCCCCGGGCGGCAGGTCGCCCTGGTCGGCGGCTCGGGCAGCGGAAAATCCACGGTCTCGCGGCTGATGTCGGGCCTCTACACACCGTGGGAGGGGGTGATCCGGATCGACGGGATGCGTCTGGAGGACATTCCACGTGGCACCCTCGCGGCCTCCGTCTCCTTCGTCGACCAGGACGTCTTCCTCTTCGAGGGGACCGTCCGCGACAACGTGGCGCTGTGGGACCCCTCCGTGCCGGACGAGGCCGTCGTCGCCGCCCTCCGGGACGCGGCGGTGTACGAGGAGGTCGCCCGCCGCCCCGGCGGCATCCGGGCCCGCGTCGAGCAGGACGGCCGCAACTTCTCCGGAGGCCAGCGCCAGCGCCTGGAGATCGCCCGCGCCCTGGCGCGCCGCCCGAACGTCCTGATCCTCGACGAGGTGACCAGCGCCCTCGACGCGGACACCGAACGGATCGTCATGGACAACCTGCGGCGGCGCGGCTGTGCCTGTGTCGTCATCGCCCACCGTCTGAGCACCGTGCGCGACAGCGACGAGATCGTCGTGCTCGACCGGGGCACCGTCGTGGAACGCGGGCGTCACGAGCAACTCGTCGCGGCACGGGGCCCGTACGCCGCCCTGGTCAAGGAGCACTGAGGTGAACGTCCCGCACCCGTCCGCCGGTCCGGCCGGCGGACGGCCGACCAGCGCCGTCCCGGACCCGGTCGTCGCGGCCCTGGGCTCCCTGGGCACCGCCGTCGACCCCGCCGGGGGCGGCGGTCTCGGGCTCGAGGGCCCGCACGTCCTCTGGCTCGTCGTCGACGGCGCGCTCGACCTGTTCGCCGTCGACACGGCGCGGCTCGGCCCCTGGCACTTCCTGGGCCGCCTCGGGCCGGGCACGCTGCTGCTGGGGCCGGTGGACGGCCCGGCGCACACGCTGGTCGGACGGCCCGCGCGGGACTGCCTGCTGCGCCGGATCGAGCTGCGCGAACTGGCGTACGCGTCCGGCGGGTCGTACGGGAGCGGGAACGGGTACGTGGCCGAGTGGTACGCGGACCGGGGCGCCTACGGCGGGGTTCCCGCCGAACCGTCCCTCAGCCCGCTGGAGCACGCGTTCGCGCTCGGCGTCGGGCGCGGGCTGCGCGTGCTGTACCAGGCCACCCTGGACGACGACTCGTCCGGCGCCGCCGACGACGACGTCCTCTGGATGCGGGTCGCTCCGGGCGCCCTCGCCTACGGGGCCGCGTACGCGAGCCCGCGGGACCCGGGCCACGGGGCCGGCACGCTGCTTGTCGACCCCGAGACCTGGCAGGGCATGGTCGACCAGCAGTACCGGCTGCTGTACGCCCTGGACGGGTGGATCGAGCAGCTGGAACGCGACCACGAGGACCGCGCGGCCGCGGGCGTCGAGGCGGGCCGTGCGGCCCGCACCCGGGCCGACCGCACCCTGCTCGCCGCCATCGGGCCCTCCGGCGGCCGCACGTCGACCGGCCGCTCGGAGGACGACGCGACGTACGCCGTGTGCCGCGCCGTCGCACGCGAGGCGCGCATCGTCCTGTCGGATCCGGCGGTCGCGGGATCCGGTCCCGGGCACCTCGATCCCGTGGAACGCATCGCTCTCGCCTCCCGGATCCGTACCCGGGGCGTCCGGCTCGGCGGCCGCTGGTGGCGCGAGGACAGCGGCCCCCTGGTGGGGCACCGCGCGGCCGACGGGTCCCCTGTCGCACTGCTGTGGCGGCGCGGCCGGTACGTGGCACTCGACCCCGCCACCGGTGTGCGGGAGCGTCTCGACGAGGCCGGGGCGGCGGTCTTCGCACCGCGTGCGGTGATGCTCTACCGGCCGCTGCCCGAGCGTCCGCTCGGTCTGGCGGGCCTCCTCCGGTTCAGCGTGCGGGGCACCCGGTCGGAGCTGCGTGACCTGCTCCTCGGCGGGCTCGTCGCGGTCGCCCTCGGCGCGCTGGTGCCCGTGGCGACGGGCAAGGTGCTGGGCTCGTACGTCCCCGCGGCCGAGACCGGACTCATCGTCCAGGCGGGCCTCGCGATCATCGCGACGAGCGTCGTGTCGGCCGTCTTCATGCTGCTCCAGAACACGGCGATCCTCCGCATGGAGGGGCGGGTCGAGGCCACCCTCCAGCCGGCCGTCTGGGACCGGCTGCTGCGCCTGCCGACGACGTTCTTCAACGGCCGCTCGACCGGTGAGCTGGCCGCCGCCGCCATGGGGATCAGCGGCATCCGGCGGGTCCTGTCCGGCATCGGCCCGGTGGTCCTCCAGGCGGGCACGGTCGGCACCGTGAACCTGGTGCTGCTCCTGGTCTACAGCGTGCCCCTGGCGCTCGTCGCGCTGGCCCTGCTGCTCGCCACCGCCGCGCTGTTCCTCGGCCTCGGGCTGTGGCAGCTGCGGTACCAGCGGCGGCTGATCCGGCTGGGCGACAAGCTCGACAACCAGGCCTTCCAGACGCTGCGCGGTCTGCCGAAGCTGCGGGTCGCGGCGGCCGAGAGCTTCGCGTACGCCGCGTGGGCGGGGCCGTTCGCCCGCACCCGGGAGCTGCACCGGCAGGTGGGGCGGATCAAGAACGTGCTCGCGGTGCTCGGCGCGGTGTGCCTGCCGCTGTGCACGCTCGTGATGTTCGCGCTCCTGGCGGGTCCGGCCCGCGGCACCCTGTCCGCGAGCGAGTTCCTGACGTTCAGCACGGCCGTCACGATGATGCTGTCCTCGGTCACGCAGCTGACCGGCGCGCTGCTGTCGGCCGCCGCGGTCCAGCCCATGTTCGAGCAGATCAGGCCGGTGTTCCGGGCGACGCCGGAGGTCTCCAACTCCAGTGCGCCGCCCGGCGAGCTGACCGGGGCGATCGAGGCCGAGAACCTGTCGTACCGCTATGCCGAGGACGGTCCGCTCGTCCTCGACGGGGTGAGTCTGCGGGTGCGGCCGGGCGAGTTCGTCGCGGTCGTGGGGGCCAGCGGCTGCGGGAAGTCCACGCTCCTGCGGCTGCTCATCGGCTTCGACCGGCCGCTGTCCGGGGCCGTGCGGTACGACGGTCAGGACCTCGCCGCACTCGACCAGGCGGCCGTGCGCCGGCAGTGCGGTGTGGTCCTCCAGAACGCCCAGCCGTTCTCCGGCTCCGTCCTCGACTGCATCCGCGGCGCCGGCACGTACCCCCTGGAGGACGTGTGGGCGGCGGTCGCGATGGCGGGCCTGGCCGAGGACATCAAGGCCATGCCCATGGGCCTGCACACGATGCTGTCCGACGGCGGCGGCACCGTCTCGGGCGGCCAGCGGCAGCGGCTGATGATCGCCCAGGCGCTGATCCGGCGCCCGCGCGTCCTCTTCTTCGACGAGGCGACGAGCGCGCTGGACAACGAGGCGCAGCGGACCGTCATCGACTCGACCCGCGCCCTGAACGCGACACGGATCGTGATCGCCCACCGTCTCTCCACGATCATGGACGCGGACCGGGTGATCGCGCTGGCGGACGGGCGGGTCGTCCAGGAGGGCACCCCCGCCGAACTCCTCGCCGACACGGACGGCCTCTTTCACCGGCTCGTCCGGCGCCAGTTGGGCTGACGGCCCGCCGCGCCGGGACCGCGCGGCTCAACCGAACGGACGCGCGAAGCGTGTACACGTACGAGAGTCACGATCTTCGATCACGGAGGAACACACCTTGACCACGCACCGAACCGCCCCGACCCGCCGTGCCGCCCTCGCCCTGGGTGCCGGTACGGCACTCACCGCGGCGCTCGCACTGAGCGGCGGCACCGCGCAGGCCTTACCCGTGCCGGGCGGCGTCGGCGCGCGACTGAGGCGCCTGGAGCGGGCGCACACCGCACGGCTCGGGGTGTTCGCCCGTGACCTGCGCACGGGGAGGACCGTGGCCCACCGGGCGCACGAACGCTTCCCGATGGCCTCCGTGTTCAAGACGCTCGCGGTCGCGGCCGTGCTGCGGGACCTCGACCGGGACGGGGAGTTCCTCGCCCGGCGGATCCGCTACACCGCGGCGTACGCGGCCGCGTCGGGCAACGCGCCGGTCACGGGCCTGCCCGAGAACATCGCCCACGGCATGACCGTCGGCGAACTCTGCGACGCGACCCTCCGGTTCAGCGACAACGCCGCCGCCAATCTGCTCCTCCGGGAACTGGGCGGCCCGACCGCGGTGACCCGCTTCTGCCGCTCGATCGGGGACCTTGTCACCCGGCTGGACCGCTGGGAGCCCGACCTCAACACGGCGGAGCCCTGGCGCGTCACCGACACCACCACGCCGTACGCCGTCGGCCTCGACACCGCCCGCCTCCTGCTCGGCGACGCCCTGGCACCGCACGACCGCGAGCGGCTCGCGGGCTGGATGCTGCGCAACACCACGAGCACCGAGAGGTTCCGCCGCGGTCTGCCCGCCGACTGGCGCCTCGCCGACAAGACGGGCTCGGGGCGCTACGGAGGCGCCAACGACGTGGGTGTCGCGTGGCGGCCGGACGGCACGCCGATCGTCCTCTCCGTGCTCACCACCCGGCCGGAGGAGGACGCCCCCGCCGCCGACGCCCTGGTGGCCGAGACGGCCGCGCTGCTCGCGCGGGAACTCGGCGCGGAGGCCTGACAGCCCTTCAGCCGGCCGGGGTCGCGGGGGCGGTGACGGGCCGCAGCACTGTCAGGGAGTCCTCGCGGCGGGCCACCATGACGAAGGGGAACCGGTCGACCTCCAGGCAGAGTTCCACGTCGTCCGGGTGACACCCGGCGCGCCGCCCGGCGCCGAGGTCCGCCGCCGCACGCGAGTTCCTCGCGCGGTGGACGTACGGCGCCGGGTCGACGCGCTCGCCCGAGACGTGGGCGCCGATGTACTGGGCGCAGGCCAGGTCCTCGTCGGCCCGGCCGTCCTCTCCGGTGACGACGAACGTCACCGGCCCTGCGGCCCCGTCCCGCAGGTACCGTGCCGTCGGTTCGGCCACCACGAAGCTCGCGCACAGGACCAGCGGCGCGTCGGCGACGGCCAGCGCGCCGACGGTTCCCGCCGTGGTCTTCTGCACCAGGGTGCGCCCGGCGAAGTCGCGGCTCCTGATCAGGCCGGGCGAGTTCACCGCGTCGAATCCGGCCGCCGGGGCCCCGTCCTTCAGGGCCAGCCAGCCCGGACGGCGCTCCTTGAGGGCGAGCGCCTCCTCCACCGTCGGGGCCAGGACGATGCGCTCGGCACCGCGGGAGAAGGCCCAGGCGGCGACGGTGAAGGCGCGCATGACGTCGACGACGACGGCGACACGGGGGACGGCGGTCAACTCGGGTATCCCGACGAAACGATGATCCATCCCGCCATGATGCCGCCGGGGCCGGAGGTACGGGCGGGATTTCCGGCCAGGGTTCCTGGGCGGGGTCTCTGGGCAGGGAGGCGCGGGCGTCGGACACGGGCGTCCGCCCCGGGCCGCGTCGGCTCGGTGGGGTGCGGGCGACGGGCGTGGCTGTCCCCCGCCCGGCCCACGCCCGCCCCGCCCGCGCCCGGCCGCGTCAGCGCAGTCGGCGGGCGCGCAGGACCACGTCCTCGGTGTGGTGGGCGCCCGCCCCGCCCTCGGGCGACACCCGGGCCCGCTGCTCGTCGACCTCCACCGCCCAGTCGTCGTCGAGCAGCGCCGCGATCATCGACGGCCAGACGTAGTCCGCCGGGTCGAAGCCGCTGTCGTCCGCCGGACGCTCCTCCATGCCCGCGTGGTGGACCAGCAGCAGGGTGCCGCCGACGGCGACGGCCGAGAGCAGCGCGCGCTCGGCGCTGCCCTCGGGGGTGCGGAGCAGAGCGGGGTACTGCGCGGAGACGAGGTCGAAGGTGCCCGGCGGGAGGTCCGCCTCCGCCAGCCCGGCGTGCACCCAGCGCACGTCCGCGCCGGCGTCCCGCGCGTGCCCCGCCGCCCGCTCCAGGGCCACGCCCGACACCTCCAGCGCGGTCACGTCCCAGCCGCCGCGCGCGAGCCAGACGGCGTCCGCGCCCTCGCCGCAGCCGACGTCGAGCACCCGGCCGGGCGTGAGGCCCTCGGTCTCGGCCACGAGCGCGCCGTTGGGCCGGCCGCTCCACAGCTGCTGCCGGTCGGCGTAGAGGTCGTCCCACTTCGCGCGCACCGCGGGGTCTCCGACGTAGGCGTCGACGAGGGACTGGGGCTCGGTGGCGGGCGTTCCCGCCGCGATGTTCTCGGTCACGGGCCCACCGTCGCGCACCGTGTCCGGCGGGCGCCACCGCTGTTGCCGGTCCGGCAAATCGAGTGTCAGCCGCGCGGGCCGTCCGGCGGGGCGTCGTCGCCGGGGCCCGCGACGAGCAGCCGGTAGCCGTAGTCGACGGTGTCCCGGGTCAGCAGGTCGGCGTGGCGGCGGTGCCAGGCGCCCGACGCCAGGTCCGCGCGCAGGCGCGCGATCGCCGGTTCGACGACGGACGCGGGTAGCTGGGCGAAGGTGGAGCTGGCCCGCCGGACGACGGGGTCGAGGAAGAACTCCGGCCGCCGCCAGTACGCGATCTGGAACCCGTCGGTGAAGTCGTACGGGATGGGGAACGGCAGCACGGTGTGCGCGCCCATGGCCTCCACCATGGCCGACAGGGGCATGAACCGGGCGTGTTCGAGGTCCCGGATCTCCGGGAGGTACTCCTCGATCAGCCACAGCTCGGGCCGATGCCCCGGGTCCCAGGTGAACAGGGCCTGCCGACGGGACACGCGCCGCAGCTCCCGGAGGCCGCGCAGCGGATCGGGCCAGTGGTGCACGGTCATCACCGCCATCGCCGCGTCGAACGCGCCGTCCTCAAAGGGCAGTTCCTCCGCCCCCGCCAGGATCTTCCGCCGGCCGGGGTGCTGGTCGAGCATGACCCGGGACGGATCGACCGCGGTGACGTCGGCGCCGGCCGGCTCGTACGACCCGGTTCCGGCACCGACGTCGACCACCGACCGCGCTCCGCCCAGGGCTTGACGGATCAGGGCGGCCAGACGGGGATCGGGGCGGCGGACGTCCCGGTAGCCCCGCCCGATGCGGTCGTACGTCGGCGTGGGCAGGGGTTCTTCAGCGGTGGAAGCGGTCATGTAGGGGATCCCACCAGCGGGGCCGCCGTCGGGGCGAGAGATTTAGTGTGGGCCGAATGCTGCTGCTGCGCCTCGCCGTCGACGACCTCGCCTCGGTCCGGTTCGCCTGCTCGCCCCTGCAGGAGACCGTCCAGAGTCTGCGGGCCTGGCGCAGTCCCGTGCGCTACGCCGTGCACCAGCCGCTGCTGCGGCGGTCCGCCCCGCTGCTGCGGCGCGTCGACTGGCCGCTGTTGCAGGCCCTGGTGGGGCCCACCCGGCTCGTACCCGACTTCCTCACCCCGCATCCGCCGACGCCGAGCGCCGACATCGACGACGAGTTCGCCGTCCTGCGCTCCACGCCGGCCGCACGCGTCACGCGCGACCTCCTGCTCAGTGCCGACGGCCGTCCCCCGCACCCCGTGCTGCGGCAGGCGGAGACCGATCCCCTCGGTCTGCTGGGGAGGATCGCCGGCGCCCTGCACGACTACTGGCTCCTGGTGATCGCCCCGCACTGGCCGCGCATGCACGCCGTCCTGCGCGCCGACGTCCTCCACCGTGCCCGTCGGCTGGCGGACGGCGGGGCCACTCTGCTCTTCGAGGACATCGATCCGGGGCTGAGGTGGCACTCCGACACCGGCACCCTGGCCGTGGACGCGTTCCCTCCCGAGCGGCACGACGTGGCGGTCGACGGACACGGGGTGACGTTCACGCCGTCGCTGTTCTGCGACCACGCGGTCACGGTCGTCGACCTGGCGCTGCCGCCCCGGATCTGGTACCCCGCCCGAGGCCTCGCGACCGCCTGGCACACCGGCGACAGGGTCGCTCCCCCGGCCGCCCTGGCCGAGCTGATGGGCCGCACCCGGGCGCGGATCCTCGGTCTTCTGGCCCGGCCGGCGAGCACCACGGAGCTGGCCCTGCTCCTGGAGGTCACTCCCGGCACCGTGAGCCAGCACCTCGGCGTGCTGCACCGGGCGGGGCTGGTCACCCGCGCACGGCAGGGACACCGGGTCCTCTACCTGCGCAGCGCCCTGGGCGACCGGCTGGCGACGTGAGCCGATAGGCCCGGCCGGACCGTCGCGCGTGCACGACCCCGCCCCCGAAAATACCTAGGGGGGTATTTGACTTCTCTCCCGCGACCGCTCTACCGTCGGGTACGAAAATACCCAGGGGGGTATAGAAGCGGGCGCGGAACCCCTGGTGTGCGCTCCTCACGAAAGGACTGCCGTGTACTTCACCCAGTACTACCTCGACTGCCTCTCCCAGGCGTCGTACATGATCGCCGACGAGCGCACGGGCCTGGCGGTGGTCGTCGGCCCCCGCCGGGACGTCTCGGAGTACCTGGCCGACGCCGCCGCGCACGGCTTCACCGTCACCGGCGTCATCAACACCCACTTCCACGCCGACTTCGTCGCCGGCCACCTGGAGATGGCGGACGAGACCGGCGCCTGGATCGGCTACGGCCGGCGCGCCGAGACCGAGTACCCGATCCGCGAGCTCGCCGAGGGCGAGCGGATCTCCCTCGGCGACGTCACCCTGGAGATCCTGGAGACGCCCGGGCACACACCGGAGTCGATCAGCGTCCTCGTGTACGAGCACGCCGGGGACGAGGTTCCCTACGGCGTGCTGACCGGTGACGCGCTCTTCATCGGCGACGTCGGCCGTCCCGACCTGCTGGCCTCGGTGGGCGTCACCGCCGGGGAACTCGGCGGCATGCTCCACGACAGCGTGCAGAACAAGCTCATGGGGCTGCCGGACGAGGTCCGGGTCTTCCCCGCGCACGGCGCCGGGTCGTCCTGCGGCAAGCACCTGTCGACGGAGAAGCAGTCGACCATCGGCGAGCAGCGGGCCACCAACTACGCCTGCGCGCCGATGACCCGCGAGGAGTTCGTCGCGCTCGTCACCGCAGGACAGCCGGCCGCGCCCGGGTACTTCGCGTACGACGCCGAGCTCAACCGCAAGGACCGGGCGCGCTTCGACACGTCGGCCCCGCGCCCGCTGGCCCTCGCCGACTTCGCCGCGCTCCGGGCGGCCGGCGCGATCGTGGTGGACGCCCGCGATCCGCAGCAGTTCGCGTCCGGACACCTGCGCGGCGCGGTGAACGTTCCGGCGGACGGCCGGTTCGCCGAGCAGGCCGGAACCGTGCTCCAGCCCGCGGCCGAGCTCGTCGTGATGGCGCCGCAGAACCGGGAGGAGGAGATCGTCACCCGTCTCGCCCGGATCGGCTTCGACCGGGTCGCGGGCTACGTGCGCAACCCCGAGGACGCGCTGGAGGCCCTGGCCGGGGAGGTCTCCCCCGCCGGCCGGGTCACCGCCGCGCACCTCCGCACGGCACTCGCGGGCGAACGGCCGCCGGTCGTGGTGGACGTGCGCACCTGCGGCGAGCGCGAGGCGAACGGCTTCATCGACGCCGCCCTGCACGTCCCGCTCGGCGAACTCCCGGACCGGGCGGGCGAACTGCCCGAGGACCGGCCCCTCGTCGTGCACTGCGCCGGCGGCCACCGCTCCTCCATCGCCGCGAGCCTGCTGCGGCAGCGCGGCTTCCGGGACGTCTCCGACCTCCTCGGCGGATACGCCGCCTGGGCCTTGACCACCTCCCCGGCCGAGCCGACCGTCGCCTGACGCCCGCCCCCGTCCACCCCCAGGGCCTCCCGCACCCCCTCATACACCCCCCTCGGCATCTGGGGATCCCCCTCCCCGACCCGTCCGCACATACCCCCCTCGGTATCGCGGACCCACAGGAACAGGAACCACATGAGCACCGCCCCCTCCCTCACCGCCCCCGTACTGCATCGTCTCGTCCAGGAGGGGCGCGCCCCTCGGCTGCTCGACGTGCGCACGCCGGGCGAGTTCCGCACGGCGCACATCCCCGGCTCGTACAACGTGCCCCTGGACACGCTGCGCGAGCACCACGCCGAGCTGCTGGCCCACCTCGACGAGGACGTCGTGCTCGTCTGCCGTTCCGGACAGCGCGCCGCCCAGGCGGAGCGGGCCCTGTCCGAGGCCGGGCTGCCGCACCTGCGGGTCCTGGAGGGCGGCATCGTCGCCTGGGAGACGGCCGGCGCGCCCCTCGACCGTGGCCCGGAACGGTGGGACATGGAGCGCCAGGTCCGGCTCGTGGCCGGTTCGATCGTCCTGGCCACCGGGGTCGTCGGCGTGTTCGTCCCCGGCGCCCACCTCATCGGCACGGCGGTCGGAGCGGGCCTGACCTACGCGGCGCTCAGCAACACCTGCGCCATGGGCGTGCTCCTGTCCAGGCTGCCGTACAACCGCGGGCCCCGCACCGACCTCCGCACGGTGATCGCGGAGCTCGGGGGCACGGTGTGACCGCGCTCGTCGTCGCGGCGTCCCTGCTCGTCGGCGTCAGCCTCGGCGCCCTCGGCGGCGGCGGATCGATCCTCACCGTGCCCCTCCTGGTCTATCTGGCCGGGCAGGACACCAGGACCGCGATCACGACCTCGCTCTTCGTCGTCGGCGTCACCAGCCTCGCCGCTCTCGTGCCGCACGCCCGCGCCCACCGGGTCCGCTGGCGGACCGGCCTCCTCTTCGGCGCGTTCAGCATGGCCGGGGCGTACGGCGGCGGGCGGTTGGCGGCGTACATCCCCGGAACGGTCCTGCTCGTCGCCTTCGCCCTGATGATGCTGGCCACGGCCGCGGCGATGCTCCGCGGGCCCCGGCCCGGGCGGGAGAGGGCGCGGCGGACCCGTGCCGACCTCCCCCTGAAGCAGGTCGCGGCGGAGGGCCTCGCGGTCGGTGCGGTGACCGGCCTGGTCGGTTCGGGCGGGGGTTTCCTCGTCGTCCCGGCCCTGGCCGTTCTCGGCGGGCTGCCGATGGGCCTCGCGGTGGGGACCTCGCTGCTCGTCATCGCGATGAACTCGTTCGCCGGGCTCGCCGGACACCTCTCGGGCATCCAGGTCGACTGGAGCCTGGCCCTGACCGTGACGGCGGCGGCCGTGGCCGGCAGCCTCGCGGGCGGCCGGCTCGCGGGACGCGTCCCGCGCGAGACGCTGCGGCGGGTGTTCGGCTGGTTCGTCGTCGCCATGGGCGTCTTCGTGCTCGCGCAGCAGCTCGACCCCGCCGTGTGGGCCCACCCCGCCACCTGGGCGGTCCTCGGAGCGGCGGTGTCCGGCGCGGCGACCGCGCTCCTGTGCCGCGCCTCCAGGTCCACCGCCGGGCCCTGAGGAACGGCGGTGGGGCACGGTGGTGGGGGACGGCCTTGAGGGACGTTTTGAAGGATGTTCCTGGGGATCCCCCGAGAGTCCCGGGTGGCATGTCCCTGGGGCTCCCCCGGGGTCGGCGAGAAATTCGCTGGGTCCGGTGTCGCACCGTCGTGCACAATGCCCGCGATGATCTCCACAGCCGAACAGCTGCTCACCGCCCTGGAACCCCTCCCGCACTCCGCCCGGCTCCGGCTCACCGCCGTCACGGCACACCGCCTCGCCAGTCAGGGCGGGCCGGCCGCGGCGGACGCGCTGAGGACCCTGCTCACCACCCTGGACGCGCGCGGCCCGTACGAACGCCGTCTCGCCGCGCTGGCCGCCCTGACCGCCGGGGACCTGGACCACCTCGCGGCGCGGCTCGCCGACCCGGACTCCGTGGTCCGCCGGTACGCGCTCCGCGGCGCCCGGCGGCTGCCCGTCGCGGACGCCGCCGTCGAGGCCGCCCACGACGACGCGCCCGCCGTGGTCCGCGCCGACCTCGCCCGCCTGCTGCGGGACGGACGGCGGCCCGCGCTCGCCGAGCGGCTGGCGCTCCGGGTGCGCGCGGAGTACGGCGACCGGGACGCCGCCCGCCTCCTGCCGGGCTGCTCCACGGAGTTCACCGCCCGGCTCCTGCCCGAACTCGCCGGGGTGCTCGCCTTCGAGGACTGGAGCACGCTGGCCGTACGTCACCCCGTCGCGGTGCTCGACCAGGCGGAACGGGACCTCGGGGACATCCCCGAACGGTCGCGCGACCTCTGGTGGCGGCGACACGCCACCGGGATCGCCGCGGCCCTGCCCGCCGCCCCGGAACGCGTGCTGGACCTGCTGGAACGGCACGGCCCCAGCCACCTCCCCGGTCCGATGCTCGATCGTCTCGGTGACCTCGTGACCGTCGACGCCGAGCGCGTCACGCGGCTTCTCGCCGCCCCCCACCGGGCCACCGCGCGATGGGCGGGGACACCCGGCCCGGCCGTCATGCGCCGGCTGGCGGCGGCGGACCCGCCGTCCTTGCCCCTGCTCGGTGCGCGCTGGTTCCCTCGCGAGGCCTTCCTCGTGCTGCTGCGGTCGATGCCACCGGCCCGCCGCTCCCGTTTCGCGGACGCCGTCGTCACCGCGGCCGGTCCGCGCGGGAACGCCCACGTGCACGAGGGGCTGCTCGCGCTGCTGCCTCCCGCCGAGCGGCACGCCCGGACCCGGGCCCGGATCGAGGCACTGCGCGGCGAACCCCACTCGGGCTGGGACCTCTGGGGCCTCCTCGCCCTGCTGCCGCCCACCGAGGCCCGCCCCGCGCTGCTCGCCGCCCTTCGCACCCCGGACGCCGGAGCACGTGGCACGATCTGGGACCACCTGATCACCAACGCTGATCGGTCCCGCGACCCGCAGCAGGTGGCAGAGGTCCTCGCGCTGGCCGCCGGACGCCTCGGCAACGAGCGCGACCCCGTCCGCGGGGAGGCCCTGTCCGCCGTCGCGGCCCTCTCCGCCCCCCTGCTCGCGGCGGCGTGCGCGAGCGTGAGAAGCATGGGAGCGGCCACGCCGGGGCTCGCGTCCGTGTCGGCGTCCACGCCCACCTCGGAATCCGCGTCCGGGCCGGAGTCCGCGGCCGCGTCCCTGGAACGGCTGTGTCTGGACGCCCTGCGAGCCCGGGACTGCTCGGCCGGGACCAGGGACACGATCCGGAGGCTGGCCGCGAGCCTGCTCTCCGTCTCCACGGGTTCCGCCGCGTCCAGGACCGGCGTGCGCCTCGTCGAAGCACTGACCGCGCACACCGGCACCGTGGAGCTCGGAGCCCTGGGTCCCGTGCTGCGCGGCAGCGGTGCGGACGCCGTGCTCGGCGCGCTCGGGCCGTGGCTGGACCGGGCCGCCGCGATCGGCGACACCGCGCCCCTGCTCGCGCTGATCCGCGCCGCCGGACCCGGCGCGCACCGGATCCCGGACCTGCGAAGGCGACTCGAACCGGCCTTGCTCGGCTGCCCCGACGAGCGGTTCGGCGAGGTCGTCTCGGCCTGGCTGGCCGACCCGGCGGCCCGAGGAGAGCGCGTGGCCGCCTTGCTGGCGCGGGAACCGTCCGCGGCTTTCGTGCCCCAGGTGCTCGCCGTGCTCGCCGCGGA
Organism: Streptomyces sp. NPDC002232; assembly: GCF_042890295.1. Classification (NCBI taxonomy): domain Bacteria; kingdom Bacillati; phylum Actinomycetota; class Actinomycetes; order Kitasatosporales; family Streptomycetaceae; genus Streptomyces; species Streptomyces sp. NPDC002232. The sequence continues at coordinate 894,809 of NZ_JBIARV010000003.1, read as the reverse complement.
GCGCACCGACCTGCTCGACCGTGCCCTGGCCGAGAACCCTTCCCCGGGCGGACGCTTCCCGACGGCGGGCGCGCCCCGGCCCCTGCCCCCCTTCCGGTACGCCGACCGGTGGCTGCCCCGGCAGCAGGAGGCCGCCGTCCGGCTGGCCGAGGCCGCCGTCGCCGACACGGACCGGGGCCTCGACGAACGTGCGGCCCTGCTCCGCTCGGTGGCCCCCGTGCCCCGCTACGGCGCGGCGCTGCTCCAGCGGTACGCCGGACAGGACCGGTGGGGCCACGCCCGCTCCTCCGACGCTCCTCTCGCGGCGGCCGCTCTGGACGCCGCCGCCCACACCGACGACCCCGTCCCCGCCCTGAACGCCCTGCTCGCCCACGCGGGCGACGACCGGGCCCAGGCCGCCTGGTCGGCCGCCACCCGGGCCGCCGCCCACGCCCGGCCCAGCGATGTCGCCGCCCTGCTCCGCGACGTCCTGACGCGGGAGAGCGGAGTGAAGGTCACCGTCAGGAAGGCGGCCGCCCGGCTCGCGGCCCGCCATCTGCCACGGGGCGCCGCCACCGCCCTCCTGTCCACTGTGGTCCGCACCCAGGGGATCCATCCGGACGTGCACGCCACCGTCGTCGGTCTGGCCACGGCGCTGCTCCCCGCGAAGGAGATGTGGGCGCTGCTGGAGTCGGCGGTCGACGAAGGTCCCGACGCCGCCCGGACGGTGCTGGCGTCGGTGAGACCGGCGGACCTGGCACCGGCGCACCGCGCGCGGTACGGCACGCTCGTCACCCGGCTGGCCCTCGGCCCGGACAAGGGCCCGGCGAACCGGGCCCTGACCGGGCTCGGCGACTGGGCACGGTACTCGCCCTCGGCGGGCGCGGCGCTCGCGGAGGTCTACGTCGGCGACGCCCCGCGACGGAACGTCCGGCGCGCGGGACACGAGCTGACCGAGCTCGCCCAGTCCGGCCTGCCGCACCCCATCGGCGGCGTGGCGCCCGGCAGCCTGCTCCACGGTGTCGTGGACCGGCTCCTGACGTCCGTCGCGGCCGGGGAGCCGGACGGCGGCGGGCGGGACGGGGACCTTCCGGCGCGTCGTCGTCTGGAGTCCCTCCTCGGCTCGTCGCTGCGAGACCGCGGCATGTGCGCGGCCCTGGCCCGCCGGCTCGCGTCGGAACCCGCGGCCGTCGCCGTCCGCACCGGCCTCCTCGTACGCACCGTCGATCCGGACGGGACCGAGCCCGAACTGCTGCTCGCGCTCCGCGAACTGACCGCTGCGGTCGACGGGCGCCCTGTCCGCGCGGTCCGCGCGGCGGACGAGCTGGAGGAGGCGCACCGGTACGGCGATCCGCTCGCCGACCCCGGCCCCGCCCTCGCCGCGGTGCGGACCCTGAGCCGTGACGGCGGGCTGGTGGAGGGTCTCCTCGCCTCCGGTCTGGCCACGGCGCTCGGCTCCCGCCTCGGCTGGCCCGAGGTCTGGCGGGCGGCCGTGCTGGAGCTGCGCCGCCACCCGGAGCCGGACGTCCGCGAGACGGCGTACGGGACGGTCCTGGGCAGCGGCTGACCACTGGCAGCCGACCGCTGGGCCCCGGCTGCCGACGCCCACCGCCTCTACAGGCTGAGCGCGTCCTCGGCGTTGTCCATCCACGCGGTGACGGAGTTGCCGTCGGACACGTTCAGGCCGGGCGTCGAGGCCTTGAGCGGTACCTGCTTCAGGTCGGAGTCGGTCTCCATGGTCATCGCGATCGAGGAGACCGTCTGACTCCCGGCGCCCTTGAGGCCGCCCATCAGGCCCGCGTAGGCGGACTGCCCCGGTGCCAGCCTGATGGCCTCCTCGATGCCCGGGGCCGCGCCGCGCGCCTTGGCCCGCCCGTCGAGGGCGCCGAACGTCACCACGGGGTGGCCGATCACCCGGCACGGCTTGCCGGTCTTGTTGGTGACCTTCAGCAGGTAGCTGCTGGTCGTGGGCTCGGCCAGGTTCGCGGTGAACGTCAGGTCGTAGGTGCTGCACGGGAAGACGTCGTAGTCCGGATCGGTCGACGGCGGGACCGAGGCGGCGGTCGCCGAGGGCTTCGCGGGTGCGGACGGCTTCGCGGGCGTGGACGGCTTCACGGGCGGCGTGGACGGCTTCGCCGGTGCGGAGGGGGATTTGGTGGCCGAGGGTGTCGCCGGGGGCGCGGCGGGTCCGCCCGCGGTTCCGTCCTCGGAGGGCCCGCAGGCGGTCAGGGCCAGGGCGGAGGCGGCGACGAGGACGACGCCGGCGGCTCTGCGAACGGTGCTCATGGTGGTACTCCCCCCGATGACAGCGCACGAATCGCGCTGTGGTGGACACCAGGTTCGCGCGCGTGCTTCACGGTTCTGTGACGGCGCGTCCCCGAATTCACCACGGCCGATGCCGGATCACGGCGCCCCACGGCCGGTGGGAGAAGGCAGATCGACCGTCGACGGTGGGCTGGTTGCTCATTTGCTCCTCAACTCCCCCAGCGGGGCGGACTCTTCCTGAAGTGCGGCGCCTGCCGCCTTCCAGTCGGCGTCGTCGCCCAGCAGGGACGCCCGCAGGAACGCCGTGGTGAGGGTCTGGATCAGGGCGACGCGTGCCGGATTCTCGTCGGTGGTCTCGGCGACCTCCCGGCCGACGATGCCACCGAGCGAGTGCTCCGCGCCGAACAGGGTGAGCAGGGTCTTGTCGGCGGGGCTGTACGTGTACGGGTCGGTGAACCAGTCCGGTCCTCGGGTGGAGAGGTGGGACTGGTCCTGGTCACCGGCGACGATGAGGGCCGGAGGGGTCATGGCGTCGAACGTCGGCCTCATGAACGGGAAGTGCTCGGCGGCGAACGGGGTCAGATCGTCGCCCAGGCCGGTCAGCGCCAGCAGCACCCCCGCCTTGACGCGGGGGTCGGACAGGTCCTCGCCGGGCGTGCCGTCGGCGTCGAGGACGCGTGCGCCCAGCAAGGTGCTGACGGTCTGCGCGCCCCAGGAATGGCCCGCGACGGCGATGCGGCTCGCGTCGACCCGCCCGGCGAGGCCGGGGACGGAGGCCTCCAGGACGTCGAGTCCGTCCAGTACGGACGTGATGTCCTCGATGCGATGGCGCCAGATCCGCGGGGTGCGGGGGTCCTCGGCGGGAATGCCGAGCGTCCGGGAGTCCAGGTGGGTCGGCTGGACGACCACGAAACCGTGCGCGGCCCAGTGGTCGGCCAGGGGGGCGTAGCCGTCCATCGACCAGCCGTAGCCGTGCGAGAAGACCACGACGGGCAGATCTCCGCCGGACACGGGCGCGGACACCCGCACCTGGAGGTCCGCGCCCCGGCCGTCAGAGGCGGTCAGGACGACCGGCTTCAGCGAAATCACCGAGGCGGTCCCGTCCGCGGGATTCCGGGCGATCAGGGCGTTCGAGTGGGACATGGAAGTGCCTTCCGATCGGAGTCTTCGCCCAGCGGCGACCCGGCGGCCGTCGTGTGACGGCGCGCGGATTCCGGCGTGGCGGGAGCCGGGGAGCTCGCGTGTTCTCGCGACTCCCCCAGGGGTCACGGACAGCACGAACTGGCCACGAGCCCCGTGGTCTGACATCATTCGACGAAACGGAACCTTGTTCCACTTACGATACGGAACGTTGTTCCGCTTTGCAAGAGTGTCTTGAGGAGGAGTGCAGAGGTGAACGAGAGCAGCCTGCGCCAGGGGAGTTCGGCCGCCTCCCCGCGCAAGGACGCCCGCCGCAATCAGCAGACACTCCTGGAGGCCGCCGCCGCCGTCTTCGTCACGTCGGGCGTGGACGCGCCGGTCCGGGAGATCGCCGCCAGGGCCGGTGTCGGACTCGGCACGTTCTACCGCCACTTCCCCAGCCGGGCCGACCTCGTCATCGCCGTCTACCGCCACCAGGTCGACACCTGCGCCGAGGCAGGACCGGCCCTGCTGGCGGCCGGCCCGACTCCGTTCACCGCCCTCGAGTCCTGGATCGACCTCTTCGTCGACTTCCTGGTCACGAAACACGGCCTGGCCGCGGCGATGCAGGCCGACAGCGCCGGCTTCGAGACCCTGCACGCCTCGTTCCTGGAGCGCCTGGTCCCCGTGTGCGCCGAGCTCCTCGGGGCCACGGTCGCCGCCGGCGAAACCCGCTCCGACCTCGACGCCTACGAGCTGATGCGCGGCATCGGAAACCTCTGTCTCGGCACCGACACCGACCCCCGCTACGATCCGCGCCGGCTGGTCGCGCTCCTGCTCACGGGCCTGCGGCAAGGCCACTGAGCGCCACGCCCGCGCGAGGAGGGCACTCACCGCTCGCGGCGCGTATCCGGCGGCGAGCGCGCGCGGGTCAGCGGGTGATCGAGACGGCGAAGGGGGCGAATCCGCCGGAGCGGATCACGTGGGGGACGAACAGGATCGCGGCCTCCGTCGCGCGGGCCGTCCTGATCCCGCCGAGGTCGCTGATCCACTCGTCGCGCCAGCCGAGGTCGCCGAGGAGTACGCGCACAGTGCTCTTGGCCTGGGCGTCTTCGCCGGAGAGGAACACCGTGGGCGTCTGACCGAGCAGGGTCGGCGCGGTCATCACGGGGAAGAGCATCGTGTTGAGGGTCTTCACGACGTGCGTCTCGGGGAGCGCTTCCTGGAGCTGCTCCGCGAGGCTCGAACCGGGGTAGAGGAGGTCGGAAGGCAGGCCGTCCGGTCCGTCGGTGGTGGCGTTGGAGACGTCGACGAGGACGGTGCCGCGCAGTTCGTCGCGCAGGGCCGCGAGCCGTTCGAGGGAGCCGGCACCCGGGGTGGCGTTGATGACGATCCGGGCGCGCCGGGCGACGTCGGCGGCGGCGCCCGGTGTGCTGTCCGCGACGGTCACCTCGTGCCCCGCGCGGGTCAGGGCGGTGGCCAGGTTGCCGCCGACGCGGCCGTTTCCGAGAACTGCGATCGTGGTCACGAGATTCTGGTCCCTTGTCTTGTGTGCGGGTGGGGTGGCGTTCGGTCAGGAGGAGAGGGTGCTGACGGCCTGGGCGTGGACGCCGGGCGCGGCGGCCAGGAATCCTGCGCTCTGCGGCGTCCAGGGGCGACCCTCGGCGTCGGAGATCCGCCCGCCGGCCTCGGCGACGAGCAGCGCGCCGGGCAGCAGGTCCGCACGGGCGCCGGAGAACTGCCAGAAGGCGTCGATCCGACCCGCGGCCACGTTCAGCAGATGGAGGGTCGCGGGCACGGCGACACGGACGACGAGCGCGTCGAAGAGCATCGCGGTGATCGAGGAGCCGACGCGCCGGACGACGTCCTCGTCCTCGTCGGGCCGGGCCTGGCTGGTGGCCACCACGCTCAGACCGAGGTCCTCGGTGCCGGCGACGCGCAGGGGGCGACCGTCGAGGTGGGCGCCCGCGCCGGCGAGCGCGGTGTAGGTCTGGCCGGTCATCGGCAGGTGGACCACGGTGAGCACCGGCTGGTTGTCGCGTACGAGGGTGGCGGTCACCGCCCATTCGGGCAGGGCGTGCAGGTGGTTGACGTTGCCTTCGGCCGGATCCACGACCCACCACTCGCCCGCCGGCAGCGCGCCGCCGTCCAGCTCGTCCTCCACCCAGCCGGCGTCCGGGCGCATGCGCGTCAGGCGGGGGCGCAGGATGCGGAGGGCGGTGTCGTCGTTGGCGGCGAGCGCGCTCATCAGCTCTTCGCGGGTCTGGTACGGGACCACCTCGCCGAACCGCTCGCGCAGGGCCGCACCGGCCTCGTGCACGGCGGCCGCGGTCCCGGCGAGCAGGTCGGCGTCGGAGACGACGACGGTGGAGTCAGCGGTCTGAAGGGTTTCGGACATGGTGGAACTCCCGTCTGAGCAGGGGTGGTCGAAGAGGTCGGCGGGCCGGTCCGTGGACTCCGTCCCGCGCCGTGGTGACGACGCTACGCACCCACTCCATTAGCATCAAGTGCATGTCAAACACGGCTGGGATGACTCCCGTGCAATTGGACTTGAACCTGCTCACCGCGCTCGACGCGCTGCTCGAGGAGGGCAGCGTGGCCGGGGCGGCCGCACGCCTGCACGTCACCGCGCCCGCGATGAGCCGGAGTCTGGGCCGGATCCGGCGCACGACCGGGGACCAGATCCTGGTGCGCACCGGCCGCACGATGACCCCGACGCCGTACGCGATCGCCGTCCGGGAGCAGGTGCACGAGCTGCTGAACCAGGTGCGGGGCGTCCTGGCACCGAGCCGTGAACTCGATCCGGCGACGCTGGAACGCACCTTCACCCTCCGCTGGCACGACGCGCTGGTCGGCCTCTGTGGCCCCGCGCTGCTCGCGGCCGTACGCGGACAGGCCCCGGGCGTACGGCTGCGCTTCGTCGCGGAGTCGAGCACCGACACCCCTGAACTGCGGCGCGGCGAGGTCGATCTGGAGGCGAACGCCAACCGCCCGAGCGCACCGGACATCCGCGCCGAGCAGGTGGGCGAGACCCGTCTCGTCGCCGTCGTGAGGCAAGGGCATCCCCTCACCCGACTCCGCGAGGTCACCGCACAGCGGTACGCCGCCGCCGAACACGCCACGGTCTCGCGGCGCGGGAACCTCGCGGATGCCGTCGACGAGGCCCTCTCACGCCTCGGCCTCACCCGCCGGGTGGTGGTGGCCGCCCCCACGGAAGCGGCCGCGCTGGAGTTCGCGCGCGGCACCGACCTCGTGATCAGCGTCCCCGAGGTCACCACCCGCACCGCGGTCGCCGACCTCGGCCTGGCCGTACTCCCCCTGCCGCTCGACCTCCCCTCGGCACCGGTCTACCTGTCATGGCACCAGCGCTACGACACCGACCACGCCCACACCTGGCTGCGCGCACTGGCACGCACCGCACTGGCCGCAGGCGGGACGCCGTAACCGACGCGGCACGGCCGCCCGCCCCTTTCCCGGCGCGCCGTCGCCCGGATGCGCCGCAGGCGATACCCGGGCGGCCTCCGGTGCTGCCATGGAGCGCCGTCACACAGAGACCGGGACAAGGCTGTCCGTCCGGCCCATGTCCCGGTGTCGCGGGGGCCCCGATGATTCACGCCACACCGACCGCTCCCCCGCCGTCGGCCGGTGCACCCGTGCCCATCCCGACAGGAGGCCCAAGTCATGGGACAGCCGCATCCTCCGCACCGCTTCCCGAAGCTCCGCCGCCCCGCGGGAGGTGTCCGCCGCTGGATCACCGCCGCCGCCGGGGCGCTGGCCCTGACCTGCGGTCTGGTCGCCGGGGGCCCTCCGGCGTCCGCTGCGGGGCTGACCCAGGTCACCGGCTTCGGTTCCAACCCCGGCAACCTCTCCATGTACGCCCACGTGCCCGACGCGCTGCCCGCGGGTGCGCCGCTCGTCGTCGCGCTGCACGGCTGTACGCAGAGCGCCGCCGACTACTACGCGAACTCCGGCTGGCCGAAGTTCGCCGACAGCTACGGCTTCGCGCTGGTCCTCCCGCAGACGAGCAGCGCGAACAACGCCAACTCCTGCTTCAACTGGTTCGAGCCCGGCGACAGCGCACGCGGCCAGGGCGAGGCCCTCTCGATCCGGCAGATGGTCGACAAGGCCCTCACCCAGTACGGCGGCGACGCCCGGCGGGTCTATGTCACCGGCCTGTCCGCCGGAGCCGGCATGACGGCCAACCTGCTCGCGGCCTACCCGGACGTCTTCGCGGGCGGCTCCGTCGACTCCGGGCTCCCCGCGTCCTGCGCGACGAGCGTGTCCACCGCGTACACGTGCATGTACAGCCCGCCGGACAAGACCCCCGCGCAATGGGGTGCCCTGGTCCGCTCCGCCGCCCCTGCCGGCACCACCTCCTGGCCCCGGGTGGCGATCTGGCAGGGCACCGCCGACACCACCGTGAAGCCGGCCAACGCCACCGAGCTGCGCGACCAGTGGACCGACGTCTGGGGCGTCGGCCAGACGCCCACGCGGACGAAGGGCCTCGGCGGGGGCACCACTCTCACCGAGTACGACGACGCCTCCGGCCACCCCGCCGTGCAGGTCTACTCGGTCTCCGGCATGCCCCACGGCCTCGCGGTCGACCCGGGCAGCGGCCCCGACCAGTGCGGCGCCACCGGGACCTACTACCTCGACACCATCTGCTCCAGCTACCACACGGCACGCTTCTGGGGGCTCGACGGTCCGGGGCAGGAACCCGGACCCGGCTCCCTGCCCGCACCGACCGGACTCGCCGTCACCTCGACCACCGGCACCACCGTGTCCCTCGGCTGGAACGCGGTGGCCGGGGCGACCTCGTACCAGGTCCACCGGGGCGGGACGAAGGTGGGCACCACCACCTCGACCGCCTACACCGACACGGGTCTGGCGACGGGGACGGCGTACGGCTACACGGTGGCCGCCGTCGACGGCGCGGGTGCGGTGGGCACCGTCTCGGCCGCCGTGACCGCGACCACCAGCGGATTCACGCCCACCTGCCACACCTCCAGCAACTACGACCACACCGTCGCCGGGCGCGCGTACCAGAGCGGCGGCTCCACCTATGCGACGGGTTCCGGCCAGGCCATGGGGCTGTGGAACACGTTCACCACGCACACCCTCCGGCAGACGGCGCCCGGGTACTACGTCGTGGCCGATTCCGGCTGCTCCGTCTGACAAATGCGCCGGTCACTGCGCCGGGCGCGCCTCCTCCGACGATGATCACGTCGCGCGCTCGCTGAACCTAGTGAATAAGGCTGGGTGTGTGTTGGTCCGTTTATGTCACCGGGCACCTTCCCGTCAGCGGTCGCACCGTTGAGAGGGACACGGAATGACGAGCCACACCACCGAAGTCGAGTTGGAGGACCTCCTCCGCCAGGCGCTGCACGCCACGGGCACGGGTGCGCGCTGGGCGGTCGAGGCGGATGAGATGTGGTGCCGGGTCGCCGCCCTGGGCGGGACCCCGCGCGACCAGGGGTGGAAGCTGCACGTGTCGGCCACGGCCGCGTCCGCGCCGGCGGTCCTCACCAAGGCCCTGGGCGTACTGCTGCGGGAGCGTTCGGGATTCAAGTTCGCCCGGTCGCTGGAGCAGGTCGGCGCGCTCAACTCCCGTGCGACGCCCCGGGGAAGCTCGGGCAAGTTCATCACCGTCTACCCCCGCTCCGACGCGGAGGCGGCCGCGCTCGCCCAGGAGCTGCACGCGGCCACGGCGGGACTCGTCGGCCCCCGGATCCTGTCGGACCAGCCGTACGCCGTCCGCAGCCTGGTCCACTACCGCTACGGCTCCTTCGTCGGGCGGCGCCGGCTGTCCGAGGACGGCCTGCTGGTCTGGTTCATGCTGGACCCCGACGGCAACCCCGTGGAGGACAAGCGCACGGGCCAGTACTCCCCGCCGCCCTGGGCCGTCTGTCCGTTCCCCGCCGCGGTTCCGGTGGCGCCGCGCGGCGGGGAGGGGACGACGGCACGTCCCGTGGTGCTCGGTGGCCGCTTCGAGGTGCGGGAGGCGATCCGGCAGACGAACAAGGGCGGTGTGTACCGGGGCAGCGACGCCCGGACGGGCGCGGGCGTGGTGATCAAGGAGGCCCGCCCGCACGTGGAGGGCGACGCCTCCGGCGGTGACGTCCGGGACTGGCTGAGAGCCGAGGCCCGGACGCTGGAGAGACTCGGCGGCACGGGGCTGGCGCCGGAGGCCGTGGCCGTGTTCGAGCACGGCGGGCACTTCTTCCTCGCCCAGGACGAGGTGCCGGGCGTGACCCTGCGCACCTGGGTGGCCGAGCGCTTCCGCGACGTGGGCGGCGAACGCTACCGCGCCGACGCGCTGGCCCAGGCCGAGCGTCTGGTGGAGCTGGTGGCGGCGGCCCACGCCCGTGGACTGGTCCTGCGGGACTTCACCCCGGCCAACGTCATGGTGCGCCCAGACGGTGAACTGCGGCTCATCGACCTCGAACTGGCCGTGCTGGAGAACGAGACCGCGCTCCCGACCCGGGTGGGGACCCCCGGGTTCAGCGCGCCCGAGCGGCTGGCCGACGCGCCCGTGTCCCGGACGGCCGACTACTACAGCCTCGGTGCCACCGTGTGCTTCGTCCTGGCCGGGAAGGTGCCGAACCTCCTGGCCGAGGAGCCGGCCGGCCGAGCGGACGAGAGCCGGCTCGCCGACTGGCTGGCGGCGTGCACCGGGCCGCTTCGGCTCCCCGACGCCATCGTCGAGATGATCCTGGGCCTGATGCGGGACGATCCCGCGGAGCGCTGGGACCCCGCCGCGGCCCGCGAGGCGCTGCGCGAGGCGGTCCCGGCGGAGCCGCCCGGGAGAGCGGCCGCCACGGTCGGGACACCGTCGGGCCGTGCGGTGGCGGGCGCTCCGGAAGGTGGCGCGGCCGGGGCGCTCGACGAGGCCATCGCCGGGCTCGTGGACCACCTCGTCGACTCGATGACCCCGAAGGACGACCGGCGGCTGTGGCCCGTGTCGACCCAGGCCGGGGAGAGCGACCCCTGCACCGTCCAGCAGGGCGCGGCCGGAGTCCTGGCCGTCCTGACCCGGTACCACGCCCTCACCGAGGACCCGCGTCTGCCGGGACTGCTCTCCACCGCGGGCCACTGGATCGCGGACCGCACCGAGCTCGCCTCCCCGCGTCCCGGGCTGCACTTCGGCGGCCGCGGCACCGCGTGGGCGCTGTACGACGCGGGGCGCGCCCTGGACGACCGTCGGCTCGTCGACCACGCGCTGTCCCTGGCCCTCGCGCCGCAACTGGTGACACCGCACCACGACGTCACCCACGGCACGGCGGGCGGCGGCATCGCCGCCCTGCACCTGTGGCAGCGATCCGGGGACGCGCGCTTCGCCGAGGTCGTCGTCGACGCGGCCGACCGGCTGGCGGCCGCCGCACAGCGCTCGTCCGGCGGCGTGGGCTGGCCCGTCCCCGCCGAGGCCGACTCCCCGGAGGGCGGCAAGCGCTATCTCGGCTTCGCCCACGGGACGTCCGGCGTCGGCTGCTTCCTCCTGGCGGCCTCGGGCCTCTCCCAGCGGTCCGACCACCGGGAGCTGGCGCTGGAGGTCGGCGAGGACCTCGTGGCCGCCGCCGTGCGGACCGGCGAGACGGCCCAGTGGCCCTCCCAGGCCGGTGACGTGCCCACGGCCCCGTACTGGTGCCACGGCTCGGCGGGGATCGGCACCTTCCTCCTCCGGCTGTGGCAGGTCACCGGCGACGACAGGTTCGGCGACCTCGCCCACCGCAGCACGTACGCCGTCACGGAACGTGCCTCGCGCGCCGCGCTCACCCAGTGCCACGGCCTCGCGGGGAACGGCGACTTCCTCCTCGACATGGCCGACGCCACGGGGGACCGCGTCCACCACGGCAGGGCCGAGGAGCTCGCCGGCCTGCTCCTGGCCGAGCGGACCCGCCGCCGGGGCCAGGTCGTCTTCCCCAACGAGTACGGGGACGTCTCCACGAGCTGGAGCGACGGATCCGCGGGGATCCTCGCCTTCCTCCTGCGGCTCCGCCACGGCGGCCCGCGGCACTGGCTGGTCACACAGCCGGGATAGCCGGGACGGGACGACCGCGCACGCGACGTCGTCCCCGCCCCGCCCCCGTGTGGATCCGCCCCACAGACTCCCGGCGCTGGACGTTCCGGATGCCGGGTCGAGCGGCAGAACAGTGCTGCCGCCACCACAGAAGAAGGAGAGAACGATGGAGAACCAGGACCTCGAGCTGCTGGCCCGCCTGCACGCCCTCCCGGAGACCGACCCGGTCGGCGTCGACGGCGCCCCGTTCGCCGGTACCTGTGAGTGCGTCGGCCTGCTGACCCTCCTCAACACGGTCTGCATCGGCATCAGCTGCGCGTAGCACCGTCGGCACCATCCGGCCGGTGGCTGTCCCGGGCAGCCGCCGGCCGGAGTCGTCCACCCGAGCAGGGGCCGCGGCCGGAGCCGGAGCAGCGGCGTACAGACGAGGACCAGACCACATGCGACGACAGACCGGCCCCGACGCACTCGCCCCGGCGGGCGTCGGAACAGCCGTGCCCACGAGCCCCTCCCCCGCGCACCCTCCGTCCGAGACCGCGTACGCCGTCAGTACGCGCGGTCTCGTCAAGAGCTACCCGGGGCCGGACGGGCAGAGCACCCACGCGGTGCGCGGCCTGGACCTGGACGTGGAACGGGGCGAGACGTTCGCCTTCCTCGGTCCCAACGGCGCCGGGAAGTCCACCACCATCGCCCTGCTGTGCGCCCTCGCCCGCCCCACCTCGGGCCGCGCCACGGTGGCCGGTGCCGATGTCCTCACCCAGCCCCACGAGGTGCGGCGGCGGGTCGGGATGCTGTTCCAGCACAGCGCCGTGGACCCGGACCTGACGGCGGAGCAGAATCTCCACATCCACGCCCGGCTCTACGGACTGCCCCGCCGACAGGCCCGGCTGCGGACGGCGGAGGTCCTCGACACGGCCGGACTGGCCGATCGCCGCCGCTCCCTCGTGCGCACCTTCTCCGGCGGCATGCGGCGACGACTGGAGATCGCCCGCCAGCTGCTGCACGCCCCCGAGGTCCTGTTCCTCGACGAGCCGACCACCGGCCTCGACCCGCACGCGCGCGCCCAGGTCTGGGACCACCTGCGCACGCTGCGCGCACAGCACGGCAGCACCCTCTTCGTCACCACCCACTACCTGGAGGAGGCGGAGCACTGCGACCGGATCGCCATCATCGACCGCGGCCGGCTGGTGGCGCAGGGCGCGCCCCTCGCGCTGAAGGCCGGGATCGGGGACGACCTGGTCGTGCTGCGCACCGACGACGACACGTCGGCGGAGCGGATCGTCCGCAGCCTCGCGCCCCCCGGCCACGCGGTCGACGTCGACGCGGAGGGCATCCGGCTGCGGGTGCCGGGCGGCAGCGCCTGGATCCCCCGGCTCTGCGCGGCACTGGAGGCGGCGGGGATCGCGGTGCGCGCCGCGTCCGCGACGCCGCCGACGCTGGACGACGTCTTCTTCCACCACACGGGCCGCAGCATGGGCCCGGCCGCGGCTGCCGCGGGCGGTGGCCGATGACCGCCGTCGCGTGGAAGCCTCCGGCCCGCGCCGGAGAAGGGCGGGCACACCGCCTGCGGCTCGAACTGCGCGCGGTGCACGCGCTGGTCCACCGGGATCTGCTGCGTCTGGCGTACCAGCGCAGCCACACCGCGCTGATGGTGCTGCACCCGGTGCTCTACCTGTTCATCCTCGGCGGCGGCCTGGCCGCGCTCATTCCCGTGTCGTCCCTGGGCGTGGGCTACCAGACGTACCTCTTCCCGGGCATGCTGATGATGACGGTGCAGACCCCCGCCATCATGGTCGGCATCCGTCTCATCACGGACCGACAGAGCGGCTATCTGCGCGAGCTGCTGATGGCCCCGGTCCGCCGCTCCACCCTGCTCCTGGGGTGCTGTGCGGGCGGCTCCCTGACCGCCGCGGTCCAGGGCGCGGTGCTGCTCTCCCTGGTGGGTGTGGTGGGTCTGCCGTACGACCCGGTGCTGCTGGTGCTGCTTCTCGCCGGCATGCTCCTGGCCTCGTTCACCATCACCGCCCTGGCCCTGGCCCTGGCCGTGAGCCTGCGCAGGGCCGAGACGTTCCACACGCTGCTCGGCGTGGTGATGATGCCGCTGCTGTTCCTCTCGGGCGGCTTCTTCCCGCTCACCTCCCTGCCCGCCTGGGCCCGCGTCCTGTCGGACGTCAATCCGCTCGCGTACGCGGTCGATCTCCTCCGCCGCACGATCGGGCTCCGGGTGCCGGACCAGGCGGCGACGGCCGGGATCGAGTGGGCCGGCCGGCAGCCGCCCCTGCTGCTCGAAGCGGGGGTGCTCCTCGCCACCGGGGCCCTCGCGCTGTCGTGGGCGGCGCACCGCTTCAACCGCCCCGAATGACGTCTGCCTGACGCCCCCTCACCCGGCGACGCAGCGCCGGGTGTCCCCCTTCCCCCCGGTCGTCCGGGACGCGGTCCGCATTCTCGTCGGATCGATTGTCAGTGGTGGGTGAGAGGGTGGAGTCATCAGTCGGAAAGAGGGGGAAGCTGTCTTGTCCGGAGCTCAGAACTACATCAATCACGTCGCCCTGGTCCTGGACGCGAGTTCGTCCATGTCGCATTTGAGCCGCAAGGTCGTCGAGGTCGCCGACCAGCAGATCGCCTATCTCGCCCGGCGGTCGCGGGAACTGGACCAGGAAACCCGCGTCACGGTGTACGTGTTCGCCGACAAGGTGGAATGCGTCATCTACGACAAGGACGTCCTGCGGATGCCGTCGCTGAAGCAGTTGTACCGGGTCGGCGGAATGACCGCCCTGCTGGCGGCCACCCTGAAGTCCCAGCGGGAGCTGGCGCAGACCGCCCAGCTGTACGGCGACCACAGCTTCCTGACCTTCGTCCTGACCGACGGCCAGGAGAACGCCAGTCACCGCTGCCCGGACGCCGCCGGAAACAGCGCGGGGGAACTGGTCGCGGCCGTGGCCGGGATGGTCTCGACCCAGCAGGACAACTGGACCCTGGCCGTTCTCGTCCCGGACCAGATGGGCAAGCGGGAGGCCATGAACTGCGGCTTCCCCAAGGAGAACATCGCGGTCTGGGACGCCACGAGCACGCGGGGCCTGGAGGAGGCCGGCGAGGTCATCCGGGAGGCCACCGAGAAGTTCATGGTGGGCCGGACCAAGGGCATCCGTGGATCGCGGGCGGTGTTCTCCACGGGCGCGGAGGCGGTCAACAGCAAGACGATCGAGGCGGCCGGTCTCACCCCGGTGAAGGCGTCGGAATACCAGCTCCTCGCGGTCGCCCGGGACGCGGGAATCCGGGAATGGGTCGTCGATTCCGGAAACACCTACCGAACGGGTTGCGCGTTCTACCAGCTGAGCAAGCCGGAGAAGATCCAGGCGCGGAAGAAGATAGCGGTTCTGGAGAAGAAGACGGACCGGGTCTACACGGGCCCCCAGGCGCGTGCGCTGCTCGGACTTCCGGACGTCGAAACGCGCGTCAGGCCGGACCACAACGACGAATTCACCATCTTCGTGCAGAGCACGAGTGTGAACAGGAAGCTGGTTTCCGGGACCCGTCTTCTCCTGATGAACTGAGGAATCGTCCACCCGGTCACTGAATGCGTTGGTTCAGAGGCCAGTCATGAGGGCGGACGCCGGTCGCGGACACGTGGACTGCCCCTCGCTCTGTCGTCCCGGCCCCTTCGGCGGGCCGGGCGGCCGGCGCGGAGCACCGACGGACCCACTGTCGTCGCGCCGTCCCGGGGGCGGTCAAGCGCTCCCCGGTGCCCGTGACAGCCCTGTCGCGCTCCGGGGCCGCGGGGAGGAGAAGCACACCGGGTCCCGGTTCCGTACCCTGGCGGCATGCGCATGCGCCCCACCTTGAGCTGGACCCCCGACGAGGACCTGCCCCCGGGTACGACGGACCTGGGGCCGGTCGCGGACGCGCTGGGGGCCGGCGGGGTGCTGGTACTCAGCGGTGCGGGCCTCTCCACGGAGTCGGGGATCCCCGACTACCGGGGCGAGGGCGGGAGCCTCAGCCGGCACACGCCGATGACGTACCAGGACTTCACCGGCAGCGCCCAGGCCCGGCGCCGTTACTGGGCGCGCAGTCACCTCGGCTGGCGCACCTTCGGCCGCGCCCGTCCCAACGCCGGGCACCGGGCCGTGGCCGCCTTCGCGCGGCACGGCCTGGTCTCCGGTGTGATCACGCAGAACGTCGACGGCCTCCACCAGGCGGCCGGAAGCGGGGAGGTCGTCGAGCTCCACGGCAGCCTGGCCCGCGTGGTGTGTCTCTCCTGCGGTACGTACAGTCCGCGCCAGGACCTCGCCCGGCGGCTGGAGGAGGCCAACGCGGGCTTCCAGCCGGTGGCGGCCGGGATCAACCCGGACGGTGACGCCGACCTCACCGACGCGCAGGTCGGCGACTTCCGTGTGGTGCCGTGCACGCTGTGCGGCGGCGTCCTCAAGCCGGACGTGGTGTTCTTCGGGGAGGCCGTCCCGCCCTCGCGGGTCGAGCACTGCCGCGCACTGGTGCGGGGGGCGACCTCGCTGCTGGTTCTGGGGTCCTCGCTCACGGTGATGTCGGGCCTCCGGTTCGTCCGCCAGGCGGCCCGGGCCGGGACCCCGGTGCTGATCGTCAACCGGGACCCGACCCGTGGCGACCGGGAGGCCGTCACCCGTGTCGCACTCCCCCTCGGCCCGGCGCTCACCGCGCTGACCGAGCGGCTGGGCCTGCCGGCGGACGACGGGGCACGGTCCGGCTGAAGCGGACCCCGGCCGGGCCTGTCGGCGGACGAGGGAGCACGATCCGGCTGAACCGAGCCCCGGCCTCGCGCGGAGGCCGGGACCGGGTCGGGGCGGCGGCGACCCGAAGCCGCCGGGGTACGAAGCTGTCGCCCCAGGCCCCAGGCCCCAGCCGGTCGCGGCGTCAGTCGGCCGCCGCCGCGATCCAGGCGTCGAGCTGTTCCCTCGTCGTGGCCGGGTCGGCCACGAGCTCGGCGAGCTCGTCGTCGGCGCGGTGGCGGGTGGACACGGCCGGGCAGCGCAGGCACGCGGCGATCCCGGTCTGGTTCCACCACTGGCACCGGGGCCGCAGGTGACACCGCGGGACGGAGCCGCCCTCGCGCGCGACCGGTCGCACCAGGACGCGCTCGACGAGGGTGCAGTCGTTGCCCCGCCGGTTCACGCACTCGCTCGCGCAGTGCGAGGCGAAGCGCAGGATGCGGCGCGGCTCGATGCCCTCGGGCACGTCACCGAGCACCTCGGACGCCGGCACCGGGTCGGCCAGGTAGACCACCTCCCCGTCCTGCCCGGACCGTACGCCCAGGACGACGGACTCGGGCGCGTGCGCGTCGCCGCTGGGGCACCAGGTCCGTGTCGGCTCGTCTCCGCCCACGGTGGTCACCTCCCCCGCCTCAGCAGGCGGCGCGGGACGTGAGCCGCGTGGCCTGGCCGCCGGTGTTCCCGCCGATCTCGGCGGCGCCGTCCTGCCTCTCCCGCTCGGCGGCGAACCCGATGTTCTCCTTGAGCTGGGCCACGGTCGTGATCCGGTCGGACCCGGCCGGCCTCGACTCGGTCTCCGCACCGGCGACCACGGCCACCAGTCCCGCGGCCAGCAAGGCGGCGGCGCCGGCCGCGGTAGCCCTGCGCGTCGGACTCTCCATGTCGAACTCCTGTCTCGCGGTGATGGGAGTCAGGAGCGTAGGTGGGGCGGCGGCCCGGGGTCGGCACTCGGCGGCGGCAGTCGTGCGGCAGTTCCGTGCGCCCCTTACGCCGCCCGAGTGATCGCGGCACCGCCGGCAGGCCCTACCGTGGGGCGCATGCCCAAGATGACGACACGTGTCGAACTGCGCCCGCTCACCCACGCCGACCAGGAGGAGTTCTGCTCGCTCGTGCGGGCGAGCTCCGGGCTGTACGGGCCGTGGATGCAACTGCCTTCCACGGCCGAGGACTTCCGGACGTGGATGCACCGTTTCGACGACGGCAGCAACCTGGGGTTCCTGATCCGGGTCCGGGAGACGGGCGAGACCGCGGGCACGGTCAACATCAACTCGGTGATCCGGGGCCGTTACCAGGGCGCTTCCCTCGGATACGCGGCCTTCGCCCCGTCCGCGGGGAAGGGGTACATGACCGAGGGGATCTCGCTGATCATGGAGCACGCCTTCGAGGACCTGCGGCTGCACCGCCTGGAGGCCTCCATCCAGCCGGGCAACAAGCCGTCCCTGGCCCTGGTCCAGCGGCTGGGCTTCCGCTACGAGGGCGTGTCGTCGGAGTACCTCTACATCGACGGCGCCTGGCGGGACCACGAGCGCTGGGCGGCCACCGCCCCCGCCCCGTGGACACCCGACCCGTCCCTCCCCCCGGTCTGACGTTTCCCGGGCGCGCTCCCCGGGCTCAGGACGTGAGGAACTCCCGGGCCCCGCGGAGCCGGGTGGCCAGAGCGTCTCGGCTCGCGCCGCCGTCGAGGACGAGGCGCAGAGCGCCGGGCAGCGGGGTGTCGGCCCGGCGTCCGGCCGTCAGGCGGGACGCGTCGAGGCCGTCCCGCCGTGCGATGAGCTGGCCCAGTTCGTGGCGGCTGACGGCGTGCGGGCCGGCGAGGTGGAAGACGCCGGTCCGGTCGGAGCGGGTGAGCTCCCAGAGCGCGGCGGCCAGGTCCCGCACGTGGACGGGGCACCGGACGTCGTCCGTGAAGAGCACGCCGCGCCGCGTGCCCGTCGCCAGGCCGCGCACGAGGCGCTCGTGCCCGGAGCGGCCGTCGCCGAGGATCAGCGACGTCCGGGCGACGACCGCGTCGGCGCACAGGAGTCGTACCGCGGTCTCGGCCGTCGCCTTGGCCGCGCCGTACGGGGTGAGCGGGTCCGGCAGGCACGTCTCGTCGTACGTGTCGCGGCGGCCGGAGAAGACCGCGTCGGTGGAGACGTGCACCAGCCGGACGCCCCGGCGGGCCGCCGCCCGGGCCAGGCGCATGCCGCCCTCGGCGGTGACCGCCCAGTCCGCGTCGCCGCTGCTCGCGTTGATCACCGCGGCGGGGTCCGTCGCGTCCAGGACCCGCTCCAGGTCCCGGGGGTCCCGCAGGTCGAGGCGGTGCCACGCCACGCCGGGCGTGTCACGGGGCCGGGTGTGGAAGGTGGCGGCCGTGTCCCGGCCCGCCGCGCCGCCCTGACGGGCGAGTTCGGCTCCGAGGTATCCGCTGCCGCCGACGACGAGTACGGTCATGCCGCCTCACGTTAGCCCCGCCCGGCCGGTCCCGACGCTCGGTCGGCCAGGAAGGCCGTGAGGTCGCGCGCGACGCGGTCGGGTGCCTCCCAGTACGCGACGTGGCCCACGCCCTCGTACACGACGAGCCGGGAGGCCGGGATCGCGTCGAGGATCGTCTGCTGGTCCTCCCTCGTGAGCACGGGGTCCCGGTCGCCCCAGACGACCAGGGTCGGGACGAGGATGCCGGTCAGGGTGGACCGGAGGTCGGTCTCCAGCAGACCGCGCAGAGTCTCGCGCCAGACGTGGGCCGGGGCCTTGAGGGTCTCGTCGACGACGGTCTTCAGGAAGCCCCGGCCCAGGGGCCGCGCGGTCAGGCCCCCGACGAGCGCCTCGGCCGTCGCGGGGTCCACCGGGTCGCGCAACTCCCCGACGGTCTCCCAGAGTTCCCTCGCGGCCTGCTTGTCGGCGAGGGTGGCCGGGACGCCGAGCAGGACGAGGCCCGCCACGCGGTCCGGCCTGCGCCCGGCGACGAGACGGGCCTGCACGCCGCCGCTCGATCCTCCGACCAGGACGGCCCGTTCCATGCCGACGCCGTCCATGAACGCCACGAGGTCGTCGGCGAAGTCCTCCGGCAGATAGCCCTCGGCAGGCTTGTCGGCGTCGCCGTGCCCCCGCTGCGTGGGCGCGTACGCGTGGAGGCCGGGCGGAAGGAGACGCAGCAGCGGCTCGAACGTCCACCAGGAGTCCAGCCAGCCGTGCACCAGCAGCAGTGGTACGCCTCCCGGGCGGCCCGTCTCCGCGTACGGGAGCGTGGGGCGCCCCGCCCCCAGGACGGCGCTGTGCACGGCGACGGCGGCCATCGCGGGCCCTCCTCACCTCTCGTTCCTCCAGGATGGAACGGGAGCGCCGGGGGGACCACTCGGCGGAACTCCGGGGTGGGGACAGGGGGGGGACGCGGCGGGACGCCCGGAGGGGCGGGGTCAGCGGGCCGGGCCGTCCTCTCCCCCGAGTGCGCGGGCATCTCCGGATGCGCGGGCTTCCCCAGGTGCGCCCGGCGTCGCGGGCGGTGCGCCGGCCGTGGTCCTGGCCCGGACGTGCTGGCGCAGGGCGTCGAGGGACACCTCCTCCAGGCTCTGGGCGAAGAACCGTGCCGGGCCCGGAGGGACCGGCAGGAGCGAGGGGACGATCAGCACGGCGCAGCCGGCCGCGTCGGCCGACGCGGCCCCGTCCGGCGAGTCCTCGACGGCCACGCACGCCGCCACCGGGACGCCGAGCCGCTCGGCCGCCGTGCGGTACGGGTCGGGGTGCGGCTTGGTCCGTACGGTGTCGTCGGCGGAGAGCGTGAAGGCGAAGGGGACGTGCGCGAGCGAGCCGCCGACCACGGAGTCGACCACCGACCGCGGTGAGGCGCTGACCAGGGCGAACGGCAGTCCCGCCCGCTCCAGTTCGGCGAGGAGCCGGTCCGCCCCCGGGCGCATCGGGGCGCCTTCGTCGACACGCCGCTGGAAGGCGGCGGTCAGCGTCGACACGATGCCGTCGGTGGC
This sequence comes from Streptomyces sp. NPDC002232, assembly GCF_042890295.1. Lineage (NCBI taxonomy): Bacteria > Bacillati > Actinomycetota > Actinomycetes > Kitasatosporales > Streptomycetaceae > Streptomyces > Streptomyces sp. NPDC002232. The sequence goes on along the minus strand of NZ_JBIARV010000003.1, from coordinate 874,728 downwards.
GGCCGTCCCGGTGACGCGTGCCAGGTGGGCGGCGGTGTCCTCGACGGCGCGTCCGACGACCTCGGGGGCGTCGGCGTCCGTGAGCCGGTGTCCGAGCCCGGCGGCGACCTCCTCCGTGGCCTGCCACCAGAGGGTCTCGGTGTCGACGAGGGTGCCGTCCATGTCGAAGAGGACGGCGGCGAGCCCGCTCACGGCCGCGCCGCCGGCACGACGAGGACGGGGTGCGGGGCCAGGCCGACGGTGGCGCGGGTGCCCGGGGTCAGCTCGCCCGCGTCGCGCGAGGGGAGGTCCGCCTTGACCGTCGTACCGCGGTGGTCGAGGTGGACGCGGGTGACGGAGCCGAAGAAGGAGGTGGAGACGATGACGGCTTCGCCGTCGGGGTCGGCGGTGACGGTGACGTTCTCGGGCCGCACGAGCACCTCGACGTCGGAGGTCGCGGGGACGTCCCCGTCGACGGGGAGCCGGCTGCCCGCCGCTTCGACGCGTCCGGAGTCGGTCAGGCGGCCCGGAAGCCGGTTCATCGTGCCGACGAACTCGGCGACGAACGCGGTCGCGGGGCGCCGGTACAGCTCGGCGGGGGCCGCGCACTGCTCCAGCCTCCCGGCGTTGAGGACGGCGACGCGGTCCGCCATGGACAGCGCCTCCTCCTGGTCGTGGGTGACGAACACGGTGGTGATGCCGAGGGAGAGCTGGAGGCGGCGGATCTCCTCGCGCAGGGTGAGCCGGACCTTCGCGTCGAGCGCGGAGAGGGGCTCGTCGAGGAGCAGCAGGCGGGGTCGCAGGGCGAGGGCCCGGGCCAGGGCGACGCGCTGCTGCTGGCCGCCGGACATCTGGTGCGGGTAGCGGGCGCCGTGCTCGGGCAGGCCGACCAGGTCGAGGAGTTCGGCGGCGCGGGCGTGGCGCTCGGCGGCGCCGGTCCCGCGGACGCGGAGGCCGAAGGCGACGTTGTCGCGGGCGGTGAGGTTGGGGAAGAGGCTGTACGACTGGAAGACCATGCCGGCGTCGCGGCGGTTGGCGGGGACGTGGGTGATGTCCTTGCCGTCCACGAGGACCTCGCCCGCGTCGGGGCGTTCGAAGCCGGCGAGGACCCGCAGCGCGGTGGTCTTGCCGCAGCCCGACGGGCCGAGGAGCGCGAGGAGTTCGCCGGGTTCGACGGTGAGGTCGAGGCCGTCGAGGGCGACGGTGGTGCCGAACGCGCGGCGCAGGCCGCGGAATTCGACGCGGGCTCCGGTGCCGGCGGTGGACTCCGTCCGTTCCGCTGTGGCGGTGGTCATGGGTCAGGACTCCTTGCGGGAGGTGCGGGGGGCTCCGGGGGTGCCGGTCTGGGCCGTTCCGGCCCGGGACAGGACGAGGAGGAGCGCCCAGGTGACGAGGAGGCTCAGGAGGGAGACGGCCACCGACATGCGGGCCTGGGCGCCGGAGATGGAGACGATCCAGACGGCGAAGGGGCGGAAGCCGAGGAGGGAGGCGATCGTGAACTCGCCGAGGACCAGGGCCAGGGTGAGGAAGGCGGCTCCGGCGAGGGAGGAGCGCAGGTTCGGCAGGATCACCCGGAGCAGGACGTGGGGCCAGGAGGCGCCGCAGTTGCGGGCGGCCTCGACGAGGGTGGGGACGTCGACGGCGCGCAGTCCGGCGTCGAGGGAGCGGTACACGAAGGGGAGGGCCATGACGGTGTACGCGAGGACCAGGACGACGGGGAAGTCCTCGTTCTGGACGGCGAGGAACGTCTGGTAGAGCGGGGTCCGCGACAGGTGGTCGGGGCCCCAGCGCAGGACGGTGCTGATGCCGGTGACGAGCGCGATCGGCGGCACCACGAGGGGCAGCGTGCACATGACCTCGACGACCGGCCGCAGGCGCGGGGCGCCCAGCCGGACGGCCACCAGGGCGGGTACCGCGAGGAGGAGGGCGAGCACGATGGTGGCGGCGGCCAGGCCGAGGGAGAGCAGCAGGCTCTCGGTGAACCCGTCGGCGGAGAGCAGTGCGGTGTACGCCTCGAAGGAGACGCCCTGGCCGGGGGTGTGGACGGTGAAGACGAAGGAGGCGACGAGCGGGACGAGGAAGTACGCGCCGCCGAGGACGAGGACGAGGCCGCGCCACGCACGGGGGCGTCGCCGGGCCCGTACGCGGGTGGCGGGCCGGTCCGCCGTGCGTGTCCCCGGCTCCTGGGTGACGTCCGGGGCGGTGGGGGTCATCGCAGCCATCGGGCGCTCCTGCGCTGGAGGGGGAGGTGGACCGCCATGACCAGTCCGGCGATCAGGATCATGTCGAGGCCGAGGGCGAGGGCGACGTTCTCCTGGCCGACCAGGACGTTGCCCGAGAGGGCGTCCGCGATCTTCAGGGTGACCAGGGGGACGGAGCCGCCGACGAGGGCCGCGGCGGTCGCGTGGGCGGCGAAGGCGCTGCCGAAGAGCAGGACGAACCCGCCGAGCAGGGAGGGCGCGAGGACCGGGATGCCGACGTGCCGCCAGTACTGCCATGCGCCGGCGCCGGCGTTCTGCGCGGCCTCCCGCCACTGGGGGCGCAGGCCGTCGAGGGAGGGGAGGATCACCAGGACCATGAGGGGGACGAGGAAGTACAGGTAGACGACGGTGAGGCCGCCGAAGGAGTACAGGTTCCAGCCGAGGTCGGTGAGGTCGGCGAGCTGGGTGACGACGCCGGAGATGCCGAGGGTCGCGATGAACGCGAAGGCGAGGGGGACGCCGCCGAAGTTGGCGAGGACGCCGGAGGCGGTGAGGACGGCGGAGCGCAGGGCCCGGGACCGGGAGGTGACGACGGCCTGGGCAAGGAGGAGGCCGAGGACCGAGCCGATCAGGGCGGTGAGCGCGGAGAGCTGGAGGCTGCCGACGAGGGAGCCGAGGTAGGGGCCCTGGAGGGAGCGGCCGAGGTGCTCGCCGGTCAGGGTGGTCGTGCCGCTGGCCGGGTCGGTGCGGGTGACGGCGCCGTACAGGAGGGCGCCGAGGGGCAGGCCGAAGGCGAGGGCGGTGAAGGCGATCAGGGGGAGGACGGCGAGCCAGGTGCGCGGGCCGCGCCGCCGGCGGCCGGTGCCGCCGGCGGTTCCCTCGGTGGGGGTGGCTGAGGACATCAGGAGAGGGCCTTGTCCCACTTCTCGGCGAGGGTGGCCTTGGCCTTGTCGAGCTCGGCGGAGGCCGGGAAGGAGGGGGAGCCGTCGACCTTGGGGAGCTTGGCGAGGGAGGTCTTGTCGGCGGTGCCGTCGGCGGTCATGGACGGCAGCAGGACGGGGCGGGCGTAGCCCTTGAGCCAGAGGTTCTGGCCCTCGGCGCTGTAGAGGAACTCCATCCACAGGCGGGCGGCGGCGGGGTGCGGGGCGTCCTTGCTGACGGCCTGGGAGTAGAACTGGGCGTACACGCCGTCGGTCGGGACGGCGACCTGCCAGTCGACGCCCTTGCCCTTGAACTGGTCGGCGTAGCCGGCGTTGAGGTAGTCCCAGTCGATGCTGATGGGCGTCTCGCCCTTCTCGACGGTGGCCGGGGTGGACTCGACGGGGATGAAGTTGCCGCTCTTCCTCAGCGTGCCGAAGAAGTCGATGCCGGGCTGGATGTCGGCGAAGGAGCCCTTGTTGGCGAGGGCGGCCGCGTAGACGCCGCCGAAGGCGGAGCCGGACTTGGTGGGGTTGCCGTTGAGGGCGACCTTGCCCTTGTACTCGGGCTTGAGGAGGTCGGCGAAGGTCTTCGGGCAGTTCGGGATGCGCTGGGCGTCGCAGCCGATGGAGACGTAGCCGCCGTAGTCGTTGTACCAGCGTCCGGCCGCGTCCTTCTGGGCGGCGGGGATCTTGTCCCAGGCCGCGACCTTGTAGGGGGCGAAGAGGCCTTCCTCGGCGCCGCTGCGGGCGAAGGCGATGCCGAGGTCGAGGACGTCGGGGGCGCGCTTCTGGCCCTTGCGGGACTTGACGGCGGCGATCTCGTCGGCGCTGGAGGCGTCCGGGTTCTCGCTCTCGACCTTGATGCCGTACTTCGTCTCGAACGTCTTGATCAGTTCGCCGTAGTTGGCCCAGTCCGGCGGCAGCGCGATGACGTGGAGCGCGCCTTCCCGCTTCGCCGCCTCGACGAGGGCGTCCATGCCTCCGAAGTCCTGGGCCGATGCCGCGGTGGCCGACTTCGTGCCCTCGCCCTTGGCGCCGGTGGCGCCCTCGGGCGCGGCACCGCAGGCGGTGACGGTGGTCAGGACGACGGCGCCGAGCAGGACTGCGGCGCCGCGGACGGGGGTTCTGCGCACGGGTTCTCCCAGAAGCGAGTGACGAAACTTGTCTGAACAAGACGCCCTTAGTTCGCCCGCGCTTCCTGTCCGGAAAATGAACGGCACATGGCCTGATCCAGACGCCTCCCGGAAGAGCGCGTTGTGGTGAACCACAGGTGAACCAGGCGGCTTTGAGGTGAACCGCCAGGGCGGCAGGGCGCCGGACCCCCGGGTTACGCTGAACACAGGGACGGCATGCCCCGTGACGGGGTGCGCACAGCCACGGACGAGATGGGGGCACGGTGACGGCGCTGTACGTGGAGATCGCGGAGGGGCTCCGCCGCTCGATCCTCAGCGGCGAGTACGCCGTCGGGGCGCGGCTGCCGTCCGAGAGCGACCTCGCCGACCGCTGGTCCGCCTCGCGCGGCACGGTGCGCCAGGCCGTCGCCCTGCTCACCTCCGAGGGCATCGTCGGCTCCCGGCAGGGCGCCCGGCGCATCGTGCTCCGCAGGGAGCGCCGGCACAGCTTCGCCGAGCTGCACAGCTTCGCCCAGTGGGCGCGGACCATGGGATACCGGTCGTCCAGCCGCTTCCTCCACCGCGAGCGCCGCCGGGCCACGTCCGAGGAGGCGCGCCGCCTGGCCCTCCCCGCAGGCGCCGGGGTCCTCGACGTCCTGCGCCTGCGCTGCCTGGACGACGAACCGGTCATGGTGGAGCGCACGGCGTACGCGGAGTGGGTCGCCCCCACCGTGGAGGCCCTGCCGGCCGACTGCGCCTCGATCATGGACAGCATGGCCGAGGAGGCGGGGATCGTCGCCCACTACGGCGAGCACCTCATCGACGCCGTCCCCGCCGGGAGCGACGACGCCCGCCTGCTGCGGGTGCGCCGGGGGAGCCCGCTCCTGCGCCAGCGCCATCTGACGAGCAATCAGGACGGCCGCCCCATCGAGTGGACGGAGGACCGCTACCGCGCGGGGAGCGTCACGTTCAACGTGAGCAACTCGGTGGGCACGGCACCCCTCGTGCGGGACCCCGGCTCGCTGCTGATGTGACCCCCTTCGGGGCGCCGCAGTGACCTGCGTCACTTATTAAGGGTTGTTTAAGAATCAACGTCTGGAACGTTCCCTTTTGACGCAGCTTGGGGGCAGTTGACGCTTGCATTGAATGCCAGTCAAATTCTTCTCGGCTTCGCCGCAACGTCCACGGCTTCACCACATCTGGAGCAGATGATGCCCAACAGGGCTGCCCTGACCACAGCAGTCACGTCCGGCGCCCCCGAGCAGACCCCTCCCCTCGCGCCGGACGACCCCATCTTCGGCGTGGTCGCCCGGCCCGACGACGGCGGGCGGGGGGCTCGCGTCCAGGACGTCGAGATGTTCGATGTCACGCCGGCTCCGGCGCCGGCCGCCGGGGAGCCCCGGGCCCGAGGGCGTCACGACGGCGGGAGGAAGCCCTGGCACGCGCGCAAGGCACCCCGGCCCCAGCCTGCCGACCGGGCGCCCGAGCGCGAGAACCGCAGCGGACTGTCCCTGCCGCTGCTGATCACCGGCGCCCTCGCCGCCGGCATCGGCCTGACCGTCGGACTGACCTCCGGGTCGGACCAGGCCGTGCCGGACAGCCTGTCCCTCACGATGCCCGACCTGCCGACGCCGGACGCGACCCCGGACGCCGGGCCGCCGAGCGCACGGCCCACCGCCCCCGCCACCGCCACGCAGGGGACGTCACCCACTCCCCGTACTCCCTCCTCGACCGCCACCGTCACCCCGCCGGCCCCCCGTACTCCGGCCCGCACGTCCGCGCCCCCGCCCCCTCCCGCGTCCCCCGCCGCTCCCCCGGCCACCCGCCCGCCGACCTCCCCGGCGGCGCCGACGACGCCCCCCGGCTCCCCGTCCCCCGGGCCGACGGACCCCGACCTGCTCTCGCTCGGCAGCACCGGTCCCGAGGTGGTCGAGCTCCAACTCCGGCTCCAGCAGCTGTACCTGTACCTCGGCTCCGCCGACGGGACGTTCGGCGCGTCCGTGGAGACGGCGCTCATCCGCTTCCAGAAGGCCCGGAACATCCCGGAGGAGCCGGGCGTCTACGGCCCCCTGACCCGAGCGGCCCTGTACGCCGAGACCCACCGCCCCGGTCGCGGCGGCCACCACGGCCGGGGCGACGGGTGGGACACGGGCGGCTGGGACGGCTGATGCCCCTGTGACCAACAAGAGCCCTCATCTGTGTACTTGACGACATGTCACCATGGCTCCGCGCGTAGACTCACGGTCATGGCATGCCGCATCACTGAACTGGTCCTCGACTGCGCCGACCCCGAGCGGCTCGCCGTGTTCTGGAGCGAGGTCCTCGGATACGTCGAGATCGGCCGGGAGGAGGACGGCAGCATCGAGATCGGGCCGCCCGACGCCGGCTTCGGCGGAGCTCAGCCCACCCTCGTCCTCAGCCCCAGCGGCGACCCCCGGCGCGGGAAGCTGCCGCTGCACCTCGACGTCAACCCCACCGACCGCGACCAGGAGGCCGAACTGGCGCGGCTGCTCGCCCTCGGTGCCGAGCACGCCGACATCGGCCAGGGCGGCTCCGTGAGCTGGCACGTCCTGACCGACCCCGAGGGCAACGAGTTCTGCCTGCTGCGGACCCGTATCAAGACCCTCTGACCGTCCCCGCACCATCGTCCCCGCTTCCGAGGGGCGGGAACGGCCGGAGACGGCCGCCCCGACTCCCACCCGGCCGGCAGACACGCGGTCTGGGGCGAAGCGCAGCCCGGAAAGTATGATCAAGCGATGTCTGACATGACTGAGACCTCACCCGGCTGGCTGTCCTCGGACGAACTGGACACCGCCAGGTCCCGGATGCCGATCCTGTACGTCGAGGCCGTCCCCGTGCGCGTGGACGACAGCGGCGAAGTCACCAGCATCGGGCTGCTCCTGCGGATCGGCGCGGAAGGGACGATCAGCCGCACCCTGGTGTCCGGCCGCGTCATGCACCACGAGCGGGTCCGTGACGCGCTGCTGCGCCACCTGGAGAAGGACCTCGGACCGGTCGCCCTCCCCCGCGTCCCCGCCTCCTTGCAGCCCTTCACCGTCGCCGAGTACTTCCCCACGGCCGGCATCACCCCCTTCCACGACCCGCGCCAGCACGCCGTGTCCCTCGCGTACGTCGTCCCGGTCACCGGCGACTGCCGTCCGCGCCAGGACGCCCTCGACCTGGTCTGGTTCAGCCCGCAGGAAGCCGCCTCCCCCACCGTGCAGAACGAGATGCCCGGCGGCCAGGGACACCTCCTCAAGCAGGCCCTCGCCCACGTGGGGCACGCCTACTGACGGCCCCCGTCCCCGACGGGGCACACCCACGGACCACCCGGTGCCCCGTCGGGGACGCCCCGCCGGGCCGCCCTCACGGCCGCGCCGGCGGGCGCTTGACCTTGACACCGTGACAAGGTCTTCACTGTCGCCGAGGAGGTGGTCCCCATGACCATGGCGAACGAGGACACGAACGTGGTGCGAGCCCTGCGGGGGCTCACGGACGACAGAGCGTCGGTACGCCTGCGGGCCTCGCTCGCGGTCGGCACGGCCCCCGACGCCCGCTGCGTCGACGGGCTCGTCGGACGGTGCGCGGTCGAGCCCGACTTCCAGGTCCGCGAGATGCTCACCTGGGCGCTCACCCGCCACGCGCCGGCCGACACGCTCCCCCCGCTCCTGGGCGAACTCCGCTCGGAGCACGCCCAGGCACGGAGCCAGGCCCTGCACACCCTGTCCAAGATCGGGGATCCGATGGCCTGGCCGGCGATCACGGCCGCGCTCATGACCGACGCCGACGACGACGTGGCCCGGAGCGCCTGGCGCGCCGCCGTGGTCCTCGTGCCCGAGGCCGAGGCGTCCGCCCTCGCCGGAGTGCTGGCCGGCCAGCTCGGGCGCGGCGGCCGGGAGACCCAACTGAGCCTCAGCCGGGCACTGATCGAGCTCGGCGACGCGATGACGGCGGTCGTGCGCGCCGCTGCGGCCGATCCCCGGCCCGCCGTGCGCCGCCACGCGATCGCCACCGAGAAGATGTTCCACGACCCGGACGCCGGATTCGACTTCGCGATCGAGCAGGCCAAGCGGATCGTCGCCCTCGGTCCGGAAGGCCAGGAGGGATGACGCACCGTGCCGACCGGTCCCGGTCCGGAGGAGGGACGGCCCATGCTCATCGGTGAGGTGGCGCGGCACTCGGGGGTCAGCGCCCGCATGCTCCGGCACTACGAGTCGCTGGGCCTGGTGCGGCCGACGGTGCGCACCGGGGCGGGCTACCGGGAGTACTCCGAGGAGGACATCCGGCGCGTCTTCCACATCGAGAGCCTGAGGTCCCTGGGCCTCTCGCTGCGCGAGGTGGGCCGGGCGCTCGACGAGCCCGGCTTCGCCCCCTCGGAACTCGTCGAGGACCTCATCCGGCAGACCCGCGAGCGGATCGCCGCCGAGACCGAGCTGCTCACCCGGCTGCGCCGGATCGGTTCCGCCGGACCGGCCGGCTGGCGCGACGTGCTCCATAGCGTCGCGCTCCTCCGGGCGCTGGGGTCGCCGAGCCCCGAGACGCGTCAGCGTGCGGCCCTGTCCTCGGGCGAGGAGGCCCCGGTGCCGGTGGAGGCGCTGGTCGAGGCGGTGCTGAGCGAGACGGATCCGAGCGTCGCGGGGGCGCTGCGCTGGGCCCTGGCCCGGTCGGGCGACGCCTCGCTGCCGCTGCTCGCGCGCGGCCTGGACGCACCCGTCGCCGAGGTACGGAAGCGGGCGGTCCGGTCGGTCGCCGAGATCCCGGGCGACGAGGCGACGGCCCTGCTGCGCGAGGCCGTCGCGGCGCCTGACCTCGTGGTCCGCCGCTACGCCGCCCTGGAGCTGGGGGCGCGCGGGGTGGCCGACGGAGTCCCGACGCTCATCGACATGATCGTCGAGGAGGTGAACGACGTGGACGCGGCGGATGCGCTCAGCGCGCTGGCGGGCGACGCCGCGCTCGCGGAGCGGATCACCGGACTGCTCGTCGACCGGCTCGCCGGGGCCGCGACGGGGGCGCCCGCGCGCCTGCGTCTGACGCAGGCCCTCGCGGACATCCCCGGCGATCCGGCGTCCCGCGCGCTGACGGAGCTGTCGGACGACGGGGACCGCGCCGTCGCGCTGACCGCCGCGTACATCCTCGGCGTACGCGAGACCCGCTGACCCGGTCCCGGGCTACGGGCTACGGGCTACGGGCTACGGGCTACGGGCGGGTGTAGCGGCGGATGCGGTAGCGCAGCCCGGTCGTGGAGTCCTGCCAGCCCGAGTCCTCGGCGACGTGCCAGTCGGCGCCGACCGCCGGGGCGTACGTGTCGCCCGCCACCTCGGTGTCGACCTCCGTGACGGAGAGCGTCGTGGCGCGGGGCAGCGCGGCGCGGTAGATCTCGCCGCCGCCCATCACCCAGACGACCTCGCCGCCCGTCTCCCGCGGCCCGGCCGCCAGGTCGAGCGCCGCGTCGATGGAGCCCGCGCGCTCGGCGCCCTCGGCCGTCCACCCGGCGTCCCGGGTGACCACGATGTTGCGGCGGCCGGTGAGGGGGCGGAAGCGCGGGGGCAGCGAGTCCCAGGTCCTGCGGCCCATGATCACGGGGTGGCCGAGGGTGGTCGCCTTGAAGTGGGCCATGTCCTCGGGCAGGCGCCAGGGGATCGCGTTGCCCGCGCCGATCACGCCGTCGGGGGTCTGCGCCCAGATGAGCCCGATGCCCGCGCCGGTGCTCATACGGCGACCGGAGCCTTGATCGCGGGGTGGTGCTCGTACCCCACGAGCTCGACGTCGGCGTAGGCGTAGTCGAAGAGCGAGTCCGCCTTGTGCAGCTTCAGCCCGGGGAAGCCGTACGGAGTGCGGCTGAGCTGCTCGGTGACCTGCTCCACGTGGTTGTCGTAGATGTGGCAGTCACCGCCGGTCCAGATGAAGTCACCGGGCTCGAGGCCGACCTGCTGCGCCACCATGTGGGTGAGCAGGGCGTAGCTGGCGATGTTGAACGGGACGCCGAGGAAGAGGTCGGCGCTGCGCTGGTAGAGCTGGCAGGAGAGCCTGCCGTCGGCGACGTAGAACTGGAAGAAGGCGTGGCAGGGGGCGAGTGCCATGCGCTCCAGCTCGGCGACGTTCCAGGCGGACACGATCATGCGGCGCGAGTCCGGGTCGCGGCGCAGGGTGTCGAGGACCTCGGTGATCTGGTCGATGTGCCGGCCGTCGGGCGTGGGCCACGACCGCCACTGCACGCCGTAGACGGGGCCGAGCTCGCCCCGCTCGTCGGCCCACTCGTCCCAGATGCTGACGCCGTTCTCCTGGAGCCAGCCCACGTTGGAGTCGCCGCGGAGGAACCACAGCAGCTCGTACACGATGGACTTGAGGTGCACCTTCTTCGTGGTGACCAGCGGGAACCCCTGCGACAGGTCGTAGCGGAGCTGGTGCCCGAAGATGCTCCGGGTGCCTGTGCCCGTCCGGTCGGCCTTCGCCGTCCCCTGGGTGAGCACCGTCTTCAAAAGGTCTTCGTACTGGGTATCCGCCACGGTCGCCGAGTCTACCCTCGCGCCCGCCGGCGGATGTCTGCCCGCTGGTCACCGTCGTGCGGACGGCCGCCGGAGCGGCCGGTCACGGGCCCGGGCCGCCAGCACGCGACAGGCGGTCGAGCAGGCCGTTGAATGGAGGGATGAGCACCGTGCGATGGCTTGCCGCCGCAGGACTGGCGGCGCTGGTCGGCACCGCGGCACCCGGACCCACGCCGCCGCCCGCCCAGCCGCCGCCCCGGCTCGACGACGCGGACGTGCAGCGCGCCGTCGATCAGCTCGACGGAGTGGTCCAGCGGGCGATGAAACGCACCGGGGTGCCGGGCGTCGCCGTGGCCGTGGTGCACGACGGCAAGGTGATCCACCTCAAGGGCTACGGGGTGCGGAAGGAGGGCGAGAGCGCCGCCGTCGACGCCGACACCGTCTTCCAGCTCGCCTCCGTGTCGAAGCCGATCGCCTCCACCGTGGTCGCCGGAGCCGTCGGCACGGAGGGCTGGACGCGGCCGGTCGCCCCGGACCTGCCGGACTTCGCGCTGAAGGATCCGTGGGTCACCTCGCACGTGACGGTCGCGGACCTGTTCTCGCACCGCAGCGGCCTGCCCGACCACGCGGGGGACCTGCTGGAGGACCTGGGCTACGACCGCGCGTACATCCTGTCGCACCTGCGGTACGAGCCCCTCGCCCCGTTCCGCGCGAGCTACGCCTACACCAACTTCGGGCTGACGGCCGCCGCCCAGGCGGTCGCCGAGGAGAAGGGCGTGCCCTGGGACAAGCTCGCCGCCGACACGCTGTACCGGCCGGCGGGGATGAACTCGACCAGCTCGCGGTTCGAGGACTTCGCGAAGGCCTCCGACCGGGCCTGGGGCCATGTGAAGGTCGACGGTTCCTGGAAGGCGGAGTTCGTCCGGGACCCGGACGCGCAGTCGCCCGCGGGCGGCGTCAGCTCCAGCGCCCGTGACATGGCGACGTGGCTGAAGCTGCAACTGGGCGACGGCACGCTCGACGGCAGGCGGATCGTGGCCGCCGACGCCCTGGAGCGCACCCACTGGCCCGAGTCGGTGGCGATCCCGCCCGCCGCCCCGGCCGCACGGACGGGCTTCTACGGTCTCGGCTGGAACGTGAACTACGACGACGAGGGCCGGTTGAGGCTCTCGCACACCGGGGCGTTCGCGGAGGGCGCGCACACGAACGTGACCATGCTGCCGGGCGAGCAGCTCGGCATCGTGGTCCTGACGAACACCGCGCCGGTGGGCGTCGCCGACGCCGTGGCCCTGGACTTCTTCGACATCGCGCAGACCGGGAAGATCAGCCGGGACTGGATTCCCCTGGTGGACGCGCTGTACCAGCAGCAGGCGGACGAGGGCCGGTCGAAGACGGACTTCGCCCACCCGCCGTCCGGCGCGGCGCCGGCACGGCCGGCCGACGCGTACACGGGCACGTACGACAGCGCGTACTACGGGCGCGCGAAGGTCGTCGCCGGTGCGGACGGCGCCCTCACGCTCCAGCTGGGCCCGAAACCGCAGTCGTACCGGCTCACGCACTACGACGGCGACACGTTCAGCTTCCCGACGGCCGGGGAGAACGCCGTGGGTCCGACCGGGGTCACGTTCGCCCCGGACGGGAAGTCGTTCACGGTGGAGTACCTGAACACGGAGGGGCTGGGCACGTTCACCCGGGTCGGCGGTTCCTGACGCCGGGCTCCGCCGTCCACGGCCACGTCGCGCCCCGGCCCGCCCCGACGAGCCCGACCATGCGGAAGGCCGCGTCGGTGAGGCCGCCGAAGGTGTGCCGGTGGGGGCCCTGGAGGCTGTGGGCGGGGCGGTATCCCGCCAGGTTCCACGTGTGGACCGGGACGGTGGCGGGGACGGGGTCCGTCGCTCCGGTGCGCTCGTACGCGGCGGTCTGTTCGTCGGTGACGATCAGGACGCGGTCGTGGTCCCGGTAGTGCCTGCGCAGCGCCTTCGCCGTGTACGTGCCTCCCATGGCGCGGAACCGTCGCAGTACCTCCGGCACCGGCTCGTCCCGTGCAAACGCGACCGCCGCGCTGCCCCAGCCGAACTCCACCAGGTCCGCGTCCTCCGCCCGCATGGCCAGCACGGTGCCGAACAGGGCCGCCGCGTCCGCGCGCGTCAGCGCGGACCGCTCCGAGACCTTGTCCCAGAACATGGAGTCGGAGCGGTCGACCAGGATCAGGGTCCGGCCTGGCAGGGCCGGCACGTGGGCCAGGGAGTGGCCCAGGGCGCGTTCCAGCGGGTCGGCCCAGCGCGGCGAGGGTGCGTGCTGGAGCGCCGCCAGGTAGCGGAAGGGGAACTGGCGGGCCCGAGCGACCTCGTCGGCGTCCGAGAGGCGCGCGGCGACCCGGGCGGCGGTCTCGTCGGAGACCCCCGCCTCGTCGAAGTTGCGCAGATTGCGCAGGAGGGCCATCGACCCCATGGCGGGGATGACCGCCTCCCAGACGGCGGCGTCCAGCGGTCCGTGGAGCCAGCCCGCCAGCGCCTCCCAGGTCAGGCCCGCCTCGGCGAGGCGCTCGGGGCCGCCCGGCCCGGTCACGAGCGCCCGCCGCGCGTCCGGCGGCGTCTCCATGAGCGCCCGATGGGCGGTCAGCAGCCGGTCGGAGGCCGGCGGGACGGCGCGCTCCGGGTGGTGGCGGCGGTCCAGGGCGTACCGGAAGAGCGGTCCCTGCCAGGGCTTGTCGGGGTCGGGGGTGGCGTGCACCAGGTTCAGCACGTCGCCGAAGCGGAAGTCCCGGGGGGCCGTGTCGTACTTGAGCAGGGCGCGGGACGTGTACAGCCGCCGTACGGCGTCGGCGACGCCCCGCTTCACGGGCTGGGGAACGTTCCGCCCGTACACCGTGATCCAGTGGGCGAGCAGTGCGCCGGGCTCGTCGGCGCGCTGGAGGACGGAGTCGATCACGGACCGGTTGCTCGGGCCTCCGGTCGCCCCGGCATCGAGCCGGGCCCGTACGTACGCGGCGGCGCCCACCAGGGACGCCGTGCGCAGGTGGGCCTCGGCGCGGAGCCAGCGCAGCAGGGCGGCAGTCCACTCGGGGTCCTGGACGGCGCGTTCACGGACGAGGCGGGCGTACCGCGCGTCGCGGTCGGCCGCGCTCTCGTAGTAGGTCTCCTGGGAGACGAGGTTGCCGACGGCGAGGAGGAAGAGCTCGTCGCGGGGCTCCCGTACGAAGGCAGGACCGCCCGCGTGGGTGCGGGGGTCCGGCAGGCCGCGCACGGAGCGGGACCGTGGGGGCGACGGGGGCGTGGAGCGGGCGGTGGCGAGGATGTGCGGGGCCACGAGCATGTCGGACCACGTCTTGGAGACGCGCGGGGTGTGACGAGGCAGTGAATCCCCCCGGATTCAAAGGATCGGGCGGCCCCGGGCACGACAGCCGGACGGGGCGGGCGCGCCCGCGCCTGCCGAGATCCAGAAAGGCGGCGGCGTCACTTGGGTTTCGGAAGAAGTAGCCGCAGCCGAGCGCATCGGAGGCGCGGTCGCGGCGCCACCGTACAAGACCCGTCGGCGGTCGCACCAGCGATTAACGCGGGCCCCGGGGAAAGCGGTTCTCCTCGGGGGCGGGCGGGGGCTTGGGACCGCGCCTCCCCGGGGATGAGTCCTCCGTCGCGCGGCCCGGGGGCGTCGGTCCGCGCCTCCGGGAGGAGGAGCCCTCCTTCGCGCGGCGCGCGGGCGCCGGACCGCTCCCCCCGGGCATCAGTCCTCGGGCGGCGCCGCCCTCGCCGGACCGCGCCCCCGGGGGATCAGTCGTCCTCCGGCTGCGAGGTGACGGCCAACCGCTCCAGCAGGGCGGCGAGCTGCGTCCGCTCGTCGTCGTCGAGACCGGCGAGGAGGCGGCGCTGGTTGTCCAGGTGGACGGCGATGAGCTCGTCGGTCAGGGCGACGCCCTCCGGGGTGAGGCTGATGAGGCGCCCGCGCGAGTCGGTCGCGTCGACCCTCCTGGCGACGAGGCCGCGGGCTTCGAGCCGGTCGACGCGCTTGGTGATGGCGCCGGTGGTGACGAGGACGGTGCGGCTGAGGTCGCCGGCGGAGAGGGCGTAGGGTGCGCCGGACCTTCTCAGGGCCGCGAGGAGGTCGAAGTCCCCGCTGCCCAGGCCCGCGTCGGCGAAGGGCGGGCGCAGCCGCTGGTCGAGCGCGTGGGTGAGCCGGAAGAGCCGGCCGATGACGAGCATCGGCGACGTGTCCAGGTCGGGGCGCTCCCGTCTCCACTGGTCGACGATGGCTGCGATGGCGTCGGGCTGCATCCCTTCACTCTATCTTCCACGGATGATAAATTATCTTCCGTGGAAGATACCAGCGTCCTCGCTGTCGCGTCAGGTTCCGTCGCCCCCTCCGGCCCCGGTGCTCCCGCGCGCCGCCGTCTCATCGCCTCCAGTCTCGCCACCTCGATCGGCGACGGCATCTACGTGCCGCTGACCCTGCTGTTCATCCACGGACTCACCGGCCTCTCCCTCACCGCGATCGGCACGGGGCTCACCGTCGCCGGGCTCAGCGCCCTCGCGTTCATGCCCGCCGCGGGCGTCCTCATCGACCGGTTCGGCGGCCGCCGCGTGCTCATCGCGGTCCTCGCGCTGCGCGCGGTCGGCTTCGCCGCCTACCCGCTCGCCGACTCCTACCCGGCCTTCCTGACGATCGCGCTCCTGGTGGCGGTGGGCATGTGGGCGTCGTCGCCGAGCCAGCAGTCGCTCATCGGCGACCTCGCCCGGGGAGCCGAGCGCGACCGGCTGCTGGCCTGGGACCGGAGCCTGCGGAACGCCGGGATGGGCTGCGGCAGCCTGGCCGCCGCCGGCATGCTCGCGTGGAACGGCACCACGGGTTTCGTCGTCGCCGCCGAGGCCCTGGCCTCGGTCTTCGCCGTGGCCGCCGTCCTGGTCGCCCGGATCCCCCCGGTCCCTCGCGCCGCCACGCGCCCCGACACGCGGGGCGGTTACCGGCACGTCCTGGCCGACCGGCCGTACGTCCTGCTCACGACGGCCAACTTCCTCATCGCCTTCGGGTACACCGCCCAGGCCATGGCCCTGCCGGTCTTCCTCACCCGGGACGTCGGCATGCCGGACGCCCTGGCGGGGGCCGTGTTCGCGGTCAACACCGTGCTGGTCGCCGCACTCGGCGTCCCCGCCGCCCGTCTGACCGCACGCGCCCGACGCACCCGCGCGGCGGCCCTGGGCGCGGTGACCTTCGCCGTCTCGTTCGCCGCCTTCGCCCTCCTGCCGGGGGCGGTGCGCGGCGCGGACGCCCTCGTCGCCGTCCTGGCCGTGGCCGCGCTCTACACGGCCGGTGAACTCGTGCACTCCGCCCCGGCCCAGAGCCTCTCCGTCCAGGCCGCCCCCGACCACCTGAGGGGCCGCTACCTGTCGGTCCACCAGCTGTCCTGGTCCCTCTGCCGGACCGTCGCCCCCATGCTCCTGGGCTTCCTCCTGGACGCGGGCCCCTGGCACCTGTGGTCGGCCCTCGCCCTCCTGGTCCTGACCGGCGCGGCGATCCTCCTCCACGCGGAACGCTCACTGCCGACGCGGACGAACGGCGCCGGCGCCCGGACGCCGGCGACATGAGGTGGACCCATCCGCCGTCCGTGCGGTTGCATCGGCCGCGAGGGAGCGCCCGCGGGGGTGCGAGGAAGAGGTTCGTGTGCGCGACGTACTGCCGGGACTCGCCGGGAATCCGGCCCTGACCGCCGGAGTCTTCGAACGGCTCGTGGCGACCGGTGACGAGGACGTCCTGTACGCGCTGGCCGGGCGCGCGTCGCTGACCGCCCCTCAGACCGCGGCGCTGCTCGCCGTCGGGGACCCGGTGCTCACGTCGTGCCTGGTGCGCGGCGGGCAGGTTCCCTGGGCCGATGTCCCCCGGGACCAACCACGGCGCGCCCTCGACGCCGTGCTCGGCGGTGCGGCCCCGCCCGCCGCCTGGTGGGAGGCAGCAACCGATCCCGACCCCCAGGTCCGGCAGGAGGTCGCGGGCGAGCCCGAGGCGCCGCCCGAGGTCCTCGCGGCGCTCGCCCACGACACGGACGCCTGGGTCGTGGCGGCCGCCGCCGAGAACCCGCGCCTCCCGACCGCTCTCCTCACCGGACTGGCCCGCCACCCCAGCACCGCCGTGCGAACGGCCGTCGCCGACAACGAGAACGCGCCGGCCTCGGTGCTCTCCGCGCTCCTCGCGGACGGCGGTGACCCGGCCCCCTCCCGCTGCGGCGCCTGCCACGGCCGCGACACGGCCTGCCCGGACCACTCGGCCGGCATCCGGCGGGTCCGACGTGCGGCCGCCGCGCATCCGGCGGTGCCTCCGGAGGGCCTCGCCGCGCTGCTGGACGATCCTGGAGGGGAGCCCGCCGCCACGTTCGCGGCCCGTACCGACCTGCCGACCGGATTCCTCGAACGCCTCGCCGCACACCCCACCGCCGACGTCCGTGCCGTGGTCGCCGCCAACCCGGCCGTCCCCGGACCCCTGCTGCGGGTGCTCGCCTCCGATCCCGATCCGGACGTGCGCCGGGCCGTCGCCGGGAACCCGGCCGTCCCGCTCGACCTGCTCGTCACCGTCGCCACCCGCGAACGGCTGCCCGACGAGCCCGCGCCCCGGATCGCGTCCGCCACGGACGCCGAACTGCACGTCCTGGTCAGGAGTGCCGTCGCCCAGGTCAGAGCCCTCGTCGCCGAACGCCCCCTGCTGCCGGGCGAGCTCGTCGAACGGCTCCTCCGGGACCCGGACCATGGGGTGGCCCGGCGGATCGCAGCCCGCCCGGACCTGACCCCCGGACAGCTCGGCGCGCTGGTGGAGCGACACGGGCCGCCCGTCCTCGGCGCCGTCGCCCGGAACCCCGACTGCCCCGCCGCCCTGCTCCACCGGGTGGCGGCCCGGCCCGCCGTGGGGCGACGCGTCCTGCGTGACGTCGCCCGCCACGCGGCCGCACGCCCGGAGACGCTCCTGCTGTGCCTGGCGGCGGACGCCCCGGACGTACGAGGGACGGCGGCGGCCCACCCGGCCCTCCCGGTGGAGGTCCTGGAGTCCCTGCTCGACGGCACGGACCGGGAGCTCGCCCGCGCGGCCGCGGAGAACCCGGCGCTGCCGGAGCACCTGATGGAACGGATCGCCGACCGGGCGGAGCTCGCGCGGTGACGGGTGCCTCCGTCGGGCGCTGCCGTGCCGGCTCCGCACGGAACCGAACCGCCGACCCGGTCAGTCGCAGGTGTAGGTGAAGGTGGTCTCGGCGGTGTGCGGGGTGGGGGACGTGATCACCAGGCGGGCCTTCGCGTGGTGGGTGCCCCGGCCCTCGAAGGTCCACAGCAGGTGGAGCCGGGCCTGCTCGCGGCCCCGGGGCACCGTCTCGCGCAGCGGGGCCGAGCGGGTGCCGTCGCTGCGCTCCCAGTGGTACGTGAGGGTGCCCGGGCGGCCGTCGGTGCGCACGACGGCCAGGACGTTCGCCGTCCGGTCGCAGCCGAGCCGGCCTGCGGGCGCGGTCACCGTGACGTCCCGTACGCCGACCCCGGGGCCGTACTCGCGCCAGGCGAGCAGCGCCAGGGCGGCGAGGAGGATCAGGGCCGCCGGGACGTACCGGAGCGGCCGGCGGGAACGGGGCGGGCGTGCCGGTGGCGTGCTGCCGGGCAGGGTGCCGTGCCAGATCTGGACCGCCGTGGGGGTGTTCCGGGCGCGCCGTACCGCGCCCTCGGTCACGCCCGGACCGAACCGCAGGACGTCGCCCTCCACCCGGTCGGGCACCGGGTCCGGTGTCGGACCCTCGAACCAGTGGCTGCCGAGTTCCGTGGCGCTGTAGGCGTCGTCGTTCATGTGATCACGCACCGCCTGACGAAGATCTGCTGGAGGGAGCCGCCGCTCGGCGCGGCCGGGTCCGTGGTCGCGCGCACGCCCCAGTAGCAGCCGCCGCCCTGCACGAGGTGGGTGAGCGTCACGGTGTAGTGGTCCGCCCCTTCGCGCCGGACGGTCTCCGAGCCGTCCGGCGTGCCCGGGGCGCCCTTCTCGTCGCCGGTGAACCACTCGACGAGCAGTGCCACCGGGCCTGTTCCGTCCGTCGTGACCTCCACGGTGGCCTCGGCGGTCGTCGGACCGGTCTGGCGCAGGCCGGTGACCGACACCGCCGTGACGGCGACCGGTGGCGCTGTCGGGGGTGCGGAGGTGGGTGGAGTGGTGGTGGGGGGAGCGGTGGTCGGCGGTGCGGTGGTGGGTGGGGTCGTGGTGGGTGGGGCGGTGGTGGGTGGCGTCGTGGGTGCCGTGGTCGGCGGGGGTGTCGGGTCGGTCGTGGCCGAGGGCGGTGCGGGGGGCGTCTCGGGGGTGGCCGGTGACGTGGTCGGGGGCGGCGAGGTCGGGGGTGGTGTGGGCGACGGCGGGCTCGCGCTTCGTGTCGTGTTCGTCGTCGCGACGGCCTGCGCGGCCTCGTCCGCGTCCGGCTCCGCTCCCCCGGCGCGGGCCGCGAGCGCGAGCAGCAGGGCCAGGAGCAGTGCGGCCGCCCCCGCGGGCACCCCCTGCGGGAGCCCGCGGCGCAGTCGTCGCGCCGGCGGTCGGGGCAGGGTCGTCGTGGCGAGCGCAGTCGTGCCCTGGGCGGGGGCACCCGAGGAGGGGAAGAGCAGGGGCAGAAGGGCCGCCAGGGCCGCGAGCCGGCCCCGGCCCCGTTCCTCCCAGTCCGGCCCGTACGCGGCGGTGGCGGCCGACTCCAGCTCCCCGACGAACACCTCGGCGTTCTCCGGCCGTTCGCCGGGGGCCTTCGCGAGGCCGCGCCGGATCAGCGGACGCAGCGGCTCCGGCGCCTCTCCGTCGGGCACGGGCGCCTCCAGGTGCTGGAGGGCGAGTTCGGCGACGTTGTCGCCCGCGTAGGGCTTGCGGCCGGTCAGGCACTCGAAGAACGTCGCGGTCGCCGCGTAGACGTCGGCCGCGGGAGAGGCCGGGGCGCCGTTCCACTGCTCGGGCGCCATGTAGGCGGGCGTGCCGGCGATCCCGGGGCGGCTGTCGCGTCCGGCCGCGATCCCGAAGTCGACCAGCTTGGAGGAGCCGTCGGCGGCGACGAGGACGTTCTCGGGTTTGTAGTCGCGGTGGACGACGCCCGCCCGGTGGGCGGCGGCCAGGCCGAGGAGCGAGCCCTTGAGGACCGCGAGGGCGGCCTCGGGGCCGGTCGCGCCCTCCCGCGCGAGGAGGGCCCGCAGCGCGACACCGTCCACCAGCTCCATGACGATGGCCGCGCCCCGGGGCGCTTCGACGTACTCGTACAGCCGCACGACGTGGGGGGTGTCGAGGGCGCCCAGGAGCCGGGCCTCGGCGCGGAATCCGCGGACGAAGGTCCCGTCCGAACGGAGCCGCTCGCTCAGGTACTTCACGGCCACGGGTACGCCGGTCGCGTCGTGGGTGGCCAGCGCCACCCGCCCGCTGGCCCCCGCCCCCAGTTCCCGGGACTCCGTGTATCCCGGGACGACCCATGCGTTCATCCCCGTTCCCCCCTCGGCGCCTCGGCGGCCTTCCCCCACGGGGACGGATTCTCGCCACGGCCGGTTCCGCGTGGAAGGGGGAAGGGGATGTCGTTCCTTCGTACGGATTCCCTCGCGCAAGGGGAAACGGCCCCCCACCTGTGGTGGAGGGCCGTCCGGCGTGCTGTGCGGTGTGCGGTGCGGTTACGGCGTGACCTTGAGGAGCTTGTTCGCCGTGCCGGAGGAGGCGTTCTTGATGGCGTCCGGGGTGGCCGCCCCGGTGAGCGCGGTGGCCGTCTCGGCGGGCGTCGCGGTCGGGTGACCCGCCAGGTAGAGCGCGGCGGCACCGGTCACGTGGGGCGTGGCCATGGAGGTCCCGGAGATCGTCTTGGTGCCGGTGTCGCTGTCGTTCCAGTCCGACGTGATGTCCGAGCCCGGGGCGTACAGGTCCACCACCGCGCCGAAGTTGGAGAAGTCCGACTGCTCGTCGTCCTTGGTGCTGGACGCCACGGTGATGGCCTCCGGAACGCGGGACGGCGAACCCTGGCCGGCGTCGGCGGTCTCGTTGCCCGCCGCGACCGCGAAGGTCACGCCGGAGGCGATGGCGCGCTGGACCGCCGCGTCGAGCGCCTCGTCGGCGCCGCCGCCGAGGCTCATGTTCGCGACGGAGGGACCGGTGTGGTTCTTCGTCACCCAGTCGATGCCCGCGACGACCTGCTCGGTGGTGCCGGAGCCGTTGTCGTCGAGGACGCGGACGGCGACGATCTTGGCCTTCTTGGCGACGCCGTGGGCGGTGCCCGCGATGGTCCCCGCCACGTGCGTGCCGTGGCCGTTGCCGTCGTCCGCCGAGTCGTCGTTGTCCACGGCGTCGAAGCCGTGGGCGGCGCGGCCGCCGAAGTCCTGGTGGCTGATCCGCACGCCGGTGTCGATGACGTACGCCGTGACGCCCTCTCCCCCGCCGTCGGGGTAGTTGTACTTGTCGTCGCCGGCCGTCTCGGTCTGGTCGATCCGGTCCAGACCCCAGGACGGGGGCTTCTCCTGGGTCTCGTTGATGCTGAAGCGCTTGTTCTGGACGACCGTGCCGACCGCGGGGTCGGCGGCGAGCCGCTTGGCCTCCTGGACGCTCAGGCCCGATGCGGAGAAACCGTTGACCTTGGAGCCGTACGACCGCTGGAGGGTGCCGCCGTACTTCTTCGCGAGATCCGCCTTGTTCGCGGATGCGTCGAGGATCACGACGAAGCTGCCGTCGACGGCGCCCGGGGCGCCGAGTCCGTACACGGTGCCCTCCGCCGGGGTGGCCGCCCCGGCGATGTTGCCCGCCAGCAGCGCCGCCGCTGCGGCGCCCGCCACACCAGTGGCTATGGCCGCGTTACGAAACCCTCGGGATCGCTTGTGAGTTGCCATGAAAGGGATCTCTCCTCGTGTTGACGTGTGGGGCGTCAAACGTTCGAGAGAAACCCTGTGCGGGTTGGCAGGAGCAAATCAAGTGCCAACCGGGGGTAAGGCGTTATTCAACAAGGTTTCTTAATGAGTCCTCCTCATCCCCTCCACGTCCCTCACGCCGTGCCTCGAAGTCCTCCGTGAAATGCGCACGTTCACGGGCGGGCCTCGCCCCCGCCCTCCGGCCGGGGGCGCAGCAGGGTGTTGAGGCGGGCGGCCTGTCGGGTCAGGTGGTCCCGTTCCGGAACGTCCGTCGCCTTCCTCGCCGCCTCGGCGTACAGGTGCGCCGCCGTGGCGAGGTCGCCGGCGCGCTCGTGGAGGTACGCCGCGACGGCCGCGTACCGGGGCAGCGAGCCGTCCAGCTCGGCGAGCGCCGCCAGACCGGCGCGCGGTCCGTCGGCCTCCCCGACCGCGACCGCGCGGTTGAGCCGTACGACCGGGCTGTCCACGAGGCGCGCGAGCTCGTCGTACCACTCGACGATCTGCACCCAGTCCGTCTCCCCCGCCGTGGGCGCGTCGGCGTGGAGGGCCGCGACGGCGGCCTGCGCCTGGAACTCGCCGAGGCGGTCCCGGGCCAGGGCCGTCTGGAGGATCCCGACGCCCTCGGCGATCGCACCGGTGTCCCAGCGCCCCCGGTCCTGCTCCGCGAGCGGCACCAGGCTGCCGTCGGGCGCCGTCCGTGCGGCGCGCCGGGCGTGGTGGAGGAGCATCAGGGCGAGGAGCCCCGAGACCTCCGGGTGGTCGATGGCCGCCGCGAGCTGCCGGGTGAGCCGGATGGCCTCGGCGGCGAGGTCGACGTCGCCCGAGTACCCCTCGTTGAAGACCAGGTAGAGGACGCGCAGGACGGTGGCCACGTCGCCGGGCCGGTCCAGGCGCACGCCGGAGACGGTCCGCTTGGCCCGGCTGATCCGCTGCGCCATGGTCGCCTCGGGGACCAGGTAGGCCTGGGCGATCTGGCGGGTGGTGAGCCCGCCGACCGCGCGCAGGGTGAGCGCGACGGCCGACGAGGGCGTCAGCGAGGGGTGGGCGCACAGGAAGTACAGCTGGAGCGTGTCGTCGGCCCCGGGGGCGGGCCCGGGCGCCGGTTCCTCGTCGACGAGGTCCTCGCGGCGGCGCCGGGCCGTGTCGGCGCGGGTCGCGTCGAGGAACTTGCGCCAGGCCACCGTGACGAGCCAGCCCTTCGCGTCCAGGGGAGGGTCGTCCGGCCAGGCGCGGACCGCCTCCAGGAGCGCTTCCTGGACGGCGTCCTCGGCCGCCGCGAAGTCGGCTCCGCGGCGGACGAGGACGGCGATGACGCCCGGGGTGAGGCTCCGGAGCAGAGCCTCGTCCAAGGGGAGGGTCACTCCGTCACCGTGGGGTGCGCGCCCAGGAACGGGCGCAGCTCCAGCCACTCGTGGATCGGCTCCCCGCCCGCGCCGGGCGCGGCCGAGAGCTCGCCGGCCAGTTCGACGGCCCGCTCGTAGTCGTCGACGTCGATCACCATCCACCCGGCGATCAGGTCCTTGGTCTCGGCGAACGGTCCGTCGGTGACGGGCGGGCGGCCCTCGCCGTCGTAGCGGACCCACGTGCCCTCCGGGGCCAGGGCCTGGCCGTCGACGAACTCGCCGGTCTTCTCGAGCCGGGCCGCGAAGTCGTTCATGTACTGCACGTGGGCCGTGACCTCCTCCGGCGTCCAGCGGTCCATCGGGACGTTGTTCGCCGGGTCGGGGGCGCCGCGGTAGTGCTTCAGCAGCAGGTACTTCGCCATGGTCTTCTCCTCGGTGCTGGAGCGGCCCATTCTGGTCGCTCTCACACCGGGGACGGAGCAGGCCACGGCTTCTCGACATCACCGGCGAACTTTTTTCCGGCGACTTTCCCGCCCGGCTCCGTCAGGGGGTCGTGGGCCTCCCCAGGTACCAGACGGGGCCGGGGTCGTCGACCGTCAGCAGCCGGAAGCCGAGGCGGTCGTAGAACGCCCGGGCCGGGGTGTTCGCCCGGGACATGCAGAGGTGGACGGCCGGGACACCGTGCCGGAGCAGGGCCTCCAGGAGCGCGGACATGAGGGCGCGTCCGTGGCCACGGCCCTGCCAGGCGGGCAGCAGGTCGATGTGGAGGTGCGCGGGGAATGCGGTCAGCTCGTCACGGACCATCCGCTCCGGCGTGTGGAGGAGCGCGGTCATCTCGTCGGCCGGCGTACGGGCCGGTCCGACGGGGGCCGGGAAGCGTTCCGTCACTCCGGGCAGCCACGCGGTGCGGAACCGTTCGGCGAAGGCGGCCGTGTCCGGTGCGCCCAGGATGTAGCCGACGGCCTTGCCGGAGCCGTCGTCCAGGACGAAGGCGAAGCCCGGTTCGAGCTCGACGTACGGGTACGCGAAGATCGTCGGAAGCAGCTCCGGATCGGGGTAGAGGGGCGCGGCGTCGGCGCCCGCGTGCGCCGTCCTGACGCAGATGTCGCCGAGGGCGGCGCGGTCCGAGGGCCGGTAGGGGCGGATGTGGGGATCGGTCACGGGTTCGGGTTCGGTCGTCACCCGGTGCACCTTGCCAGCCTGGGAGCGCTCCCGCACGGGGTTTCCCGGCCCGTGGGACGGCGGGGGCGACGCCCGTCCCATGTCCGGGTGTCAGGTGCCGCCGCGGTGGCGCTCCTCCGCACCGTCCGTCGGGGGGTCAGCGCTGGGTGAGGGGCGCCGTCGTCGACGGGGGCTGCGCTCCGCTGCGGGGGACGGGAACGGGGACGTGCGGTCGGAGCTGGAGTGCCCCCGGCGTGCCGGATGCCGTCGCCGCCGGATCGCACGCGGCGAGCAGGAGACGCAGGGCCCGGCGGGTCCGCGGGGCCTCGACCCGGGCGTCGAGGTCTGCGAGTGCCCGCCGGGCCCGGTGCCGGGCCCGTCCCCCGCGTCCGGCGCGGTGGTCGGCGAAGGCGCGGGCGTACTGGGCCAGCGCCGCGGCCCAGGCGTCGTTCGCGCAGCCGGGCTGCGCGAGGGCCCGGGCAGCGGTGCGGGCCGCGGCCTCGGGGGCGCGGTGTGCCTGGACCACGGCCAGGGCGGCCAGGCTCACGGCGGGCGAGGGCCCTCCGGGGGCCCCGCTGGGCGTGGTGTCCGCCGCCTGCCGGTAGTACGCGGTGGCCGACTCGTGGTCCTGCCGCCGCCACGCGAGAGTTCCCTGCACGTGGGCGATGCGTCCGAGGAGGGCGTCGTCGCCGGCGAGCACGGCCGCCGGCCAGGCGAGGGCCAGCAGCCGGTGCGCCGCGCGCGGGTCCCGGGCCGCGCCGAGCCAGGCCGCGAGCCATCGGCCCCGCGCGACGAGCGGGCTGTCGGCGGCGACCCGGGACAGCAGGAGCCGTAGGTGGCCGTCGCCTTCGCGGGCGTGGTCGTGGACCGCCCACCAGAACCAGAGGTGCAGCACGGCCTCCAGGGCCGCGTCGGGGTGACCGGTCCCGTCCCCGGCCCGGTGCACGAGCGCGGCCAGGTCCTCGTGCGCGTCCCGGGCGGCCTGGAGCGCCTGGCGCTGGAGGCCGGTGTTCCACAGGGTCTCGGCGACGCCCGCCACGCCCCGGAGGTGGAGGGCGTGCCGGTCCCGTGTCACCGGCAGCTCGCCCGCCGCCGCGAGCCGCTCGCCGCCGTAGTCCCGGGCGGCCCGGGCCATGCGGTAGCGCAGGGGCCGCACCCCGCCGGCGTCCCCGAGGACCTGGAGCACGCCCGTCGCGCCGAGCGTCGCCAGGGCCGGGGGAACCTCGTGCGGTGCGAGGTCGGAGCCGGAGCAGACGGCCACCGCGGCCGCCTCCGTGAAGTGGCCCGCGAAGACGCTGAGCCTGCGCCACACCCTGCGCTGGGCAGGGTCGCACAGCGCGTGCACGGCCCCGATGGCGGCACGGAGCGTGCGGTGCCGCAGCAGGACGGGGGCGGGGTCAGCCAGCCGGCACTGGCCGGCCGCGAGGTGTTCGGCCAGCTGCTCGGTCGTCCACTCCCCCAGGCGGCCCGCGGCGAGTTCGAGCGCCAGGGGCACGCCTTCGAGGAGGCGGCACACCCGGGTCACGGCGGCGGTGTCCGGGTCCTCGCGCCACCCGCGCTCCCGGGCCCGGGAGACGAGGAGTTCCGCCGCGGGGGACGGACCCGCCCGGCCGGGGGCCGCCTCGACGGGCAGGGGCGCGAGTCTGATCACCTCCTCGTCCCCGAGGCCGAGGGGCCGCCGCGAGGTGACCAGGATCCGCACGCCCGGCCGGTCCATCCGCAGCGCCTGGACCAGGCCGACGCACTCCGTGTGGACGGGATCGACGTCGTCCAGCAGGAGGAGCACGTCACCGGCGGATGCGGTACGGGCCCCCGGGACGGGGTCCGGGCCGCCGGTCCCGCCGAGGGCCCGGTCGACCCGGGCGGTCAACGCCCGGCGTCCCACGGGGATCCCGTCGTGCCACCGGACCCGGACCACCGTCCGCCAGGGGCTGTCGAGGGGCGCGGTGACGGCGGCGAGGGCCAGTCTGCTCTTCCCCGTCCCTGCCGCGCCGGTGACGGTGACCAGCCGGTGGTCCGCCACGGCCCGCCGGAGCGTGGCGAGTTCGGCGTCGCGTCCGACCAGGGGCCGGTCGTCGCGGAAGCCGCCCACGAACCGTCCGTCGCGTTCTTCGCCCCGCGTCCACATCTCCGGCACCGCGCACCCTCCAGATCATCGTTCCCGCCGTCGGCGCACCGAGGCCGGAAGCCGACACAGAACCCGCAGGTCCCGATTGCAGAACCGTCACTGCACCGGGCGTCACGGCAACCCCAACGCGCTCCCCCGCCCCCGGGTGGCGCGAAGGGCGGACGAACCACCCGCCACGACGAACCGGGGAACGGTTGACCGACACGCGGCACGGGCTACGGGCTACGGGCTACGGGCTACGGGCTACGGGCTACGGGCTACGGGCTACGGACGATGGCATCGGGCTCCCACACCCGCACGGGCGCCCGCACCTACCCCCACACCCCCACCGACCGAGGACCGTCCCGCCCATTCGGCCTATGCCAAGGACCTATGCGGACGTAACGATTCCGTTGGCTGGAATGCGACTGGGAGTCGATCTGCTTGACGCTTCTGGCAGTTGATGATCAGTTCAAGTACTGTTCCATCGCGCCGGGGGCGTCTTGGGGTCGCCCGGGATCAGAACCTGGGGGGCCAGTCGTGTCCAACGCCACCACGCTCGACCTGCCGTTTCCGCCTCGCAGCAATCCGAACCGGGCGTTCGTCGCCCAGCCCCACCGGAACTGGCTGCTCCGGAACGACGGCCTCGCCGCCACCATCGCCCTCCCCGCGTACGACAAGTGGGACGTTCCCCGACTCGCCGCGTTCACCAGCCCGGACACCGCCGTGGACGATCTCGCCCTCGCCGCGGACCTGCTCAGCTTCTACTTCCTCTTCGACGACCGTTTCGACTCCCGACTCGGCCGGGCGCCCGCTCAAGTGGCCGAGATCTGCACCCGTCTGACGGGCCTTCTGCACGGCGAGGGACCCGCCCCCGAGGCCCGCACACCCGTCGAGCGGGCGTTCGCGGATCTCTGGGCGCGCAGCACCCGGGGCATGTCCGCGCGGTGGCGGGCGCGGTCCGCGTACAACTGGGAGTGGTACTTCGCCTGCCACCCCGCCGAGGCCGCCGGGCGACTGTCGGGCCGTCTCCCGGACCGGGAGACCTATCTGGCGCTCCGCCGGGGCACGGCTGCCATGGAGACCCTCTTCGACATGGTCGAGCGGCTCAACCACTTCGAGCTGCCGCAGGAGGTGCTGCACTTCCCCGCGTTCCGACGGCTGCGGCAGCTGGCGGCCGACATACCGTCGTTCACCAACGACGTGCACTCGTACGCCCAGGAGCTCGCCCGGGGCGACGTCGCCAACATGGTGATGATCGTCCGTGCGGAGCGCGGAGGCACCCCGGACGAGGCGGCCGTCCAGGTCATGCGCGAGGCGCAGACGATGGTCGACCGCTTCGTGGAGCTCTCGTCCGAGGTCCCCGCGATCTGCGAGGTCCTCGGACTGGGGCCGGCCGCGCGCGAGGCCGCCCACCGGTACGTCGACGGGCTCGCGGCCTGGATCTCCGGCTACCACCGCTGGGAGATCGACACGGGCCGCTACGAGCGCTGAGCCGCGTCGGACCGCCCCTGGGCCGCGCGGGGCTCCTCCCGCTCCGGAGGGCGGGTGCGCTCCGCCCACCCGGCCACAGGCGGGCCCGCCGCGCCGAGCGCCGCGAAGAACACGCCGAGCAGCAGCCAGCCCGCGTGCCCGAGTCCGAGGACCGCCGTGGTGAGGACCACCGGGGCCAGCGCCTGACCCGCGCCGAAGGAGATGCCGAGGAAGCCCTGGTACTGACCCTGGGCGTGGTCGGGCGCGAGACCGAAGCCGAGCGCGTAGCCGCCCGAGGACTCCCACACCTCGCCGAGGGAGTGCGCGCAGACCGCGAGGACGGCGAGCCCCGGCGCGACCCAGACCGGGACGTCCGCGGTCAGGGCCATCAGGGGACAGCTGACCAGGAAGAGCAGCCCGGCGACGCGGAACGCGCGGCCTCCCTGGCGCGGTGTCTCCACCCGGGAGCCGATCCTGCTCTGGAGCAGCACGCACACCCCGCTGTTGACCGCGTAGACCGCCGCGACGGTCCAGCGGGGCGCGTCGGTGTGGGCGGAGAGCCAGATCGGCAGCAGCAGGGAGACGGTCTGGTACTGCAGCCCCATGGCTCCGTAGAGCGCGGCGAAGGTCACGTACGGGCGGTCGGACAGGACGGCCCAGCGGCGGTGGCCCTCGGGCCGGGGCAGCGGTCGATAGTTCGGGACGGCCGCCAGGGCGATCAGCCCGGCGAGGGCGAAGCTGGCGGCGTTGGCGAGGATCAGCACGGTGTACGCCGTGCGGGTGTCGACGGAGACGGCGAAGGCGGCGCCGACCGTGCCCAGGACCACGCCGAGGTTGACGAAGGTGCGGAGCCTCGCCCTGAACGCGGCGGGGCGTTCACCGCCGGCCCGGGCGACCAGCGCGCCGCCGGCGGCGCCGCTCGCCGTCGCGCCCAGCCGGTCCAGGGTGGCCACGAGCGTGAACGTGGCCCAGTCGTCGATGAGCACGAACGCGGCCATCGTCACCGCCTGCGTCCCGACGGCCACCAGCCAGACCGTGCGCGGACCGTACCGGTCGGCCAGGTTCCCGGCCGGGATCCCGGCCAGCAGTCCGACGAGGCCGGCGATCGTGAGGCCGACGCCGACCTGTGCGGCGGGCAGGTGCACCACGAGCGTGAAGTAGAGCACCGAGGCGGTGTTGAACAGCCCGTTGCCCACCCGGCTGACGAAGCTCGAGGCGATGAGGGCGCGTTGGGGGGCGAGGGACGCCCGAGGAGCGCTCATGCGGCGGCCGGGCCGGCGACGGGGGGCGCGGCGCCCTCTCGTGCGAGGCCGGAGTCGATGATGTGCGCGGCGAGGTCGCGGGCCGCGGCGGCGGGCTCGCTGTCGGGGCGGGTCGCGCCGGCGGCGAGGAGGCCGTCGACGAGGAGGAGGAGCTGGTCGGCGGCGAACCGGGGCCGTGCGTGGCCGAGCGAGGTGAACTCGTCCGCCAACAGGCCGTGCACGGCGTGCCGGTAGGCCCGGGTGACCTCGTGGCCCGGGTGCTCCGGGTCCGTGAGCGCGAGGTCGGCGGCGAGATACCGGCAGCCGTGGAAGCCGGGGGCGGCGGCGATCCGGCCGAGCCGGTCGACGACCGCGAGCAGCCGGGCGCGGGGGTCGGTCCCGGCGCCGTCCAGGGTGGCGCGGTAGGCCTCCAGGTCCTCGGCGGTGCTGCGGCGCAGCACCTCGGCGATGAGGCCGTCCTTGCCGCCGAAGTGCTCGTACAGCGAGCGACGGGCGACGCCTGCGCCCTTCAGGAGGGCGTCCACTCCTACGCCCAGGCCCTGGGCGTAGGTCAACTCCACTGCGGTGAGCAGGAGTCGCTCACGGGGGCCTGGCTTCGCCGATGCGGTCATGCCGCCATTCTGCGGCACTTGACACGGTAGATCAACCGGTCTATCTATGTTGTGGATAGACCGACCGGTCTATCTCTTCTGAGGAGGCGTCATGTCCGTGCGCACCACCGCCGAAGTCATCGACCGGTTCAACCGCGCCTTCACCGACCGCGAGGCAGGCCTTCTGCCCGAACTGGTCTCCGAGGACTGCGTGATGGAGAGCGTCCAGCCGGCTCCGCGCGGGGAGCGGGTGTCCGGGGGCGAGGGCTGTACGGCCTGGTGGACGGCCCTCGTCGAGGACACCGCCTCGCAGTTCACCCCCCAGGAGGTGATCGTGGCGGGCGACCGGGCCACGATCCTCTGGACGTATCGCTTCGGCGAGGGCCCCGACCAGTGGGTGCGGGGCGTCAACGTCATGCGCGTGACGGACGGCCGGATCGTCGAGGCACTCGGCTTCAGCAAGACGGCGGGCGAGGTCCCGCTGGCGGCCGAGCCCGACGCCGCGTGACGACCGGTCCGAGAAGGCGCGCCGCCGACGGACGGGGCGCCGCCAAGGGAACGCACGACACAGCGCGAAGGCGCCGCACCGCGACGGGGGCTCCGCCCGGTCATCGACCGGGTCTTCCCCTTCGACAGGGCCGCCGACGCCTACCGGCACCACGCCGAGGGCGCACCCTTCGGCAAGGTGGTCATCGACCACTCCTGAACCCCGCGCCGCTCACCGCTCCCAGTACTGGGCGAGGGCTCCCTCCTGGTACGGGGCGGGGCTCACGCTCAGTTCACCGGCGAACGGGCGGTCGAGGACGAAGACCAGCAGCAGGCTGAAGCCGATCAGGCCGGCGACCGAGGCGACGAAGAGCAGCTGGATCCGGAGTTTGCGCATGCCGTAGAGAAAGGTGAGCGGGACGAGGACGATCGCGCCGCCGAAGGCCAGGGCCTGGAGCAGCGGAGGCAGTTCCTGCTCGGCCATGTTCAGGCGGGCCCGGCGCTGGGCCGCGACGTCGTTGAGATGGGTGACGGCCTCCTCGTAGAAGACCTCTTCGCGCGGGGACTTCGGGTCGTACGCCTGGAGGACCTCGAAGGCGGACCTGAGGTGCGTCTCGGTCGCCCCGTAGCTCGGCTGCCCGGCGCGCATGCGGGGCCACTGGTCCTCGACGACCGCGTGGACGTAGCCGCTCAGGGCCGTGTCGAGGTCGGCGCGCACCCCGGGCGGGAAGGCGGCGGCGTCGCGGGCGATGAGCGCGGCGTCGGTGGCCTCGCTGGCGACGATGGTCTGCGTGCTGTCCAGCTGGGTCCAGAGGGTGACGATGACGAAGGCGAGGATGATGCCGTAGATCGCGCCGAACATCCCCAGGGTCACGCCCACCATGTCGTTGTGCTCCCCCCGGGCCAGCGAGGGGTACCTGCGGCGCAGCAGCACGCTCCCGGCCACCGCGAGGGCGACGGTCCCGCCGACGGAGACCACGGCGAGGGTGAAGGTGCTGAAGTGGTTGAGGAGCCAGAGCGACATGTGCGGGGAGTCTAGGTGCGCCACGAGGGCCCGCCCGCCCGGCGGAGGCGATCACGGTGAATGATCACTCGCCCGTGTCGGCGATGGAACACGCGGTCGCCCCGGGCCGATTGGACGGCGAAACCGTCCTGAGGCGGGACGGCGCCGGATCGGCGAGAGGGAGCGCTCCGGCGGGCGGGCGGCCTGCGGGGCGTGGCCCTCCATTGCTTCGGGCGGGCGGGCGGCCTCACGGTGCTTGGCCCTCCAGCGCTTCGGGCGGGCGGCCTGCGGGGCGTGGCCCTCCAGCGCTTCCGCCGAGCGGGCGGCCTACGGTGCTTGGCCCTCCAGCCCTTCCGCCGTCCTCGTCGCCCGGTCCGCGGCCTGGCGCGACCGGGCGAGGGCGCGTTCCGCGGTGGTCAGCGCCCTGGCGGCCCGGGACGCGGCTCCCTCCGCCTCGGTCCGGTTCCGCCGGGCCTCCGCGAGGTCGGTCTCCAGGCGGGTGACCCGCTCGGCCGCCTCCTCCGCCTTCGCCGCCGCGGCCTGCCGTGACCGTTCCGCCGCGTCGAACTCCCGCTCGCACCGCGCGACCTCGGCGGTGGCCTCCGCGGCCGCCGCCCGGGCCTTCGCGAGGTCCGGATTCCGGGCCGGCCGTGGTGCGGCCCGGGCCGGAGGAGGGGGATCGGCGTCCGGGTCGATCGCGGGAAAGCCGACGGCGGCCTCGGGCACCTTGACGAGCCGCCCCTTCGCCCACCGGTCGGCGACGTCCCCGTGGGCGAGGACACCGTGGAGGGTCTGCTCGATCTCGCGCACCACGGTGTCGCTCACCGGCTGCCCCGCCTCCCCGGCCAGTTCGGCGGCGGTGCGCGCGAGCGCGGCGACGAGCTGGTGCTGCTCACGGCTCGCCGCCCGCAGGCGCTCGGCGTCGAGCGTGCGGTGCGCCTCGCGCAGGGTCTCCCCGAGGGCCAGGAACCGCTCGGCCTCGCGGGGGCGTTCCCGGGCGAGCCGGTTCGCCGCCCACGCGGCCGTGGCCGGTCTGCGCAGTGCGGCGATCGCCTTCGCCGCGGCCGGGTCCTTCGCCGCGCGGGCCTGGGCGACGTACCCGTCCCGGGCCGCGACGAAGTCGCCCGGCTTCAGCCCGTACAGCTCCTCGGTGATCCGCTCGACGTCCACACCCCCCACTGTCCCCCGCTCACCCGGTCCGGCGCGCCCCCGGGGACGGCGGATCGGCCGGATGCCGGGCTCCGGTCACCTGGTCGAGGGGACACTCCGGACGGGCAGGGGTGGCCGTCAGGGGCGCTCGGTGCCCGGCCGTTCGTCGGGCCGCGCCGGGTTTCGGGGGGTGGTGGTGTCGGTGACCTGGTAGGTGGCCTGCGGTTCCGGCGTGCCGTCGGCCTTCATCGCCTTGCCCTCGCTCTTGAGGATGCGGGCGGCCTTGCCCGCGCTGCGGGCCAGGTCGGGCAGCTTCTTGGCGCCGAGGAGCAGGATGACGACGATCAGGATGATCGCTATCTCGCTGATTCCGAACACGGTGTTCCGTTCTCTGCGGGGGTCTCGCCCGGAGCCTCAGACGTTGACGCCGAAGTCGGCCGCGATGCCCGCGAGGCCCGAGGCGTACCCCTGGCCCACGGCCCGGAACTTCCACTCGGCGCCGTGCCGGTAGAGCTCTCCGAAGATCATCGCGGTCTCCGTGGCGGCGTCCTCGGAGAGGTCGTACCGGGCGAGTTCGGCGCCGCCGGCCTGGTTGACCACGCGGATGAAGGCGTTGCGGACCTGGCCGAAGCTCTGTCCCCGGTTCTCGGCGTCGTGGATCGAGACCGGGAAGACGATCTTCGTGATGTCGGCCGGCACGGCGGCCAGGTCGACCTTGATGCTCTCGTCGTCGCCGTCCCCCTCACCGGTGAGGTTGTCGCCGGTGTGCTCGACCGAACCGTCCGGGCTGGTCAGGTTGTTGTAGAAGACGAAGTGCCGGTCGGAGGCCACCTTGCCCGTACCGTCCAGCAGCAGGGCGCTCGCGTCGAGGTCGTAGTCCGCACCGGTGGTCGTGCGCACGTCCCAGCCGAGTCCCACGAGGACCGCGGTCAGGCCCGGCGCCTCCTTGCTCAGCGAGACGTTTCCGCCCTTGGCGAGGCTCACACCCATGTTCTCGTCATCCTTCCGGCCTTCGTGTGGGACACATCAAATCTACAGTGATGTAGAAGGGGTCGGAAGGGCGGGCCCGGGGAGACGTCCGGGCCCTCGGCCGACCGCCGGGTCAGTCCTCGTCCCCCGCCTCTCCGTCCTCCTCGTCCCCCTCGAAGAAGTCGCCCACCTCGTCGACGACTTCGGCCGCGACCATGCCGCCGACGACGCCCACGGCGAGCCCGGCGGCGCCCGCAGCGATGGCCGTACCCATCCCGGGGCCACCGGAACCGTGACCCGAGCCGTGACCCGCCCCGTGGCCGTACCCGTGCTCGCCGCCGTGCCCATGTCCGTGTGAGGCGTGCGCGTCGTACGGGGCATGCGCGTTGTACGGGGCTCGGCCCTCCACGAGCCCGCGCACCCAGGCCTCGACCTCGGCGTTCCAGTTCACCCGGTCGACGTCCTGGTGCCCGACCGCATGACGGGAGAGCGCGTCGTGGCCCTCCGCGAAGAGGCCGCCGCGCTTGTCCGCCTCCAGGACGACCTCCATCCCCTCCGGGCCGGCGAGGAAGGTCACCTCGATCTCCTCGATCCGGTGCGCGTAGGCGGGCGCCGGCGCGATCTCGATCTCCTGGTAGAACGGCAGCCGCTGCCCGGTCCCCCCGATGTGACCGAGTTCCAGGTCCGCGGACCGGAAGCCGAAGCCCAGCTGCCCGAAGGCCTCCAGGATCGCCTCCTGGACGGGGAGCGGGCGGACCGCGAGCGCGTCGAGGTCACCCTTGTCGCGCGCGCCGGCGACACCGAGCTCGGTCCGTACGCCGAGGACGACGCCGAGGCCCTGCCCGTACAGCTCGGTGATCGGCGTCTCCCAGGGCAGCGGGAACGAGAACGGGAGGCTGCGCTCCTCGCCCTGCACGAGGCGGAAGCCGGAGGCCACCACGTGCCGGTGGAAGGCCACCTCGCCCTCGGACTCGCCGTCCTCGTGCTCCGCCTCGACCCGGGCCACCAGTTCCAGGGTGAGGTGCTCGACGGTGACGTCGGCGTCACCGCCCTTCAGGTGGACCCGCCCGGCCAGGACGCCGCCGGGCGTCACCGCCCCGGGTTCGAGCACGGTGTCCACCGACGGTCCCCCCACGCCGAGCGAGCCGAGCAGACGCTTGAACACCATGGGCCGTTCACTCCTTCACATCGCTGGTGCGGCACGGGAGTTCGACTGCCCGCCCGCTGATCATCTACAGCAGTGTAGAAGGTTTTCGCGCGGGCGCGGACGTGCGCATTTCGTCTCGCGATGGCCGATCACCCATCCTTTACAGTGATGTAGAAGGCGGGACGCGGCCCGTTCCCGCCCGTGTCGCCGTCACCCGAAGGAGCGCCCCCTTGTCCGCCAGATCGACCCGCCCCCACGTGACGGGGTGCGGCAGCCGATGAACGCCGCCCTCGGCCTGCTCGCCGTCCTCGTGCTGACCGCGGGCACCGGGTACTTCGTCGCCCAGGAGTTCGCCTACGTCGCCGCCGACCGCCTCGCGCTCGCCCGTGAGGCCGAGGCCGGTGACAAGCGGGCGGCCCGCGCGCTGACGGTCCTCGAACGGCTCTCGTTCATGCTCTCCGGCGCTCAGCTCGGCATCACCGTCACCGGCCTGGTCGTCGGCTTCCTCGCCGAGCCGTCCGTCTCGGCGCTCCTCAGGCCCGTGCTGGAGGGGACGGGGCTCTCCGAGGGCGCCGTCTCCGCGATCTCCGTCGTCCTCGCCTTCGTCCTCGCGACCGTCCTCCAGATGGTCCTGGGCGAGCTCGCGCCCAAGAACCTCGCCCTGGCGGTGCCCGAGCGGCTCGCCAAGTCGCTGGCCTCCTCCACCCTCGTCTACCTGAAGGTCGTCGGTCCGGTCGTCCACGTCTTCGACGGGGCCGCGAACAGGCTGCTGCGCAGAGTCGGCATCGAGCCCGTCGAGGAGCTGCACCACGGCGCCACGCTGGAGGAGCTCAGCCACCTCATCGGCGAGTCCCACGAGCAGGGCGAACTGCCGCCGGACACCGCCGAGCTGCTCGACCACGCCCTGGAGTTCTCCGAGCGGACCATGGACGAGGTCATGGTGCCGCGGGCCGACGCCGTGTTCGTCCGCAGGGACGCCACGCTCACCGAGGCCGTGGAGCTGATCGCGAGGCACGGCCACTCGAACTACCCGGTCCTCGGCGACCATCCCGACGACATCGCCGGGGTGCTCGGCGTGAACGAGCTGATGCGCCTGCCCGCGAGCGCCTTCGACACCACCACCGCGGGCGAGGCCGCCCGGCGGCCCCTCCTCCTCCCCGACACCCTGCCGCTGCCCCGCGCGGTGGCGCAGATGCGGGAGCGCGACGACGAGTTCGCCGTCGTCCTGGACGAGCACGGCGGCGTCGCCGGGCTCGTCACGTACGAGGACATCGCCGAGGAACTGGTCGGCGACATCGCCGACGAGACCGACAAGGTCGTCGCCCTCGCCGCCCCGGACGGCGCGGGATGGCGCGTGGACGCCGGACGGCGCCTCGACGAGATCGAGGACGCCACCGGCATCGCCCTGCCCGAGGAGGACGACTACGACACGGTGGCCGGCCTGATCATCGACCGTCTCGGCCGGTTCCCGACCATCGGTGACCGCCTCACCGTCGACGACGTCCACATCGAGGTCCTCAGCCTCGACCGTCACGTCCCCGAGCGCGTCCGCATCGAGCGCGTCGGTTCCGCCGCCGAGGAGGTCCAGGCATGAGCTTCCCCATGGCGCTCTTCGTCACCGTCCTGCTGCTGATCGGCAGCGGCTTCTTCGTCGCCGCCGAGTTCGCGCTCGTCGCCGCCAAGCGGCATCGCGTCGAGAAGGCGGTGGCCGAGGGGCAGCGCGGCGCCAGGGCCGCGCTCGCCGGGATGCGCGAGCTGTCCCTGATGCTCGCGGGCGCGCAGCTGGGCATCACCATCTGCACCCTGGGGCTCGGCTCCCTCTCCAAGCCCGCGATCTCCCACGAGCTGGATCCGCTCCTGGTGAAGCTCGGGCTGCCGACCGGACTCAGCTACGGCGTCTCCTTCGCCGTCGCCATGATCATCGTGGTCTTCCTGCACATGGTCGTCGGCGAGATGGCGCCCAAGTCCTGGGCCATCGCCCACCCCGAGCGCTCGGCGATGCTCCTCACCCCGCCCTTCCGGGCCGTGGTCCGGGCCGTACGACCGCTCCTCTGGGTGCTCAACCAGGTCAGCAACGGGCTCGTACGGCTGTGCCGGGTCCAGCCCCGCGACGAGCTGGCGGCCGTCCACAACCGTGAGCAGCTCACCCACCTCGTGGCGGAGTCCGAGCGGCTCGGCCTGATCAACACGACCGACTCGCAGCTGATCACCCGGTCGCTGACCGAGCCCCAGACGCCGGTGGCGGTGCTCCAGACCCCGGCCGCGGACATCGTCACCGTCTCCGCCGGGGCCGATCTGGACGCGCTCCTGGCCCGCGCGTCCGCAGCGGAACGCTCGCGCCTGCTGGTCCGCGACGGCGACCGCGTCCTCGGCTCGGTCCACGCGCGTGACGCCCTGGTCGCCCGTACCCGGGGCCGGGCCGTCACCGCCCGCGACCTGGCCCGGCCCGTCCCCGAGCTGGCGGCCGGCACCACGGTGTCCGAGGCCGTCGAGCACCTGCGCCGCCGCCGGGCCTCCCTCGCCGTCGTACGGGACGACCACGGCGAGCTCACCGGCCTGGTCAGCCTCGACGACCTGCTCGTACGGCTCATGGGACCGCAGACGACCGGACCCGAGTGACCGGTCCACCCTCCGGGCGGCCTGACCGCCGCCCGGAGGGTGGACCGGGCGAGCGGCGGGACGGGGACGCCAGGAATCACCGTCTGAGGGCCACGGCGGCGTGGTGGCCGTCCGGGACCGCGACGTCGGCGAGCAGCCAGCCGGTGGGCGCGGCGGGGAGCGGTCCCGCGCCCACGTACTCGGCGGACGGGTCGGCGCCCAGGCCGATTCCGAGTCCCTTCAGATAGGCCTCCTTCCGCGTCCACACCCGGGCGAACGCGGCGGGACGCAGGGCGGGTGTCAGGGCGGCGAGTTCCGCCGCCTCGGCCGGGTGGAGGACCTCCGAGGCCTCCGTGACGGTGTGCGGCGCCGGCACCCGTTCGATGTCCACTCCGACGGGGGTGGACGCGACGGCGATCAGGCTCAGTCCCTCGCAGTGGGAGAGGGAGAAGTGCAGGCGCCCGTCGGGCAGTACGGGGCGCCCGTGCGGCTCGCC
Organism: Streptomyces sp. NPDC002232; assembly: GCF_042890295.1. Classification (NCBI taxonomy): domain Bacteria; kingdom Bacillati; phylum Actinomycetota; class Actinomycetes; order Kitasatosporales; family Streptomycetaceae; genus Streptomyces; species Streptomyces sp. NPDC002232. Next base: position 837,394 of record NZ_JBIARV010000003.1, on the reverse strand, counting down.
GCAGCAGGGGCAGGGCGCCCGGGCCACCGAAACGGCCCGGGGCGCGAGGTCCAGGTGGGCGCCGAGCAGGCGGCGCAGCCCCACGTGCGCGCACAGGTAGGTGGCGCGGTCCCCGGCCCGGCGGAACTCCTCGGCACGGGCCAGTTCGGTGGTGTCCAGGACGAGGGGCGCGTACCGGGCGACGGTGTCCTGGTGCGCGTCGGTGGCGACCAGCCACAGCTGCGGTCGGACCGGGCGCAGCCCGGGCAGCCGTGGCAGGGCCGTGGTCAGGAGCGGGAGTGACGTCGGGATCAGCGGGCCGGCCGGAGGGGCCTCCGGCGGCGGGGCAACCAGCGAGATCATGTCTGCCTCACACGGAAGTGGCGGTGGGCTCCGGGGCGGTACGGGTGCGGGCCTCGGCCCGCGGCACGGAGGGGGTCGCGCCGCCGCGCAGGGCGACGGCCGCGGCGACCGGCGAGAGGAGGGCGAGGCCCGCGCACAGCAGCCAGGTCCCGGTGACGCCGAGGTAGAGCGAGACGGGGCTGAACACGGCGAGGGACAGCGGTGCCGCGCCGATGCCGGAGAGCGCGAAGGTGGACATCGCGGCGCCCATCCGGCCTTCGGGGACGGCCTGCTGGTAGGCGGTGACCAGGGCGGGTCCGTTGAGGCCGGAGAGCAGGCCGACGGCGCCGGCCGTGGCGGCGAGGACGACGGGCGAGGGGACGAGCGCCATGGCGGCCATGCCGGCCGCGAGACCGGCGCCGGTCACCACGAGCTTGGTGTGCGCCGGGATCCGGTGGGCCAGCGCCGCACCCAGGGCGGCGGACGCCAGCGCGCCGGCGCCGAAGACGGCGAGGACCATGGCCACGACGCCGACGCCCCAGCCCTCGTCGGCGGCCCGCAGGGGCAGGGCGACCTCGGCCGGCCACAGGAACGCCAGGTCCATGCAGAAACAGGCGACGAACATCCAGCGCAGACGGGGGTGGGCGGCGAGGAGCCGGAAGCCGTCGCCGGAGCGGCGCAGCAGGGAGGGCCCCTGCGGGGCGCGCTCGGGGCGGGCCATGCCCCGGGTGACGTGGGCGGCGCAGACCAGCCAGACGACGCAGCCGACGGCCGCGGCCGTCATGGCCACGGGGAGGCCTCCGACGACGACCAGCCAGGCGCCGAGGGGCGATCCGGCGATGGGCGCGAGGCGCAGCACCATGGAGAAGAGGGAGTTGGCGCGGCCCAGCTGGTCCTGGGGGGCGAGGCGGGGCAGCAGGACGCCGGACGCGGGGCCGGTGACGCCCAGCAGGACGCCGTCGACCAGGGCGACGGCGATCAACGGCCAGAGCGTCTCGGTGGTGGCGGTGACGGCGATCCCGGCCACGAGGACGAGGACGCGGACACCGGTCGCGCGGAGCAGGACCGCGCGGGGACCGAGCGCGTCGGCGAGGGCCCCGCCGAAGAGCAGGAGCAGGGCGCGGGGCAGGGTGGCGGCGAGGGTGACGTACGTGACGGCTTCCCGGCCGCCGAGCTGGACGGCCGTCCAGCTCATGGCGATGAGGAGGGCGAAGCTGCCCGCCTGGACGGCGGCCTGGCCGATGACGAGGCTGCTGACGCGGCGCCAGTCGACGGCCGGTGCTGCGCCTGCCGGTGCGCCGGTCGTGGGGGTGGTTCCCATGGGGTCGGCTTTCTGTGGTCGAGGGATGGGGGCCAGGGGCGGGAGCGGGGGTGTCCGGTCGCGCTCAGAGGGGTGGGCGGATGTGCACCCGGACGCCGGCTCCGTCGCCCCGCAGGGTGGCGGCGACGGCCAGGGCGACGGCGCGGTCGGCCGCGCGGCGCACGGCGCGGCGCCGGCGCGTGCCGGAGGCGCCGGGCCGGGAGGCGTCGTGGGCGGGGGTCCGGGGCGTACGGAGCTCGACTCGGCCGCCGAGGTAGCCCCGGCCGGCCTCGGCGAGGGCCCGTTGCGCCGTGTGCCGGGCCGTGGCGGCGAGGCCGGTGCCGTCCTGGGAGACGGCGACGGAGATGCCGGGCGTCTCGCGTACGGAGAAGCAGGCGTGGACGCTCCGGTCCCCGGCGCGCCTGCGGGGCGCGGTCACGGTGTCGCTCCGGCCGGATCGGCCGCGCCCCGGGGAGAGGCGGGCGCGGGGTCGGCGAGGTGGCCGTCGGGCCACCAGAGGTCCTCCGGGTCCAGGGCGGCGACCGCGTACTTGCCCAACGCGCTGATGAGCAGCTGGAGTTCGAGGGCGATGCTCTCGACGAGGCGCTCCAGACCGTGTTCGGGGTCCTCGTCGACGGCGATCAGGGCGGCGCGGCCGAGGCCGACGGCGGTGGCGCCGAGGGCGAGGGCGCGTACGGCGCGGCCGCCCTCCCACATGCCTCCGGTGGCGAGGAGGCAGCCGCCGGGGCGGCCGATGCGGCGCAGGCAGGCGGCGAGGGGCAGGCCGACGTGGTCGAGGAAGACGCCGGGGGCCCAGCCGGTGCCGCCCTCCGCGCCGTCGACGGTCACGGCGTCCGCGCCGGCGGCCCAGGCGGTGCGGGCGGCGTGGGCGATGTCGCGGCCGGGGTGGAACTTCACCCAGGTGCGGGCCTTGGGGAAGTTGTTCCGCATGAACCGCAGCTGCTGGCGGAGGATCTCGTCGGTGAAGGTGCCGGGCGTGGCGCAGCGCAGCTGACGCTCTCCGTCGGGGTCGAGGACCTTGCGGACGGTGAAGCGGCGGGCGAGTTGCTCGGCCTCAGCGCGGTCGACGACGGTCATGCCGCCGAGGCCGGGCTTGGCGCCCTGACCGGTCTTCAGCTCGAAGGCGAGCCGTCCGCTCTCCAGGAGCGGGCGGAAGGCGGGGTCGCTGTAGAGGAGGTTCCAGACCTCGGAGTCGGCGTCCTCGGTGGACTGCTGGACGACGACGCCGCCGGCCCCGTCGGGTGCGGCGTCGAGATAGGCCTCGACGCGGCCGAGGAGCGCGGAGCGGGTGGCGTCGCCGGCGCGGCGGTAGCCGTGCACCGGGATCATGTTCTCCCCGATGACCATGGGGATGCCGAGGCGGGCGGCCTGCCGGCTCGCGTGGACGGCGAGGTCGCCGCTGCCGGCCCGCGTGGAGCCGAAGGCGGAGAGGTAGAGGGGCAGCCGGGAGGTGAAACCGCCGATCGGGGTGCCGAGGTCGACGTCGGTGAACTCCGGCTCCCTCGCCAGGTCGATGAGCTTCTCCAGCCGCTGCGGCATGAAGACGGGAGGGACGATGCGGGCCCGGTCGAGGTCGTCGGCGGCCGGCCCCGCGCCCGGCCCGTACAGCCGTGAGCCGTACGTGGCGGGGTCGGGGAAGACCTCGGCGGTGCCGTTGCGGGCGCGGGCGCGGATCGCCCGCTCCGGGATTCCGGGGGCGTCGAGGGAGGTCACGGGGCCACCACCCCGGGGAGCTTCGGGTAGGCGCTGACCTGCCACAGGGCGTCGAGGCCGGTGAGGAAGCGGACCAGGCGCTGGAGACCCATGCCGAATCCGGCGCTGGACGGCATGCCCTCGCGGGCCTCCTTGAGGTACCAGGCGTACTTGGCGGGGTTCTCGCCGCTCTCCCGCATGCGGGTGACGATGGTGGCGTAGTCGGCCTCGCGCTCGCTGCCGGAGACGAGCTCGCCGTATCCGTGCGGGGCGATCAGGTCGAAGTTGCGCAGGACGCCCGGGCGCTCGGGGTCCTCCCGGTCGTAGAAGCCGCGGGAGCCCTTGGGGTAGTCGTTGACGAAGAACGGGCGGTCGCTCTCCAGGGAGAGGAGCCGCTCGCCCTCCCAGTCGATCTCGCCGTCGGGGTTCTGCGGGTGGCCGGCGGAGAGGAGGGCGGACACGGCGTCGTCGTGGGTGCGGACGTCGTACTTGCCCGCCCGGATCTCGGCGAAGTCGCCCTCGACGCGGCCGAGTTCGCCGAGGATCCCCGGGATCGCGGTCCAGACGTGCTCGGTGACGTGGGTGAGCAGGCCGGCGGCGATCTCCTGGGCGTCCTCGCGGGTGCCGTCGGCGATCTCCACGTCGATCTGGTGGAACTCGACGAGGTGACGGCCGGTGGTGGCGGTCTCCTCGGGCTCGACGCGCACGTTGGGGGCGATGTAGAAGAGGCGCGGGAAGCCGCGGAGGGACGCCTGCTTGTAGAGGATGGCGCTGGTCATGAGCTTGTACGGGTGGCCGTAGTAGTCGACGTCGAGGGCCTTGGCGCCCCGGCCTCCGGGGTCGGTGACGGGGCCGACGAGCGGGGGCAGCAGCTCGGTGAAGCCCTCGCCGCGCAGGAACGCCCGGGCGGCGTACAGGGCCTCCTGCTGGACGAGCATGGCGGCGCGCAGCCGGGGCGAGCGGAGGTGTTCGCCGAGCGGGGGCGGTGTGGCCGGTGCGTGGGTGGTCGGGGAGGTCTCCATGGCGGGGCTCCTGTTCGGGGTCGCGTGGGGCGGGGCGGTGTGGGCAGGTCCGGGGCGGGTGGTAGTCGTTCGGCGCCGGCGTGCGGGTCAGACGGTCAGCGGGGTGGCCCTCGGGCGCCCGTGGTCGTCGTCGCTGTCGCGGTGCCGGGGGCTGTCGTAGCGCCCGGCGACGTGGTGGAGGGCGGCGAGCAGTCCCGCCGAGGTGAGCGGGGCCGAGTCGGCCGCCGTGTCGGGGCGGATCGGCATGGCGCCGGTGCGGGCCCAGCGGAGCCGGCCGCCGGGGTCGACGAACCCCAGGGAGCCGCCCGCGTTGTCGGGGTGGAGGCAGAAGGGCACGTCCAGGAGCCCGCGCGCGAAGGCGGCCGGCAGGGCCCGGGACAGGTCCGGGTGGAGGTCGAGGACGGCTTCGACGAGCGTGCGGGCCTCCTGGTAGACCTCGCCGTCGGCCGCCTCGGCGGGAGCCGGGGGTCCGGCGAGCGCGGCGGCCGCGGCGGCCGTCTCCAGCGCGCGGACGTTCTCCTCCACGGTCGGGATGCGGTGGGCCTCCGCGGTGGTCTTCACGATGAGACGGCCGGCCCCGGAGCGCACGGCGAGCCGGGCGGAGGCCTCCAGGAGGCGGGTGGCGCCCTGTTCGGAGCGCGGGTAGACGCCCATGTAGGTGTAGAGGACGACGTGGTGGTCGACGCCGTCGGGCAGGAGCTCGGCGGCGAGCCGGTGCAGGGCGCGCAGGGCCTCCTCGTCCTGGGCCGGGTCGGTCTGCTGGGCGTAGCTGAGCGAGACGCTGCGCAGGCCGTACTGGGCGAAGAAGAGGCATTCCAGGACGCTCATGGCCACGAGCAGGGAGGGCGGGCAGAGCTGGCCGAGGAGGCAGCCCCCGAAGCTCTCCAGATGGGGCACGGCGCCGGTTCGCGCGCCGGCGGCGAGGACTTCGCAGGCGTGGGCCCAGGCGGTGACGGACTCCCGCAGGGGGGTGCGCCCGTAGGGCAGGCAGTAGGAGACGGGGCCGCCCTCGGTGGCGTCGAGTCCGGCCGCGGTGAGCGCCCGGACGATGGCCAGCGGCCGGGCGGACCCGTGCCGGACCTGTACGGGGAAGTCGGCGTCGTACAGTCCGTCGAGGACGGCGCGCGTGGTGTCCGGGGAGTGCGCGGCGATCGGGTAGCCGTTGAGGCGGCTCCCCTCGGCCACGGCGGCGCGGGCGCCGGCCAGGTCGCCGACGCGGGTGTAGCTGTCGACGGTCAGGGTGCCCGCGGTGTGCGCGGTGGCGGCCCTGGTCCGGGCGAGCCCGGCGCGCATGCTGCCGGGGTCGCCGAAGCCCATGCGCGGCTGGACCACGAGACGGCCCGCTGCCGAGGACGCCGCGACGAAGGCGCCGAAGTCGGGGGCCCGGGCGGTCAAGCCGGCACCTCCTTGCGGGCGCGTGCGGCGAGGAAGGCGCACAGGGCGTCCAGGTCCTCGCCGAGCACGGCGTCGCAGCCGGCCTCGGTGAGCCGTGCCACGTCCGCTTCCTGACGGTGCCCGACGACGCCGAGCTTGCCCCCGAGCACCACGGGGAGGCCGGCCAGGGCGCGTTCCGCGCGGAGCCGGCGGACGGCGGTGAGGCCGTCGCGGTAGCCGTGGCCGTTGACACTGCTGAGCACCACCACGTCGGGCGCGTGCCGCAGGCAGCCGTCGAGCAGCAGCTCGGCGGGGACGCAGGGGCCGAGCCCCACGACCTCGTGGCCCTGTTCCTCGAGGAAGAGACGGAGGTACACGAGATTCCATGTGTGGGAATCCGATGCGGTTCCGCTCAGGAGTATCTTCATGGGTCGAGAATAGTTTTCCGGGGATTCCGGAAGCGGAAGTACGACCGGCAGCAAGGACCGGCACTTTCCTTCACGAATATTCCGGTACGGGGCCGCCGGCGGGAAAAGCGAGAAGCGCCGTGCCCCGCATCGGATGCGGGGCACGGCGCTCGGGCCGGGGGTGTGTCAGGCGTACTGGGCGACGAGGCCGCGCGGGCGGATGTCGGTCCAGTGGGTGGTGATGTACTCCAGGGCTTCGGTGCGGTTCCCGGCACCCCAGACGCTGGTCCAGCCAGCGGGGACGTCGGCGAAGTCCGGCCAGAGCGAGTGCTGGCCCTCGTCGTTCACGACGACGTGGAAGGTGCCCTCGGCGTTGTCGAACGGGTTGACGGACTCACTCATGACTGGCTCCTCGTTTCTTCCTTCTGAAGCGCGGAGAGTTTCTCCGCGACTATTTTTCCGATGCTTTCGAGCGGTTCCGGTTCGGCCATGTGGAGATGGCCGCATTCCAGGGTGTGATTGTCGATGATTCCCTCGGTGAAGGGAATCCAGGTGGCGGCGAGAGCACCTTCCGGTTCTCCCGGCCGGCGGGCGGTGAAGAAGAGCGTGTCGGCGTCGGCGACCCCCGGCACGTGCCGCGCCATGAGGGCCGCGTGGGTCTCGGAGGCGCGGAGCACCGCCCGGAGTTCGGTGTCGGAGAAGCCGGCGAGGACGGGGTCCGCACGGCGGAGGTCCTCCGTCGCCCCCGCCAGGTCCCCGGCGTCCGCCGGCGCGGCGGCCCCGTTCCGTTCCTCGGGAGGGAGGACGGAGACGCTGCCGGGTCCGGTCTGGTGGACGTCCATCAGGGCCAGCAGCTCGACCCGCTCCCCCGCCTCGCGGAGCCGTACCGCCATCGTGTGGGCGACGATGCCGCCGTACGACCAGCCGAGGAGCCGGTACGGGCCCCAGGGCTGGACCTGGCGGATCTGCTCCAGGTAGTCGTCGGCCATCTCCTCGACGCCGCGCGGCCGGTGGCCGGGCTCGCTCAGCGCGCGGGCCTGGAGGGCGTACAGCGGCTGGTCGTCGCCGAGGTGGGCGGCGAGGCCCGCGTAGGCCCAGCCGACGCCGGTGCCGGGGTGGACGCAGAACAGCGGACGGCGGGTGCCGCGCGTGCTCAGCGGGAGGAGGACGCCCAGGGCGGCGGCCGTGCCGTCGTCGTCGGGCGAGCCGAGCAGTCCGGCGGGGGTGGGCAGGCGGAACAGGTCGCGGACGGTGCGCTCGATGCCGAGGACGCCCCGGACGCGGTTGACCAGGCGGACGCCGAGCAGCGAGTGGCCGCCGAGGGCGAAGAAGTTGTCGTCGATGCCGACCCGGGGCACGTCGAGGATCTCGGCGAACAGCGCGCACAGCACCTCCTCGCGGGCGTTGCGCGGCCGCCGGCCGCCCCGCGCGGCGGCCGGGCAGTGCGGGGCGGGGAGCGCCGCGCGGTCGGGCTTGCCGTTGACGGTCAGCGGCAGGGCGTCGAGGACGACGACGGCGGACGGCACGAGGTGTTCCGGGAGCGTGTTCCGCGCGTCGGCGAGCAGCTCGGCCTCGGTGACCGTCCCGCCGGCCCGGGGGACGGCGTAGCCGACGAGGGTCTTGTCCCCGGGCCGGTCCTCGCGGACCACGACCAGGGCCTGGCCGACCGAGGGGTGCGCGGCGAGGGCCCGTTCGACCTCGCCGGGTTCGATCCGTACCCCGCGCAGCTTGATCTGGCCGTCCGCCCGTCCGAGGAAGCGGAGTTCACCGGCGGCGGTCCACAGCACGCGGTCGCCCGTACGGTACATGCGGCTGCCGTCGGCCTCGAAGGGGTCGGGGACGAAGCGCTCGGCGGTCAGTCCCGGCCGGCCGACGTACCCGCGGGCCACGTGGGAGCCGGCGATGTACAGCTCGCCGGGCACGCCCGGCGGGACGGGCCGCAGGGCGTGGTCGAGGACGTGGCTGCGGGTGTTGTCCATGGGGCGTCCGAGGTGGAGTCCGGCGCCCCGCAGGACGCGCTCCCCGGTGCCGAACCACTGGTTGTGGGAGGCGAAGGTGGTCTCGGTGGGGCCGTAGGAGTGGACGAGGACGGTGTCCGGGCAGTGGGTGAGGACCCGCTGCACGGCGGCCGGGCTCGCGACGTCGCCGCCGGTCCACACCTCGCGCAGCAGCCGCAGGGTGTCCAGTCCCTCGTCGGCCATGACGTGGAAGAGGCCGACGGTGAAGTAGGCGCTGGTGACGGCGTGTTCGCGGACCGCGCGGGCGGTCTCGGCGAGGTCCGTGCCGTCGCCCCGGGTGAGGACGAGGCCGCCGCCGTTCAGGAGCGGCACCCAGATCTCGAAGACGGACGCGTCGAACCCGGTCGCCGAGTGGACGAGCATCCGGCGCGGCCCGCCGGAGCGGACGTCACGGTCGGCGGCGAGCTCCAGCACGTTGCGGTGGGTGACGCCGACGCCCTTGGGCCGGCCCGTCGACCCGGACGTGAACATCACGTACATCAGGTCGTCCCCGGTGGCGCCGGTGTCCTCGCCGAGCGGCTCCCCGGTGCCGGGCGCGTCGACGTCCAGCAGTGCGGGGACCGCGCCCTCGGCGCGTGCGGCGTGCTCGGCGTCGGTCGCCACGAGGCGTACGCCCGCGTCCTCCAGCATCAGGCGGAGTCGTGCCTCCGGCAGGCGCGGGTCGAGCGGCAGGTAGGCGGCGCCGCACCGCAGGACGGCGAGGGCCGTCACCACGAGCGGCACGCCGCGTTCGAGGAGGACGCCGACGGTGTCGCCCCGGCGCACCCCGGCGCCGCGGAGGCGGGCGGCGAGCGCCGAGGCGCGGGCGTCGAGCGAGGCGTAGTCGACGGTCTCCCCGTCGGTGATCAGGGCGGGCGCGCCGGGGGTCCGCGCGGCGCGGCGGGCGATCGTCCCGTGGACGGTGTCCGGGGTCGCGGGGACCACGGTGGCGGTGGCGGTGGCAGTGTCGTTGTAGTCGCTGACCAGCCGGAACCGGTCGGCGGCGGTGAGCTGTCCGACGTCCCCGATCCGTACGCCGGGGTCGGCCGCCGCGGCCCGCAGGGTCTGCTCCAGATGGGCGGCGAGCAGGGCGGCGGTCGGGGCGTCGAAGAGGTCCGTGGCGTACTCCAGACCACCGCTCAGGCCCGCGGGCCGGCCGTCCGCGTCCCGCAGGTCGTCCAGGGCGAAGGTCAGGTCGAACTTGGTGGAGACGGTGTCGAGGAGTGCCGGTCCGTCCTCCCGGAAGAGGCTCTTCGCGGCGGTGGCGCCGCCGGTGTAGTCGTGGTGGAGCTGGACGACGACCTGGGCCAGCGGGTGGTGGGCGGTGGTGCGCACCGGGTTGAGGTGCTCGACGACCCGGTCGAAGGGGAGTTCCTGGTGGCCGTAGACGGCGAGGTCGGTCCGCCGGACCCGGTCGAGGAGTTCGGTGAAGGTGGGGTCGCCGGAGGTGTCGGTGCGGAGCACCAGGGTGTTGACGAAGAAGCCGACCAGGTCGCCGAGCGATTCGTCGTCGCGTCCGGCGGTCATGGTGGCGAGCGGCAGGTCGGTGCCCGCGCCGTGCCGGGTCAGGACGGCGGCCAGGGCGGCCTGCACCACCATGAACAGGGTGGCTCCGCCACGCCGTGCGACGGCTTCGAGGGCCTGGTGGGTGGCGGGGTCGAGGGCGACGGGTACGCGTCCGCCGCGGTGGCCGGCCTCGGCGGGGCGGGGGCGGGCGGCGGGGAGTTCGAGGACGGCGGGGGCGCCGGCGAGGGTCCGCTCCCAGAAGTCCAGGTGGGCCTCGGCGGCCGGACCGTCGATCAGGTCGCGCTGCCAGAGGGTGTAGTCGGCGTACTGGACAGGCAGCGGCGCCCAGCCGGGGACGCGGTCCTCGACGCGGGCCCGGTAGGCGGTCCCGAAGTCGGCGAGGAGGGGCCCGGTGGACCAGCCGTCGGCGGCGATGTGGTGCACGAGCAGGACCAGGACCTGGTCGCCGCCGTCGTCGGGGGTGACGAGGGTGGCGCGCAGGGGCGTCTCCCCGGCCAGGTCGAAGACGTGGCCGGCGGCCTCGGAGACGGTGGCCGCGAGCCGGTCGGCGGGGACGGAGAGGACGTCGAGCGGGGGCCGGACGGAAGCCAGGATCTCCTGGTGGGGTTCGCCGTCGACGGTCCGGTAGCGGGTGCGGAGGACCTCGTGGCGGTCGGAGAGGTCGGTCAGGGCCTCGGCGAGGGCGCCGGCGTCGAGGGGTTCCGCCGGCCTGAGGACGAGGGGGATGTTGTAGGAGGCGCTGGGGCCTTCGAGGGTGTCGATGAACCAGAGCCTGCGCTGGGCGTACGAGAGGGGGACGCGGGCGGTCCGGTCGGTGCGCGGCACGGGGCGGGGCCGGACGGGCTCCGGCGCGGTGGGCCCGCCGTCGGTGTCCGGGGCGGCGGACCGCTCGGCGATGCGGCGGGCGAGGGCGTCGGGGGTGGGGGCGAGGAGCAGGTCGCGGACCTGGACGTCGGCGCCGAGGCGGGCGCGGATCCGGTTGGCGAGGCGGACGCCGCTCATGGAGTGGCCGCCGATGGTGAAGAAGCCCTCGTGGGGGCCGACCTGGTCGAGGCCGAGGACCTCGGCGAAGAGTTCCCGCAGGGTGTCGGTGTGCGCGGCGGGCGGCTCGGTGGCGGTCCGCGCGGTGGCGGCGGCGCCGGTGCCCGCGGCGGGCGCGGCGGCGCGGGCACGCCGCTCGTCCAGGTCCCGGCGGGTGCCGGGGTCGACGAGAGCGGTGTCGCGGACCGGCGCCCCGGGGTGGTCGGCGGCGGCGAGCAGGGCGCGTTCCAGGGCGGCGAGGAGGAGGCGGGCGGTGTCCTCGTCGAGGACGTCCCGGGCGTACTCCAGGCCGAGCCGGAGTCCGGCCGGGGCGCCGTCCGCGTCCCGGAGCTCCTCGAAGGCGGCCGTGAGGTCGAACTTGGTGGTCGAGGGTCCCTCGCCGGCGAACCGGCCCTCCAGGGCGCCGAATCGGAAGGGTCCGGCGTCGGGCCCGGTGGTCCGCAGGGTCAGCATGACCTGGAACAGCGGGTGGACGCCGGGCGTGCGGGGCGGGTTGAGGCGCTCGACGAGGAGGTCGAAGGGGAGCCGCTGGTGGGCGAAGGCCGCGAGGTCGGTCTCCCTCACCCGCTCCAGCAGGCCCGTGAAGGCGGGGTCGCCGGAGGTGTCGGTGGGCAGCACCAGGGTGTTGACGAAGAAGCCGACGAGCTCGTCGAGGGCCTCGTCGTCGCGCCCCGCGACGGGGGTGCCGAGGACGGTGCGCTCCCCCGCGCCGGCCGCCCGCAGGGCGAGGCCGAGCGCGGCCTGCGCCACCATGAGCAGGCTGGCGTCGTGGTCCTCGGCGAGCCGTACGAGCCGGGCGTGGACGTCCGCCCCGAGGGCGGTGGTCACGAGGCCGCCGTCGTGGGCGCGGACGACGGGCCGGGGCCGGTCCAGCGGCAGGTCGGTCGCGGCGGGCAGTCCGGCGAGGGCCTCGGTCCAGTGGGCGAGCCCGCCGGCGACGAGGGAGTCGGGGTCGTCGGCGTCGCCGAGGAGGTCGTTCTGCCAGAGCGTGTAGTCGGCGTACTGGACGGGCAGCGGCTCCCGTTCGGGGGCTCGGCCCGCGGCGCGCGCGGCGTAGGCGTCGGCCAGGTCGGACATCAGCGGTTCGAGGGACCAGCCGTCGCCGGCGACGTGGTGGAGCAGGACCGCCAGGGTGGCTCCCGCGCCGTCGTCCGGCAGGAACAGCGCTACTCGGAGCGGGAGTTCGCGGGAGAGGTCGAAGGTCTCGGCGGCGAAGCGGGCGACCCGCTCGGCGCGCTCCCCGGCCGGGCACTCGACGGTGCGCAGCCGGATCACGCCGGGCGCGAGGACGTGCTGGTACGGCTCGTCGTCGGGGGCCGGGAAGACCGTGCGCAGCACCTCGTGCCGCTCGGCGACGTCGGTCACCGCGGCGGCGAGCGCGGCCCGGTCGGGGGCCGCCTCCAGATCGAGGACGATCGGCATGTTGTAGGCGGCGGAGGGCCCGTCCAGCTGGCCGACCAGCCACAGGCGGCGCTGGGCGTGGGAGAGCGGCACCCGGTCCTCGACGGGCGTCGGCTCCTCGTGGACGACCGGCAGCCTCGGGTCGGCCGTGCGGAGCACCTTGCGGTTGATCTTGCCGGAGCTGGTACGGGGCAGGGCGACGACGATCGAGACGGCGGGCACCGCGGCGGCGGGCATGCGGGCGCGGACCCAGTCGCGGAGCTCCTCCGTGCCGGTGCCGCCCTCCGTGACCACGAAGGCGACGAGACGCTTGACGCCGTCGCCGTCCTGCTGGGCGACGACCGCGGCCTCCCGGACGCCGGGGTGGCCGGCGAGGACGGAGTCGACGGCGGCCGGGTCGATGCGCTGGCCGCCGATCTTCACCTCGTCGTCGAGCCGCCCGTGGTAGAGGATCTGACGGTCCTCGCCGATGGTGACGAGGTCGCCCGTGCGGTAGGCGCGTTCGCCGTCGAGCGAGGTGAAGCGGCGGGCGTTCAGCTCGGGCCGGTGGAGGTAGCCGCGGGTCAGGCCGCCGCCGAGCAGCCACAGCTCACCGTCGACGACGGCGGCCCCGACGCCGGGGAGCGGGCGCCCGATCGGGATGGGTCCGCCGTCGTGGCGGCTGAGGTCGGCCATGGTGGCCACCACGGTCGTCTCGGTGGGGCCGTAGCCGTTCAGGAGCCGGATCCGGTCGCCGACCAGGGCCCGCCACTGGGCGACGCGCTCGGGAAGGGCGGCCTCGCCGTAGATCATCACGGTGCGCAGGGCGTCGGGGAGGACGGCCGAACCGGTGGTGAGGACGTAGACCAGCTCGTGCCAGTAGGCGGCGGGCAGGTCCAGGTAGGTGATGCCGTGCCGGGCGCAGCCGGCGAGGAGTTCCGACACGTCCAGCATGTCGTCGGTGCGCAGGACGAGGGTGCCGCCGGCGCCCAGGGTCGTGAAGATCTCCTGGATGCTGGCGTCGAAGTGGAGCGGGCTGAACTGGAGGACCGCGTCGTCGGCGCCGATCCCGTACGCCGGGGTCGCACCGGCGATGAAGTGGGCGAGGGAGTCGTGGGCGACGACCACGCCGTTGGGGGTGCCGGTGGACCCGGACGTGTAGATGACGTAGGCCGCGCCCTCTCCGGCGCCGGGGCCGCCGAGCACGAGCTCGCCGTGCCGGGCGACCTCGGCGGGGGTCGGCGCCAGGTCACCGCAGGCGTCCTTGAGGATCGCCTCGTTGCGGGCGTCGGGGGCCTGGACGTCCAGCGGCAGGTAGGCGGCGCCCGTCTCCAGGACGGCGAGGAGCCCGACGATCGCGTCGATCCCGCGCGGCCGGTGCAGCGCGACGAGCCGGCCGGGACCTGCGCCCCGCGCGGCGAGCTCCTCGGCCCTCTCCCGCACGGCGGCGGCGAGCTCGGCGTAGGTCAGACGGGCGTCGGCGTGCACCAGGGCGGGGGCGTCGGGGCGGGTACGCGTCCGGTGGGCGATCAGGTCGAGCACGGGCGGCGCGGGGGCGGGAGAGGGTCCGCCGTCGAGCAGGTCTTCCGTTCTGCTGGGGGGCATGCTGAGTTCCTCCGGTATAGGGACGGGAGACCGGGGCGGTTCCTCTCGCCTCCGTGCCCTCCACGCTAGGCGCGGGGTGCGGGGGGCCGGGGCAGTCGACCCGGCAGCTCCTACCGGCAGCCGGGGGGTTGGGGGGGCTGCCGGTGGGGGGGGCGGGGGGCTGTCCTGCGGGCGGGACGCTGCCCACGCGGGGCCCTCGCCCGCGGCGGTGTGGACCTTCGCCCTGCCATGTGCTGGCCCGCACTCACGTGGGCCTTCGCCCTGCCCCTGTGTGGGCCCGCGCTTGTGTGGGCCCGCGCCCGTGTGGGCCTTCGCCCTACCCCGTGTGGTCCCGCACCCTCGTATGCCTTCGCCGGGCCCCTGTGTGGGGCCCGCGCCCTGGCGGGCCCGCCGCCCACGCCCGTGTGGGCAATCGTCCCGCTGGGGCGGGACGGGTGGGCACACGGGACGGCGCGCTGAGCGGCGCCTCCGCGATCTGGGCCTGGACCCGCACCACCATGTGCTGCACCTGTCGGTGCGGGTTCAGGCGCTACAGCCTCCCACGCCGGCAAGGGCGCCGTTCCGTTGTGCCCACCCGTTCCGCCCCTTGCGGAACGCCTGCCCACAACGGGCGGGGCACAGGCCCACAACGGCGGGGCACGGGCCACGGCGGGGCGCGGGCCCGGAACGGGCTGTGGGCGCCGCCCAGGACAGGGTGGCGCCCACAGCAGCACGTGGCAGGGGGTCAGTCGGCTCGGCGCGTGCCCGCCGACGTGCGGCGGCGCAGCGTCGGGGCCGGCGGGCGGGGGCCCCGCGGGGCCGGTGCCCCGGTGCCCGGCTCGGGCAGGCGCAGCGAGAGCGCCGCCGCCGTCGGGTTGCGGAAGACGTCCCGCAGCGTGAGGTCCTGGCCGAACTCGGCGCGGATCCGGTTGAGGAGCCGGACCGCGAGCAGCGAGTGACCCCCCGACTTGAAGAAGTTGTCGTCGCGTCCGAGCGCACGGCCCCCGAGGACGTCCCGGAAGACTCCCAGGAGACGCTCCTCCCGGGCGTCCGGGGCGGTCGCCGTGCCCGGACCCTCCGCCTCGGCGGGCGCGTCCCCGCCGGGCACGGGCAGCCGGTGCACCGGGACGACGCGTGCCGGGGCCAGGTACTCGGGGAGCCGCTCGGCGGCCCAGGCGCGCAGGGCCGCCCCGTCGGCGCCGCCGGGCAGCCGCGTGACGTAGGCGTGGAGCCGGTCGTCGCGGACGGCGACGGCCGTTCCGGTGACGTCCGGGTGCCGGCCGAGGACGTCCTCGACGTGGCCGGGCTCCACCGGGTAGCCGCCGACGGTGAGCGAGGCCACGGGCCGGAGCCGCCCGTCGGCGTCGGCGAAGGCCCGGCGGCCGGTGGCGCGCAGGCCGCCGCCGGGCGCCGGCTCGTGGACCTCGCCGGGCACGCGTACGGGTGCGGGCCGTCCCCGCCCGTCGAGGACGAGGTCCCGTCCGGCGGGGGCCGCCGGGCCGTACGGCGTGGCGGAGAGCGGGGTGCCGGGATCGGCGGCGAGCGCGGTGAGCGTGTCGGTCAGCCGCCGGGCGAGGAGGGCCGCGGTGGACGGGTCGTAGAGCGCGGTGGCGTACTCGAGCGCGCCGCGCAGTCCGGCCGGGGCGCCGTCGGCGTCGGCGAGTTCGGTCAGCGCGAAGGTGAGGTCGGACTTGGCGCCCGCCGCGCTGAAGCCGATCTGTTCGCCGTCCAGGACCGAGGGGGCGCTGTGCCCGCCCGATGCCGCGTGCACCTGGAGCATGACCTGGACGAGCGGGGCATGGGCGGCGGAGCGGTGCGGGCTGAGGTGTTCGACGAGCCGGTCGAAGGGGAGGTCCTGGTTGCTGTAGGCGGTGAGCCCGGACTCGCGGACGCGGCGCACGAGTTCGGTGAAGTCGGGGTCGCCCGAGGTGTCGGTGCGCAGCACCAGCGTGTTGACGAAGAAGCCGACGAGCGGGTGCAGGGCGTCGTCCGCGCGGCCCGCGACGGTGGTGCCGATGGCGAGGTCGGTGCCCGCGCCGTGCCGGGTCAGGAGGGCGGCGAGGGCGGCCTGCACGACCATGAAGAGGGTGGCGCCGGTGCCTCGGGCGACGCGCAGCAGCGCCCGGTGGGTGGCGGCGTCGACGTCGAAGGCGGTGAGGGCGCCGGCTCCGTCGCTCAGGGCGGGGCGCGGCCGGTCGGTGGGCAGGGCGAGGAGCGGGGGCAGGCCGTCGAGGGCGGTCCGCCAGTGGGCGAGCTGTTCGTCCGCGACGCCGTGTTCGCCGTCGAGGAGCTCGTGCTGCCAGAGGGTGTAGTCGGTGTACTGGACGGGCAGCGGCTCCCACGCCGGGGCGCGGCCCCCCGCGCGGGCCCGGTAGGCGGTGTCCAGGTCGGCGAGGAGGCAGCCCGTCGACCAGCCGTCGCCGGCGATGTGGTGGACGAGGAGCACCAGGGTCTGGCCGCCGTCGGCGTCCGTCACGAGCCGCGCCCGGAAGGGGATCTCGTCGGCCAGGTCGAAGACGTACCCGGCGGCTTCGTCGACGGCCGCGCGCAGGGCGTCCGGGCCGTCGGCGCCGACCTGGTCGAGGACGGGCACCGCGCCGGTCAGGACCCGCTGGTACGGCTCGCCGTCCGCCGTCCCGCAGACGGTGCGCAGCACCTCGTGCCGGTCGGCGACGTCGGCCAGGGCGGCGGCCAGGACGGCCGGTTCGAGGGGGCGGTGCAGCCGGGTGACGACGGGGATGTTGTAGGTGGCGCTCGGGCCCTCCAGGCGGTCGAGGAACCAGAGCCGGAGCTGTGCGGCGGACAGGGGGACGCGTGCGGGGCGCAGCGCGTCGGGCACGGGTCGCAGCGGGGGCCTGGCCGGTCCGTCGCCGCGTTCGTCGAGGCGGCGGAGCAGTTGTCGGGGGGTGGGGGCGAGGAAGACGTCACGGATGGCGGCCTGGAGGCCGAGGGCGCCCCGGACGCGGTTGGTGAGCTTCCCGGCGAGCAGGGAGTGCCCGCCCAGCTTGAAGAAGTTGTCCTCCGGCAGCACCTCGTCCCGGTCCAGGATCTCCCCGAAGAGGCCGCGCAGGATCTCCTCACGGGGGTCCGTCCCGGTGCGGGTGCCCGTCCCCCGGCCGTCCCCCGCTCCGGCGCGCCCGCGCTCGGTCTCGGCGTGGGCCCGGGCGGCCGCGAGGGCGTCGTGCCGCCGTTCGAGCTCCCGGCGCTCCTCGCCCGTGAGCAGGTCGACGCCGCTCAGCGGGGTGTCTCCGGCCCGTTCGGCGAAGACCGCCAGGGCGCGCCGGAAGAGGGTGAGGAGGAGCTGCGCGGTGTCCTCGTCGTAGAGGTCCGTGGCGTACTGGAGGCCGAGGAGCACTCCCCCGGGTTCGCCGGCGGAGTCGTGCGTCTCGACGCAGTGGAAGGAGAGGTCGAACTTGGCTCCGGCGAGGTCGGCGCCGTCTGTCCGCCCGGTGATGCCGCCGAGGCGGACGGTCTCGTCCCGCGCGGAGCGGGCGGTCTGGGCGCTGAGCATCACCTGGAAGAAGGGGTGGCGGCCGAGGGAGCGTTCCGGGTTGAGGTCCTCGACGAGGAGGTCGAAGGGCAGGTCGTCGTGGGCGAAGGCGGCCAGGTCCCCGTCGCGCACGCGCCGCACGAGGTCGTCGAGGGTGGGATCGCCGGACAGGTCGGTGCGCAGGGCCAGGGTGTTGACGAAGAAGCCGACGAGGTCGTGCAGGTCCTCCTCGGGGCGGCCCGCCACCGCGGTGCCGACGACCGTGTCGTCGCCCGCGCCGGCCGCCCGCAGGGCGAGGGCCAGGGCGGCCCGGACGACCATGAAGAAGGTGACCCGGCGGCTGCGGGCGACGCCGGTCAGTGCCTGGTGGGCGAGGGTGTCGAGGGCGGTCGTCAGGGTGGCTCCACGGCCGCTGGGTTCGGTGAGCCGGGGACGGTCGGCGGGCAGCCGGGTCTCGGCCGGGATGCCGTCCAGGGCCGTGCGCCAGTAGGCCGTCTGGGCCTCGCGGACGCCGTGCTCGCCGTCGAGGAGTTCGCGCTGCCAGAGGGTGTAGTCGGTGTACTGGACGGGCAGCGGCTCCCACGCCGGGGCGCGGCCCTGGGCGCGGGCCCGGTAGGCGGTGTCCAGGTCGGCGAGCAGGGAGTCCACCGACCAGCCGTCCGTCGCGATGTGGTGCACCGAGAGGACGAGGACCGCGGTCCCGTCGGCGACGCCGAACAGCCTGACTCGGACTGGAAGTTCGCTGGTGATGTCCAGGGGGACGCGGGCGAACTCGGTCGCCCGCGCCCGGGCGTCCTCGGGCGCGGCGCACTCCTCGGTCTCGACGCGGACGGCCGCGGCCTCGACGACGTGCTGGTACGGCTCCCCGTCCCGTACCGGGTAGAGCGTCCGCAGCACCGCGTGACGGTCCGTCACGTCCCGTACGGCCGCCTCCAGGACGGTCGTGTCGGGCCTGGCCTCCAGGTGGAGCACCATGGGGGCGTTGTAGGCCGGGGAGGATCCTTCGAGGCGGCCCAGGAACCAGAGCCGGCGCTGGGCGTACGAGAGGGGGAGCGGGTCGGGGCGGTGCTCGGGCGGCACCGGGCGGAGGGCCGGGCGGCGGGGTCCGTCGCTCCGTTCGTCGAGGCGGCGGAGCAGTTGTCGGGGGGTGGGGGCGAGGAAGACGTCACGGATGGCGGCCTGGAGGCCGAGGGCGCCCCGGACGCGGTTGGTGAGCTTGCCCGCGAGCAGGGAGTGCCCGCCGAGCTTGAAGAAGTTGTCCTCCGGCAGCACCTCGTCCCGGTCCAGGATCTCCGCGAAGAGGCCGCGCAGGATCTCCTCACGGGGGTCCGCCACGGAGCGGGATCCGGCGCGCTCGCCCGCCTCCTGCCGGGTGGCGGCACGGGTCCGTGCCGCCTCGGCGAGAACCGCGTGGCTGCGGTCGAGGGCCTCCCGCTCGGCGGGCGCGAGGAGCTCGACGCCGCTGAGGGGGGTGGTGTCCCGCTCCTCGGCGAAGGCGGTGAGCGCGCGCCGGAAGAGGGCGAGGAGGAGCCGTGCGGTGTCCTCGTCGTAGAGGTCCGTGGCGTACTGAAGCCGGAGGAGCACTCCGCCGGGCCGGCCGTCCGCGTCGAGGGTCTCCTGGCAGTGGAAGCTCAGGTCGAACTTGGCCGTGGCCAGGTCCGCTTCGTCGAGGACGCCGGTGAGGGGGCCGAGCCGGACGGTGTCCTCCTCCTGGCCGCCCCGGGAGCTCAGCATGACCTGGAAGAACGGGTGCCGGCCGAAGGAGCGTTCGGGGTTGAGGTCCTCGACGAGGAGGTCGAACGGCAGGTCCTCGTGGGCGAAGGCGACGAGGTCGGACTCGCGGACGCGGTCGACCAGGGCGCCGAGGGCGGGGTCGCCGGACAGGTCGGTGCGCAGGGCCAGGGTGTTGACGAAGAACCCGACGAGCTCGTGCAGGTCCTCCTCCGGGCGGCCCGCGACAGGCGTGCCGACCACGATGTCGTCGCCCGCGCCGGCCGCCCGCAGGGCGGCGCCCAGGGCGGCGCGGGCCACCATGAAGAAGGTTCCCCGCCGGGCGCGTGCGAGGGCGGCGAGCGCCCGGTGGTCCCCGGCGCCGAGGTCCGCCGAGACCACCGCGCCGCGGTGCCCGGGCTCGGTGGGCCGGGGGCGGTCGGCCGGCAGGCGGGTCTCGGCCGGGATGCCGTCGAGGGCCTTGCGCCAGTGGGTGAGCTGCTCGTGCGCGGTGCTCTCGGGGTCCTCGGGGTCCCCGAGCATGTCGCGCTGCCACAGGGCGTAGTCCGCGTACTGGACGGGCAGCGGTTCCCAGCCGGGTGCCCGGCCTCCGGTGCGGGCACGGTAGGCGGTGTCGAGGTCGGCGAGCAGGCAGCCCACCGACCAGCCGTCCGTGGCGATGTGGTGCAGGAGGAGCACCAGGACGGCGGTGCCGTCCGCCGCCGCGAAGAGCCGGACCTGGAGCGGGAGTTCCCGCGTGATGTCCACGGGGAGCCGGGCGAAGGCCGTCGCCCGGGCGGCCACGTCCTCGCCCGGGGCGCACTCCTCCACATCGAAGGGCACGGTGGCGTCGGCCAGGACGTCCTGGTACGGCTCCTCGTCGCGGGCCGGGTAGACGGTCCGCAGCACCTCGTGCCGCTCCACCACGTCCCGTACCGCCGCTTCGAGGGCGCGCGGGTCGGGCGTCGATCCCAGCCGGAGCACCACGGGGGCGTTGTAGGCCGAGGAGGAACCCTCCAGCCGGTTCAGGAACCACAGTCGGCGCTGGGCGTAGGACAGGGGGATCACGGTTGCTGCTCCTCGTGAGTGGCGGGGGCGGGCGGCTGGGGCGACGGCGGGGACGGCGGTCAGGCATCCCGTGCGGCCAGCAGCTCCTCGATGTGGGCGGCGAGGTCGCGCAGGCGCGGGTGGGCGTACACGGCCTTGACCGGGAGGGCCACGGACAGCTCGACCCGTACCCGGGAGACGAGCTTGATCGCGAGCAGGGAGTGGCCGCCGAGCTTGAAGAAGTTGTCGTCCGGGCCGATCGAGTCGGCGCCGAGGACCTGCGTCCAGACGCGGGCGATGAGCTCCTCCGCGCGGCCTTCCAGGCCGGGGGTGTCGTCGGTGCCGGCCGTCCGGGGCCCGGTCTCGGCCGGGGCCGCGGCCCGGGTGGGCAGGGCGGTCCGGTCGAGCTTGCCGCTGGGGGTCGTGGCGAAGCGGTCCACGGCGACGAAGGCGCTGGGCACCATGTAGGCGGGCAGGTCGGCCGAGAGCGCGGCACGCAGGGCGGCGGTGTCGCCGCCCCGGTGGTAGGCGATCAGGGTGGCGGTGCCGGCGGCGTCCTCGCCGAGGATCACGGCCGCCTCGGCGACGCCGTCCACCCGGGTCAGGGCGGCCTCGATCTCGGGGAGTTCGATGCGGTGGCCGCGCAGCTTGACCTGTCCGTCGGCGCGGCCGAGGTAGACGAGCCGGCCGTCGGGCAGCAGGCGGCAGCGGTCGCCCGTGCGGTACATGCGCCCGCCGGATCCCTCGGCGCCGTCGGTGGCGGCGAGGTCGGGGACGAAGCGCTCCGCCGTCAGTGCGGGGCGGCGGCGGTAGCCCCGGCCGACGCGCGGGCCCGCCAGGTACAGCTCCCCGGACTCCCCCGGCCCGACCGGTGCGAGCTTCTCGTCCAGCAGCCGCATCCGGAGCCCCGGCAGGACCGCGCCGATGTGCGGCTCGCCCGGCGCGTCGATCCACCCGGCGGTCGCGTCGACGGTGCACTCGGTCGGCCCGTAGACGTTCAGCGCCCGGAGGAGGCCGCCGCGGTGGGCTGCGGCGAGCCGGTCCCACAGGGCGGGGCTGATCGCCTCGCCGCCGACGAGGAGCGTCAGCGGGCGCGGGCCGCCGTCCCGGGAGATCAGGTCGAGGAGCGGATCGGCGTGCGAGGGGGTGATGTCCAGGTCGGTGAGGGCCTGCTCGTCGACGAAGGCGGCGAGCAGGGACGGGTCGCGGCGGGTCTCCTCGTCGATCATGACGAGGGTGTCGCCCCGGCAGAGCCGCGTCCACTGCTGGACGGAGGCGTCGAAGGACGGCGAGGCGTTCCAGCCGACCCGGCGGCCCTCGCCGGTGGCCGCGCCGGCCTCCTCCAGCTCCTTCAGGAGGAGGGAGGCGGAGCCCCGGCCGATCTCGACGCCCTTGGGGCGGCCGGTGGAGCCGGAGGTGTAGATGACGTAGGCGAGCGTGTCCCCGGTGACCGGCACGGGTGCGTACGGGGCGGGGGCGCCGCTCGGGGCGGCGGTCAGCTCGGCGACCGGCACGACGCGGGCACCGCTCGCCGGGGCGGCGTCCGTGCCGCTCCCGCCGTCCACGACGACCAGGTCGGCGCCGGAGTCCTCGACGAGGTAGCGGCGGCGGTCGGCGGGCAGCGCCGGGTCGACCGGCAGGTAGGCGGCGCCCGCGGTGAGGGTGCCGATGAGGGCGGTAACGAGGGCCGCGCCCCGGGGCAGGCAGAGCGCCACGACGCTCTCCGGGCCGATGCCGAGGGCGCCGAGCCGGTCGGCGAACACGGTGGCCGCGGCGCGCAGTTCGTCGAAGGTGAGGGCTTCGTCGCCCGCGACGACGGCGGTACGGCCGCCGGGGGCGGTGGCGAGGCGGGCGAGCAGGTCGGCCGCGCCGGTGCCGGCGGCGGCGCAGGTCCCGCAGGCGCAGGCCTCGGTGAGGAGGGGGGCCGGGGCGGCGGGAGCGGCGGCGGGGCGCTCGGGGAGGACGGCGGTCATGGCGGGGCTCACCTTCCGTACAGGGTGGTGGAGGGGGCGGTGGTCGGGGAGCAGTCGGACAGCCGCACGGGCTCTCCCATGGCGACGACGATCTTCCGGTCGCCGGAGTACGACTCGCGGCCGTGGGCGCAGAGGATGTTGTCGACGAGCATCAGGTCGCCGGTCTGCCAGCTCTCGCGCACCGTGACGGCCTGGTAGACCTCGTTGATCGCGTCCACCTCGGCGTCGGTGAGGGTGGTGCCGTCGCCCAGCCGGGTGTCGAACGGCAGGCCGTCCGGGCCGAAGGTGTCGGTGAGGACCTCGCGGACGTCCTCGTCGAGGCTGCGGGCGTTCCAGAAGGCGAAGTGGTTGAACCAGGAGCGCTCGCCGGTCACCGGGTGGGTGATGATCGCGGAGCGGCGCTGGCGGGTGCGCAGCGTGTCCTCGTCGAGCCACTCGTATCCGATGGCGTTGGCGTCGCAGTACTCCTCCGCCCCGGCCGGCGCGTCGGAGGAGAAGGCCTTGCGCCAGGGCATGCCGGCCAGGTCGGAGTAGTTGCGGACCAGCAGCCAGCCGGCCTCGGCGAAGCGGTCGACCAGGTCCGCCGGCAGCATCGCGAGGGCCTTGCGCATGTCGCCGACGGTGGTCGCGCCGCCGGTCTCGGGCGCGGTGACGCAGCCGAAGAGCAGCACGCCGGGGAAGTCGAGGGTGTAGCTGTTCTCGTTGTGCAGGCGGATCGCCTGGGCGGCCGGGAGGTCCGTCGAGGAGAACACTCCCTCGCCGAAGTCGCTGCGGGGCGTGGCCTTCTCCTTGTAGCCCGCGCGCTGGGCGATCAGGGCGTCCCGGGCCTCGGCGAACGTCTCCGTGTCCGTGACCGGGAGGCCGCGGAGCATGACGGCGCCGGAGCGGTGGAGCTCGGCCTGGATGGCGGGGAGCTGCGCGGACAGCCAGACGGTGGCCTCGGCCATGGAGCCGAAGGCGGGCGTGTGGACGATGGCCGGCTTGCCGGGCTCGCGGGTGACGGAGATGCCGGTGGTGGCAGGGCTCTGGGCGTACGTGGTCATGGTGGGTTCCTCGTGATCCCTCGGGCGGGCGGGTGGGTCGGCGGGTGATCAGGCGTTGCTGGGGGCGGCGGTGTGCAGCGTCTCCAGGACGGGGTTCAGGCGGGCGAAGAAGCCGGGGAGGTCCTGCTGGAAGTAGAAGTGGTCGCCGGTCAGGACCTGGGGCACGACCGGGTTTCCGGCCACCAGGGACCAGCCGTCGAGCATGTCGACCGGGACGATCGGGTCGGCGTCCCCGCCGAGGACCGCGACCGGGCAGTCGAGGCGTACGTCCGGGGCGGTGCACCGGTAGGCGTCGTCGATGGCGAAGTCGGCGCGGATGGACGGCAGGACGATCTCGCGCAGCTCCTCGTCGTCGAGGATGCCGTCGTCCGTGCCGCCGCGCTCCTTGATGGCCGCGACCAGCTCGTCGTCGTCGAGCAGCTCCGGGTGGACGGGGGCCTGGTTGGGCAGCACCGGCGGCCGGCAGGCGGAGGCGATCAGGCCCTGCGGGGTGCGGCCGACGGCCTGGAGGGCGCGGGTCACCTCGAAGGCGACCAGGGAGCCCATGCTGTGGCCGAGCACCACCAGGGCTCCGGTGTCCGCGGGGAGCGCCTCGACGACGGGCAGCGCCAGGTCGTCGACGGACTCCGGCAGGTCCTCGCTGAAGCGGGCGCCCCGGCCCGGGTACTGGCCGATGAGCAGCCGCACGTCGGCCGGGAGGTGCTCGCGCCAGGCGCTGTAGGCGTGCGCGTTGCCTCCGGCGTGCGGGAGCACGAGCAGCGACAGGCGGTGCGGGCGGTCGCCGGGCAGGTCCCAGACGACGTCCTCGGGGGCGGGGGTCGGGGAGGTGGTCATGAGCTGATCCGTTCGGTCGTGAGGGCGGTCGGGGTCGTGCGGGTGGTCTCGTGCGTGGTCGCGTCGGTGCGGCGGCGGAGGGCCGGTCGTGCCTTCTTCGCCGGCGCGGACGTGAGGGACGCGATGTGCTCGGCGAGCCGGGCGGGGGTGGGGTGCTGGAAGACGTCGCGGATGGTGAGGCGGACGTCGAGGGCACCGGCGATGTGGTTGGTGAGGCGGGCTCCCAGGAGGGAGTGGCCGCCGTGGTGGAAGAAGTCGTCGTCGATGGTGAGTGCGGCGGAGGTGTCGAGCGTGCGGGCGAAGAGGGTGAGGAGGGTCTCCTCCAGCGGGGTGCGCGGGGCGCGGCCGGCGGAGGCGACGGGGCCCGGCTCGGGCAGGGCGCGCCGGTCGACCTTTCCGTTGGGGGTCAGCGGCAGCCGTTCCAGGACCATGAGGTGCGTGGGGACCAGGTGTTCGGGCAGCCGGTCCGCCACGTGCCGCCGGATCTCCTGGGGGTGCGTGTCGTCGGTGGCGACGACGTACGCGGCGAGCTGCTCGTGGTGGACGGTGACGACCGCCTGGGTGACGGTGGGGTGGGTGAGGAGCGCGGCCTCGGTCTCGCCGGGCTCGACCCGGAAGCCGCGGATCTTGATCTGGTCGTCGGCCCGGCCGTCGTAGTGGAGATGGCCGTGGCGGTCGAAGTGGGCGAGGTCGCCGGTCCGGTAGAGACGGCTGCCCGTGGGGCCGAAGGGGTGCGGTACGAAACGGGCGGCGGTCAGGTCCGGACGGCCCAGGTAGCCGTGGGCGAGACCCTCGCCGGCGAGGTACAGCTCACCGGTCACGCCCGGGGCGCACAGCCTCAGCCGGCCGTCCAGGACATAGGCCGCCTTGTTGACCAGCGGCGCCCCGATGGGGATCAGACCGTGCGGCTCCTCAGCGGGCTCGACGGGATGGGTCGTCGTGAAGCCCATGGACTCTGCCGGACCGTAGCCGTTGACGACGCGGATGCCGGGCTTCAGCCGCTGGAGCTTGTGCACGTGTGCCGGGGAGGCCGCCTCGCCGCCCGTGTAGGCGACGGTGATCGTGTCGAAGGCGGCGGGGTGTTCGTCGACGAGGAAGTTGAACAGGCTGGCCGACAGCTGGAGCATGGTCACCCCGTGGCGGCGGGAGAGCGTGTCGATGAGGACCGGCTCGGGCCGCTGGCCCGGCTGGAGGACCGTCGACCCACCGTGCAGGAGGGCACCCCAGAACTCCAGGCTGAACGCGTCCCAGGACACCGGCGAGCACTGGAGGAACACCTCCCCCGGACCGAAGTCGCCGTAGGACTGGCCCGAGACCGTCGACACCAGGTTCCGGTGCGAGGACAGGATCGCCTTCGGCCGGCCCGTCGAGCCCGAGGTGAACATCAGGCAGGCCGCGTCGTCCGCGCTCAGTGCGACGCCGACGTTCTCGCCGCTGAGCTCCGCCAGGTCCGCGGAGGAGCGGGTGGCGGTGGACCAGGGCCCGGTCAGCCGTGCCCCGAGGCGGGGCTCGGTGACGAGGACGCCGATGCCGGCGTCGGTGGCCGCCGAACGCAGCCGCTCGTCCGGGAAGTCCGGGTCCAGGAGCGTGTATCCCGCCCCCGCCTTGACGACCCCGATCACCGCCGCCGCGAACTCCACCCCGCGCTCCAGGAGGACACCGGCCATGTCGCCGCGCCCGAGACCCCGGGAGCGCAGGTGACGGGCCCAGCGGTTGGCGGCGGCGTTCAGCTCGGCGTACGTGATCCGGCTGCCGGTCCCGTCGATGAGCGCGACGGCATCGGGGCGGCGGGCCGCCTGCTCCTCGAACCGCTCCACGAGCGTGCTCTCCACGGCCTCGGTCGCGGGGCCCGCCCACGGGCCGGTCAGCAGTGCGCGCTCCTCGTCGGAGAGCACCTCCAGTCCCGAGAGCCGCAGGTCCGGCGCGTCGAGGACCTGCCCGAGCACCTGGCCGAGGACGGTCGCCATGCGGCGTACCGTGGCCTCGTCGAACAGCTCGGCCGCGAAGAGCACGGTCGCCCTCAGCTCCTTGTCGTCGCCGGAGCGGAGGAAGAACTCCAGGTCGAACTTGGCCGACCCGTTGGCGGACGTCTCCACCGGACCGGTCGGGACTCCGGTCAGTGCGAAGGCGGGACCGCCGTCGGTCTCCAGGCCGAGACTGATCTGGAAGAGGGGGTGCCGCGAGAGGCTGCGGGGCGGGTGGACCGCTTCGAGCACGAGGTCGAAGGGCGCCGCCTGGTGGGCGAAGGCGTCCAGGTCCGCCGCACGGACCCGCCGCAGCAGATCGCGGAAGGTCGGGTCACCGGCGCTGCTCGTCCGCAGCACCAGGGTGTTCACGAAGAAGCCGACCAGGTCCTGGAGCGCCCGCTCGCCCCGGCCCGCGACCGGCGTCCCGATCGCCAGATCGGACCCCGCTCCGAGCCGCGCGAGCGCGGCGACCAGAGCCGCGTGCACCACGATGAACGGCGTGCAGCCCTCGGCCCTCGCGAAGGCGGCGACCCGCGCGAAGAGGTCCCCGCCGAGGTCCACCTCGACCTGGCCGCCCCGGTGCGAGGCCCTGGCCGGCCTCGGACGGTCCAGGTTCAGCCCGTGCTGCTCCGGCAGGCCGTCCAACGCGTCGCGCCAGAAGGCGAGTTCACGGCCGAGCGTACTGTCCGGGTCGTCCGCCGCGCCCAGCGTCCTGCGCTGCCAGGCGGCGTAGTCCGCGTACTGCACGCCCAGGGCCTCCAGCACGGGGCCTTCGGCGCCCGCCAGCCGCGCTTCGTACGCCCGCCGCAGGTCGGCGAAGAACACCCCGTTCGACAGACCGTCGGTCGCGATGTGGTGCGTCACCAGCGACAGCACGACCCCGCCGTCACCCAGCTCGAAGGCCACCGCCCGCAGCGGGAGGTCCATGGCCAGGTCGAAGACCCGGCCCGCCTCGGCGGCCAGCTCCTCCTCCAGGCGCTGTGCGTCGGTCCGGCGCCAGTCGACCGACACCCGGGCCCGCTCCGGCGGCACGACGAGTTGGCGCGGCTCGCCGTCCACCGACGTGAACACCGTCCGCAGCGGGGCGTGCCGCTCCACCACGTCGCTCAGCGCGGAGTCCAGCGCGATCCGGTCCGGCGCGCCCTCCAGACGTATCGTCATCGGCACGTTGTAGGCCGCGCTGTCCCCCTCCAGCTGGGCCAGCAGCCACAGCCGCCGCTGGGCGAAGGACGCCGGGGCCAGGTCTCCGGCCCCCTCCCCCGCGACCGGGGGCGGGACGGCCCGGACGCCCTCCCGCTCGCCGAGCAGCTCCGCGAGGCCCGCGACCGTGGGGTGTCCGAAGACGTCCCGGATGGTCAGCTGGACGCCGAAGGCGTCGGCGATGTGGTTCGTGAGGCGCGCGGCGAGCAGCGAGTGCCCGCCGAGGGAGAAGAAGCTGTCGTCGATGCCGACCGGGCCGTCCGTCTCCAGGGTCTGGCCGAAGAGCGCGACGAGCGCCTCCTCGGCGGCGGTGCGCGGCGCACGGTGGGTGCCGAGGACCTGCGCCGGTGCCGGGAGCGCCCGCTTGTCGATCTTGCCGTTCGGCGTGACGGGCAGGCTGTCGAGGGTGGTCAGGTAGGTGGGGACGAGGTGGTCGGGCAGCCGGGCGGCGACGTGCCGGCGGATCTCCTCGGGGTCCGTGGCGGGGTCCGAGACGACGACGTAGGCGGCGAGCCGCTGCTCGTGGACGGTGACGACGGCCCGGGTGACGGTGGGGTGGGTGAGGAGCGCGGCCTCGGTCTCGCCGGGCTCGACCCGGAAGCCGCGGATCTTGATCTGGTCGTCGGCCCGGCCGTCGTAGTGGAGATGGCCGTGGCGGTCGAAGTGGGCGAGGTCGCCGGTCCGGTAGAGACGGCTGCCCGCGGGGCCGAAGGGGTGCGGTACGAAGCGGGCGGCGGTCAGGTCCGGACGGCCCAGGTACCCGTGGGCCAGGCCGTCACCCGCCAGGTACAGCTCACCGGTCACGCCCGGGGCGCACAGCCTCAGCCGGCCGTCCAGGACATAGGCCGCCTTGTTGACCAGCGGCGCTCCGATCGGGATCAGACCGTGCGGCTCCTGAGCGGGCTCGACGGGATGCGTCGTCGTGAAGCCCATGGACTCCGCCGGACCGTAGCCGTTCAGCACCCGGATGCCCGGCCGCAGTCGCTGGAGCTTGTGCACGTGCGCCGGCGAGGCCGCCTCGCCCCCGGTGAACGCCACGCCCACCGTGCCGAAGGCCTCCGGGTGCTCGTCGACCAGGAAGTTGAACAGGCTCGCCGACAGCTGGAGCATCGTCACCCCGTGACGGCGCGACAGCTCCTCGATCAGCACCGGCTCGGGCCGCTGGCCCGGCTGGAGGACCGTCGACCCGCCGTGCAGGAGGGCACCCCAGAACTCCAGGCTGAACGCGTCCCAGGACACCGGCGAGCATTGGAGGAACACCTCCCCCGGACCGGTCGCGACGTAGGTCTGGCCCACGAGCGTGGACACCAGGTTGCGGTGCGAGGACAGGATCGCCTTCGGCCGGCCCGTCGAGCCGGACGTGAACATCAGGCAGGCGGCGTCGTCCGGGCCCAGCGGCAGGCCCAGGTTGCCGGGGTGGTGGGAGAGGAGCTCGCCCGGGGCTTCGGTGTGGGTCTCCCAGGGACCGTCGACGCGCGCGGCCAGGACCGGGCGGGTGACCAGGTGGCCGATGCCGGCGTCGGTGGCCGCCGAACGCAGCCGGTCGTCCGGGAAGTCGGGGTCGAGCAGGACCAGGGCGGCGCCGGTCTTGAGGACGGCGATCAGGGCGGTGGCGAAGCGGACGCCCCGCTCCAGGAGGACGCCGGCCATGTCGCCGCGCCCGAGGCCCCGGGAGCGCAGGTGCCGGGCCCAGCGGTTGGCGGCGGCGTTCAGCTCGGCGTAGGTGATCCGGCTGCCGGTCTCGTCGATGAGCGCGACGGCATCGGGGCGGCGGGCCGCCTGCTCCTCGAACCGCTCCACGAGCGTGCTCTCCACCGCCTCCGCGACCGGCCCGGCCCAGCGTCCGGTCAGGAGCTCGCGCTCCTCCCGCGAGAGCACGTCGAGGTCGGCGACCCGGTGGTCGGCGGGCGCTTCGGCGGCGAGGGCGGCGGTGAGGAAGGCGGCGAACCTGTCCTGGTGGTCGGCGACGGCCGTCCCGTCGATCCCCTCGACGGGGGTGTCGAAGTCGATGCGCAGGCCGTTCGCGGCGCCCAGGTCGAACACGGCGACGCTGAGGTCGTCGACCGGGCCGTTGCTCACGTTGTGGTTGATCGTCGGACGTCCGCAGACGGTGAGTTCCGCCTGGAAGCCCATGATGTTGAGGACGGGCGTCGCGAGCCTGCGGGAGCCGTCGATGACTCCGGCGTCGCGGCACAGGTCCTCGTATCGGGTCATCTGGTGCCGCAGGGCGTGCTTGACCTCGGCTCCCACCGCTCCCACCAGGGCGCCCAGCGAGTCCTCGGGGCCGACCCGGAGTCTGAGCGGCACCACGTTGGACGCCATCCCGGGGGTGCGGCGCGCCAGCCGGGAGGTGCGGCCGGTGACCGGCAGGGCGATCATCAGTTCGGTCCGCCCGGTGACGCGGTGCAGGTAGGCGGCGAACAGCGCGACGACGAGGACGGACCAGGACACGCGCTCGCCCCGGGCGACCGTACGGAGCCGGTCGGCGTCCGCCGGGGAGACCCGTACGCTCCGGCGGGAGAAGGGCAGACCGCCGTGCGCGGGCCGCGCCCGTCCGGTGCCCCGGACGAGACCGGCGGGGGCGTCGGGGGCGCCGGCGAGGTGGTCCCGCCAGGCGGCGCGTTCGGCGGCGGCCTCGTCGGACCGCCGGTATTCCGCGTCCTCCGCGAGCAGGTCGGCGAGGCTCCCGAACGGGGACGGGCTCCAGGGCTCGCCCGCGACGGCCTGCTCGTACAGCTCGACGAGCCGCGCCAGGGTCATCGACACGCCGCCGCCGTCGACGACCAGGTGGTGGAACCCGTGGAAGTAGAAGTACCGCTCCTCGCCCAGCTTGATGAGCGCGCAGCGGACCGGTGCCTGGTCCGCGAGGTCGAAGGGGGCGGTGATCAGTGCGTCGATGAGCCGCCAGGCCTCCCCCTCGGGATCGTCGGCGGCGCTGACGTCGGTGAAGGGCAGGGCGCGCGAACCGGCGTCGGGATCGATCAGCTGCCAGACCTGCTCGCCGTCGTCCTCGAAGCCGCGGGTGCGGAGGTAGTCCGCCTCCTCGACGAGCCGGCGCCAGGCGGCCGCCATCAGCGCCGGGTCGACGGGGCCGTTGATCTCGCGGCACTCGGCGACGTTGTACTTCCTGCCGGTGGGGTCGAGGGCGTGCGCCGTCCAGATGTCACGCTGGGCCACCGAGAGCGGCAGCCGGACGGCGGCCGGAGCGGGTGCGACGGGCGTGTCGAACGGCATGGGGGCTCCTGTGGAAGTCACGTCGGAGGACGAGGGGCGGGCCGGGCGGGGCAGTCGCCATACAACCCGTGGGCGGGGGCGCCGGGCGGCAGTTGATGCGGCGGTACGGGAGCGGTTGGGCGGCAGTGGGGCGGCAGCGGCGGAGCTTCCGGCAGTCGGACCGCCGCCGAGGGAGCGGGAGTTGCCGCTCGGCGGGGCGGGTTCCGGAGGCCGGGGCCGCTCGGCTCGTCGGCTTCAGGGGCCGGCGCCCGGCGGAGCGGGGTGGAGGGGGCCGGGGGCCGCTCAGCCCGTCGGCTTCTCGGTCCGGCGCCCGGCGGGGGCGGGGTTCTGGGGTCCGGAGTCGCTCAGCCCATCGGCTTCGAGGCGCTCAGGCGGAGGCGGTGGCGCTGGTCGCCGTCAGGTCGCCGGCGACCGCCCGCACCACGCCGAGCACGCGGAACGCGGAACGCCCGGTGTCGGTGCTCGACCGGATGACGCCGCTGACCAGCAGGTCGCGGACGGCCCGTCCGCAGTACGGCAGGGGCATGCCGGTGAGGCGGACGACGTCGTCGAGGACGAACTCCTGATCGTCCGCGTCGCAGAGCGCGGCGATCAGCCGGCGGTGCCCTTCGGGCAGCGCGGCGAGGGTGTGGGCGACGCGTTCGCGCAGGCGGGAGCCGGACCGGCCGTCGGCCAGGTGGTCGAGGAGCGGCGCCGGGTCGGACTCGACGATGCCGCGCAGGGTGGCGAGGTCGCAGACGGTGAGCCAGGACGCCGCGGCGGAGAGGGCGAGCGGGTGGCCGTCGAGCCGGTGGCTGACCCACGCGATGTCGGTGAGGACCCGCTCGTCGGGGACGACGTCGGGGCGGACGTGGCGGAGCCTGCTGAGGAGGAAGCGGGCGGCGGGCGCGTCGGGGCGGACCCCAGCGG
The DNA here is from genome assembly GCF_042890295.1 of Streptomyces sp. NPDC002232. Lineage (NCBI taxonomy): Bacteria > Bacillati > Actinomycetota > Actinomycetes > Kitasatosporales > Streptomycetaceae > Streptomyces > Streptomyces sp. NPDC002232. Next base: position 806,321 of record NZ_JBIARV010000003.1, on the reverse strand, counting down.
TGGGGTCCGGTGCCTCCAGCGGGGAGAGGAGGAAGAGGCGTTCGCCGGGGACGTTCCAGGGCGCGTCGGCGGTGACAAGCACGCGGAGGCCGGGGAGCTCGCGCAGCAGCCGGGTCAGACGGGGGAAGTCGAGCAGCGCGGCGTCGACGCCGTCGAGGACGAGCAGCACGGGGCGGTCCCCGAGCGCGCCGGACACCTCGGCGACCAGGTCGTCGGCCTCCCCCTCGCCGTGCAGGAGGAGGGCGCAGTCGGCCGTCAGGGCCGCGGACCGGTCGTCGCAGGCCGGGAGTGCGTCGGCGACCGCCCCCGGAGCGGTGTGCCAGAGCACGGGGAAGCCGGCGTCGTGCAGCCGGGCCGCCGCCTCCAGCGCCAGTCTGGTCTTGCCGACCCCGCTGAGCCCCACGACGGTGATCAGGCGTTCCGCTCCGGAGCGGAGTTCCTCCGCGAGGACGGTGGCCTCCGCGTCTCTCTCGATCAGCGGGTGGAGGGGTACGGGCGGGGCCGGGCGTTCGGCGGCGAAGTGCCGGGCCCCGGCGCCGCCCCGGTGGCCGCGTCGCGAGGCCTCCTCCAGGGCCGTGCGGGCCCGGGGGCCCAGGCGGAGGGCGTCGGCGATGAGCCGGACCGTGTCCGTCCTCGGCCGCTGGGCCTTGCCCTTCTCCAGGTCGCGGATCGCACGGACGCTGATGGTGGAGAGGTCCGCCAGTTCCTGCTGGGTGAGCCCGATGCGGAACCGGTGGCCGCGTATGAGGGTGCCGAGTGCGGCGGTGGCCGTCACGGTGTCCTCCGGGGAGAGACTGGTCGTCATGAGAAGCTCCCGCTCGTCGAGTTGGGGCGGGCCTCCGGGAGCGGCCCGGTCGGGCCGCGGACCGGGGGCTTCGCCTCGCCGTCTGCTGGGACCCATCGTCCGGAGGCGGCCTATTCGGGGGGCATCGCGTGACTAAGGGCGGGCGGCGGTGACGGTGATAGCGGTGCGGGTGCCGCGATAGCGGCCGGGGCTCCGTGATAGCGCCGCCGACGGAGGGCCGCGCCGTGATAGCGGGGTGATAAGGCAGCGAGCGGTGCGGTGAATCCGGGTCTTCCTAAGTTGGTGTCCAGAAGGAAACGCCGCACACCACCGAGAGGCAGGACCCCATGTCGAACACCACCGCCGCCGCCCGCAAGGCCCTCCGCGCCGCCGTCACCACCGCGCTCATCGTCATCGCGACCGGCGCCGGCGTCCAGGCGGGCTGGGCGGACGACGCCACCGGCACCACGACGGGCACCACGGCCGGCCAGACGGCGTGCCCCACCCCGGGCACCCCCGCCCCCGGTGGCACCACGACCACGGGCGGCACCACGACCACCCCGTGCAGCAAGGACAACAACCCCTGGGACTGACCCCGCCCGGCTCAACGCCCGGCTCAGCAGCCGATCGCGAGCAGCCTCTCCGCCTCCGCGAGCTCCCGCCCCATCCGCCGCTCGCGGAAGACCTCGACCGCCGGCACGAGCAGCTCACGGGAGCGCCCCGGCTCCGCGTCGAGGAGACGCGCGAGGTCCAGGCGTGCCAGCGCGCCGCCGCCGAAATCCATGACGCCCTCCCGCGCGGACACCGCGCGGTCGAAGAAGTCCCTCGCCCGGTCGGGGCGGCCCATGACGCTGAAGGCGAGACCCAGGTCGCGGAGCAGATGCCCTTCCCCGATCACGTCGCCGGAGTCCCGGCACAGCTCCAGTACTTCCGTGAAGGTCAGGACGGCCAGGTCGCTCCGACCCTGTTCGAGCAGCAGCTGTCCCACGCGCCGCAGGGTTCTCGCGCGGCCGCCCGTGTATCCGACGCCCTCGTAGATGTCGAGCGCCTCGTCCAACTGCTTCTGCGCCGCGTCGATCTCGCCCTGCCGCATCCGGATGTGGGCGCTCTGGGTGAGGACGATCGCGCGGCCCACGACGTCGCCGGCCCGGTCGAAGTCGGCCAGGGACCTCCGGTACATCTCCAGGGCGCCGAGGTCGTCGCCGTTGGTGCGGGCGATGAGCGCCATGTCGCGGCGGCACAGTGCCTCGCCCATGGGCTCGTCGAGCGCCTGGAAGACGTCGAGCGCCGAGTTGAGCGCCTGCTTCGCCGTGTCGAACTGGTTGCGGCTCATGTAGAGCGAGCCGAGCGACGCCCGTACGGCGGCCGTGCCCCGCAGGTTCCCCGCCTTGCGGACGGCGGCCAGTGCGCTCAGATGCGTCTGCTCCCACAGGTCGTAGTGGCCGCGCACCTCGAAGAGGGTGACGAGGGAGGTCGCGAGGTCCCAGCTGAGGTCGTGGAGCCCGGCGTCTGCGGCGTGCTCGACCATCCCGCAGAGGGAGGCCTGCTCCGCGTCGAGCCAGGCGAGCGGGTCGGCGAGGACCTCGTCCGAGTACGCGGCCGGGGGTTCCCAGCGGGGCGCGTCGCCGTGGAGGACGGTGAAGTCCCCGCCGTAGACCTTCCGGTGGGCCTGCTGGGCCAGGTGCATCCAGCCGCCCGCCATCCGGGCCAGTGCCTCCTGCCGCACCTCGGGTGTGTGGTGGGCGGCCAGCTGCTCGCGTGCGTACACGCGGATGATCTCGTGGAAGCGGTAGCGGAAGCCTCCGGTGCGCTCCACTCCCGCGACGTCGAGCATCTGCACGTCGACGAGGGGCTCCATGAGGTCGGAGGGGAAGGGCCGGTCGTCGTCGAGCAGCGCTCCGGCCAGCCAGCTCGGCAGGGTCGGTGCCTGCGCCATGCTCAGCAGGCGCAGCAGCCGTCGGTCCTCGGGGGCCAGTCCCTCGTACGTCAGCGACAGGCTGGCGCGCATCGTCATCTCGCCGTGGGTGAGCTCGTCGAGCCGGTGGCGCTCGTTGGCGAGCCGCTGCACCATCGAGGCGAGCGTCCAGTGCGGGCGCGCCGCGAGGCGGGCGGCGACGATCCGCAGCGCCAGCGGGAGCCGTCCGACCGTCCGGACCAGGGCCTCGGCCGCCACGGCCTCGCCCGCGACCCGCTCGCGTCCGACGATCCGGGAGAGCAGTTCCAGGGCCCGGTCCTCGGCGAGCACGTCGAGCTCGACGCGGTGCGCGCCGGGCAGGGCGGTGAGGCGGGCCCGGCCGGTGACGAGGACGGCGCAGCCCCGGCTGCCGGGCAGGAGCGGCAGGACCTGGCCTTCGCCGGCGGCGTCGTCGAGGACCACCAGGACGCGCCGGGAGGCGAGCCGGGTGCGGTACATCTCGGCCCGCTCGTCGAGGGATTCGGGGATGAGCTGGCCGGGGATGCCGAGGGCGCGCAGGAAACGTCCCAGGACCTCTTCGGGGGTGGCGGGGGTGCCGGTCGTGCCGCGCAGGTCGCAGTAGAGCTGTCCGTCGGGGAAGCCGGTCTCGGACAGCCGGTGGGCCACGTGCACGGCGAGGGTGGACTTGCCGGTGCCGGGCTTTCCGGTGATGGCGGCGAGCCCGACGGTGGTGCGGCCCGGACTGCCGGTCAGGGCCTGTTCCAGCGCGGCGACCTGCCCCGCGTCGGACACGAAGTCGGCGACGGCGGCGGGGAGCTGGTGCGGCACGGCATCCTGGCGAACCGATTCTGCTGACGGGGCGCCCACGGCTGCGGCCGGATCCGTCTCCTCGTCGGCGGCCGCCCCCGACGGCCGGGACGGCGGCTCGTCCGCCTTCTTCTCCGCCGGTACGCGGCCGGGCGCGGGCGCGGAGGGGGCCGGGAGCCGGCCGTTGAGGATCGCCGACTCCAGTTCCCTGAGCTCCCGGCTGGGTTCGAGGCCGAGTTCCTCGGCGAGGAACCGTCTCGCGGTGCGGAAGGCCTCCAGCGCCTCGGCCTGCCGGCCCGACCAGTAGAGCGCCTGGATGAGCTGGCCGCGCAGCTTCTCCCGCAGGGGGTGTTCGTGGGTGAGCCGCTGGAGCTCGCCGACGAGGCCGTCGTACCGTCCGAGTTCGAGTTCGAGCTGGATGCGGAGTTCGACGGCGGTCAGGCGTTCCTCGTTGAGCTGGCGTGCCTTGTTGGCGAGCGGGCCGCTGTCGAGGCCGGAGAGGCAGTCGCCCTGCCACAGCGTGACGGCGCTCCTCAGCAGTTCGACGGCGCGGTCGAGTGCGCCGCCGTCGCGCAGCTTGCGGGCCCGTAAGACGAGGTCGGTGAAGAGGGCGGCGTCCACGTTGCCGGGGTCGGTGTGGAGCACGTATCCCGGGGGCCGGGTGGTGATGGTGACCTCGCCGTCCGCCCCGGCGAGCAGCTTCCGCAGGCGCGACACGCAGATCTGCACCTGGGTGCGGGCGGTCTCCGGCGGGTTGTCCTCCCAGATGAGGTCCACCAGGTGATGGGTGCTGACCACCCGGTTCGTCTCCAGCAGGAGGGCCGCGAGGATGACCTCCTGGCGCCCGGGGGGCAGTCTGAGGGGTCCGCCGGGGCCGTGGACCTGTAGCGGTCCGAGCACCCGAAAGGCGAGGGGCGACATGTCCGGGAGTTCCTGGATTCTGTCCCCGATGTCGTCCGTCACCGATTCCCCCACCAAAGAAACGAGTTGACACGTCAGGTCCGAGTGAGGACAGTCTCCACAACCACCCCCGCCCTGTCCATGCCGTGAAGATCCCGGTCGGAGATAGAGGGGGGATAACGCGGAGTTGGCGACTCCCCCCAGACTCCTGGCCGAGAGTGAAAGGGGCTCAGCCGTTGAACCGCCAAGAAGACACGAGTACCGGCTTTCCGGGGCCGTCGGCCGACCTGGTCACCGCGGTGGGGGTCGACCACGTCCGCCTGGTCTACGACTACCTCGACGCCGGCGATCTGGACTCGTGCGCCTCCCTGCTGCACGACGGTGTGGTCCTCGAACTGCCGGGGCTGCCTCCGTTCCGCGGCCGGGCGGCGGTCCTGCACACCCACTTCGGCCGCTCGGCGCCGAGGGCGCGCTACGAGATCGACCGGGTGGTGGGCCAGGACCGGAGCGTGGTCGCCACGGGGCGCCGCGTGGTGCCGGGCACGGACGGGCAGCACCTGCGCTTCGTCGACGTCTTCACGATCGCCGACGACGGCATGGTCCTGGCGTGCACCCGGTACTACCACGTGGCGCCGTGAGCGACGGCCGAGGACGGCCCCCGTCCGTCCTCGGCGGCCGGCGCGCCGGTGCCACCCTCCGGGCCCGGGGAGGCAGCTACAGTCCGGGACCGTCGTACGCGCCGCGGTGCGGCTTCGTGGTGGCGCTCACCGAGTTCCCCCAGTAGTCGCGGCCCCCGTTGCCGCTGATCACGGAGCCGTTGTCCAGGGCCGGGGACGTGGCGCGCAGCTTGTAGCCGTCGACGGAGCGGATCGTGTCGCCGCCGGTACCGGGGGCCACGAACTGCGGGTCGCCGACGATGCCGTTGGCGGTGGGCCGGGGCACGCCCTGGAAGACGTTCCACAGCCAGGAGACGCCCGCCGCGGTGGGCAGTCGGGAGTCCGCGGTCCCGACCCAGATGTTGTTCTCGACGACGCTCTCGTCCGGGAGCGTGATGCTGAACTTCTTGTCCGTGCAGTAGAGGACGTTGTTGTACAGGTGCAGGGCGGAGCGTCCCGCGCTGACGCTGCTCATGCGGCAGTCGTTCTCGGAGACGTTGTAGCGGACGACCTGCCGGGCGCCGCCGATGGTGCCGCAGCCGTCGCAGTCGAGGAAGAACCCGCCGATGTTGTCGCGGCTGAAGTTGTACTGGATGGCGCAGGTCCCGGTGTTGCCCCAGTCGCAGTCGAAGGCCTGGCTGTCGGCGACCGACATGCGCGTGGTGTCGGTGACGGCGTTCTTCTGGATGGTGGGGTTGTGGTCGCCGAGCACCCAGATGCCCGCGAAGTTGCCGCCGGAGAAGGGATAGACGCCGTTGCCGACGCCGGAGGCGGTGTTGTACTGGATCATGGGGGTGTCGGCGTAGCTGGCGATGATGCCGTCGCCGCCGACGTCCTCGACGGTGTTGTTCTCGATCAGGACCCCGGTGCCCTTTGCCGCCATGGCGCCGACGCGGATCTTGAGGCCGCCGCCGCCCGTGTCGCTGATCCGGTTGTCGTGGACGTGGACGTCGTTCAGGGTGGATCCGGTGCCGCTCGCGCCCGTGACGATGCCGGCGGACTGGACGAAGTCCTCGGTGGTCGGGCTGTTCTTGTTCGTCTGTCCCGCCACCCGGTCGATGACGAGCCCGCCTATGTCGAAACCGCGGTGGGCCGATCCGTCGGTGGCGGAGATCCGCAGGCCGGTGCGGCGGGCGAGTGCGGCGGCGGGGTTGGTGAGCTTGAGGCCGCTGATGCGCCAGTGGTCCTGGTCGGTCAGGGAGACCGCGTTCGGGGCGCCGCCGCCGTCGATCACGGGCAGGGCTCCGGTCCCGTACGCGGTCAGGACGATGGGCGCGGCCGCGGTGCCGCTGCCCCGGGGGGCCAGGGCGCCGGTGCAGGTCGTGCCGGAGGCGAAGGCGAGCGTGTCGCCGGGTCCGTACGTCTTCCCGTTGGCCTGCGCGATGGTGTTGAACGGCGCGTTCTGGCTGCCGTCCCCGGCGGTCGGGCGTGAGCAGTCCACGTGGGTGACGCTCCCCGCGGCGGTGGCGGGGGCGCCGGGAAGGGCGGCGGTCCCGCCGAACGCGAGGACGACGGCGATGAGCCCACGGCCCATCACCTGCCGTACGGGCAGAACTCTGTCGGTCATGGCGCAACAACCTTTCTGGCGGTCGGGTGCGGCCAGAAAGTAGGTGCGGCCGATGATCGAGTCAATGCAATTGTGTCGATTGATCGAATTTCGATCGCCAGCTGGGCGATTGGTCGATCGCCGCGCCTGCGCGCGGCGCCCGGCGACGGAGTCGGAAGGGCCCCCGGAGCGGCCCCTCCGTCCGTCCGCGCACCGCCCCGGTCAGAATCCGGCCGCCGACGGCACGAGGCGGAGCCGGCAGGCGTCCAGGGCGCTGTCGACATGAGCCCCGAGTCCCGGGTCGGGGGCCATCACGGAAAGGCGGTGCATGGTCAGCATGGCGTCCCACGCCGAGGTCCTGGCCAGCGGCGAGGCGCCCCAGGAGACCTCCTCCAGATGGGTCCAGAGGTGGGCGCCGAATCCGAGATGAATCGTTCCTGCCCGGGACTCCTCCTCGTCGAGGGCCCGGCGCGCGGCCGTCAGGAACGTCAGCGCGTCCTCGGGACCGAGGGCCGAGAGGACGGCCCGGAGGTGGGGGGCGGTCAGGGCCGTGACCTCGGACCAGTCGGCCACGTCCCCGAAGCGCTCGCACAGGCGTACGTTCAACAGGTGTTCCATGTCAGTGGTCATGCATGCACAGATACGTTTACGCCGCCCATGGCGCCCGTCACGACACGCGTGAAACCGCCTCCTCCCCCCGTACGGAGTGCTCGCCCCCGGCCCCGTGCGCCGCGCACGACCCGAACGGCCCAGGCGCGGCGCCGGGGAACGCACGGGGGCCGGGGCGCGCACAGCGCCCCGGCCCCCGTGAGGGATGGTGCCGAACGGCTCAGCCCTGGTCGTCCTCCGGGATGCTGACCAGCCAGCGGGTGTCCTTGCGCGGGCGCAGGTACAGCACCCAGTAGAGGGTCGCCACCGCCGTGATGCCGCCGGTCCACAGCAGGTACTCGACGTCCTGCATGTACAGGACGTAGGCGAGCACGCCGATGAGCACCACCGGGACCGCGGGCCACAGCGGCATGCGCCACGCCGGGACGTCGCGGTGCGCGCCCCGGCGGCTGAACAGGGCCGCCACGGCCACCAGGATGTACATGCCGGTGACGGAGACGCCGGTGACGCCGTAGAGGGTGTCGAGGTTGACGAAGCACAGCGCCGCGCCCGGCACGCCGACGACCAGGGTGGCCACCCACGGGGAGCCGAAGCGGCCCAGGCGGGAGAGGGCGTTGTTGACGGGCTCGGGCCAGGCCTTGTCGCGGGCGGAGGCGAAGAGCACGCGGGAGTTCTGGATGACCATGACGATGCCGGCGTTGATGATGGCCAGCGCCACGCAGAGGCTGATGAAGGTGCCGACGGCGGAGTTGGACCAGGCGGCGATCATGCCACTGATGTCGCCGCCGGTCAGGGTCTCCAGGTCGCCGGCGCCGAGGGTGATCGCGACGACCGGCACCAGGATGACGGCGGTCGAGATGGCGAGGGTGGCGAGGACGGTGCGGGCCACGTTGCGGCGGGGGTTCTCCAGCTCCTCGGAGAGGTAGACGGCCGTCGAGAAGCCCTGGGTGATGAAGAGGGCGATGGCGAGGCCGGAGACGACCATGGCACCGGTGACGAGCGAGTGCGTGCCGCCCCCGGCGGCGACCTGGCCGTGGATCAGGGAGCCGACGCCCCGCTGGGAGTGGGAGAAGCCCAGGATCGCGACGATCCCGGCGGCGATCACCTCGAGGACGAGGAAGATGCCGGTGATCCAGGCGTTGGCGCGCAGGTCGAGGAGGCCCGCGAGGGTCGCGAGGAGCATCACGCCCGCGCCGGCGAGCGGGGCGGGGATGTGCACCAGGGGCGCGAGGTAGTCGGCGGTCCCCATGGCGATCACCGGTGGCACGATCATCACGACCAGCAGCGACAGCACGAACACCAGCCACCCGGCCAGGCGGCCCGAGAGGGTGGAGACGATGGCGTACTCGCCGCCGGCGCTGGGGATCAGGGTGCCCAGCTCGGAGTAGCAGAACGCCACGCCGATACAGAGCAGCGAGCCGATGGCGATGGTCAGGGCGGCATACGTGCCGACGCCGTCGAAGAGGTCCGGTACGACCACGAAGAGGGTCGAGGCGGGCGTCACGCACGAGAGCGTGAGCAGGGTACCGCCCACGACACCGATGGAACGCTTGAGCTTCTGCGGCACGGGGCCGGTCTGAGGGGCCACCGCGTGCGGTGCGCTGAGGGTGTCGGTCATCAGGCGGTTCCGATCGATGCGAGCGGTAGATCTGAGCGGGAGCGGTATCGCCTCCGAGGCGGCTGGTGATCAGGTGGTTCCGTGGAGCTCCCGGCTGAATGGAAGCGTGAGCAGAACCGCAGGTCAATGGGCCTCCTGCTGCGGAATCCGTTGCTTCGACGGCTCCGGGAGGGGTGGAGGGGCGCCAAGAACGCGTCAAGACCGCAGAAACGGTCCGTGCGGGAACCGCAGCTCGGGCGGGAGGACTTTTCCCGCGCTTTACCGCCGCTCCACATGCTGGAATACCGGACACAGTCCCCCGGATAACGACATACGGCCGCCCTCCGGGGTGCGGCACGGGCCGTCACCGGCGCCCACCGGACCCGACCGCGCCTCCTCGGCACCCTCACACCCCGGCCCGGCCGGGCCTCACGACCCTCAGAAGTGGCTCAAGTCCCTTGTCCCGAGGGGCTTTCGACGACAAGGTCGAGGCCTGCGCCGACGACCAACGGCGCGGTCTCAGGGGGGACATCACCATGAAGATCACGAGGATCGGACTGACCGCGTGCGGCGTCGCCGCACTGCTCGCCGGCGCGGTCGCCTGCACGGACGAGGGCGCCGGGCCGGCCAAGCCCACCGCGAAGGCGACCGCGGCGCCCTGCGCGAACGGCACGTACACCTGGTTCAACGTCGACAGACGGGACGTCCTGACCGGCGTCGCCGCGAAGCAGAAGCTGGGCAAGGGGGGCGGCACGCTGACCAACAGGATCGCGCCCCTCCACACCCCGCTGACCGCCGTCACCTTCGCGAAGGGCCCCCGGGCCGACGTGAAGGCCACGCTCCTGTCCCTGGGCGCCCGCTTCAAGGACTCGGACGCCGCCCTGGGCGACGCCTACGACTTCGCCGACGTCCACCGGGCCCTGCCGAAGAACGAGCCGAACTCGACCGTCGTCCAGGGCGCCGGGGAGATCGTGGAGTACACCTGGGTACGGGAGATGACCGGCGACTTCCGGTACACCTGCGGCGACGGCGAGCCCACGACGGGCCGCGCAATCGGCTGGGACACGGACGGCGCGGGCATCCTGGAGTGCTCCACGACCGTGCCGAAGGTGGGCGCGAGGCAGCCGGTCCTGGAAGCGGCTCTCATCGCCTGCGGCCCGGACTCCCCCGCGGCGAAGCCGGGCAAGGCCTGACGCCCCGCGCGAGGGCGCGGCCCGGCCCGCGCCCTCGCGGTGGATCACCTCCGGAGGTGACCACGCCCCGGAGGTGATCCACCTGATCCGAAGCCGGTGAAGGGGCCGCCCACCCAGGACGGGACCGTCGCTCCGGCGCACGGTCCCGTCCTTCCGTACCTCCCCGGGGACGCCACGAGGGCCGCCGCGCCCCCGGGGGCGGTCCGCTCCGGCACGGACCGGCGAGGGTCGCCGGGGAGCACGTCCGGACCCGTCCGCGAAAATAGTAGCCATGTACATAGTAGCCATGTACATAGTAGCCATGTACGGTATTCCTGTGAGTTCAGCACACGAGAACGACACGGCGGGATTCCTCGTCTGGCGCCTGTCGATGAAGTGGCGCGTGGCCGTCGACCGGGCGGTCGCGCCGCTGGGCCTGACCCACGCCCAGTACGCCCTGATGGGGTCCCTGTACGGCATGGCGCGCTCCGGGCTGCGGCCGAGCCAGCGGCAGCTGGCCGACCACACCGGTCTCGAACCGCTGTACGTCTCCAAGCTCGCCCGCGCGCTGGAGGCGTCCGGCCTCGTCGCCCGCACCCGGGACCCCGCCGACCCGCGCGCCATGCGGCTGGCGCTCACCGACGAGGGGCACGACGTCACCCGTCGTGCGATCGAGGTGGTCCAGGGCCTCCTGGACCAGCTGCTGGAGCCGCTCGGCGGACAGCACGACCCGCGCGCGCGGCGGTTCACCCACGACCTCGCGACCCTGCTCGACGCACCTCTTGATCCGCACACCGAGAACTCCGAGGAGCCGTCATGACCACCACCACCGCACCCACGGCCAACGGTCGCGTCATCGCCCTGGCGCACTACTCCGCCCGCGCCCTCCTGGAGGGCGTGCTCACCCGTCACGGGGCGACGTTCGAGCAGAGCGTGGTCCTCCGGGCCGCCGTGACCGCGGGCGACTCCGTCGGCCTGGACGCGCTCGTCTCCGACGTCATCGGCTCGCTGAAGGCGGACGAGTCCGCCGTGCGCGGCGTGATCGACGGACTCACGGCCACGGGGCTGCTGGAGCGGCTTCCGGCGGACGGCTCCCGTCTGCGGGTGACGGAGACCGGCCGGGACCTGTACGACACCACCACCGCCGAGACCGCCGAGATCTCCTCCCGGCTGTACGCCGGCATCCCGGCCGAGGACCTCGCGGTCACGGGCCGCGTCCTCACCCTCCTCACCGAGCGCGCCAACGCCGAACTCGCCAGGGCCTGAGTTCAGGGCGATCGTTCCCGCCGGACCCACCCGCCTTCGCTCCGGGTCCGCGTTTCGGCCACACGCGTACGCGGCCACGGTCCACCCCGCGCAGGGGTCGATGCACCCGGCACGAACGCGCCCTCGGTCCGCGACGGGATCGGCCACCGTCCGAAACACACGTGTTCGACCGGCCCTCCCCCGTCGTTGAGTTCTCCGACAGCCACCAACCGGCTCCCGGAGGACTCCATGGACCCCGCGACCACGGACGCCACGGCGTCCACCGCTCCGACCGACGACACCCCGCCCGCCGAGACCGTCTCGGCCTCCGAACGGCTGCTGTTCGGCGGTGAACTCGCCTACGACGAGGGCTGGAGCCAGCACTCCGGGACCTGGGTACGGCTGGGCATGTGGAGCATGGCCGTGCGCTTCCCGCGTCAGGTCGGGATCGCCGTGCGGCTGGCCCGGCGGGCCGACCCTCGCGCGCTGTACACGGTGGCCGTCGGCGAGGTCGGCCGCGGTGTGGCGCAGGCCTTCTCCCTGGTGGCGGTGAACGCGCTGCTCACCGAACTGCTGGCGCCGGGGATCCTGGTCGAACGGCTGCGGGCGGCCCTCCCGTCGCTCGTGCTGGTGTCGGTGACGGCGATCCTCTCCTCGCTGCTGAGGTCGGCGTCCACCGCCTCGACGGGCATCCTGGAGCCGAAGGTCCAGCGCGTCGCCACCGAGCGGTACCTGGGGCTCGTCGCCCGGGTCGAGATGGACGCGATCGAGGACGACGCGTTCCACAAGCTGATGGACTCGGCGCAGTACGGCGCCGACGCGGCCCGGCGGATGGTCGGCTACTGCACGGCTGCGGTCGCCTCGGCGATCTCCCTGGTCGCGGCCGCGAGCGTCCTGACGGTCCTGCACCCCGCGCTGCTGCCGCTCCTGTGCGCGATGGCGCTGCCGAGCGCGTGGGGATCCCTGACCATGGCCCGCGCGCGGTACGAGAGCTGGCACCGGTTCGTCCAGCACGCGCGCGCCGCACAGCTCCTCGGCCGGCTGCTGATCGACCAGCAGGCCGCGAGCGAGGTGCGGGCCCACGACGTGGGACCGTTCCTGCTGGAGCACTTCCGGGGCATGGCGGAGACCAGCGAACGCGAGCAGACCCGGCTCGCGTGGGTCGGTGCGCGCACGGGGCTGCTCGCGGACGGCGCCCGGGGTGTGGCCACGGTCGCCGCGTACGGCGTGCTGGGACTCCTCCTGTGGCACGGGCAGATGGCGCTCGCGGTCGGCGGGACCGCCGTGCTCGCGATCCGCGCCGGATCGGCGAGCATCACGGACCTGGTGCTGCGGGTGACGGACATCCAGGAGGAGTCCCTCTTCGTCGCCGACCTGGAGCGGCTGTGCACCGAGGCGGAGCGGCGGGCGATCCCGGAGACGGGCGTGGACGTGCCGGAGGACTTCGACGCGATCCGGTTCGAGAAGGTCACCTTCTCCTACCAGGGCGCCGAGGAGCCGTCGCTGCGGGAGGTGGACCTGGTCATCCCGCGCGGCTCCACGGTGGCCCTGGTGGGGGCGAACGGTTCGGGAAAGACCACGGTGTCCAAGCTGCTCTGCGGTCTGCACCTGCCCGCGGCCGGCCGGGTGATGTGGGGCGACGTCGACGCGGCGGAGGCCTCCAGGGCCCGGCTGTTCTCCCGGGTGGCCATGGTCGCCCAGAACTTCCAGCGGTGGCCGTTCACCGCCCGGGTGAACATCGGGATCGGGCGGCCCGGCGGTGCGATCGACGACCGGGACGTCGACGCCGCGGCCGCGTACGCGGGAGCCGACGACGTCGTGGCCAAGCTGCCGCGCGGCCTGGACACGCTGCTGGCCCGCGGCTACCAGGGCGGCCAGGAGATCTCCGGCGGGCAGTGGCAGAAGATCGGACTGGCACGGGCCCGCTACCGGAACGGACGGGTCCTGGTCGTCGACGAGCCGACCAGCGCGCTGGACCCGGTGGCGGAGCAGCGCGTCTTCGACCAGATCCACCGGCTCTCCGGGACGGGCCAGACCACGGTCCTGATCACCCATCGGCTGCACAGCGTCCGCCATGCCGACCTCATCTACGTGCTGGAACGGGGCAGGGTCGTGGAGCACGGCACGTTCGACGAGCTCATGGACCCGTCCCGTGGCACCGGGGCGTTCCGGGAGGCGTACGGCCTCCAGGCCCGCCAGTTCCTGGCGCCGACCGTCCCCGGCCAGACCGCACCGGCGACCTCGCGGAGCAAGACGGAAGAAAAGATGGCATAACCAACCGGTCCGCTGGAAATCATTCCTTACCCCCACCACACGGCGCGGAGGCCGGACCGACCCCGGGTCGGTCCCTCGTCGCCCCTTCGGGGCAGCTCGCGATCGGAGACACATGGCCACACTTCCCTCCTCCGAAGACGTACCCGGCTCCTCGATGAGCGACGAGGAGTACGGAGCCCTGCGCGCCGGGGCCGCCCTGTGGATCGGGGCCTCCGTGCTGATCACCGACGAGCGGGGCCGGGTCCTGGTCCAGCACGTCGACTACCGCGACACCTGTCTCCTGCCGGGCGGTGCCGTCGACAAGGGGGAATCGCCCTCCCACGCCGCCACCCGGGAGATGAGCGAGGAGCTCGGGGTCTCCCTGGCCGTCGAGCGCGGGCTCGCCGTCGACTGGGTCTCGGCCGACAGCTTCGACGCGCCGCCCGTCATGCGGTTCAACGGCGAGATCCTGCACGTCTACGACGGCGGCACCTGGGACGCGGAGCGGATCTCCACGATCCGCCTGCCCGAGCACGAGATCGAGTCGGTCGAGTTCGCCGAGCCCTCGCGGCTGCCCGACCTGATGTCCGCCCGCGACGCCCGGCGCGCCCTGTCCGCACTCCGCGCCAGGATCGACGGCGCCGGCCCCGTGTTCCTGGAGAACGGCCTCCCCCTCTCCCCCACCCCCCTCGACCGGGCCGCCGTCCTGCACACCGCCCGGCCTCGGCACCACTTCCCCTTCCACGCCGGTCCGGCCCCGGCGGGCCTGCGCGTGTGCCAGGCCTGGGGCTGGCTCCTCGCACCCGACGGACGGGTGCTCCTCCTCCTGGACCCCGACACGGGCACGGCCCGCCTCCCGGGGGGCGCCCCCGAACCCCGGGACGGCGGGGACCCTGTGGCCACACTGCGCCGCGAGGCACGTGAGGAGGCCGCTTCCAGCTTCGGCGAGCCGGTGCTCCTGGGCCATCTCCCCGACCCGGACGAACCGCGCACCCGTGTCCGGTACGCCGCCGCCCTCACCGGCGTCGGACCGGCGGACGTCCGACCGGCGGGCGTCGGGCAGACGGGGGTCGACCGGACGGATGTCAGACCACCGAGCCTCGACCGGGCGGACCTCGGACAGGCGGGCGTCGGCCGGGCGGACCTCGGGTCGGCCACCGGCGGCGTCCCCATCCGGGTGCTGGTCACGCCGGAGCAGGCCGTGGAGCTCTTCGACTGGGGGCCGGCGGCCGAGGCGCAGCTCGCCGCGGTCCACCGGGCCCGCGAGCGGCTGGGCATCCCCCGCGCCGGCCGCCGCCCGGTCACCGAACTCACCACCCCGGCCGACTGGTCCTCCTCGGCGTGACCAGTCTCCACAGGGGCTCGGGGTCGAAGGAGGGAAGCGTACGCGCCGGGTGCGGCCGCGCCGGGGCGAGCGCCGTGACGGCGGGGCGGCGGCCCCGATCACGAGGAGGGCGACGGCGAGTCCCGCCGTGGAGAGACGGCGAAGGGTGGTCGGACGGACAGGCAACGGGATGCTCCGCTCTGGTGGCGCCGCGGGGCCTTCCGAGCGCCCCCTGACACCCTCAACTCTGCTTTCCCCACGACGCGCCGGCCATCGGTGATCGCCCCGAACCGACCCCGAATCCCCCGGACCGGATCCCCGAGGATCACCCCCGAAAACGGCTCGTCACCCCTGGGCGCCGCCGCCCGCCTCCTCGTCGAGCAGACGCCCCGTGAGGAGGGCGAGCCGCGCACGGGTCCGGCCCGTGGGGGTGCTGAGGTCCAGGGCCAGCGCCCGGCCGATGTGGTCGAGGCGGCGGGCGATGCTGCTGTGGTGGAGGTGGAGGAGCTCGGCCGCCCGGCGGACGGAGTCGGTCGCGCAGTAGGTGTCCAGCGTCTCCAGGTCCTCCGGTGAGAGATGGCCGAGGGCGGTGACGTCGGGGTTGTCCCGTACGGCTTCCTCGGGGATGTCCGCCAGGAGGGCCAGCGCGCCGAGATCGGCGTGGTGGACGACGGGTTCGCGCGGGCTGGTGAAGCGGAGGGCCGTGCGGGCCCGGCGCCACGAGCGGTCGGGGCCCTCGGCGGCGCCGATCCCCGCCCGTACCCCCTCGGGGAAGCCCGTACGGTCCACGGCGGCGGCCAGGAGGACGCCCACGTCGGCGAGCGGGGCGGCCTTCACCGGGCGGGACGGGCAGACCAGCGCTCCGACGCGGTCGAGCGGGAGGCGGGTGCGGACAGCGACGACGTGGACGGGAAGTCCGGGGGCGAACCCCAGGAGGCGCAGGGCCCGCGCCCGGGCCGCGTCGTCGGTGCCACGGCTGATGACCAGTTCGACGAGGGCGGGGTCGGCCATGGTGGTGCGCGCGGGGCCGTAGCGCTCGGCGGCGCCCGCCGCGGCCAGCGCGAACCGGTCGAGAAGGACCTCGTCGAGCGGGTGCGGCGGACCCGGGCGCTCCAGCCAGACCGTGCCGATCTCCTCCTCGTCGAGGGTGACCGCCACCTCCGTCGACGCGGGCACCGGAGGGGTGACCGCCGTCGTTCCGTGCGGGGAGACGCGGGTCGAACGGCCGGAGCCGTGCAGCCGTATCCCGGCGACGCACTCGGCGAGGCCCGCGGACGCGCGCGCGAGTGCCGGGAGGTCGACGCGCCGGCGCATCAGGGTGTCGTAGAACGCGACGATGCGCATCGCCCCGTCGACGTACGGATCGAGTCCCGACAGCCGTACGGCCAGTGCCTCCATGGCAGAAGGATCCCAGACGAAGTGCCGTGACGGGGTGCGCCGTTCGGCGCGCGATCGGCACGGGACGCGCGACGGATGTCGGATGCGGCCGTCTGCGGACGGCCGTGAGGATGGTCGTCATGGATCCCGAACTCGAAGCGTTCATACCGTTCTTCCCGCGCACCGACCTCTCCGACCCGGTGGCCGCCCGCGCCCACTTCGCCGGTCTCGCGACCTCGGTACCGGCGCCGGACACCCCGGACATGGAGATCGAGGACCGCGTCGTGCCCGCCGACCCGCCCGTGACGGTACGGATCTACCGGCCGCGCGGGGCCCGGGCCGCCGTGATCTGGATGCACGGCGGCGGATTCGTGATGGGCGACGTGGACACCGAACACCCGTGGGCCACCCGCATCGCGGAGAGCTCCGGCGCGGTGGTCATCTCCGTCGGCTACCGGCTGGCCCCGGAGCATCCCTTCCCGGCCGCGCTGGACGACGCCTACGCCGTGCTGGAGTGGACGGCCGAGCACGCCGACGCGCTCGGTGTCGACCCCGCGCGGATCGCGGTCGGCGGCCACAGCGCCGGAGGTGGGCTCGCCGCCGGCGTGGCGCTGCGGGCACGCGACGAGCAGGGCCCGCCGATCCGCTTCCAGCTGCTCAACCAGGCGGGTCTCGACGACCGTCTGGAGACCTGGTCGGCGCGGAACTTCACCGACACGCCCTGGTTCCACCGGGGGAAGGCGGTCGCCTCGTGGCAGCACTACCTGGGCGCACGGCCCGCCACTCCGTACGCGGCTCCCTCGCGGGCCACCGACCTCTCGGGCCTCCCGCCGGCCTACGTCGCCTCCGCCGAGTTCTGCCCGAACCGCGACGAGGACATCGACTACGCCGTTCGGCTGCTCCGGGCGGGCGTGTCCGTCGAACTCCACCAGTGGCCCGGCACCTTCCACGGCTCGCAGGCGATCCTCTCCGCCGAGGTGTCGCAACGCCAGAACGCCGAACTCGGCGCCGTCCTGCGACGCGCCCTCGCCGACTGACGACGCTCAGGGCCCGGCGGTCCAGGGCCCGACGCCCGGCAGCCAGTACCTCGACCTCGTGAAAGGAATGATGCGTGAAGACGCGACAGGCAGCCCCGTCCGCCGGGCTCGACCCCGCGGAGCTCCAGTCCGCCCTGGACGACATCCACCACGCCGGTGTACCCGGGGTGTTCGCCGAAGTAAGGGAGGGGGAACGGACGTGGCACGGCGCCTCCGGGGTCGCCGACGTCACGACCGGCCGTCCCGTCCGGGCCGAGATGCGGCACCGCGTCGGCAGCGTCACCAAGTCGTTCACCGCCGCCGCCGTGCTCCAGCAGGTGGAGCGGGGGCGCGTCGGGCTCGACGCGCCGATCGGGGACCACCTCCCGGGACTCGTGCCCGGAGAGCGCGGCAGGAGGATCACCGTACGGATGCTGCTCAACAACACGAGCGGCATCCCCGACTACCTCCCGTACGCCTTCCCGTCCCTCCACGGCTTCCCCTCGCTGCCGGACGTGTCGACGGAGAGCCTGGACGACAACCGGTTCCGGTCGTTCCGTCCGGCGGAGCTGATCGCGATGGGGCTCGCGGCGCCGCCCACGGGTGAGCCCGGCGGCTCCACGGGGGTCTACTCGAACACCAACTGGCTGCTCCTGGGCGAACTCCTGGCGGAGGTCACCGGCATGCCCGCCGAGGAGTGCGTCACCCGGAACGTCATCGAGCGGGCCGGACTCCGGCACACCGGTTTCCCGGCCGGACCGCACGTCGAGGGACCGCACTCGCTCCTGTACGAGTCGTTCTACGGCCTGATCGAACCGCCGCGCGACTACAGCGTCTACGACATGTCCTGGGTCGGGACGGGCGCCGCCCTGGTGTCGACGATGGCGGACCTCAACCGCTTCTACGCGCTCCTGCTCGGCGGCGGGATCGTCGGCCCCTCGTCGCTCGTGGAGATGCGGCGGACGGTTCCGGTCCGCGCCCTGGACGGATCGATGATCCGCTACGGCCTCGGGCTGCACCGGGTCGACACCGATCACGGGACCTTCTGGGGCCATGACGGCACCGTCTGGGGAGCCGGGACCCTGTCCCTGACCCGCGCCGACGGCGGGCGGCAGATGTCCGTGGCGGTCAACCTCGCCCGGTGGAACAGGCCGGACGCCTCGGGGCGGCCGCGGCCCCACCCCGTCGACGGCGCGCTGAAGGCGCTGTACGCGACGGCGACGGGCGCACCGGCGTCCGCCGCCGGACCCGCGCGCTGAGCGGGATCACTTGCTCCCGCCCATGCCGTATGCGTGCGCCGGCGGGCCGGTGCGGCCGGGCCCGCCACCGCACGGGATCACGCCGCCGGTCCAGCGGGCGCCAGGGTGTACGTACGGCCCGACGTGTAGAACTCCAGGCCCGCCCTGCCCTGCTCGCGGGGCCCGTGGCTGGAGGACTTGGTTCCTCCGAACGGCAGGTGGAAGTCGACGCCCGTGGACGGGGCGTTGATCCGGATCATGCCGGTGTCGAGCAGGTCGAGGCCGTGCAGGGCCGTGTTCAGGTCGGCCGTGTGGACCGAGGTCACCAGGCCGTACGGGACGGAGTTGGTGATCCGTACGGCCTGGGCGACGTCGTCGGCGGGGAGCAGGGCGGCGACCGGGCCGAAGACCTCCTCGCGCAGGAGCCGGTGCCCCGGGGGCACCTTCTCCACCAGGGTCGGGGCCGCGTACCAGCCGGGCCTGTCGAGGGGGGTGCCGCCGGCGAGCGTGGCCAGGCCACGGCAGACCTCGGCCATGCGGTCGCGGGCGCCCTCGTGGATGAGCGGCCCGCACACGGTGGCCGGGTCGGCCGGGTCGCCGACCGCGAGGGCCCGCAGCGCCTCCGACAGCGCCTCGCGCAGCGGTTCGAGGGCGGCACCGACCGCGACCACGCGGCTCGTGGCGGTGCACTTCTGGCCCGCGAATCCGGCGATGGAGGCGGCGATGTGTCCGGCCGCCTGCTCGATGTCCGCGTCGGGCAGGACGATCGCGGCGTTGAGGCCGCCCATCTCGGCCTGCGTCGGGATGCCCCGGGCGGTCGCGGCCCGGGCCACGGCCCGCCCGACCGGGGTGGAGCCGGTGAAGGAGACGACGTCGGCGGCCGAGACCAGCGCGTTGCCCTCGGTCGCTCCTCCGGGCAGGACGGTGAACACGGCCTCCGGCACGGCCCGTCGCACGATCTCTCCCAGGCGCCGGGCGCACGCGGTGGCCTCGGGGGCGGGCTTGAGGACGACCGTGTTCCCGGCGGCGAGCGCGGGAGCCGCCTTCCAGGTCGGGATGGCGAAGGGGAAGTTCCAGGGTGTGACGAGTCCGGCGACGCCGTGCGGGCGGCGCCGGGTCAGGAGCAGTCCGGCGCCCGCGGCGGTCTCGTGGACGGCGCCGGTGGGCTCGTACGGGGCCTGGGCGTAGTAACGCCAGATGGCGACGGTACGGGCCACCTCGGCCCTGGCCTCGGAGAGGGGCTTGCCCACCTCGCGTACGGCGAGCGCGGCCAGTTCATCGGTCGCGGCCTCCACGCCGTCGGCGACCGCGCCGAGGGCGGCCGAGCGGGCGCCGGCTCCGGCCCGCAGCCAGCCGGGCTGGGCGGCGCGGGCCCGTTCGACGGCGTCGACGACCGCGAAGGCCCCGGGCGCGGGGATGTGGAGGAGCACGTCGGCGGGGTCGGCCGGGTTGCTTGAGGTGAGGGAAGGAAGGACGTCGGTCACGGGAGGAGGCCTCCGGAGAAGGGGCGTACGGGGTCGGGAGGTTGCGGGCGGGTGGGGGGCGAAGCCGACGGCGGGGGCGGTGCGAAGCCGACGGCGGGCGGCGGCGCCCGCCGTGGCTCAGGAGTGCCACCCGCGACCCGAGGCCGGCGGCTGTGACGGGGCAGGCGGCGGACGGCAAGCGGCAGACCATCACCCCCGCCCCGACGCCGCCGCGCCGCGTGCCGCGTCCCCCCGTCGGCGCGTCAGTGGTGGCCGTTCGCGACGGCCTTCTCCGTGGCCGTGCGCACCGCGGCCTCGATCGGGCCGGTGAGCGGGTGGCGCGGCGGCCGGGTGGGGCCACCGGGGCGGCCCGCGATGTCCATGGAGAGCTTGATGGACTGGACGAACTCCGTCTTCGAGTCCCATCGGAGCAGCGAGTGCAGCGACTTGTACAGCGGCAGCGCCGTCGTCAGATCCCCCGCCACGGCCGCGTGGTACAGCTCGGCGCAGCTCGCCGGGAAGGCGTTCGGGTATCCGGCGACCCATCCGACGGCGCCCGCGACGGCCAGCTCCAGGAGGACGTCGTCCGCGCCGATCAGGAGGTCGAGGTCGGGGGCGAGTTCGGCGATCTCGTAGGCGCGCCGGACATCGCCGCTGAACTCCTTCACGGCGACGATGCTGCCGTCGCCGTGCAGCCGGGCCAGCAGGTCGGGGGTGAGGTCGACCTTGGTGTCGAAGGGGTTGTTGTACGCGACGACGGGGATTCCGACCCGGGCGACGTCGGTGTAGTGGGCGCGTACGGACGCGGGGTCGGCGCGGTAGGTGTTGGGCGGCAGGAGGAGGACCGAGCCGGCCCCGGCCTCGGCGGCCTGTTCGGCCCAGCGGCGCGACGCGGCGCTGCCGTAGGCGGCGACGCCGGGCATGACCCTGGCCCCGTCGCCGGCCGCGTCGACGGCGGTGCGGACGACCTGGGCGCGCTCCTCGTCGGTGAGGGTCTGGTACTCGCCGAGGGAGCCGTTCGGGACGACGCCGTCGCAGCCGTTGGCGATCAGCCAGGCGACGTGTTCGGCGTAGGCGTCGTGGTCGACGGAGAGGTCGTCGCGGAAGGGGAGAGTGGTGGCGACCATGATGCCGCGCCAGGGGCGGTCGGTGGTCCAGGTGGTGGTCATGCCGATCACCTTTCAGTAGTGTGTGACATTTTACTAATGGGGAAAAGGGAGGCCCGGCAAAGGACTCCCCCACAAGCCCTAAGGGGCTTCGAGGGGCGGCCCGGCCTGATCGGCCGGATCACCGTCGAGCGCGGCGAGCGTCGAGAGCCGTACGGGTACGGCGAACGGGCGCCGCTCCGCCGGTGGTTCGGGGGTGCCCCCGCCCGCGGCGAGACAGGCGACGGCCGTGCCGCATATCCGTCCCTGGCACCAGCCCATGCCGGCCCGGGTGAGGAGCTTGACGGTGCGCGCGTCCCGTGCCCCGAGGTCGGCGACGGCCTCGCGGACGCGGCCGGCGGAGACCTCCTCGCAGCGGCACACGTCCGTGGCGTCCGTGAGCCAGTCCTGCCAGCCGGGGCCGGGGGCGTGCGCCGCGGCCATCACGTCGGCGAAGGCACGCATCCGGTCGCGGCGGCGCCGGAGCCCGTCGATCCGGCCCCCGCCGGTGCGCCGGCCGAGGAGTCGCGCGGCGACGGCGTGGGCCGCGAGTTCCCCTTCCGTGCGGGCGAGTGCGGCGCCGCCGACGCCTCCGGTCTCGCCCGCCGCCCAGAGGCCGGGCTCCGAGGTCTCCTGGAGCTCGTCGAGGGCGAGGCCCAGGGTCCCGTCGGGCGACGGCCGGGTGGCGCAGCCCGCCGTGGTGGCCAGTTCGATCTGGGGGACGAGTCCGTGGCCGACGGCCAGGGCGTCGCAGGCGATCCGCCGTTCCGTCCCCGGGACGGGGCGCCAGTCGGCGTCCAGGCGGCTGACGGTCACGGCCTCCACCCGGTCGGTGCCGTGCGCCTCGGTGACCGCGCTCCTGAGCCGGACGGGCACCCGGTGCCGGAGCAGTCCGGCGCCGTGCAGCAGCGCCTCGGCCGCCTTCCCGGGGTTGGCGGCGAGCGCGCGGGGGCCGCGGGCGTACCGCAGATAACCGGCGGCCTCGACCACGGCGGGGACCCGCGCACCGGCGGCGGCGAGGGAGGAGGCGACGGCGAGCAGGAGGGGGCCGCTGCCCGCGACGACGACGCGGCGACCGGGCAGGACGAGCCCGGACTTGAGCATGGCCTGGGCCCCTCCGGCGCCCACGACGCCGGGCAGCGTCCAGCCAGGGAAGGGCAGCTGGCGTTCGTACGCGCCGGTGGCGAGGAGCAGGGCCCGCGCCCGGATGCGTACGGGCCGCTCCCCGTCGCCGTCGGCCCCGGTGACCGCGTGGACGGCCCAGGTCCCGTCGTCCTCCCGGAGCGTGGACCACACGTGGTGTCCCGGAAGGTGGGCGACGGTGCTCTCGGTGAGGCGCCGCCGCAGGTCGGAGTAGGCGGACCAGTCGTGGTGCAGGGCTTCGGGCCGTACGGCGCCGAGGGCGGGCGCCGGGTGCCGGTAGAACTGTCCGCCGGTCCGGGCGGAGGTGTCGAGGAGCGCGACGGAGAGGCCGAGCTCCGCGGCCGTGACGGCTCCGCCGAGTCCGGCGGGACCCGCGCCGACGACGGCGAGGTCGTACGGTGCGCGCCGGGCCTCGGGCTCAGACGGTGAGGCGGTCATGGCCGTGGCCCTCCTGGGTGGTGATCGCGTCCCCGGGGCGGGCCGGGACGAGGCAGGCACGGCGGTTGGGCACGCCGTTGACGGTGGCGAGGCAGTCGTAGCACTGCCCGATGCCGCAGAAGGCGCCGCGCGGCCGGCCGCCGTCCCGGGTGGTGCGCCAGGCCAGGATCCCGGCGCCCCAGAGGGCGGCGGCGACGGTCTGGCCCGGCAGGGCGGTGACGCGACGGCCGTCGAAGGTGATCTCGAACGGCGGATCGGGCTGCGCGCCGACGAGGTCGGCGGGGGTGCGGGCCACGGGCCCTCCTCTCGTGACGGTGACAGGTGCGTCAGGCCGGGTCGTCGGCGAACCGCTCCGGGCGGAACGGGGTGATGTCCAGGGGCTGCCGGGCGCCCGTCAGGCAGGCGGTGACGATCTGTCCGGTCACGGGTGCGAGGCCGATGCCCGCGCCTTCGTGGCCGCAGGCGTGAAGCAGGCCGGGGACGCGGGGGTCGGGGCCGATCGCGGGCAGGTGGTCGGGCAGGTAGGGGCGGAAGCCGAGGTAGGTGCGGAGGGCGCGGACGGTGCCGAGGACCGGGAAGAGCGCGGTGGCTCCGGCGGCGAGCCGGCTCAGGGCCTCGGCGGAGAGGGTCCGGTCGAAGCCGACCCGTTCGCGGCTGGCGCCGATCAGGACGGGCCCGGCGGGGGTGCCCTCGACGACCGCCGAGGTCTGGAGGGCGGCGGAGCCGCTGGCGACGTCGGCGACGTAGTCCGCGGCGTACACCTTGTGGCGCACCAGGCGCGGCAGCGGTTCGGTGACGAGGACGAAGCCCCGGCGGGGCCGTACGGGCAGGTGCACTCGGGCGAGTGCGGCGAGTGCGCCGCCCCAGGTCCCGGCGGCGTTGACGACGTGCGGGGCGTGGATCTCGCCCGCCGCGGTCCGTACGCCGCGG
The DNA here is from genome assembly GCF_042890295.1 of Streptomyces sp. NPDC002232. Lineage (NCBI taxonomy): Bacteria > Bacillati > Actinomycetota > Actinomycetes > Kitasatosporales > Streptomycetaceae > Streptomyces > Streptomyces sp. NPDC002232. Next base: position 782,763 of record NZ_JBIARV010000003.1, on the reverse strand, counting down.
ATCTCCCCGGCGGAGCCGGTGAGGAGGCCGGTGACCTCCTCGCCCAGCCGGAGCCGGATCCGTCCGCCGCCCGTGCGCAGCAGCTGGGCGGCGGCGTGGGCGGGCATCACCTGGGCGTCCTGTGGGTAGTGGAAGCCGCCCGCCAGGGTGGGCGCGAGGTGGGGCTCCAGGTCGTGGAGCCGGTCCGCGGAGACCTCCCGGCCGGTGACGCCCGCCTTTTCCTGGCGGGCCGCGAACGCGCGCAGGGCGCGCATCCCCGGCTCGTCCGAGGCGACGACGAGACCACCCTTGGCCTCGTACTCGACCTGCGGCGGCAGCAGTTCGGTCAGCTCCCGCCACAACGCGGTCGAGATGAGGGCGAGTTCGAGCTCGGGTCCCGGTTCCTTGTCGGAGACCAGGAGGTTCCCCTCGCCGGCTCCCGTGGTTCCGCCGGCGACGGGACCGCGGTCGACGACGGTGACGGAGAGGCCGGTGCGGGCGGCGTAGTGGGCGCAGGCCGCGCCGACGACGCCGGCGCCGACGACGATGACATCCGAGGTGTTTCTCGTGGGCACGGCAGTAATATTTCACATGGCACTGAGGTTGCCAAGACCCTGGGACCCGTTCCGCTCGAAGGCTCGGGCCGCGCCGAGAGCGCGGTACAGGGCCCCGGCCACGGCGAGGTCCTCCCAGGCCATGCCCACGCTCTTGAAGAGGCGCGGGCGCTCCGAGGGGGTTCGGCCGCGCACCAGTTCGGCGAGCGTGCCCGCGATGTGGTCCGCGCCGATCGCCCCCTCGGCCAGGGGGACGAGCAGGTCCCCCGCCTCGCGCAGGGCGGCGGAGCGCGCCTCGACGTAGACCTCCGCGCGGGCCACGAGCGCGGTGTCGGTCTCCCGGGCCGTCGGCTCGTGCGAGCCGACGGCGACGACGGTGGCCCCGGGGGCGACCAGGGTGCCGTCGAAGAGGGGTTCGCGGGCGGTGGTGCAGCAGACGACGAGGTCGGCCCCGGCCACGTCTCCCGGTGTGCCGGCCCGTGCGGGCACGTCGAGCGTCCGCGCGTATCCGGCGAGGGCCCGCGCGGCGACGGGGTTGCGGCCGACGACGACGGCCTCCGCGAGAGCTCGTTCGGCGTGTACGGCCTCGAGGTGGCCGTACGCCTGGGGGCCGGTGCCGAAGAGCACCAGGCGCAGCGGCCGGTCGTCCGGGGTCAGATGGCGTACGGCGAGGGCGGAGACGGCCGGGGTGCGCAGCTCGGTGAGGGCCGCGCCGTCGAGGAGGGCGAGGGGCCGGAGGTCCGTGCCGTCGAGGAGCAGGTAGGAGCCGGTGACGCGGGGCAGACCGAGGGCCGGGTTGCCGGGGGCCACGCCCGCGATCTTCACCCCGGCGTAGGCGTGGTCGGCGGCGGGCATGAGCAGCAGTTCACCGGCCGGGACGGGGACGGCGGTGCGGGGCGGTGCGGACTCGGGGTCGAGTCCGGCGCGCAGGACCTCGGCGAGGACGTCGGCCGCCGCCGAGGGCGTCAGCAGGCCGTTCAAGGCCGGGGCGTCGACGCGGACCGGGCCGTTCGGGGCGGTCACAGCAGGAATCCCGTCCCCAGCTCGTCGTGCGGATCGAGGACGAAGGTGTGGGTGCCGGTGCGATGGCTGGCGCCGGTCACCTCCGTGATGCCGTCGGGCAGCAGGCGGCCGGTGAACACCGTGTCGGCCACGGACGTGTGCGTGAGGACGTCCCCGGGAGCGAGGCGCCCTTCGTCGCCGAGCAGGACGAGCCGGGCGGACGTGCCTGAGCCGCAGGGCGAGCGGTCGATCTGCCCGTCGGCGAAGACGGTGACGTTGCGCTGGTGCGGTCCGGTGGCCGTGTCGGGCAGGTCCTCGTGCAGGATGACGCCGTACACCTCGTGTGCGGGGAGCGCGGCGCGGATCTCCCGCCCGGCCCGGACGAGCCCGGGCAGCGAGGCCCGGGTGGTGTCGAGCCCGAGGGCGCGCGCGGGGACCGAGGCGTAGACGGCGCCGGAGTCGGCGAGATCCACCCGGACCGTGCCGCCGGAGAGGGCGAGCGGGACCTCGCGGGCGAGGACGCGCGTCGGGACGTTGCGGAAGGTGACGCCGGTGGTGCGGCCGCCCGCGCGGTGCACGGTGGCGGTGACGCGCCCGGAGGGCACGTCGACGCGGACGGGGACGTCGCCGTCCTCGGATGCCGGGACCCGTCCGGTGTCGACGGCCCAGGCGCCGAGCGCCATGGTGCCGTGCCCGCAGGCGGTGGAGTAGCCGTCCTTGTGCCAGAACAGCACGCCGAAGTGGGCGCCGTCGTCGTCGGGCGGCACGACGAACCCTCCGTACATGCCGGAGTGACCGCGCGGTTCGCGGACCAGGAGGCGGCGCAGGGCGTCGAGCGGGCCGAGCCGGAGGGCGAGGGCGCGGCGCTCGGCGACCGTGTCGCCGGGGACGGGCGGCAGGTCCTGGGCGACGATCCTGAACGGCTCGCCCGCGGTGTGGTAGTCGGTGGTGCGGACCGACTGCGGGGTGGTGCTCACGTGGTGCGTCCTCCGGAGGGGCGGGGCTCGGGGACCACCGTCGTGAAGGTGGTGTGCCGGGCCGGTGAAGGGTGCCGGGCCGGTCCCTCCCCACAGGGAGGGACCGGCCCGGACGGTGCGGGCGGGTCAGCTGCGGAGGGGGCCCTCGCAGGTGTAGCTCGACGTGCCCGCGACCCGGTTGGACCAGATGTCGACCGGTCCGAAGGAGCAGTTCATGTCAGCCAGGTTGTTCGACGCGGCGCCGGCCCGGTCGAGGAGGAAGTAGTCGACGGTCTCGGACATGTCCTTGAAGTTCTTGTCGGGGTTGGCGGCGTCGGACAGGTTGGCGGTGATCCGCCCGGTGCAGACGAAGCGGCGCTTGCCGGGGTCGCCGTTCTCCACGCAGTCGGGGGTGTTGTAGGTGGCGGTGGCGAAGGCGGACTTCACGGAGGCGAGCGCCGAGTCGCGCAGCCGGTCGTTGGGCGTGAACGTGGTGTTCGGGACGTAGAGCTGGTCGACCTTGGCGATCTGCGTGTCGAGGAAGCGGTCGTAGTCGCGCTGGAGGGCGGCGTCGGAGCCCAGCCGGCTCCGCCAGGCGTCGTACGCGGCCACGTCGTTCGCCCGCAGGTGCGTGTACATCTCGCGGAGCAGCGAGGGGCGCTCGGTCCAGAGGTACTCGAAGAAGGTGCCGGCGTAGTTGTAGAAGCGGAAGCCGTCGCCGTCGTAGGTGGCGTTGAGGATCTGCCGGACGTTCATCCGGGGGCCGCCGCCGGCGGTGTCGGCGATGACGCCCCGGACGAGGGACTTGCGGACGGCGATGCCGTTGTCACGGGTGGCTCCGTCGAAGAACTCGGCGGTGCCCTCGTCCATGGCGGTGGTGCGGTCGCCCTGGTACCAGGGGCCCTCGCCGAAGGAGCCGGGGACGGCCCAGCGGCCGTTCAGGTAGTGGGTGTACTCGTGGCGGAACAGCTCTTCGAGGGTGAGGGAGGAGTCCTGCGGGACGCGCCGCTGGTACGTGTAGAAGGTGGCGCCGCGCTCGATGTAGATGCCGCCGTTGTTGGTGTCCATCCCGGTGAGGATCGGGTGGTAGTTCTCGTAGTCCGCGCGCGAGGCGTACAGGACGATGTTCAGGGTGGCGTTGGTGTCGCCCGCGAGCGGCTGCTCGGTGCCGACGACCCGGTGGAACTGGGACTTGACCTGCTTGCTCGCGTAGTAGAGCTGGTCGACGGTGGCCCGGTCGAGGGCGGTGCGGACCTTGATGCCCCCGTTGTCGTAGGTGTACGTGTACGGGAAGAGCTGCTTCTCGATGTCCTCCTTGCACACGCCGTAGGGCTTGCAGGCCTCGTAGAAGTTGAGCCACGAGACGATCTTCGCCCACGGCTGGCTGCCCCGGCCGAAGGTGTCGACGACGGGGGTGAGCAGCGGGCCGAGGTCGGCGACGATGCCGTTCTTGAGGGCGGCGATCTGGCCGAAGCGGCCGTACTCGCCGAGGGCGTCGCGGACGACCCAGGCGTTGACGGTGCCCTTGAGGTGGCCGTAGCCGGCGAAGGCCTTGAAGGCCGCGCGGTAGGCGGGGTCGGCGGCGACGGCCGCGTGGAAGGCGCTGTCCTGGTTGCCCGGGTAGACGCCGAGGTAGTTCACGGAGAGGCCGGCGAGCGCGGCACCGGCCCAGGCCGGGTCGAGGTTCGTGGCGGTGTGCGAGGGGTCCAGGGTGGCGAGGACCCGCTTGATGAGGCCGAGCTGGTGCTGGCGCAGGCCGGGCGCGCTCGCCGCGTTGAGTGCCTCGCGGAGGGTGTTCGCGTTGGTGCCCGTGACGTCGAAGGTGTGGGCGGCGGCGCCGAAGTCGGCGACGGCCCGGCGGACGGCGTCGACGGTGGGTGCGTCGGTGGTGTCGATCTCGTCGCGGGAGAAGTCGTGGTAGGCGACGGCGTGCAGGTAGGTGAACATCTCCTCCAGGTGGGAGGAGTTCCGTCCGTCGTGGGCGGCGGACAGGCTCGATATGCGGCGGGCGACGGCCTGCACGTGGGCGTCGGACATCACGGGCGCGAGCCGGGCGTCCCAGGTCCAGATGAGGGTGCGCAGGCATCCGTCGGCGGTGACCGCGGGGTCGGCGAGGAAGTCGGCGAGCCGCTCGGGGGTGAGGCCGGTGATGCCGTCGAGCGTGCAGGGGACGCCGGCGGCGGTGGTGCCGGGGGCGGCCGCGGCGAGGGACCGCGCGGTGGTGGCGGCGGGCGCCCGGCCGGGGACGCGGCCCGTGGCGAGACCGCCGGGGGCGGGCGCCGGTCCGAAGGCGGTGCGGGGAGCGGCGGCGAGGTGCTCGACCTCGTCGAAGGGGTTGGCTCCCGGCCGCGCCTGCGGGGCCGGTGCGCCGGGCAGGGCGGCGGGGGCGGCGTTCCGGCCGTCCGTCGCGGTCGTGAAGGCGCCGGCCTGGCCCGCGGAGGCGAGGACGGTGACTGCGATGGCGGAGGCGAGGAGGGACGAGCGCACACGTCGGTGGAGGGACAACGGAACTCCAGCTGATGAGGGGGGTGGCACGGGGATGGGTTCGTGAACCGGCCGGGTTCGCACGGCGTATGACGGGCGTTCATCAGACCGTGTGCGCTGTAACATAGTAATGTGAAATTGCACTGACAACCCCTGAGGCGCCCTCACTTCCGCGAGGGCCCCCGCACCCCTCCCCCGAAGCACCCCAATCCGCCACAGAGGAACGGGAATTGGGCGACGTCTCATGCCACCCCGCGCCGCCCGCGGAGCGAGCCGGGGGCCGGAGAAGCCGTGCGAAGGGCTGGCCATCCACTCTCCGGACCCTCACCATGCTCATGACTACTCGTGCGTAACTCAGCCCAGGAGTGAGCGTGTTGAGATTTCGTGGCCGGTCCGCCGTTCCGCTGCTCGCCGTCGTCGCGTCCTTGCTCCTGTCGGCGGCCCCCGTCCGGGCCGAGGCACCACGCGCCGCTTCAGCGCGCGTCCCCGTCGTCTTCGTGCACGGCTACAACGCCGACCCCGGCGTCTGGGGCGGACTGCGCGCGGACCTCAGGGCCGACGGGTACGCCGACGCCGAGCTGTTCTCCTTCGGATACGACACCCACCGGTCCGTCAACGAGTCCCTGTCCGGCGAGCTCGCCGCGTACGTGGAGGGCGTCAAGCGGCAGACCGGGGCGAGCCGGGTCGACCTGGTGGCCCACTCCTTCGGCAGCCTCGTCACCCGCTGGTACGTGAGGTTCGACCCGGCCGGTCAGACGTCCGTCGCCCACTGGGTCTCCCTGGCCGGACCCAACCACGGCACCTCCACCGCATGGGCGTGCGCAATGTGGGACCAGGCCTGCCGCGACATGACCCCGAACTCATACGTGCAGAGGAAGCTCGCGGAGGGCGACGAGACCCCCGGGGCCGTGCGGTACGCGACCTGGTGGTCGAACTGCGACGAGGTCATCAACCCGGACGACAGCGTGCCGCTGGCCGGCGCCGTCAACAACGGCGCCGGCTGCCTGGACCACAACGCGCTCCTCGGCGACGACGCGGTCTCGGCGGGAGTCCGCGCGTTCCTCCGGTCCTAGACCGTCACCCGGGCGGCGGGCCCCGCCGACTCCGGTGCCGGACCGCCGACCCGGCGGCGGGCCGCGCCCCCTCCCTCCCTAGACCGTCAGCCCGGCGGCGGGCCGCTCGGCGTCCGTGCCCAGCCGGGGCGTCGGCACCCGGAAGGTCTCCCGCAGGCCCCAGGCGCAGAGCGCCAGGACCAGCGCCGCCGCACCGGAGTAGAGACCCACGCCGATCGGGTCGCCGTCGAAGGCGATGAGCAGGGCGGTCGCGGCGCTCGCCGCCGTGCCGCCGCCGAGGGCGGCACCGGTCTGGTAGGTGGCGGAGAGGGAGGAGTAGCGGGTGGCCGCGGAGAACTGCTCGCCGAGGAAGGCCGGGATGCAGCCCTGCGGGGCGGCCATGAGCACGTTCAGCAGGACGGTGGCGAGCGTGCCCAGGGCGAGGACGTGTCCGTCCACCAGCGGGAAGTACAGGAAGAAGAAGGCCGCGTAGACGAGGGTGCCCAGGATGACGACCGGCTTGCGGCCCTTCCGGTCGGAGAGCACGGCCATCGCCGGAACGGCGAGCGTGAACGCGACGGAGCCGGCGACCTGGAGGAGCAGCGACTCGGTGGAGCCGTAGCCGCGCTCCTCGGCGTACGTCACCGTGAAGATCGTGCCGATGTAGGCGAGGGTGTTGTAGCCGAAGGCCACGCCGATGGCGAGCAGCATCCGGCGCGGGTGCCGTCTGACGGCGTCCAGGATCGGTACCCGGGGCGCGCTCCCGGTGCGGCGCTCCTCCTCGGGCATGCGGCTGCGGGCGACGACGCCGACCAGGACCAGGAGGCCGCCCAGCCAGAACGGCAGGCGCCACGCCCAGGCTTCGAGCTGGTGCTCCGGCAGCAGGGTGATGAGCGTGAAGGCGCCCGTGCCGAAGAGGCTTCCGATGCCGATGCCGGCGCTGGTGAAGCTGCCCCACAGACCGCGCCGGCCCTCGGGGGCGTTCTCGATGCCGAAGAGGGAGGCGCCGCCCCACTCCCCGCCCGCCGCGAAGCCCTGGACGAGGCGCAGGACGACGAGCAGGACCGGTGCGGCGATGCCGAGGGTGCCGTACGCGGGCAGACAGCCGATGAGGAAGGTGCTGCCGCCCATGACGAGCAGCGTGAGAATCAGCATGGACCTGCGGCCCACGCGGTCGCCGAAGTGCCCGATGACGATGCCGCCGAGGGGGCGGGCGACGAAGCCGCTGCCGAACGCGGCGAAGGCCACCAGGGTGCCGACCGCGGGGTCGAAGGCGGGGAAGAAGACCGCCGGGAAGACGAGGGCGGCGGCGAGGCCGTAGATAATGAAGTCGTAGAACTCGAGGGCCGTTCCGAATCCGGAGATCAGGAAGGTGCGTGTGCCTCCGGCCGCTCGGGCCTTGAGGCCGGGCCGGACGGTCTCCGTCATGGGTGTCCCTTCGGTGGGGCGGGTGCGAGCGGAATCGGGGGGCGGGTCAGAAGCGCGCGAGGCCGGTCGCCGGGGCCTCGTGCGGAGGGCCGGCCAGGTGGTCGATCGCGCAACGGGTCACGTCGAGACCGAGGGTGAGCAGGGTCCCCCACTGCTCGTGCGGCGCCTTGTGCGCGTCCGGCCGCATGCAGACGACGGCGTCGGCCCCGGCGTCGCCGCAGAACGCCCGCGCGCGCCCGGCGGGCGGGAGTCCCGGCATGGCGGCGCGGACCGCGCGCAGGTGGGCGAGCCGCTCGGCGGTCATCGAGTCGGCCGGGCCGGTGTCCGCCGCCGCGAGTCCGGCGTCGAGGAAGTGGTTGGTGTGCAGCAGCCAGCCGTCCTCCCCCGCCGGGACCACCGCGAGGCCGGCCGGGGAGAGCTCCAGGCTCGCGGAGCCGTCGGCGGTGACGACGGTCAGCGCGGTGGAGGCGCCGACGCGTGCCGTCGAGGCGAGGGCGACGGCCTCGTCGAGGGTGTCGACCTCGTCGAGGAGACGGCGGGCGACGGCGTGCACGGGCACGCCCCCGTCCGCGGAGTCGGAGGCGTGGAAGAGGATGTTGAAGTGCACGCCGAGCCCGGCGCTGTTCACACCGATCTTGCCGGGGGCGCCGAACTCGGTGAAGAGCTTCACCGTGCGGCCCTCGGCCGGCGTCAGCGCGTGCAGCAGCGCGTCCGGGACGAGCAGGTCGTGCCAGTCCCAGGTCTGGAGGGTCTGCGGCGCGGCGCCCGCGGGGGCGAAGACGGCGGTGGAGCACTCGCCCCTCCCGGGCTGGGGGCAGGCGGCGAGGATCTCGGTGCGGGCGCCGACGGCGGCCACCGCCCAGCGCTCGACGCCGGCCGCGTCGGCGCAGGCGTCCGACTCCTCGGCCAGGGCGGGCGCCCAGTCCCGGAGCGCGGCGTGGCTGCGGCCGGCGATGTCCCGGACCCGCTCCTCGGGCAGGCCGAGGACGGCGAAGTGCTGTCGGTAGAGGGCGGCGACGCGCCGCACCTGCGGGGCGAACCGAGTGCCGATCAGCGTCCCGCGCTCGCGGGGGTCGGTGGTCTCGGTCGTGAGGGTGTGCAGTTCCACGGGGTTCCTTCGCAGCGGGTGAGGCCGTGTGCCCTGAGGGGGCGGCGGCCATCAAGCTAGGAACGTAAAACGTTTTATGCAATGCTTCGGCGAAGGATTCGGAGCAGGCGCTCCCGGAAAGGCGGCACGGTGGCACGGACGCGGGGCATCACGATCAAGGACGTGGCACGCAGGGCGGGGGTCTCCATCACCGCCGTCTCGCACGCCCTGAACGACAAGGGGACCCTCAGCGCGGCCACGCGCGCGCACATCCGCGCCGTCGCCGACGAGATGGGGTACGAGGCGGACGCCCTGGCGCGCGGCCTGCGCCGCTCCACGATGGGCGCCGTGGGCCTCGTGCTGCGCTCCCTGGACGCCCTCGGCGACTACGCGCCGGCGGGCGTGGACGTGTTCGAGCGGTTCGTGGGCGCGGCCGCCTCACAGGCCCTGGCGCGCGGCCTCAGCCTGATGCTGGTGCCGGACCTGACGCGGGCGCCCGTCCCGCCGCTCGCCTTCTCCCTGGACGGCTACATCGTCACGAACCCGCACGTGGACGACCCGGTGATCGCCCGTCTTGAGGAGCGCGGCATCCCGTACGTGACCTACGGGCGGCCCCCCGGGCGGCCGGACTTCACGCACTGGGCCTCCGAGGACGACGCGGTCTCCGCCCGGCTGGTCCTGGACCACCTGGCGGCCGGTGGCGCGCGGTCCGTCGCGCTCGTGCGGGGCACCGACCCGAACGCCTGGAACCTCGAACACCAGGAGATCTACCTCGGCTGGTGCGCGGAGCGCGGCAGCCCGCCCCGGCTGTACGAGCTGCCCGAGCGCGCGGGCGTCGAGGGCGGTGCGGACCTGGCCGGCCGGCTCCTCGACGACGGGCTCCCGGACGCGGTCTTCTGCCTCACCGGACGGCACGCGGCCGGTGTGCAGCACGGCCTGAAGGCGCGGGGCGTGCGGGTCCCGGCGCAGACCATGGTCGTCGCGGGGTCCGACTCCGAGCACGCCCGCAACAGCCGACCGGCCATCTCCGCACTGGAGTTGAACCCGGTGGACAGTTCGGCGGCCCTTCTCGACATCCTCCAGTCGCTGATCGCGGGCCGCCCCGCCGAGGCGCCCCGCCTCACGCGGGCCCGGTTCCGTCCCCGGGCGTCGACCCGGCGCTAGACCGGCCGGGGAGCAGCCGGGCGGCACGGCGGGACCGGCCGCCGGTGCGGGCCGCGGCGATCAGCTCGTCCCCGTCGACGAGCTTGACGCGCGGCCGCCCCTGGCGCCGGCCCTCGGCGCGCTCCCGCTCGTCGATCGCCCGCCAGCCGTCGAGACCGACGGCGTCCGGGTGTCCGCCGCCCACGGGTGCGTCGCCGGCGGGGGCGGTCAGCAGTCCCGCGTCGAGGTCGTCGAGGAGCGTGGAGACGGTCTCCCGGGCACAGGACCTGTTGGTGCCGATGAAGCCGCTGGGGCCGCGCTTGATCCAGCCGGTGACGTACACGCCCGGCGCGACGCGGCCCCGCTCGTGGGGGACCGTGCCGGTCCCGGCGTCCCACGGGAGGCCCGGGACGGGACGGGCCCGGTAGCCGATCGCGCGCAGGACGAGGGACGCCCCGATCGTGTCGGCGCCCTCGGCGGCGTGGGGTCCCGTCCCCTCCACGGCCAGTCCGGTCACCCGGTCGTCGCCGAGGATCCGCGTCGGGCGGGTGTGGAAGCGCAGGACGATGCGGCGCCGTCCCGGCACGGGGGTCCTTGCGGCGAGTCCGGCGAGGACCGCGGCCTTGGCACCGGTGTCCTCGGGCAGGTCCTCCGGCAGGCCCAGGTCCTCCGGCCGGCCCTCGACGAGGACGTCGACGTCGTCGAGAGCGGCCAGGGCGAGCAGTTCCGGCAGGGTGAAGGCGGCCTCGGCGGGCCCCCGGCGCCCGAGGACGACGACCTCGCGGACCCGTCCGGCGCGCAACGCGGCGAGGGCACGGTCGGAGATGTCGGTGCGGGCCAGGGCGTCGGGGTCGGCGGTGAGGATGCGGGCGACGTCCAGGGCCACGTTGCCGTTGCCGATGACGACGACCCTCTCCCCGTCCAGGGCGTACCGGTCGGCGCCGTGGTCGGGGTGGCCGTTGTACCAGGCCACGAAGTCGGTGGCGGAGGCGCTGCCGGGCAGGTCCTCCCCGTCGATGCCGAGGCGCCGGTCGGTGGCCGCGCCCACGGCGTAGACCACCGCGTGGAAGTCGCGGACCAGGTCCTCGTGGCTCAGGTCGCGGCCGATCTCCGTGTGGAGCCGGTACGAGAAGCCGGGCTGGCTCTCGATGTCCCGGAAGAGCCGGGCGACCCGCTTGGTGTCCTGGTGGTCGGGGGCCACTCCGGCACGGGCCAGCCCGTACGGGGTGGGGAGCCGGTCGTGGACGGTGACGGTCACGCCGGGGTGCCGGAGCAGCTCGTCGGCGGCGAACAGCCCGGCCGGTCCGGCCCCGACGACGGCGACCCGCATCTCGCCCGCGGGGACGCGGCGTTGCGGGGGGACGACGGCCATCGGCGTCCGGTCCTCGTGCGGATGGGCCTCGTAGTAGGCGCGGTTGAGCGCGAGGAACGGCAGCTCCGCCTCGGTGAGCGCGGTGTGCGGCTTGAGCGCGTCCACCGGGCAGGCCGAGGTGCAGGCGCCGCAGTCCACGCAGGTGCGGGGATCCACGTACAGCATCTCGGTCTGCCCGAAGCCGGGTTCGCCGGGAGCGGGGTGGATGCAGTTGACCGGGCAGGCCAGCACGCAGGAGGCGTCGGCGCAGCACGACCGGGTGACGACGTAGGGCATGGTTCTCCGTTCACGGATGAGCCGTCGCGGCGCACCCGTGGACGGATGCGCCGTCGCGGCGCCCGGGGGCCGGGGGCCGTGGGGCCGGACCGGGAGGTGTCGGTCCGGGCGGGCCTGACGCGGGTCGGCCGGGCCGGACCGGGACGTGCCGGTCGGGCCGGGCGGCCCGGCCGGCAGGCCCCCGGGACGCGGCGTCAGGCGGCGTACGGGGCGGGCTCGCCGCGGTGGCGGGACGGGCGGCCGTCGATGCGCAGCGCCTTCCAGACGTGCCGCGAGGCCCTGTTCATCAGGCCGATGTCCTCGGCGAGCATCCGCACGTCGGAGTACAGGTCGCGGAGCATCTTCCGGCCGTCGGGCGACTTCCAGAAGATCTCCTTGACGACCCAGTGGGGCACGCCGATCGTCTCGGCGGTCTTCCGGTCGGGGACCATGATGACGTCCCCGAGGACGCGCATGATCACCGGGAAGGCCACCGACAGGGCGCCCCGGCGCGCCCGGCCGAAGCCGGGGACCTTGACGCGCAGGAACTCGTGGGCGAAGGAGATGTGCCGGGCCTCCTCGGCGACGTGGATCTGCATGAGGCGGCGCATCAGCGGGTGCATGTCCTCGCCGCCGCGCAGGATCGCCTTCTGGAGGTGGTCGATCGGCTCCTCCCCGGCGAGGACCCCGGTGAAGAACGACTCGGGGACGAGGGAGCCGGCGAGCGGCAGGAAGCGGCTGAGGACGCGGAAGGAGCGCCGCCCGCCGGGGACGTCGGCGCCCGCGCGGTTCACGAACTCCTGGAACATCTGGGTGTGGTGGCACTCCTCCGTGACCTCGTGGGTGAGGTAGCGGAACTCCGGGTCCTGGTTGCGCAGGGAGAAGAGGTAGTCCATCACCCCTCGGATGAGGACGTTCTCGAACTGCATGCCCACCTTGACGATGTTGGCGTACCGCCACAGTCCGATCCGGGTCCGCACCTCCAGGGGCTGCTCCCGGTACCAGGGGTGGCCGCCCAGGGGGTCGGCCGCGGGGAGCACCCAGCGGGGGTCCGCCGGGTCGATGGCGAAGTCGGGGTGGTCCCAGTCGATGTCGGTGAACGCGTCGAAGTGGATGTGCACCGAGGCCTCGGACAGGGTCCTGAGCCTCTCGTGATAGCTCTGCACGCTGGTCATCATCGTCCTCGGTCTCTCGCGGTCGACTGTCCGGAGGTGCGGGCGGGGGGCGGGTTCAGGCCGTCGGGGTTCTGTCCGGCAGGCCGGAGGTCCGCTCCCGTGGGACCGCGCGGTCGAAGCGGAGCGCGGGGTCCTCGATCGGGGACCGTCGCAGCGCGCGGCGGTCGCGGTAGTAGTTGTTCCAGATGCGCCACGGGTCGCGGGTGCCCTGGCGGGGCATGATCGCGTCGCCCCGCGCGATGTAGCCGGAGGTCAGCGACTCGCCCATGACGGACACGGTGGACCGGTCGGCCTCGGCCGCGACCGGGGTGACGGCGGTGAGGCCGTGCCGGTCCATGTGGGCGAGGAGCCGGCTGACGTAGGCGGCGGCGAGGTCGGCCTTGAGCGTCCAGGAGGCGTTCGTGTAGCCGATGATCATCGCCAGGTTGGGGACGCCGTCGAGCATGACGCCCTTGTAGAGCAGGTGGTCGCGGGTGACGAGGGGCTTGCCGTCGACCGCGATCTCCATGCCGCCGGCGAGCTGCATGCGCAGACCGGTGGCCGTGACCACGATGTCGGCGGGGATCTCCTCGCCGGACCTGACCCGGACGCCGGTCTCGGTGAAGGTCTCGATGTGGTCGGTGACCACGGACGCCCGGCCGCTCCTGAGCGTCGTGAACAGGTCGCCGCCGGGCACGACGCACAGCCGCTGGTCCCAGGGCCTGTAGGACGGGGTGAAGTGGCGCATGTCGACGCTCGTGCCGAGCCGGGCCCGCACCGCGCCGAGAAGCACCCTCCGCATGAGGCGGGGTGCCTTCCGGCACAGGGCGTAGAGCGCGCGCTGCATCGCGATGTTGCGGGTGCGGCCCACCTTGTGGACGAGGCGGGCCGGGACGCGCAGCCGGCGCAGGAGCACCGAGAGCGGGTCGTCGGCGGGGAGGGCGAGGACGTACGTGGGTGAGCGCTGGACCATGGTGACGTGCGCGGCGTCGGGGGCCATCGCGGGGACGAGGGTGACGGCGGTGGCGCCGCTGCCGATGACGACCACGCGCTTGCCCGTGTGGTCGAGGTCCGCGGGCCAGTGCTGCGGGTGGACCAGCGTGCCCCGGAAGCGCTCCTCGCCGGGGAACTCCGGCCGGTGGCCCGCGTCGTAGTCGTAGTAGCCGGTGGCGCCCACGAGGAAGCGTGCGGTGAGGAGCCGGGTCTCCCCGGTGGCCTCGTCGAGGGTCTCGACGGTCCAGCGGCCCTCGTCGCTCGACCAGTCCGCCCGCACGGCCCGGCGGCCGAAGCGGATGTGGTCGGTGACGCCGTGCTCCTCGGCGGTGGCCCGGATGTAGTGCCGGATGTCCGATCCGTCGGCGAGGACCTTGGTGCCGTGCCAGGCGCGGAAGCCGTACCCGAAGGTGTACATGTCCGAGTCCGAGCGGATGCCCGGGTAGCGGAACAGGTCCCAGGTGCCGCCGACGCCGGAGCGCCGCTCGACGATGGTGTACGTGACCCCAGGGTTGCCGGTGATCAGGTGGCAGGCGGCACTGATTCCGGACAGCCCCGCGCCGATGATCAGCACGTCGACGTGCTGGTTCTCCATGTCCGTCTCCTCCGCGGCCGGTGGTGGGCGGTGCATTCTCCCCCGGAGTTCACCCCCGGTCCGGAATTTACCTGTGTCACCGCGTCCAGGGTACTGGCGGTAACGTGACGTGCGCCACCCCTTGTCCGCAGCTCCTCGCCGGCCTCCGGGTACGATCCACGCCGTGGCCGAGGACAGAGACACACACGACGACGGGCGCCCCGACGGCCGCGACACCCGCTGGACCGGCCACCGCGCCGAGCGCCGGGACCAGGTGCTCACCGCGGCGCTCGCCGTCATCGGCCGCGAGGGAACCGCGGTCAGCGTGGCCGCGATCGGTGCCGAGGCCGGGATGCCCCGGTCGGTCGTCTACCGGATCTTCCGCAGCCGTGAGGACCTCGACGAACAGATCCGCGCGCGCATCACCGACGACCTGATGGCCGCGCTCTCCCCGGCCCTCGACCCGCGGGGCACGATCCGGGAGTCGATCGAGCGCGCCACCGCCACCTACGTGGGCTGGGTGGCGCTCCACCCCCACCTCCACCGCTTCGTCGGCACCGGCTCCCCCGCCGCCACCGGCGCCCGTACCGCCATCGCGCTCCGCCTGGCCCTCCTCCTCGACACGTACGCCGAGCGCTTCCTCGACGACGGGCCGGCACCCAACGGTCTCCATCTCCACCTGGCGTTCGCCATGGTGGGCCTGGTGGACACCGTGGTGAACCAGTGGGCGGGGCAGCCGGAGCCGCGGAGCTCCCTCGACGACCTGACCGAGTTCCTGAGCGACGCGGTCTGGGGCGTGCTCTCGACCACGACCGCGCGCCTGGGCCTCAAGCTCGACCCCGACCAGCCGGTCGACCTGACGTGACATGACGCGAGCAGCCTGATCCGGGACTCTGACATGCCGTCACCGGCCTGAAACCTACTGGGAAAAGGACCCGTCCGGCCGACGTCCACGGCCCGGTGTCCACCGACCGGTGGACACCGGGTTCCACCGGCCGATCCTGTCGGCGGGACGCCTCCGCCGACGAGGCTGGACGCATGACGAACCCCACCGTACGCATGGCCCGGCACAGCGCCCGCCACCCCTGGCAGGCACTGATCGCCTGGCTCCTCTTCGTGGCCCTCTGCCTGGGCGCCGGCCTCGCCCTCGGGGCCCGTCCCGCCACCACGGAGGACTTCCGCATCGGCGAGGCCGGCCGCGCCGAGGCACTCGCCGCCGAGGGCGGACTCCAGCAGAAGCCCCTCGAACGCGTCCTCATCACCGCCGCGCCCGGCACCGGGCCCCTGGACCGGGCCGAGGCGGAGGCCGCCGCACGCGAGATCGGCGTCCGGATGCGGCAGTTGCCCGAGGTGCTCTCCGTCGCCGCCCCCGTCGCCGACGCGGGCCGCACCGCCCTGCGCGTCGACGTCACCATGAAGGGCGCCGAGTTCGACGGGAAGAAGCACGTCGACGCCCTGCTCGCGCAGACCGCCGAGGTCGGGGCCGCGCACCCCCGGCTGCGCGTCGAGGAGGTCGGCAGCCCCTCCATCGGCAAGGGCGTCGACAAGCTCCGCGGCGACGACCTCTCCCGTACCGAGATCATCGCCCTGCCCGTCACCCTGATCACCCTGCTGATCGTCTTCGGCTCCGTGGTGATGGCCGTGGTGCCGCTGCTGCTCGCGATCTCCTCGATCGTGGCCGCGGTGGGCCTCTCGATGGTCGCCTCGCACGTCTTCCCCGACGCGGGCGTCGGCACCAACGTCATCCTGCTCATCGGACTCGCCGTCGGCGTCGACTACACCCTCTTCTATCTGAAGCGGGAGCGCGAGGAACGGGCACGGGTCGCCGGGGGCCGCCTCGGCACCCAGGCCGTCGTGGAGCTCGCCGCCGCCACCTCGGGCCGGGCAGTGGTCGTCTCCGGGCTCGCCGTGGCCGTCTCCAGCGCCACGCTGTACCTCGCGGACGACGTCATCTTCTCCTCCGTCGCCACCGGCGCGGTCCTCGTCACCCTGGTCGCCGTCCTCAGCTCGCTGACCGTGCTGCCGGCGGTGCTCGCCCTCCTGGGCGCCCGCGCCGAACGCCGCAGGGCCCGCGGGAAGCCCGCACGGGACCGCGCCGCGCGGACGCGCCGTACCGGCGGCCGGATCACCGCCGCCGTCCTCCGGCCCGTCGCCGCGCACCCCGCCGTCACGCTCGCCGTGTCCACCCTCGCGCTCCTCGCCCTCGCCCTGCCCGTCCTGAACATCAACATCACGGAGATGAGCCGCGAGACGCACTCCCGCGCCATCCCCGCCATGCGGACGTACGACCGGCTGATGGCCGCCTATCCCGAACTGAAGGCCATGCACCAGGTGGTCGTACGAGCGGACGCGGAGCGGTCCGACGAGGTGGCCGGCGCCCTGCGCGCGCTCGCGGACCGGGCGCGCGCCGAGGACCCCGCGATCGGCGGCGCCCCCGTCCTGCGGACTTCCGCGGACCACCGGACGACGCTCCTGGAGCTGACCGTCCCCCGCTCCGTGAACAGCCCCGAGGCCCGCGCCTCGCTGGACCTGCTCCGCGACCGCCTGGTGCCCGGGACCGTCGGCGCGCTCACCGGTGCCGAGGTCGCCGTCACCGGCGAGGTCGCCCGCTACGCCGACTATCCCGCCCACCAGAAGCGGAAGCTGCCGATCATCATCGGGGCCCTGCTCCTCGTCACCTTCGGCATGACGGTGTGGGCGTTCCGGTCCGTGGTGCTGGGACTCGTCGGCGTCGTCCTCAACCTGCTCTCCGCGTTCGCCTCGCTCGGGCTCCTCGTCCTGGTCTTCCAGCACGAATGGGCGGAGGGGATCCTCGACTTCACGTCCACGGGCTCGATCGGGTCCCGTGTGCCGCTGTTCCTCTTCGTGATCCTCTTCGGACTCTCCATGGACTACCAGGTGTTCGTGATCAGCCGGATCCGCGAGGCCCGCCTCTCCGGTGTCCCGACCCGGCAGGCGGTCCTCCAGGGCCTCTCCTCGTCCGCCGGGGTCGTCACCAGCGCGGCCGTGGTGATGGTGACGGTGTTCGCGAGCTTCGCCGCGCTGCACCTCATCGAGATGAAGCAGATCGGCTTCAGCCTGGCGGCCGCGGTCCTCCTCGACGCGTTCGTGATCCGGGTCCTCGTGCTGCCCTCCCTGATGCTGCTGCTCGGCGAGGCGAACTGGTGGCCCGCACGCGGAGCCGTCCCTTCCGGGGAGCCCGCCCGGCCGAAGTCCTCGCCGGTGTCCGTAGGCTGACGTCATGATCGACGGGACGGCGCACACGCCCACGGAGCGTCCGGCGCCCGCCCGGTCGGAACAGCCCGTACGCACGGGGGCGCAGCAGACCTCGGGCACGGGGGCGGGGACGGAGCAGCCCATACGCACGGGGGCGGAGCAGCCCGTACGTACAGGGGCTGAGCAGACCGCGGGCACGGGGGCGGGGGCGGACCAGCCCGTACGTACAGGGACTGAGCAGACCGCAGGCTCCGGTGCGGAGCGGCCCGCGCTCATCGCGCTCCGGCGCTGGTACACGGCCGCCTGGCTGATCCTCGGCCTGGCCCCCTCCGTCATCGGCGCAGCCGACGACTCGGGACCCGCGAAGTGGGCCTCCCTGACCCTGGTGGGGGCGGCCCTCGCGTACGCCGCCGTCCACCGCGCCGCGCATCACACACCGGCCTACCTCTCGGTCCTGGCCGCCGGGCTCGGCGTGATGGCGCTGCTGCCCGGCGGCGGGGCGGCCCTGCTCGTCGCCGCGCTCCCCCAGTTCTGGTTCCAGACCCGCGGCCCCCGGACGGCCGTCCTGCTCAGCGGCTGCGCCGCGGTCGCGACCGCGGCGGGAAGCCTCGGGCACGGCGCACCGGGGAACGCGGCCGCCGCCCTGGCCGGATACGCCGTCTCCGTCCTGGCCGGACTCCCGCTCCACCGGCTCGTCGCGGACGGCGAGGCCCGCGCCACCGCGCTCGCCGCCGAACTCTCCCTGGCGCGGGAGCGGCTGGCGGCCGCCCATCACGCCCGGGGCGCGGCCGACGAACGGGAGCGGATGGCCCGCGAGATCCACGACACCCTCGCCCAGGGGTTCGCCTCGATCATCGTCCTCGCCGAGGCGGCCCGCGCCGGTCTCGACGGGGACCCGGAGCACACGGCCCGGCAGCTCGCCTCCATCGAGCGGACGGCCCGCGAGAACTTCGCCGAGGCCCGGGTCCTGGTGGGTGCCGCCCCGCAGGGCGGACTCCGGCCCGGCTCGGTGGTGCCGACCCTGCGCCGCACCCTCGAACGCTTCGCCCAGGACACGGGCACCACGGTCGAGGCGGAGCTCGCCGAGGACATCCACTGCGACCAGCAGACCCGCATCGCGCTGCTGCGGTGCACCCAGGAGTCGCTGGCCAACGTCCGCAAGCACGCCGACGCGAGCACCGTCGGCGTGGTCCTCACCCAGGGTCCGTACGCCATCGAGCTGGAGATCACCGACGACGGGCGTGGCTTCGTGGTCGAGGAGGCGCGCGGCTTCGGGCTCGACGGCATGCGCGCCCGGCTCGGCGAGCTCGACGGAGAACTGACGGTCACCAGCTCGATCGGGGACGGCACCCGCGTCCTCGCGACCTTCCACACGAACGGACGGCCCTGACATGTCCGAAGCCCACGAGCCCCTCCGCGTGGTCGTCGTCGACGACCACGCCGTGATGCGCGCCGGGGTGGTCTCCCTCCTGGCGCCGGTCCCGGACGTCACCGTCGTCGGCGAGGCGGGGGACGGCCGCGAGGCCGTCGGTCTCGTCGAGCGGCTCGCGCCCGACGTCGCCCTCGTCGACCTGCGGATGCCGGTCATGGACGGGGTCGAGGCCACCGCCGCGATCACCGCGGGCCCGGCCCCGACGCGGGTGCTCATCCTCACCACCTACGACACCGACGTGGAGATCGAGCGGGCGGTGGAGGCCGGAGCGGTCGGCTACCTCCTGAAGGACACCACCGCCGACCAGCTCGCCGAGGCCGTCCGGTCCGCCGCCCGGGGCCAGACCGTCCTCGCGCCCCGCGTCGCGGAACGTCTGGTGGCCCTGATGCGCCGGCCCGCCCCGGTGGTCCTGACCGCGCGCGAGCGGGACGTGCTCGGCGCGGTGGCCGACGGCCTCTCCAACGCCGAGATCGGGCGGCGCCTCGTCATCGCGGAGGCCACGGTCAAGACCCACCTCCTGCGCGTCTTCGCGAAGCTGGACGTCAGCGACCGCACCCACGCCGTGGTCGTGGCCCTGGAGCGGGGCCTGCTGACCCGCCGGGGGTGACGGCGGCGCCCGTCGGGGGCTGCCCGTACCCTCGTCTGCGAAGGTGGCGGGTCGACGGTGGGCAGGGAACGGAAGATGGCTGAGGCGCCCGGGCAGGGTACGGAGTCCGGTGACGGCGAGCGGGCGCGCGCCGCGACCGTGCGCGTGTTCGTCGCGCTCGCCCCGCCCGACGAGGCGAAGGACGAGCTGGCCCGCGCGCTCGCGCCCGCCTACGCGGCGTACCCGCGCATGCGGTGGAACCGCATCGAGGACTGGCACATCACGCTGGCGTTCCTCGGGGAGCTCCCGGTGGCGACCGTTCCCCTGCTGCGTCCCCCGCTGGCGGACGTCGCCGCGGGGCGGCGGGCCCTGGAGCTGGCGCTGCGCGGGGGCGGGCACTTCGACGACCGGGTGCTGTGGAGCGGCATCGACGGCGACCTCGACGGGCTGCACGCGCTCGCGGGCGAGGTGCGGACGGTCGTCAAGGAGTGCGGGATCCCCTTCGAGGACCGGCCGCTGCGCCCCCATCTCACGCTCGCCCGGGCCCGCCGCGACGACCCGGCCTCGGTGCCCGCGGCGGCCGACGGGCTCGCCGGGTTCACCGGTCGCCGGTGGCCCGCCGCGCGGCTCCATCTCGTCGCCAGCGACTACGGCCGGGGTCCGGGCCCGATCCGCTACCGCGACATCGAGGCCTGGTCCTTCGCCCGGCGGTAGCCGTGGGTGCGGCATTCGACGGTGAAGCCGAGCGAGGCGTACAGCCTCGCGGCCGGGAGGTTCTCGGCGTCGTGGTTGACCGTGACCCGGCGGAGGCCGAGCCCGGCCATCCGGCGCATGGACTCGGCCATGACCGCGCGGGCCAGGCCCAGACGGCGGAAGGCCTCGTGCGTGCCCACGGGCTCGAAGTGTCCGATGCCGTTGCGCTCGTCGGTCCAGTGGACGGTGTACGCGCCGATCCGCCCGTCCGGTGCCTCGGCCACGATCTCGCGGGCCGGGTCGTACCCGGGCCGGTTCATCATGCCCTCCCGGTAGGACGCGCCCGTCCAGTCGGAGCCGAAGGAGGCGTTGCGCGCCTCGGCGAGGGCGTCGGCGTCCTCGGGGGTGGCCGCGCGGACGGTGAACCCGGCGGGCACCACGACGGGAGGGAGGTCGGCCAGGTCCCGGGTGTTCACGTCGTCCCAGTCCCGGAAGTGCACGAAGCCCAGTTCGCGCAGGAGGCGCGCCCGGGTGGTGTCGGTGGCGAAGAGGTCGGTGAGGACGTGGGCCTCGTCCGCCGCCATGTGCCGTGCGGTGGTGTCGGCGGCGAACGTGAGCATCGCGCGCTCGGAGTCGGTGCCCCGCAGTTCCGGCGCGCAGAACGCGTCGAACGCGGCGCCGAACCGCAGGCAGATCGTGATGCCGCCGATCCGGCCGTCCCCGTCCTCCCAGACGTGCACCAGGTCTCCGACGGGCGGGCCGCCCCGGAGGTTGTCGTAGACGCGGTGCGGCAGCTCTCCCACGTGGTCGTAGGCGTCGCGGCCCGCGGTGGCGATCCACTCCGCGACGGTGGTCTGGAGGAGGGGCATGTCGGAGGGCACGAACGAGCGGGGAGTGAACATGATCGTCTTATATCCAGGCCGTTCGGGGCGGTTCAAGCGAGTTTCCCGCCGGTCGGTACGGGGCGGGGCCCGGGGCTGGTGCTTTCCCGGTGCTCTCCCGATGGACTCCGGGCATGCTCCGTGCGGGCTCCGGACGGGCTCCGGGTGAGGTCAGCCGTACAGCCCTCGGCAGAGGTCGGCCGCTCCCATCGGCGCCCGGAGGGACTCCGCCTGGCGGCAGAGCCGACGCATCTCGGGCCCGGGGACGGCCGGCGGCCGGTGCGTCCGGGTCTTCTGGGTCGGGCGGGGCACGGTCCGCGGCGTCGCCGGCCGCTTGCCGGGCTGCCTTCCCGGCTTGGCCGGAGCGATGTGCGGGCGGTGGGCCGAGGGAGCGGGTGCCTCGGCGGCCGCGCGGGGCTTCCGCCGGTCGGGGGTCGTCCGGGGCGACCGGGGCTCCGGCCGGGGTTCGGTGGTGGTGAGGGCCTCACGCGGTGCGGGCTCCGCGGGCGCGGACCAGGCGGGCAGCGGGGCCGGGGCCCGGTCCGCCGCCGGGGCGAGACCACCGGGGCGGGCCGGCGGGGCAGGGGCGCGATCGTGGGGGACGGCCACGCAGGCTGAGGTGAGGAGCGTGACGAGCAGCAGGAACGTCGTGCGGCGGGCGTGCATGGGTGCCACGGTGCCCGAGGTCGCGCGGGCGCGGGCGGCGGCTCGGCCCGGGTCCACCGTGACGAGTGAACCGGGGCCGCGCGTGGACGGAGCCGCCCCGCCGACCGGGGCAGGACGACGCCGCGACCCCGGTCCCCCCTGACCGGCCACCAGAATCCGCCCCGCCGACCGGGGCAGCACGACAGCGCGACCCCGGTCCACCCTGACCGGCCACCAGGTTCCGCTCCACCGGCCGAGGCACGCCAACAGCACGGCGCCGCCGCACAATTGCGTGGCGGGACCGGGAGCGCGCGTCCGAGGATGTGCGCATGGACGAGCGACCCGCACGCTGGAGCAGTGCCACCGTCTTCCCCGACATGTGGGCGGACACCGCCGACGACCCCCGCGACACGGGCGGCGGAGCGCCGGAGGGCGAACGCGCGACCCTGGAGGAGTTCCTCACCGGCTACCGGCTGACCCTGCGGATGAAGTGCGAGGGCCTCACCCCGGAGCAGCTGGCCCGCCGCTCGGTCCCGCCGTCGACGATGTCGCTGCTGGGCCTGCTGCGGCACCTCGCCGAGGTGGAGCGGGACTGGATCACCTGGATCACGGGTGAGCCGCTGCCGAAGGTGTACGGGAGGCGCGACGCCGACTTCGACGAGGCCGTCGCCGACCCGGCCGCGGTCCGCGCCGCGTACGCCGATCTGGAGCGCGAACAGGCCGCGGCCGACGCCGCCCTCGCCGTCCGCACCGACCTGGGCGAGCGGCTCCCGAAGGACGGGATCGCGGTACGGGAGCTGATGGTGCACCGGATCGAGGAGTACGCCCGCCACTGCGGCCACGCCGACCTGCTGCGCGAGTGCGTCGACGGGAGGATCGGCCAGTGACCGTGCCCCGGTAGGGGCCCGCACCGGGGTCCCCGCCCACGCACCACGGACGCCCCGCCCGCCGATCGCGGGCGGGGCGTCGGACGTCTCCGACAGGTGAGCGGGACGAGGCGCGGGAGTGTAACCCCCATGTCCAGAGCCCGACTTGTCCCTCCGACCACCTCCGACCAGGTTAAAAAACAAGCCAAGCTGTGATGGGCGGTTTGCGCCGCGACCCTCCCGGAGCACGGTTGCCTACAGCGCGGTGAACACCCGTCACCACAGGTCACACGGCACATCACCCCCGTCGACGGGCCGCCAAGTGGTTCAACCAATGGTGATCAACCTCCCAATCTTCAGCACAAGTTGCGCACATCCCTCTTCCGGAGGGTCCCGGATGCTCTAGATTGACCTTGCTTCACAAGCCCGGACACCAGGCGACAAAGCGTGATCAAACGCCTGCATGGGATGTTCGGCAGCGCAGCGGCGATGGGTGTCGCCGGGCGGGCGGTGCCCCCCGGTGAGAGGAACGGCGCGGCGCGGGGGGCGGGGGCCTCCCGAGGGGAGGAACAGCGCGGGAGGCGGGGGCCTCCCGGGGGGAGAGGAACCGTGTGGAGCCAACGTGTCGAGCCCACTGGCACCCTGGGGGGGTCCGTGCAGCAGGGTGAACTGGTCAGCCCGTTCGCATCGGTGCGCGACCAGCTGGAGAACGGGCCCATACCCCGGCCCGCGAGCGACTGGGAGCAGCGGTACCGCGCCGCCGTCATCACCAGTGACACCGTGGCCACCGCCCTCGTCGTGATGGCGATCGGTGGCTTCTTCGGAGCACGGGACGCGGCCAACTGGCACGAGAAGTGGGGCATTCTGGCGTTCGGCACCGAGCTCCTGGTGCTCGGGGCGCTCGCGGTGGGCCGCGCCTGGGCCCCGGCCGTGCTCGGCCAGGGCGCCGAGGAGTTCCGCCGGCTGGGACGCGCGCTCTTCGCGGCGACCGTCGTCCTCGCGCTCGGCGGGATCGCCCTCACCTCGAACAACATCAAGCTGTGGATCTTCGTCGCGGTCCCCACGATCGCGCTCGTCACGATCCCCGCCCGCTACCTCCTGCGCCTGTGGCTGCACAAGCAGCGGAAGGAAGGGCGCTGCCTGCGTCCCGTCCTCGCCGCCGGAAGCCCGGCCACCGTGCGCGACTTCATCACCCGGACCCGCAAGTTCCCGCACCTCGGCTGGCGGGTGGACGCGGTGTGCCTGACGGAGGGCCACGGGCCCGAATCGGGCGAGCTGGACGGCGTGCCGGTCGTCGGCCCGCTGGCCGACGTCGCCACCCACGTCCGCCGTGACGGATACCGCGTCGTCGCCGTCACCCCGGACCCGCACTGGTCGCCGGCCCGGCTGCAACGCCTGGCGTGGAACCTGGAGGGCAGCGACGCCGAGATGGTCGTGGCTCCCGTGCTGATGGAGGTGGCCGGACCCAGGCTGCACGTCGACGCGGTGCTCGGGATCCCGCTGCTCCGGGTCAGCATGCCGACGTTCACCGGCGGCCGCCGCGCGGTCAAGGGAGTCGTCGACCGGGTGGGCGCCGCGTTACTGCTGCTGCTGTTCGCGCCGCTGATGGTGGTCGTCGGGCTGCTCGTCCTCGTGGACAGCCGGGGCGGCGCGCTGTACAGCCAGCGCAGGGTCGGCAAGGACGGACGCGAGTTCACCATCCTCAAGTTCCGCACGATGGTCACCGGGGCGCACGGCGCGCGGGCCGAGCTGGCCGACCGCGACGAGGGCGCGGGGCTGCTCTTCAAGGTCCGCCGGGATCCCCGGGTGACCCGGGTGGGGGCGGTGCTGCGCCGGTACTCGCTCGACGAGCTGCCGCAGCTGTTCAACGTCCTCACCGGCTCGATGTCGCTCGTGGGCCCGCGGCCCCCGCTGCCGGAGGAGTCCGCCGCGTACGACACCGACGTCCGGCGCCGGCTGCTGGTCAAGCCGGGACTCACCGGTCTGTGGCAGATCAGCGGACGCAGCGACCTGTCCTGGGAGGAGGCGGTCCGTCTCGACCTGCGGTACGTCGAGGACTGGTCCCTCGCCCTGGACACCGTGATCCTGTGGAAGACGCTGCGTGCCGTGCTGTACGGGCAGGGGGCCTACTGATGCAGGGAGTTCATCGTCCGGGCGGCGCGGGGAGCGCCGGCCGGGAGGGCCCGACTGGGGGGAGGAACGAGTCATGAGGATCAGCGTTTTCGGGCTCGGGTACGTGGGGTGCGTGTCGGCCGCGTGCCTGGCCGGCATGGGCCACGAGGTCATCGGGGTGGACGTCAACCAGGTGAAGGTGGACCTGGTCAACGACGGCAAGGCCCCGGTGGTCGAGGAGCGGATCGGCGAGCTCATCGCCGACGTCGTGGAGAAGGGCTCGCTGCGGGCCACCCGTGACGTCCGCGAGGCGATCGCGGGCAGCGAGGTGTCGCTCATCTGCGTGGGCACGCCGTCGGAGCCCAACGGCAGTCTGTGCACCACGTATCTGGAGCGGGTCACCGAGGAGATCGGTGCCGCGGTGGCCGAGCGCGGCGGGCGGCACACCGTCGTCTTCCGCAGCACCATGCTCCCGGGCACCTGCCTGAACCTGCTGGTGCCGATCCTGGAGAAGTACACCGGCGGCACCGCCGGCGTGGACATCGGGGTGGCGGTCAACCCGGAGTTCCTCCGCGAGGGCACGAGCGTGCGGGACTTCTTCGATCCGCCGAAGACCGTCATCGGGGAGCTCGACACGGCGAGCGGCGACGTGGTCGCGGCGCTGTACGAGGGGCTGCCCGGCGAGGTGTTCCGGGTGCCGGTGCCGACGGCCGAGGCGATCAAGTACGCCGACAACGCCTTCCACGGCCTCAAGATCGGCTTCGCGAACGAGCTCGGCGCGGTGTGCCAGGCCCTCGGGGTGGACTCGCACCAGGTGATCGACGTCTTCCTGGCCGACCGCAAGCTCAACATCAGCCCCGCCTATCTGCGGCCCGGCTTCGCCTTCGGCGGCTCCTGCCTGCCCAAGGACCTGCGCAGCCTGGTCCACGCGGCGCAGCGGGCCGACGTCTCCGTGCCGATCCTGTCGCACGTGCTGCCGTCGAACGCGGACCATCTCCAGCGCGCCGTGGAGCTGGTCGAGCGGACCGGCAAGCGGCGGGTGGGCCTCTTCGGCCTCTCGTTCAAGCCCGGCACCGACGACCTGCGCGAGAGCCCGCTCGTCGAGCTGGCCGAGCGGCTCTTCGGCAAGGGGTACGACCTGCGGATCTACGACCCCAACGTGAACCTGTCGCGGCTCCTCGGCGCGAACCGCGAGTACATCGAGAACCGGCTCCCGCACCTCGCGCAGCTGCTCGCGGACTCCGTCGACGAGGTCCTCGACCACGCCGAGGTGTGCCTGGTCGGCACCAGGGACCCGGACGTCCTCGCGGCGCTCCCGCACGGCGAGAGCCCGGTGATCGTCGATCTCATCCACCTTCCCGACGCCGACGAGCGACGGGCCGAACCGGGGTACGTGGGCCTTGCTTGGTAATGAGACCGGCGCGGGAACGGACGGCCAGGGGGCCGGCCGGCGCGCGCTGATCCTGGTCGAGAACCTCTCGGTCCCCTTCGACCGGCGCGTGTGGCAGGAGTGCACGACGCTGCGCGACGCGGGCTACGAGGTGCACGTCATCTGCCCCCGGGGGCAGAAGCGGGACACCGAGGCGGAGGCGGTCATCGACGGGGTGCGGATCCACCGCTACCCGCTGCGTGCCGCCACCGGAGGCCCGTCCGGCTACCTCCGGGAGTACGGATCGGCGCTGTGGCACACGGTCCGGCTGGCCCGCAAGGTCGGACCGGTCGACGTGGTCCACGCCTGCAACCCGCCGGACCTGCTCTTCCTCCCCGCGCTCTGGATGAAGCGTCAGGGGGCGCGGTTCGTCTTCGACCAGCACGACCTGGTGCCCGAGCTGTACCTCTCCCGGTTCGACCGCGGCCAGGACGCGCTCTACCGCGCCGTGTGCGCGCTGGAGCGGATGACCTACCGGGCCTCCGATGTCGTGCTCGCCACCAACGAGAGCTACCGCGACGTCGCGGTGCGCCGCGGCGGGCGGCGGCCCGAGGACGTCTTCGTCGTGCGCAGCGCACCCGACGTCGACCGTTTCCACCCCGTGCCGGCCGAGCCGGAGCTGAAGCGGGGCAAGCCCCATCTGCTGTGCTACCTGGGCGTCATGGGCCCGCAGGACGGCGTCGACTACGCCCTGCGGTCCCTCGCGAAGCTCCGCGACGAGCTGGGGCGGACCGACTGGCACGCGGTGTTCGTCGGCTCCGGCGACGCCTTCGACGCGATGGTCGAGCTGTCCCGGCGGCTCGGGCTCTCGGAGCAGGTCCAGTTCACCGGGCGCATCCCGGACGCCGACCTGGCGCGCTACCTGTCCACCGCCGACGTGTGCCTCTCCCCCGACCCGCGCAACCCGCTCAACGACGTGTCGACCATGAACAAGGTCCTCGAGTACATGGTGATGGGCCGGCCGATCGTGTCGTTCGAGCTGCGGGAGGCCCGTGTCTCCGCCGGTGAGGCCGCCGTCTACGCGCCGGCGAACGACGAGGCCGCGTTCGCCGGGCTCATCGCGAAGCTCCTCGACGATCCGGACGAGCGGGCCCGGATGGGCAGGATCGGCCAGGAGCGGATCGGCGGCGAGCTCTCCTGGCGGCACTCGCAGCGCTCGCTGCTGGCGGCGTACGCCGCCGCATGCCGTGACCAGGCTCCCGTTTCGGGGGGCGGCCGAGGACGAACGGGGAGAAGGCCGCGTCGTTGAGCGATGACACCATACGCCTGGTCACGATCGGGCGGATCGTCCGTCGGCGCCGACGGCTGCTCACCCTCCTCGTGGTCCTGGGTGCGCTCGTCGGCTTCGGCACCTCTCTGCTGCTCCCGCCCCGCTACACGACCTCGGCCTCGGTGCTGCTGCCGGGGGCGTGGGCGGAGCGCGAGCTGCTGACCCAGGCCCAGATCGCGACCAGTTCGGTGGTGGTCGACCGTACGGCCGCCTCGCTCCGCTGGTCCGGGGTGAGCGGCATCCGGCTGCGCGAACAGGTGACCGCCGAGATCGCCGACGGGAACATCATCAAGATCTCAGGCACCGCCGACACCCCGGAGCGCGCGCAGCGGCTCTCGGACGAGGTGGCGCGGCAGTTCGTCACGTTCGCCGCCGAGATCCTCGGCGACAAGACCGACCCGGGTGCGGTGGGCAGCCCGGAGGCACTGCGGAAGCTGGTCGAGCAGACCAGTCGCCGCATCAACGAGCTGGCCGAGACGGCCGGTTCGGGCAGCTCGGTGGAGAGCGTGCAGACGCGCACCGAGCTCGCGAAGCTGCGGACCACGCTGCAGGAGTCCATGGACAAGCTCGACAAGGCCGACCCGTCGACCGAGAAGGCCAAGCTGGTCGTCATGGGCCCGGCGGCCCGGCCCACCGGCGAGGCGCCGCCGACGAGGACGCAGCTCGTCGTGGCCGGGGCGCTGCTGTCCTTCGTCATCGGGGTCGTCGCCCATCTCTCCGCCGCGCGGGTGAGCCGCCGGCTGCGCACCGAGCCGGAGATCGCGACGGCGCTCGGCTCGGTGCTCCTCGGCACCGTCGACGTGCCCGCCGAGAAGGCCGGGCGGCGGGCGGGGGCCCGTGGTCCGCGCGCCCTGGCGCGCCGGCTCCTCGGGCTCGACATCCGGTGGGACGTGCCGACGCCGCGGACCTCGGGCGACGAGGCGAGCCGGCAGATCCGCTACCGGCGGGTGCACGCCCGGCTCCGGGACCAGGTGCCGGCGCCCCGGCGGGTGCTGGTCGTCGTCCCTGACGGCGACGAGACCGCCGTGCGGGCCGCCGGGCAGCTTGTCGCCGAGGCCGGGACGTCGCCGGACGGCGCCGTCGGGGATCCGGTGCTGCGGACGGTGGCGGTGGCGGTGTCCCAGCCGATGGTGCCGGACCGTCAGGACGAGTCGGGTGCCGTGGTCGTGCTGAGCGCGGGCAGCTGGACGGCGGGCGAGCTCGCCGGGATCGCCGAGGCCTGTGCCGACGCCCGGCACGACGTCGTCGGCATCGTGCTCGCCGGGACGGTCTCGGACCGCCCGGCCCGGTCCTCCCGGCGGTCCCGGAAGGCGGGCGCGCCCGCAACCGCGACCGCCGTCGCCGGGCCCGCGGCGGGAGGTGCGGAGTGACGACGCGTACGACTCCGGAGGCGTCGGCCTCGGCTCCCCTGCTCGACCTCCAGCCGCTGGTGGCGGCGGTCCGCAGGCGGCGCCGCCTCTGGGCCTCCCTGGCGCTGCTGGGCATGCTCGGCGGCGTGGCGCTGGCGTTCCTGCTGCCGCCTCCGCCGACCGCCGTGACCAAGCTCCTGGTCGCGCATCAGGAGGACCAGCCGAACGACCCCGGAACGCTGATCCGCACGGACGTGGCGCTGCTCCAGACCACCCGGATCGCCGCCAAGGCCCTGGAGAGCCTGAAGTCCCCGGACAAGCCGGAGGACTTCATGGAGGACTACACGGCCGCCGGCCTGACCAACAACGTGCTGGAGATCACCGTCTCGGCCGACAGCGACGACGAGGCGGTGGCCCGTGCCGAGGCGCTGGCCGACGCGTTCGTCGCGGACCACGTGCGGCGCATAAGGGAGGCGGCGAACGCGGAGTCGAAGGCCCTGCTCGACCAGCGCGACCGGCTGCGGGAGGACCTCACCCAGGTCAACAAGGCCATCGGGGACGCGTCGTCGGTGAACGGGTCGAAGGGCTCGGCGGACATGGAGTCGCTGTTCTCGCGGCGGGCCGAGCTGACCTCGCAGATCGCCGACTACGGCCAGCGGGCCGCGCAGGCGAAGATCGGCACGCCCCATCTCGTCGCGGGGACGCAGATCGTAGACGCTCCCCGGCCGGTGCGGCACTCCCTGAAGAAGACCGCGGCGACCGACGCGGCCTTCGGCCTCGCCCTCGGCCTCGCCCTGGGGCTCGCCGTGGCCGCGGTCGGTTCGGTGGTCGCGGACCGTCCGGTGCTGCGCCGGGACATCGCGGCGAACCTGGGCGCCTCCGTGATCGCGGAGCTGCCCCCTCGCTCGGTCGCGCCGTGGCGCCGCCGCGCGGCCCGGGCCGAGCGGACCAGGCTGACCGCGTCCCTGGCCCGCACGGCGCGCGGCTCCGCGGAGCCGGTGTCGCTGCTCGAACTGGGCGCCGTGCGCGCCGTGGGCGCCATCGCCCTGGACCTGGCGGCGGCGCTGGGTGAGGACGGGCCGGTGGTCGTCGTCGACGGGCTGCCCGGACTGCCGCTGGCCGAGCGCCGCGCGAAGCCGGGCGACCCGACCGTGGTCAGCGGTGACCGTGCCACGGCCGGGCGGTACGAGGAGCGCGCGATCGGCGTCGGCTCGGTGGCACCCGGCACGGCGTGGACCGACCTCCAGTACCTCGGTACGCGCACGGTGCTCGTGGTGCGGGCCGGGCACGGCAGCGCCGCGTGGCTGCACACCGTGGCACGGCAGCTCGCCGACCAGCACATCCCGGTGATCGGTGTGGTGCTGGTCGACCCCGACCCGCGTGACCGGACCGACGGCACGCTGTGGGACGGGCCGGAGACCGCGCCGCGCGGACGGAACGAACGGCCGCCCCGGCAGAACGGGTCGGAACGGCAAAGGACGGAACGGGTGCCGCTGTGGGCGGCGAGCGTCCCGGACAGCGACCAGGAGGCTCGGTAAGGCATGTGTGGCATCGCAGGTACGTACCGATGGCCGGACGGGAAGGTCGTGACCGACCGGCTCACCGATACCCTCGCCCACCGCGGACCCGACGGGGCCGGCCGCTACAGCCACGCCGCCGGTGACGGGGAGGTGCACCTCGGGCACCGCCGGCTGGCGATCGTCGACCTGTCGGAGACGGGCGCGCAGCCGATGGTCTCGGACGGTCTCGTCCTCACGTACAACGGGGAGCTCTACAACGCGCCCGAGCTGCGGGCCGAGCTGACGGCCGCCGGGGTGCGCTTCCGCGGCACCTCCGACACCGAGGTGCTCCTGGAGGCCTGGCGGCGCTGGGGCACGGACTGCCTGCCCCGGCTGCGCGGCATGTTCGCCTTCGGGATCTTCGACGAGCGGACCGGTGAGCTGGTGCTCGCCCGCGACCAGCTGGGCATCAAGCCGCTGTTCCTGCTCCGGCGCGGCGAGGGCGTGGTGTTCGCCTCCGAGCTGAAGGCGCTCTCCGCCGCCACCGGCGGAAAGCTGGAGGTGGACCACGCGGCGCTGGTGGCCTCGCTCCTCTACTACTGGGTGCCGGACTCGCGGTGCGCCTTCCGCGAGGCGGAGAAGCTGCCGCCGGGGAGCTGGCTGCGCTGCCGGCCGGACGGCCGGACGGAGCGCGGCCGGTTCTGGCACCTGCGGGACGTCGCCGCCGAGGGCCGCGAGCGGGCCCTCGCGGGCGACCTGCCGGACATCGCCGCCGTCGTCGAGGAGTCGACCCGGCGCCACCTGCTGGCCGACGTGCCCGTGGCGACCTTCCTCTCCGGGGGGCTCGACTCCAGCTATCTGACCGCGCTTGCGGCCCGCGACCGGCCGGGGATCTCCGCCTACACGATCGGGTTCCGGGCCGAGGACGCCAAGTTCGAGGCGATGCCGGACGACCTGCGCTACGCCCGTCAGGTGGCCGCGCGGTTCGGCGTCGACCTGCACGAGATCGAGATCGCCCCGAACGTGCTGGATCTGCTCCCGGAGATGACGTACCACCTGGACGAGCCGATCGGTGACCCGGCCGCGATCAACACGTATCTGATCTGCTCCGCCGCCCGGGAGGCCGGGGTCAAGGTCATGCTGTCGGGGATGGGGGCCGACGAGCTGTTCGCCGGCTACCGCAAGCACCTGGCGAACCTGATCGCGCTGCGCTACCAGCGCGTCCCCCGTCCGCTGCGCCGTGGTCTGTCCGCGGCGGTGGACCGGCTGCCGGTCGCCTCGGCCCGCCGGGGGTACCGGTCGGTGCGGTTCGCGAAGCGGTTCCTCTCCTTCGCGGACCTGCCGGAGGAGACCGCCTTCCGGCGCAGCTACACCATGTACGACCAGGAGGAGCTGCTCGGCCTGGTCGACCCGGATCTGGCGGGGACGGTCGACGACGTGCTGACCGAGCACGCCGACGTCTACGCGGACAACGACCTCGACGACTTCGTGAACCGCATGTGCCTGGGCGACGCCCGGATGTTCCTGCCGGGTCTGAACCTCGCCTACACGGACCGGTCCAGCATGGCCGCGTCGACCGAGGTGCGGGTGCCGTACGTGGACGTCGAGGTGGTCAGGGCCGCGTTCGCCGTGCCCGGGAACCGCAAGATCGTCGGACGGCAGGGGAAGGCCGTCCTCAAGGAGGCGGCCACCTCGGTCCTGCCCCGGGAGATCGTGTACCGGCCCAAGGGCCTGTTCAGCGCCCCGCTGCGGGCCTGGATGAGCCGGGACCTGGCACCGCTGGTGCGCGAGGTGGTGAACGACGGCGTGCTCGTGAACTCGGGGCTGCTGCGCCGGGACGCGCTGGCGCGGATGGTCGCCGAGGACGCGGCCGGGCAGCGGGACTTCTCCAAGCACCTCTGGCACGTGCTGACCCTCGAGTACTGGTATCGGGACGCGACCTCGGGGACCGGCCGGAGCGCGCGCCCGGCGGCGTAGAAGACGGCTCAGAAACAAGGGGACATCGGTGAAACAGGTTGTGCAGAACTACAAGAGCGGCGAACTGGCGGTGCTCGACGTGCCGGTGCCGGGGTGCAAGCCGGGCGGTGTGCTGGTCCGCACCGCGTACTCGCTGATATCCACCGGCACGGAGCTCATGAAGGTGTCCGAGGCCGGCATGTCGATGCTGGGCAAGGCCCGCTCCAGGCCGGACCAGGTCGCGAAGGTCATGCAGAGCGTGGCCACCAACGGGGTGCCCGCCACCTACCGCAAGGTGATGGGCAAGCTGGACTCCTACACGCCGCTCGGCTACTCGCTGTGCGGGGTCGTCGAGCAGGTCGGCGCCGGGATCGACGACGTGAAGGTCGGCGACCTGGTGGCCTGCGCGGGCAACGAGCACGCGCTGCACGCCGAGCTCAACTGGGTGCCGAAGAACCTCTACACCCCGGTGCCGGACGGTGTCGCGCCCCGGCACGCGGCCTTCGGCACGGTCGGTTCGATCGCGCTCCAGGGCGTCCGCCAGGGCGAGCCACAGCTCGGCGACGTGGCGCTGGTCATCGGTCTCGGGCTGATCGGGCAGCTGGTGGTGCAGCTGCTGTCCGCCTCGGGTGCGGTCGTCGTCGGGGTAGACCCCGATCCGGCGCGCTGTGAGCTGGCCGAGCGGCTCGGCGCCGCTGCCACGGGCGATCCGGCGTCCCCGGCCGTGGAGGCGGCGGTCGCCGAACTCACCGGCGGTCACGGTGTCGACCAGGTGTACCTGGCGGCCGGCGGCGGGAGCAACCAGCCGGTCGAGCTGGCCGCCCACCTGAGCCGCGACCGGGGCCGGGTCGTCGACATCGGCAAGTGCCGGCTGGACCTGCCGTGGAACGCGTACTACGAGAAGGAGCTCGACGTCCGGTTCTCGCGCAGCTACGGCCCGGGCCGCTACGACCCGGAGTACGAGCTGGAGGGGCGGGACTACCCGATCGGGTACGTGCGCTGGACCGAGCGCCGGAACCTGGCGTGCTTCCTCGACCTCCTCGCCCGTGACCGCGTCGACGTCGACCCGCTGGTCTCCCACGTCGCCGACTTCGACGACGCGGTCGAGACGTACCGGAGCCTGAAGGACGGCGAACTCAAGGCCGTGGCCGTGCTGTTCCGGTACGCGGAGCAGGAGGCGGAGGCCGTGGCGGAGGCGCCGGAGGTGGCCGTTCCCGCCGTGCGCCGCGCCGCCGCGTCCGCCCCGGCGCGGCCCGTCAGGGGTCCGGTGCGGCTGGCGTTCGTCGGCGCGGGGAACTACGCCACGTCGATGCTGCTGCCGCACCTGGCGGGGCGCGAGGGCGTCGAGCTCTCCACGGTCGTCACCACGACCGCGCTCTCGGCGGCCAACGCGGAGCGGAAGTTCGGCTTCCGCCGCGCGACCACCGATCTCGACGCGGTGCTCGGCGACCCGTCGATCGACGCGGTGTTCGTGGTCACCCGCCACAGCTCGCACGCCGACCTGACCCAGAAGGCGCTCCTCGCCGGCAAGGCCGTGTTCGTGGAGAAGCCGCTGGCGCTCACCGAGGACGAGCTCGCGGGGGTCCTCTCGGCCGTGGAGAAGTCCGGCAACGACCGGCTCCAGGTCGGCTTCAACCGCCGGTTCGCGCCGCTGCTCCAGGAGGCCAGGAAGCGGTTCGGCGACCGCACCGGTCCGGCGAGCCTGCGCTACCTGGTCAACGCGGGCCGGCTCCAGCACGGCAGCTGGTACCTCCAGCAGGGCAGCGAGGGCTCGCGGTTCGCCGGCGAGGGCGGCCACTTCGTCGACACGGCGAGCTGGCTGCTGGGGGCCGACCCGGTCTCGGTGTACGCGGTCGCCCCGGCCGGCAACGAGGACCTCCAGGTCGTGCTGCGCTACCCGGACGGGTCCACCGCCACCATCAGCTACGTGACCACCGGCCCGGCCGCCTTCCCCAAGGAGACCCTGGACCTCGTCGCGGACGGCAAGGTGCTGCGCCTGGACGACTTCGTCCGCGCCCAGGTGTACGGCCCGGAGAAGTGGGTCAGTTCGCGGCTGCCCAAGGCCCGGGACAAGGGCCAGAACGCCGAACTCGCCGCCTTCGTGCGGGCCGTGCGGACCGGCGGGCCGATGCCGGTTCCGCTGGAGTCGCTCGTCGCCACCACGGCGGCCACCCTCGCCGTGGGGGCCGGTCTGGCCTCCGGTGTGCCGGTGACGCTGGCGGGCCCGCGATGACGATGAGCGCGGGCTGGTACCTGCGGCGCCTGTCCCGGATGGGACCGCGGGAGGTCGGCGGCCGGGTGGGCGACACGGTGCGCCGGCGGCGGTGGCGGTCGGCCCGGCCGGTCTGCCCGAGCGTGACCGGCGCCCGCTTCACCGCCGTCCTGCCCGCCGGGGCGCTCGCGGCGGTGCCGCCGGACGCGGCGAAGCGTCTGGTCGCCGAGGCGGACCGGCTGATGGCAGGGCACGCCGAGTTCTTCGGGGTGGAGCGCGACGACCTGGTCGACCCGGACTGGTGCCACGACCCGAAGACCGGGCGCCGGGCGCCCTGGGGCTATGCCTTCGACGTGCCGTACCGGAGCGAGGAGGCCGTCGGGGACGTCAAGCAGATCTGGGAGCTGTCCCGGCACCAGTACCTCACCGTCCTCGCCGCCGCGTACGCGGTCACCGGGGACGAGCGGTACGCCGAGCGCGTGGCCGGGCACCTGCGGTCGTGGTGGGCGGCGAACGCCCCGCTGCGCGGGGTGCACTGGACGAGCGGCATCGAGCTGGGGATCCGTCTCCTCTCGTGGGTGTGGGTCCGGCGGCTGCTCGACGGCTGGCCGGGTGCGGCCGGGCTCTTCGAGGAGAACCCGGTGGCGCTGCGCCAGATCTGGCACCACCAGCGGTGGCTGGCCGCGTTCCCCAGCCGGGGGTCCTCGGCGAACAACCACGTCATCGCCGAGACCGCCGGGCAGTTCGCCGCGGCCTGCGCGTTCGACTGGTTCCCCTCCTCGGCGCGCTGGCGCGAGGACGCGCTGCGGTCGCTGGAGCGGCAGCTGCGGAAGAACACCTTCCTCTCCGGCGTGAACCGCGAGCTGGCCTCCGAGTACCACGGTCTCGTGCTGGAGCTCGGCCTGGCCGCGCTGGCCGAGGCGGACGCCGCCGGAGTGCCGGTCCCCGGTGCGGTCCGGCCGGTTCTGCTGCGGATGACCGACGCGCTCGCGGCCGTCGTGGACGGCCGGCTGCGGCCGCCGCGTCAGGGGGACTCCGACGACGGCCACGGCCTGGTCCTGGACGGCGCGGGCACCGACCGCTGGGGCTCGCTGCTCGCCACCGGGGACGCCGTGTTCGGCCGGCTCGGCTGGTGGCCGGAGGTGACCGGCACCGATGTGCGCACCCCGCTCCTGGCGGCGCTGATCCGGCCGTACGGGAAGGACGGCGGCGGACGCGTGCCGTCCCGTCCGGCGGCCCGGCCGGCGCACTTCGCGGACGCGGGGATGACCGTGCTACGCGGTCCCGAGGACCTCTGGGTCCGCTGCGACGGCGGTCCCCACGGGTTCCTGTCCATCGCCGCGCACGCGCACGCGGACGCGCTGTCCGTGGAGGTCCGGCACGACGGGGTCGACGTGCTCGCCGACCCGGGCACGTTCTGCTACCACGGGCAGCCCGAGTGGCGGCAGTACTTCCGGTCGACCCTCGGCCACAACACGCTGCGGCTCGACGGCGCGGACCAGTCCGTCTCCGGCGGCCCCTTCCTGTGGACCCGGCACGCCCGCAGCCGCGTCCTGGTCGCGGACACCTCGGACGAGAAGGCGTCCCGCTGGGTCGCCGAGCACGACGGGTACGAGGACGCGGTGCACCGTCGCACGGTGGAACTGACGGCCGCGAGCCGGGAGGTGACGGTCGTGGACGAGGTGCGCGGCCCGCGCCGCCGGTCCGTGGAGCTGGCGTTCCACCTCGGGCCGGCGGTCGCCGCCGAGCTGACGGGGAACCGGGCGGTGCTCACCTGGACCCGGGACGGCGAGGACCGTTCCGCCGTGCTCGACCTGCCCGGGGAGCTGTCCTGGCGGGCGCACCGCGGCGAGAGCGAGCCGCCGCTCGGCTGGTACTCGGCGGGATTCGGGCGCAAGGAGCCCAGCACCACGCTGGTCGGCAGCGGTTCCGCCGACGGCCTGCGGGAGTTCACCACCGTGCTCCGGTTCGGCGACTAGGGAGGAGGCGTGGTGTTCGAGAGGCGGCGCTGGGCGTTGCCGGTGGCGGCGCTCGCGCTGGTCCTGCCGGTGGCGGCCGGCTGTACGAGTGCGCCGGACGCCCCGGCGAAGCCGGGCCGGACGCCCTCCGCGTCCGGCGCGTCCGGCGCGTCCGGTGCGTCCGGCGCGTCCGGAGCGTCCGGGACCGTGGGCGCGCCCGCCGGGGCTCCGGCCCGGGTGTGCGACGCGCCCTCGGCCGGTCCGTCGAAGGCGCCGGCGGGCGCGGTGACGGTCGATCCGGCGGTGGTCGGCGACCTGGTGACGAAGACCGAGGAGAATCCCCCGCACACCACGTTCTGGCTGCGGCCGGGCACGCACCGGTTCGCCCCGGAGCCCTACGCCCAGGTCGAGGCCAAGGCGGGGAACCGCTACCTGGGAGCGCCGGGCGCGGTGATCGACGGCGGCAGGACCAACCAGTACGCGTTCGGCGGCATCGCTCCCGGCGTCGTCCTCCGGCATCTGACGGTGCAGGGGTTCGTGGCGCCGCAGGACGAGGGCGTGGTCAACCACGACATGGCCGACGGATGGGTGATCGAGCACACCACGATCCAGCACAACTCGGGTGCGGGCCTGATGGCCGGTGCCCGCCAGCGCCTCGCCTCCAGCTGTCTGCGCGGCAACGGGCAGTACGGCATGAACGCCTACAAGACCGGTGACTCGATCCGCGGCCTCGTCGTCGAGGGCAACGAGATCACGGGTAACAACACCGACGACTGGGAGCGGCGGAAGCCGGGCTGCGGCTGCACCGCCGGCATCAAGTTCTGGGCCGTCGACGGCGCGGACGTCCGGGGCAACTGGGTGCACGACAACCGTGCCGCGGGGCTGTGGGCGGACACGAACAACAACGACTTCCTCTTCGAGGACAACGTCCTGGAAAGCAACGACGGTGCCGCGCTGATGTACGAGACCAGCTACAACGCGGTCGTCCGGAACAACACGATCCGGCGGAACAACCGGGTCGAGGGCCGCGCCGCCGAGAAGGACGGGGACGACTTCCCGTACGCGACCGTCTACGTGTCCGAGTCCGGTGGTGAACCCCGGGTCCCGGCCCGCACGGACGGGATCGAGATCTACCGGAACCTGCTGGAGGACAACTGGAACGGCATCACCCTGTGGGAGAACGCCGACCGGTTCTGCAACAGCCCGGCCAACACCTCCTCCGACTACTGCACGCGCCTGGTGAAGGGCACCGGGCGCTGCGCGCCGCCGGCGATCGCGCGCGCGCCGCTCTACTCCGACTGCCGGTGGAAGACCCAGCGGGTGGACATCCACGACAACCGCTTCGTGCTGGACCCGTCCGTCGTGGGGTGCGCGCGGGAGTGCGGCCGCATGGCCGTGCTCTCGAACAAGGGCGGCTCCCCCGACTGGTCGCCGTACCGGGGTGACCGGGTGGCGCGCGCGATCACCCGGGAGCAGCACAACCGCTGGCACGACAACACCTACCGGGGACCCTGGACCTTCACCGCCGAGGACGCGGGCCGGACTCTGGACTCCGGGCAGTGGCGCGCCGCGCCGTACCGGCAGGACGAGGGCAGCACCTTCGCGCCGCGGGCCGGTGGTTGAGATGGACGGGAAGCCGAAGTACGCCGGGACGCCGGTCACCCGGGCCGACGCGGTGGCCCCGGCCGGGGGCACGCCGAAGGCCGTCGGGGTGATCTGGGCCTGCCTCGCCCTGAACACGCTCGGCTCCGCCGGGGCGAAGACCGTGATCCCGCTGCCGCGTTCGCTCATCCAGATGGTCACCATGGGTTCGCTGGTGGCGGCGTTCGCGCTGGCGCTGGCGCTCAACCCCCGGCTGCGCTTCCGGCCCAGCGCCTTCCTGTTCCTGCTCACGCTGCTGCTGGTGCCGAGTCTGATCTCCAGCGTGCAGCTGGGGTACGGCGCGCTGTTCCGCTGTGTGCGGCTGGGGCTGTTCGTCGGCACGCTGTGGCTGCTGAGCCGCTGGTGGGACGGCAGCCTGACCTTCGTCCGGTACCACATCCGGATGTACTTCGCGGTGCTCGTGCTGGTGGCGGCCGGTCTGGTGATCGCGCCGGGCACGGCCATGCCCGAGTACTACGGCGAGCGGCTGGTCGGCGCGCTGTGGCCGCTGACCCCGCCGCAGATCGGGCAGTACGCGGCGGTGATCATCGGGCTCACGGTGCTGCTGCTCCTGGGGCGCCGCACCACCGGGGCCGGTGCGGCACTGATCATCGTGCCGTCGCTGGTCCTGCTGGCCATGACCCACACCAGGACGGCGACGCTCGGCCTGCTGATCGGGCTGGTCCTCGCGATCGGTTCGCTCATCCTGACGAGCGCCGCCGCCCGCCGGTTCTTCGCCTGGGCGGTGGTGTGCGCGACGGTGGCGGCGGTGGTGTTCAGCTCGGCGCTGCGGACGTGGTTCCTGCGCGGCCAGAGCCAGGGCGACCTCTCCAACCTCACCGGCCGGGCCAAGGTCTGGGACGCGCTGCTCTCGGCTCCCCGGACGGTCGAGGAGAAGGTCTTCGGCACGGGTCTCGGCGACAAGTCCTTCGACGGGCTGCCGATCGACAACAGCTGGCTGGCCGTCTACGACGAGCAGGGGCTGACCGGCATCACCATCGTGGGGGCGATGGTGGTGGTCCTCGGGGGCGTCGCACTGCTGCGGCCGCCGTCGCTGCCGAGGGCCTGCGCGATCTTCCTGATCAGCTACTGCGGGCTGTCCTCGTACACCGAGGTCGGTCTCGGTGACGCCTCGGCCTATCTGCTGCATCTGACCCTGGCGGCCTCGCTGCTCGTGGCACCCGCAGAGGCGACGCAGCCGGCCGTCGAGCTCCCACGGCGCTCCCCCGAGGCGACTGAGCCGCCGAACGTCGAGGTCCCTCGACGCCGTATTCCGCGCTGGGCCCGGAGGTGACCTGAGCATGCATGTCCTCGTCGTGCACAACCGCTATTCCTCGGCGCAGCCGAGCGGGGAGAACCGCGTCGTCGACGAAGAGGTGGAGCTGCTGCGCGCGGCCGGCCACCGCGTCGAGCTGTTCGAACGGCGCAGCGACGACATCGCCGGCCGTTCGCTGCTCGGCAAGGCCGCGGTGCCGCTGCTCGTGCCGTGGAACCCGGGGGTCCGTACGGAACTGGCCGCCCGGCTCCGGGCGGACCGGCCGGACGTGGTGCACGTGCACAACGTCTTCCCGCTGCTGTCGCCGGCGGTGCTGGCGGCCTGCGCGGACGTCGGTGTGCCCGTCGTCGCGACCCTGCACAACTACACCCAGGTCTGCCCGCCCGGCACGCTGCACCGGGACGGCCGGCAGTGCACGGAGTGCGTCGGGTCGGCGACGGCGCTGCCGGCCGTCCGGCACGGCTGCTACCGCGACTCGCGGCTCGCGACGGTGCCGCTCGCGGTGAGCATGTCGGTCAACCGGCGCCGGTGGTGGTCGGGCGTGGACCGGTTCTTCTGCATCTCCGGGGCGCAGCGGGACATCCTGGTGCGGTCCGGCATGCCGGCCGAGCGGCTGGTGGTGAAGTACAACTTCGTGCCCGAGCCGGGCGACCGCCGCGAGGGCGACGGTGAGCACGTGCTCTTCCTGGGCCGTCTGGCGGAGGCCAAGGGCGTGCGGCAGCTGATGACCGCGTGGGACGAGATCGCGGCGGGCGGCGGAGTCGGCGTGCCGCTGGTGATCGCCGGTGCCGGACCGCTGGCGCGTGCGGTGACCGACTGGGCGGCGGGCCGGGACGACGTCCGGTACGTCGGGCTGCTGGACCCGGCGGAGTGCCGGAAGGCCGTGGCCCGGTCCGTGGCCGTGGTGGCGCCGTCGACGGCCCAGGAGACCTTCGGTCTGGTGGTCGCGGAGGCGATGGCGGCCGGCGTCCCGGCCGTCGCCGCCGGGCACGGCGCCTTCGTCGAGCTCGTCGAGGACGGGGTGACGGGGCTGCTGCACGCGCCGGGCGACCCCGCCTCGCTCGCGTCCCGGATCCGGCAGGTCGCGGCCGATCCGGCGCGCAACCGGGAGATGGGCCGGGCGGCCCGGGACCGGTACGAGCGGCGGTTCGGCCCGGCGGTCGGGCTGGAACGCCTGCTGGAGGAGTACCGGGCCGCGATCGCGGTCCGGTCGGGCGGCGAGCAGGACGCGCCGCCGGTAGGGAACGAAGAAGCCGGCTCGTCGCGGAGCACCCGCGCGGGCGGAGATGGGGGGCAGTAGACATGACACGATGCCGACTCTGCGGCTCGGCGGCGCTGGCCAGCGTCGTCGACCTGGGGGCGACGCCGCCGTGCGAGAGCTTTCTCGCCGCGGACCGACTGGACCTGCCGGAACCGGCGTACCCGCTGCACCTGCGGGTCTGCACCGACTGCTGGCTGGCGCAGATCCCGCCGCTGATCTCGCCGGAGGAGACCTTCGAGGAGTACGCGTACTTCTCGTCGTTCTCGACGTCCTGGGTGGAGCACGCGCGCACCTTCGTCGCCGGTGCGGTGGAGCGCCTCGAGCTCGGTTCCGACGCGTTCGTGGTCGAGGTCGCCAGCAACGACGGCTACCTGCTGAAGCACATGGTGGACCGGGGGATCCGCTGCCTCGGCGTCGAGCCGTCGGTGAACGTCGGCGCCGCGGCGCGCGACGCGGGGGTGCCCACGCTCACGGCGTTCCTGTCGCCGGAGACCGGGGCGGCCGTCCGGTCCGAGCACGGCCCGGCGGACCTGGTCGTGGCGAACAACGTGTACGCGCACATCCCGGACGTGGTCGGCTTCACCCAGGGGCTGCGGGCCCTGGTCGCCGACGACGGCTGGGTCTCGATCGAGGTGCAGCACCTGCTGACGCTCATCGAGGAGAACCAGTACGACACGATCTACCACGAGCACTTCCAGTACTACACGGTCGCGTCCGCGGCCCGGGCGCTCGCCGGCGGCGGGCTGACGCTCGTGGACGTCGAGCTGCTGCCCACGCACGGCGGTTCCATCCGGCTCTGGGCGCGGCCGGCCGGGGTGGCGGGCGAGCCGAGCGCGCGGGTGGCCGAGGTACTGGACCGGGAGAAGGCCGCCGGGCTCCAGGAGCTGTCCGGGTACGCCGAGTTCTCCGCCCGGGTGGCCAAGGTGCGCCGGGACCTGCTGCGGTTCCTGATCGACGCGGCCGAGCGCGGGGAGACCGTCGTCGGCTACGGCGCCCCGGGCAAGGGCAACACGCTGCTCAACCACTGCGGCATCCGGCCCGACCTGCTCGCGTACACGGTGGACCGCAATCCGTACAAGCACGGCCGGTTCACGCCGGGCACGCGGATCCCGATCCTGCCGCCGGAGCGGATCGCCGAGGACAGGCCGGACTACGTGCTCGTGCTGCCGTGGAACCTGCGGGCCGAGCTGGTCGAGCAGCTGTCCTTCGTGCACGAGTGGGGCGGTCGGCTCGTCTTCCCCATCCCGGAACTGAGCATCGTCGAGGTGAAGGCATGAAGGTCGTACTGTTCTGCGGCGGCTACGGGATGCGGATGCGCAACGGGGCCTCCGACGACGTGCCCAAGCCGATGGCGATGGTCGGTCCTCGGCCGCTGATCTGGCACGTCATGCGCTACTACGCGCACTTCGGGCACCGGGAGTTCATCCTGTGCCTGGGGTACGGGGCGCACCACATCAAGAACTTCTTCCTCAACTACGAGGAGACGACGTCCAACGACTTCGTGCTGCGCGGCGGGCGGACCGAGCTGCTGTCCACCGACATATCGGACTGGACGATCACCTTCGCGCAGACCGGCATCGAGTCGCCGATCGGAGAGCGGCTGCGCCGGGTGCGGCACCACCTGGACGGCGACGAGATGTTCCTCGCGAACTACGCCGACGTGCTCACCGACGCCCCGCTCGACGAGATGATCGACCGGTTCGCCGGGCGGGACGCGGGTGCCTCGATGATGGTGGTGCCGCCGCAGCAGTCGTTCCACTGCGTGGACCTGGGCGAGGACGGTCTGGTCGGGGGCATCACCGCGGTGAGCGACATGCCGCTGTGGGAGAACGGCGGGTACTTCGTGCTCCGCCAGGAGGTCTTCGACCACATACCGGAGAACGGCGACCTGGTCGCCGACGGCTGTGCCGGACTGGCCAAGCAGGGCCGGCTCGTGGCGCACCAGCACCGCGGCTTCTGGAAGCCGACGGACACCGTGAAGGAGCGGGCGGCGCTGGACGCCTCCTACGCCGCGGGCGACCGGCCGTGGGCCGTGTGGGAGCGGGACGGCGCCGGGGCGACGGCCGGAGCGCGCGCGTGATCCGGCTCGGCGCGGGACGGCCGGACCGGGTCGTCGCGGTCGGCGCGCACTGCGACGACATCGCGATCGGCGCGGGCGGCACGCTCCTGACGCTGTGCCGGGCCAGGCCGGGAGTGCGCGTGGACGCGCTGGTGCTCTCCGGCGGCGGGACCGAGCGCGAGGACGAGGAGCGGGCGGCGCTCGCCGCGTTCTGCCCGGACGCCGATCTGCGGCTGACGGTGCTCAAGCTGCCGGACGGCCGGCTGCCGGTGCACTGGGACGAGGCCAAGGCCGCGGTGGAGGAGCTTCGCGCGCGCAGCGAGCCGGATCTGATCCTGGCGCCGCGCACGGACGACGCGCACCAGGACCACCGGGGTCTGGGGAAGCTCGTGACCACGGCCTTCCGCGACCACCTCGTGCTCCGGTACGAGATCGTCAAGTGGGACGGCGACCTGGGCCGTCCCACCGCGTACCAGCCGCTGTCCGCGGAGACCGCCGAGGACAAGGTACGGCTGCTGCACGAGCACTATCCCTCGCAGCGGCACCGGCCCTGGTACGACCGCGAGGCCTTCCTCGGCCTCGCGCGGATCCGCGGGATCGAATGCCACGCGCGCTATGCCGAGGCGTTCACCGTCACCAAAATCACTCTCGATCTGGGGGAATGAACCTTGCGCGTACTGCTGACCGGACACCAGGGCTACCTGGGCACCGTCATGGCTCCCGTCCTCGCGGCCGCCGGGCACGAGGTCGTCGGTCTCGACGCCGGCCTGTTCGCCGACTGCGTCCTCGGCCCGCAGCCCGCCGACCCTCCGGGGCACCGGGTGGACCTGCGCGACATCACGGCCGAGCACGTGGCCGGGGTGGACGCCGTGATCCACCTCGCGGCGCTCTCCAACGACCCGCTGGGCTCGCTGGCGCCGGAGCTCACCTACGACATCAACCACCACGCGTCCGTGCGGCTGGCCCGGCTGGCCCGCGAGGCCGGGGTGAAGCGCTTCCTGTACGCCTCGACCTGCTCGGTGTACGGCGCGGCCGGCGGCGACGAGCTGGTGGGCGAGGACGCGCCGCTGCGGCCGGTCACGCCGTACGCGGAGTCCAAGGTGCGCGTGGAGGACGATCTGCACGCCCTGGCCGACGACGACTTCACCCCGGTGTACATGCGCAACGCGACCGCCTTCGGCTACTCGCCGCGGCTGCGCGCCGACATCGTGCTGAACAACCTGGTCGGCCACGCCCTGCTGTCCGGGGAGGTCCTGGTGCTCTCCGACGGCACGCCGTGGCGGCCGCTGGTGCACGCCGCCGACATCGCGCGGGCCTTCACGGCGGCGCTGACCGCGCCGCGGGAGGCCGTGCACGACCGGGCGTTCAACATCGGCAGCGAGGTCAACAACGTCACGGTCGCCGAGATCGCCGAGCAGGTCGCCGAGGCGGTGTCCGGCGCGAAGGTGGTGATCACCGGGGAGACGGGCGCCGACCCCCGGTCGTACCGGGTGGACTTCTCCCGGTTCCGCGCGGCGATCCCCGGCTTCGACATCGAGTGGACGGTCAAGCGGGGCGCGCTCGAACTCGCGGACGCCTACCGGGAGCACGTGCTGACCCGGGAGGACTTCGAGCGGCGCTTCACCCGCCTGGCCGTGCTGCGCGCGGCGTCCGAGGCCGGTGCCGTCGACGGCACGCTGCGGTGGCGCCGGTGACGCGGCTCGGCGAGGAGATGCACGCGCTGGTGGAGCGGTTGTACCCGCTCTGCCGGAGCATCACCGGGGACGGGGTGCGCGCCACCCTGGACATCGTCGGCGAGTACGTCCCGCTGCGGGTGCACGAGGTGCCGACCGGGACGCAGGTGCTCGACTGGACGGTGCCGCAGGAGTGGA
The DNA here is from genome assembly GCF_042890295.1 of Streptomyces sp. NPDC002232. Taxonomy (NCBI): domain Bacteria; kingdom Bacillati; phylum Actinomycetota; class Actinomycetes; order Kitasatosporales; family Streptomycetaceae; genus Streptomyces; species Streptomyces sp. NPDC002232. The sequence goes on along the minus strand of NZ_JBIARV010000003.1, from coordinate 738,518 downwards.
ACATCCGGGACGCGTACGTCGCGGACGCCTCGGGCCGGCGGGTCGTCGACTTCAAGGAGTCCAGCCTGCACGTGCTCGGCTACAGCGTGCCGGTGGCGGCGACCCTGCCCCTGTCCGAGCTGCGCGAGCACCTCCACACCCTGCCGGAGCAGCCGGGTCTGGTGCCGTACCGCACCAGCTACTACAAGCCGGAGTGGGGTTTCTGTCTGGCCCAGGAGACCCTGGACCGGATGCCGGACGGCGAGTACGAGGTGCGGATCGACTCCACGCTCGCCGACGGCCACCTCACCTACGCCGAGCACGTCGTCCCGGGGCAGGTCGCCGACGAGGTGATCGTCTCCTGCCACGTCTGCCACCCGTCGCTGGCCAACGACAACATGGCGGGCGTCGCGGTGGCGACGTTCCTGGCGCGGGAGCTGGCGGAGCGGACGCCGTACCACACCTACCGGTTCATCTTCGCGCCCGGCACCATCGGGGCGATCACCTGGCTGGCGCGCAACGCGGAGCGGGTGGAACGGGTGAAGCACGGGCTCGTGCTGGCCTGCGCGGGCGACCGGGGACAGCTCACGTACAAGCGGAGCAGACGCGGCGACGCCGGGATCGACCGGGTCATGGGGCACGTGCTGCGGACGTCCGGACGCCCGCACACGGTGGACGAGTTCACCCCGTACGGCTACGACGAGCGGCAGTACTGCTCGCCGGGGTTCGACCTCGGCGTGGGCTCGCTGAGCCGGACCCCGTACGCGCGGTATCCGGAGTACCACACCTCGGCGGACAATCCGGACTTCGTCTCCCCCGCGGCGATGGAGGACACGCTCGCCGTCGTCCGTGAGGCCTTCGCCGTGCTCGACCGCGACCGGCGCTACGTCAACCTCAGTCCGTACGGCGAACCCCAGCTCGGCAGGCGGGGGTTGTACGAGGCGCTCGGCGGTCGCAGCGACACCAAGGAGGCCCAGATGGCCATGCTCTGGGTGCTCAGCCTCTCCGACGGCGAGCACGGTCTGCTGGACGTGGCCGAGCGGTCCGGGCTGCCCTTCGACACGGTCGCCGCCGCGGCGGACGCCCTGCGTGCCGCCGGGCTGATCAAGGCATGACGCCGATGACCACCGAGGAGGAGACGACGACACCGGCGGGCCCGCGGTCCGCCAGACGGGCCGTCGCGGGACGGCTGTCCTGGGGCCTGGCCGACCAGGCGGCGTCCAGCATCTCCAACTTCGCGGTGGGGATCTACGTGGCGCGCTCGCTCGGGCTGACCGCGTTCGGTGTGTTCAGCCTGGCCTGGGTGACGTACGGCGTGGTGCTGAACGTCTCCCGTGGCCTGGCCACCGATCCGCTCGTGGTGCGCTTCAGCGGGGTGCCGGCCGCGTCCTGGCGGGGGGCGGTGGCCCGGTCGTCGGGCACGGCGCTCGGCGTCGGCGCGGCGCTCGGCGCGGCGTCCCTGCTGTTCGGCCTCGCCGTCGGCGGGAGCGTGGGGACGGCCTTCGCCTGCCTCGGCGTCGTCCTGCCGGGGCTGCTGCTCCAGGACGCCTGGCGGTTCGCCTTCTTCGCGGCCGGCGCGGGCCGGAAGGCGTTCGTCAACGACATGGTGTGGGCCGTCGCGCTCGTCCCCGCCATGGTCGTGGCGGCCCGTGTGGGCAGCGTGGCCGCGTTCGTCCTCGCCTGGGGCGTCTCCGCCGCGGTGGCCGCGGCCTACGGCTGGTTCCAGTCCGGCATCCGGCCCCGGCCGGGCGGAGCCGGCGCGTGGCTGCGCGAGCACCGCGACCTCGGCTCCCGGTACCTGGTCGAGAACGTCACCAACAGCGGCGCGAGCCAGCTGCGGGCGTACGGGCTCGGCGCGATCGTCGGGGTCGGCGCGGTGGGCGTGGTCCGGGGCGCCGAGCTGCTGCTCGGACCGTTCCTCGCGGTGCTGATGGGCCTGTCCCTGGTCACCGTCGCGGAGGCGGCGCGGGTGCTGCGGCGGGCCCCACACCGCCTCGGCTCCTTCTGCCTGCTGCTCGGCGGCGGACAGGCCGTCGCCGCGCTGCTCTGGGGCGCAGCGCTGCTCCTCGTCCCGGACCGGGCCGGCACGTTCGTGCTCGGCGACGTCTGGAGCGCGGCCTCGGCGCTGATCGTGCCGGTGACGCTGGGTGTCGCGGGCGCCGGTCTGGGCACCGGCGCGGCGGCCGGGCTGCGCGCGCTGGGCGCGGCCCGGCGCAGCCTGCGCAGTCAGCTGATCGCCTCCGCCTGTTACGTCACGGGCGGACTCGGCGGGGCGGTCGCGGCCGGCACGGTCGGCTCGGCCTGGGGCGTCGCCGCCGCGACCCTCTGCAGCTCGGCCGTGTGGTGGCTGCAGCTGCGCTCCGCCCTGCGGGAGCACCACCAGAACTCCATTCCCGAAGTGAGGACCTCATGACCGCCCGACCCCGGCTGAGCATCGGCCTGCCCGTCTACAACGGCGAGGAGTACCTCGCCGAATCCCTCGACGCCCTGCTCGGCCAGACGTACGAGGACTTCGAGCTGGTCATCTCGGACAACGCCTCGACCGACGGGACGCGGGACATCTGCCTGCGGTACGCGGAGAAGGACTCCCGCATCCGGTACATCCGGCTGCCCCGGAACATCGGCGCCGCGCCCAATCACAACTACGTGTTCACCGAGTGCCGCGGCGAGCTGTTCAAGTGGGCCTCGCACGACGACCTGTACGCGAGAGACCTGCTGCGGCGCTGCGTGGAGGCGCTGGACGAGCGTCCGGAGGTGATCCTCGCCCACGCCGACCAGGCGGTCATCGACGAGCACGGCCAGGTGAAGGTCCCGTACGAGTACACGCTGGCGACGGCCTCCCCGTCGGCGCCCGAGCGGTTCCGCAGCATGCTGTTCGAGCCCGGCGGCGACGACTTCTACGGGGTCGTGCGGGCGGACGTGCTGCGCCGGGTGAAGCCGCACGACAGCTACCACCACGCGGACCGCACGTTCGTCTCGGAGATCGGCCTGCACGGGCCGTTCCACCAGGTGCCGGAGCTGCTGTACTTCCGCCGCGACCACCCGACCCGCGCCGAGCGGGCCAACCCGTCCAAGCGGTCGCGGTGCGTCAATCTGGATCCGCGCCGCTCGGGGCTGCTGCACCCGACGCCCCGTCTGCTCGCCGAGTACGTCTGGGGCTTCGTCTCGGCGATCCGGCGGGCGCCGCTGTCCGCCGCCGACCGCCGCGCCTGCTACGGCCACCTCGCCGCGTGGGCGACCAGCCGGTCCAGGCCCGGCGCGGGCGAGCGGGTCGAGGACCGCACGCCGGTCGACCCGGCGCGGCTCGGCGTCTCCGTCGACGACCTGGTGGCGGGGCGGGAGGGGAGGACGGCGTGACTCCGGTACGGGTCGGGGTGTTCGGGCTGCTCGGCTCCGGGAACCTCGGCAACGACGGGTCGCTGGAGGCCGTGCTCGGCCATCTGCGGGCCACGCACCCCGAGGCGGTCGTGGACGCGCTCTGCGGCGGACCGGAGGTCGTGACGGCCCGGTACGGGATCCCCGCGACCCGCCTGCACTGGTACCGCGGGGAGTACCGGACCGCGTCCCGGGCGGGCGCGATCGCCGGGAAGGGCCTGGGCAAGGTCGTCGACGTCTTCCGCACCGCCGCCTGGGTGCGGCGCCACGAGGTCGTGATCGTCCCGGGGATGGGCGTCCTGGAGGCCACGCTGCCGCTGCGGCCGTGGGGCTTCCCGTACGCGCTGTTCCTGCTGTGCGCGTCCGGGCGGCTCTTCGGCACCCGGGTCGCGCTGGCGGGCGTCGGCGCGGGGCCGATCCGGGACCGGGCGACCCGGGCCCTGGTGCGCTGGTCGGCGCGGCTCGCCGCGTACCGCTCGTACCGGGACGTCCAGTCCCGCGACGCGATGCGGGAGATGGGGGTGGACACGGCGCGCGACGAGGTCCACCCGGACCTCGCCTTCGCGCTGCCGGCCCCGGCCCCCGCCGGGCACGCGGCCGCCCCCGGCCTGGTGTGCGTCGGGGTGATGGACTTCCACGGCGGCAACGACGACCGACACCGGGCGGAGGAGATCCACCGGCGGTACCTCGACGGGACGACCCGGTTCGTCCGCGCGCTCGTCGAGGAGGGCAGGCCGGTCCGGCTGCTCACCGGCGACGCGTGCGACGCGCCGGTGGTCGCCGCGATCCTCGACGCGGTGGACTCGCCGCTGGTCGGCGCCGCGGAGGCGGCCTCCCTCGCCGACCTGATGGAGGAGACGGCGGCCGCAGGGACGGTGGTGGCGACCCGCTACCACAATCTCGTCTGCGCCCTGAAGGCCGGCACGCCGACGCTCGCGCTCAGCTACGCGGCGAAGAGCGACGCGCTCATGGCCGGGATGGGTCTCGCCGCGTACTGCCACCCGGCCCGGGAGGTCGATCCCGACCGCCTGATGGAGCAGTTCCGGGAGCTGGAGAAGAACGCCGAGGACCTGCGGCGGACCCTCGCCGAGCGGAACGCGGCCACCGCACGGCTCCTGGAGCACCACCTCACCGCCCTGACCGCCGCGCTGTTCCCGGCGACCACCCCCGCTCACGCCCCCACCCCTCGGGAGACTCCATGAAAGCGACCGAAGTCCCGGAGATCTCCGGCGCCTACCTGTTCGAACCGACGCCGTACGCCGACGAGCGCGGCTTCTTCTGCCGCACCTTCGACGCCGACGTGGTCCGCTCGGTGGGGCTCGACCCGGACTCCTTCGTCCAGGACAGCGTGTCCCGCTCGGTCCGGGGCGTGCTGCGCGGCATGCACCTGCGCTCCGGCGCGGGAGAGGCCAAACTGGTGCGCTGCTCGTACGGGAGGATCTTCGACGTCGTCGTGGACCTGCGGAAGGACTCGCCGACCTACCGGAACGTGGCCACGTTCGAACTGTCCGGCGAGACGCAGGCGACGCTGTACATCCCGGCCGGGTGCGCGCACGGCTTCCAGGCGCTGACCGAGACCGCCGACACCTCGTACCGGATCGACCGCCCGCACGATCCGGCCGAGGACGTGACGATCGCGTTCGACGACCCGGAACTCTCCATTCCCTGGCCGCTGCCGGCCACCTCGATGTCCCAGCGGGACCGGGAGGCGCCGCGCCTCGCCGAGGCCCTGAAGCAAGCGGAGAAGTGAGATCAGCGTGAACACCGAAGACCTCCACCTGCCCCGGTCGCGCGAGGCGAACGAGCGGCTGCACGCCCTGGTCCCCGGGGGCGCGCACACCTACGCCAAGGGCGACGACCAGTATCCCGAGCACCTGGCCCCGGTCATCAGCCACGGCCGGGGCGCCCACGTGTGGGACGTCGACGGCAACGAGTACATCGAGTACGGCTCCGGCCTGCGGTCGGTCAGCCTCGGCCACGCCCACCCGCGCGTGGTCGAGGCGGTGCGCCGGGAGATCGACCGGGGCGGCAACTTCGTCCGGCCGTCCGTCCTGGAGGTCGCGGCCGCCGAGCGCTTCCTGGCGACGGTGCCGACGGCCGACATGGTGAAGTTCACGAAGAACGGCTCGGACGCCACCACCGCCGCCGTCCGGCTCGCCCGCGCGGTCACCGGACGGTCGCGCGTGGCGGTCTGCGGCGACCATCCCTTCTTCTCGGTCGACGACTGGTTCATCGGCACCACGCCGATGTCCGCGGGCATACCCGCCTCGACCACCGAGCTCACCGTGTCGTTCCCCTACGGGGACCTGGCGGCCACGGCGGAGCTGCTCGACCGGTACGCGGGGGAGGTCGCCTGCCTGATCCTCGAACCGGCCGGACACACCGAGCCGCCGGCGGGGTACCTCGCCGGGCTGCGGGAGCTGGCCGACCGGCACGGCTGCGTCCTGGTCTTCGACGAGATGATCTCCGGCTTCCGCTGGTCGGAGGCGGGCGCCCAGGGCCTGTACGGGGTCGTCCCCGACCTCTCCACGTTCGGCAAGGCGCTGGGCAACGGCTTCGCGGTCTCCGCGCTGGCCGGGCGCCGCGAACTGATGGAGCGGGGCGGGCTGCGGCACTCGGGCGACCGGGTGTTCCTGCTGTCGACCACGCACGGGGCCGAGACGCACGCGCTGGCCGCCGCGATGGCCGTGCAGACCACCTATGTCGAGGAGGGCGTCACCGCCCGGCTGCACGCCCTCGGCGAGCGGCTGGCCGCCGGAGTCCGGGAGGCCGCGGCCGGCGCCGGGGTCGGCGACCACGTCCTCGTACGGGGCCGGGCCAGCAACCTGGTCTTCGCGACCCTCGACGAGCACGGGCGGCCCTCGCAGGAGTACCGCACGCTGTTCCTCCGGCAGCTCCTGGCGGGCGGGATCCTCGCCCCGTCGTTCGTGGTGTCCAGCGCGCTCGACGACGCCGACGTCGACCGCACCGTCGACGTCGTGGCCGAGGCGTGCGGGGTGTACCGGAAGGCGCTGGACGCCGGGGATCCGACGCCGTGGCTGGGCGGGAGGCCGGTGAAGCCCGTGTTCCGCCGACTGGCCTGAGGCGAGGCGGGACCGCCCCCGGCGTGACGCGACGTCAGGGGCGGCCCGTACGCGCGGCGACGCGGTCGACGAGCCAGGCGGTCGCCGGTACCGCCGCGAGGGCCGTGCACCAGCCGCCGACGGTGTCCGTCGGGTAGTGCGCGCCCAGGACGACCTGCGCCCAGCCCATCACGGCGCCGGCGGCGAGCGCCGCGGCGAGCAGCAGGGCCGTACCGGACGCCCTGCCCAGGCCGAGCCGGCCCGCCACGAGCAGCGCCACCGCGAGTGCGAAGGCGGTGAGGAAGGCGGTGTGGCCGCTCGGGAAGGACAGGAAGCCGCCGTGGATGGTGCGTCCCACCACCCGTTTGAGCAGGGTCGCCGTGACCACGGCCAGACCCACGGCGGCGACGACGAACACCGCCGCGCGAGGGCGCCGCAGCATCAGGCAGACTGCCGCGGTGGCCGCGACCAGGAGCGCCGCCCCGGCCGGTTCTCCGAGGAAGTCCACGGCGTGCGCGAGGTCGTACCGCCAGGGTCCCGCCCCGTCGGCCGCCGTCTGGAGCCGCGTGTCCACCGCGCCGGGCCCGCCGTGGCCCGCGTACCGGAGCCCCAGCAGGCCGAGCGCGAGCGCGGCGAGCGCCGCGAGCACTCCGCACCAGGCGCGCAGCGCCGCCGGCAGCACCGGCCGCCCCGGGCCCCCGGTCGTCCGCCGGGCCGGGCCCGGTTCCACGTCCGCTTCGGCCAGGCGATCCACCGTGAGCCCCCCGTCATGTCACTGCTCCCCCGTGTCCCGTCACCCTAGCCAACCCCGGGTCGCGGCACGCCGAAGTCGCTCCGGACGGGGACACTCCGCGATCATGAGGGGATGACACGTACCTTCGAAGAGCTCGTCGCCGAAGCGGCCGGCGCCTCGGTCGACGGCTGGGACTTCTCCTGGCTCGACGGCCGGGCGAGCGAGGAGCGGCCCTCCTGGGGCTACCAGCGGCTCCTCGGCGAGCGGCTGGCGACCGTCTCGGCCGGGCTCGACATCCAGACGGGCGGCGGGGAGGTGCTGGGCGGGGTCCCGGTGCTCCCGCCCGCCATGGCGGCGACCGAGTCGTGGCCGCCGAACGTCGCTCGGGCGACCGCGCGGCTCCATCCGCGCGGGGTGGTCGTCGTCGCCGATCCCGACGAGCCGCCGCTCCCCTTCGGCGACGGCGCCTTCGACCTCGTGAGCAGCAGGCACCCGGCGACCGTGTGGTGGGCGGAGATCGCCCGTGTCCTGCGGCCGGGCGGCGCCTACCTCGCCCAGCACGTCGGGCCCGCCAGCGTCTGGGAGCTGGTCGAGTGGTTCCTCGGGCCGCAGCCGGAGGCGGCCCTGCAGCGCCATCCGGACGACGAGACCTCGGCGGCCCGGGCGGCCGGTCTCGACGTCGTGGACGTGCGCACGGAGCGGCTGCGGATGGAGTTCCACGACATCGGCGCGGTCGTCTGGTTCCTGCGCAAGGTGATCTGGATCGTGCCCGGGTTCACGGTCGAGGGCCAGCTGCCCCGGCTGCGCGACCTGGACGCGCGGATCCGGGCGGAGGGGCCGTTCGTGGCCCACTCCGCGCGGACCCTGATCGAGGCACGGAAGCCGGATATCCGGGTCTAGGAGGTGTCGGACCGGCCGGCCGGGTCCAGGGGTGTCGGGTCGGGTGCCCCCAGCGGTGTCAGGCCGGGTGGCGGGCGCCGAACCACTGCTCGGCGCCGTACTCCTCGAACCGTTCCAGCTCGGTGAAGCCGAGCTTCACCGCCAGGCGCACGGCCCGCTCGTTGGCCGTCCGGGTGGTGAGGACCACGGGCTCACCGGGGCGCGCCCCGGCGCACCAGTCGAGGGCCGCCGCGCACGCCTCCGCGGCGTACCCGTGTCCCCACGCCTCCGGCAGGAGCAGGTAGCCGAGTTCGGTCTCGCCGCCCTCCGGGCGGACGTGCCCGCGCCGCTCCGGGGCTCGGCGGTCGAGGGTGATCACGCCGATCATCGCCCCGTCGCGCTCGATCACGAAGAGTCCGGGGCGCCGTCCGGGCACCTCGGGCATGGCCCGTTCGAGTTCCTCGCGCGGCCGGGCCCCGCCGGTGTGGGTGCCGACCTCCGGCGAGGAGAACAGGTCGAGGAACGCGGCGCGGTCCTCGGCGGCGGACGCGCGGAGCACGAGCCGTCCGGTCCGTATCGGGTCGGGCGGCCAGGTCTCGGTCACGGGTCGGTTCATGGCGGCGAACCTACCGCAGGACCGAGCGGCCGGTCGGTCCTGTCGATCACCACGACCCGGTCCTCCTCGTGCCAGTGACGGACGTGCGCCTTCGGCGGGTTGAGGCGCACGCCGTGGCCCGCGACGGTCCGGGCGTGGGAGCGGTAGCCGATGGCGCAGGCGCCCTGGCGGGCGGCCGACGCGACGACGGAGGCGAAGGAGGCGGCGCGTCCGGTCCTGACGTAGTGGGCCGCGGGGCGGAGATGGAGGGAGTTGCCGCCGGGGGCGAGGAGTTCCTCGAAGACGGCGCCGAGGTGGGGGTTCTGGGAGATCTGGGTCATGAGGAGTCCGATGAGCCTGCCGCTGACGACGAAGTCGTCGCCGGGGGCGCGCGGTGCGATGAGCCGGCTGCGGTCGTCGGTCATCTCGGTGACGACCGGGATCCGGTGACCGCTCGTCCGCTCCCGGGCCCTGAGGTGGAGGAGCGTGACGAGGGTCCGGTCGTCGGGGTCGGGGTGGCCCGGCCGGTGGTCGGGGCCGAGCACGATCACGGCGTCGTAGTCGGCGGGTTCGGGGATCCGCGCGGTCCCGGTGAGCGTGGGGTCGCCCGGCCGGTGGAGGACCGTGAGGTGCGGGGCGGCAGCCGTCGCGACGGCGCGGATGTCGGACAGCGTGGCGCCGCGGGGCTCGGCCAGGACGTCGAGGGCCGACCCGGGCGGTGTGCGGCGGGCGAGGTGGGCGGCGATCCGGGGTGCGCGGCGGTTCCAGCCGAGGAGGAGGAAGCGCTCGGGCCGTTCGGGGAGTCGGGGCGGTTCGTGCGGGAACGCCGTCGGGTCGTGGGGTGCGGGGATGACCGAGAGCCGGGTCGACCGTTCGTCCTCGGCGATCACGAGGAGGGCGTCGTCGGCGAGGAGCGGGAGGGCGCGCGGAGGGTTCAGCGCGATCGTGCCGTCGCCGTGGACGATGCCGACGGCGGTCGAGACCGGGCAGGAGCGGGCGGCCTCGGCGAAGGTGCGGCCGGGTGGCGAGGGGGGCCCGACGGTGTGGAACTCGTGCCCGGCGAAGTCGAGGAGTTCCTGGTGGACATGGGAGAGTCCGGGCTGCCGCGCGCAGTCGACGAGGAGCCGCGCGGCGATGTCGTCCATGTCGAGGACGGTGGCCCGGGGTCCTCCGGCGAGCCGGGCCGCGGTCAGGTAGCGGTCGTCGCGCACGGCGGCGACGACCCGCACGGGGTCCTGGTCCCCCACGGCGGCCGAGAGGGACAGCAGGGTCTTGACGACCTCGGCGTCGTGGCGGGGGTCGTCCCGGGGCAGGACGAGGACGCAGTCGGCCGTCGTCGGGCTCACCCGGCCGAGCGCGGCGGGATCGGTGGGGCGGCCGGTGCGGCAGAGGACCCTGGTGCGGCCCGTGGCCCCGACGGTGGCGTGGAGGTCCTCCTCCATGGCGGGCTTCTCCCGGTCGGCGAGGATCGCGACGACCCGGCGGCGCCGGTCGGTGCGGGCGGCGACGAGCTCGGAGACGACCGTCGGGATCTGTTCGGACCAGCCCAGCACGACGGTGTGCCCGCGCTCCAGGAGCCTGGCACGGCCCCGGTTGAGGGCGATGAGGTGGTCGGTGAGGCCTGTGGTGATGAGGCTGACCAGGGTGGAGACGTAGAAGAGCGCGATGAGGGCGAGGAGCACGGTCAGGGCGACGCGGAGCGGCGGGCCGACCTCGCCGCCCAGGCGCATGGTCTGGCCGGTGTTCCGCCAGACCGCCGCGATCCTGGAGCCGAGGGAGGCGGGGGTGCGCTGGTCGGTCCAGGCGAGGGCCGTGCTGACGGGGACGACGAGGGCCAGGCAGACGAGGGCCAGCCAGCCGCAGAGAGCGGCCGTGCCCCGGGTGAGGGTGGTGTCGAACCAGTAGCGGAGGCGTTCCTCCGCGGTGTGGCTCAGGTGCCGGGGGAGGGGAGTCCGGTCCCCCGGTGCGCTCCCGGGGGGCGGGGTGTCCCGGGACCCGACGGGTACGGGGCCCGGTGCGGCCTCGCGCTGCCCGGGAACGACCTTTTTGTCTTCTTTTCGCACGTCAGCAGGGTGCCGCCCCGCCGTCGGCGACGGGGCGGCATCGGGACAGGTTCATCCCTTCGTGATCACGCGTACGGGTCGAAGGGGAGGCCGGCCGGCTCGGCCTTGGCCAGGTGCGCGGCGAAGCTTCCGTCCTTGAGGCCGAAGGTCGCGCTGCCGAAGTCGGCCTGGGTGAGCTTCTCGCGGATGCCCGCGGGGTAGCCCTCCCAGCCGACCAGGCTGGGGAACTGCCAGGTGTGCTGGTGGTTCTCGGGCGGCTCGTCGTTGGTGTTCGCCGGGCGGAAGCAGTGGGTGCCGATGCCGTCCTTGTGGTAGACGACCTTCGGGTGGGTGCCGTCCCAGCGGATCCGGTCGCGGCCGTAGGTGTTGAAGTTGCCGTGGGCGGAGGTGGAGACGTACTGGGCCTGGTCGTTCTGCACCCAGACCACGATGTGCTCCCAGTCGTGCCGGTGCCCGCCGAGGCCGCTGCCGGCGACCGCCTGGTCCTTCTCGAAGTAGAGGCCGTAGAGGATGGCGCACCAGCCGTTGTTGCACTTCGCGCGTGCGTATCCGTTGGTGTTGGCGAGGTCGGGGGCGTCACGGCACTGGCCGTTGAGGGCGCCGGAGGGCTTGAGGCCGCCGTTGAGCGTCCCGTCGGGGCCGATGGCGGGGGTGGGGTAGCAGCCGTCCGTGTCGTAGTCGAACGCCGGCTGGAAGGTCTGTTCCAGGCCGTCGGCGCGAGCGGGCAGGGCGGTGGGCGGTGCGGCGAGCGCGCTGCTCGGCAGGGCGATGATCAGCGCGAGGGCGCCGGCGAGGGCGAGCGCGCCCCTGGTGGCGTACGCGGGTGTCTTCACTGCGTCCCCTGGGTCGGTGGGCGTGGGCCGAAGCACATGGTCGGTGGACGTGGACCGACGCAAATATTGGCATGTACACCTCCGGCACGCGAGGGCCCCGCGCGTCGTCCTGCGCGAACGGGCCACTCCCCCATCGGCCTTCACATCCCCCGCAGGTCGTCAGGACTCGCGAAATCATTAGACGATACGTATCGTCTCGCTTAACCTGACGTCATGACCACCGCCGCATCCCCCGCGCACATCGCCATGTTCTCCATCGCCGCCCACGGCCACGTGAACCCGAGCCTCGAGGTCATCCGCGAGCTCGTCGCCCGGGGCCACCGGGTCAGCTACGCCGTCCCCGCGTCCTTCGCCGAGAAGGTCGCGGCGACGGGGGCGACACCCGTCGTCTACACCTCGACGCTGCCGACCGACGAAGACCCGGACGCCTGGGGGACCGAACTGATCGACCACCTCGAACCGTTCCTCGCCGACGCCACGCAGGCGCTGCCCCAGCTCGCGCGGGCCTTCGAGGAGGACCGGCCGGACCTCGTGCTCCACGACGTCACCTCGTATCCCGCCCCCGTCCTCGCCCACACCTGGGGCGTGCCCGCCGTCTCGCTGTGGCCGAACCTGGTGCCGTGGGAGGGGTACGAGGAGGAGGTCGGCGCGCCGATGACCGCCGGGCTCAGGGCCTCGGCGCGCGGCCGGGCCTACTACGCGCGCTTCACCGACTGGCTCGCCGCCCACGGGATCGACACCGACCCCGACCGGTTCGTCGCCCGGCCGCGCCGCGCGGTCGTGCTCATCCCCCGCGCCCTCCAGCCGCACGCCGACCGGGTCGACGAGTCCGTGTACACCTTCGTCGGCTCCTGCCAGGGCGACCGCGCCGAACAGGGCACGTGGCGGCGGCCGGAGGGGGCGGAGAAGGTGGTCCTGGTCTCGCTGGGCTCCTCCTTCACCAAGCAGCCCGGCTTCTACCGGGACTGCGTGTCGGCCTTCGCCGGACTGCCCGGCTGGCACGTCGTCCTCCAGATCGGCAGGTTCGTCGACCCGGCCGAGCTCGGGGAGCTCCCGCCGAACGTCGAAGCGCACGCCTGGGTCCCCCAGTTGGCGATCCTGCGGCAGGCCGACGTCTTCGTGACCCACGCGGGCGCGGGCGGCAGCCAGGAGGGGCTCGCCACGGCGACCCCGATGGTCGCCGTGCCGCTGGCCACCGACCAGTTCGGCAACGCCGCCATGCTCCAGTCGCTGGGCGTGGCGCGCCAGTTGCCCCTGGACGAGGCCACCCCCGAGCGCCTGCGGGAGGCCGCGCTCGGACTGCTGGGAGACCCGGAAGCGGCGCGCCGCGCGCGGGAGGTCCAGGAGGCGATGGCCCGCGAGGGCGGCACCCCGCGCGCCGCCGACCTGATCGAGGCGGAGCTCGCGAAGGCCTGAGCCGTCCGGGGTCCGCGACGGGGAGCCGTTCGCGGGCGAGGCATCGAGCCGATCCAGCTCGTCCGCCCGCCGGACGGCGACGGCGCATCCCGGCGCTCTCCTGGTCCGACCACGCCCGGTCCGTCGCCCTCCCCCGCTCGGGCGGGCGACGGACCGGCCCCGGTCAGACCACCGCTCCGGCCCCCGCACGCCGGCGCGGCGCGGCGGCCGCCGGGGCCGGGTGGCGGGTCTCCAGCGCCACGGCCAGCGGCATCGCCGTGAACACCGTCGACGCCATACCGAGGACGACGCCCGCGAGCAGCGCCACCGAGAAGTCCGTGAGCGAGTCCCCTCCCAGGACCGCGAGCGCCACCAGGACGAACAGCGCGCCCATGCCGGTGTTGACCGTACGGGGCAGGGTCTGGGCGACGGCCCGGTCGGCGAGCTCGGCGAGCGGCACGCCCCCGCCCCGGCGGCGCAGTTCGCGCAGCCGGTCGAGGACGACCACGGAGTCGTTCACCGAGTACCCGACGACGGTGAGCAGCGCCGCGAGGAAGACGCTGTCCACCGGCTTGCCCAGCCAGGCGAACAGACCGACGACCAGCAGCACGTCCTGCGCCATCGCGGCCACGGCGGCCGTCGCGTACGTCCAGCGGAACCGCACCGTCAGGTACAGGAGCTGTGCGGCCACGGCCAGGCCGAGCGCGAGGAGGGCGTGGGTGCGCAGCTCCCCGCCGAGGCTCGGGCCGATCAGGTCGTCGCGCTCGACCGTCACCGGCCCCGCGACCCGGGTGAGTTCCTCGGCGATCCCCCGCTGTGCGCCGTCCCCCGTCTCCCGGACGCGCACCGAGACGTCGCCGTCCCCGGTCGACTGCACGACGGCGTCGGGGAAGCCGGCCGCGGCGACGGCCGTACGGGCCGCGTCGGCGTCCACGGGGCGCTCGGCCGCGTACTGGACGACCCGGCCTCCGGTGAACTCGACGCCGAACTCCACGCCCCGCACGCCGATTCCGGCCAGCGCCACGAGCAGCAGCCCGGCGCAGGCCGTCAGCCAGCGGCGCCGGTGGGCCATGAGGCGCGGCACCCGCCGGGTGAGACGGGTGCGCAGACGGCCGGGCGTGGCCATGCCGGTGACCGCGGGGCGCCTGCGGACGGCGGGCAGCCGGAGGGTCAGGTCGGCGAGGAGCCGGGTGATGACCATGGCGGTGATCAGCGAGGTGAGGACGCCGGTCGCGAGCGTCACGCCGAAGCCCTTGACGGGGCCCGTGGCGAAGACGAACAGCAGTCCGGCCGCGAGCAGGGTGGTGACGTGGGAGTCCGCGACGGCGCTCCACACCTTGCCGAACGCCGTCGTGACGGGCCTGCGCAGGTCCCGCCCGGCACTCCGGCCGAGCAGGGCGTACTCCTCCCGGGCCCGTTCGAAGACGAGGACGTTGGCGTCGACGGCGATGCCGACGGCGAGGACGAAGCCGGCGAGGCCGGGCAGCGTGAGGGTGGCGCCGAGGGCGACGATCACGGCGTACGAGATCAGTCCGTACAGCAGGAGCGCGACGGTCGCGAGGACTCCGAGGAGCCGGTAGACCGCCATCACGAACAGGCCCGTGCACGCCAGGCCGATGAGGGCGGCGAGGGCACTGGCCCGGATCGCCTCGGCGCCGAGCGTCGGGCCCACGGTGCTCTGTTCGACCGTCGTCACCGGGACGGGCAGCGCGCCGCCCTCGACGAGCGCCGCGAGGTCGCGCGCCTCCGGTCCGGAGAATCCGCCGGTGATCTGCGCGGAGCCGCCGCCGATGCCGGCCCCGCAGGGGACCCCGGCCTCCATGCCGGGAGCGGAGACGACACGGTCGTCGAGGACGATCGCGACGCGCCGCGCCGGGTCCCCCGGGGCGGCGCAGGCCGCGGCGCCGGTGAGCTCGGCCCAGCCGTCCGCGGCGCGGTCGCGGAAGGTCAGGTCGACGGTCCAGCCGCGGACGGTGGTGGTGTCGAGGGCCGCCCGGGCGCCCTTGACGCCGTCTCCGGTGAGGGCGGGCGCGGCGAGGGCGAGGAAGCCGCCGGGGGTGTCGGGGTCCGCCAGGACGCGCGTCCCGTCGGCGGCGGCCGGGCCTGCGGGTCCCGGGGAGGCGCCGGTGACGGCGTGGAAGGTGAGCTGCGCGGTGCGGCCGATCGTCTCGGCCGCCCGGCGGGGATCGCGCAGGCCGGGCAGTTCGACGACGATGCGGCGCTCGCCGGAGCGGGCGAGGGACGGTTCCGTGACGCCGAGTCCGTCCACGCGCTTGCGGAGGACCTCCAGGGCACGGTCGGTGGCCGCGGCGTCGGCGCGGTTGGTGGGTCCGTCCTCGGTCTGGAGGACGATGCGGGTGCCGCCGCGCAGGTCGAGTCCCAGGCGCGGCGGGGTGGTCAGGGTGATCCAGAGGGAGAGCGCGACGACGGCGAGCGCGAGGAGCGCGCGCGTGAGCGAGGCACGAGAGGACATGGGTTCTCCACGGGCGGGCGCACGGGTCCGCGGGCGCCGCCTCCGGGAGGCGGGCGCCCGCGGTCCGTGCGGGAGGTGCGGTCGGATGCGCGTCGGGGACCGGTCCGTGGACATGCCGAGGGCCCGGACGGCGACGCGGTGGACGTCAGCTGTGCCGGGTGGAGGGAGGGCCGCGCGGGACGCGGGGGCCGTGGGCGGCGGCGGGCGGCGCGCGCTCGCGGCGCGGGTCGCCCGCGAGGAGGCCGCGCGCGGGCACGGTGAGGTCGGCGGGCGCGGCGGGCGGGGCCGCGGGCGCGGCCGGGAACCGCGCGGGGTTCTCGACGGCGGCCGGGAGACCGACGGCGGCGGTGGCCGCGAAGTGTGGCTCCGGCGAGGCCGCGCGGGGGACCGTGTGGGATCCGGCCGCGGAGGGAGCGCCCCCGGGCCCGTACCACCGGCCCGAGTCGCTCGGGATCGGGACGGCCGGGCTCTCGGAGCCTCCTGTCCGGAGAGTGACGGCCGGACTCCCGGGCTCTGCCGGGAGGAGAGCGCGGAGCACCGGGTCCGCCCGGACGGCGGCCGCCGCGCGGACGTCCTGCGGCGGTGCCGTGGCGGGCGGGAGGGCCAGCAGGGACCAGAGGGCGCACAGGAGCGCGGGGACCAGGGCGGCGAGACGCCGGGGCGAACTGCCCACCGTGTCCCTCCCCGTCACCTCGTGATCTCGCGTGCGGCCTCAGCCTATGCCGGTGGCGTGCGGGCCAGGCACCGGGGACGCACGACGGTTGAGTACGGATGCTCATGTCCCGGCGGCGGGGCCGCCGGACGATGGTCCCGTCACCGTTCCGCTCGGTTCCTGGGGGTCCTCCGTGCTCAGCCGCATCGCCGCCCGTGTCGTCCCGTTCTTCGGACGGCTGACCGTCACGTCGGACCCCGGGGCCCGGGTCGAGCCGGGCAGCATCCTCGTCGTGAACCACACGTCGCTGGCCGATCCGGCGCTCGTCCTGGCCGCGCTCCGCGGGCGGCTGGCCGTCGAGCCGGTCCTGCTGGCCACCTCCGGTCTCTGGCGGATCCCGGTCCTCGGCCGTGCGCTGACCCGCGAGGGCCACGTGCCGGTCCACCGCGGTTCGGCGCGGGCCGCGGCGGCGCTGGACCACGCGGCGGTCGCGCTCGCCTCCGGTCGGCACGTGATGCTGTACGCGGAGGGGCGCATCCCGCCGCGCCGGGACGCCGCCGAGAACCCGCCGGAGACGTTCCGCACCGGCCTCGCCCGGCTCGCCCGTGCGACGGGTGCGCCGGTCGTGCCGATCGGACAGGCCGGGGCGCGGCGGATCACCTCGGGCGGCCGGGCGAAGCAGCTCGCGGGCGTGCTCACCGCGCCGGTCCGCAGGCCGGGCCTGCACGTGCACATCGGGACGCCGCTGCGGCTGCCCGACGACCTGACCGCCGCGACGGAGCTGGCGCACCGCGCCGTGACCGAGGCGTGGCGGCGGGCGGCCGGGGCGCTGGGCGAGCCGGCCGCGCTCGGCGGCGGGAGCCGGACGGCCGGTCCGCGGGACTGAGCGCCGGAGACTCCGTAAGGCGGGGCCGTCCCACCACGACCGGGGAAGGGGGCTCTCCCGAGCGCTCCCGTGGGAACACGGCTCAGAAGATCGACAGGCCCGTGATGGTCGTGAAGCGGTCGAGGGCGGTCACGCCCGCCACCGAGTTGCCCCGGGTGTCCAGGCCGGGACTCCACACGCACAGGGTGCAGCGGCCCGGGACGACGGCGACGACCGCTCCGCCCACGCCGCTCTTGCCGGGGAGCCCGACCCGGTAGGCGAAGTCACCGGCCGCGTCGTACGTGCCGCAGGTGAGCATCACGGCGTTGACCTGCTTGGCCTGACTGCGGGTCAGCAGACGGCTGCCGTCGGCGCGCAGCCCGTGCCGGGCCAGGAAGCCGGTGGCGAGGGCGAGGTCGGCGCAGGAGGCCTCCACGGAGCACTGCCGGAAGTACTCGGTCAGGAGCGCGGGCACCGGTCCCGTGATGTTGCCGTAGGAGGCCATGAAGTGGGCCAGGGCGGCGTTGCGGTCGCCGTGGGCCGCCTCGGACGCGGCCACCCCGGCGTCGAAGGCGAGGTCCGGGTTGCCGCTCTCGGCGCGCAGGAAGGAGAGCAGGGTGCCGGAGGCGTCGCCGGTCAGACGGTGCAGTCGGTCGGTGACGACCAGGGCGCCGGCGTTGATGAACGGGTTGCGGGGGATGCCGTGCTCGTACTCCAGCTGGACCAGGGAGTTGAACGGGTCGCCGGACGGCTCCCGGCCGACGCGCGCCCACAGCGCGTCGCCCTCCCCGGCGAGGGCGAGGGCCAGGGTGAAGACCTTGGTGACCGACTGCGTGGAGAAGGGGCGGCGCCAGTCCCCCACGCCGTACACGGTGCCGTCGAGCTCCGCCACGGCCATGCCGAAGTCGCGCGGGTCGCCCGCCGCGAGCGCCGGGATGTAGTCGGCCGGTGTGCCCCGGTCGGTGAGCTCCGCGAGCTCCTCGGCGATGCGGTCGAGGACGGGCTGGAAGGAGGTGTTCGTGGTCACGCGCCGCCTCGCGCTCCGTGACCGGCGGGCGCGGGGGACGAGGTGGGCGCGGGGGAACCGGCGGCCAGGCCGAGGTCCCCGCCGTCCGGGACCGCGAAGTAGCGGGCGACGTCGGCCTCCGTGACCTCGGTGAGGGTGGCCGGGGTCCAGTGGGGGTCGCGGTCCTTGTCGACGACCTGGGCCCGGATGCCCTCGACCAGGTCGGGGGTGGTGAGGGCAGCGCAGGAGACCCGGTACTCCAGGTCGAGGACGGCCTCCAGGGAGCCGAGGGCGCGCGAGCGGCGGAGGGTGGCCAGGGTCGCCTTGAGGGCGGCCGGGGAGCGCCCGAGGAGGGTCTCCGCCGTCTCCTTCGCGGCGGACACACCGCTCCCGAAGAGGCGCTCGACGATCTCCTCGACGGTCGGGGCGGTGTAGCAGGCGTCGATCCACGCGCGCTGCTCGGCGAGGACGCAGGCCGGCGGGGCGGCGGTGTGCCGGGCGAGGGCCTCCTCGGGGGCCAGGTCCGTCAGGTCACGGGACAGGGCGGGCAGTTCGGCCGAGGGGACGAAGGCGTCGGCGAGGCCCGTGAGGATGGCGTCGGCGGCGCCGACGACGGCACCGGTGAGGGCCATGTGGGTGCCGAGCTCGCCGGGGGCTTGGCCGAGGAGGTGGGTGCCGCCGACGTCGGGGACGAAGCCGATGCCGGTCTCGGGCATGGCGACCCGGGAGCGTTCGGTGACGACGCGGACGGAGCCGTGGGCGGAGACGCCGACGCCGCCGCCCATCACGATGCCGTCCATGAGGGCGACATAGGGCTTGGGGTAGCGGGAGATGCGGGCGTTGAGGCGGTATTCGTCGCGCCAGAAGGCCGCGGACGCGGTGCCCCGGGCGCGGGCGTCGTCGTGGATGGCGCGGATGTCGCCGCCGGCGCAGAGGCCCCGCTCCCCGGCGCCCTCGACGACGACGGTGGTGACGGCCGGGTCGTGCTCCCAGTCGGTGAGCGCGCCGTCGACGGCGCGGACCATGGCGTGGGTGAGCGCGTTGATGGCGCGGGGCCGGTTGAGGGTGATGAACCCGGCGCGGCCCTCCGTCCGGAGGAGCACGTCGGGAGTTCCGGTCGGCACGATCACTCGGTCCCTTCGGGTGGCACGGCTGTGTGTCCCGGTCACCGTACCGGGGCATGCCGCGTCTCCCGGGACAGGGTGCCGGGGCTCGGGGGGGGCGGGGCGCGGAAGGGCGCGGTGCTACGGGGGCGCGGTGCGGGACGGGCGGGAAGGACCCACCCGCTTCTCGCGGATCCTGATGGCGCGGTGCGCGGTCCGGTGACGGCCGCTCCTCCGCGTCCCGACGCCGAGTCCTTCCCGTCACCTCCATGGAACCACCGGCGGGACGGGGCGCGAACGCCGCCGTCCCGCCGGTCCGCACGCGCTCAGGCGGGCAGCAGGTCCTGGGGGATCCGGACCTGCCGGGGGGTGGAGAGGCGCAGCTCGATGATGTCCCGGACGGTGGGCCACTCCTCGTCGAGGATCGAGTAGAACGCCGTGTCGCGGACGGCGCCGTCGAGGCCGCGCGCGTGGGCCCGGCGGATGCCCTCGCAGGTCGCCCCGAGACGTTCGATGGCGATTCTGGACCGGGTGTTGCGGGCGTCGGCGCGCATCGTGATCCGGCGGACGCCCCAGGCGTCGAAGGCGTGCCGGAGCATGAGGAGCTTGGCCTCGGTGTTGATCCCGGTGCCCCGGGCGTCGCCGGCGATCCAGGTGTTGCCGATCTCGGCGGCGTCCGGGACGGCGGTCAGCGGATCCCCGTGGGGCAGGCCGGGGACGGGCGGCCAGACCAGCGGACCGCGCCAGTAGTCGAGTTCGAGGAAACGGGTCGAGCCGATGACTCGCCCGTCGGCCGTACTGACCAGGGCGAAGGGCAGGCAACGGCCTGCCGCCTGATCGGAGAGGGCACGGGCGATGTAGTCGAGGGCCGATTCGAGGCCGTCGGGTACGGGGGTGAAGGCGTAGGCCGATCGGTCCGCCCCGCCGGCCCGGGCGAGGGCT
The DNA here is from genome assembly GCF_042890295.1 of Streptomyces sp. NPDC002232. Lineage (NCBI taxonomy): Bacteria > Bacillati > Actinomycetota > Actinomycetes > Kitasatosporales > Streptomycetaceae > Streptomyces > Streptomyces sp. NPDC002232. Next base: position 718,563 of record NZ_JBIARV010000003.1, on the reverse strand, counting down.
TCGGCGTGCCGCATCGCCAGCGGCTCCAGGCGCACGGAGCGCCCGGTCAGGAGAACAGGTACTGGCACGGGTCCTCGGGTCTTTCACGGGCAGGGACGACCACCACCGAGGAGAGGCCGCGGCGGCAGTCAGGAGGGGGTTCTCGTCCGGTGCCGACAGCGTCGTGAGAACGACAAATGAGCAGGTAAAACGGTTCGCCACCGGGTGCGAGGAGGATCAGTATGCAGCCACAACCGCTCCGAGAACAGAACCCCGGGACAACCCGTGCCCACGCGTGGGTGAAGCCTGCCGAAAGCCCGGCCCGGACGGTCTCACGGGCCGGACGGGGCCGCCCGCCAGTCGGACGGCCCGTGGGCTCAGACGCAGGTGGGATGGCCCCAGCCGTCGGAGTTCTTGGCGATGGTCTCGCCCTTGTCGTAGGCACGACCACAGCGGCAGCGGCCCGGGAATTTGGCGTTCAGGGTGCCGCCGGACGGGCGACTCCGGCGGGCCCGGCCCTCCCCGGCGCTCGTGGAGCCCGAGCGGGGCGCAGAGGAGCGCGTCCGGGGCGTGGAGGGGCGTGCGGAAGGCTCGGCCGGGGGCAGTTCGGCGCCCTCCCCGGAGACCAGGGGCTCCTGGGTCCGGGCCGAGTGGCTGGCGGCGCGGTCGGCGGCGTCGTTGAGGGGGTCGCCGTCGACCTGGTGCGCGGGGACGTACACGAAGTCGACGTCCCGGCCGGTGAGCAGGGCGTCGATCCGTACGACCAGGTCCTTGTTGGCGACCGGGGTGCCCGCGGCGGTCTTCCAGCCCTTGCGGCGCCAGCCGGGGAGCCAGGTCGTGACGGCCTTCATGGCGTACTGCGAGTCCATGCGGACCTCGGCGGGCACGCCGGGGTCGAGGGCCTCCAGGAGCCGCTCCAGGGCCGTGAGTTCGGCCACGTTGTTGGTCGCCCGGCCGAGCGGGCCCGCCTCCCAGCGGTCGATCGTTCCGTCGTCGTCGCCGATGACCCATGCCCAGGCCGCGGGGCCGGGGTTTCCCTTCGACGCGCCGTCGCACGCCGCGATGATCTTGTTCGCCATCCCACGATCCTGACACGGCGGCGGGGGTGGGCCGTCCCACCCCCGCCGCCGGCCGGCCGGGGCCGGATCAGAAGGCGCCGTAGTTGACCTGCCAGGTGGGCAGGCCCATCCGGCGCCACAGGGCGACGACCCGGTCGCGGTCGTCCAGGGAGACCCGGACCGCGTACCGGTGGCGCACATGGGCCTCGAAGAGCTCCGCCTTCACGAGGTCGTCGCCCCGGCCGTCGCCGGAGGCCCGCATCCACAGCTCGTCGTACGGCACCTCGTGCTGGGCGAGCCAGCTCTCGGTGAGGGCCCGGTGGTCCTCGCTGCGCCCGGAGAGCAGGACGATCCGGTCCCGCTCGGTGTGCCGGAAGGCCCGCAGGGCGTCGCGCACGGACACGTTGAGGAGGTCGCGGTCGCAGCGGCTGAAGTCGTACGGGCCCCGGTCGACGCGCAGCGCGAGGGTGCCGTCGATGTCGCACATGACGGCGGTGGGGAGCGCCGGGTCGGGGACGTAGGGCTCGCCGACGGTCGGGCGGTCGTTGAGCCAGTCCGCGGTGAGCCGCCAGCCGCCCCGGGTGGCCTTGGTGTGCTTCTGGGCGAGGATGCGGATGATCTCCTCGCCGACGGGCCGGTCGCGGGCGGCGTCGCGGCGGACGCACTCGTCGGCGGTGACGTCGGTGAAGTCGTGGACGGCGAAGGTGGCCAGGCCGCCCACGGCGTCCTTCAGCCGCTTGGGGATGTACGGCGTGAGGTGCGTGTTGTCGACGACGACGTCGAAGCCGTCGTCGACGGCGGCGCGGACCGCCGCGTCCTGGATGCCGAGCACGGTCTGCTCGTGCTGGTGGGACCGGCCCCGGTCCGGGGCGGGCACGTCCAGCATGGCGCGGAGGTCGTCGAGGTTGACGCGGCGCATCCGGCCCTCGGCGGCGGCCTGCAGGGCGCGGGCCGCCGTCGTCTTTCCGGAGGCCGGGAGGCCGGTCATGAGGTGGACGACGGGCACGGTCAGTTCTCCTCGTCGTGGGCGAAGGGGTCGGTGGCCTCGGGGCGCAGCTGCCGCCATACGAGGAGGTCGGTCGGGCGGCCGTCGAGGCGCAGGAAGAGCAGGGCGCGCAGGGCGGGGTCGGTGAGGCCCGCGGCGGCTCGGGCGAAGGCCGCCCGGTCGCCGGCGAGGTGGGCGAGGCGGGCGTAGGCCTCGTCGACGGCGCGCTCGCGGTCCGCCGCGGCCGTCTCCAGCCGGGCGATCACCTCGCGCACCCAGGCGTCGAACTCGTCCGGGACCTGTTCGAGGAGGGCGTCCAGGGGCTTGCCGCCGGAGGCCTCGACGTCGGTGACGGCGCAGCCGAGGCCCTTGGCCAGCTCGCCGGCCGGGAGGCCGGCGAAGCGCTGGATGCCGTGGCCGCGCCAGATGTCCCGCTCGGTGACGCCGGTGAGGACCTTGTGGAGGCGCACGTACTCGCTGAGCTTGGCCTTGGCGCGCAGGCCGGAGGCGAAGCGCAGGACGAAGCCCTCGGCGTCGGTGCCGGTGGCCCGCTCGCCGCCGGGGAGCGTGTTGGACTCGGTCAGGGCGACGAGTTCCGCCACGCCCATGGCGGGCCAGGTGCGGACGACGGAGCCGAGCGGCTGCCAGCCCTCGGCGGCCTGCGCGAGGGGCAGTTCGGTGCCGTCCGCGCGGAAGGCGGCGAGCAGCACGAGGTCGCGGCGCTCGCCGTAGTTCACGACGATGCGGTTGCCCGGGTAGAGCATCTCGGCGAGGTAGGTGACGCCGGGCGTCAGGCCCGAGGTGTCGGCGGCGTCGAGCCTGCGCCGGGCCCAGGCGGCCTGGCCGCTGGTGAAGGAGCCCTTGGAGGCGACGTGCCAGCGGTCGGCGTAGTGGAAGACCACGGCGAGGCTGCCGTCGACCTTGTCGTACACCTCGAAGGGCTCGTCGGGGAGCGGCGGCGCGTAGGGGCGGCCGCCGGAGTGTTCGGAGAGGTTGAAGAACTTGGGGAGGGGGAGCGCCACGATCCGCCCGGTGGTGTCGTCGGCGACGAGCCCGCGGCAGCGGGTGGTGGCCCGGTTCCAGATCTGGGCGTACTGGCACGCGCGCGTGTACGTGTAGATCGACAGCGGCAGCTCGGGGTGGCGCTTGCGCGTGACGTGCCCGTCGGCGAGTGCCGCCGCGAGCTCGTCGGGCGGTATCAGGTCGTGCAGAGTCAGGGTCGCCTGGCTCATGGGGTCCCTCCCGTGTGGTCCGATGATCCATTCTGGGGCGCAAGGACGCCGGTGGACAGCCGTTTTCCCGGGAGGGAGCGGGGGCGGGGTGCCGATGCGGCTCCCGAACCCGGGCGTGTCGGTGGTGCCCCGTAGACTCGCCGTCTGCCCGTCGGTGACGGATCCGGCGCAGACAGAGGAAGCGAGCCCCATGAACCACGCGGACGGCACGGCACCGATCTACGCCGAGCTCATACGGGAGCGGGGGGACGTTCCCGGTGACGTTCGTCAGGTCGCCGAGGAGGTCATGCGCGATCTGAGCCGCGTCATCCAGATGCCTCCGCAGGGGATCCCCGGCCCGCAGGGCGCCGTCGCGCACGCCGGTGCGCCGCACCCCGGCGTCGGCGGCACGATGGGCGTCGGCGGTCCCATGGGCGTCGGCGGTCCCGCGGGCATGGTGGGCCAGGCGGGCGCCGTCGTCCCGCACCGCCCCATGCGCTGAGCCCGTCGCGCGTCTCCGGCGGGATCGCCGGGCCGTTGTCGGTGGCGTACGGCATGCTGCCTCCCGAGGTGGCCCGGGCCGCGCGGCGGCCGGGTCTCGGACGGCGAGGCAGGGGATGACGACATGGCCGAGGTAGTGCTCTTCCACCATGTGCTGGGGCTGACGGAGGGCGTCGTCGCGTTCGCCGACGGGCTGCGGCGGGCCGGGCACACGGTGCACCTGCCCGATCTGTACGAGGGCCGGACGTTCCGGGATCTCGAGGCCGGCGCCGGGTACGCGCAGGAGGTCGGATTCGGCACGATCGTCGCGCGGGGCGAGGAGGCGGCCGGAGGCCTGCCCGGGGCCGTCGTGTACGCGGGGTTCTCGCTGGGTGTGCTGCCCGCCCAGAAGCTGGCGCAGACCCGGCCCGGAGCCCTCGGAGCGCTGTTGTTCAGCGCCTGTGTGCCGCCGGGCGAGTTCGGCGCGGCCTGGCCGGAGGGGGTTCCCGCCCAGGTGCACGCCATGGACGCCGATCCGTTCTTCGTCGGCGACGGGGACCTGGAGGCGGCGCGCGCCCTGGTGGCGGATGCCCCGGACCGCGAGCTGTTCCTGTATCCGGGGACGGCCCATCTGTTCGCGGAGGCCGGCACGGCCGACCACGTGCCGGAGGCGACGGCGCTGTGCGCCGAGCGGGTCCTCCGCTTCCTGGACGCCGTCGACCGCTGAGGCGCGCACGCGGGTCCGCGCGGCGGGCCGGGGTCAGCCGATCGGTGGACCCCGGGGTCGGCCGTCCCGCCGTGCGGGAGGCGCCGGGCGGCGGACCCGGACGAGCGGGGCGCGGGCGGAGGATCGGGGCAGGGCGCGGGCCCGCTCGGGGCGGTCCGCGCGGTCGCCGCAGCGAGGAGTGCGTCATGCCGAGGTTCCACCGTCCGTCCCGTGCCGTCCGGGTGCTGCTGCCCGGCGCGGTGGCCGTGGTCCTGCTCGCGGGCTGTGCCCAGGGCTCCGGAGGGACCGCGTCGGCCCCCGGCGCGACGGCGTCCGCCGGGGTCTCCCCCGGCGCGGGCTCGCCGTCCCCCGGCTCCCCCGCCACCGGGACGCCCGCACCGGACGGACGGGCCGCAGCGGACGGCAGGCCCGCGCCGGGCACGCTGCTCGTCACCGACTTCGGCTCCGACACGGTCACCTTCGTGGACCCGGCGCGCGGCGCCACCGGTTCCGTGCGGGTCGGCACCGCTCCGTACGGTCTGGCCGTCGGCCGGGACGGACGGGCCTGGGTCGCGACCGCCGAGGGCGTGGCCGTCGTGGACACGGCGAGCCGCGAGCGGCTCGCGCTGATCCCGTACCGGACGGACAGCGGGCCGGTGACCACGGGCGAGTACCGGGGCGGCGGCATGGGCATCGCGCTCGCCCCGGACGGGCGGCGGGTGTACGTGGGGGTCAACGTGCCCGGCGGGAAGGGCTCCCTGGAGGTCGTCGACACGGCGGCGCTGGAGGTCACGGACGTCGTCCCGGTCGGCCGGCGCCCGTTCGACGTGGACGTGTCCCGGGACGGCTCGGAGGTGTACGCGACGAACCACGACTCCTTCGACGTGACGGTCGTCGCGGCGGGGACGCTGGAACCGCGCCGGATCGAGGTCGCCCCGTACGGCACGGAGGGCGGGCTCGGCTCCTGGCTCAAGCCGCACTACACCGCCGTGCGCCCCTCGGACGGAAAGCTGCTGCTGCCCTTCGAGGGCGAGCGGCTCGCGGTGGTCGACCCCCGGACGGGCCGGACGACGGTCGAGCGGATGACCGCGAACACCCATCAGCACGGCACCACCGTGACCGCCGACGGCACGCTGCTCACGGTGGGCACCGGACCGATCGACCCAGACGCGGACGCGGGACCGTCCCTGACGGTGCGCGCGCCCGGCGGGACCGAGCGGGTCCACCCGCTGGAGGGCCCGCACGAGAGCGTGGCGGTCTCCGCGGACGGCCGCACCGCCTATGTGACGGGCGGTTTCACCCGGGACGGGTACTGGGACGGGCTGAGCGTCGTCGACCTCGCCACGGGCGACACCCGCCGGCTTCCGGCGGGCTCGCGACCGCTGGGCATCGCGGTGCTCTGACGCCCGCCTCCCCGCGTCGCCCCGCGACCGGGGTCCGGCCGGGCCGTCAGAGGCCCACGATCAGCTGGATGCAGACGATCTTGACGAGGATCGCGAGGGCGAACAGGGTGGCGTAGCCGGTGTTGACCCGGCTGTCGGAGACACGGCTGTTGGCGTACGCGGTGATGGCGGGGTTTCCCACGTACCCCGCGAGGAGCCCCATCGTGCGCGGCCTGCTCTGCCCGAGCAGCCGGGCGACGAGGACCATCAGGGCGTAGCTGAGGACGGCGGAGACGAGGAGCACGGCGAGGAGCTTCAGGCCGAAGAGGGAGAAGGCCTCACGGCGGAACGCGTAGCCCGAGCCGAGGCCGACGCAGGCGAGGAAGAGCAGCAGGCCGATCTGGCGCAGTGTGAGGTTGGCGCGGGTCGGCAGGACCCACACCAGCGGCCCGGTGCGCCGCAGCCGGCCGAGGACCATCGCCGTCACGAGCGGTCCGGCGGCGGTGCCGAGGGACAGCACCGTGGAGCCGATCGTCACCTTGGGGATGCCGATGAGGAAGCCGGCCGCGAGGCCGAGGCCCATGGACACGGCGCTGACCTCGCTGACCCTGGCCTCGGTGTCGCCGAGGAAACGCGTCACCTCGGCGGTGCGGTCCCGGGGCATGACGACCCGGACCCGGTCGTCGAGCTGGAGCAGCAGGTCGTCGTGGGCCAGGAGGTCCCGGTCGCCGCGGCGGACCCGGGTGGCCTTGGCCCCGTAGCGGTCCCCCAGGCCCAGCTCGGCGACGGTGCGGCCGGCCAGGTCGGGGTTGGTGAGGAGGATGCGGCGGTAGTCGACCACGTCACGCCGGTCGAGGAGGTGGACGGGCGCCAGGCCGCCGAGTGCCGCCGTCCCGGCGGCGACGGCCTCGGGGCCGCCGACGAGCACGACCTCGTCGCCGGGGGCGAGGGCGTCGAGGCCGAGGGCGACGCGGGGCCGGCCGTCGGCGGTCCGGTGCACGCTGGCGAGGAGCTGCCCGTCCGCGGCCCCGGGCACCTCGGACCAGACCGCCGGGCGGGTGACGTCGACGGTGCGGGTGACGAGTGCGTCGGGGAGTCCGGTGCCGGGGTCGCGGCGGCCGGGCCAGTTCCGGGCGGCGGCGACCGCGGCGACGAAGAGGATCGTGAGGACGACGGCGAGGGGGTAGCCGATCGCGTAGCCGGTGGCGGCCTGGGCGGGGTCCTCCGAGGCCGCCTGGGCGGCGGCGAGGCCGGGGGTGGTGGTGCCGATGCCCGCGTACCCGCCCGCGAGGTAGGTGCCGTCGATGCCGAGGACGGTGTTGCCGAGCAGGCCGACGGCGAGGGCGGTGAGGACGAGCGCGACGACCGCGCCGGTCATCACGGCCAGCTGGGGGCGGAGTTCGCGGAAGAAGGCCGGGCCCGCTTCGAGGCCGACGGTGTACACGTAGAGCGCGAGGCCGAGGACGGGGAGCCCGGCGGGGACCGCGGGGCCGATGTCCGGGTCGAGCGCGCCGAGCAGCAGTCCGACGAAGAGGACTCCGGCGGCGCCGAGCCTCACGGGACCGAAGCGGACCATGCCGAAGAGCGATCCGGCGGCAATGACGATAAAAAGGGTGAACCACGGATAGTCAGCGAAAAATTGCCACATGGGCTTACTGAGCCACACCTGGTGGCTCCTTGCACGCTCATACGGAAGGGCGGACAGCGTGACGCGACCGAGGATCCTCGTGGTGGGCGCCGGTTTCGCCGGAGTGGGCTGTGTCCGGCGGCTCGAACGGCGGCTCACGGAGCGGGAGGCACTGATCACGCTCCTCTCGCCCTTCTCGTACCAGCTCTATCTGCCGCTGCTCCCCCAGGTGGCGGCGGGCGTGCTGACCCCGCAGTCGGTGGCCCTGTCGCTGCGGCGCAGCCAGCGGCACCGGACCAGGATCGTCCCGGGCGGTGTGGTCGGGATCGACACGGCGGCGAAGGTCTGCGTGGTGCGGACGATCTCCGGCGAGTACGTGACGGAGCCCTACGACCATCTGGTGCTCGCGCCCGGCAGCGTGACCCGCAGCTTCGACATCCCGGGACTCGCCGAGCACGCGCGCGGGATGAAGACGCTCGCGGAGGCCGTGTACATCCGGGACCACGTCATCGCCCAGCTCGACCTGGCGGACGCCAGCAACGACGACGAGGAGCGGGCCGCGCGGCTGCGGTTCGTCGTGGTCGGCGGCGGTTACGCGGGGACGGAGACGGCGGCCTGCCTCCAGCTGCTCACGTACAACGCGGTCAAGCGGTACCCCCGGCTCGACCCCTCCCTCATCAAGTGGCACCTGGTGGACATCGCGCCGAGGCTCATGCCCGAGCTGGGCGACAAGCTGGGCGCGGCCGCCCTGGAGATCCTCACGAAGCGCGGCATCGAGGTGTCGCTGGGCGTGTCGGTCGCCTCGGTCGACGACGAGAACGTGACGCTCACGGACGGGCGGGTGCTGCCCAGCCGGACGCTGATCTGGACGGCCGGGGTGGCCGCGAGCCCGCTGATCGGGACCCTCGGCGCCGAGACCGTGCGGGGCCGGCTGGCGGTCTCGGCCGAGATGGACGTGCCGGGGCTCGACGGGGTGTGGGCGCTGGGCGACGCGGCGGCGGTCCCCGACCTGGCCAAGGGCGAGGAGGGGGCGATCTGCCCGCCGACCGCGCAGCACGCGATGCGGCAGGGCAAGGCCGTCGCCGACAACCTGGTCTCGCGGCTGCGGGGCGAGCCGACCCACCCGTACACGCACAAGGACCTGGGGCTCGTGGTGGACCTGGGCGGGATGGACGGCGTGTCGAAGCCGCTCGGCGTGGAGCTGCACGGGGCGCCCGCCCAGGCGGTGGCGCGCGGCTACCACTGGGCGGCGCTGCGGACCAATGTGGCCAAGACCCGGGTGATGACGAACTGGCTGCTGAACGCGGTCGCGGGTGACGACTACGTACGGACCGGCTTCCTGGCCTCGAAGGCGGGGACGCTGCGGGACTTCGAGTACACCGACGCCTATCTGACCCCGGAGCAGGTCCGCGAGCACACGGGCTCGTTCCGCGGGGCGGTCGGCGGGAAGTGACCGCGCGGCGCCGGGGTCACGGCCCCGGCGCCGCGGAGCCGGTCACCGCGCCAGCACTCCCGCCGGGCCCATGACGATGACGGGGCCCGCGGCCGGGTCGAGGGCGCGCAGGAGCGTGCGCAGGGCCTCACGGTCCAGGGCCACGCAGGCCTGCGTGGGGCCGCCGTGGTCGGCGTGGATCCAGACGCCGCCGCCCTTCTCCTCGCCGAGGGGGCGTTCCCTGTCGAGCGGGGTGCGGCCGGGCACCCGGTTGTAGTCGATGGCGATCACGTGGTCGAAGGAGCCTTCGAGCGGTTCGCCGGAGAGGCCGGTGCCGCTGATGGCGAAGTCCACGTCCTCGTCGTACGGGAGCCGGGTGCCGGGGTCGGGCAGCAGGCCGCCCGCGTCGCCGAGGCCGAAGACCCCGATGGGGCTGCGCAGGTCGCCGGCGTAGTGGTCGTCGGTCCAGCCCTCCAGCGCGTTGTGCGCGGGCCAGGGCCCCGCGGCCTCGGTCCACCGGCCGGAGGGGTCGCGCCGGTAGAGGGTGGCGGTGGCCCTGCTGGAGTCGGCGGTGGCGCCGGTGACGACGAAGGCCTGGGTGGTGCCGTCGGGCAGGAGGGCCTGGGTGGCGGGGCCGAGGCCGGGGATCCGGGGTGCGGGGACCGGGGCGGAGGCGAGGTCGTTGGCGCCCGCAGCCGGCGGGGCCGGGACGGGAGCGCCGCCGCGCTGGCCGGGCGCGTGCGTGGGGGTGGGTGCGGCGGGCGTGGGTGCGGTGGGGCTCGCGCAGCCGGTGAGCAACAGGGCCGCGCACAGTGTGCCGGCGGTCAGCAGCGCGGGGGCGCCCTTGCGGACGGGCATGGGACGGCATCCTCCTGGCCGGGGGCAGTGGCAGGCGATCCGTACCCGTTCGGCGCGCGGTGCTGCCCTCGCGCCCCCGCCCTCACCCGGACGGACGCGTTTCCCCGGAGGGAAAGCGGTTGACCGGGCGGTCGGGGCGGGATTTCCTGCGGGAATGAGTGATCTTCGTATCGAACAGGCCCGGACCGAGGAGCAGCTCGCCGACTGGCGGGCCGTGCACAACTTGATCATCCCCACGGCGGTGCTCTCCCCCGAGGACGTGCGGGAGCGCGCGGGCCGGAACCGGCTGGACGTGGCGTACCTCGGGGACGTGGTGGTGGGGTGTTCGACGGTGCGCCCGCCGGACGAGGAGACCCCGGCGGCGACGGTGATCGCGCGGACGCTGCCCGGGTACCGGGGGCGGGGTTTCGGGACGGCGCTGTACGAGCGGGGCCTGGAGCACGCGCGGACGCTGAGCGACGAGGGCGTGGAGACGGTGGTGCTCGCCTCGAACGAGGAGGGGCTGCGGTTCGCGCTCGCGCGCGGCTTCGTGGAGGTGGAGCGGTACGTGCTGCCGGGTGACACGATTGCGTTCGTGGCGCTGCGCCTGGGGTGAGGCGGCCTGACACGGAAGCGTCCTGACGCTTCGTCAGAACATCGCGTCGCGGGTCTGGGAACCTCCGGCGCCCGGCGCTACCCTCCGCGCATGATTCGGACGGTGGTGTGGGGTACCGGAAATGTCGGGCGCGCGGCCCTTCGGGCCGTGGACGCCCATCCGCGGCTGGAGCTCGCGGCCGTGCTCGTGTCCGACCCGGCCAAGGTGGGCCGTGACGCGGGGCGGCTCGCGGGGCTCGGACGCGATCTCGGGGTGGCGGCCGTCGACGACGTCGGCGCCGTGCTGGACGGGCGGCCGGGGGCGGTGGTGTACGCGGGCTCCGGCGACACCCGGCCCGACGGGGCGCTCGCCGACGTGGCCCGGGCGGTGGCGGCGGGCGCGGTGGTGGTGACGCCCGCCCTGTATCCGCTCTACGACCAGCGCAACGCGCCGCCCGAGTTCCGGAATCCGGTGCTCGCGGCGGTCGCCTCGGGCGGTGGTTCGCTCTTCGTGTCGGGCGTCGACCCGGGCTGGGGCAACGACGTGCTGCCGCTCCTGGTGAGCGGGCTCGCCGCCACGGTGGACGTGATCCGCTGCCAGGAGATCTTCGACTACTCCACGTACGAGCAGGAGGAGTCGGTCCGCGAGCTGGTCGGCATGGGCAAGCCACTGGACTACGACCCGCCGATGCTCTGGCCCTCGGTGCCGACCATGGTCTGGGGCGGGCAGATACGCCTGATGGCCCGGGCGCTCGGGGCCGAACTCGACGAGATCCGGGAGACCCTGGAGCGCCGTCCCCTGGAGTCCACGGTGAAGACGCGCACGATGGGCGTCTTCGAGGAGGGCACGCAGGGCGCGGTCCGCTTCGAGGTGCAGGGGATCGTCGGCGGGGAGCCCCGCATCGTGATCGAGCACGTCACCCGGATCCATCCCTCGTGCGCGCCGGACTGGCCGGTGCCGCCGGACGGGGTGGGCGCGCACCGCGTGATCGTCGAGGGCACACCCCGCATCGAGGTGACGGTGGCGGCGACCGACGAGGGCGAGAACCGGTCGGCGGGCGGGAACGCCACGGCGGTGGGGCGGCTCGTCGGGGCGATCGAGTGGCTGGCGGCCGCGGAGCCGGGACTGTACGACGCACTGGACGTACCGCTGCTGCCGGCGGTCGGGAAGCTGGGAAGGAGAGCAGGATGATCATCGACATTCCCGAGGGCCAGGAGCCGATCGGGTACGTGTGGGGCGACATGGTCCCGGAGATCGGCACGGCGGCGGCGAACTTCTCGCTGTCGGTGTACGCGCACACGACCCTGGGGCTGCGCGAGTTCGAGGCCGCCCGGCTGAGGATCGCGCAGATCAACGGCTGCGGCTTCTGCCTGGACTGGCGCACCGACCGGGACGGGGTGAAGGTCGAGGAGGGGTTCGACGCGCTCGTCGCGGCGTGGCGGGAGACGGAGGTCTCGGAGGCCTTCGACGAGCGGACGCGGCTCGCGGCCGAGTACGCGGAGCGGTACGCGCTCGACCACCACGGTCTCGACGAGGAGTTCTGGGCGCGGATGACGGCGCGGTACAGCCAGGCGGAGATCGTGGAGCTGACGATGAGCCTGGGGTCGTGGCTGGCGTTCGGGCGGCTCAACCGGGTGCTCGGGCTCGACGCGGTGTGCGTGCTGCCGACGCACTGACGCGCGCGAGGAGGGGCCGGCCGGATCTTCGGCCGGCCCCTCCTCGCGCGCGGGCGCTCAGAAGTCCTCGGCGAGGATCGTCTCGATGTTGCGTTCGGCGAGGGCCGTGATGGTGACGAAGGGGTTGACGCTGGTGTTCCCGGGGATCAGGGAGCCGTCCATGACGTAGAGGCCCTGGTAGCCGCGGAGGCGTCCGTGGTTGTCGGTGGCCCGGTCGAGGACGGCGCCGCCGAGCGGGTGGTAGGTGAGGTGGTCGCCCCAGATCTTGTAGGCGCCGAAGAGGTCGGTCCGGTAGATCGTCCCCTCCTTGCTGTTGATCCTGTCGAAGATGGACTTGGCCATGTCGATGGACGTCTGCTTCCAGGCGCGGTCCCAGCTCAGGTCGACCTTGCCGGTGGCCGGGTTCCAGGTGAACTCGGCGCGGCGCGGGGTGCGCGTGATGGAGAGGTAGAAGGAGGCGTAGGTCTCGATGCCGGTGGGCAGCGGGGCGACCTCGGCGAAGGCGCCGCCGGCGTCCCAGTTGTCGATGCCCGCGGTGGGCATGGAGGACTGGAGCTTTCCGGTGGGGTCCCACAGGTGGTTGGCGCGCCCGCACATGACGTTGCCGTTGTCACCCCAGCCCTTGCCGATGTGCTCGTTCAGGGCGGGCAGGGCGCCGGTCGCCTTGAGGCGGGTGAGCAGCTTGCTGGTGCCGACGCTGCCCGCGGCGAAGAAGACCCGGTCGGCGCGGACGGTCTTGGTGACGAGGGTGGCGCCGGTGGTGTCGATCTGGTCGATGACGACGGTGTAGCCGCCGGCGGCGGCGGGGCTGACGGAGGTCACCCGGTGGAGGGGCGAGACGTTCACCCGGCCGGTGGCGGCGGCCTGGGCGAGGTAGGTCTTCTGGAGGCTCTTCTTGCCGACGTTGTTGCCGTAGATGACCTCGCCCGCCAGGGCGGACTTCTGGACGGTCCCGGCGGCCTCCTGCTTCATGTAGTCCCAGTCGTAGACGTTGGGCACGAAGACGAAGGGGAAGCCGGAGCGCTGGGCGTGCTTGCGGCCGACCCTGGCGTACTGGTAGCAGTCCTGGCTCTCCCACCAGTTGACGTCCACCGAACTGACGCCCAGGCCCGCGTTGGCGCGCGGGTAGTAGGTGGAGTACATCTCGGCCGGGTCGACGGTGGGCAGGATCGCCGGGAAGCGCTCCCGGAGCGGGGTGACGGCCATGCCGCCGTTGACGAGGGAGCCGCCGCCGACGCCACGGCCCTGGTAGACGGTGATGCCGGCGAAGTCCTCGGCGTCGAGGATGCCGGTGTGGACCGGTACGTCTTTGTCGAGGGGGAAGCCGAGGAACTGGCTGAGCGGCTGCTTGGTCCGGGTGCGCAGCCAGAAGGACCGGTAGTCGGGCTTGGTGGTGTTGGCGAAGATCTTGCCGTCCGGGCCGGGGGCGTCCCAGGCCATGCCCATCTCGATCATGTGGACGTCGACTCCGGCGCGGGCGAGCCGCAGGGCGGCCACGGAGCCGCCGTAGCCGGTGCCGATGACGAGGGCCCGCACCTGGGAACCGTCCGGGATGGGGGTGCAGTTCAGGCCGGGGACCTCGGCGCGGGCCGGGGCCGTGACCGTACCGGCCAGGGCGGCGGCGCCGAGAACAGAACCTGTTCCTGCGAGGAATCTACGGCGGCTGACACCATGATCTCCCTGGGCGGACAGGGGATTTACGCTCATGTGATCCTCCTCACTCGCGAGTGAATGGGAACACGTTCTACGACCGCCCGCCGAGGAAGTCACGAGAAACTCCCGGGTAACTTCAGGCCGGAGAGGCCCTCTTGATCGCCTGTGCTACGCCCCGGACGCCCTGTCAGGCGAGGGCCGGGCCGGGGGCGCCGGTGAGGCGCTCGGGGGTGAGCAGTTCGGCCAGCCGCTCGGCGGGCAGCAGGCCCTTCTCCACGGTGAGCTCCACCACCCCCCGGCCGGTGGCGAGCGCCTCCTGCGCGATGGCGGTGGCGGCGGTGTAGCCGAGGTGGGGGTTGAGCGCGGTGGCGAGGCCGATGGAGTTCTCCACGGCGGCCCGGAGCGCCTCGGTGTTGGCGGTGATGCCGCTGACGCAGCGCTCGGCGAGGGTCACGCAGGCCGCGCGGAGGGAGAGGAGGCTCTTCGACAGGGCGTGGAAGATGATCGGCTCGAAGGCGTTGAGCTGTAGCTGTCCCGCCTCGGCGGCCATGGTGATGGTGATGTCGTTGCCGATCACCTCGAAGGCCACCTGGTTGACGACCTCGGGGATCACCGGGTTCACCTTGCCGGGCATGATGCTGGAACCGGCCTGCACCGGCGGCAGGTTGATCTCGCCGAGCCCGGCCCTCGGCCCGGAGGAGAGCAGCCGCAGGTCGTTGCAGGTCTTGGACAGCTTGACCGCGATGCGCTTGAGGACGCCGGAGAGCTGGACGAAGGCGCCGCAGTCCTGGGTGGCCTCGATCAGGTTGGCGGAGGTCACCAGCGGCAGGCCGGTCAGGCCCGCCAGGTGGCGGCGGGCTGTCTCGGCGTAGCCGGGGGCGGCGTTGAGGCCGGTGCCGATCGCGGTGGCCCCGAGGTTGATCTCGTGGATGAGCTCGATCGCCTCGGCGAGCCGGCCCCGGTCCTCCTCCAGCATCACGGCGTACGTGGAGAACTCCTGCCCCAGTGTCATGGGCACCGCGTCCTGGAGCTGGGTGCGGCCCATCTTCACGACCTCGCGGAACTCCAGGGCCTTGGCCGCGAAGGCGTCCTGGAGGACGGCCATGGCCTTCAGGAGCTCGCGGGCGGCGCCGATCGCCGCGATGCGGATCGCGGTGGGGTAGACGTCGTTCGTGGACTGGCCGAGGTTGACGTCCTCGTTGGGGTGGAGGCGGCCGTAGTCGCCCTTCGCGTGACCGAGGAGCTCCAGCCCCCGGTTGGCGACGACCTCGTTGGCGTTCATGTTGGTGGAGGTGCCCGCCCCGCCCTGGACGACGTCCACCACGAACTGGTCGTGGAGTCGTCCCGTACGGATCTCCCGGCAGGCCTCCGCGATGGCGGCGGCCTTGTCGGCGGGGAGGAGGCCGAGCTCCTCGTTGGCCCGGGCGGCGGCCTCCTTCACGGCGGCGAGCGCGTCGATCAGGAGGGGGTAGACCGAGAGGGGCGTGCCGGTGATGGCGAAGTTCTCGGTGGCGCGCAGGGTGTGGACGCCCCAGTAGGCGTCTGCGGGAACGTCCCGGTCGCCGAGCAGGTCGTGCTCGGTGCGGACGGGGACGTCGTACGGGGCCGGTGCGGGAACCATGAGGGGCCGTCCTTGGGGAGGGGAGGGAGGGGTGTGCCGAGGGAGGGCGGTGGTACGGGGGAGGCCCAGGGGCGCGCGGGACGGCCGCGCACGCGGTATTCCGTACGCGGGCGCGCGGGAGGGGCCGTGCACGGCGACGGGCCTGCGGGCGCTGGGGCCGGACGGGAGGGCCGACGCTCCGGCGCCGGCTTGCGGCCGACGGCGGGCACGGCGGAGCGGCCGGGCAGGCGCGGGACGCCGACGAGGGGGTGGAGTCCGGCTCGCGGGCAGGAGGGGGGGGGTTCCGCCCGCGAGCCGGGGTTCTGGGGGTGCCGCGGGCGCTACGCGCGGGCGGCGACCGCCGAGGCGGACCGGGAGCCGCCGGTCGCGAGGGCCGGCTCGACGCGGACCGGTCCCTCGAGGAGGCGCCGCAGCAGCGCGGTGGCGCGGGCCGGGTCGCCCGCGCCGACGGAGTCCTCGGCGAGGAGCGTGGCGAGGAGGGCGACGCGGGCCTGTCCGGCGCGGAGGGTGCCGGTGAGCAGGGCCCCGGAGGCGACGAGGTCGACCGCGCCGCCACCGGTGTAGATCTCGGCCAGCGGTCCCGAGGGGACGCGGGTCGTCACGGCGACGAGGACGCCCCGGGCGACCGCTCCGGCGACGGCGTCGGCGATCTCGGGGGTGGCGTTGCCCGCTCCGGTGGCGACGAGGACGATGCCCCGGGCGCCGGCGGCGACGGCGGCGTTCAGGAGCAGCGGGTCGCCGTCGGAGTGGTGCGTGACGATGTCGACCCGGGGCAGCGGGGCGGCGTCGGGGCCGGTGGCGCCGGGGTTCGCGGTCCGCGCGGCGGCGGGCAGGGGCAGCGGGGCGGGGCGCTCCGGCTGCCGCTCGATGGTGACACGGGAGAACCCGACGCGGCCGAGGCGATCGGCTGAGGGGTCGGAGAAGGCGTCGGCGGCGAGCGTCCGGGTCTTCACGGTGCCGCGCGCCGCGTGCACCCGGCCGTCGAAGACGACGAGGACGCCGAGGTCGCGGACGGAGGCGGCGACCTGGAGCGCGTCGTAGAGATTCCCGGGTCCGTCGCCGTCGCCGGTGCCGAAGGGCCGCTGGGCACCGGTGAGGACGACGGGGCGGGAGTCGGCGTGGTGCAGGTCCAGGAGGAAGGCGGTCTCCTCCAGGGTGTCCGTGCCGTGGGTGACGACGATGCCGTCGACGCCGGGGTCGGCGAGGGTCTCGTGGACGGTGCGCAGCAGGGCGAGCTGATGGGCCGAGGTCATGCGCGAGCTGTTCACGTTGAACAGGTCGACGACCTCGACGGAGACGCCCTCGGGAAGGGGCGCGGTGGCCAGCACGTCGTCGCCTGAGGCGTCGGCCGCGTAGCCGGTGCCCTGCCAGCGGCTGGCGATCGTGCCGCCGGTGCTGATGACGACGATCCGGCGCGCTCCCCCGTCGTTGGTCCGCTTCATGCCTGCCGTCCTCACTCCGTACTCATGTCTGCTGCGGTCGCAACGATAGGACAGGGGGCGCGCAAGGCGATTGCGAAATCAGCCGCTGGTTTGTTTCATCGTGGTAGATAATTGCGCCATGGACCGGATTGATCTCCACATCTTGCGCGAGCTTCAGAACGACGGCCGGCTGAGCAACCAGGAGCTGGCCCAGCGGGTCGGGCTCAGCCCCTCCCCCTGCCTGCGCCGGGTGCGCCAGCTGGAGCAGGACGGGGTGATCCAGGGCTACCGGGCGATCATCGATCCGGCGGCGGTGGGGCGCGGCTTCGAGGTCCTCGTCTCGGTGGAGGTGCGGCGGGACCGGGAGACGGTGGAGGCCTTCGAGGAGGCGCTCCAGGACGTGCCGGACGTCATCGAGGCGTACCGGCTGTTCGGGAGCCCCGGCTGCCTGCTGCGGATCGCGGTGGCGGACCTCGCGGCGTACGAGCGGCTGTGGATCGAGCGGCTGACGACCCTGGCCGGGGTGACCGAGGTCAACTCGCAGATCATCATGAAGCGGATCAAGGAGCCGAAGGGGATGCCGGTGGACGTCCGGGGCACCTGAGGCACCGGGCCGCGCGGCGGGGGCGGTGGACGCGACCGCGTGTCGGAGGCGGGCATGGCTGCTCGTCGGGGCGGACACGATCCCACGTCCGGGCCGCGCGGCAGGGCGGGGGCGACTGCGCGTCGGGGGCGGACGCGATCGCACGTCCGGCGCGGACACGACTGGACGGGCGGGGCGGACACGGCTGGACGTGTGGCGCGGACACCGCCGGACGTGCGGGGCGGGCGCGGTTGCGCCCTATGCCAGAACGTCATGGAACAGCCTTCTCCTCGTTACATGACAGGTACCTGACGTGTGCCACCCTCCCGGTGACACGAAGTCAACACGCGTAGACAGCAGCGGTGTCGAGCCGCCGCCCGCCGTCCCGCGCGTGCCGTCCCCGGGAAAGGGCCCCCCATGTCCGTTGTGCGGATCGGCAGATGGAAGGTGTGGGCGGCGGCGGTCGCCGCCACCCTCGTCGGCATCACGCTCCCCGCGGTCACCGCGACTCCCGCGAGCGCCACGACCACCGCGTACGACGCCACGTACTACAAGAACGCGATGGGCAAGACCGGCACGAGCCTCAAGTCCTCGCTGCACACCATCATCAGCAGCCAGAGCAAGATCTCGTACGACGCCGTCTGGAACGCGCTCAAGAACACCGACCAGGACCCGAACAACACCAACAACGTGATCCTGCTCTACAGCGGCACCTCCCGCAGCAAGTCCCTGAACGGGGGCGCCGTGGGCGACTGGAACCGCGAGCACACCTGGGCCCAGTCGCACGGCAACTTCGGCACCTCGGCCGGCCCCGGCACCGACCTGCACCACCTGCGCGCCTGCGACGTCCAGGTCAACAGCACCCGCGGCAACAAGGACTGGGACAAGGGCGGCAGCGCGGTGAGCGGCGCGCCCGGCAGCTACACCGACAGCGACTCCTTCGAGCCGCGCGACGCCGACAAGGGCGACGTGGCCCGCATGATCCTCTACATGGCGGTCCGCTACGAGGGCGGCGACGGCTTCCCCGACCTGGAGCCCAACGAGTCGTCCACCAACGGCAGCGTCGCCTTCCACGGGCGCCTGTCGGTCCTGAAGCAGTGGAACGAGCAGGACCCGCCGAGCGCCTTCGAGGAGCGCCGCAACGACGTCATCTACTCCACCTACCAGGGCAACCGGAACCCCTTCATCGACCACCCCGAGTGGGTCGAGGCGATCTGGTAGCCACCGCGCGGCGGACGTGACGGAACCGGGCCGGATGCGACGCATCCGGCCCGGCCCCGTCCGTGCGACAGGCCGCTACGCCTGACCGCTTCAGGCACCTTCAAACGCAAAATCGGGGATCGTCTCACGTTTCTGACAGGCCCGTCAGGCGAACGCGAAGCCGTTATCCGTCCGTTATAAACGGTCACTTTGGGGCTCTATGCCCCCCTTTTCCGCACCCCGAGCGACGCTTTCTCGCCACAGAACACGTCGGTGCACCTATCACACCTCCCGGGCGCCGATCAAGATCCCTGACCGAGGAAGTTCCGCGATCCGGTCGGTAACTTCGGCGCCCATGACCACTGCCTCCCTGACAACCACGACCAGGACAACCACGACCAGCGGCGTCTCCGTCGGACCCGCCGAGATCGCGGACGGCGCCGACCTCTGGCGGATCGCCCGCGGTTCGGGAGACCTCGACCTCAACTCGCCGTACAGCTACCTGCTGTGGTGCCGCGACTTCGCCGACACGACCGCCGTCGCCCGTGACGACTCCGGACGGCCCGTCGGCTTCGTCACCGGCTACCTGCGACCCGACGCGCCGGGGACGCTCTTCGTCTGGCAGGTCGCCGTGCAGGATTCGCACCGCGGAAGCGGGGTAGCCGGGACCCTGCTCGACGCTCTGTCCGCCCGAGTGGCGGCCGAGCACGGACTCGACCGGGTGGAGGCGACCGTCACTCCGGGGAACGAGGCGTCCGACCGGCTCTTCCGGTCGTACGCCCGACGGCACGGGGCGGACCTGACACGCGAGGTCCTCTTCCCCGCCACCGCCTTCCCCGGATCAGGCCACGAGGCAGAGGTGCTCTACGGCATCGGCCCCCTCGCGCCTCCGGCGTCCTGAGCCGCCCCCACCCCCTCGTCACTCCACCCGCACCGCATCCAGGAGAAGAGACTTCGTGACCCTGACCGACATCGCCGCCCCCTCCGTCTTCGAGACCGTCGAATCCGAGGTCCGCAGCTACTGCCGCGCCTGGCCCGTCGTCTTCGAACGCGCCTCCGGAAGCCGCCTCTACGACGAGGACGGCCGCCCGTACCTGGACTTCTTCGCCGGAGCCGGCTCGCTCAACTACGGTCACAACAACCCGGCGCTCAAGCGCGCCCTCCTCGACTACCTCGCCGACGACGGCATCACCCACGGCCTCGACATGTCGACGACGGCCAAACGCGACTTCCTGGAGACCTTCCGCAGCACCGTCCTGGAGCCCCGCGCCCTGCCCTACAAGGTGATGTTCCCCGGCCCCACGGGGACCAACGCGGTGGAGGCGGCCCTCAAACTGGCCCGCAAGGTCACCGGACGCCAGACGGTCGTCTCCTTCACCAACGCCTTCCACGGCATGTCCCTCGGCTCGCTGGCCGTCACCGGCAACGCCGCCAAGCGCGCCGGAGCGGGCGTCCCGCTGCACCACGCCGCCCGGATGCCCTTCGACGACTACCTGGACGGCCAGGTCACCGACTTCCTCTGGTTCGAGCGGCTCCTGGACGACGCCGGATCCGGCCTCGACCAGCCGGCGGCCGTGATCGTCGAGACCGTCCAGGGCGAGGGCGGCATCAACGTCGCGCGGGCCGAGTGGCTGCGCGGCCTGGCGGAACTCTGCCGCCGGCACGGGATGCTCCTCATCGTCGACGACATCCAGATGGGCTGCGGACGCACCGGCGACTTCTTCTCCTTCGAGGAGGCGGGCATCACGCCCGACATCGTCACGCTGTCCAAGTCGATCAGCGGCTACGGACTGCCCATGTCCCTCTGCCTCTTCCGGCCGGAGCTCGACGTGTGGGAGCCCGGCGAGCACAACGGCACCTTCCGCGGGAACAACCCCGCCTTCGTGACCGCCACCGCGGCCCTCGACACCTACTGGCGCGACGACGCCCTGCGGCGGCGCACCCTCGACCGCGCCGAGCGGGTGGAGCGCGCCCTGCTCGACCTGTGCGGCGGCGACGAGGACACCGGCCTGACCGTGCGCGGCCGGGGCCTCGTCTGGGGGCTGGAGTTCGCCGACGGGGAGCGCGCCGGAGCCGTGTGCCGGCGGGCCTTCGAGACCGGCCTGCTGCTGGAGACCTCCGGGCCGCGCAGCGAGGTGGTCAAGCTGCTGCCGCCGCTGACCGCGACCGACGACGAGCTGGACGAGGGCCTCGGCATCCTGGCCCGGGCCGTCCGCCACGCCGCCCTCCGCCGCGCCGCCTGATCACCCTCACGGAAAGGTCACCGAACATGATCGTCCGCTCCTTCGACGAACTCGAGAACACCGACCGGCACGTGAAGTCCGCGTCCGGGACCTGGGAGAGCAAGCGCATCGTCCTCGCCCGCGAGCAGGTCGGCTTCTCCCTCCACGAAACCGTGCTCTACGCCGGGACAGAGACCTCCATGTGGTACGCCCACCACGTCGAGGCGGTCGTCTGCACCGCCGGCGAGGCCGAGCTCACCGACCACGAGTCAGGACGCACGTACACGATCCTGCCCGGAACGATGTACCTGCTCGACGGACACGAACGCCACACGCTCAAGGTCAAGCAGGACTTCCGCTGCCTGTGCGTCTTCAATCCGCCCGTCACCGGCCGCGAGGACCACGACGAGAACGGCGTCTACCCGCTCCTGACGGAACCCGGTCAGGCCTGACGGCCGGCTCCCCACCCGATCCGTACGCGCAAGAAAGGCATCCCACCGCATGGTCTCCGCACCCACCCGTCCCGTCGACCTCTACCCCACCCGTGGCGCCCGCGAGGAGCTCATCGGCCGCAAGGACCCCGTGGTGTGGTCCGAGCCCGGCACTCCAGGCCCCTTCTGGGCCCGGGAGCTGGAGGAGTACGACCGCGACGGCTTCGTCACGGTGGACGAGCTCGTCACCCCGGACGAGGTCGACGCGCTCCGCGCCGAGCTGGACCGGCTCGTCGCGGACCCGGCCGTACGGGCGGACGAGCGGGCCGTCGTCGAGCCCCGCTCGCAGGAGATACGTTCCGTCTTCGAGGTGCACCGGATGAGCGAGGTCTTCGCCCGGCTGGCCGAGGACCCCCGGATCGCCGGGCGGGCCCGCCAGATCCTCGGCTCCGACGTCTACGTCCACCAGTCACGGGTCAACGTCAAGCCCGGCTTCGGCGCCAGCGGGTTCTACTGGCACTCCGACTTCGAGACCTGGCACGCCGAGGACGGCCTGCCCCGGATGCGGACCGTCTCGGTCTCGATCGCGCTGACCCCGAACCACACCACCAACGGCAGCCTCATGATCATGCCGGGCTCGCACCGCACCTTCCTGGGCTGCGCCGGCGAGACGCCCGACGACAACTACAAGAAGTCGCTGCGGATGCAGGACGCCGGGACGCCGTCCCAGGAGGCGCTCACCACCTTCGCCGACGCCTGTGGCATCCGGCACTTCACGGGTCCGGCGGGATCGGCCACCTGGTTCGACTGCAACGCCCTGCACGGTTCGGGCGACAACATCACCCCGTACCCCCGGAGCAACGTCTTCCTGGTCTTCAACAGCGTCGAGAACGCGCCGGAGGCGCCCTTCGCCGCCCCGGTCCGCCGCCCCTCCTTCGTCGCCGCGCGCCCGGGTGACCTGGACTGACCGGCGACGGCGCCCACGGGCGCACCCGCTCCGGGCTTCGGCTCCGGAGCCCGTACCCCGATGCCTGTACCCCGGAGCCGACACCGGCTCCGGGGTACAGGCATCACTGCGCCCTGACCGGGCAGGTGAATCCCATCACCCCAGACACATCGGGAAGAAAGGGACTCGTGATGAACCACCCGAGCGAAACCAGGACCCGCACGTCCGTCGCGGTCCCCCGCATCATCGAGAGGCACCCCGGACCTGCGCGGCTGCTCACTCCGGCCCAGGCCCGGCAGCTGGTCCGCCGCACGCTCGCGGCCCTCGGCTCCCTGCGGACCTCCCAGGTCGAGGACCTGCTGCTGGTCACGTCCGAGCTGGTCACGAACGCGCACCGGCACGGCGGCGGACTCACCTCGTTCGGGATAGCCGTCGGCCGCGACCGGGTGACCGTCTCCGTGGCCGACGCCAGCGACGAGCCGCCGAGCCACGACCTCAGTGACGCCCTGCGGCCGGGCGGCTTCGGCTGGCCGATCGTGCTGCGCCTGTGCCGAGAGGTGACGGTGGACACCCGGCCGGACGGCAAGACGGTGCACGCGGCGGTGGCGGTCGACCGCTGAGCGGCACGGCCGGACGCCGGCGCGCTCACCACCAGTAGGCGGGGTACCTCGGTGCCGCGCGGCGGATGCGGGAGGCGGCGTACGCGGTGAGGACGAGCAGCACCGTGGCGCCGAAGAGCAGGGGGACGAACCGGCCGGGCGCGGGGGCCTGGAGCACGATCACGACGGAGGTCGCGCAGGCCGGCGAGTGCGGGGTGCGGGCCAGGGTCGTCAGGGCCAGGGTGACCCCGGCGGCGACCGCCGCGGCCCAGGCGCTGCCGTGGGAGGCGACGGCCGCCACGGTGTACCCGGCGGCGGCGCCCAGGAGATGGCCGATGATCACGCTGCGGGGCTGGGCCAGGGGCAGCGCGGGGGCGCAGTGCACGAGCGCGGCGCTGGCGGCCAGCGGCGGTATGAGCACCGGCTCGTGGATGAGGGCCCCGAGGGCGACGAGCCCGAGCAGGGCGGCGGTCGCGGCGCTGACGCTGTGGAAGGCGGCGCCGGGCGTGGGCCGGGCCGGGGCGCGCCCGGCGATCCAGGGCGGGCGCGGCCCCCGGGAGGCGGGGGCGGTGTCGGGGCGCGGTGCGGCGTCGGTGCTCATGGGGGCGCGATTTTCCGGGGCGGGCGGCCGTGGGCCGGGCGGGACAGGGACGGGAAGGAGGCGGCCGTTCGGGTCCCTGTGGTCGACAGTCGGCCCGTTCTCACGCCTGGTCCTGGTGCGGCGGCGCGACCTCGCACCACTTTAACCAGCGGTTTCGCCACGGGGACGGCGGGGTCGGGGGCAGGATCGACCCATGACCGACACCACGCCACCGTTCCGTCTGCTGCCCGGGGCGCCGGACTCCCCCGTCCTGCTGCACGTCCCGCACTCCTCGCGCGAGATACCTCGGGACGTCCGCGAGGGGATCCTCCTCGACGACGGGGAGCTGGCCCGCGAGCTGGACCACCTCACGGACGCCCACACGGCGGAGATCGCCGCCGTGGCCTCGGCGGCGGCCGGCTCGACACCCTGGCGGTTCGTGAACCGGCTCTCCCGGCTCGTGGTCGACCCGGAGCGGTTCCCGGACGAGCGCGAGGAGATGCTGTCCGTGGGGATGGGCGCGGTGTACACCCGCACCGCGCACCGGGCGCCGCTGCGGCCCGAGGGCTTCGATCCGGGCCCGCTGCTCGACCGGTACTTCGCGCCGTACGCGCGGGCCATGACCGACGTCGTGGCGGAGCGCCTGGCCGTCGCGGGACGGGTGGTGATCGTCGACGTCCATTCGTATCCGAGCGGGCGGCTGCCGTACGAGCTGCACGGCGACGGCCCGCGGCCGCCCGTCTGTCTCGGCACGGACGCGTTCCACACGCCGCCCGCGCTGCTCGAAGCGGCCCGGCGGGCGTTCGGCGGCTTCGGCGGTGTCGGGACGGACAGCCCCTTCGCCGGGACGTACGTGCCGCTGGAGCACTACGGCCGGGACCCCCGGGTGAGCGCCCTGATGGTGGAGATCCGCCGCGACCTGTACATGGGCGAGCCCGGCGGCCCCGCGGGTCCGGGCGCCGAGGCCCTGGGGCTGGCCCTGGCGGCTCTGGTCGACGCGGTGGCCTGAGCGGGCCCGCCCGGCCCGAAAAGGTATGGATGCCCGATCAGCGTAAAATAGGCCAGATGAACCCACTCCGTTACGAACTGGTGTTCTCCGGCGGCACGGATTCGGCCGAGGACGTCGTGATCGTGGAGCGCACCCAGCTCAAGGGGTCCGGTGGCCATCCGGTCTACTCCGACGCCACCGGCATCATCCGGGCCGAGATCAGCGACCGGGACGAGGTGCGCGTGCTCGCCTCGGGCGGCCACCAGCAGCCCTCCCAGAGCGTACGGGCCCGCCCGCTCCCCGAGGCGGGCCCGGAGGAGCCGGCGGGCTGAGGCCGCGCGGGCCCCCACGGACCGGTCGGACGGTCCCGGCGCTCCGGGACCGTCCGACCGGTCCGTCAGGCGACCGGCCCAGCTCCACGAGCGCCCGGGGCCCGGTCCTGCTGAGCTGTCCCGGAGGCCTCCGGTGCGCCCGTGTCCGGAGCGTAGCGAGGAGGATTCCGTGCCGGACCCGACGACGTCGTACGCCGACCTGCGCGCGCTGGTGATCAACTGCACCCTGAAGCGCTCTCCGGAACGCAGCCACACCCAGGGGCTGATCGACATCAGCACCGGGATCATGGAGCGCCAGGGCGTGCGGGTCGAGGTGCTCAGGGCGGTGGACCTGGACATCGCGACCGGTGTCTGGCCAGACATGACGGAGCACGGGTGGGAGACGGACGAGTGGCCGGTGATCTACTCGCAGGTGATGGCCGCCGACATCCTGACCCTGGCGGGACCCGTCTGGCTGGGCGACAACTCCTCGGTGATGAAGAAGGTGATCGAGCGGCTGTACGCCTGCTCGTCGATCCTGAACGAGCAGGGCCAGTACGCCTATTACGGCCGCGTGGGCGGCTGCCTGATCACCGGCAACGAGGACGGCGCGAAGCACTGCGCGATGAACGTCCTCTACAGCCTCCAGCACCTCGGCTACGTGATCCCACCGCAGGCCGACGCCGGCTGGGTGGGCCCGGCCGGCCCCGGGCCGTCGTATCTGGACCCCGGCTCCGGCGGCCCGGACAACGACTTCACCAACCGCAACACCACCTTCATGACCTGGAACCAGCTCCACCTGGCGAGGATGCTCAAGGACGCCGGCGGCGTCCCGGCCCACGGCAACCAGCGCTCCGAATGGGACGCCGGCTGCCGCTTCGACTTCGAGAACCCCGAGCACCGCTAGACACGCACCGGAGCGGACGAACCACCCCGGCGCCCGCGCGTCGCCGGCCCCCGACGGTGGGTGGATGACGTGCGTCCCCGATCCGCTCCCCGCTGACCCTGGTCAAGAGGGGCCTCGTCGTCGCCGTCACCCTCAACGGCCTCTGGGCGCACCGTCTCGGCCGGCTCCTGGAACCCCACCGCGGCGGCGCCGTCCCACGGCGGCTGCTCGTCCTCTCGGGCGTGGCCGCGACGGTGAGCCAGACCGGCTGGTGGGGCGCCTGTCTCATCGGTTTCGTCAACAGCCGGGGGGCGTGACCCGGCCCGTCCTCGCCGACCCTCCCTCAGGTCCCGGCCCCCACCCCCGTTTTGGTTTGTCGCACGATCATCAATACGATCCGGCGATGATCACGAGAAAACGGCTGGCGACCGGGGCCTGCGCGCTGCTCGCCGCCCTGAGCGTCGCGCTCCTGCCGACGGGCGCGGCCGCCGACGAGCCGGCGGCGAAGGAATCCCCCAAGGTCGAGCTGGTCCTCGACGTCAGCGGCTCCATGCGGGCCAAGGACATCGACGGCAAGTCCCGCATGAGCGCCGCCAAGCAGGCCTTCAACGAGGTCCTGGACGCGGTGCCCGAGGAGGTGCGGCTCGGCATCCGCACGCTCGGCGCCGACTACCCCGGCAACGACCGCAAGCGCGGCTGCAAGGACACCCGCTCGCTGTACCCGGTCGGGCCGCTCGACCGGACCGAGGCCAAGACCGCCGTCGCCACCCTCGCCCCGACCGGCTGGACGCCGATCGGCCCGGCGCTGCTCGGCGCCGCCGACGACCTCGGCGAGGACGGGGCGACCAAGCGGATCGTCCTCATCACCGACGGCGAGGACACCTGCGCCCCGCTCGACCCGTGCCAGGTGGCGCGGGAGATCGCGGCCAAGGGCATCCACCTCGTGATCGACACCCTGGGTCTGGTGCCGGACGCCAAGACCCGGCAGCAGCTGACCTGCATCGCGGAGGCCACCGGAGGCACGTACACCTCCGTCCACCGCACCGAGGAACTCTCCCGCAGGGTCAAGCAGTTGGTGGACCGTGCGGCCGACCCGGTCGTCACCCCCGTGGCCACCCGGGGCGCGGAGCGCTGTGAGAAGGCTCCGCAGCTGAAGCCCGGCCTGTACACGGACCGCGAGTCCTTCGGCGAGCACCGCTGGTACCGGGTGGACCTTCTGCCCGGCCAGGAACTCCGCGCCTCCGTCAGCGTGTCGGCCGACCGCGCCGTCAACGACGACTACGGCGTGCTGCTGCGCGCCGTCACGCTCCACGGCCGGGAGATCGTCCGCGGCTCCGAGGCCGGCGACGGACGCACGGACGTCATATCGACCGGGCTGCGCTACCCCAAGCCTGAGCTCGACGACGGCCCCGGGGACGCCAAGCCGGCGGCCGAGACCGTCTGCCTCCAGGTCAGCAACTCCTTCTCCGCGCCCCCGTCGGTCAAGACGACGCCGGGCATGCCGGTCGAGCTGACGGTGGACGTCGTCGACGGCCCCTCCTCGGCCTCGGACATCGCCTCCTTCGGTCTCGGCCGCGGCTGGTGGCTGCTCGGGACGCTGGTGCTCGTGGGCTTCCTGGCCGGTCTGCTCTGGGGCTGGCTGTCCCGCTGGCGCTTCGCTGTCTGGAGGACCCACTGATGCGTACTGTTCGGATGCTCGCCACGGCCGCGCTCGCCGGCGCCGCCCTGCTCGGTCTCGCCGCCCCGGCCGCCCTGGCCGACTCCCCCAGCGCCTCGGCCTCCCCCTCCGAGGGAGCGGGCCCCACCGAGGCCGGCACCACCTTCCGTACCGCCGCCCGCTTCCTCCCCGGGCAGCAGGCCACCGCGCAGGCCGCCGCGGGCGACTACCTGTACTGGGTGTTCCCCGCGGACACCGGGGAGCGGCCGACGGTCAGGGCCACGGTCACGCTGCCCGACGCGGCGCTGCGGCACGGTCCCGCCACCTGGCGCGTCGACGTGTACGACGGACTGCGGCGGCGCCAGCCCTGCATGTACGGGATGCAGTCCCGTACGGCGGCGAAGGAGGCCGCGACCGTGGAGCTGGCCTGTGTGCTGCGCCCGGTCCGCGCCTCGGCCGACGCCTGGGCGAACGACCCGCTGCCCGGCAGCTACTACGTCCGGCTGACCGTCTCCGGGCTTCCGGAGGAGGACCTCGGCCAGCCGTTCACCGCGCGGATCGGTGCCGACGTCCTCGACAAGGGCGGCGCCTACGCCACGGACGGCTCGCTCGCCGCGCCGCTGGTGCCGGGGGCGACCACCGCCGATCAGGCGAAGGCCGACGAGGACGCGGGCCGGACCACGGCCGTCAAGGCGGCGGCCCCGGAGGACGGCTGGTCCTCCGGCTGGTGGTCCGACCGCTGGGTCTGGACCCTGGCCGGCGGCGTCCTGGCGGCGCTCGCCGGCATCGGTGGCTACGTCCTGACGCGCGGCTCCGGCCGCCCGTCCCGGGTGCCGCCGACCGTCTGACCCGCTAGCGCCCCGAGACGTACGGAGGCCCCCACCGCGCGCGGTGGGGGCCTCGGTGCGTCCGGCGGGACAGGCGGGGGTCATCCCCGGGCCGGGAAGCCGTGGGCGCGCGCTCCGGTCACCAGGGCCACGACCGGGACGAGCAGCAGGAGGACGCTCCAGGGCAGGGCCCCGGCACCGAGCCCGTCGAGGAGCAGGCCGCCGGCGACGCCGCCCGCCGCCATGGCCGCGTTCCAGAGGCTGACCAGCATCGTCTGCGCGGTGTCCGCGTCGTCCCCGCCCGCCTCGGCGACGGCCGTCTGGAGCAGGGTGGGCGCGCCGCCCCAGCCGAAGCCCCAGAGGGCGGCCGCGACGAGCACCGGTGCGGTGCCCGCCGCGGGGACGGCGAGCACGGCGACGGCGACCGCGAAGAGGAGCGATCCGGCGAGGGTCAGCGTCCGCAGCCTGCGGTCGATGTGACGGCCCGTGAACCAGATGCCCACGAGCGAGGCCCCGCCGAAGACCAGCAGCACGAGGCCGGTGGCGCCGCCGAGCCCGCGGTGGTCCAGGTAGGCGGCGACGTAGGTGTAGAGCACCGTGTGCGCGAGCACCAGGGTGAAGGTGACGGCGAGGACCGGGAGGACCCCGGGGACCCTCAAGGTGCGGGCGACCGGGGCGCGTCCGCCGCGCGGCTCGCCCGGCAGGTCGGGGACGGCGACCGCGATCCAGCCGAGGAGCACGACGGCGATCACGGTCATGGCGGTGAAGGCCGTCCGCCAGCCGGCGGCCTCGCCGAGGAAGGTGCCGGCCGGGACGCCGAGGGAGAGCGCGAGCGGGATGCCCGTCATCGCCACGGCGACGGCGCGGCCCTGGAGATGCGGCGGAGCGAGGCGGCGGGCGTAACCGGCGAGCAGGGCCCAGGCGACGCCCGCGGCGACGCCGGCGAGGAACCGGGCGCCCATGGTGAGGGCGTACGAGGAGGAGACGGCGGTCACGGTGTTGGCGGCGGCGAAGCCGGCCATGGAGGTGAGCAGCAGCCGCTTGCGGGGCCAGGCCGCGGTGCGGGCGGCCAGCGGGACGGCGGTGAGGGCCGTCCCGAGGGCGTAGCCGGTGACGGACTGCCCCATGGCGGCCTCGCCGACGCCGAGGTCGGCGCTCATGGCGGGCAGGACCCCCGCGGGGAGGGTCTCGGTGAGGCTGGTGACGAAGACGGCGGTGGCGAGGGCGAGGAGCGCGGGGAGGGGCAACCGCCCGGAGGCGGGGCGGGGTTCGGAGTGCGCGGGCGTCGAGGCGGGGTGGGGTTCGGGGTGATCGGCTGTCGCGGCGGCGCGGGATTCGGGGTGTGCGGGGGTGGCGGGACCGGCCGCCCCTGTCGGGTCGTGGGTCATGTCCGTATGCTCGAACCCTCACATTGGTGTGAGGGTCAAGCGATTCCCTGGAGGGGGCTTTCCATGCGGATCGGCGAGCTGTCCGAGCGCACCGGAACACCGCGCAGGCTGCTGCGCTACTACGAGGAGCAGGCTCTCATCGTCGCGGACCGGCTGCCCAACGGCTACCGGGTCTACGACGAGTCGAACGTGGACCGGGTGATGCAGATCCGGGGCCTGCTCGACGCGGGTCTGCCGACCCGGATCATCAAGCAGATCCTGCCGTGTCTGAACAAGCCCCGGACGATCCACTTCCCCGACGCGACCCCGGAGATGCTGGCCACTCTGGAGGGCGAGCGGGACCGGATGACCGACCGGATCCGGTGTCTGACCCGGAACCGGGACGCGGTGGCGGAGTATCTGGACGCGGTCAGGGAGAAGCCGGCGGCGGGGACGCCGGCGTAGCCCGCCGGGGGCGTACGGTCCGTACGGCGTACCGGCCGCCGTGCCGCTCCACGGCGAGCGGGAGGCCGAAGCAGGCGCCGAGGAGCTCCCCGGTGAGCACCTCGTCGACGGCCCCCCGCGCCAGGGCCCGGCCCCCGCGCAGGAGCAGGGCGTGGGTGGTGCCGGAGGGCAGCTCCTCCAGGTGATGGGTGACCAGGACCGTGGCGAGGTCGGGGTGTTCCTCGCCCAGCGTGTCGAGTGCGTCGAGGAGCTGTTCGCGGCCGGGCAGGTCGAGTCCGGTGGCGGGCTCGTCGAGCAGCAGGAGCCTCGGCTCGGGCATCAGGGCGCGGGCGATCAGGGCCCGGCCGCGCTCGCCCTGCGAGAGCGTGGGCCAGCGGGCGGTGCTCCGCCCGGCGAGCCCGAGGGTGGCGATCAGCCGGTCCGCCCGCGCCTCCTGGGCGGGGCTCGGCGTCCAGCGGGGCGGCCGTTCGACGGAACCGACGGCTCCGGTGAGGACGACGTCGCGGACGGCGAGGGCGGAGCGCAGCGGGTGGCGGGGCGTGACGTGACCGAGGGCGGTGCGCAGTTCCCGCAGGTCCACGCTGCCGAGCCGGCGACCCAGGACCTCCACCCGGCCGCGCGTCGGATGGGTCTGCGCGCCGAGCAGCCCCAGGAGCGTGGTCTTCCCGGCGCCGTTGGCCCCGAGGAGCGCCCAGTGCTCGCCGGGCCGGACGGTGAGCGTGATGTCGCTCAGGAGGGGGTTCCCCTCACGGACGACGGTGACGGACTCGGCATGGAGCACGGGCGGCGCGAGCGGGCGCGGGGGCTCCACCACGTACTCCGCGGCGCGCGGGGGCTGCACGGCGAGCGGCGCCTCACCGGCGTACAGTGCCTCCTCGGCGCGCGGAGGCTCCACCGCGCCCAGGGCGGTTCGTACGGACGTGGGCGTCGGCGCGGGCGTGCGCGGGGGCCGGCTCACGTCTCGTACACCCGGTTCACGGCGGAGAGCACGGCCTGCACGGAGGCGGTGAGGACGGAGGTGTCCACGCCCGCGCCCCAGGCGGTGCGGTCCCCCACCCGGCACTCGGCGTAGGCGGCGGCCTCGCCCGCGCTGCCCGTGGTGACCGCGTGCTCGGCGAAGTCGACCACGTCGACGGGGACGTCGGCGCGCGTGAGGGCGTCGGCCAGGGCGGAGAGGGGTCCGTTGCCCCGGCCCTCCGCCGGAGCGGTGCGGTCGCCGACGCGCAGGACGCAGCTGAAGCGGTGGCCGCCGTCCGCGTCGCGGTCGGTGCTCCAGGACTCCAGGGCGACGGGGCCGGCGCCCCGGCCGGGCGCGAGGTAGACCGCGCGGAACAGGGCGTGGAGGTCGTCGGGCGTGGCCTCGCGGCCGCTGCCGTCGGTGACCGCCTGGACGGCGCGGGAGACGTCCGGGCGCATCCGCTCCGGCAGGTCCAGACCGTGGTGGGTGCGCAGCAGGTGGGCGACACCGCCCTTGCCGGACTGAGAGTTGACCCGGATGACGGCCTCGTAGCCACGGCCGAGGTCGGCGGGGTCGAGCGGCAGGTAGGGGACGTTCCAGGGGGCGAGCTCCGGGGGGATCCCCGCCTCGGCGGCGTCCTTGGCGTGCCGGGCGAGGCCCTTGCTGATGGCGTCCTGGTGGGTGCCGGAGAAAGCCGTGTGGACGAGGTCGCCCGCGTAGGGGTGGCGGGGGTGCACGGGCAGCCGGTTGCAGTGCTCGACGACGTCGCGGACGGCGTCGATGTCGGAGAGGTCGAGCATGGGGTCGACGCCCTGGGCGTAGAGGTTGAGGGCGAGGGTCACCAGGTCGACGTTGCCGGTGCGTTCGCCGTTGCCGAAGAGGCAGCCCTCGACGCGCTGGGCGCCGGCGAGGACGGCGAGTTCCGCGCAGGCCACGCCGGTGCCCCGGTCGTTGTGGGGGTGGACGGAGAGGATCACGGAGTCGCGGCGGGCCAGGTGACGGTGCATGTACTCGATCTGGTCGGCGTACACGTTGGGGGTGGCGATCTCGACGGTCGCGGGCAGGTTGTGGGTGACGGGCCGGTCGGGGCTCGCGTCCCAGAGGGCGGTGAGGCCGTCGCAGAGCTCCAGGACGTAGTCCGGCTCGGTCAGGTTGAAGGTCTCCGGGGAGAACTGGAAGCGGATGTCGGCGCCCGGTCGGGCCTCGGCGAGCCGGGCCATGAGCGTGGCGGCCTCGTGGACGGTGCGGCGGACCTCGGCGCGGTCGCGGCCGAGGACGGTCTCGCGCCAGACGGGCGAGGTCGCGATGTAGAGGTGGACGACGGCGCGGGGCAGGCCGTCGACGGCCTCGAAGGTGCGCTCGATGAGATCGGGCCTGGCCGGGGTGAAGACGACCGGGGTGACGTCCTCGGGGACGGCGCCGGAGGCGACGAGCCCGGCGAGGTGGCGGACGAAGTCGAAGTCGGTGCGGCTGGCGGAGGGGTATCCGACCTCGATCTCCTTGAAGCCCGTGCGGACGAGCAGGTCGAAGAAGCGGTGCTTGCGGTCGGTGTCCATGGGCTCGGCGAGGGCCTGGTTGCCGTCGCGGAGGTCGACGGGCACCCACAGCGGGGCGCGCTCCAGGCGGGCGGACGGCCAGCGGCGGTCGAACTCGGGGACGTGGACGCGGTCCTGGTAGGGGCGGTAGCGGTGGTACGGCATGGGTCCGGGGCGCTGTGGATTGCGGATCATGGCCGGTACCGTATCCACTCCTCAGCTCCTCAGACAAGTGCTCCTCAGACAAGTTCGGGTAGATTCCCCCCGCGGAGTTCCCCGCCGCGTTCCCGTGATCCGGAGGACGCGCCCCCGCTCCGGACCGGCCACGACGCTCCGGACATCAGAGAATCAGGTGACCCCATGCCGCTCGGTGCCCTGCGCCCCAGCCCCCTGGTCGAACAGGCCGCCGAGCGGCTGCGCGAACAGATCGTCGGGGGTCACTGGCCGGTCGGCACCAGGCTCCCCGGCGAGACCACGCTCGCCAAGGAGCTGGGCGTGGGCCGCTCCACGGTCCGCGAGGCGCTGCGGGCCCTGGCGGGCGCGGGGCTCGTCCAGCCCCGGCAGGGGGCCGGCGTCTTCGTGATCGCGACCCGCCCGACGGAGGACTGGCCGGCCCGGCTGCGCAGGGCGGCCGTGACGGACGTGTACGAGGTGCGGATGCTGGTCGAGGTGGAGGCGGCGCGGCTGGCGGCGCGGCGCCGTACCGAGGAGGACGTGACGGCGATGCGCGAGGCGCTGGCCGGGCGGCGGGCGGCGGCCGCGCTCGACGACGCCGGTTTCGTCGACGCCGACATCGCCCTGCACGCGACGATCGTCGCCTCGGCGCGCAACCCCGTCCTGACCGACCTGTTCGGGGAGTTCGCGCCGGTGCTCCGTGAGGGCCTGATCGAGCTGCTCGACCTGCTGGGGCTGCGCGGCACCGACCTCCGGCACGGCGAGGACGCCCACGCCGACGTGGTGCGCGCGGTGGAGGCGGGCGACGCGGACGAGGCCGCCCGGCTGACCCGCCAGGAGCTGGAGTCCACGCTCGCCCTGCTCCAGTCGGCGCCGTGATGCGCGACCGCCGAAGTCCCTGAGGCGGGGCCGCCGCCCAGCCCGTCGCTCCGCCGCGTCTCGGGCCATCCGGCGGGCGCCCTCCAGGACGGCCTGCCGGATGCGGTGGCAGGTGTCGCACCGGCAGATGTTGCGGAGGGCCCGTGCAGCCGGGCCGTTACTCCCGGGTACTCCCAGTGGCGATGATCATCACTCATGTGCGGGGCGTGCGGGAGCCGTTCGCCGGGGACATCTCGCGGCGACGGACCACCCGCAGACGGCCGCGGCCGCGCGGCCGGGCGCCGGGCCGCAGCCGGGCGCCGGGGCTCAGTCGGGCGCCCGAGCGGAGGTGTGCGCGGGAGATCCGGGCGCGCTGGCCGCCGCCCGCGATCAGGGCGTTGACGGAGACCATCGGGTCCCCGCCGACCGACCGGGCGATCAGCGCGCCGACGACCAGCGGGCCGAGGGCCACCGCGAGGGCCGTGCCGGTGGCGGTGACGTGCTGGAGACGGCGGGCGCGCCGGGCGTCGAAGGTCATGACCCCATTCCACCGGCGGGCGGCGGCGGGCGCATCGGTCGGCGTACTCATGACTCCGTCGCGCGCTACTCAGATGTGATCGGGAACCGGTCCCCGAGGGCTCCCGCACCCGCTCCCCTTCGGAGATCCTCGGGGGGTGCGAACGCGCCTGTGCGTTCCCGGGGCGGAATGGGGAGGCGGGGGTGACCGTGACGACGGAGCCGAGCAGGACCGGTACGGCGGCGGGCGGCGGGCTCGCCGTCCTCGTGGTGCAGCACGAGGAGGACGCGGGACCCGGGCTGGTCGGCGAGCATCTCGCGCGGGTCGGGCTCCGTCTCGACGTCAGGCGCGCCTGGGAGGGCGCACCGCTCCCGGAGACCCTGGGCGGCCACGCGGGGCTGCTGGTCCTCGGCGGGTCCGTCAACTGCGAGGAGGACGGGGCCGCGCCCTGGCTGCCCCGGGTCCGCGCGCTCGTCCGCGAGGCCGTGGCCGGTGAGGTGCCGCTGCTCGGGATATGCCTGGGCGGCCAGCTCATCGCCCACGCCCTGGGCGGTGCGGTGGCACGGCGGACGCGGGGGCCCGAGGTGGGCGCCGTACCGCTGCGCAGGCTGCCGGCCGCCGAAGGCGATCCGGTGCTCGGCGGGGTGCCGGAGGGCACCCCCGCGGCGCAGTGGCACTGGGACGAGGTGGACCGTCTCCCGGCGGGCGCCGTTCCGCTGCTGGGCGGCGACGACTGCCCGTACCAGGCCTTCCGGGTCGGGTCCGCCTGCTGGGCGGTGCAGTTCCATCCGGAGGCGGACGGGGACACGGTCGCCGGCTGGGCGGCCGGCGACGCCGAGGCCCTGCGCACGGCGGGCGTCGACGCCGGGGCGACGGTCGCGTCGGTGCGGAGGGCCGAGCCGGAGCTCCGCGCCGTCTGGGGGGCGGTGTCCGAGGCCTGGGGCGCGGTCGTCCGTGCCCACGCGGGCGCGCGCGGCGTCTGAGCCGGGGCCCCGGCGCGTACGGTACGGGGACACGCACGTGACCGAAGGAGCCTCACCGTCATGGCCGACTACCGGATCGAGACCGTCCGCACCGGGTACCGGAACTGGACCGCCCGCAACGACCGGGGCGCGGAGGTCCGGATGGCCGCCGCCGACGACGCGGACGCGCAGCCGTCGTTCACCCCGGTCGAGCTGCTGCTCGCGGCGATGGGCGGCTGTGGCGGCCTCGTCGTCGACCGGACGGCCCGCGCGGTGGACCACGACGACCTGCGGATCGTGGTGGAGTCGGTGTCCGGGCCCGAGGACGACGGCCGGGTGGGCCGGATCCGGGTGAGCTACGAGTTCGAGCTGCCCGACAACAACCCCAAGGCGGCGGAGGTGTTCGCCCGGGGGGTGCGCCTGACGCACGAGAAGTTCTGCACGGTCAGCCGGACCGTGGAGCACGGCGCGCGCGTGGAGGCGATCCTGCCGGACGGCACGGTCGGCTTCGAGGGCTGACCGCCCGGCGGGGCGTCCCGGTCACTCCTCGATCGCGCCGCCGATCGTCCGCAGGTGGCGGCGGAAGGTGTACGAGGGGTCCTCGGCCCGGGCCGCGAGGTAGTCGTCGAAGCGGGTCTGGGCGCGCAGGGTCTCCCCCGCCCTGATCCGGCGCGCCTGGTCCCGCTCGGCGCGGAGGAGGGCCCGGGCGGTCTCCAGGACGGCGTCGGCGCGGTCGGCGGCCACGAAGACCACGCCGTCGTCGTCGCCGAACACCACGTCGGCGGCGGTCACCCGGTGGTCGCCGCACCGCGCGGCGGTCAGCGCGTCGCCGTCCCGCTCGTCGACGCGCACGGGGCCGGGCGCGTGGCGTCCGTACGAGAAGACGGGCAGGCCGATGTCGACCAGGTCCGGGGTGTCCCGGTGCAGCCCCCAGACGACGACCCCGGCGATGCCCGCCGCCCGCGCCTCCAGGACGGCGAGGTCGCCGACGCAGGCCTCGTCGCGGCGGCCCGCGTTGTCGACGACGAGGACGTCACCGGGCGCGGCGTGGGTGAAGGCCTCCAGGAAGACGTCGACGCTCCCGTAGTGCCGGGCGGGCAGCACCCGCCCGGCGACCCGCTGCCCGGCGACGACGGGCAGGATCCCGGCGGGCGCCGCCCGCAGCGGTTCCCCGAGCCGTACGCAGGCGTCGGCGACGAGCGGGGTGGAGAGGTCGGCGAAGTCCTTGAGCATCCGGCGGGTCCGTTCCGTCCGTGGCGGGGGCGACGGGACCGATGCTAGGGGGCGGTGGCGCCCGGACCGGGCGGATCGACGAGACACGTGCCGTCCGTGGCTGCCCCGCGCGGCGCCCTAAATGCCTCGACACCGGGCGTGGTGATCGGGGACGCTTCGCGCGATGACCAGAACCGAAGACACACCGCCCGCGTGGGACGAGCGCACCCAGCTCACCACGTTCCTCGACTACGCCCGTGACACCGCCCGCGCCAAGTGCGAGGGCGTCTCCGCCGAGAACGCCCGCAGGTCGCTGCTGCCGGGCTCGCCGCTGATGACCCTGAGCGGACTGATCAACCATCTGCGCTGGGTCGAGTATTACTGGTTCCAGGTGATCTTCCTCGGCGAGGAGGACCAGGGGCCCTGGACCGACGAGGATCCCGACCGCGAGATGCGCGTCGCCGTCGACTTCCCGCTCCCCCAACTGCTCGACGAGTACGCCGAACAGAGCGCCCGGCACCGCGAGCTGGTCGCCGCACACGACCTGGACACCAAGGCCGAGCGCCCGGTCCGCGACGGCCTCCACGTCGACCTGCGCTGGATCCTCCTCCACCTCACCGAGGAGATCTCCCGCCACAACGGCCACCTGGACATCCTGCGCGAGCTGCTGGACGACACGCCCTGGAGGACACCCCTCAGGGCCGGGGCGTGCTGTCCGAGCGCCACGTGGTGAGACGCGGGTGCCCCGGCAGTTCGCCCCGGCCGGTGGCCCACAGCAGGGTGGGCCATGGGTCGGCGCCCGTAGGAGCCTCCGGGAACAGGCGGGCGAGCACCCGCGCGCAGAGGGCGGCAGGAGGGGCCCAGGCGAGTCCGAGGCCCTCCGCCAGGTCGTGCGTGTGCACCAGGGTCTCCTGAAGCGCCAGGGCCGCGAAGCCCTCGGGGTCCGACACTCCTGCGGCGTGGTGGGCGCGGACCCCGGGCGGTGTCGTCCGCACCATGGCGACCAGCAGCGCGCCGCACGCCTCCAGCACCTGCATCAGGCCGGCGGGACCCGCGTCGCGCTCCGCGTGGACGAAGACCGGGGGCGCCTCCGGCCTCTTCTTGATCAGCGCGAAGGGCACATGGGTGTCCAGCGGCGGGCTCTGCGGTCCCAGCTGCACGGCGTAGTAGAGCAGGTCGTTGGCGAGGTGCTCGGCGGTCTCCCAGCAGTCCCACTCCAGCGAACCGGCCCTGGCGCCCCACCCTTCCGCGGGCGCGCCGCGGAGGACGCCGACGGCGAGCCGCACGGCGAGGTCGACGTCGTCGGCGGTGACGGGGGCCCGCGCTGATCCTGCTTCGGCCGATCGGGACATGGCGGCACCGTATCGCGCGGTGCCGGAGGGGTCCGTTGCTTCGGGGAGGGTTAGGCGACCGTGACCCGCGCCAGGGCCCAGGAGGTGTGGTCGAAGGACGTTCTCGCGTTGGCGTCCGTGACCTCCAGGCGCAGGACGCGTACGCCGCGCACGTCGACGTCCACCGGGACGGGTCCGCCGGCGGCGGTCAGGGTGGGGGTGGCGAGGAGGACGCGGTCGTCGCCGTAGACCGTGGCGCGGGTGGCGCCCAGGGAGCTCTGGCGGGCCGAGAAGTCGTCGATGCCCACCAGGGCGGTGAACCGGTTCGCCGCGCCGCCGAGGTGGAAGGCGATGTCGCTGTACGCGTGGACGCCGAGCCCCTTGGGATACGTGGCCCCGCCGAAGGCGATCGGGGTGCCGTCCCCGGCCGCGTTCTTGCCGTTGGAGGTGTCGCGCTCGACTGGTCCCCAGCCGTTGACGGCGCTGATCCACGGGAGGTCGGAGAGGTAGCTGTCCCGGACGGGCGCCGGGGGCGGGGTGGTGACCGTGCCGTCGGCGGCGTACCGCACCGGGCCGCCGGGCGCGAGGGCGGTGCCCTCGGCGGTCAGCGTCCACGGGGTGGCGGCGGGGGCACCGGCCGGCGGGGTGACCTGCCAGGCGGCGGTGAGCCGCGCACCGGGCGCGAGCTGCCCGGTCCCGGTGGCCGTGGTGGCACGCACGGTCCAGCCCGCCGGGGCCCGCAGCGCCAGCGAGGCGGAACTCCACGCCCTGGAGGCCCCGTTGGCGAGCGTGGCGGTCGCGGTGAACGGCTGCCCCGGCACGGCGAGCGACGGCACCGTCAGGCCGGCCCCGAAGGCGGCCCTCGGATAGGTGTCCCGCCACGAGGAGCGCATCAGGGCCACCAGCTCGGCGACCCGGGCGGGGTGGCGCGCGGCGAGGTCGGAGGTCTCACCGAGGTCGGCCGCCAGGTCGTACAGCTCGACCTGCCATTGGTCGTCGGGCAGGGCGTGGTCACGGACGGGGGCGAACCTGACCGCCTTCCACCGGTCCTTGCGGAGCGCCTCGGCGAGCCAGGTGGAGCGCTGCCGGTCCTGCGCGTCGGCGCGGGACGTGACGCCCCGCTCGTCCCGGAACCAGTACAGGTGGTCGTGGCGGGCGGCGGCCGCTCCCCCGCCGGTGAGCAGGGGCGCGGCGGACAGTCCGTCCACGTCCGAGGGGGCGGGCGCGCCGCCGAGTTCGGCGAGGGTGGGGAGGAGGTCGGTGAGCGGGGTCGGGCGGTCGCTGGTGCCGGGCGCGATCCGGCCGGGCCCCCAGGCGAGGAGGGGGACGCGGATCCCGCCCTCGTACAGGTTGCGCTTGTATCCGCGCAGCGGCCCGTTGGCGTCGAACAGGTCGGGGTTCACCCCGCCCTCCTCGTGCGGGCCGTTGTCGCTGGTGACGAGGACGACGGTGTCGTCCGCCAGGCCGAGGGCGCGGAGCCGGTCGACGACGTCGCCGACGAGGGCGTCGAAGAGGCTGACCTGCGCGGCGTGGCCCTTGTTGGCGGTGCTCCAGCTCCGCGACGCGTAGGCCCCGGTGTCGGGGATGTCGCTGGGGGCGTGCGGCACGGTGGGGGTGAGCAGCAGCAGGAACGGTTCCGCCGCGTGCCGGTCCAGGAAGTCGAGCGCCCGCTGCCGCAGCAGGTCCGGCGCGTAGACGCCCTTGGCGCCGCCGGCGTTGGCGGGGATCGGCTCCTTGACGCCGTTGTGCCACAGGTACGCCGGGTAGTACTCGTGGGCGTGGCCGTGGTCGATGTACCCGTGGAACTCCTCGAAGCCCCGGGCGTTGGGGTGGCTTTCCTGGCCGGCGGCCTCCGGCCCGAAGCCCCACTTGCCGATGACGCCGGTGCGGTAGCCGCGCGCCCGGAGCACCTGGGCGAAGGTGGTGTCGGTGGCCGTGAGCGAGCCCTGCGCCCCGGACGGGTTGGCGCGCACGGTCGCGTGGCCGGTGTGCAGGCCGGTGAGGAGCGAGCAGCGGGACGGGGCGCAGACGGCCGCCGTCGAGTAGGCGTCGGTGAACCGCAGTCCCTCCGCGGCGAGTCCGTCGATGCGCGGGGTGGAGATGAGCTTCTGGCCGTACGCGCCGAGCTCGCCGTATCCGAGGTCGTCGGCGAGCACGACGACCAGGTTCGGCGGGCGGGTGGTGTCCTCCGGTACGAGCTCCGCCGCCGACGCGGCCGGAGCGCCGACGGCGCCGGTCGCGGGCAGGGCTCCGAGGCCGAGCGTGGCGGCCGACCCGGCGAGGAAGGTGCGGCGGCTGGACATGGCGGGGCTCCTCGGGGGCGACGGGCACGGGGGCGTGCGACGCCCGGAGAGCGGCCCCGGTCGGGGCCCTCGGACGTCCGTCGATCATCGGCGCACCCGCCCCGGGGAACCATGCACGGCGCATGAAGAACGTGTGACACGGCCCGAAGGCCGCCCCGGCGGCATGGCGCCCGGGGGGGCGGCGTGGCGCGGGGCGGCTTGGCCCGGGGCCGCACGGCACGGAGCCTCACCACGCGAAGCCGTACAGCACGGAGCCGTACAGCTCGGCACGGGCAGCACGGCACGGGCGGCACGGCGCCGGGCGGCCCGCCGACTCAGTCGAGCCAGAGCTCGCGGACCCGGCGCACCGGGTCCGCGGCGACCGAGGCCTCGGCGTCCCAGATCTTGGTGGCGCGGCCCTCGGAGGTGTAGCGCGGCCAGTCGGCGCCCGGGTCCTGGTCGGTGACGAAGGCGACCCACGCCCGGTGCATCGCGTCGGCGAGCGCACGCGGCGGCTCGGACCCGGCGACGGCCGTCACGCCCTCGGCGTCGAGGAGGTCGAACGCGAAGGGCAGGTCCAGGCAGTGGAAGGCGAGGCCGAGTGCGGGCGAC
Source organism: Streptomyces sp. NPDC002232 (assembly GCF_042890295.1). NCBI lineage: Bacteria > Bacillati > Actinomycetota > Actinomycetes > Kitasatosporales > Streptomycetaceae > Streptomyces > Streptomyces sp. NPDC002232. The sequence goes on along the minus strand of NZ_JBIARV010000003.1, from coordinate 678,397 downwards.
GGCCAGCGGAACTCGTAGAACCAGGTGGGGCGGCCGAGGGCGGCGCGGGCGTCCGCGACGGCGAGGTTGGGGGCGCGGAAGACGGTGTCGGTCAGCGCCTGGCCGAAGTACCGGTCCTCCCCGGCGGCCGCGTAGGCCTCGGTGAAGGCCCCCGCCCTGGCCGGGTCCAGCCCGAGCCCGCCGAGGAGGGCGGGCAGCGGCGGGCCGTCGGGGCCGGGCGCGGGGAACATCGAGAACTCGTCCTCGGTGAAGCCGAGCATCAGCGGGACGTCGGCGCCCGCGTCGCCCTTCGTGAGGGCGTCCAGGACGGGCACCGGGATCAGCTCGCCGTCGGCGAAGGGGGCGAGGGCCAGCATCGGCGGCAGGCCCTCGCGGTCGGGGCCCGGCGCGGCCATCCGGTCCTGGAGGTCGAGGAGTTCGTCGTCGGTGAGGTCGCGGAGCGCGTCGACGGTCGCCGGCACCCCGGTGCGGGAGGTGAGGAGCCGGGCCGCGGCGCGGGCGACCTCGGGGCCGTCGGGCCGCAGGACGGCGCCGGAGACGGAGAGCGCGCCCCGGAACAGGCCCCGCGCCGACGGCACCGCGAGCAGCGTCTGCACGGCGCCGCCGCCCGCCGACTGACCCGCGACCGTGACCTTCGCCGGGTCGCCGCCGAAGGCCGCGATGTTGTCCCGCACCCACTCCAGGGCCGCGATCCAGTCCCGCACGCCTCGGTTGTCCGGAGCGCCCTCGACGTGCAGGAAGCCCTCGATCCCCAGCCGGTAGCCGACCGAGACCAGGACCACCCCGTCCCGGTTGAACGCGGCCCCGTCGTACCACGGGCTGGCCGCCGACCCCGCCACGTACCCGCCTCCGTGGATCCAGACGAGGACCGGCAGACCGGCCGCCGGGGCGGTGTCGGGGGTGAACACGTTCAGGTTCAGCACCCCGTCCCCGGGGACCGACGGCTCCGGGATCGTCGTGACCTCCGCGAAGGGCCGTCGCTGGGCCGTCGGCCCGTACGCCGTCGCGTCCAGCGGCTCCGACCACGCCGCGGGCGGCACGGGCGCGGCGAACCGCAGCTCCCCCACCGGCGGCTGCGCGTACGGAATGCCGAGGAATCGCAGGCTGCCGTCCGCACGGCGCTCGCCGCGCACGGGTCCTCGGGCGGTGGTGACGATGGTACTCATGGGGTGCTGCTCCTTCTGCGCGGGCACGGGGGGCCGGAGACCGAGCCTGCCACCGCTTACTTACACGTGTCAACGCTGTCGACGACGGGCCTCCGGGCCCTAGACTCGGAGGCTCGTGCAGGACCCGCGGGTCCCGGGGGAAGGCGGCAGGCCATGAGCTGGGGAGCCGATGCCGCGGTGGGCGCGCTCGTCGCCCTGCTCGGCCTGGGACTGGTGATCGCCGGGCTGGTGTGGCGGGGCCGCGCGGTCCGGCCCTTCGCCCCCTCGCGGGCCCGCTCCGCCGCCCAGCGCGCGTACGCCCGGGACCTCCTGCGCGCGGCCGATCACGTGATCGCGGCGGCACGCGGCTCCGCGGGCGAGGGCGAGCCCGCGATCGTCACCGTCGAGGCGGTGCGGCGGACGACCGAGGAGCGGTACGGCTACGCAGGGGTGGAGCGGCGGCACGCGGCGGCGGCGCTCCGCCGCCGCTTCGAGCACGGGCGGTGCGCCGCCGACTGCGTGACCGACGCCTTCGGCCGGTGACCCGGCCGGGCGCCCGCACCGGTTCCGGTGCTCCCGTGCCCCCGCTTCTCCGTGACCCGTGACCCGGTGACCCGGCCGGACGCGCCCGCACCGGTTCCAGCGCTGCGGTGCCCCGTGCCTCCGTGACCGCGTCCCCCGGGCTTCCGCGCCCCCACTCCCCCGGCACACCACTGCGGTCACCGCACCGGAGCCCCGGGCTTCGCGCCCGCCCCCGGTGTCACTCGAAGGCCGCCGCGGCCTCCTTCAGCGCGGCGGCGACCGCTTCCGGCGCGTCGGGGCCGGGGGCTCCGGGGCGGTAGGTGACCGAGTGGAGCCGGCCGGTGAAGCGGAAGGAGCGGTGGCGCTCGTAGAGGGGCCAGGACACCGGGGACTTGCGGTCGACGCCCACGCTGATGCCCTGGAAGGGCGCCATCCCGATGAGCTGGTGGACGCTGTCCGGCGCGGCCCGCCGCTCGCCGTCCACGGTCACGGTGAACCGCCAGCGCAGCCCCTCCTCCGCCGTCGCGGCGAGCAGGATCTCGTGGGGGCCCGGTGCGAGGGGCCCGGCGTCGGTCTCGTGGAGGTCTCCGTACTCGTTGTAGGCGAAGGTCAGCCGGCCGTCCTCCACGTACAGGCTGTAGCCGCCGCCCTGGTCCCCGTGGGAGACGAGCACGCCGTCGCCGCTCTCCTCGACGGCCACGGCGACCTCGAAGGAGCGCAGCGCGACGAGCCGGGAGGAGCGGTAGCGCTCCAGTTCCGGGGTGCCGGGAAGCAGGGTGAGCGGGCGGGAGTAGCGCTCCTCGGCGGGGTTGCGGCGGGCCAGGGCCCCGCTGTGGTCGGGGAGCGGGAAGACCCCGTTGCGCCAGGCGGCCCGCTCCCAGGCGGCCGAGAGTTCCTTGACGAGTCCCGGGTTCCCGGCGGCGAGGTCGTGGATCTCGGTGGGGTCGGTCCTGATGTCGTACAGGGCCCACTCGGAGTCGTCGTACGGGGTCCCGGGCCGGTGCAGGGTGACGAGCTTGTGGCCGTCGCGGTAGTGGCTCCGGTTGCCCGTCATCTCGCAGTACTGCTCGGGGTGGGTGGAGTCGTGGGCGGGGTCGGCGAGGACCGCGGTGAAGCTGGAGCCGTCCGGTTCCTGGAGCGGCACGCCCCGGCGGGTCTCGGGGCGGGTGAGGCCCGCGAGTTCGAGCAGGGTGGGCGCGATGTCGGTGACGTACTGGTACTGGGCGCGGTGTCCGGCGGTGAGCCTGCCGTCCCTCGCGCCGTCGGGCCAGGACAGGACGAAGGGGACGCGGACGCCGCCCGCGTAGGTGTGGCCCTTGTAGAGGCGGAAGGGGGTGTTGGAGGCCATGCCCCAGCCCCGGGGGTAGTGGACGAGGCTGCGGGGGCCGCCGATGAGCTCGGGGTCGCGGTCGACGTCGGGGTCCCAGTCGCCGGGGAGGCCGGGGTGGTGGACGAAGCGGCTGAAGTAGGAGCGGGTCCCTTCGAGTCCGCCCTCGCCCGTGCCGCCGTTGTCGGAGGTGAAGACGATGACGGTGTTGTCGAGTTCGCCGAGGGCGGCGAGGGTGTCGGTGAGCCGGCCGAGGTTCTGGTCGATGTTGTCGACGAGGGCCGCGTACACCTCCATGTAGCGGGCGTAGAGCCGCTGTTGGTCCTTGGTCAGGGAGTCCCAGGCGGGGACGTCGAGCCCGGCCTCGCTGTTGCGCTCGGGCAGTTCGGTGCCGGGCGGGAAGAGTCCGGCGGCGAGCTGCGCGGCGAAGCGGCGCTCGCGCAGGACGTCCCAGCCCTCGTCGTAGCGGCCCCGGTGGCGGGCGATGTCCTCGGCCTTGGCCTGGAGGGGGCCGTGGACGGCGTTGTGCGCGAGGTAGAGGAAGAAGGGCTTGTCGGGGTCGTGGGCGCGCAGCGACTTGACCATGGAGAGGGCCTGGTCGGTGATGTCGTCCGTGTAGTAGTAGTCGTCGGGGAACTCGTCGATGTCGAGGGGGCTGTTGTCCCGGACGAGCTGGTGCGGGTGGAAGAGGCTGGTGAGGCCCTCCAGGACGCCGTAGTACTGGTCGAAGCCCTTCTGGAGCGGCCAGTTGCCCCGGTGGTCGGCGGCGTTGGAGGCGGAGTCGCGGACGAGGTGCCACTTGCCGACGGCGTACGTGGCGTAGCCGGCGTCGTGCAGGAGTTCGGCGAGGGTGGGGACGTCCTCGGCGACCTCCATGCCGTAACCGGGGAAGCCGGGGTCGGAGTTGGCGACCATGGCGTAGCCGACGCGGTGCGGGTTGAGGCCGGTCAGGAGGGCGGCGCGGGCCGGGGAGCAGAGCGGCATGGTGTGGTAGTTGCCGAGCTTGACGCCTCCGTCCGCGAGGCCGTCGAGGACCGGGGTGGGGATCTCGGAGCCGAAGGGGCCGATGTCGCTGAATCCCATGTCGTCGACGAGGACGACGACGATGTTCGGCGCCTGGGCGGGCGGGGTGGTACGGGCGGGCCAGGCGGGTTCGGACTCGGCGAAGGTGCGGCCGACGCGGCCGGCGACGCCCTCGTACGGGTCGCGTCGCGGGGCGGTGCTCATGCGGGGGTGGGTCCTTCCGGGGGGAGGGTGCGGGCGCAGCGGAAGCCGCCGTGGCCGGTCGAGGAGTCGGGCGTGTTGTGGGAGCGGGCGGCGACCCGGTAGCGGTTGCAGTACGAGGCGTGGCAGAGGTACGACCCGCCGCGGATGACGCGTTCGCGGCCGTCCGGGTCCCAGGCGTCGGCGCACCACTCCCAGACGTTGCCGGAGGTGTTGTGGAGGCCGTACCCGTTGGGTGCGTACGCCGTGACGGGGACGGTGCCGACGTATCCGCCGGGCCGGTCGGAGCGGTGCGGGAAGTCGCCGGTCCAGGTGTTGCAGCGTTCCTCGCCGCCGGGGGTGAGTTCGTCGCCCCAGGGGTAGCGGGCGCCGTCGAGGCCGCCGCGGGCCGCGTACTCCCATTCGGTCTCGGTGGGCAGCCGGAGGCCGGCCCAGGCGCAGTAGGCGAGGGCGTCGTCGTGGGAGATGTGGACGACGGGATGGTCGGCGCGCCCTTCGAGGTCCGAGCCGGGGCCCTCGGGGCTGTGCCAGGCGGCCCCGGCGACGCCGAGCCACCAGGGGGCCTGCGGGACGCGGCCGAGGACGTGCGGCTCGGCGGCGGGGTGGAGCAGGAGGTGGAAGACGAAGGAGGAGCCGAAGCGTTCGGCGTCGGTGCGGTGTCCGGTGGCCTCGACGAAAGCGGCGTACCGCGCGTTGGTGACGGCGGTGGCGTCGATCGCGAAGGGGGCCACGGTGACTTCCCGTGCGGGTCCCTCGTGGTCGTCGGGGTAGCCCTCGCCGAAGGCGTCGCCCCTGCGGAAGGTGCCGCCGGGCAGCTCCACCAGGGGGTGGGCCGGCGGCGCGGTCCGTACCCTCGGCATCGGGAGCGGTGCCGGGGCGGCCGGGTGTCCGGCGGGGCCCGCGCAGGCGCGGCCCGGGGTGCAGCAGGCGCTCACGCGGACACCGCCTCGGGGACGCGGCGTACGGGTACGGGTTCGGGGGCGGCGGCGAGCAGCGCCCGGGTGTACGGGTCGCGGGGACGCTCGCACAGGTCGTCGGCGCCGCCGGTCTCCACGATGCGGCCGCCGTGCATGACGGCGATGCGGTGACTGACCTGGCGGACGACGGCCAGGTCGTGGGCGATGAAGACGAGGGCGAGGCCGAGGTCGCGCTGGAGGTCGGTGAGCAGGCCGACGATCTGGGCCTGGACGGAGACGTCGAGGGCCGAGACGGGTTCGTCGCAGATCAGGACGGCGGGTTCGGGGGCGAGAGCGCGGGCGATGCCGATGCGCTGGCGCTGGCCGCCGGAGAAGGAGCGCGGGTGCCGGTCGGCGGCGGCCGGGTCGAGGCCGACGAGGCGCAGGAGCGCGGCGACGCGGTCGGCGCGCTCCCGCGGGGTGCCGATGCCGAAGGCGCGCAGCGGTTCGGCGAGGGTCTCGCCGACGGTCATGCGGGGGTTGAGGGAGGCGTAGGGGTCCTGGAAGACCATCTGGACGCGGCGGCGCACGGCGCGCAGCTCGGCGCGGCCGGGGCGGGTGACGTCCCGGCCGTCCAGGAGGACGCGGCCGCCGTCGGCGGGGTGGGCGTGGGCGAGGACCCGGGCCAGGGTGGACTTGCCGGAGCCGGACTCGCCGACGATGCCGAGGGTCTCGCCGGCCGCGAGGGTGAGCGAGACGCCGTCGAGGGCGGTGAGGGAGCGTCGGCCCCGGCTCCGGTACGTCTTGGTGAGTCCTTCGGCGCGGAGGACGACGGCGCCGGGCGCGGGCCGGTCGACCCGGGCGGGCGGTGGGGGCGGGGGCAGCGGTTCGTCGCGTTCGGCGGCCGGGTGGCAGGCGGCGCGGACGGTTGGTGTGACGGTGGTCAGCGGGGGCGCGGCGGTGTGGCAGCGGTCCTCGGCGAGGGCGCAGCGGGCGGCGAAGGCGCAGCCGGCGAGCGGGAGGCTCAGGTCGGGCGGGGTGCCGGGGATGCCGGTGAGGCGCGTGCCGGAGGGGGCGGAGAGCCGGGGCACGGCGGCGAGGAGGCCGGCGGTGTAGGGGTGGCGCGGTCGGGTGAGGACCTCGGCGGTGGGGCCGTCCTCGACGACGGTGCCGCCGTACAGGACGAGGACGCGCGCGCAGGCGCGGGCGACGACGCCCATGTTGTGGGTGATGAGGACGAGCGCGGTGCCGGTGGTGCGGGTGAGGTCGCCGAGGAGGGTGAGGATCTGTTCCTGGACGGTGGAGTCGAGGGCGGTGGTGGGTTCGTCGGCGAGGAGGACGTCGGGCTCGCCCGCCAAGGCCATGGCGATGAGGATCCGCTGGCGCTGTCCGCCGGAGAACTGGTGCGGGTGGTCGTCGAGCCGGCGTGCGGCGTCGGGAATGCCGACGAGGCCCAGGAGTTCGACGGCGCGGGCCCGGCGGGAGGCCTTGTCCCGGGCGCCGCTCGTGCGCCCCTGGTGGGCGCGGAGCACCTCGTCGAGGTGGTGGCCGACGGTGAGGACGGGGTTGAGGGCGGTCATCGGGTCCTGGAAGACCATGCCGATCCGGGCGCCGCGCACGGCCCGCAGCCGGTCCTCGGCGGCGGTGACGAGGTCCTCGCCGTCCAGGCGCACGGAGCCGCCGGTGATCCTTCCGGTGCCGGGGAGCATCCGGAGCAGGGCGAGCGCGGTGGTGGACTTCCCGGAGCCGGACTCCCCCACGACGGCGAGGGTCTCGCCCCGCCGGAGCGTGAAGGACACGTCCCGCACGGCGTGCAGGGTGCCGCCGTCGGGGGTGGGGAACTCCACGTCCAGGTGCTGCACTTCGAGGAGCGGTGGGGTGGTCATCGGCGTATCTCCCGGTTCAGTGCCTCGGCGGTCAGGGAGAGGCCGAGGACGAGCGCGGTCACGGTCACGAGGGGGCCGGCGGCGAAGTGCGGGGCCTGGGCGAGGTAGGGCATGGACTGGCTGAGGACGGCCCCGAGGGTGGGCTCGGGGGGCCGGACGCCGACGCCGAGGAAGCTCATGGCGCCCTCGACGAAGACGGCGACGGTGAGGGAGACGGCGATCTGGACGACGAGCGGGTCGGCGGCGTTGGGCAGGATGTGCCGGGTGAGGATCCGGCCGCCGGAGGTGCCGCCGACGCGGGCGGCCGTCACGTACTCCCGGCCGCGCTGCACGAGGATGCCGGTGCGCAGGAGCCGGCCGAAGACGGGGATCTCGGCGAGGGCGATGACCAGGATCACCGGCAGCCGGCCCGGTCCGAGGATCGCGGTGACGGCGAGGGCGAGGATCAGCCCGGGGAAGGCGAGGATCAGGTCGAAGGTCCGCTGGACGACGGTGTCCAGGACGGGGTGCGCGGCGGCGGCCAGGGCGAGGAGGCAGCCGAGGGCGGCTCCGAGGGGCACGGCGGCGGCGATGATGCCGAGGTCGGCCCGGATCCCGTAGAGGAGGCGGGCGAGGAGGTCGCGGCCGAGGTCGTCGGTGCCGAGCGGGTGACCTGGGGTGCCGGGCGCGGCGAGCGACAGGCCGCTCTGGTCGGTGGGGCCGTGGCCGGTGAGGAGCGGGGCGAGGAGCCCCGCGAGGACGACGGCGCCGACGAGGACGAGACCGGTGCGGCCGCGGGCGGTGGCGAGGGCGGCGCGGTGGGCGTGGCGACGGCGGGACGGCGTGGTCTTCGCGGGGGCGGGTTCCGTGCCCGCGGGGCGGGTGGACGTGGTCATGGCGGTCACTCCCACCTGATCCGGGGGTCGAGCCGGGCGTGGACGAGGTCGGTGAGGAGCTGGACGAGGACGAAGACGGTGACGAGGAGCAGCAGCAGGTCCTGGACGACCGGGTAGTCGCGGCGGATCAGGGCCTGTTCGGCGAGCTGTCCGAGGCCGGGCCACGCGAAGATCGCCTCGACCAGGACCGCGCCGCCGAGGAGGTGTCCGGTCTGCATGCCGAGGAGGGTGACCACGGGCGGGAGGGCGTTCGGGAGGGCGTGCCGCCACAGCAGGCGGCGGGGGGCGATGCCGGCGGCGGTGGCGGTCCGGACGTAGTCCTCGGCGAGGGCGTGTTCGATGCCGTCCTTGAGGTAGCGGCCGAGGACGGCGGCGCTGGGCAGGGCGAGGCAGAGCGAGGGCAGCAGGAGGTACTGGGCGCCGAGGTCGGGTGCGGTGAGGAGGGGGACGCGGCCGCCCGGGGGCAGGACGCCGAGGAGGACGGAGAAGAGCAGGACGAGGAGGACGCCGGTGACGAACGGCGGGACGGCGAGGGCGCCGGTGGTGAGGACGCGGACGGTGCCGCGGACCCAGCGGTTGCGGGCGGTCGCGCCGAGGATGCCGAAGGCGCCGCCGAGGACGACGACGAACAGCAGGGCCCCGAGGGTGAGTTCGGTGGTGGCGCCGAGTCCGTCGCCGATGAGGTCGGCGGTCTGGCCGCCGATCGCGTAGGACGATCCGAGGTCGCCGGTGAGGAGGTCGCCGATCCACCGCGCGTACTGGGTGGGCAGGGGGGCGTCGAGGCCGAGCCCGGCGCGGATGGCGGCCTCGGTCTCGGGGCTCGCGTCGGGTCCCGCGAGGACCGCGGCGGGATCGCCGGGGACCAGGCGGAGGACGGCGAAGGCGAGGAAGGAGGCGGCGAGGAGGACGAGGAGGGCGGAGGGGATCCTCCGCAGGAGGTAGCCGCGCATCTCAGCCCGCCAGGTGGGCGTCGTCGAGGTTGAGGTAGGCGAACTTGTTGAGGGTGACGCCGCGCAGCTTCTTGGCGGCGACCTGGACGGAGCCCCGGATGACGAGGTCGATGATGAAGGCCTCGTCGAGGAGGGTGTCGGTGATCTGCTGCCGCAGGGCGTTGGCGCGGGCGCCGGTCCCGGGAGTGGTCCAGGCCTCGCGGACGACCTTGGTGTAGGCGGCGGAGCGGAACCGCGAGGTGTTCTTGGCCTCGTTGAAGGGGTAGGCGCTGACGGCCAGGGTGGAGGGCTGGACCTGTGCGAACCCGTGGCTCATGGTCCACAGGCCGGGCATCTTCTGGGAGATGAGGTTCTTCTGCGCGGTGGCCGGGTCGGTGGGCTCCAGGGTGACCTGGACGCCGATCTGCCGGAGGTCGTACTGGATCGCCTCGGCCACCGCGGTGTCGCCGGGCAGGTTGATGTGGAGGAGCGGCAGGTCGAGCCGGGAGTGGCCGGCGGACCGGAGCAGTTCGCGGGCCTTGCCGGGGTCGTAGGTGTAGTGGGTGCGGCCGGACTCGGTGTAGGCGGGCGAGGACTTGGGCCAGGGGGTGGCGGAGGCCAGTCCGTAGCCGCCGAGGACCTGCTGGAGGATGCGCTCGCGGTCGACGCCCCAGGCGAGGGCCTGCCGGACGGTCTTGTCGTCGAGCGGCGCGACGGTGGTGTTGACGCCCAGGTAGTAGGCGCCGCCGCCGGTGGTGTACTCGCTGATGGCGAGGTCGGGCTGGGCGGCGACGACCGCGAGGTTCTTGCCGGGGACGCCGTAGGACAGCTGGGACTGGCCGGTGCGGAGGGAGGAGAGGAGGGCGTCGGCCTGGGGCACCACGCGGAACTCGACGGCGTCCAGGTAGGGGCGGCCGGGCTGCCAGTACGTCTCGTTGCGGGTGAAGGAGAGGCCGGCGCCGGGGCTCCACTTGGTGAGCCGGAAGGGGCCGGTGCCGATCAGCTTCCGGCCCGTGACGGCGTCCTCGACGCTGTGCCGGTCGGTGAGGATCATGAACTCGAAGAGGTCGAACAGGTTGTTCACCGGGTGGGCGAGTCTGAGGACCAGCTCGTGGTCGCCGCGCTTCTCGAAACCGGTGACGGCGGCCGCCGTCGCCCTCAACTGCGCGGCGCGCAGCGGGTTCTGGAGGTTCTTCACCGCGAAGATCACGTCGTCGGCGGTGAAGGGCCGGCCGTCGTGGTAGGTGACGCCGGTGCGGAGCCTGAGGGTGATGCTGCGGCCGTCCTTCGCGTACTCCCAGGAGGTGGCCAGTTCGGGCTGGGGGGTCAGCCGGTCGTCGTAGCGGGTGAGGGTGTTGTAGATCAGCCGGTGCTGGAACGACTGGCCGCTCTGGGCGAAGAGCAGGCTCGGGGTGAAGTCCGAGTTGATGGCGACGGTGAGGGTGCCGCCGCGCCGGGGCGCCTCGGCCGCCTTCCCGACGGGCGCCTCGGTCTCGGAGACCGCCGAGCGGCAGCCGGTGAGGCCGAGTCCCAGCAGCAGGGTGCCGCCGCCCGCGGCGCGCAAGGTGGTGCGCCGGGTGAGGGCGGTGGGCGTGGAGGGGGACAGCTCGGTCATCGATGCCTGCCTGGGGAGGAGGAGGTGGGGCCGCAGGGCGCGCGGATTCGTTCCGCTGCGGAAGGAAGAGGGCGCGGAGGGAGACCCGTACCGTCCGCGAGGTGCGCGGGAGCGCACGGAAAGCACGGAGGGCGCGGAGGTACGGGGACGGGCTACGCGGACACGCCGGAGGCACGCGGGCACGCGGTGGTGCGTGGAGCGGGAGGGATCCGTGCGGCCGGCTCAGTGCGGGGACGGTGAGCGACCCGCGTGCGGCGTTGCCGGGGCGGGAGTGGCGGGGCCGGTGCGGCGACCGGCGCCGGGATCAGGCGCGGACGGCACAGACCGCGCTGGCCTGTCGACAGAGGTCGACGTGCCTGCGGGAGATGAGGCGCATGTCCGGATTCACGGGAGCAATATGACAGCGGCTCCGCGCAGCGGTCAACCGGCGTTGACCGGATTCTGAGACGAGATCAGCGTTCGGTCACCGCGGGGAGGAGCTGGGTGGCGGTCTCAAGAGGCCTTCTGAACAGGGAGTTCAGCAGCACGGTGCCCGCCGCGACGGGGAGCGTGGCCGGTCCGGCATGTGGACTGACGATGCGTTCGGGGTCGTCGCAGACGTGCGAGAGGTCGATCGCGGCCCCTCGGATCTCTTCCAGATAGTCGGGTTCGAGGACGCTGGACTGCTCGGTCACGACGACCAGGTCGGGGTTGAGGACGTCGAGGAGCAGCGCGACGGCGCGTCCGACGGCGCGGGCCCGTTCGCGCAGCAGCCGGTCGGCGCGCCGGTCCCCGGCCGCCGCCGCGTCCACCACGAGGGAGGTGTCGGGCTCGGGCACGATGCCGCGGCGGACGGCGGTGGCCCCGAGCGCCGTGTTCGAGGCGGTGGCCTCCAGACAGCCGGAACGGCCGCACGGGCAGGGCACCGTGGAGTCGGGCACCGGCAGGTGGGCCACGTCCCCGGCCGCCGCGCCGGGTCCCTGGTGCACGACGCCCGCGAGGCCGACGGCCGCGTCGACGACGTTGCCGACGAAGAGGTGGACCAGGCTGCGGCGGGCGGCGGGCCGCCCGAAGAGGATCTCCGACTGGGCGATGGAGCGGGCGTGGTTGTCCAGGCGTACGGTGCGTCCGCCGAGGCCGCGGGCGAGTTCGGCGGCGAGCGGGCGGCGGCGCCAGCCGAGGGCGTCCTGCCGGACGACCACCCCCTCGGCGGGGTCCACCCAGCCGCCGACGGCGGCGCCGACCCCGAGCAGGGGCCGCCCCCGCGTGTGGGCGTCGAGGAAGTCGCGCAGCGCGCGGGCGACGACGCCGGGCAGGGCGTCGGGCGCGATGCCGTCGTGCGGGTGGGTGTGGCGCGCGAGCACCTGTCCGCGCAGGTCGACGACGGCGAACGTCGAGCCGGGGACGCCCAGATGGACGCCGCCGGCGACGGGGCCTCCGGCGGCTCCGACGTGCAGGTCGACGGGGATCTGCGGCCGTCCCACTCCCCCGCCCCCGGCGAGTTCGGGCAGCTCGCGCAGGAGGCCGAGCCGGGTGAGGTCGGTGGCCTGGCGCGAGACGGCGGCGGGGCTGAGTCCGGAGAGCCGGGCGACGGCGCCACGGGCCACCGGGCCGTGGTCGAGCACGGTCCTGAGCACGGTGGCGGCGTTGGCCTCGCGCCGCCCGTCGCCCGCCATGCGGGGAGCGTGCGGGGTGGTGGTCGTCATGGGTGCCTCTCTGGTCGCTGATGGAGCGGGGGGTGCCGGTGGAGCGTGGTCTGCGGTGCGGAGTGATCGCTGGTCGAGCGTGGCCACTCCTGCGGCGCGGTCCTGGGTGGAGCGCCACTCTTCCGGCGCGGTCTTGGGTGGAGCGCTGTCATCGGTGGAGCGTGGTCGCTGTCCCGGCGTGGTCCCCGTGGCGGCCCGGTCACCGTCGCGGCGGGATCACTGTTGCGGCGGTGTGAAATCCCCGGAGCGCCGGGGGTGGGCCCGCCGGCTGCGCCTCCCGCACCGGCCGGCTCTCCCGGCGGCGGGGTGTCGCCGCTGGTCAAGTGTGGTTCCGCCGAGTTTCCCCGGGCGGTTCCGCGGGGCCGGGCAGGCGCCGATTCAACCACCACGTGCGGGGGTTCGGGGCCCGGACGGTCGCTTGACGCGCGGCGACGGCCGCTGCCAGTCTCCGGGACATGTTCGCGACCTCCTCCTGTTCCGCCGCCCACGGCGCCTGACCCTCGCGACCCCGGCGCGTGGCCGGTCCGCCGGACCCGCCGCCCCCCTCGTACACCGTCTCCTCGGGTACGCCGCTCCCGCTCGGTTCCCCCTTCCGTACGTCCCCGGACGTCCCCCCGTCCCGTACGCCGGGCCGACGGGGCCGCCCGGCCCCACTTCCCGACGGCCGTGCGGGATTCCCCGTATCCGCATTACTTCCGCTCCGAGAATAATTGCTCCGGGCCTTCCCGGAACTCCGAAAGGATCCTCCATGTCGACCGCCACCGCCTCCGTCACCGTCCAGAAGGTCGGCGGCCGCCTCGGCGCCGTCATCTCCGGCGTCCGCCTCGGCGGCGACCTCCCCGCCGAGACCGTCGCCGAGATCCGCGCCGCGCTCCTGGCGCACAAGGTCGTCTTCTTCCGGGACCAGGACCACCTGGACGAGGAGGCCCACGAGGCCTTCGGCCGGCTGCTCGGGACGCCCGTGGCCCACCCCACCGTGCCCTCGGCCGACGGCCGCTACTCGTTCCCGATCGACTCCGACTACGGCGGCCGGGCCAACCAGTGGCACAGCGACGTGACCTTCGTCCCGGCCTACCCCGCCTTCTCGGTCCTGCGCGCGGTCGTCATCCCGCCGTACGGCGGCAACACCCTGTGGGCGAACACGGCGACGGCGTACGAGAAGCTGCCCGAGCCGCTGCGCGCCCTGGCCGACGGCCTGCGCGCGGTGCACTCCAACGACTACGACTACGCGGCCCTGCGCCCGGGGGCGCTGCCGGAGCAGCTGCTCCGCTTCCGCGAGGTCTTCGCCTCTACGAAGTTCCTCACCGAGCACCCGGTCGTGCGGGTCCACCCGGAGACCGGCGAGCGGACCCTCCTCCTGGGCAACTTCGTCCAGCGGATCAGCGGTCTGACGGGCACCGACTCCCGCGCCCTGCTGGACCTCTTCCAGGGTCACATCGAGCGGCCGGAGAACACCGTGCGCTGGCAGTGGCGGGTCGGCGACGTCGCCATCTGGGACAACCGGGCCACCCAGCACTACGGCGTCGACGACTCCGACGACCACGAGCGCAAGCTGCGCCGGGTGACCATCGACGGCGACGTCCCGGTGGGCGTGGACGGCCGCTCCTCGGTGCTGCTCGCGCCCGAGTCGGTGCCGGACCCGGCGTTCGGCATCGCGTCGGGCGACTCGACTACGCCGAATGCGGAGCCCGCGACGGTGTGACACGGGACGCGGAGCCCGGGGCGGGCGGCGCGGGCCGCCCCGGACCGTGCGGCGCGCCGATCCCGGGTGTCAGGAGGGCAGGCACAGGCCACAGGAATGCCGGGACCGGCCCACCCCTGCGAGGAGGTCTCGGAGAATCCGCCGAAGCGGCACATCCCTTTGGCGGGTCCCCGCACAGAGAGGGGAGTATTTCTGTCCGCTTCTCCTACCGGACAGACCTACACATAAAGGCCAGATAAGCGCACAATGGAGCAGCGGCGCAAGAGCCGCCAGAGCGGCCTGACACGCAAGACGCCAGAAGGAGGCGAGTCACATGGCCGACGTCTCTCACCGCCACGGTGACATCGCGGGACACCCGGACGCACCGGAAATGCGGGACCGCTACGCCCGCATGCTCCAGACCCGAGGGGTCGCTGCCGTCGAGGAACTGGTGATCCTCGCCGGCGTGTGGGCCGCGATCTCGGCATGGACGGTCCACTTCGCGGCCGCTCGGCCGGAGCTCGCGCTCACCAACCTGATCGTCGGCATCTCCCTCGCCGTGCTGGGCTTGTGCATGTCGATGGTCCCCGAGAGGTCGCAGGACCTGAACTTCGTCGTCCTGCTCCTGGGCGCATGGCTGATCGTCGCCCCGTGGATCGTCACCAGGAACCCCGACACGGGCATGATCCTCAGCAACGTGATCACCGGCGCGTGTGTCTGCCTGTTCTCCCTCACGGCCGGCGGACTGCTCATGAGCAAGCGCGGGACGACGTGACGCTCTGATCCCCCGGACCGTCGTCGATCCTCTCCAGGAACGGCGGCACCTCCCCCAGCGGAGGTGCCGCCGTTCACGCGCGCCTCGGGCCGACGGCAATCGCCCTGCATAGAGCCGCCACGGAGCGTTTGACCGCGCCGCCTTGTGCGCGATGGCGCACGACCCGCTCCCACCGCCCCGCCTAGCCTCGCCGGAACAGCACGAACGAGGGGCGGAACCACCGGTGAACTGGCACATCCACGACTACCGCGAGAGCGATCTCGCCGCCGTCGTCCATCTGATCGACACCACCGCCGAGCTCGGGCAGGAGTCCGTCTTCTCCCTCGCCGAGTGCATCGGCGCCCTCACCACGCGCCAGCCGGCCGTGGTCGCCGTGCACCAGGGGGTCCCCATCGGGGCGGCGCTGGCGTGCGTCTCCGGCGAGCGGGCCTGGGTCATGCGCGTCGCGATCTCCTCCGCGTGGCGGGGCCGCGGCCTGGCCAGCGCCCTGCTCGTGGAGCTGGAGCGGCGGCTGGTCGCGGCCCGGGTCGGGCGCATCGCGTACGTCCTGCCGGAGGAGGAGCTGCTCGGCGAGGGCCTGCTGAACGCCGGGTACACGCGCCAGCCGGCCGTCGCGTACTTCGAGAAGGTGGAACCGCTGCACGGCCCCGCCGCCGGACTCCTCGACGACCTCGGCGGCCGGCTGCTCCCGGGCGACCTGTGGGCGAAGGTCGCGGGCATGGAGCGGGAGAAGGACCTCATCGAACGCCGGGTGGTCCTGCCCCTGGCGGAACCGGAGCGCGCCACCCGCCACGGGGTGCGGCCGCCGCGCGCGGTGTGCCTGTTCGGCCCGCCCGGCACCGGCAAGACGACGTTCGCCCGGGGCATCGCCTCGCGGCTCGGCTGGCCCTTCGTGGAGATCCTGCCCTCGCGCCTCGCCGACGAGGGGAACCTCGCCGCCGCCCTGCGGTCCGCCTTCGCCCGGATCGGCGAGCTGGAGCGGGTGCTGGTCTTCATCGACGAGGTCGAGGAGATCGCCCCGGTGCGCTCCGAGCCCGCCCAGCCCGGCGGCATGCACGGCGTGACGAACGAACTCCTCAAGCTCATACCCGGTTTCCGTGAGGGGGACGAGCGCCTGCTCGTCTGCGCCACCAACTCGATCCGGTCCCTCGACCCGGCCTTCCTCCGGCCCGGCCGCTTCGACTACCTGATCCCGATCGGTACGCCGGACAAGGCGGCCAGGGCGGCGATCTGGTCCCGCTACACCGACGGGCGGCCGGACGTCGACATCGACGAACTGGTGCTGGCGAGCGAGCTGTTCACCCCCGCCGACATCGAGCACGCGGCCCGGATCGCCGCCCAGGCCTCCTTCGAGCGGGACCTGCTCGCCGTCGGCGGACGCGGCGGCGACACCCCGGCGCCCGGCGCGAGCACGACGGACTACCTGGAGGCCATCGCCGAGTGCCGCCCGACGGTCACCGCGGAGATGATCGAGCAGTTCGCGTCGGACATCACGACGCACGCCCGGACCTGAGGGCGAACCGCTCCCCGGCCGCGTCCAGTTCGGCCCGGTCGGGGGGCTGGGCACCGGCCCGGGAGACGGTGACGGCCGCGGCGGCGCCCGCCCTCGCCAGCAGCCCCGCGAGGTCCGCGGCGCCGAGCGCGGAGAGGGCCTCCCGCCCCCTCCCGGCGAGGGTGTCGAGGACGGCGGACATGAAGGAGTCGCCCGCCCCGACCGTGTCCACGACGGTGACCGCCGGGGCCTGCGCGAGGGCCGTCTCCCGCCCGGTGCGGGCGAGCGAGCCGGCCGCGCCCCGGGTGACCAGGACGAGGGCCGGGCCGAGCGCCAGCCAGCGGGCGGCGACCGTCTCCGGCGCCTCGCCGGGGTACAGCCAGGCCAGGTCCTCGTCGCTCGCCTTCACCAGGTCGCTGAGCGCGACGCAGCGCTCGACGCGCGCGACCGCCTCGGCGCGCTCGCCCATCAGCGCGGGCCGCACGTTGGGGTCGTAGCTGACCGTGGCGCCGTCGCGGAGCCGCTCGACCTCGGCGAGGACGGCGGCCGCGCCCGGAGCGGTGACCGCCGCGATCGAGCCGATGTGCACATGACCGGGCCGTTCCGCGCGCGGGAGCCCGCCGGTCTCCAGGGTCCACGCGATGTCGAAGGCGTACGTGGCGTGCCCGTGCGCGTCGAGCGCGACGACCGCCGACGGGGTACGGACCGGGGCGCCGCCGCTCTCGACCCGTACGCCCGCGCCCTTCAGGTGGTCCGCGATCAGCCGTCCGGTCGGGTCGTCGGCGAGCTGGGTGAGCAGGGTGACGTCCCGGCCGAGACGGCCGAGGCCGAGGGCGACGTTGGCGGGGCTGCCGCCCGGGTGGATCCGCTCGGTGCCGTCGGCACCGCGCACGACGTCGGCGACGCACTCGCCGATCACCAGGAAGGACATGGGGCGGGGCTCCTTGGCGTGGGGGCCGGGAATCGGCGGGCCGTCATCGGGAGAGGCGGTAGAGGACCTGGCGGGCGTCCCACTCGACGAAGGACTCGGCGTGCTCCAGGCCGACGGCCTCAAGGAGCCGGCGGGACCTGTGGTTGGCCTCCTGGGTGACCGCGACGACGCTCGGCGCGCTCGCCAGGGCCCGCGACACGGCCGCGGCGACCGCCTCGCGCGCGTAGCCGTGGCCCCAGTGCTCGGGCAGGAACTGGTACGAGACCTCCGTCTCGCCGCCCCGTCCGGCGGCCTCCACCGTGACGAGCCCGAGCAGGACGCCGTCCTCGGCCCGGACCACCGCGTGGAAGCCGGGCGCCCCCACGATCCGCCGCTGCCGGATCCGGACGACCGATTCGATCACGGGACCGCCCAGGTGGCGCCGCACCTCCGGATCGGTCCACAGCCTCGTCACGGCCGGCAGGTCGGCGCTCCGGACGGCACGCAGCACCAGCCGCTCGGTGACGAGCGGGCCGACGGGAGACTCGGACTCCGGGAGGGGAGCGGAGTGCGGCGGGACGGTCACACCCCCGATCATCTCAGGCCGGGGGCGCGGGCGGGGACGGGACCGGTCGGGTGGCGTTCCACGGCAGCGGGCGGCGGCAGGGGCGTCCGCCGCTCGAGCCGGCCCGTACGGCTCAGCCCATGCGGCGGGTGAGCGCGGCGAGGGCGCCCGGGCGGCGGCCGGGGACCCGGCGGCGGAGGTCGACCAGGGTCGGGCCCAGGGCGCGGGCGCGGACGGGATCCTCGATGTGCTCCCACTGGTGGTGGGCCCGGTCGACGGCCCCCTCCACGTCGGGGTCGTCCGCGCGCTGGAGCATGCCGAGCCGGGCCTCGGCGGCGGCGAGCCAGAGTTCGCAGCTGCGGGCCGGTTCTCCGGCGAGACGGGCGAGGTCGGCCCGTACCTCCGTCCAGTGCACGGCCTCCACCGACCGGGGTCCGTGGCGGCGCAGGGCGTCGTGCTCCCAGGCCGCCGCCACCGCCGCCGCCTCCCCGTGCCGCCCGGCCCGTGCGGCGGCGAGGATCGCGGGGTGCGGGTCCACGGGCTCCGCACCGGCGGGCGCCGGGGCCGGAGGGGTCGCCGGGGCGTACGCCGGGGGGATCGCGGGCACCGGCGCGGGCCGTCGGGGCACGGCGCCGACCGCCGGAGCGGACCCCGTGACGGACGCGCGCGGGGGCCGGGGCGCGGAGACGGGCACGGCCACGGACGCGGTACGGATCGGGGGAACGGGCGGGGCGGCGGTACGGGTCGGGGGGAGGGGCGGGGCGGTGTCGGTCGCGGCCGGGGCAGGTACGGGCGTGGGCGTGAGGAACACCGGTTCCGGCCGGGGTGCCACCGTCACCGCGCGCGCGGCGGCCTCCGCGTGCGCCGCGGCCGGGCTCAACCGGGCCCCGGAGCGCCAGAGTTCGGCCCGGGCCCGGAGGTATTCCGGGGTCGTGGGCTCGCCCCTGCGCGGCGCGGGCACCACGCGCGCGTGGAGCAGGGTGCCGGGCCCCAGGTGCAGCAGGCCCGGCACGTCGGCGAGACGCTGCCACACCTCCGGGTCGGCCGCGAGGTCCGCGACGACGGTCGTGCTCCCCGGGCTGCGCACGCCGAGTTCACCGGCGAGCCAGTGCCAGGGCAGCGCCGTGTAGCGGAGCGTCGCCGGGGTGGTGCGGGCGAGCGCGAGATGAGGCAGCTGCTGGCGGCGGTCGAGGTGGAGCTGGCCCGCCAGGCACACGACCAGGGGGCCGGGGCTAGCCGCCGCCGCGCGGAGGCGGGTGAGGACGGTCTGCGGGTCCAGCGGATCGGCGAGTTCGACGACCGTGGCAGCGGCGGTGCCGGTGAGGACCCCCGGCGGGACGGCGGCGAGCGCCGGCAGGACGGAGGCGGCGTCCATCGCACGGCCGCGTCCGGCGGGCGCGGCGGCGAGGATCACCGCGGTGCCGACCGCGCTCGCGGTCGACGCACCCTCGGCCACACCCGCACCCGCACCCGCACCCGCACCCGCACCCGGCGCAGCAGAGGCACCCGCACCCGCGGCATCGCCGCCCACGCCTGCCACAGGAGCCCGCCAAGCACCTTGAGCCCCCTGGACCGCCTGGGCACCCCCCGCACCGTCCGCACCCGCGGCCCCCGGTGAGCCGTCCTCCGGTGTCACCGCACCCACCCCCGTACGCATGTCCGACTCCCCCGCGACCGGGCCGCCCGTGAGCCTCGCACCCGCGCCCACCGTGCCGTTACCGTCGTCGTTCACCACCCGAGCACCGTAACGCGTCGCGCACTGTCCGATAATCGCCGGGCCTTTGACATATGCCAGAAGCACCACCGGATCGAGTGTTGCCAAATCCCTTACAGGCCGCGGCGGCCTGTGCCACAGTCGTCTCCGGGCCAGCTTCCACACCTGGCCGCGCCGCGCCTGTATCGGAGTACGACATGCCGTCCCATCTGTTCGCGGACCGCCCCGCCCCACCGCCGGAGCCGGGCGCGCTGGACGCGCTGATCACGCAGACCCGTCGGCTGCGCGGCGAAGTGGACGCCGTGCGCAGGGACTCCGCGGTGGACGACGACGATCCCCAGCAGCGCTGGCAGCGCGCCCTGTGCGACCTGGCCGTGAACCAACTCGACGATCTCGGTGCCCAGTTGGGCCAGCTTCGGGCCGGCGTACCGGCGACCGCGATCCCTCCGGAGGAGGCCGGGGCCGAGGAGGGCGAGGCCGTCGCCGACACCGCGCTCGCGACCGCCCCCGGCACGGCGTACGGCGTCGCGGCCCCGCCCCGGACGGGCTCCCTGCTCTCGCGGGTCGGCAGCGCCGAGTGGAACCTGCTGACCGACGAGGTCAGCTGGTCCGAGGAGCTGTTCCAGATCTTCGGACGGCAGCCCGAGAGCGGCCCGATGTCCCTGGACGAGATGCCCACGATGGTCCTCGCCGAGGACCAGGCCGTCCTGCAGTCGATGGTGACGGACTGCCTGATCGACGGGAAGCCGATCGACGGCGAGTTCCGGATCGTGCGCACCGACGGCCGTCTGCGCACCGTGCACATGACCGGTGAGCCCGTGCTCGACACCGACGGCTGCACGGCCTCGATGTGGGCCGTCCTCCGGGACGTCAGCGAACTGCGGCGCAGCGAGCGGGCCGTCCGCGAGAGCCGGGACAGCCTGGAGCGCAGCCGCCACATCGAGCTCACCGAGCGCCGGGTCGCCGTCGAGCTCCAGGAGGCGGTGCTCCCGCCCTGGCGCGGCTCGCTCCGCTTCGCCCACGGCGGCGCCGCCCCGCTCGACGTGGCCGCGCACTACCTCCCGGCCGCCAGCACCGGTCTGATCGGCGGGGACTGGTACGACGCCCTCGTCCTGCCCGACGGAGACGCGCTGCTGACCGTCGGCGACCTGACGGGGCACGGGGTCGCGGCGACCTCCTCCATGGCGATGCTCCTCGGGGCGCTGCGCGGCATGGCCTTCGCCGGCATCCGGCCCGCCGCGCTGCTGAGCCACCTCAACCAGCTCCTGGAGACCTCCGTGCAGCCCGCGCTGGGCAGCGCGATGTGCTGCCGGTACGACCCGGTGGCCCGGACCCTGGTGTGGGCGCAGGCCGGCCACCCCGCCCCGCTGCTCTTCCGAGACGGGACGGGGCAGGCGCTCCGGCGGCCCGAGGGCGTGCTGCTCGGGGCGACGACCGGCGCCGTCTACGGCGAGGCCGAGAACCGGCTGCTCCCGGGTGACGTGCTCGTTCTGCACACCGACGGGCTGACCCGTGGCGGTGGGCCGGACGACGACGCGGGCGCACGACGGCTGCTCGCCCTCGGCCCCCGGCTCGCGGAGGCGCGGGACGCACAGGACGGCGTGCGCGCGGTGAGGGAGGAGTTCGGCGAGGAGTCACGCGAGGACGACGCCTGCGTGATGGTGGTCCGGGTCACCGGCTGACACCGGAGGAGGATGCCTCCGTGATGCGGTCACCGGCTGACACCGGCAGGACGGCGTGCCTGCGTGACGCCGGTCCTGGACCGGCCGGCACCGGAGGACGGCGCCCGTGACACGTGTCCGGGTCCCTCCCGGACACCGGCTCGCCGCGACCCTGCCGAAATCCCCGGACGCCCGCCGTCACCCGGCCGCGTCCGTGGCACCCGTGGCACCCGTGGAGCCGTCGGACGCGCCCCGGAACCCCGGCTCCGCATTCCGCCGCGCCCCGCCCGAACCTCCCCGCGCCTCAGGCCTGTCCCGCCGGCCTGGGGCGGTTGACGGGAGACCTGGGCAGGGCGAGCTCGATCTCCTCGCGCAGGCTCTCGATCCGCGAGTAGCCCGCGTACTGCCCGGTCAGCCGGTACATCTCCCGCAGCCGGTCCCAGGTCCGGTGGGAGGAGGTCTCCCCCATGGACATCAGCGCCAGCCGCGCGTAGCGGTCGGCCTGCTCCGGGTCGTCGGCGATGAAGCAGGCCGAGGCGAGGGAGATGTGGTCGAAGAGCTTCGAGCGGTCGTGGCCGCCGCGCCGCAGTTCGAGCGCCAGCTTGGCGTGGCGCTGTGCGGGGACCGCCGCCGACGGTTCGTGCTCGGCGAGGGTGCGGTAGGCGAGGGCCTGCATGCCGTGCATGTCCGCCTCGTCGAAGTTCTGCATCCAGCTCGGCTTCTCGTCCCGCCGGTCGGACACGAACAACTCCTCGGCCTCGCCGAGCGTGCGCCGCATGGCCTGTCCCCGGCCCATCGAGGCCTGTGCCCATGCCTCGATCGTGTGGAACATGGCCTGGGTGCGCGGCAGCACCCGCTCGCCCGAGCCCTCCTTGGCGAGCTTCATCAGGTCGAGCGCGTCGTCGGGACGCCCCAGGTGCACCATCTGGCGGGCCGCCCGGGAGAGCGCCTCGCCGGCCCTCGGCCGGTCGCCGCCCTCGCGCGCCGCGTGGGCGGCGATGACGAAGTACTTCTGTGCCGTCGGTTCGAGGCCGACGTCGTGGGACATCCAGCCCGCGAGGACCGCCAGGTTCGCGGCGACGCCCCACAGACGGCGCTGGAGGTGGTCGGCGTGGCGGTAGGCGAGCATGCCGCCCACCTCGTTGAGCTGGCCCACGACCGCCTTGCGCTGGAGGCCGCCGCCCCGGGAGGCGTCCCAGGCACGGAACACCTCCACCGAGTGCTCCAGGGCCTCGATCTCCTCCGACCCGATGGGGGCGGCCTCGTAGCGGTCGAACCCGGCGGGGTCGGCGTGGAGGGGATCGGTGGCCCGCGGGGCGGCGCCCTTGCGTGCGGGGTCGGTCTGGAGCCAGTCGTGCATGGCCTTGCTGAGTACGGAGCCGGCGGCAAGCGCGGCACCCGCGCCCACCAGGCCGCGTCGGTTGAGCATGAGGTCCATTCCCGTGAATTCGGTGAGGACCGCCGCCGTACGATCGGGTGCCCAGGGCAGCCCGTCAGGGTTCTCCGTCGTCCTGACGTCCTGCTTCTTTCCGGCGCGCCCGTGTCGTACGAACCCGAGGTCCTCGATGGTCACGACACGGCCGAGTCGCTCGGTGAACAAGGCTGCCAGCACCCGGGGGACCGGATCGCGCGGGATCTCGCCCCGGTCGATCCACCTCCGCACCCGCGAGGTGTCGGTCGCCAGCTGGGGGTGGCCCATGGCCGCCGCCTGCCGGTTGACCAGTCTCGCGAGTTCGCCCTTGGACCAGCCGGCCAGGCCGAAGAGGTCTGCCAGGCGGGTGTTGGTCTGCTCGGTCACGTCTAAGCCCCCAGGTTCTCGGCTGAGTTGACACTAGCCCGCTGTCATAGGCCTGGCGACAATTCGCCAGGCTTCGCCAGGGTGCGCGAGATGTTCCGCCACCCGCGCCCGGGTGTCAGGTAGGAACGCGCCACCCCGCCCCGCCGACCGGCCCTCATTCCCCAGGGTGCGGACCGGGGGCGGGCGGGGCGACGCACGCAACTCGTCGGCACACGAAGGGATCTGTCCTCCATGTACACAGCATCGTCCTCCGTGTCCGCCCCGCCCCGGCCGCAGCACCGGATCATCCCCGCCGGCGCCGGACCGTACCTCGCCCCCGCCCCTCAGGCCGTCAGGCCGAGGCGCTGGGCGGGCGGCACCGGCACCCAGCCCGTGAGCGGAAGAATCGATCTGTCGGGCCCCCAGGGGGCGCAGTTGAAGATGGCGATCGCGTCGGTCCACCGGATCTGCCCGGAGTTCAACCCCGTGCAGGTGCTGCGGCGCAGCGGCCGTTCCGTACTGATCGTCGGGACGACCGGGCGGACCACGGCGGTCGCGAAGTGTTTACTGGACCACTCCCCCGCGTGGGTCGAGCGGTTCCGGCACGAGATAGCTTCCTACCGCTCCTTCGTCCGTCACCGTCCTCCGGTGCGCGCGCCGCGGCTGATCGCCGCGGACCCGGAGAACTGCACGCTGGTGATCGAGCGGATGCCCGGACGGGCGGCGGCGCTGTCGCGCCACCCCGTCGAGGCTCCGCCCCGGGCCGACGTGCGGGCCGCGCTCGGCGCGATCGCCCGTCTCAACGCCTGGCGGCCGCCGGCCGGGACCTTCGACGCCCCGCTGGACTACGGCACCCGGATCGCGCGCTACCACGAGCTCGGTCTCTTCACGGACCGGGACCGGGACGACCTCCAGAAGCTGCTGCACGGTCTGGCGCAGGCGGGCGGACGCCAGGGCATGGGCCAGTTCTGTCACGGCGACGCCCTGCTCTCCAACATCCTGCTCTCCCCCGCCGGGCCGGTCCTCGTCGACTGGGAGCACGCGGGCTGGTACCTGCCGGGCTACGACCTGGCGACGCTGTGGGCGGTGCTCGGTGACGCGCCGCTGGCCCGCCGCCAGATCAGTCAGCTCGCCCAGCAGGCCGGAGCGGCCTCCCGGGACGCCTTCCTGGTGAACCTGATGATCGTGCTGACGCGGGAGATCCGCACGTACGAGACGGCGGTGCAGCGCACCATGAAGGAGGCTCCGCCGGCCGGTTCCGTGCCGGTGCCCTCGGGGGGGCTCGCCCCCGGTGAGGAACAGCGGCTGCTGCTGAGGCGGCTGCACGACGACTGCGCCATGGCACGGCGGGCCGTGCGCGCGGCGGTCGGGACGCGCTGAAGGCGCGGGTCCGGCCGACCACACGGGGGCGGTGCGCCGTGAGCCCGGTGCCGACACACCGGGACACGGCGCATCGGCTTGTCCGGGCCGCCCTCCGGCCACAGGGACTCCTCCATTGGTCCACGCCAGTGACGCGCCCCAGGCCCGGGACCCGTCGTCGCGAAACTCCGCCGTCCGGCCCTGCATTCCCGCCCTGACGTGGGAACTTCAGGGTGCGCAGGCGTGATTGACGGGACGTCCGGGAGCCGATACCCCTGTACGGGTTCGGCCCCGCACGCCCCCCGTGTCACCCCCTGCCTCTGGAGGCCGCCTTGCTGCGTTCCGCGTCGCGCAGACATCCGTCACCGTTCCGGGTGCCGGGGGCGGTGGGCGCCCTGGCGTCCGCCGCCCTGCTGGTCCCCCTGCTGTCCGCCGCCCCGCCGGCCGGCGCCGAGGTGCCCGAGGCGGGTGTCCTCCAGGGGCAGTTCGCCCGGGCGGCCGCGCGTCAGGGCGTCCCCGAGAGCCTGCTGCTCGCCGTCTCCTACCTTCAGTCGCGGTGGGACGCCCACGGCGGTGCGCCCAGTGTCACCGGCGGCTACGGGCCGATGCACCTGACGGACGCCGTGACGGCGCTCGCCCGGAGCGCCCCGCACCACTCCGACGGCGCGGAGGACGCCCGGGGCGACGCCTCGCGGCCGATCCGCGACGGCGACCGCGGCGACGGCCCGGTGGCGGCGTCCGCCGGGCCGTCCGGGCGGCTGCGGACCCTGGAGCGGGCGTCCGAGCTGTCCGGGATCCCCGCCGAGGAGCTGCGCACCGTCCCGGCGGCGAACATCGAGGGCGGTGCGGCGCTGCTCGCGGCGGCGCAGCGCGAGGCCGGACTCCCGGCGAGCGCGGACCCGGCCGACTGGTACGGGGCGGTGGCGCGGTACTCCGGCGCGGACGACTCGGCGACGGCGGCGGCGTACGCGAACGACGTGTTCGACGTGATCCGCACCGGGGAGACGCGGACGACCGACAGCGGGCAGGTGGTGACGCTCCCGGCCGCTCCGGCGGTCGCGCCCGCCACCGGCCAGGTGGCGGCGCTGGGGCTGCGCCGGCCCGCCGCGGGTCCGGTGGAGTGCCCGGCCTCGGTGCCCTGCGAGTGGGTGCCGGCACCGTACGAGGAGTTCGGTGACGGGGACTACGGCAACCACGACAAGGCGGACCGGCCGGTCTCGCAGTCGATCGACTACATCGTGATCCACGACACCGAGGCCGACTGGGACACCACGCTGAAGCTGGTGCAGGACCCGACGTACGTGTCCTGGCAGTACTCGCTGCGCTCCTCCGACGGGCACGTCGCCCAGCACGTGCCGCTGAAGGACGTGGCCTGGCACGCGGGCAACTGGTTCGTGAACGCCAAGTCGGTGGGCCTGGAGCACGAGGGCTTCCTGACCTCTCCGGACTCCTGGTACACGGAGGCGATGTACCGGTCGTCGGCGCGCCTGGTGCGCTACCTCGCCGCCCGGTACCGCATTCCGCTGGACCGGCAGCACATCCTGGGGCACGACAACGTGCCGGGCACGGTGACCTCCACGATCAAGGGCATGCACACGGACCCGGGGCCCTACTGGGACTGGGCGCACTACTTCCGGCTGCTCGGCCGCCCGATCACGCCGAGCGCCGGTCCGCGCGCGGGCGTGGTGACGATCCGTCCCGACTACGACGCGAACCGGCCGGTCTACACGGACTGCGCGACGGCCGGACAGGCCTGCGCGCCGCACGGCAGCGGGGCGGTGCGCCTGCACACGGCGCCGAGCTCCGACGCGCCCCTGGTGAAGGACGTCGGCCTGCGGCCGGGCGGGCAGGACTCCACGACCGGCGTCAACGACACCGGGGCGCGGGCCTCCACCGGGCAGAGCTTCGCCGTGGCGGAGCGCCGGGGTGACTGGACGGCCGTCTGGTACCTGGGGCAGAAGGCGTGGTTCTCGAACCCGGTGAAGGAACCGTCGGCGGTGAACGCGCGGGGTCTCGTCCTGACGCCCCGGGAGGGCCTGGCGAAGGTGCCGGTGTACGGGCGGGCGTATCCGGAGGCCTCGGCCTATCCGGCGGGCGTGCCGGTGCAGGCGGTGTCGCCGCTGCCGTACGAGCTGCTCGCCGGTCAGCGGTACGTGGTCGGGGGGCGCACCCCGGGCGAGTACTACTTCGCGCCGGTGTTCGACCCGAGCGGTCACACGGTGGTCCGGGGCCAGGAGGAGTACTACCAGATCCAGTTCGGCCATCGGGTCGCCTTCGTGAAGGCCGCCGACGTGCGGGTTTCCCTGGGCTGACAGGGGTCTGGCCGAAAGGCGGGGGGTGGTGCCGGGCGTGGGGTCCGGCGCCACCCCTCCGGCGTTCATACGACTATTCGCGAGATCGTGTGGGCCGTCCGGGCGACGGGTAAGGCTGGGCCGGTCAGCGCCCCAGCCACCGGAAGGCCCACCCGCACATGCCTCAGCCCTTCGTCATGCCGGATTTCTATGTCCCGTATCCGGCCCGGCTCAACCCCCATGTGGAGGCCGCCCGCACGCACACGCGTGACTGGGCGCGAGCGAGGGGGATGCTGGAGGGCTCGGGGGTCTGGGAGGAGCACGACCTCGACTCCCACGACTACGCGCTGCTCTGCGCGTACACGCACCCGGACTGCGACGAGGACGTCCTGAACCTCGTCACCGACTGGTACACCTGGGTCTTCTTCTTCGACGACCACTTCCTGGAGGTCTTCAAGCGCACCCAGGACCGGGCGGGCAGCAAGGCCTATCTGGACCGGCTGCCGCTGTTCATGCCGGCGGACCCCGCGACCGGCATGCCGGAACCGGCCAACCCCGTCGAGGCGGGACTGGCGGACCTCTGGCGGCGGACCGTCCCCGCGATGTCCGAGGGCTGGCGGGTGCGGTTCGCGGAGGCGACGGAGCACCTGCTGAACGAGTCGCTGTGGGAGCTCGACAACATCAACGAGGGGCGGATCGCGAACCCCCTGGAGTACATCGAGATGCGCCGCAAGGTCGGCGGCGCGCCCTGGTCCGCCGGGCTCGTCGAGTACGCGGCGGGGGCCGAGGTCCCGGCGGCCGTGGCGTACTCCCGGCCGCTGCGGGTGCTCCGGGACTCCTTCTCGGACGCGGTGCACCTGCGCAACGACCTCTTCTCGTACCAGCGCGAGGTGGAGGAGGAGGGCGAGAACAGCAACGGCGTCCTGGTCCTGGAGCGGTTCCTCGGCTGCACGACCCAGGAGGCGGCGAACGCCGTCAACGACCTGCTGACCTCACGGGTGCAGCAGTTCGAGAACACGGCGCTCACCGAGGTGCCGCTGCTCGCCGCCGAGAAGGGCCTGACCCCGCAGGAGTGCGCGGCCGTCACGGCGTACGCGAAGGGGCTCCAGGACTGGCAGTCCGGCGGGCACGAGTGGCACATGCGCTCCAGCCGCTACATGAACGAGGGCATGGTCGGCGCGCCCTCGCGCCTGGACGGGATCATCGGCACCTCCGCCCTCGACGTCCGGTCCCTCTTCGGCCGGCCGGCGGCGGCCCGGCACCGGGCGTTCACGCACGCGCCGCACGAGCGGGTGGGACCGTCGCTGCTGCCGGAGTTCGACCTGCCCTACCCGCTCACGCTCAACCCCGGTCACGCGGAGGCGGCGCGGCACACGGTCGACTGGGCGGAGCGGATGGGACTCCTCGACGACCTGTGGGACCGGCGGGCGGCGGAGGGCTTCGACCTGGCGCTGTGCGCGGCCGGCCTCGACCCGGACGCCTCCGCCGAGGAGCTGGCGCTCGGCGCCGACTGGCTGACCTGGGGGACCTACGCGGACGACTACTATCCGGCGGCCTTCGGGCGGACGGGCGCCCTGGGCGCCGCGAAGGAGCAGACCGACCGGCTCAAGGCCTGCATGCCGTTCGACGATCCGGCCGCCGGCGCGGCGGTCGCGGTGAACCCGCTGGAGCGGGCGCTCGCCGACGTCTGGGCGCGGACCGCGGTGCCGATGACGTCCCCGGCCCGGGCGGAGCTGCGGCGCGCGCTCGACCTGATGCTCGACAGCTGGCTGTGGGAGCTGCACAACGTGGCGCAGCACCGGGTGCCCGACCCGGTCGACTACATCGAGATGCGCCGCAGCACCTTCGGCTCGGAACTGACCACGCTGCTGTGCCGGCTGCGTCAGGAGACGGCGCTGCCGCCCGAGGTCTTCCGGTCGGGCACGGTCCGCAGCCTGGAGAACGCGGTGATGGACTACGGCGCCCTCGTCAACGACCTCTTCTCGTACCAGAAGGAGATCGAGGTCGAGGGCGAGGTGCACAACGGTGTGCTGGTGCTACAGAAGTTCTTCGACTGCGACTACCCGACCGCCGTGTCGATGGTCGACGACCTGATGCGGGGCCGGCTGCGCCAGTACGAGACCCTGAAGCAGCGCGAGGTGCCCCTGCTCTTCGAGGACTTGGGGCTGGACGGGGCGGGGCGGGAGGCCTTCGCCTCGTACCTGCGGGGCCTGGAGGACTGGCTCGCGGGAGTCCTCAACTGGCACCGGAACGTGCGGCGTTACGGCCCCGACGACGTGCGGGCGGGTAGTGGCGCCGCGCTGCTGCGGGGCGGCCCGAGGGGGCTGGGGACCTCGGCGGCGCGGATCACGGAGCTGCTCGGCACGGGACCGCGCTGAGGACGCCTAGGGCGTGTCGTCACACTCCCGTCGTCGCCCTCGGGGCAGACGGGAGTGTGACGACACGCCCGAAGGCCTCCGGGGCGGTCCCCGGAGGCCTTCGGGCGGTCGTGCGTGCGGTCAGGAGCGCCGGCCGCGCAGGTCGTCGAGCTCCCGGCGCTCGCGCTTGGTGGGACGCCCCGCGCCCCGGTCCCGGACGGCGGCGACGGCCACGTGCTCGCGGGGCGGCGGGGGCGGGCTGTTGTCCACGTACGCCTCGGCGGCGACGGGCGGGCCGACCCGCTTGACGTGCAGCTCCTTGACCTCGACGATCCGCTCCCGGCCGCCGTGGTAGATCCGGACCTCGTCGCCGGGCTTCACGGCCTGGGCGGGCTTCACCCGCTCGCCGTTCACCTTGACGTGTCCGGCCCGGCAGGCGGCCGCGGCCTGCGAGCGGGTCTTGGTCAGGCGGACCGCCCAGATCCAGGCGTCGACGCGCGCGCTCATCGGCCGCCGCTCCCCGTCAGCCCTGCTGGAACAGCTCGGCGGGCAGGGGCTTGAGCAGGGCGTACAGGTCGTCGGTGATCGGCCGGTCCCAACTGGCGATCGTCACGAGGACGTTGTCGCTGCGGTCGAACTGGACGCAGGAGATGCGGCTCTCGGAGAGCTTGAGGCGGCGCACGATGAGGAGGTTGTCGCCCTGCATGACGGGGATGTCCTCGGTGTCGAGGACCTCGACCGGCTCGTCGTTCTCCAGGGCCGCGAGGAGCTGCGCCACCTCGAAGGGGATCTGGCCGTCGCCGAGCTCGCGCGCCGGGGAGCCCTCGGGGAGGTTGCCGATGATCATCGCGGGGCCCCGGCCGCCGAACAGGTCGTAGCGGAGGAACACGCCCTGGCAGGAGCCGTCGGGGGCGGGCAGCAGACCGGCGCCGAGGTTGCCGGGCCAGTCGCCCGGATCCATGGCCAGGACGTCGAAGTCCGGGCCCGCGGGTGTGGCGGCGCTGCGGCGGCGGAGGAAGGACATACGGCCATGGTACGTGCCCCGGCGCGCTGCGCGACGCGCCGGGCGCCCGCCTCGGGGCGGCCCGGCCCGCCGGGGCCTCCGGTGGTCCGCGGGGTGCGTGCGGGACCCGCTCGTGGGCGGGTCCGGAGCACGGAGCGTCACCCGGAGGCTCCGGCCGGTGGCGGAGTGCGCACGGCTCGTGGCCCCGGGCCGGGACGGCCCGCGACCCTCAGGCGGCCGGGTCCGCCGCGTCGGCCGACCGCCGCGAGAGGGCGTCCAGGACGGCCAACGCCTCGTCCGCGCGGTCGTGTTCGACGAAGAGGTGGTCATGGTGGAATCCGGCCACCACGTTGCAGCTCATGCCGGCCGAGGCGAGCTCGACGGCGACGGCCGCCGTGAGCCCGACGGCGTCGAGGGCGGAGTGCACCCGGAGCGTGATCCGGCCCGCCACGTAGTCGTACGCCAGCCCGGCGGCGTCCGCCTCCTCCTGCCGTACGACGAGGGTGAGGCCCTCCGCCTCGGCGACGGTGACGACGGGGGCGAGCCCGGCCGGGGCGGGGCCGTCCACCGTGGTGAAGACGTAGCGGCCGGGGTCGAGCTCCGGGCGCATCCCGGCGAGGAGCCTGGTCAGGTCACGTTCCGCGTTCATGGGGCCAGCGTAGGGGGCGTCTTGTCGATCAGGCCGCAATCGATCGGCTGGACACCCCCTGGGCGCCCCGGCCGGGCGGCGGCTCAGCCGGTGGGCGGGGTGTCCCCGACCAGCCACATGGCGAAGAACTGGGCGCCGCCGCCGTAGGCGTGCCCGAGCGCCCGGCGCGCCCCCTCGACCTGGTGGGCGCCGGCCTCGCCGCGCACCTGGAGGGCCGCCTCGGCGAAGCGGATCATCCCGGAGGCTCCGATGGGGTTGGTGGAGAGCACCCCTCCCGAGGGGTTCACGGGCAGGTCGCCGTCGAGTTCGGTCACCCCGGCCTCGGTGAGCTTCCAGCCCTCGCCCTCCTCGGCGAAGCCGAGGTTCTCCAGCCACATGGGTTCGTACCAGGAGAACGGCACGTACATCTCGACGGCGTCGATCTCCCGTCGCGGGTCGGTGATGCCGGCCTGCCGGTAGACGTCGGCGGCGCAGTCGCGGCCGGCCCGCGGGGAGACGAAGTCCTTGCCCGCGAAGAGGGTCGGCTCGCTGCGCATCGCCCCGCCGTGCACCCAGGCGGGCGGGCGCGGCGCGCGGGCGGCTCCGGCGCGGTCGGTGAGGATCATGGCGCAGGCGCCGTCGGAGGAGGGGCAGGTCTCGGAGTAGCGGATCGGGTCCCAGAGCATCGGGGAGGCCTGGACCTTCTCCAGGGTGAGGTCGTGCTCGTGGAGGTGGGCGTAGGGGTTCAGGAGCGCGTTGCGGCGGTCCTTGTACGCGACGAGGGAGCCGATCGTGTCGGGGGCTCCGGTGCGGCGCATGTAGGCCCGGACGTGCGGGGCGAAGAAGCCTCCGGCGCCGGCGAGCAGCGGCTGCTGGAAGGGGACGGGCAGGGACAGGCCCCACATGGCGTTGGACTCGGACTGCTTCTCGAAGGCGAGGGTGAGGACGGTCCGGTGCACGCGCGCGGAGACCAGGTTGGCGGCGACGAGCGCGGTGGAGCCGCCGACGGATCCGGCGGTGTGCACCCGGAGCATGGGCTTGCCGACCGCGCCGAGCGCGTCGGCGAGGTACAGCTCCGGCATCATGACGCCCTCGAAGAAGTCGGGGGCCTTGCCGATGACGACGGCGTCGATGTCCGCCCAGGTCAGCTCCGCGTCCTCCAGGGCGCGGACGGCGGCCTCGCGGACGAGTCCCGCGATCGAGACGTCCCCGCGGGCGGCGACGTGCTTGGTCTGGCCGACGCCGACGACGGCCACGCACTCCTTCGATGTCACGGCCTCAGGCACGGTTCTCTCCTTCCAGGACCGCGACCAGGTTCTGCTGGAGGCAGGGTCCCGAGGTCGCGTGGGCGAGGGCGCGGTCGGACTCCCCGCGGTGGATGCGGGCGGCGGCCTCGCCCAGTCGGACGAGTCCCGCGGCCATGACGGGGTTGGCGGCGAGGGCTCCGCCGGAGGGGTTGACCTTCACGCTCGCGTCGAGGGCGAGGGCCTTGCGCAGGACGACCTCCTGGGAGGTGAAGGGCGCGTGGAGCTCGGCGGTGTCGACGGGCCGGTCGAAGGCTCCGGCCCGTTCGGCGGCGAGGCGGGTGGAGGGCGAGTCGGTGAGGTCGCGGACGCCGAGGGAGTGGGCCTCGATGCGGTGGTCCATGCCCCGGATCCAGGCGGGGCGCCCGCACAGCGCGCGGGCCCGGTCGCCGACGGCCAGGATCACGGCGGCGGCGCCGTCGCCGACGGGCGGGCAGTCGCCCGTGCGCAGCGGCCGGACGGCGTAACCGCCCTGCGGGCGGGCGCCGGGCAGCTGGGCGTGGGGGTTGGTCCGGGCGTCCTCGCGGCTGCGGGCGGCGATCGCGGCGAGGGCCGGTTCGTCGGTGTCCCCGGCGTCGAGGAGGGCCTGGGCCTGGAGCGCGGCGAGGGCGACCGAGTCGGGCCAGAGCGGGGCGAGGTAGTAGGGGTCGAGCTGGCGGGTGAGGACGTCGCGGACGGAGCCCGCGGAGGATTTGCCGTAGGAGTAGACGAGGGCCGTGTCGGCCTCTCCCGTGAGCAGCTTCACCCATGCCTCGTAGAGGGCCCAGGCGCCGTCGGTCTCGACGTGGGACTCGGAGATCGGCGGCCAGGCGCCGACGCCGTCGAGGGCCATCGTGAACGAGAAGGCGCGTCCGGCCAGGTAGTCGGAGGAGCCGGAGCAGGTGAAGCCGATGTCGGCGGCCTTCAGGCCGGTCTGCCGCTGCACCTCGTGCAGCACGGGCATCACCATCTCGACCTCGGAGAGGTCGTCGGTGCGCCGCCGGTGGTCGCTCTGGGCGAAGGCGACGATCGCCACCTCTCGGTCCGGCGTCACAGCAGCTCCTTGTAGGTGTCGTAGTCGGCGTCGGGCTCGCCGGTGGGCCGGTAGTGGTCGGGGTAGCGGCCGTCCTCGCTCCACACGGGTTCGACGCGCAGGCCCATGCGGACCTCGTCGTAGGGGATGCCGCCGATCCGTCCGTGGAGGGCGAGTCCGGCGCCGTCCAGGGCGATGTGGGCGTAGACGTAGGGAACCTCGATGTCGAGGTTCTTCGCCTTGATGTTGACGATGCAGTAGGTGGTGACGGTGCCGCGGGGGCCGACCTCGACCCGGTCGGTGGTGGCGACGCCGCAGGTGGGGCAGGCGCCGCGGGGCGGCACGTACACCTTGGCGCAGGAGGGGCAGCGCTCGCCGACGGTGCGGCGCTCGCCGAGCCCGTGCAGATAGCGGGTCTGGGCGCGGCCGGGGCTGTACGTGTAGTCGAGGCGGGCCGGGGCGACGATGCCGGTCACCGGTGCGTCGAACCGGCCGTCGTGCGGTGCGGGTTCGTGGTCCGGGGCGCCCTCGTACGGTTCGAAGCAGGCGATGTCCGTGATGGCGCCGGAGCGTTCGGCGGCCCAGCGGATCCGCACGCGCATGCCGGTGCGGACGGCTTCGGGTCCGGGGGCGTCGAGGGCGTGGAGGAGGGCGGTGCCGGCGCCGTCGAGGCGTACGAGGACCCAGGCGAAGGGGGTCGCGAGGGGCTGTCCCCGGCGGGGCTCGGGGTTCCAGGCCCAGGTGGTGACGGTGCCGGTGGGGGCGACCTCGACGAGTTCGCGGAGTTCGGCGGCGGTGACGGGGTCGTACTCGACGGGCGGGACGAGCACCTCGCCCGCCTCGGTGCGGACGCCCAGGACGGTGCGCTCGCGCAGTCCGGTGAGGAAGGCGGACTGGACGGGGCCGAGGGAGCGGGTGAAGGGGAACTCGACGACGAGGGGGGCGCGGAGGGCCTCGGGCGGTGGGGTGACGGCTGTCATGGGACGGCTCCTTGGTGGGGTGGTGTGCGCGCGGGGCGGGTGGACGGGAGGTCACTCCCGCCGGTACACCGGCGCCCGCTTCTCGGCGAACGCCCTGGTCCCTTCCTTCGCGTCGGCGGTGTCGAAGACCGGCCAGCCGCGCGCGAGTTCGGCGGCGAGGCCCTCCGTCTCGGTCAGCTCGGCCGTCTCGTACACGGAGGCCTTGACGGCCTCGACGGCGAGCGGGCCGCAGGCGTTGACGCGTTCGGCGAGGTCGAGGGCGGCGTCCAGGGCGGTGCCGTCGGGGACCACGCGTCCGACGAGGCCGATGGCGGCGGCCTCCTGTGCGCTGTAAGGGCGGCCGGTGAGGAGCATTTCGAGGGCGTGGGTGCGGGCGATCTGCCGGGGCAGGCGGACGGTGGAGCCGCCGATGGGGAAGAGCCCTCGGCGCACCTCGAAGAGGCCGAAGGTGGCGGAGGCGGCGGCGACGCGGATGTCGGTGCCCTGGAGGATCTCGGTGCCGCCGGCGACGCAGGGGCCCTCGACGGCGGCGATGACCGGCTTGCGGGGGCGGTGGTGACGGAGCATCGCCTTCCAGTGCAGGTCGGGGTCGGCCTTGAGCCGGTCGCGGTACTGCTCGCCCTCCATGCCCTGGCCGGCGAGGGCCTTGAGGTCCATGCCGGCGCAGAAGGAACCGCCCGCGCCGGTGAGGACGACGGAGCGGACGCCGTCGTCGGCGTCGGCCTCCAGCCAGCCGTCGTACAGGCCGACGAGCATCGGCAGCGAGAGGGCGTTCTTGGCCTCGGGCCGGTTCAAGGTGAGGACGAGCGTGGCGCCTTCGCGCCGGACGCTGAGGTGTTCGGTGCCGCCCATGGGGGTCTCCCGTCTCCAGTTCTGGAACAGGTTGCAGGAGCTCGGGGTCCAGTTCAATAGTTTTCTGACACTCAGTCAGATTCTTCTGCGCACCCCCTTCCCCCGGTGACCGGTCGGCGCTCTAATGACCGCCACGTCCACATCGGTCAGCGCGAACCGGGGTCAGGAGGAACGGTGGAGTACAACCTTGCCGACCTGTTCGAATCGGTCGTCGACGTGGTTCCCGACCGCGAAGCGCTGGTGTACGTCGACCATCCGGGCACCGGCACGGAGCGGCGGCTCACCTACGCCGCGCTCGACGCCGCCGCCAACCGGATCGCGCACCACCTGATCGACGCGGGCCTGCGGCCCGGCGAACACCTCGGCCTCCACCTGTACAACGGCGTCGAGTACCTCCAGACCGTCCTCGCCTGCCTCAAGGCGCGGATCGTGCCGGTCAACGTGAACTACCGGTACGTGGAGGAGGAGCTCGTCTACCTCTACCGGGACGCCGACCTGGCCGCGCTGGTCTTCGACGCGGAGTTCACCGGACGGGTCGCGGCGGCGCTGCCGCAGACGGAGAAGCTGCGGCACCTCGTGAGGGTGGGGACCCCTCCCGAGGACGCCCCGGCGCTCGACTGCGTGCCCTTCGCCGAGGCCGAGGCCGCCGGGTCGCCCGGCCGGGGCTTCGGGACGCGCTCGCCCGACGACCTGTTCGTCATCTACACCGGCGGCACGACCGGCATGCCCAAGGGCGTCCTGTGGCGCCAGGAGGACCTGTTCTTCGCCGGGCTCTTCGGCGGCGACCCCTCGGGCGAGCCGGTGAAGCGCCCCGAGGAGCTGGCGGAGCGGGTCGCGGCCGGCGGCGCCGGGATCACCTTCTTCCCCGCGCCGCCCCTGATGCACGGCACCTCCACCCTGACGGCGTTCATCGCGCTCAACTACGGGCAGCGGGTGGTCCTGCACCGCAAGTACGTGCCCGAGGAGGTGCTGCGCACGCTGGAGAAGGAGAGGGTGTCCAGCATTTCCCTCGTCGGGGACGCGATGCTGCGGCCGCTCGTGGACGCGCTGCGCGGACCGCTCAGGGGCACGGACCTCTCCGCGCTGTTCAGCCTCTCCTCGTCCGGGGCGATCATGTCCGAAACCGTGCGGGCCCAGCTCCAGGAGCTCATGCCGAACGTGCTCCTCCTGAACAACTTCGGCTCCACCGAGTCCGGTTCCAACGGCCGCGCCACCGACGACTCCGGTCCGGCGAAGGGCTTCCGGCTCCACGTCAACGAGCGCACGCAGGTCGTCGACCCGGCGACCCGGGTGCCCGTCGCCCCGGGCGAGACCGGGCGCCTCGCCCAGCGGGGCCACGTCCCGCTGGGCTACTACAACGACCCGGCGAAGACGGCCGAGACGTTCTTCGAGCGGGACGGGGTGCGGTGGGTGCTCCTCGGGGACATGGCGACCGTGGACGCGAGCGGGGTGGTCACCGTCCTGGGCCGTGGCTCGCAGTGCATCAACACGGGGGGCGAGAAGGTGTACCCCGAGGAGGTCGAGCAGGCCCTGAAGTCCCACCCCGACGTGTACGACGCGCTGGTCGCGGGGGTGCCGGACACGCGGTGGGGCAACCACGTCGCCGCCGTCGTCCAGCTCCGGGACGGGGCGGCGGCGCTGGACCTGGAGTCGCTCCAGGTCCACTGCCGGCGGCAGCTCGCGGGGTACAAGGTCCCGCGCCAGCTGGTCCTCACCGAGCGCATCCAGCGCTCCCCCAGCGGCAAGGCGGACTACCGCTGGGCGCGCGCGGTGGCGGTGGAGGCGGACTCGGCGTGAGCGGCGCGGCGCCGCTCAGAGGCCGAACTCCCTGATCGCGGCCAGGAACGCGGCCGGACGGGTCTCGTGGATCAGGTGCCCGGCGTCGATGCCGACGAGCCGGGCACCGGGGATGTCCCCGGCGAGGCGGGCCAGCCGGTCCTGGGGGATGTGACTGGACGGGCCGCCGGCCAGGACCAGCGTGGGGGCCTTGATCGTGGCCGCGTCCGCGCGCCAGGCCGGGTCGGGGGCGTTCAGCTGGGCGTCGGTGGCGGGCACGATCGCCCAGTCGAAGGCGAGCGGGCCCTCCGGCCGCTGGGCGACCGGGCGCGGCGGGTCGAGCGGGTCGAAGGCCGGGGCCTCCTCCAGGACGAGACGGCCGACGAGACCGGGTTCGCGCTGGGCGAGGAGGTACGCGGCGCCCGCGCCCATCGAGTGGGCGACGACGGTGGCGCCGGTGAGGCCGAGGGCCTTCAGGAAGCCGCCGAGCTCGTCGCGGAAGTCGTCGAAGCCGTACCGTCCGGGCCGGTCGCTCAGTCCGTGGCCGCGCAGGTCGACCGCGTACACCCGGTGGTCGGCCGCCAGGTCGGCCGCGACCTCCGACCAGGTCGCGGCGGACTCGCCCCGGCCGTGGACGAGGACGACCGGCGGGGCGCCCTCGGGTCCCGTGACGCGGTGGGCGAGGCGTACGCCGTCCACGGTGACGGTGCGGACCGCCGGGTCCAGGAAGGCGGCGACCGGGCGGACGAAGGCCTCCGCGTCGTCGACCCAGGGGAAGTGTCCGGCGCCCGGCAGGACGACGACCTCGGCCGTCGGGAAGTGGGCCGCGGCCTCGGCCGCCTTGGCGGGCGTCGGACCGGCGTCGTAGGCCCCGGCCAGGACCAGGACCGGCGCGTCGAGCGCGACGAGCGCGCGGCGGGTCGTGTCCGGGTCGTAGGCTCCCGGGCCGTGGTAGACGGGCGCCGCCGCCCAGTTCGTCTCCCGGTCACTGCCCGCCGCGTGCTCCTGCGCCGCGGTGTCCCAGCGGCCGTACGCGAAGGGGGCGGTGATCTCGTGGACGCGCCGCAGCGGGGTGTCGTCGGCGAGCGCGTCCACCGCGGCCCTCGCCCCGGGGTACCAGGGCTCTCCGGCGAAGACCTCGGCGGCCTCGTCCCACTCCTCGTCGGTGGTCTCCACGCCGAGGGCGCGTCCGGCGGAGGTGACGAGGACCAGGGAGCGGATCCGCTCGGGGTGGGCGGCGGCGTACAGGACGGCGAGGTTGCCGCCGGCCGAGTGCCCGAGGAGGTCGATCCGCTCCAGGCCGAGGTGGGCCCGGAGGGCCTCGACGTCGCCGACCTGCCGGTCGCAGCGGTAGGTGCCGGGGTCGGCGGGGACGGCGCTCGCGCCGGTGCCCCGGGCGTCGAGCAGGACGAGGGCACGGTGGGCGGCGAGCCCGCCGAGGTCCCCGAGGTAACGGGCGTCCCGCATCGGCCCGCCCGCCAGGCAGACGAGCGGCTCGCCCTCCCCCTGGACGCGGTAGGCGAGTTCGGTCCCGTCATACGTCGTGAACGTCGGCATGCCGACGATCCTCACCGCAACCGGTGGATCATGGCAACGGGTTTCACCGCGAGCGGGACCGGGGCTTCGCCGCGAGCAGGACCGGGGCTTCGCCGCGATACCGTGGAGGACCGTCCCCGCACCGCGAAGGAATCGTCTCACCGTGCCCGACACCCGGGATTCCGCCCTCCGCGGCGACTGCGCCAGCTGCTTCGGCCTGTGCTGTGTGGCGCTGCCCTTCGCCCGGTCGGCCGACTTCGCCGTGGACAAGTCCTCGGGCGATCCCTGCCGGAACCTCCAGGAGGACTTCCGGTGCGGGATCCACACCCGGCTGCGGCCGAGCGGTTTCCAGGGCTGCACGGTGTACGACTGCTTCGGCGCCGGCCAGCGGGTCTCCCAGGTGACCTTCGGCGGGGTGTCCTGGCGGGAGGCTCCGGAGACGGCCCGGCAGATGTACGAGGTGTTCCCGGTGGTGCGCCAGCTGCACGAGCTGCTGCGCCACCTCACGGAGGCCCTGGCCCTGGAGACGGCGCGCCCCGTGCACGACGGGCTGCGGGCCGCGCTGGCGCGCGTGGAGGAGCTCGCCGCCGGGACGCCGGACGCCCTGGAGAAGCTGGACGTGGGACCGGTGCGCGCCGAGGTCAACCCGCTGCTGCTGCGGACGAGCGAGCTGGTCCGCGCCACGGCCGGCGGACGGCCGAAGAGCCGGCGCGGGGCGGACCTGATCGGCAAGCGGCTGCGCGGGGCGAAGCTGCGGGGCACGGACCTGCGCGGGGCGCTGCTCATCGCGGCGGACCTGACCGGGGCCGACCTGACGTGCACGGACCTGATCGGCGCCGATCTGCGCGACGCCGACCTGTCGGGCGCGGATCTCACGGGGGCCCTGTTCCTGACGCAGCCGCAGCTGAACTCGGCCCGGGGGAACGCGGCGACCCGCCTCCCGGAGGGCTTCGCCCGCCCGGCGCACTGGACGGCCTGACGCCCCCGGTTCCCCGGAGGCGCACGGCGGCTCAGTGGGCCGGCGCGGCGCCTCGGAGGAGCACGGCGGCTCGGAGCAGCGCAGTGCCTCAGTGGGGCACCGTGACGACGATCTTCCCGACCTGGTGGCCCGCCTCCATGGCGCGGTGCGCGGCGACGATGTCGTCGAGCGCGAAGGTGCGGTCGACGGCCGCCTCGAAGAACCCGGTGCGCAGCCCCGACTCGACGAAGGCACGGGCCCGGCGCAGCCGCTCGGGGTCCCGGGTGGTCTCCAGCATCGTGTAGGTGCGCAGGGAGACGGCGGGCATCCCGAGGTCGAAGCCGGGGTACGGGGTGGGGAGCCCGCTCACGGCCCCGTAGAGCAGGACCGTGCCGCCGGGGGCGACGGACCGGACGAGGTCGCTCACGCCGGGACCCGCGACGCCGTCGAAGGCGAGGTCGGCGCCGCGGCCGCCGGTGAGGTCCCGGATCCGCCCGGCGACGTCCTCCTCCTCGGTGACGATCACCTCGGCCGCGCCCGCCTTGAGGAGGGCGTCCCGCTTGGCCCGGGTGCGGGTGGTGGCGAGGGGCGTCGCCCCGATCCGGTGGGCGGTCCTGATCGCGGCGAGGCCGACGCTGCTGGATGCGCCGGTCAGGACGACGGTGTCGCCCGCGCGCAGCCCGCCGACCTCGACGAGGCCGCCGTACGCCGTGACGTACGGCATCCACACGGCGGCGCCCTCGACGGGGCCGAGGCCCTCGGGCCGGGGCACGAGGGAGGACGCGGGGACGATCGCGCGCTCGGCGTAGACGCCGTGGTCGTTCATGGAGAACGAGGGCACGACGCCGACCGGCTGCCCGGCGGCGAACCCGGCCACCCCGTCCCCCACGGCCTCGACGACACCCGCCGCCTCCAGGCCGATCCGCGCGGGGAAGCTTCGGGCCGGCTCGATGTAGTGGCCGGCGCGGAAGAGCGCCTCGGCGCGGTTGAGGCCGACGGCCTCCACCCGGAGGAGGACCTCGCCGGGGCCCGGCTCGCCGATCTCGACGTCGTCGAGCCGGAGCACCTCCGGACCGCCGTACTCGTGGAACCGCACCGTCCTGGCCTTGCTCATCGGGCTTCCCCTCCCCGCTCGGTGAAGGCGCCGCGCGGACCGCCGCGTCGCCGTGCCCCAGCCAAGCGCAAGGTTCGACCACTGTCAAACTTCGACCTTCATGAAACTTCCATGGCTGTCGTACGATGCCTGCCGGAGGTCGACACGACGATGACAGCAGCGGCACGCACCAGCCGGCGGGACCGCGTCCCGCCCCACCCCGAGATGGGCGAGATCGGCCTTCAGCAGGTCCTGGAAGCCCTGGTCGACCCGGTCAGGCGGCGGATCGTCGCCGAGCTGTACGCGGCGGACCAGGACCTGGCCTGCGGGACGATCGAGCTTCCGGTCAGCAAGTCCACGACCACCCACCACTTCCACGTGCTGCGCGAGGCCGGTCTGATCCGCCAGCACTACGCCGGCACCTCCCGCATGAACGCGCTGCGCCGCGAGGAGTTCGAGGAGCGCTTCCCGGGCCTCCTGCGGGCCGTGGTGGAGGCCCACGACCGCACCTAGAGCGTCAGCCTCAGACCTCGTACCCGTACGGCGTCGTGGTCGTCAGCGCGAGGAAGCCCAGGCGCTGGAGGATGGGGCGGCTGGTGTCCGCCGCGTCGACCTGGACGTACCGGTGGCCGCGCTCCGCCGCGATGCGGGCGCGGTGCGACACGACGGCGCGGTAGAGGCCCCGGCCGCGCCAGCCCTCGACGGTGCCGCCGCCCCAGAGGCCCGCGAAGTCCGTCCCCGGGCAGAGCTCCATGCGGGCGGCGCTGACGGGTTCACCGGCGGCGAGGGCGACCACCGCGGTGACCGTGCCGGGGTCGGCGGCGAGCCGCTCCAGGAGCTGCCGGCCGAGGCGGGAGCTGTCGGTGCCGAAGGCCCGCTCGTGGACCTCGACGACCTGGCGGACCCCGGCCTCGTCGGTGACCGGGCGCAGCTCGACCCCCTCGGGGAGCGGCACGTCCGGGGGCAGGGCCGCGGCCTCGGCGACCATCAGGGTCTCGGGTTCCTCGGCGGTGAAGCCCGCCGCGCGGAGCCGGTCGCCGAGGTCCGCGGGGGTGTCGTGCGCGTACAGCTTCCACTCGAAGGAGACGCCCTCGGCGCGGTAGTGGCCGATCTGCGCGGCGATGGCGGCGTCGGCGGCGGACGCGTCGAGCCCGGACCAGAGCACGCCGTTCCAGGCGTGGGCGGGGCCCGTCTGGCGGACGACGGCGCCGACGCGCTCGACGCGGCAGCCGGGCCCGTCGGGCCGGGCCCCGCGGCGCAGCTGGAGGTCGTACAGGTCACGGAGGTACGGGGATTCCATGGCGGCCACTCCAGCACCGCGCCCGGCTTCGGGCAACGGGATATGCGCGGGCCGTGCCCGCCCCGCCGTCCGGGACGCCGCGCCGGCGGAAAAAGTCGGTCGACCCCCTTGCCAACCCCCGGGTACCTCCGGTTTTACTGACCCGGAACGGATCGACCGAATGATCGGTCGTCCGTTTTACGACGGCGGAGGAGTGGCGCATGACGGAACTGCTGGACAGCGGCGAACGGCTCGGGCGCGAGGAGCTCGCGGCCCTCCAGCTGGAACGGCTGCGCTCGACCCTGCGCCACGCGTACGAGAACGTGGAGTTCTACCGGCGCTCCTTCGACGCGGCCGGGCTGACCCCGGACGACTGCCGGTCGCTCGCGGACCTGGCCCGGTTCCCCTTCACCGCCAAGTCGGACCTGCGCGACCACTACCCCTTCGGCATGTTCGCCGTCGACCAGTCCCGGATCCGGCGCGTCCACGCCTCCAGCGGCACCACCGGCCGGCCGACCGTCGTGGGCTACACCGAGGCCGATCTGGACATGTGGGCCGACGTGGTGGCCCGCTCGCTGCGCGCCGCGGGCGCGCGGCCCGGACACAAGGTCCATGTGGCGTACGGATACGGCCTGTTCACCGGCGGACTCGGTGCCCACTACGGCGCGGAGCGCCTCGGGTGCACGGTGATCCCCGCGTCCGGCGGCATGACGGCCCGACAGGTGCAGCTCATCCAGGACTTCCGCCCCGAGATCATCATGGTGACCCCCTCGTACATGCTCACGCTGCTCGACGAGTTCGAACGGCAGGGCGTGGACCCCCGGTCGACCTCCCTGAAGGTGGGCGTCTTCGGCGCGGAGCCGTGGACGGAGGAGATGCGCAAGGAGATCGAGGAGCGGTTCGCGATCGACGCGGTCGACATCTACGGCCTGTCGGAGGTCATCGGGCCCGGCGTGGCGCAGGAGTGCGTGGAGACCAAGGACGGCCTGCACATCTGGGAGGACCACTTCTACCCGGAGGTCGTGGACCCGTTCACCGGTGAGGTGCTGCCCGACGGGGAGGAGGGGGAGCTCGTCTTCACCTCGCTCACGAAGGAAGCGATGCCGGTGATCCGCTACCGGACCCGTGACCTCACCCGGCTCCTGCCGGGGACCGCGCGGGTGTTCCGCCGGATGGAGAAGGTGACCGGCCGCACCGACGACATGATCATCCTGCGCGGGGTGAACCTCTTCCCCACCCAGGTCGAGGAGATCGTGCTGCGCACCCCGGGCGTCGCTCCGCACTTCCAGCTGCGGCTGACCCGGGAGGGCCGGCTCGACTCCCTCACCGTGCGGGCCGAGGCCCGTCCGGACGCGACCCCGCAGGAGCGCGCGGAGGCGGCGCGGGCCGTCGCGGCGGCGGTGAAGGACGGGATCGGGGTCTCGGTCGGTGTGGAGGTGGTCGACCCGGAGACGCTGGAGCGCTCCCTGGGCAAGATCAGGCGGATCGTCGACCTGCGGGGCGCGTAGCCTGGAGGGAGGAGGTGGTTGCGATGCTGTCGGACTCCCCCATAGCCGCGATCATTCCGGTCAGCGACATGAGCCGCGCCAAGCGCTTCTACACGGAGACCCTGGGCCTGACCCTCACGAGGGACACGGCCGAGGACACCAGGTTCGAGACCGGCGGGACGACGATCGGCCTCTATGAGACGCCGTACGGCGGCAAGGCCGAGCACACCCTGGCCAGCTGGAAGGTCGACGACCTCGACGGCGAGATGAAGGAGCTGCGCTCCAGGGGCGTGACGTTCGAGGAGTACGACCTGCCGGGCCTCAGGACGGTCGACGGCGTGGTCGAGTCGGACACCATGCGGGGCGCCTGGTTCAAGGACAGCGAGGGGAACATCCTCTGCGTGGTGGAGGAGCGCGGGGCCTGAGGCGACGGCCCCGCGCGGTCGCCCCGCGGGCTCAGGAGGCGCCGAAGCGGTCCCTCAGCTCGCGCTTGAGGATCTTGCCACTGGCGTTGCGGGGAAGCGCGTCCACCAGGAAGACGCGCTTCGGCGCCTTGAAGCGGGCGAGCTTCTCCCGCGCGTGGTCGAGGAGTTCGGCCTCGGTGACCTCCCCGCG
Organism: Streptomyces sp. NPDC002232; assembly: GCF_042890295.1. NCBI lineage: Bacteria > Bacillati > Actinomycetota > Actinomycetes > Kitasatosporales > Streptomycetaceae > Streptomyces > Streptomyces sp. NPDC002232. The sequence continues at coordinate 635,188 of NZ_JBIARV010000003.1, read as the reverse complement.
CGGGACGACGACGGCCGTGACCGCCTCGATCCAGCGCTCGTCGGGGAGACCGACGACGGCGACCTCGGCGACTCCCGGGTGGGTGTAGAGCGCGTCCTCGACCTGCCGGGAGGCGACCAGCACGCCGCCGGAGTTGATGACGTCCTTCACCCGGTCGACGATCGTCAGGAAGCCCTCGGCGTCGCGGACCGCGAGGTCTCCGGAGTGGAACCAGCCGCCCCGGAAGGCCTCCTCGGTCTCGTCGGGCTTGCCCCAGTATCCGGAGCACAGCTGCGGGGAGCGGTAGACGATCTCGCCGGGGGTCCCGTCGGGGACGTCCTCCCCGTCCTCGCCGACGACGCGGGCCTCGACGTGGCGGACCGGGCGGCCGCAGGAGTCCATCCGGCCCTCGTGCTCGTCCGGGCCGAGGACGGTGGCGAGGGGTCCGATCTCCGACTGGCCGAAGCAGTTGTAGAAGGCGAGCTCCGGGAGCCGGGCGCGCAGCCGCTCCAGGACGGGCACGGGCATGATCGAGGCCCCGTAGTAGGCCTTGCGCAGCGCGGACAGGTCGCGGGAGGCGAAGTCGGGGTGGTTGGCCAGGCCGATCCAGACGGTGGGCGGCGCGAAGAGGCTGTCGGCGCGCCCCGCCTCGACCAGGTCGAACAGGACGGCCGGGTCGGGACCGTCGACGATCGTGTTCTCGGCACCGACGGCGAGGTAGGGCAGCAGGAAGACGTGCATCTGGGCCGAGTGGTAGAGCGGCAGCGCGTGCACCGGCCGGTCGTCCTCGCTCAGGTCGAGCGCCTCGATCGCGCTCGCGTACTCGTGGGAGAGCGCGAGGTGGGTCATCATCGCGCCCTTGGGGAGCGCGGTGGTGCCCGAGGTGTACAGCAGTTGGGCGAGGTCGCGGGCGTCGCGGTCGGTGTGGTGCTCCTCGGACTCGGCGAGCGCTTCGAGCAGTGAACCGGGCGCGTCCCGCAGCGCCTTGACCGCGAAGCCCGCGGGGATCCGGTCGGCGAGCGCGGGGTCGGCGAGGACGAGCGCGGTGTCCGACTGCTCCAGGACGTACGCGAGGTCCCCGCCGGTCAGATGGTGGTTGACGGGCACGTGGACCAGGCCGGACCGGGCGCAGGCGAGGAAGGCGATGAGGTACGCGTCGGAGTTGTGGCCGTAGGTGGCGACCCGGGCGTACTCCGGCAGGCCGAGGCCGTGGTGCGGCTCGCGCAGGACGGCGGCGGCGGTGGAGACGGCCGCGTCCAGCTCCGCGTAGGTCCAGGTCCGGTCGGCGTAGCGGACGGCGATCCGGTCGGGCACGCGCCGCGCGCTCGCGCGCAGGTGACCGTCGACGGTGCGGCTGAGGAGTCGGTCCATGAGGTGATCCTCGGCGGGGAACGGACGGAAGGTCAAGTACCGCGCGCCGCGCCGAACCCGCCCCGACCTCGGATACCGAACGGGATGTTGACAAGGGGCCGCGGGCCTGCGTGCATGGTCCGGTCCGCAGTGCGCATCAGCCCGTCGGGAGTCGTCTTGCACCTCCGTACCCGTCTGAAACGTCTCGCGCTCACCGGCGCGGCCCTCGCCGTCGTCACGGCCTCGCTGCCCGGCGCGGCGGCCGCCGACCCCGGCGGCCGGGAACACCACCCGTCCGACCGGGGTCTGTCGGCCGTCATCCGCTACACCGAGTACGGCATTCCGCACATCGTGGCCGGGGACTACGCGGACCTCGGCTTCGGTACGGGCTGGGCCCAGGCCGCCGACCAGGTCTGCGTGCTGGCCGACGGCTTCCTGACCGTGAACGGCGAACGCTCCCGGTACTTCGGGCCGGACGCCGCTCCCGACGGCTCGCTGTCCTCCGCCACGACGAACCTCTCCAGCGACCTGTACTTCCGGGGCGTCAAGGACGCGGGCACCGTCGAGGGTCTGCTCCGGACCCCGGCGCCGGCCGGGCCGAGCCGGGACCTCAAGGAGCTGATGCGCGGCTGGGCGGCCGGTTACAACGCCTGGCTGCGGAAGAACCGCGTCACCGATCCGGCCTGCGCGAAGGCCGACTGGGTCCGCCCGGTGACCGCGCTCGACGTGGCCCGGCGGGGCTTCGCCGTCTCCGTGCTCGGCGGACAGGGCCGGGCCGTGGACGGCATCACCGCCGCCCGGCCGCCGGCCACGGGCCCGGCGGGGTCCTCCGCGGCCGCGCGGTCCGGCGCCGCGCCGGAGGCGCCCGACCCGGCCCGTACGGCCGAGGCGGCGCGCGCGCTGTTCGCTCCCGAGAACGCCACCATGGGCTCGAACGCGGTCGCGTTCTCCGGGGCCACCACGGCGAACGGCCGCGGGCTGCTCCTCGGGAACCCGCACTACCCCTGGCAGGGCGGCCGCCGGTTCTGGCAGTCGCAGCAGACCATCCCCGGCGAGCTGAACGTCTCCGGCGCCTCGCTCCTCGGCACCCCCGTCGTGAACATCGGCTTCAACGACCGGGTCGCCTGGAGCCACACCGTCGCCACCGGCGTCCCGCTCAACCTGCACCAGCTGGCCCTGGTGCCGGGCGACCCGACGGCGTACCTGGTGGACGGGAGGCCCGAGCGGATGACCCCGCGCGAGGTGACCGTCGGCGTCAAGGACGGCTCCCCCGTCACCCGTACCCAGTGGTGGACCCGGTACGGACCGGTCGTCGGCGGCCTCGGGGCGCAGCTGCCGCTGCCGTGGACCGCGACCGCCGCCTACGCCCTGAACGACCCGAACGCCGCGAACCTGCGCGGCTCGGACACCGCCCTCGCCTTCGCGAAGGCCCGGTCCACGCGGGACGTCGCCGACGCCCTGCGGCGCACCCAGGGGCTGCCCTGGGTGAACACGGTCGCGGCGGACTCGGCGGGCCACTCGCTCTTCACCCAGTCCCAGGTGCTCCCCCGGATCACCGACGAGCTCGCCGCGCGCTGCTCGACCCCGCTCGGCCGGGCGACCTACCCGGCCTCGGGGGTCGCCGTGCTCGACGGTTCGCGCGCGGACTGCGCGCTCGGCTCCGACCCGGACGCGGTGCAGCCGGGCGTCTTCGGGCCCGCGCGGATGCCGGTCCTGCGGGACGCGCCGTACGTGGAGAACTCCAACGACAGCGCCTGGCTGACCAACGCCGACCGGCCGCTGACCGGGTACGAGCGGGTCTTCGGCACGGTCGCGACCCCGCGCTCGCTGCGCACCCGGGGCGGGGTCGAGGACGTGGCGGCGATGGCGGACCGGGGCCGGCTGACGGTGGCCGACCTCCAGCGCCAGCAGTTCGCGAACCGGGCTCCGGCGGGTGACCTGGTGGCGGCGGACGCGGCGCGGGCCTGCGCGTCGGCGCTGCCGGAGGACCCGGAGGTCTGCCGGGTGATCGGCGCCTGGGACCGGACGGTGAACACCGACAGCCGGGGCGCGCTGCTCTTCGACCGGTTCTGGCGGAGGTTCACCGCAGCGGTGAAGCCGGCCGACCAGTGGCGGGTGCCGTTCTCGGCGGCCGATCCGGTGCGCACGCCGCACACCCTGAACACCGGGCTCCCCGAGTTCGCGAAGGCGCTCGCGGACGCGGCGGCGGAGCTGCGGGCGGCGGGCATCGCGCTGGACGCGCCGCTCGGCGCCCACCAGTTCGTCGTACGGAACGGGGAGCGGATCCCGGTGAGCGGCGGGACCGAGGCGCTGGGCGTCTGGAACAAGGCCGAGCCCGTGTGGAGCGCGGCGGGCGGCGGCTACGTGGAGGTCGCGCACGGGACGAGCCACGTGCAGGCGGTGGGCTGGGACGGGAGCCGGTGTCCGGTGGCCCGCACCCTGCTGTCGTACTCCCAGTCCTCGAACCCGGCGTCGCCGCACTACGACGACCAGACGCGGCTGTTCGCGGGCGAGCGCTGGGTGACCTCCCGGTTCTGCGAGAAGGACATCCTGCGCTCGCCCGCGCTGAGGGTGGTGGTCGTCCGAGGGTGAGCCCCCGTCAAGGGCTGCCCCCGCCGTCAGGGGGTGAGCCCCTCCGACGAAGGTTCAGCCCCTCCGTCAGGGGCTGAACGACAGGAACACGAAGGCGGCGAAGATCGCGAGGTGGACGCCGCCCTGGAGGAGGTTGGCCCGTCCGGGCACCACGGTCAGGGCGCTCACCACACCGGTGAGGACCAGCAGGACCATGTGGAGCGGTCCCAGACCGAGCACCAGGGGCCCGGACAGCCAGATCGAGGCGAGGGCGATCGCCGGGATCGTCAGGCCGATGCTGGCGATCGCGGAGCCGTAGGCGAGGTTGAGGCTGGTCTGCATGCGGTCCCTGCGGGCCGCGCGGACGGCTGCGAGCGTCTCGGGGAGCAGCACCATGAGGGCGATGACGACGCCGACGACCGCCTTGGGCAGGCCCGCCGACTGGACGCCGTCCTCGATGGTGGGCGAGATCAGCTTGGCGTTGCCGACGACCGCGACGAGGGCGAGGAGGAGCAGCCCGAGGCTGGTCCAGGTCTCGCGGGTGCCCGGCGGGTCGGCGTGGTCGTCCTCCGACTCCTGTCCCGGGCGCTCCACGGGGAGGAAGTAGTCGCGGTGCCGGACGGTCTGGACGGCGACGAACACGGCGTACAGACCGAGCGAGGCGACGGCGGCGAAGGCGAGTTGGGCGGAGGAGAACTCCGGGCCCGGATGGCTCGTGGTGAAGGTGGGCAGGACGAGCGTCATCGTCGCGAGGGTGCAGACGGTGGCGAGCGCGCCGCCGGAGCCCTCGGCGTTGAAGACCGCGGTGCGGTTGCGCAGTGCGGCGACGAGCAGCGAGACGCCGACGATGCCGTTGCAGGTGATCATGACGGCGGCGAAGACGGTGTCACGGGCGTAGGTGGAGGTCTTCTCGCCGCCTCCCGCCATCAGGGAGACGATGAGTCCGACCTCGATGACGGTGACCGCCACGGCGAGGACCAGGGAGCCGTAGGGTTCGCCGACGCGGTGGGCGATCACCTCGGCGTGGTGGACGGCCGCGAGGACCGCGGCGATCAGGCAGAGCGCGATGAGGCCGACGGCGAAGCCCGGGAGGTCGCGGCCCCAGGCCACGCCGAGCGCAAGCGCCGCCACCACCGGCCCCCAGGTGGTCCACTGCCGTGCCATTGACGCCGTACTCGAACTCATGATCCGCATCCTGCCACATCGGGGCTTTCGCCCGTTTCGTTCGTCGTCTCGTTCATTCGTCCTGCTCGGCGAGACCGTGCTCGTACGCGGCGAGGGTCTCGACGAACATCCTTCGTTCGGCCGGGCCGAGGGGTGCGAGCGCCGCGCGCCAGGCGCCGGCGCTGCGGCCGAGCCAGCCGTCGATGGCGGGGCGGTGGGCCTCCGCGAGGGAGACGATCTTGCGCCGCCGGTCGACGGGGTCCTCGGCGCGCTCCAGGACCCCCTTCTTCGCGAGGTCCCCGACCATCAGGCTCACGGTGGTCGGGGCGACCTCCAGGCGCGCCGCGAGCTCGTTCACGCCGAGCGGCCCGTCGAAGAGCAGATAGGCGAGGAGGGAGAGGTGGCGCGGGGCCAGGGTGAGCGAGTGCAGCTCGTCGGGGATCCTGATCCGCTTGACCCGTCCGACCATCCGGGGCATGAGCAGCAACAGCGTGCGGACGGCGTCGTCGACGTCCGGTCCGTCGACGCGCCCGCTCCCCTCGTGTGCGGTTGACACCCTGCACCCTCCAATTTAGCTTTGCTTTCAAAGCAAATGGATCTGTCGTGGTCGATGCTACCGAAGGGCACCGTCATGTCCGATTTCAATCAGCGGGTCATCGAGGAGTTCCGGGCCAACGGCGGCCGCGTGGGCGGGATGTTCGAGGGCGCCTCCCTGCTCCTTCTCACCACGACCGGCGCCCGCAGCGGCCGTCCCCACACCACTCCGGCGGTGTGGGGACGCGACGGGTCGCGGCTCCTCGTCTTCGCGTCGAACGCCGGCGGACCGCACCATCCGGCCTGGTTCCACAACCTCCGCGCCGACGCGCACGTCACCGTCGAGCTGGGCTCCCCCGACGGGACCGTCGAACGCTTCGCGGCCCGGGCGGTGGTGACGGAGGGCGAGGAGCGGGACCGGCTCTACGCGGAGCAGAGCGCCCGGGATCCCGCGTTCGCCGCCTACCAGTCCGGCACGGACCGGATCATCCCCGTCGTCGCGCTGCACCGGCTGGACCTCGCGGACCCGGCGCGGCACCGGGCGATCGCCGCCCACCTGGTCACGGTCCACGACGAGCTCCGCGCCGAACTCGCCGGGATCCGCGCGGCCCTGGACTCCCCCGGGTCCTCCGCGGCGCCCGCGCTCGGGCGGCGGCTCGCCCGCCACTGCCTCGCCTTCTGCGGCGCGCTCCACGCCCATCACCATCACGAGGACGGCGTCTTCGACCTCCTGGAGGAGCAGCTCCCGGACCTCGCCGACGCGCTCGACTGGATGCGCCGCGAGCACCGCGGCGTCGCCCGGACGATCGCCGAGCTGGAGGCCCTGCTGACCTCCGGCGCCGCCCCGGAGGCCCTGCGCGCCGAGGTCGACCGCCTGGCGACCGGCCTGGAGGAGCACTTCGCGTACGAGGAGTCCCAGTTGCTCCCGGCCCTGGCACCGGAGCGCTGATCAGACGCGCCAGTCCTCGCTGTACTGGAGGTGCAGGACGCCCGGCACGTGGCGGCGGGTCCGGGGCCGGCTCCACGGTCCCGCGCTGAACTCCACGCAGTGGTGCCCCGCGTCCGGGTGGCGGCGGTGGGAGGCCGCCTCGTCGACGAGCCCGCGCAGCGCGGTTCCGTGCTCGCGGAAGGCGGTGGCGCTGCCCACGACGAAGAGGGTGTGGGCGGCGATGTCGAAGCCCAGGTGGTCCCGGTGGGCCGCGTGGTGCGGCCGCTCGTGGTCGATGTCATCCGGCTCGGGGAAGTCCCGGTCCGGAGTGGCGCCGGTGTGCCGGCGTCCGGCGCCCAGCCGGGCCCTCACCCGCTTCCAGGAGGCGGCGGGGAACTGCAGGCTGTGGTGCACCAGGACGAGGTCGAGCGCGACCGGTTCCCCCTCCGTCACGATCCCGTCGGGGACCGGGTTGGCCCGGATCGGGAGATGGATCAGGGACCGGGCCGACCGGGCGGCCAGCGCCCACAGCGCGGTGAGCCGCTCGGCACCCTCCCGGTCCGCGTACAGCGACAGCCAGTGCCCGTCGTCGCGGAGGGCGAGCCGCGCCGGGACCGGGTCCGGCCGGACCACCCTGACCCCGCCCGCCTCGTACACCCTCACCCGCTGTTCCACGCGCCTCCTCGCACACCCGTCGGACGGTTCGTCCGGCCGCACCCTAACCCGGCGCGCGTGCGAGCGCGGAACGGATTTCCCGCGCCGGACGAGGGCGGACGGCGGGGCGCGTCGCTGGGGTCCGCCGTCACCGTCCCGTCGTCGCCCGGGGCGGACGGGCGTGTGACGGCCACGTCCTAGAGCGGGCGCTCGTGGCCCTCCCAGTACGGGTCGCGGAGGCGTCGCTTGTAGAGCTTGCCGTTGGGGTCGCGGGGCATCGCCGCGACGAAGTCGACCGACTTCGGGCGCTTGAAGCCGGCGAGGCGGTCGCCGCAGTGGGCGAGGATCTCGGCGGCGAGCGCGGGCCCCGGCTCGTGTCCCTCGGCCGCCTCGACGACGGCCTTGACCTCCTCGCCCCAGTCGGCGTGCGGGATGCCGAAGGCGGCGGCGTCCGCGACGGCGGGGTGGGCGAGCAGCGCCGCCTCGATCTCGGCGGGGTAGATGTTGACCCCGCCGGAGATGATCATGTCGATCTTGCGGTCGCGGAGGAAGAGGTAGCCGTCCTCGTCGAGGATCCCGAGGTCGCCGACGGTGAAGAAGTCCCCGATGCGGTTCTTCGCGGTCTTCGCCTCGTCCTTGTGGTACTGGAAGCCGCCGGTGTTCATCTTGAGGTAGACCGTGCCGAGTTCGCCCGGCGGCAGCCGCTTGCCGTCGTCGTCGAAGACGGCGAGTTCGCTGATGGGCCAGGCCCTGCCGACCGTCCCCGGCCGCTTGAGCCACTCCTCGGCGGTGGCGAAGGCGCCGCCGCCCTCGCTCGCTGCGTAGTACTCCTCGACGCACCGCCCCCACCAGTCGATCATCGCCCGCTTGACGTGCTCGGGGCAGGGCGCGGCGCCGTGGATGGCGTGGCGCATGGAGGAGACGTCGTACCGCTCGCGCACTCCCGCGGGGAGGGCGAGCAGCCGGTGGAACTGGGTGGGGACCATGTGCGTGTGGGTGCAGTCGTAGCGGTCGATCAGCCGCAGCATCTCCTCGGGGGTCCACCGGTCCATCAGGACCAGGGGATGCCCGAGGTGCAGGGCGGCGGCGGCGAACTGGAGCACGGCCGTGTGGTAGAGCGGCGAGCAGACCAGGTGGACGTTCCCGTCGTCCGGCCGGATGCCGAAGATGCCGAGGAAGCCGCCGAGATGGGTCTCCTCGGGGAGCCGTCCGGGGAGCGGGCGGCGGATGCCCCGGGGCCGGCCGGTGGTGCCCGAGGTGTAGTTCATGACCCAGCCGAGGGTGCGGTCGGCGGGGGCCGCCCCGTCCTGACCGTCGAGCAGTTCGGCGTACGGGCGGAAGCCGGGGACCGTGCCGACGGCGTACCGGTGGGTGGGGGCGAGGCCGGCCTCGTCGGCGGCGAGGGTCACGGCCTCGGCGAACCGCTCGTGGGCGACGAGGACCTTGGCGCCGGAGTCGGCGACGATCCAGGCGATCTCGGGGCCGACGAAGTGGTGGTTGACCGGGACGAGGTAGAAGCCGGCCTGGGTGGCGGCGAGATGGGCGGTGAAGAACTCGGGACCGTTGGGCAGGACGACGGCGAACGCGTCGCCGCGTTCGAGTCCGGCGGCGCGCAGCCCGTGCACGAGACGGTTCGCCTCGGCGTGCAGCCGCCCGGCGCTCCACTCCTCGCCGTCGGGTGCGACGAGGACCGTGCGGGCGGGGTCGGCGGCGGCCTGGGCCCAGAATCCGGTGGGGCCTTGAGTCACGGGGTGCTCCGTCCGGCGATGCGGTTGATGCGGTCGACGGCCTTCTCGAAGCCGCGGGTGAGCTCGTCCACGACCTGCTGGACGCTGCGCTCGGAGTTCATCCGGCCGACGATCTGCCCGACGGGGGTGCCGAGGAGCGGTTCGACCTCGTGGCGCTGGATGCGGGAGACCGCCTCGGCGACCAGGAGCCCCTGGAGCGGCATGGGGAGCGGGCCGGGTCCGGCCGGGTCGTCCCAGGCGTCGGTCCACGCGGTGCGGAGCTGGCGGGCGGGTTTGCCGGTCAGGGCGCGGGAGCGGACCGTGTCGCCGGAGCCGGCGGTGAGGAGCTTGGCGGTGAGGGCGCGGGAGTGCAGTTCGGCCTCGGTGGTGGTGAGCCAGAGGGAGCCGAGCCAGACGCCCTGCGCTCCGAGGGCGAGTCCGGCGGCGATCTGTTCGCCGCTGCCGATGCCGCCGGCGGCGAGCACCGGCAGGGGGGAGACGGCTTCGACGACCTCGGGGGTGAGGACCATGGAGGCGATCTCGCCGGTGTGGCCGCCCGCCTCGTACCCCTGGGCGACGACAACGTCGATGCCGGCGTCGGCGTGGTGCCGGGCGTGCCGGGCGCTGCCCGCGAGGGCGGCGACGAGCACGCCGTGCGCGTGGGCGCGGGCGACGACGTCGGGCGGGGGTGAGCCGAGGGCGTTGGCCAGGAGTCTGATCGGGTAGTCGAAGGCCACGTCGAGCTGGCTGCGGGCGACCTGCTCCATCCAGCCCGTGATCCGCCAGCCGGAGGCCTCGCCCTCGGCCAGTTCGGGGACTCCGTGCCGGGCGAGGGTGGCGTGGACGAACGCGCGGTGCTCCTCGGGGATCATGGCCTCGATCTCGGCCTCGGTGACGCCCTCGACGGCCTTCTTCGCGGGCATCACCACGTCGAGTCCGTAGGGCAGGCCGTCGGTGTGCTCCTGCATCCAGTCGAGGTCCCGGGCGAGGTCGTCGGGCGCGGTGTAGCGGACCGCGCCGAGGACGCCGAACCCGCCTGCTCGGGTGAGGGCGGCGGCCACCGCCGGGAAGGGGGTGAAGCCGAAGATGGCGTGCTCGATCCCCAGGGTGCGACTCAGCTCCGTCTCCATGGGCGGCAGGATGCCGCAGCGGCCCGACGGAGGGAAGACCTTTTCTGATGCATCGTCAGATTCTTTGGGGCGGCACGTCGGCGTTCCGCCGCCGCCCCGGTGGGAGAGGCTGGGCATGGCAGACGACACGGAACGGCACGGAGGGCCGAGCCGTCGCGCGTTCGGCGGCGGCGCACTGGCCCTCGGAGGGGCACTCATGAGCGGTGCGGTGCCGGGGGCGGCGGCGTCCCCGGAGCGGGGCGCGGGGTCCGGCGGCCTCGCGGGCGCGGCGGCGGGCCCCGGCGGCCTCCCCCCGGGCGCGCCGGCCGCGCGGCGGACCACCCTGCGGCACGGCCCGGCGGAGCGGGCCGGGCTGCTCGCCCCGCACCTGGAAGCCCTGGTCACGGAGGCGGAACGCTTCCTCGCCCCCTCCCCCGCGCACCCCTGGTACGCGGGCGCCGTCCTCCTCGCCGGGCGGGGCGGGACGGTCGCCCTGCACCGGGCCATCGGCTCGGCCGTGCGGTACGCGGCCTACGACGAGACCACCGACACCGGGGTCGAGCTGCCACCGGACCGGCAGCTGCCCATGACCGAGGGGACGGTCTTCGACCTGGCGTCGGTCTCCAAGCTGTTCACCTCGATCCTGGCGGTGCAGCAGATCGAGCGCGGGGCGCTGGAGCTGGAGGCGAAGGTCACCGCCTACCTGCCGGAGTTCGGCGGCGGGGGGAAGCAGGACGTCACCGTGCGCCAACTGCTCACCCACACCTCGGGATTCCGGTCCTGGCTCCCGCTGCACCGGGAGCCGACGCGCGAGGGGAGGCTGCGGCTGCTGTGGGCCGAGACCCTGCCGCACCCGCCGGGGTCCGCGTACCTCTACTCCGACCTGAACCTGATCTCGCTCCAGCTGATCCTGGAGGCGGTCACCGGTCGCGGCCTCGACACCCTGCTCCACGACGAGATCACCGCTCCGCTCGGGATGCGCCGCACGCGCTTCAATCCGCCGCGCTCGTGGCGGCCGGAGATCGCCGCCACCGAGGACGCCCGGCCCCCCTGGTCGGGGCTCGACCGGGGCATGGTGTGGGGAGAGGTCCACGACGAGAACGCCCACGCGCTCGGCGGGGTCGCGGGCCACGCCGGGGTCTTCTCCCGCGCCTGGGACCTCGCGATCCTGGCCCGCGCCCTGCTCAACGGCGGCGCCTACGGCCGCGCCCGCATCCTCTCCCCCGCCTCGGTGGAGCTGATGTTCACCGACTTCAACACGGCCTTCCCCGGGCACGCGCACGGCCTCGGCTTCGAGCTCCACCAGCACTGGTACATGGGCGCCATGGCCACCCCGCGCACGGCCGGCCACACCGGCTTCACCGGAACCAGCCTGGTGCTCGACCCGACGACCGACACGTTCCTCGTGGTGCTCGGCAACTCCGTGCACCCCGTGCGGTCCTGGCGCTCCGGCTCCGCGCCGCGCGTCGCCCTCGCGGACCGGCTGGCGAGGGCCGTGCCCGTACGTCCGGCCCGGGGCCGCGCGTCCTGGTTCTCCGGCATGGCGAGCGCCGCCACCGCCACCCTGACGCTCCCTCATGTGCCGGGCGCCGCGCGCCTGGAGTGCGCCCTGTGGTGGGACACCGTCCCGGGCTCCGACCCGGTCGCCCTGGAGGCCTCGGCCGACGGCGGCACGACCTGGCGACCGGCCCCCTTCACCACCGACGGCCGCACCGCGCACCCGGCGGGCACGGCGGGCGGCTGGTCCGGACGCGTCTGGCACTCCGTCTCCGCGGCACTGCCCCCGGCGCACACCCTGCTGCGCTGGCGGTACTCCACGGAGCAGCGGTACGTGGGCCGGGGCGTGTACGTGGACGGGCTGCGGCTCCTCGACGGCGCCGGGCGACCGGTCTTCGACGAGGCACGCCCGGCGGACGGCGCACGGATCGAGGCGAACGGCTGGTCCAGGAGCGCCGATTGACCCCGCGAGCTGACGAACCGTCGGCGGAGGCCGCACGGAGATGATCACATGAGGTAGCGTCCCCGCCGGGAGATCTCACCGGGGGGACGGGACGGAACGCCGAGGCGAGCGTCCGTCGCGTCGCCCGCGCGCGGTGCCTTCCACCGGCGCGGGGGTCGCCGCAACCGGCCCGCCGGCGAACGCGGCACCACCGCTTCCCGGCCCTGCCGCCCTCCCGTCCGTCGCCTCCGCTTCCCGTCCCGTACGAGGTGTCCCTTCATGCTGTTCCTGTCCGAGCCCCGTCCACCGGGCGCTCGCCGCTTCGCGCCGTCCGCCTGGTGCGGCGCGCTCTCCCTCGCGGTCCTGGCCGCGCTCGTCCTCGCGGTCACGCCGCGGGCGACCGCCGCGGCGCCGACGACGGCCGCGACCGAAGTCGCCAAGCAGGTGTCCACCACGCCGTTCAAGGCACGCGACGCCTACTACTGCACCCGCATACCCGCCGTCGTCACCACCGGGACCGGCGTCCTCCTCGCCTTCGCCGAGGGCCGCACCCGGCTCGACTCGACCGGCTGCCACGACGTCGGCGACAACGACATCGTCCTGCGCAGGTCCCTCGACGGGGGCGCGACCTGGCAGCCCCTCCAGGTCGTCGTCGGCGGCTCCGACGAGCTCGCCCACGGCAACCCCGCGCCCGTCGTGGACGCGGTCACCGGGCGGATCACGCTCCTGTACTCCAGCAGCGACTGGAACCGCGACCCGGCCAAGCCCAGCCGCAGCGGATACGCGCGCACCATGCACGCCGTCCACAGCACGGACGGCGGCGCGACCTGGTCCGCGAGCGTGCCGCAGCCCCAGTTGAAGGCCGCGGGCTGGGGCTGGGTCTCCACCGGCCCGGGCCACGGCATCCAGCTCGCGCGCGGGCCGCACCGGGGGCGCCTGATCGTCCCCGGCGACCACACGGCCGGCGGTGACACCACCGCCGGCGGGCAGCTGTACCTCAGCGACGACGGCGGTCTCACCTGGTCGCTCGGCGCCACCTCGGAGGCCGCCAAGACCGGGGCGTACCCGGCGGAGCTGACGCTCGCCGAGACCGTCGACGGAAGCGTCTACGTCAACGCCCGCAACTCGGCGCCCACGCACTGCCTGACCAACGAGCACCGGCTGGAGGCCGTCAGCGCCGACGGCGGCGGCACCTTCGCCGCCGCCTTCTCCCCGGTGGCCAACCTGGACACCTCCCCGGTGTTCGGCTCGCTGCTGCGGCTGCACGCCCGGGACCAGGACGGACAGCCCGACCGGCTGCTGTACTCGGGGGCCGCGCGCCTCGGCGCGAGCGCCCTGGAGGACCGGCGCGAACTGGCCGTGCGCTCCTCGTACGACGAGGGGAAGACCTGGAAGACCGTCGGCACCCTGGTCTCGGCGGCCCGCACCGGCTACTCCGATCTGACGGTGCTGCCGAACGGTTCCGTCGGCATCGTGTACGAGACGGCCGGCAACATCCCGCACGGGAACGTCGTCTTCGCCGCCTTCACCGAGCAGGCCATGCGGACCGCCGAGACGGAGCTGCGCCGCCCGCGCACCTCCGACACCCGCGTCAAGGCTCCCGGCGAGACCGGGAACCACGCCGTCGTCCACGGCGGCGCGCAGCTGGGCACGCGCCTCGGCGGATCCGCCATGGAGTTCGACGGCCAGGACGATTACCTGCGCCTCGTCTGCTCGCCGACCCTGCGGGTCGAGGACAAGGACTTCACGGTCACGGCCTGGTTCCGGCACTCGGCCACGACGGGCACGCTGCCGATCGTCTGGGCGTACGGCATGACGGGCCGGCACTTCTCCGTCCGGGCCGAACCCGGGACGGGCGGCGTCCTGCGCGCCACCGCCGGCACGGACCTCGGCACCACCGAGGTGACGCTCCCGTCCTCGTACGACGACGGCGCCTGGCACCACGTGGTGTTCACCCGCCAGGGCCTCACCCTCCGCCTCGCCGTGGACGGGGGGCCCGCGGCAACCGCGACCCTGCCGGCGGGGAACTCGGCGGCGCAGCGCAGCCTCACCCCGGCGGGCGAGTTCAACCTCCACATCGGCGCCCGGCCCGACTTCCCCAACCAGCCGCCGGGGGTGGCGCAGCTCTTCCGCGGCGCCCTGGACGACGTGCGCCTCTTCGACACCGCGCTGACCGACGCCGAGGCGGCCGAGGTGAAGGCGGGCTCCCTCGCGGTGCGGACCGACCGGGAGAAGCTCCGCCTCGGGTTCACGACCCTCTGGTAGGCGGTCGCGACACGGCCGGCCGGCCGCCGGTCGGCGGTCGCGGCGTGGGGGACGGCCGGTGCCCGGGGGAGGCACCGGCCGTCCTTCGCGGGGGCCGGGCCGCCGGGGGACGGCACGGCCCAGGGCGCCCGCGGGCCGTCAGAAGGCGAGGGCCGCCACCGAGGCCGTGCGGGCGTGCTGCACGCAGGTGTTGGCGTACGTCTCCGACCAGGAGATCCGCCGCCCCTGCCAGACTCCGTCGCCGGTGATCGTCACCGGCGCCCACTCGCGCGTACAGGGCCGGTCGCCCGAGCGGACCGTCAGGGCGCCCAGGTCGCCGCCGCTCGCGGCCAGTTCGGCGCACGCGGCCTTGGGGCTCGGGTGCGTGCCGCCCGGGGTGGGGGCGCAGCTCAGGGTGACGGCGCGGACGATGTGGGCCGTCCCGGGAGCGTCCCCCTGCCCGAGGGTGAGGACGAGCGCCGAGGGCGAGTAGAGACCTTCGGGGGCCGCCTCGGCGGTGCCGGTGAGGGCCGAGCCGATGAGGGCGAGGCCTGCGGCGGTGGCGAGCGCGGTGGCTCCGAGGGTACGGACGTGACGCACGGGGGTGTCCCTTCGCGTGGTTTCAGGAGGTGCGAGCCGATCGGCTGCGGACAGGAGTCTTGTCGACGCGCAGAGTGATCGCACATCTGTCCGCACTTTCCGGCCGTCACCGCGCACCAGACCCGACCGATTGGTCGTTCGGGAAGCTGGGAAGGGGTGCGGGCCTCCTCGGGGCGGCACTTCGGAGACCGCCTCGCGAAGGTCGTACAAGCCTGTACGACGCTCTCACCTGCGACGATCCGAAACATGTTCGAGAACGAACCACCTGAAAAGGAGGTTGATCGTCCGGAACTCGGCCGTCAGGCCCTCGGTCCGGCCGCGTCGCCGAGCGCCCCGAGGACGGGACGGATCAGGGGGTGGTCCTCCGCGCCCCGGCGGACGGCGGCGAAGACCCTGCGGGTCGGGACGACGCCCTCGATCGGGCGGACCTCCACCCCGCCGAGCTCCATGCCGCGCAGGGCCGAGCGCGGCACGAGCGCCACACCGGCGGAGGCCGAGGCGAGGGCGACGACGGCGCGGAAGTCGTCGGAGGAGTGCTCCGGGTCGAAGGTGAAGCCGGCGTGCTCGCAGGCGAGGACGGTCACATCGTGGCAGGGGTTCCCGGCGGACTGGCCGATCCAGGCGTCCTTCGCGAGGTCGCCGAGCGCGACCCGCTCGCCGGCGGCCAGCGGGTGACCGGGCGGCAGCACCGCGTCGAACGGCTCGGCGTAGAGCGGGACGCGGGTGAGCCGGGGGTCGTCCTCGCCCGGGGCTCCCCGGTACTCGACCGCCACGGCCACGTCCACCTGCCGGTCCAGGACCATGAGCAGGCTCTCGTCGCCCTCCGCGTCCCGGACCCGGACCCGGATGCCGGGCGCGGTGCGGGCGAGGGCCGTGAGGGCGGGGGCCACCACCAGCCCGATGCCGGTGGCGAACGCGGCCACCGTGACCGTACCGGCGTCCCCGGAGTCGTAGGCGGCGAGCTCGGCCTCGGCGCGCTCCAGCTGGGCCAGGACCGCGTTGGCGTGGCTGAGCAGGATCTCCCCGGCCGGGGTGAGGCGCGCGCCGCGCGCGCTGCGGTCCACCAGCCGGTGACCGGTCTCCTGCTCCAGGGCGGCGAGCTGCTGGGAGACGGCGGAGGGGGTCAGATAGAGCGCGGCGGCCGCCGCCGTGACCGTGCGGTGGTCGGCCACCGCACGGAGGATGTGCAACCGCCGCGCCTCGATCATGCCCCCAGTGTCTCAGCCCGCGGACCCGGAACGGATCCGCAGGTCAGGACGGTGGGAGAGGGGTCAGCCGCGGAGGGCGGCGCGGGCGTCCACGAAGGCGTCCACGGCGCGGTTCACGTCCTCCGTCGCGTGGGCGGCGGAGAGCTGGACGCGGATGCGGGCCTGGCCCTGCGGGACGACGGGGTACGAGAAGCCGATCACGTACACCCCGCGCTCCAGGAGCAGCTCGGCCATCCGGCCGGCCTCGGCGGCGTCGCCGATCATGACCGGGGCGATGGCGTGGTCGCCGGGGAGGATGTCGAAGCCCTCCTCGGTCATCCGGGAGCGGAACAGCGCCGTGTTGGCGTTCAGGCGCTCGCGCAGGTCGCCGGCGGACTCCAGCAGGTCGAGGACCTTCAGGGAGGCGGCGGCGATGACCGGGGCGAGGGTGTTGGAGAAGAGGTACGGGCGGGAGCGCTGGCGCAGCAGGGCGACGATCTCGGCGCGGGCCGCGACGTAGCCGCCGGAGGCGCCGCCCAGGGCCTTGCCGAGGGTGCCGGTGATGATGTCGACGCGGTCCATGACGCCGTGCAGCTCGGGGGTGCCGCGGCCGCCGGGGCCGACGAAGCCGACCGCGTGCGAGTCGTCGACCATGACCATGGCGTCGTAGCGCTCGGCCAGGTCGCAGATCTCGTCGAGCGGGGCGACGTAGCCGTCCATGGAGAAGACGCCGTCGGTGACGATCAGCTTGCGCCGGGCGCCGGCGTCCGCGGCCTCCTTGAGCCGCTGCTCCAGGTCGGCCATGTCGCGGTTGGCGTAGCGGAGGCGGCGGGCCTTGGAGAGGCGGATGCCGTCGATGATCGAGGCGTGGTTGAGGGCGTCGGAGATGACGGCGTCCTCGGGGCCGAGGATCGTCTCGAAGACGCCGCCGTTCGCGTCGAAGCAGGAGGAGTAGAGGATCGTGTCCTCCTGGCCCAGGAAGGTGGAGATCCGGGCCTCCAGCTCCTTGTGGACCTCCTGCGTGCCGCAGATGAAGCGGACGGAGGCCATGCCGTAGCCCCAGCGGTCGAGCGCCGCGTGGGCGGCGGCGACGACCTCGGGGTGGTCGGCGAGGCCCAGGTAGTTGTTGGCGCAGAAGTTGAGCACCTCGCCGGGGCGGCCGCCCGCGGTGACCTCGACGGTCGCGGACTGGGGGGTGCCGATGACCCGCTCGGGCTTGTGCAGTCCGGCCTGCTCGATCTCTTCGAGGGTGGCGCGGACGGAGTCGCGTACGGAATCGAACATGGGTCAGGCTCCCGTGGTCCAGTCGAGGATGATCTTGCCGCTCTTGCCGGAGGCCGCGTCGTCGAAGGCCGCGTCGAAGTCGCGGTAGTCGTAGCGGCCGGTGATGACCGGGTTCAGGTCGAGGCCGCCCTCCAGGAGGACCGACATCGCGTACCAGGTCTCGAACATCTCGCGGCCGTAGATGCCCTTGATCGTGATCATGGAGGTGACGACCTTCGCCCAGTCGACGGCGAAGTCCTCGGCGGGCAGGCCGAGCATGGCGATCTTGCCGCCGTGGGTCATGTTGGCGATCATGTCGCGCGTCGCGTGCGGGTTGCCGGACATCTCCAGGCCGACGTCGAAGCCCTCCTTGAGCCCGAGGGTGCGCTGGCCGTCGGCGATGGTGTGCTCGGCGACGTTGAGGGCGAGCGAGACGCCCGTCTTGCGCGCCAGGGCGAGGCGCTCCTCGCTGACGTCGGTGATCATGACGTTGCGGGCGCCGGCGTGCTTGGCGACGGCGGCGGCCATGATGCCGATGGGCCCCGCGCCGGTGACGAGGACGTCCTCGCCGACGAGCGGGAAGGACAGGGCCGTGTGCACGGCGTTGCCGAAGGGGTCGAAGATCGCGGCGACGTCCAGGTCGACGGGGACGCGGTGCACCCACACGTTGGAGGCGGGCAGCGCGACGTACTCGGCGAAGGCGCCGTTCCGGCCGACCCCGAGGCCGACGGTGGCCCGGCAGAGGTGGCGGCGGCCGGCCAGGCAGTTGCGGCACTTGCCGCAGACGAGGTGGCCCTCGCCGCTGACCAGGTCGCCGACCTCGATGTCGGCGACGTCACGGCCGACCGAGACGACCTCGCCGACGAACTCGTGGCCGAGCGTCAGCGGTGTGGCGATCGTCTTCTGCGCCCAGCCGTCCCAGGAGCGGATGTGCAGGTCGGTCCCGCAGATTCCGGTCCGCTTGACCTTGATGAGGACGTCTCCGGGACCTGTCTCCGGCTCGGGCACGTCCGTGAGCCAGAGTCCCGGCTCCGCCTTCAGCTTGACCAGCGCCTTCAATGCAACGGCTCCCGACGTGCGTGTCCTGTGATGTGGGGGTGCGGGCACGGCTGCGCGCCCAAGATCCCTGGAAGAGAATCTTCCGTACGGGAGGCCCGCGGTCCATCGAGGATTTCTTAAGCGCGCTCGCAGATCAGCTTCACACCCCTGTCGGGGAGGGGGCGACGCCAACGGGGCCGAACGGATGTGCGCCCCCTCGGAGGGGGCCCTACCGCCCCAGCACCGCCATCGCCGCGTTGTGGCCGGGGATGCCGCTGACTCCGCCGCCCCGCACCGCGCCCGCTCCGCACAGCAGCACGTTGGCGTGGCGGGTCTCGACGCCCCAGCGGCCGGTGCCCTCCTGCTCGTGGGGGAAGGAGAGGTCGCGGTGGAAGATGTGGCCGCCGGGCAGCCGCAGGTCGCGTTCGAGGTCGAGCGGGGTCTTCGCCTCGATGCAGGGCCGGCCCTCCGCGTCGAGGGCGAGGCAGTCGGCGATCGGCTCGTCCAGGTGGGCGTCGAGCTGAGCGAGGGTCGCCGCGAGGAGTTCCGCGCGCGTGCCCTCGTTGTCGGCGGCGAAGAGCCGGGCGGGGGTGTGCAGCCCGAAGAGGGTGAGCGTCTGGTGGCCCGCGGCGGCCGCCTCCGGGCCGAGGATCGTCGGGTCGGTCAGCGAGTGGCAGTAGATCTCGGACGGCGGAGCGCTGGGCAGGCGGCCCGCGGCGGCCTCGGCATGGGCGGTGGCCAGCTGCCCGTACCCCTCGGCGATGTGGAAGGTGCCGGCGAAGGCCTCGCGCGGGTCGACGGAGCGGTCGCGGAGGCGCGGCAGCCGGGTCAGCAGCATGTTGACCTTGAGCTGGGCGCCCTCCGGGGCGGGCGGGGGCGTCTCGCCGAGGAGCGCGGCGAGTTCCCGCGGGGAGGCGTTGACCAGGACCCGGCCCGCCTCGACGGTGCCCTCGCCCGCGTCGGTCCGGTAGCCGACCTCCGCGCGCTGGCCGTCGGTCTCGATCCGGGTGACCTCGTGCCCGGTCAGGATGCGGGCCCCGGCGGTCCGGGCGGCGTCGGCGAGGGCGTCGGTGAGGGCGCCCATGCCACCGACGGGCACGTCCCAGTCGCCGGTGCCGCCGCCGATGACGTGGTAGAGGAAGCAGCGGTTCTGGAGGAGCGTGGGGTCGTGGGCGTCGGCGAAGGTGCCGATGAGGGCGTCGGTGAGGACCACGCCCCGGACCAGGTCGTCGGCGAAGGTCTTCTCGACGGTGACGCCCAGGGGCTCCTCGAAGAGCATCCGCCACGTGTCGGCGTCGTCGACGCGGGCGCGGAGCGCGGCGCGGCTGGGGAGGGGCTCGGTGAGGGTGGGGAAGATCCGGCGGGCGGCCTCACCGGTGCGGGCGTAGAAGCCCTGCCAGGCCTCGTACTCGCGGTCCGATCCGGTGAGCGCGGCGAAGGAGGCCCGGGTGCGGTCGGGCCCGCCGCCGACGAGGAGACCGCCGTCTCCCTTCGGGGTGTACGAGGAGATCGACCGCTTCCGCACCGCGAACCGCAGCCCGAGCTCCCGCACGATCTTCCCGGGGAGCAGCGAGACCAGGTACGAGTACCGGGAGAGCCGGGCGTCGACCCCGGCGAACGGCCGCGTCGACACGGCCGCTCCGCCGGTGGAGCCGAGCCGCTCCAGGACGAGCACGGAGCGTCCGGCGCGGGCCAGATAGGCGGCGGCGACGAGCCCGTTGTGCCCGCCTCCGACGATGACGGCGTCGTAGGAACGGGATCCCGCGGAGGTGTGGGGGGCGGTCATGGCTCATGCTCACACGCGCCCGCGCCCCGGGGGAACCCCGCCGTCGTGCGCCATGATCACGGGATGACTGAGATCGTTCTGATGTCGGATCCCCGCGTGGCCGCGATACCCGTGTCGGAGTGCGGCGAGCGCCTGGTGGACGTCCGCGAGGCCGGCCCGCTGCTCGTCGACCCGCGCAAGCGGGACCCCGCCGACGCGTTCGCGCATCTGCGGGAGGGGGTCGTCGAGCGGCTCCTCGCGGCCCAGGCACTGCTGCCGGACGGGCTGCGGCTGCTGTTCGTCGAGGGGTACCGTCCCCCGTCGCTCCAGCGGGCGTACTTCGAGGAGTACGCGGACGAGCTGCGCGCCCTCCACCCCGAGTGGTCCGGGGAGCGGATCCGCGCGGCGGCGAGCCGTTACGTGTCGCCGCCCGAGATCGCCCCGCACAGCGCCGGCGCGGCCGTGGACCTCACCCTGGCCGGGGCCGACGGGCGGGAACTGGACCTGGGGACGCGGATGAACGCGTCCCCGGAGGAGAGCGGCGGTGCCTGCTTCACCCACGCCGACGGCATCGGACGCGAGGCCCGCGCCCGCCGGGAGCTGCTCGGCTCGGTGCTCACGGCGGCGGGACTTGTGAACTACCCGACCGAGTGGTGGCACTGGTCCTTCGGCGACCGCTACTGGGCGCTGGCCACCGGTGCGGAGGCGGCCCCCTACGGCCCGAAGGAGCTCGCGCCGCGAGGCTGACCGGAGCCGGGGGCGGGACGGGGCGGGGCCGCCGGGGCCGGGCGGGGCCGGGCCGCCCGAGCCTGGGCCGGGTCGGCCTGGCCTGGGTCCGGCCGCCCGAGCCTGAGCCGGGCCCCCCTGGCCTGGGTCGGGCCGGCCGGGCCTGGGCGGCCACCGCACCCGTGCGCCGGTCATCGCACCGGTGCCGGCCACCGCACCCGTGCGGCCGTCACGCCTCCGGTGCGGTGGCCGCTCGCAGGAGGAGGGCGGCCGCCTCGGTGTGGCGGCCGAGGCGCTCCAGGCTCTCGGCCTCGTCGTCGAGCGCGGCGAGGGTGTCGGGGTGCGCGGGGCCGAGGAGCCGGGTGCGGGCCGCGGCGATCGCCCGGTGGCACTCCAGCGCCTCCTCCCAGCGGTCGAGCCGTCCCAGGGCGACGGCCGTCTCCCACCGGCTGAGGAGCGTGTCCGGATGGTCCGCGCCCAGCACCCGCGCGCGGTCGGCGTGGACGCCCTCGGACTCGGCGAGCGCCTCGGTCCAGCGCCCGAGGCGCCCCAGGTTGACGGCGAGGGCCTGGCGGGCGCGGAGCGTCTCCGGGCCGTCGGGGCCCTGGGCGCGGGTGCGGGCGGCGACGAGTTCGCGGCAGAGATCGAGGGCGTCCGCGGCCTGGCCGATGCGGCCGAGGCAGACCCCGGTCTCGTAGCGGGCGGCGAGGGTGTCCGGGTGCTCGGGGCCGAGGGCGGCCGCGCGTCCGTCGGCGACCGCGCGGTACTGGACGAGGGCCTCCTCCCCCCGGCCGAGCCGGGTCAGGGTGAAGGCGACCTCGTGGCGCGTGGTCAGGGTGTCCGGATGGTCCTCGCCGAGCAGCCGGGCCCGGGCCCGGGCGACTTCGTCCGCCGTGCGGTACGACTCCTCCAGGCGCCCGAGGCGGCCCAGGGTGAACGCGAGGTTGTGCCGGCAGCGCAGGGTGTCGGGGTGGTCGGGTCCGACGGTGCGCTCCCGGGCGGCGAGGACGTCGGCGTACACCTCGTACGCCTCCGGGTGCCGGCCGAGCCGGCCCAGGGCGTAGGCCCGCTCCTGACGGGCCGCCAGGGTGTCGGGGTGGTCCTCGCCCAGCACGCGGGCACGGGCCTCGGCGACCTCGCCGAAGACCCGCAGGGCGTCGGCGGCGCGGTCGAGCCGGGCGAGGGCGAAGCCGACCTCGTAGCGGCTGGTCAGCGTGTCGGCGTGGTCCTCGCCGAGGACGCGCGCCCGGTCCCGGGCGACGGACCGGTGCACGGACTCGGCCTCGTCCCAGCGGCCGAGCCTGCCGAGTCCCATCCCCGCGCGGAACCGTCCGGCGAGCACGGCGACCAGCTCCGCCGGGGGCGCGGGGGCGGGCGCCGGGGCGCTCCCGGGTGCCGAGGTGGTCCACTCCGTGGTGAGGACCGCCGCGGCCGGGTCGTGGGGGGCGGGGCGGGGCCCGGAGACGGCCGCCGGGCGGTGTCCGCCGGTGATCCCCAGGACCCACCCGGGCGCGGGGGCCGGCTCCTCGGCCGCGGGGACGGGCAGGGCGACGGTCATCGGAAGGGCCGGGGGCGCGTGCGGGGGCGGGGGGAACGGCGCCGGGCCGAAGCGTCCCGAGACGATCCGGCGGCGCAGGTCGCCCGCGTCGGCGGGCCGCTCCTCGGGGACCTTGGCGAGCAGGTCGACGACGATCCGGTCGAAGTAGTCGGGCAGCTCGGCGCGGTGCGCGCGCGGCGGGCTCGGCACGGTGTCCCGGTGGCCGATGAGGATGGCCCAGGAGTCGCCGAGGTCGAAGGGCGGAGCGCCGGTGGCCAGTTCGTACAGCACGCACCCCAGCGAGTAGAGGTCGCTGCGGTGGTCGATCTCGCCGCCGCCGATCTGCTCGGGGGACATGTAGTGGGGCGTGCCCATGGCGATGCCGGTGCCGGTGAGCTTGGAGGTGAAGCCCATGTCGGCGCCGAGCCGCGCTATCCCGAAGTCGCAGATCTTCACCGTGCCGTCCGCCAGCCGCACGATGTTCGCGGGCTTGAGGTCCCGGTGCACGATGCCCTGGCGGTGCGTGTAGGCCAGGGCGTCGGCGACCTGGTCGGCGATCTCGACGACGTCCTGGACGGGCAGTGGGTGCTGGTCGTTGGCGACGAGGAGCTGGCTGAGGTTGCGCCCCTCCAGCAGCTCCATGACGAGGAACAGCACGCCGTCGTACTCGCCGAAGTCGTGCACGACGGTGATGCCCCGGTGCTGGAGCGCCGCCGCCACCCGGGCCTCGCGGCGGAACCGCTCGCGCACCACGGTGAGGACCTGCGGGTCCTGCTGCGGTCCGAGCGGCTTGAGGCACTTCACGGCGACGCCGCGCCCGAGCGCCTCGTCGGTGGCGCGCCACACCTCGCCCATACCGCCGCGACCGATCACCTCGTGCAGGCGGTACCGGCCCTGGATCAGTCTGGAGTCCCCCATCGCGTGCTGCCGCCCCCGTCGATTCCGTACTGCCTTCTCGGCTCCTCCAGTATGGCCGCCGGGTCGGACAGTGCATACGGGGCGGGGTACGCATAAGGGTCGGGCCGGGCGTCCGGGCCGAGCCGCTCCACGGCGCGCGGGATGTGCCCGGGCGGGAGCCGCCAGCGCAGTCCCGCCGGGACGCCGCGCAGCAGGTTGGCGGTCGCGACGAGCCGGCGGGTGACGGTCCCGGGCGGTGGGGCGGGGCGCCCGTAGAGCGCGTGGGCGTAGGGGGGCAGGGTGTCGTACGCGAGCGCGGTGACGCGCCGCCAGATCACCTCGCGCGCCGGGACGAGGGCGGGTCTGACGGGCGGGCGGCGCAGGAAGTCCTCGACGGTGCGGGCGTCGGGTCCGGCGGCGAGTCCGGGACGGACGGCGTCGAAGTAGGCGGCGAGTTCGGCGGTGGTCCCGGGGACGGTGTCGGGGTCGAGGCCGACGAGCCGGGCCGAGGTGCGGTGCTCGTCGACGTACCGGTCGGCCTGGGCGTCGGTGAGCGGGAGGCCGGAGCGGCGGGCGACGGAGAGGTAGGAGTCGGTCTCGGCGCAGTGGACCCAGAGCAGCAGTTCGGGGTCGTCGACGCCGAGCAGCCGGTGGATCCGCCGGACCCGGGCGCCCGCCGTCTCGGCGGCCCCGGTGGTCCCGTAGCTCAGGGTGCCCACGAAGTCCGCGGTCCGCATGAGCCGGCCCCAGGGGTCCTCCCGGAACCCGCTGTTGATCATGACGCCCCGGACGGCTACGGGGTGGAGGGCCTGGAGCCAGAGGGCCCGGACCCCGGCGATCCACATCACCGGGTCGCTGTGCATCTGCCACGTCACGGAGCCGGGACCGAAGAGCCCGGGGTCGGCGTCCTGCGTCATGGCGCTCAGGCTACGCCGGGAACCGCCCGGGCGGACCCGGTCGGGAGGAGTCCGCTTCCCTCACCCCTCCGCGGACCTGGTCGGGAGGTGGCGCTTCCACGGCACGGAGCCCCGCCGGGGCGGGCGCGCGGCGCGGGGTGTCCGCCCGGAGTTCCGCCGCCACCCCCGTACCGCCGTGACGTGCGGCGATATCCCCTCGACATGATCGCTCCCGCACCACATCCTGACCCCCATGGAATTCCTCTGCTACCACCGTGACCGGCCCGGCTCGATGCCGCTGCGACAGGCCCTCGTCGAGGCGCACTGGGCGTACATGGACGGCTTCGCGGACCGGCTGATCGCCCGGGGGCCGACCTTCGACCCGGCGGGCGAGACCTGCACCGGGAGCGTGCACATCGTCGACCTGCCCGACGCCGCCTCGGCCCGGGCGTTCGCCTTCGACGAGCCCAACTACCAGGCCGGTGCCTACCGGGACGTCCTGGTGAGGCGGTGGCGCAACACGCTGGGACGGACGATGTGGGAGTTCCCCGGCGGCCGCGAGGGCGGCCACCGCTATCTGGTCCTGGGCTTCGGCGAGGGGGAGCCCGTCGACCTCACGCCCCCGGCCGACGCGGTGGACGGGGAGGACCTCGTCGCCTACGGCCCGCTGCTGTCCGACGACGGCACCGCCTGGGTGGGCACGGCGGCCCTGGTGCGCGCGCCGGACGCGGCGGCGGCCGCTGCGGTGCTGCGGACCCCCGACCGGTATGCCGGGATCGAGGTCCACGACTGGGCCTTCGGCGGGCGCCCGACGGCCTGAGCATCCAGCAGGTGAGACCGGCCGGGGGCACCGCCCCGGCCCCGTCTAAGGTGCCCGTGTCCGCGGCCGCCCCGCCGCCCGTTCTCACCGAGGATGCCCATGTTTACGGTCAACGAGTACTTCGACGGCTCGGTCAAGTCGATCGGGTTCGCCCAGGAGCAGGGCCCGGCGACGATCGGCGTCATGGCGCCGGGCGAGTACGAGTTCGGCACGGCCGCCCCGGAGATCATGCGCGTGGTCAGCGGCGCCCTGACCGTCAGGCTGCCGGGGGCCGAGGCGTGGCAGACCTTCGCCGCCGGGGAGGAGTTCAAGGTCCCCGGGGACAGCAGGTTCCAGCTCAAGGTCGCGGTGGACACCGCCTACCTCTGCGAGTACCGCTGACCTTCCGGTCGGCCGTGCCGGGACGCCCGCGTCGCCGGGTGACGGTTTGCCGTGACCGCCGTACACAGCCGTACAGGTGTACTAGATTCGATCATCACGGCTGACCGGGAGTCCCGGAGGGGGCCCGGCGGATCGGCCCGGACCACGAGGGGACGGCCCGCGACCGCCGCACCCACCCACCGGCGGAGGAGCGAACCTGCCATGCGCACTACCACCCACACCGAGACGGTCGTCGTCGGAGGGGGGCCGGTCGGCATGCTGATCGCCGCCGAGCTGGGGGCGTACGGGATCGACGTCGTGGTGCTGGAGGAGAAGGACGCGACGTCCGCCCGGCCCAAGGCCGGGACCCTCCACGCCAGGGCCGTGCAGGCGCTGACCCGGCGCGGCTACCTCGGGCTCCCCCGGTCCTCGGACGCTCCGGTGACCGAGCCGTTCCACTTCGCCGGCATGCCCGGTCTGACCATCACGGTCCCCGCGGCCGAGCCCGAGCCCATCCTCAAGCGGGCACAGGCCGATCTGGAGCGGGAGTTCGAGGAACGGGCCAAGGAGCGCGGGGCGACCGTCCTGCGCGGCCACCGGGTGACCGCGCTGCGCCAGGGGCCCGACGGGGTCGACGTGGTGGCCGAGGGGCCCGGGGGCGAGCACACGGTCCACGCCAGGTACCTGGTCGGGGCCGACGGCGCGCGCAGCACCGTGCGCCGGGAGGCCGGCTTCACCGAGGACACCCACCCCGCGACGGTCTCGGCGATGATGGGCCTGGTCCGGCTGACCGAGCCCGACAAGGCGCCGCGCGGCTGGTGCCGTACCGAGCGGGGCTGGGTCATCGCGAAGCCCGTCCGCGACGGGCACTCCCTGGTCCGCACGCTCGACTGCGAGGGGCCCCACCCCGACCGGCACGCCCGGGCGACGGTGCGGGACCTGCGGGACGAGGCGTCCCGTATCGCCGGATACGACATCCCGATGGAGGACGCCCTCTCGGTGACGCGGTTCAGCGACTTCACCCGGCTGGTGCGTCACTACCGCGAGGACCGCGTCTTCCTGGCCGGGGACGCCGCGCACGTGCACTTCCCCATCGGCGGACAGGGACTGAGCACCGGAGTGGTCGACGCGCTCAACCTGAGCTGGAAGCTGGCCCACACCCTGCGCGGCACGGCGGGCGAGGGGCTGCTCGACACGTACGACGCCGAGCGCAGGCCGGCCGCGCAGCGGGTCGTCGACAACACGCGCGTGCAGTTGACATTGATGCGCCCCGCCGCCGAACTCGATCCGCTCCGCGCGATGGTCACCGAACTGCTGACGCTGGACGAGACCCGCAGGCACGTGGGCGACCTGATCAGCGCCCAGGAGACGGTGTACCCGGCCCGCTCCGGCACCGGCTCCCGGTGGGAGGGGCGGTTCCTGGAGAACATGACGGTGAGCGGCGGCGCGGAGCCGCGGGACCTCACGGGGCTGCTGTCCGGCACCCGGCCCCTGCTCCTCCTGTCCGGCGGGCGGGCCGCGGCGTACGGCGAGTCGGCCCGGGGCTGGGCCCACGTGCTGAACACCGTCGTGGCCTCGCCGGACGCCGCCCTGCCGTGCGACGCGCTGCTGGTCCGCCCGGACGGGCACGTCGCCTGGGCCTCGGACGCGGGCGACCTCACCGACGCGCTGCGCCTGTGGTTCGGCGAGCCCCGGTAGGGGCCGGCGGGCGGCGGCCCGTCCGCGCACGAGGGCCTCGTCGTCCGGCGAGGACCTGAACGACGCATGCGAACATTCGTCTGGTTGGATTCTGGTTCGGGCGCGGCTCACCTACCGCCACCGGCGACCTCGGGGGACTTCATGAACACGACGACGATCGACGAGGGAAGCCTCCGGTCGCCCAGCGGGCCCTTTCCCGCGTCACTGGCCCAGCTGCACCGCGCCAGGGAGACCGACGCCTTCCCGCTCAGCTGGACGCGGACGGACGAGGACCACTACTCCGTCACCGCCCGCTGGCCCGCCGCACACCCCTACTTCGCTCCGGTGCACGGCCACCGCCACGACCCCCTGCTCGTCACCGAGACCATGCGCCAGGCCACCCTGCTCGTGCTGCACGCCGGCTACGACGTGCCGGTGGGGCACCACTTCCTCCTGTCCGAGCTGCACTTCACCTGCCGCATGGACCGGCTGGGCGTCGACGAGGGGCCCGCGGAGGTGGAGGTGCAGCTGGTCTGCCGCGACGTGAAGCGGACCCGTGGGCTCGTCTCCCATCTCCGGGTCGACGCGGTCGTGCGCCGCGCGGGGTCGGTCGTGTCCCTGGGCACCCTCCTGGGGCGGATCGTCGGCCCGGAGGCCTACCGGCGGATCCGGGGCGAGCGTGCCGTCCCGGGCTTCGAGGTCCCCCGGACGCCTCCGGTGACGGCCGCGCTCGTCGGGCGGTCGCGCGCGGAGGACGTCCTGCTGTCCCCCACGCCGCAGGACCGGACGTGGCGGCTGCGCGTCGACACCAGGCACCCGATCCTGTTCCAGGGCGAGAAGGACCACGTGCCCGGGATGCTGCTCCTCGAAGCCGCCCGGCAGGCGGCCGCCCTGGAGACGCCGTCCGAGCCGTTCGTCCCCTCCTCGGGACGCATCAGCTTCCAGCGCTACGCGGAGTTCGGCACGCCCTGCTGGATACGGACCCAGGCCCTGCCCGCGCCGGGCGCGCCGGGCGCCGGTACGACCGGCATCACCATCACGGGGAGCCAGGACGACGGCGCGGTGTTCCACGCCGAGCTCTCCTCGGCCCTTCCCCCCTGCTGACGGACGGTAACGCACATGATCCTTGTCACCGGAGCGACCGGCACGGTGGGGCGGGAGGTCGCGCGCCTGCTCGCCCCCGCCCACCCCGTGCGCGTCCTCACCCGGCGGCCCGAACTCGCCACTTTCCAGGGGCCCGACGTCACCGTCGTCCGCGGCGGCTTCACCGACCCCGAGAGCCTCCACCGGGCGCTCACCGGAGTCCACGCCGCCTTCCTGGTCACCAACCGGGTGACGGAGGAGGACGACGCCCGGTTCATCGACGCGGCCCGCGCCCGCGGCGTACGGCACCTGGTCAAGCTCTCGGCGGCCGCCGTGGAGGATCCGGAGGCGGACGACCTCGTCACCCGCTGGCAGCGCGCGAACGAGCGGACCCTGCGGGAGTCGGGACTGGAGTGGACCCTGCTGCGCCCCCGGTCCTTCATGTCCAACACGCTGTCCTGGGCGTCGGCCATCCGGTCCGACGGCGTCGTGCGCGCGCTGTACGGGGAGTCCGCCAACGCCTGCGTGGACCCGCGCGACATCGCCGAGGTGGCGGTGCACGCCCTGACCGGGGACGGGAAGGGCGGCCGCGTGCACGCGCTCTCCGGTCCGGCGGCGGTCACCGCGCTCGAACAGACCGCCGTGCTCTCCGAGGTTCTGGGAAGGCCGCTGCGCTTCGAGGAACTGGGACCGGAGCGGGCCCGCTCCGCCCTGCTGGACCGCTACCCCGAGGCGATCGCCGACGCGCTGATGCGGAGCGCCGAGCGCCAGCGGGCCGGCGCGAAGGCGCGGGTGGACTCCGCGGTGCCCGAGCTACTGGGACGACCCGCGCGGACCTTCGCCACCTGGGCGGCGGACCACGCGGCTGCCTTCGCCTGACCCGGCCGGTCGGGGGGTCCGGGGGGGCCGGTCGGTCCGGGGGGGCCGGGGGGCCACCCGCTACCGGCGGACGCGGGGCATGCCCAGGCCGATCCAGGAGATGATCTCGCGCTGGATCTCGTTGTTGCCGCCGCCGAAGGTGAAGATGACGGCCGAGCGGTAGCCCCGTTCCAGTTCGCCGTGGAGGACGGCGCCCGCCGAGCCCTCCTTCAGCGCGCCGGCCGCGCCGACGACCTCCATCAGGGCGGCGTACGCGTCGCGCCGGGCCTCGGAGCCGTACACCTTGACGGCGGAGGCGTCCTGGGGGGTGAGGGTGCCGTCCTGGACGGCGCTCACCATCTGCCAGTTGAGCAGCTTCATCGCGTCGAGCCGCGCGTGGGTGCGGGCCAGGGCGCGCCGCACCCAGGGGAGGTCGACGACCCGGCGGCCGTCGGAGAGCGGGGTGCCGACGGCCCAGCGCTGCACGTCGTGGAGGGCGCGGATCGCCATGGTGCCGTGGGCCGCGAGGGTGACCCGCTCGTGGTTGAGCTGGTTGGTGATGAGCCGCCAGCCCTTGTTCTCCTCGCCGACGCGGCGGGAGACGGGGACGCGGACGTCGTCGTAGTAGCTCGCGGTCGTGTCGTGCGAGGCGAGGGTGTTGATGATCGTGCAGGAGTAGCCGGGGTCGCCCGTCGGCACCAGGAGCATGGTGATGCCCTTGTGCGGCGGGGCGTCGGGGTCCGTGCGGACGGCGAGCCAGACCCAGTCGGCGGTGTCGCCGTTCGTCGTCCAGATCTTCTGTCCGTTGACGACGTACTCGTCCCCCTCCCGCACCGCGCGGGTCTTCAGGGCCGCCAGGTCGGTGCCCGCGTCGGGCTCGCTGTACCCGATGGCGAAGTCGATCTCGCCGGACAGGATCCGGGGCAGGAAGTACGCCTTCTGCTCGTCGGTGCCGTACCGCATGATCGTGGGGCCCACGGTGTTCAGCGCCATCAGCGGCAGCGGCACACCGGCCTGCGCGGCCTCGTCGAAGAAGATGAACTGTTCCATGGGGGTCAGCCCGCGCCCGCCGTACTCGGTGGGCCAGCCCACTCCGAGCCAGCGGTCGGTGCCCAGGCGCCGCACCGTCTCCCGGTAGAAGCGCTTCTGGGCGGCCGGGTCCGCGTACCGGGTGTGGACGTCGTCCGGGACCAGCCCGGCGAAGTACGCCCGCAGCTCGGCGCGCAGGCTGTTCTGTGCGGGCGTGTACTCGAGGTGCATGGCGTCCTCCCGTGGCGGGCGTCCGTCGGTGTCCGCGCGATCCGCGCGCGGCGTCCGCCGCGCCCCGTGCGGTGCGACGCGCGACGGCGGCCACGGTAGAACGTGTTCCACAAATGCGGAAGCCTCGGGAGCGCCCGGAACGTCCGCGGCCCCGGCTCGGGCGACCGAACCGGGGCGTGCGGGAGGGTGAGCGGGCAGCTTGTTCCTAGGGCAGGAGCTCGTCCATGCAGGCGCGGCCCTTCTCGGCCATGCGGCGTTCCGCCCAGGCGAGATTCTTCGGATTCACGTCACGGCCGGAGGCGAGGACCACGTCCTCCGGCGTGAATTCGCCCTCCGACCCTGTGTGCAGCAGCCGGTCGGGCGTCGGGATGTCCCCCTGGGACGTCTTGTCGGGCTCAGCGTTCATGCCGCCTCCTACGTGTGCGTCCGGCACTCGCCATTCTCGTGTCCGCTCCCCGCGCGCGCATCCGGGACCGCGGACCTCCCGTGTCGACGGCCTGTCGACGGCGTGTCGGCCGGCCCGGGGAGGGTGGGGGCCCGGACCCGCCGACCGAGGAGCCCCCGATGACCCAGCGCCCATCCGCGTCCCTGCCCCTGCACCGCATGACGGTCACCGCCGTCCGCCCGGTCACCCCGCGCATGCGCCGGGTCACCCTCGGCGGCCCGGGCCTCGACGGCTTCGCCCTCGCGGGCCCCGACCAGCAGGTGAAGCTGTTCTTCCCCCGTCCTGGCCGGACGGAGCCGGTACTGCCGGTGCCCGGTCCCGGTGACGACGCGATGCGCTGGTACGGGGCCTACGCTGCGCTCCCCGAGGCCGACCGTCCGTGGATGCGGAGCTACACCCTCCGCGCCCACGACCCGGCGGCCGGAACCGTCGACGTCGACTTCCACCTCCACGGGGACGCCGAGGACGAGGGCCCCGCGACGCGCTGGGCCCGCTCGGCGCGCCCCGGCGACGTCCTGGGCATGTTCGGCCCGTCGGCGGCCTTCGCGGTCACCGTCGACCCGGGCGCGGGCGACTGGACGCTCCTGTACGCCGACGCCTGCGCCCTCCCCGCGCTGGCCACCGTCGTCGCCGCGCTCCCGCCGGGGCAGCGGGCCCTCGCGTACCTCCAGCTCCCCGACCCGGCCGAGGAGCAGCCGCTGCCGACGGCGGGCGATCTGACCATGCGCCTCCTGCGCGACGGCGACTCGGCGGCCGGGGCGGTGCGGGCGGACCGGCTGCCGCCCGGCCGGCCGTACGTCTGGCTCGCCGGCGAGGCCTCGGCGGTGCGCGGGCTGCGGCGCCACCTCGTCGAGGAGCGGGGTGTCGACCGGCGCTCGGTGCACTTCAGCGGGTACTGGCGGCGCCGCCTCGCCCAGGACGACGCGCCGACCCCGGAGGACCTGGCCGAGGCGCGCGAGCGCCTGTCGCTCGGCTAGGGCGTGTCGTCCGCCGGGGCGCGGACGAGGTCGGCGGCGGCCCGGACGGAGAGAGCCGTGCCCTCCTCGTACCGGCGGGTGTACGCCTCCGGGGACGTCGCCGCGCGGAGCACGGTCTCGGCGCGCGCCCGGATCGCGGCCTCGGTCCTCGGCGTGAACGGCCGGAACCCGCCGCCGGTGTCGGCGACGGCGTGCGCGTCGTACGCCCCCAGGAGCCGCGCGCCCGTCCCGGCGTCGCCCGGCCGCCCGCGTCCGCCCCGGGCCCAGGCCGCCGTCGCGAACTGGGCGACGACGAGGTGCGGGGCGACCAGGTGCGCGAGGGACTCGATGTCGACGACGGCCCGCGCGAGCCGCTCCAGGGCCCGGTCGTGGTCGCCGTCGAGGCAGTCGAGCCACGCCCGCGTCCCGCCGGCCAGGCCCCAGAACAGCGCGGGGGTGACCTTGCCGAACTCCTCCTCCAGCAGATCGATCTGCGCACGGGCGAGACGGGTGCGACCGGTGTGGCCGTAGTGCTGGGCGAGCAGGAGCCGGCCGGTGCCGGCGGCCTCCGCGCCCCACTGCCCGCTCTCGTCGGCCGCCGCCACCAGGAGCCGTTCGGCCACCGCGTCGCCCTCAGGGGCGAGGCGGAGCCGTACGGCCGCGAGGCGGGCCGTGAAGACGGGCACCTGGGAGCGGGCGCCGACCCGGGCGGCGGCCTCGGCCGCCCGCTCGAGGTCGGCGGCGGCCTCGGCGAGCCGGTCCTCCCGCTCGTGGACCTCGCCCCGGGCCGCGAGGGACTCCGCGATGCCCCAGGAGTCCCCGGCGGCCTCGAAGTGGACGAGCGCCTCGCCGGCGTCGGTCCCGTGACCCGCCAGCTTGGCCCGCATGAGGAGCGCGAACCCCAGGTCCCAGCCGGGCCCCTGGGCGCGGCAGGCGTCCACGACCAGCGTCAGCGTCTCGTCGAGTCCGGTGAGCTCACCGGTCATGAGCCGGGCGAAGTACCACATCGTGCCCGGCTGCCGGGAGGTCTGCGGGAGGCCGGGACGGTACGCGGCGACCAGGGCGGAGAGCCGGGCGCGGGTCTCGGGCCGTTCGAGGACGGTCTCGCCCTCGGTGCCGCCCCCCTCGCTCGCGAGCGCGTACATCCGCCCGCCGCGCCGCGCCTCCCACAGCCGCTCGCCGCTCCACGGCGGCGGCACGTCCAGACACCGGCCCTCCAGCGGTCCGGCGGGGCGGACGGGCTCCCGGAAGGGGTCGGGGCCCAGACGGCAGGCCTCGACGGCCCAGGTGCGGGCCTCGGCCTGGTGGTTGCGGAGCTGCCAGAACCAGCTGAGCGCGTGGACGAGGCAGAGCGCCTCCTGCTCCTCGCCGAGCGCGACGGCCGTCCGCAGGGCGCCGCGCAGGTTGTCGTGCTCCAGCTCCAGGCGGGCGACGGCGGCCACCTGGCCGGGACCGCGCAGCTCCGGGTCGGTCCGCCGGGCGAGCTCCCGGTGGTACGTGAGGTGCCGGCGCTCGGCCGCCGCCCGCTCCCCGGCCTCGTCGAGCCGCTCCCCCGCGTACTCGGCGACGGTCTCCAGGAGCCGGAAGCGCATCCCGCCCCCGTCCGGGGCGGCCACGACGAGCGACTTGTCGACGAGGGAGCCGAGGGTGCCGAGCACATCGAGGGCGGCGCCGGGCGGCGCGGGCGGCGCTCCCGGGCCGTCCGCGCACACCGCCTCCGCCGCCGCCAGTTCGCACCCGCCCGCGAACACCGCGAGCCTCCGGAGCACCGCCCGTTCGGACGCGACGAGGAGGTCCCAGGACCAGTCCACCACCGCCCGCAGCGTCTGCTGGCGCGGCAGCAGGGTCCGCGCGCCCGAGGTCAGCAACCGGAACCGGTCGTCGAGCCGGTCCGCGATCTGACGGACCGAGAGGATCCGCAGCCGGGCCGCCGCCAGTTCGATGGCCAGCGGCAGCCCGTCCAGCCTGCGGCACACCTCCTCCGCGGCCTCCGGGTCCCCCGCCGGGTCGAACCCGGGGCGGGCCGCCGCGCCCCGCTCCTCGAGGAGCCGCAGCGCCATGTCCCCGGGCAGCGGCCCCAGGGGCCGCACCTCCTCCCCCGGCACCCCCAGGGGCTCCCGGCTCGTCGCGAGGACCGTCACGCCGGGACAGCGCGTGAGGAGCGCCTGCGCGAGCTCCGCCGCCTCGGCGACGACGTGCTCGCAGTTGTCGAGGACCAGCAGCATCCGGCGCCCGGCGCAGTGCTCGACGAGCTCGGCGAAGCGGCCCCCGGGTCCGGCCCGGTCGACGGCGGGCGTGTGCCAGAGCTGGGTGTCGCGGGCCCCGAGCGCGGTGAGGACGGCGGCGGCGACCGTGGACTCCTCGCGTACGAAGGCGAGTTCGGCGAGGTGGACGGGGCCCTCGTACGTCCCGGCCGCCTCCAGGGCGAGCCGCGTCTTGCCCACGCCGCCCGGCCCGGTCAGCGTGACGAGCCGCCGCCCCGCCCAGCCGGCGGCGAGCGCGGCCAGTTCGCCGTCCCGGCCGATGAACGAGGTCAGGCGGGCCGGGAGGGTGCCCGACGTCGGCGGCGGGGCGGGGTCGGGGGCCTCCTCCGAGAGGAGCCCGGCGTGCAGGGAGCGCAGTTCCGGCCCGGGGTCGGTGCCGAGGCGGTCCGCGAGGGCGACGCGCACCTCCTCGTACACCGCGAGGGCCTCGGCCGGCCGTCCGGCGGCCCGCAGCGCGCGGATGCGCAGCGCCTGGAGGGGTTCGTCGAGGGGCTGTCCGGCCGCGAGCGCGGCGAGGGGCGCGAGCACGGCGGCGGCCCGCCCGAGTGCCAGGTCGGCGGCGAGCCGGTCGCGTCGCGCCTGGGCGTGCCGCTGCTCGACCCGTACGACCAGGGGCTCGGCGTCGCGGCCGGGGAGGTCCGCGAGGGCGGGTCCGCGCCACAGTCCGAGGGCTTCGTCGAGGAGGGCGACGGCGCGTTCGGCCTGCCCGGCGGCGAGGGCGGCGGCGCCCTCCGCGGCGAGCCGTTCGAAGCGGTGCAGGTCGACAGCGTCCGGCCCGGCGGCGAGCCGGTATCCACCGCCGGGCGCGGAGACGACGGCCTCACGGCCGAGCGCGCGGCGCAGCCGGCCGACGAGGGCCTGGAGCGCCGCCGTACGGTCCTGGTCGTCGTCCGCCCACACCTGGTCGACGAGCGCGCCGGGACCGACGGCCCGTCCGCCGGCCGAGGCGAGCGCGGTGAGCAGGGCCCTGAGCCGGGCGCCGCTCAGGACGGCCTCGGTTCCGTCGTCGGTACGGAATGCCTGGCACGGACCGAGAACACGGTAGGACGGCTGCACCGGCCCATTCTGCCCGTCACGGCCACCTGCCCGGAGTCCGGGGAGGGGCGGCCGGGAGCCGGCCCGGCCGCGGCCGGGCCGTCGGGGCCTCCGGGCCGAGGCCGTCGTGGGTCCGGGCCCACGCGGCTCCCGCCTCCACGTCGCGGCCCACCCGGCTCCCGCCCCCCTCGCCGAGCCCGCCCCCGCGAGCGGACGCGGCGAACTCGCGCCACGCCGTGTCATCGCCATGGCGTCCACGGGGTGCGGGTTCGACAATGGGGAGGATGACCGATGACGACCGGCATGCGCGCAGTGGCGAGATCGGGCCCGCCGAGTGGCTCGCCATGAACCGGACCGGCAGCTTCGACTGGGATCTCGACACGGGCACCATCGATGTCGACGAGTCGGGGCTGCTGCTCTTCGGCGTGGCCCCGGACGCCTACGACGGCCGCCCGGTGACGCTCGTGACGCGTCTGGCGCCCGACGAGCGGGCCAAGCTGGAGGGTGTCGTCCGGACGGCGGTCAGGGGCGGCGCGGTGTCGTACACGGCGCACTTCCCCATCCAGCAGGCCGACGGTTCACCCCACTGGACCCACGTGCAGGCGCGGATCCTGCGCTCGGCGGACGGCCGGGCCCGGCGGATCGTCGGGGTCGTGCGGGACACGACCGCCGAGGTCGCGCACGTCGCCTTCGTCCAGGAGCTGGAGAAGCGCCGCGAGGTCCAGACGAGCATCGTCGAGCGGACGACGAACGCGCTGTCGCGCGCGGTGACCGTGGACGACGTGACGGCCGCCCTGACGGGTCCGGGCGGTCTGGCCCGGCTCGGCGCCGACGGTCTCGCGCTCGGTCTCGTGGAGAACGGTTCGCTCAACATCATCGCGCTCAGCGGCGAATCCCTCGACATCCTCAACGACTTCCGCAGCCGCCGCCTCGACCGGAAGCTGCCCCTGGCGGACGCGGTCCTGAGCGGGCGGCCCCGCTTCGTCTCCTCCTTCCCCTCGCTGGGCCGGGACTTCCCCGAGCTCGCCCCGTACGTGGCCCGGCTCGACTTCCGGGCGGCCTGCTACCTCCCGCTGGTGGCGCAGGCGCGGTCGCTGGGCGGCATGGCGCTCTTCTACCGGGGCCGCACCTCGTTCAACGCCGACGAGCGCAACCTCGCCCTCGGTCTCGCGGCGATCGTCGCCCAGTCGCTCCAGCGGGCGATCCTCTTCGACGAGGAGCGGGAGCTGGCGACCGGGCTCCAGGCCACCATGCTGCCGCGCAGGATCCCGCAGTTCAACGGCGGGGAGATCGCCGTCCGGTACCACGCGGCGTGGAGCGGACGGCAGGTCGGCGGCGACTGGTACGACGTGATCCCGCTGCCCCGCGGCCGGGTCGGGATCGTCGTCGGCGACGTCCAGGGTCACGACACGCACGCCGCCGCCATCATGGGGCAGCTGCGGATCGCGCTGCGGGCGTACGCCGGCGAGGGCCACGCCCCGTCGACCGTTCTGGCCCGGGCCTCGCGGTTCCTCGCCGAGCTGGACACCAACCGCTTCGCGACGTGCACGTACGCGCAGGTGGACCTGGCGAGCGGCACGCTGCGCGCCGTGCGGGCCGGGCACCTCGATCCGCTGATCCGGCACACGGACGGCCGGGTCGGACAGCCCAAGCTGCGGGGCGGGCTTCCGCTGGGCCTGGCGACGGTGTTCGGGGAGGAGGAGTTCCCGGAGACCCGGCTCGACCTCGTGCCCGGCGAGACGCTGGTGCTCTGCACGGATGGCCTCGTCGAGCAGCCCGGCACGGACATCGCGTCCGGGCTCGCCGCGCTCTCGAACGCGATCGGCAGCGGCCCGCCGCAGGCGGAGGCCCTCGCCGACCACCTCTCCGAGAGCCTCTGGGAGCGGTGGGGCTCGGGTGACGACGTGGCGCTCCTGGTGCTCCGCCGCAGCCCCGATCCGGGCACGCCCCGGGCGCCGCGCATCCACCAGTACATCCACCAGGCCGACCCGCAGGGCCTCTCGGACGCGCGCGCGGCGGTGGGGCAGGCGCTCCGCGACTGGGGCATGGAGGAACTCGCGGACGACGCCGAGCTGTTGACGGGCGAGCTCCTCGTGAACGTCCTGCTGCACACCGAGGGCGGGGCCGTACTGACCCTGGAGGTGCTGCCCGAGCCGGTGCGGCGGGTCCGGCTCTCGGTGCAGGACCGGTCGAGCGCCTGGCCCCGGCGCCGTACCCCCGGCGAGGCGGCCACCTCGGGGCGCGGGCTCCTCCTGCTCGACGCGCTGGCGTCCCGGTGGGGCGTGGAGCCGCGCGGCGAGGGCAAGGCGGTGTGGTGCGAGATCGGACCGGCGCAGGTGGCGGCGGAGTCCGCCCCGGGCCGCGCGTGAGGAGGTCGCCGTGGATCCCGTGGCCGCCCTGAACCGCATCGCGTTCCTGCTCGAACGCGCCCAGGCGCCCGGCTACCGGGCGCGTGCCTTCCGCACGGCCTCGGCCGCCGTCGCCGCCCTGCCGGAGGGCGAGGCGGCCCGGCGCGCGGCGGCCGGCACGCTGGAGTCGATGAAGGGCGTCGGCCCGAAGACGGCGGCGGTGGTGCGCGAGGCCCTGGAGGGCCGGGTGCCGGAGTACCTGGCGCGTCTGGAGGAGGAGCTGGAGGCCTCGCTGGGCCCGGCGGACGGCGACGGGCGGGGCGGCGAGTCGCTGCGGGCGGCCCTGCGCGGCGACTGCCACCTGCACTCGGACTGGTCCGACGGCGGCGCCACGATCGAGGACATGGGCCGTGCGGCGGCGGCGCTCGGGCACGAATGGGCGGTGCTCACCGACCACTCGCCGAGGCTCACGGTGGCGCGGGGCCTGTCGCCGGAGCGCCTGCGGGAGCAACTGGACGTGGTGGCGCGGCTCAACGAGGAGTGGGCGCCCTTCCGGCTCCTGACCGGGATCGAGTGCGACATCCTGGAAGACGGTTCGCTCGACCAGGAGCCGGAGCTGCTCGCCCGGCTCGATCTGGTGGTCGGCTCGGTCCACTCGAAGCTGCGGATGGACGCCCGGTCGATGACCCGGCGCCTGGAACGGGCGGTGCGCAACCCGCTGTTGGACGTCCTCGGGCACTGCACCGGGCGGTTGGTGGCGGGCGGGCGGCTGCGGCCGGAGTCCGAGTTCGACGCGGAGCGCGTCTTCGCCGCGTGTGCCGAGTCGGGTACGGCGGTGGAGATCAACAGCCGCCCGGAGCGCCTCGATCCACCGCGGCGGCTGCTGCGGCTGGCGGTCGCGGCGGGCACGTACTTCGCCGTCGACACGGACGCCCACGCGCCGGGCCAGCTGGAGTGGCAGATCCTGGGGTGCGCGCGGGCGGAGGAGTGCGGGGTGCCGCCGGACCGGGTGGTCAACACCTGGCCGGCGGAACGCCTGCTGGAGTGGACGGCGGGCTGACGGGTCCGGCCGGGCGCGGGCACGCGGTGGGGCGAGGAGCGGGTCGGGCGCGGGCGCGCCGTAGGGCGCGACGGGTCGGGGGCGGGCGCGCTGTGGGGCGCGAGGCGGGTCGGGGGCGGGTCGGGCGGGGCGTCCGGGACCGTCGGCCGCCCCGGAGCGTGTTGCCCCGGGCGGCCAACCGAGCGGGCCTGGCCGTCAAGCGGTCAGGCGCGCTGCCAGACCGTGGTCGCGTTGCAGAACTCGCGGATGCCGTGACCGGACAGTTCGCGGCCGTAGCCCGAGCGCTTGATCCCGCCGAAGGGCAGGGCGGGGTGCGAGGC
Organism: Streptomyces sp. NPDC002232; assembly: GCF_042890295.1. NCBI lineage: Bacteria > Bacillati > Actinomycetota > Actinomycetes > Kitasatosporales > Streptomycetaceae > Streptomyces > Streptomyces sp. NPDC002232. The sequence goes on along the minus strand of NZ_JBIARV010000003.1, from coordinate 596,594 downwards.
GGTCATGCCGTTGACGAAGACGCCGCCTGCCTCCAGGTCGCGTACGAAGAGTGCCACGTCGTCCGAGGAGCGCGTCCACACGTTGGAACTGAGCCCGAACGGGGAGTCGTTGGCGACGGCCACGGCCTCCTCGATGTCGCCGACCGCGTAGACCGTGGCGACCGGCCCGAAGGCCTCCTCCTGGTGGATCCGCATCTGCGGGGTGATGCCGGTGAGGACGGTGGGCCGGTAGTACCAGCCGTTCCGCAGCTCGGGCTCCTCGGGGCGCCGTCCGCCGCAGAGGGCGGTGGCGCCGCGCGCCACGGCGTCGTCGACGAGCGCCTCCAGGTCGGCCCGGCCCTGCTCGGTGGCGAGCGGACCGACGTCGGTCGACTCGTCGAGGGGGTCGCCGACGGTGAGGGCGTTCATGGCGGCGGTGAAGCGCTCGGAGAAGTCGTCGTACACGTCCCGGTGGACGATGAACCGCTTGGCGGCGATGCAGGACTGGCCGTTGTTCTGCACGCGCGCGGTGACGGCCGTCTTCACCGCCCCGACGATGTCGGCGGAGGGCATGACGATGAACGGGTCGCTGCCGCCGAGCTCCAGGACGGTCTTCTTCACCTCGTCGCCCGCGACGGCGGCGACGGCCCGGCCCGCGGGTTCGCTGCCGGTGAGGGTGGCGGCCACCACCCGGGGGTCGCGGAGGACGCCCTCGACCTCGCGGGAGCCGATGAGGAGGGTCTGGAAGCAGCCGTCGGGATAGCCGGCCCGGCGGAAGAGGTCGCCCAGGTAGAGGGCGGTCCTCGGGACGTTGGAGGCGTGTTTGAGCAGGCCGGTGTTGCCGGCCATGAGCGCGGGCGCGGCGAAGCGGATCACCTGCCAGAGCGGGAAGTTCCACGGCATGACGGCGAGGATGGGCCCGAGGGGCCGGTAGTGGACCCGGGCCCGGTCCGCGCCGGAGTCCTGGACGTCGCTCTCGGCCGGGTGCTCGTCGGCGAGCAGTTCCTCGGCGTTCTTGGCGTACCAGCGCATGGCCTTGGCGCACTTCGCCGCCTCCGCGCGGGAGGCGGCGATGGGCTTGCCCATCTCGGTGGTCATCGTGCGGGCGATGTCCTCGTTGTCCTCGTCGAGGAGGGTCGCGGCGGCGCGCAGGAGCCGGGAGCGTTCGGCGAAGGGCGTCGTGCGGTACTGGCGGTACGCCGCGTGGGCGGCGGCGACGCGCCGCTCGACCTCCTCGGGCCCGTGGGCCTCGTACGTGCGCAGCGTCTCGCCGGTCGCGGGGTTCACGGTGGCGATGGCCATGACGTTCCTCCTCCTGCCCTCGGCCCCCGTCTGCAACCTTCCGCTCCCTGGGCGCCGGCGCAACAGGGGCGGGGCGGTGGGGTGACCCCGGGCGGCGGTCTCAGGAGGGCGAGGGCGGGCCGGTGAGCCAGGCCAGGGCCCCGGAGAGGTGGGCGCGGAAGGCCGGGTCGAGGTAGGCCTCGGAGGCGTGCCCGAGGGCGGTGAAGAAGACGCGCCCCCGGTCGATCTCCCGGCACCAGACGAGCGGGTGGTCGTCGCCGTGGGTGCCGCCCCGGTAGGCGGACTCGTCGGCACGGGCCAGGATCCGGGCGCCCGAGGCCCCCGGGTGGGAGGTGAAGTTGTACCACTCGTCGGTCCAGGACCAGCGCTCCGGGAGCGCAGCGGTCGCCGGGTGGTCGGGGGCGTCGACGAGGACCCGGCCGGGCTGGACCTCGGGGTGGCCGTCGAACCGGGTGCCGAGCAGTTCGCCGTAGAAGGGCCAGTCCGGTTCGGCGTTGGCGGCGGCGTGCACGGCGAGCAGTGCGCCGCCGCCCCGGAGGTACGCCTCGAAGGCGGTGCGCCCCTCGGGCGTCAGGACGTTCCCGGTGGTGGACAGCAGCACGACGGCGGCGCAGCGGCCGAGCCGGGCGGGAGCGAAGGCCGCCGGATCCCCGGTGACCTCGACGGCCCGCCCGAGCCCCCGGGCGAGCTCGGCGAGGGCGGCGGCGCCGGCGGGGATGGAGTCGTGGCGGTATCCCGCCGTGCGGGTGTAGATCAGGACGTCGTCGGCGGTGGGCACGCGGGGACTCCGGGGCGGTGCGAGACGGGACGGCGAGGGGGCGAGAGCTGGGGGAACACGAGAGAAAGCGCTTACCCCACCGTCCCGACCGTATCGGCCGAAAACCCCGCGCCGCAAGCCCCGGAGCTCCGGCAGACTGCCGCGATGACATCCCTCCATGATCACGGGCGCCGGGCCCTCGCGCACGTGACCGCCCGCTCAGCCGGCACCCCGCTCGACCCGGCCCTGCGCGTCACCCTCAACTTCCATCCGACGTTCCTCCACCGCCTCGCGGACGACGGGGTGTACCGCTCCCAGTTCGTCACCGGCACGAGCAACGGCGGCCTCACCGCCCACCACGGCGGTGACCGGTGGCGCTGGGAGAGCCGCATCTTCGGCGGGTGCTACGACGGGGCTCCGGCGGAGACGCGCCCGGTCTACGGCGCGCTCGACTTCCGCCGCCGTCCGCACGGAGCGGCACCCCGCTTCGGCTCGGCCCATCTGCGGCTCACGGCCGCCGCCGTGGACCGGGCGACCTTCTGCCATCCGGACAGCTTCCTGGAGCCGGAGGACTTCGGCGTCGCGTCCCGGATGCGGCTGATCGCCCTGGCCGAGGCGGCCGGCGGGGACCCGCTCGACGACTACGTCGAGGCTCAGGTCCACGGACCCGTCGTGATCGGGCGGGACGTCGAGGCGCTGGTCCTGGACCCGAGCCACCGGGGCACAGAGGTGGAGGAGGCCGCCCGGCGGCTGCCCTGCCCCGTGGAGTGGCACGCGGGCTTCGACGTCTCCGTCGACGAGCTGCGGCGGCACCCCGGATTCCGGGGGCCCGAGTACGTGGCGCTCGCGGCCCGGATCGCCGTCGACGGGCGGCTCGACCCCCGGACCGTGCAGGAGGCGGCCTCGTCGGGACGGTACGACCCGCAGGACGTGAAGAAGGTCTGGCACTACCTGGCCCGCTTCGGCGCGCCCGGGGCCTGACGTCGATTCGGCGCGCCCGGGGCCTGACGTCGCGACCGCACGAGGGACCCCCGAGGGCCCCGCACGAAGCACCGCGCCGGGCTCGGGGCCGTGGGCGGCGCCCGTGCAGCCGATCCGTTGTCGTATCGGATACATCTCTGTATCTTTTGGCGCGCCGTACGTCCCGGCCCCGCACCCCGAGGAGTCGTCATGAGTACCGTGCCGCCCGCACTCGCCGCCGCCGTCGGACCGCTGCCCGAGGGCGCCGTCGTGCCGCTGCCGCCCTCCTTCGACTCCGTCGAGGAGGAACGCCGCCACCGCAAGGAGCAGCTCGCCGCCGGGTTCCGGATCTTCGGCAGGTTCGGCTTCTCGGAGGGCGTCGCCGGGCACATCACCGTCCGCGACCCCGGCGACCCGAACGCCTTCTGGGTCAACCCCTTCGGCATGAGCTTCACACAGATCAAGGCCTCGGACCTGATCCTCGTGGACCACGAGGGCACGGTGCTCGAAGGCCGCCGGCCCGTGAACCGGGCCGCGTTCGTCATCCACTCCCGGGTCCACGCCGCGCGTCCCGACGCGGTCGCCGCCGCGCACTCGCACTCCCTGCACGGCAAGGCCTTCTCCAGCCTCGGCATCCCGCTGGACCCGATCACCCAGGACGCCTGCGCGTTCTTCGAGGACCACGGCATCTACGACGACTACCGGGGCGTGGTGAACGAGACGGAGGAGGGCGAGCGGGTCGCCAAGGCCCTCGGCGACTTCAAGGCGGTCATCCTGAAGAACCACGGGCTGCTCACCGTCGGGCACTCCGTCGCCGAGGCCGTGTGGTGGTTCGTCACCATGGAGCGCTCCTGCCAGGCGCAGCTCCTCGCCATGGCGGCGGGCACCCCGCAACTCATCGACCGCGCGACGGCCCTGCTCACCCGGGGGCAGATCGGCGGGCACCTGGCCGGCTGGTTCCAGGCGCGCCCGCTGTGGGATCAGATCACCGCGTCCGACCCGGACCTCTTCGACTGAACCGGGGTCTCCCGGCCGGGGATCTCCCGCGTCGTGGCCTCCAGGAGGGGGGCGAGGAACTGCCGCTCCAGCGAGCCCGGCGGCAGCTCCGCGGGCTCCACGTAGCTCTGGGCGAGGCCGCCCTCGCGCAGGGCGATGAGGAGGCGGGCGAACCGGTCGGGCTCCACGGTCAGTTCCCGTCCGGCGCGGCGCAGGACGAGCGTGAGGCCGCGGGCGATCTCCGCCCGGAGCCGCGCGTCGTGGCGGGCGAGCACCCACGCGGCCTGCCGGTCGCGGATGGCGTGCAGGGTGAACTCGGTGGTGACGAGGTACCACTCCCGCTCGTCCGGGTCCACGCGGGCGGCCAGCTCCGCGAGCCGGGTCAGGGTGTACTCCTCGGGGCTCAGCGCGTCGATGGCGTCGGCGAGGCGCCGGACCGTCCGCTCGCTGTGCTCGTCGAAGAGGGCGAGGAAGAGCTCTTCCTTGCTCGCGAAGTTCGAGTAGTACGCGCCCCGGGTGTATCCGGCGCGCTCGCAGATCTGCTCGATGGTCGTCGCGTGGAAGCCGTGCTCGGCGAAGGTCTCCAGGGCCGCCCTCAGGAGCGCCGCGCGGGTGCGGGGCCGGCGCCTGGTGACACCTTTCGGCACGGGTGGGTCCTCCTCGTTCGGGCCGCTCGCGCGGCGGACGCCCACCTTACCGGCGCCCTCTTCCCGGGCGGCGATCAGCACCGGCGGATAAAATTCACGCATGGCAGAGCGGCCCTCCGTGCCCGCGGCCCCCGGTCTGGTCCTGGAGATCGACGGGGACGCGACGCTCATCGATCCGCGCCGCGTCTATCGCATCGGACGCGACCCCACCAGCGACATCGTGCTCTCGGACGCCCGGGCGTCCTGGCACCACGCGGTGCTGAGCGCCGCCGGGGGCCACTGGACGCTGGTCGACGAGGACAGTACGAACGGGACGTTCGCGGACGGCCTGCGGGTCGCCCGGCCGCGGGAGGTCGGCCCCGGGACGGTCGTACGCTTCGGGCATCCGGACGACGGTCCGCGCGCGGTGCTGTCGACCCGTGACGGTCGCCCGGAAGAGGCACCCGCCGCCGAGCCGGACTCCACCGGGCCGGACGCCGCAGGGCCTGACCCCGCAGCGCCGCCGCCCGGTGCCGGGGCCGCCCCCGCCGCCGTACACCTGCCGAAGGCCCCGCTGCCGGAGGAGCCCTGGCCCGAACCGGAGCCCCCGACGCCCGAGCCGCCGGCACCCGACGAGCCCCCGACGCCGGAGCCCCAGGCACCCGAACCGTCCGTACCCGAGGAACCCGCGCCCCCCGCACCCGAGCCGTCCCCCTCCTCGCGGCTCGACTCCCGCGGGCCCGACGCCCCCGCTCCCCGGCCCGCGGCGCTCCAGCCGCCCTCCGTCGTGCGTCCCGCCGCGACCGGGACCTTCCGGCAGCCCACCTCGGTGCGGCCGCTGCCCGCGCACACCGTCCGGATCGGGCGCGCCCCCGACAACGACGTGGTCGTCTCCGACCTGGTCGTCTCGCGCCGGCACGCCGAGCTGCGTGCCCAGCCCGACGGCACCTACCGGATCCACGACCTCGGCAGCCACAACGGCACCTTCCTGAACGGCGCTCCCGTCGTGGACGCCCGGGTCACGGCCGAGGACATCGTCGGCATCGGCCGGTCCGCGTTCTGTCTGATCGGCGGGCAGCTCGTCGAGTTCACCGACACCGGCGAGGTCTCCCTGGACGTCCGCTCGCTCGCGGTGACCGTCGACCACGGGCACAAGACCCTGCTGGACGAGGTGTCGTTCCCGGTGGGCCAGAAGTGCCTGCTGGCGGTCGTCGGCCCGTCCGGCGCCGGGAAGTCGACGCTGCTCGGCGCGCTCACCGGTCAGCGCCCGGCCGACCGGGGCACGGTGCTCTACGACGGCCGGGACCTGTACAAGGACTACGCGGAGCTCCGCCAGCGCATCGGTCTCGTCCCGCAGGACGACATCCTGCACCTCCAGCTCACGGTCCGCCGGGCCCTCGGGTACGCGGCGGAGCTCCGCTTCCCCGAGGACACCGTGGCGGCCGAGCGGCGGGCCCGGGTCGACGAGGTGATCCGGGAGCTCGGCCTTGTGGAGCGCGCCGATCAGCCCATCCACAGTCTCTCCGGCGGCCAGCGCAAGCGGGTGAGCGTCGCCCTCGAACTGCTCACCAAGCCCTCGCTGCTGTTCCTGGACGAGCCGACCTCCGGCCTCGACCCGGGCATGGACCGCTCCGTGATGCACATGCTGCGCGGGCTCGCGGACGACGGCCGCACGGTCGTCGTGGTGACGCACAGCGTGCTCAGCCTCGACGTGTGCGACCGCCTCCTGGTGCTCGCGCCGGGCGGGCGGGTCGCGTACTACGGTCCGCCCGGCGACACCCTGGACTTCTTCGGCTTCGAGCAGTGGCCGGAGGCCTTCGAGGCCTTCGAGAACGAGCGCGACCGCGACTGGGCCGGGCAGTACCGTTCCTCTCGCTTCCACCGCCGTTACATCACGGACGCGACGGCCCGCCCCGACGTCCCGGTGCCCGCGGGCGGCCGGCCGGGTGGCGAACCGGCGCCGCCGCCGAAGGCCCAGAGCTGGGGCTCCCAGCTGCGGACGCTGGTCCGCCGTTACGCGGCGGCGCTCTCCGCCGACCGGACCTTCCTCGCGATCATGATCGCCCTGCCCTTCGTGATGGGCGCGATGGCGAGGGCCCTGTCGGAGGGCAGCCTCAACCCGGAGTCGACGCTGAACGTCCTGCTCATCCTGTGCGTCGGCGGCGTGCTGACCGGCGCGGCGAACGCGGTGCGCGAACTGGTCAAGGAGCGGACGATCTACCGGCGCGAGAGAGCCGTCGGTCTGTCCCGCTCGGCCTACCTCGCCTCCAAGGTGGTCGTCCTCGGCGTCATCACGGTCGTGCAGGCGGTGGTGCTGACGCTGGTGGCCCTGATCGGCGTGCCGCTGAACGTGCCCGGCGGCAAGGGGGTCCTGATGCCCCCGCTGATCGAGATCACCCTCGCGGTGGCGCTGCTCGCCTTCACGGCGATGATGCTCGGTCTGCTGGTCTCCGCGCTGGTCCGCAAGGAGGAGGTGACGATGCCGCTGCTCGTCCTCCTCGCGATCGTCCAGGTGGTCTTCTGCGGGGCGCTCCTGAAGGTGCGCGGCACGCCGGTCCTTGAACAGCTGGCCTGGCTGGTGCCCTCGCGGTGGGCGTTCGCGGCGATGGGTGCGACGATCGACATCGGGAAGATCGCGCCGAGCGAGAAGACCGCCGATCCGCTGATGCGGCACACGGCGGAGGCCTGGCTGTTCGACATGGGCATGATGGTGGTGCTGTGTCTCGTCCTCGCTCTGGCCGTGTCCCGGCTGCTGCGCCGCCACGAGCCGGTCGTCATGCGGAGGTAGGCCCGTGGAGACAGCGCGCAGGGGCCCCGTGACGGAGGTGAGACCGTGAGCGTCCCCGTACCCGAGTACGTACCGGACTTCCGGCCCACGCACGTGGTGCCGCGCTCCGGTCTCTCCGCCTGGGAGGCGCCCGATCCGGGGCTGCCCACGACGTCCCTGGACGCCTTCCTGCCGGTGCGTCTGGAGGAGCGGACGGGCGACTGGGGCCGGGTGCTGTGCTCCAACGGCTGGACCGCGTGGGTCGACGCGCGCCTCCTGGTGTCCGTGCCGGACGATCCTCCGGCGGCGGGCGGTCCCCTGACCAGGACGGCCGATCCGAGGCCGCTCATGGCCCGCGCCGAGGACGCGCTCGGCCGCTACCGGCGGGCGGCGGAGGAGCTGGGCGCCGGGCGTCTCGACGGCGAGGGCTTCCGGCTGCGGACGCGCGGCCTGCGGGTCGGGATGGTCGTGGACGGGGAGTCGGTGTGGCTGTACGACGCGGAGCACGAGCGCTGGGTGTACGGCGACGGGGTCTCGCTCCGTACGTACGCGGCGTCGGCGGCTCCGGCACCCGGCGCCGCACCGGAGGCCGAGGAGCCCGCGGAGGCGCCGCCCGGCCACGAGCCGACGCAGGTGGTGCCCCAGGTGGATCCGGAGACGGCGGCCGGGCACGAGCCGACCCAGGTGGTGCCCCAGGCGGATCCGGAGACGGCGGCCGGGCCGCCGCCCACGCGGGTCGTGGGGCCGACCGGTCCGGCGGGTGAGGGGCGATGACGACGGGCGGGGACCCGGGGATCCCGGCGGGCCGGCCCTCCGGCCTGCTCGGCAAGGAGATCGCGGGCTACCGGGTGGAGGGCGAGATCGGGCGCGGCGGGATGGCGGTGGTGTACCGGGCGCTGGACCTGCGTCTGGACCGTACGGTGGCGCTGAAGCTGCTGGCGCCGGAGCTGGCCCGCAACGACACCTTCCGCAGGCGGTTCGCGCACGAGTCGCGGGTCGCCGCCTCGATCGACCACCCGCACATCGTGCCGGTCTTCGAGGCGGGCGAGACGGAGGGCGTGCTGTACATCGCGATGCGGTACGTGGCGGGGCAGGACCTGGCGGCGCTGCTGCACCGCGAGGGGCCGCTGCCGCCGGTGAAGGCGGGCCGGATCGCGGCGCAGGTGGCCTCGGCCCTGGACGCGGCGCACGCGCACGACCTGGTGCACCGGGACGTGAAGCCCGGCAACGTCCTGGTCGCCGAGGGCACCGACGGCGACCATCCGGAGCACGTGTACCTGACCGACTTCGGGCTGACGAAGAAGTCGCTGTCACTGACGGGCTTCACGACGGTGGGCGAGTTCGTCGGGACGCTGGACTACGTGGCGCCCGAGCAGATCTCCGGCAAGCCGGTGGACGGCCGGTGCGACGTCTACAGCCTGGCGTGCGTGGTCTTCGAGACGCTGGTGGGGGTGCCGCCGTTCCGCCGCGATTCCGACTACGCGGTGCTGTGGGCGCAGCAGTACGATCCGCCGCCGCCGTTGTCCGAGGTCCGGCCGGGGCTGCCGGAGGCCGCGGACGCCGTCTTCGCGAGGGCTCTGGCGAAGACGCCCGAGGAGCGGTACGGGACGTGTCTGGAGTTCGTCGCGGCCCTGCGGGGCGCGCTGGCCGGCGCATCACCGGGCGGTCCGGTGGTGGCGGCGCCGGGGCCCCGGGAGCCCGGTCCCCCGCCCGAGCCGCCCGCGTGGGCGCGTCCGGTCTTCCGGGAGCTGGGCGGCTGAGGGTGGCTCCTGCGGGCCCTATACGCCCTTGACGTCCTACCCGCCGTGACGTCCTACCGACCCCCGGGGTCCTGCGGACCCTTGCCGCCGTCGCCGGTCCCGACCTCTCCCCTACGGTGGACCCGGGAGGCGAGGAGGCCGCCGACGAGGCCGCAGGCCAGGCCCCAGAGCAGGGCGAGGCCGGCCGTCCTCCAGACGTCCGGGCGGAGCACCACCCGGGCGCCGAGGGAGGCGAGGTCGCCGATGCCGAGGACCGAGAGGCCGAAGCGGGCCTCGACCAGGGTGACCGGTGCGGCGACGAGCATGGTGAGCGCGAAGGCGACGCCGAGGTGCAGGGAGTGCTGCCAGAGCGCCGTCCGGGCCGGGGAGCGGACGGCCGCGAGGAAGGCGGCGGCGAGCACCAGGACGGCGGCGACGGGCAGCAGCCACCACGCGCGCGCGTCCTGGGCGGCGAGCGAGGACAGGTCGACGGTCGAGAGGTCGGGGCTGTCGCCGTCGCCGCGCAGGACGGCGTCCAGGATCTGGGGCATGGGCAGGCCGAAGGGGCCTTCCGCCGTGCCCTGCCAGGAGCCCCCGATGCCGACGCCGAGGGCGAGCCAGGTGATGTTGGGGAGGCCCAGGAGGAGGACGGCGAGGGTCTCCGCGGCGTGCCCCTTGGTCGCCGCGACGACGATCCCGATGACGAGGCCGACGACGACGTACGCGAGGAGCAGGAGGAGCATCGCGAACGCGGCGGGGCGGACGGGTTCGTGGTAGCGGACGAGCCGGGGCGGCAGCGGGGTGCGCCGGGAGACGAGGAGGGCGACGGCGAGCACGCCGAGGATCCACAGGAGTCCGTAGAAGAGCGTGGGGCCGAGGTCGGTGCGGAAGCCGACGGTGGGGTTCGCGGCGTCCAGGAGGTCGCCGAAGAGGTCCATGAGGGAGTCGTCGGAGGTGCCGCCGCCCAGGGTGAGGGGGAAGTCGTGGCGGGCGAGGGCCGAGAGTCCCGCGAGGGCCGCCAGCCAGAGCACGACGACGCTCGCCGCGCGGAGCAGGAGTTCGCGGGTGCTGGCGACCGCGTGGTGGCGCAGCGGGCGCAGGAAGCAGAAGCCGGTGACCAGTGCGCCCACCAGGGTGACGGTGAGCGGCATGGCGGTGAGTTCGGCCTGGGTTCCGGCGAGGGCGCCCGCGTCGCCGGAGAGTTGGACCTTGCCGCCGGAGGCCATGACGACGACCGCGGCGAGGACGGCCACGAAGCCGCCGGGCAGGTCGGCGGCGCCCGCGGCCCAGAGGCCGAGGCCTGCGACGACACCCATCGCGACGAACCCGGCGACCACGGCGGCCAGGGCCTGGAGGACGACGCGGGCGAGGGGACGTGCCGGGGGCGCGGCGGACCGCGCTGAGGTGGGGAGCCGACTGCTCGTCACGCTGCCCACGCTAGTACCGGTGCCGGGGGTCCGCTTGCGGACAGGGCACCTCCGCTTTGCGGGTGGGGCACCTCCGCTTGCGGGTGGGCACCGTTCGGCGCACACAATGGGCGCGGAACGGAAGAAAGGGAAAAACGTGACTTCCCACCCCCCGTCCGGCCCTCCGTCGGTTCCCCCCGCAGGTCCCCCCTCGGGCCCCCTCTCGGGTCCGAGCACACGCCCGGGAAGCGCCGGCCCCCCGCCGCCGCCCGGACCGCCCCACGGTCCGGGCGGCGGCTCCTCCGGAGGATCGGGGGGCGGCTCCGGCGGACCCGGCGGCCCCGGGGGCGGTTCCTCCGGCGGCTCCGGCGGAGGTGACGCCGGGAGCGGCGGATCCGGCGCGGGCGGCGGAGGCGCGGGCCGCTCCGGCAAGGGCGGGGGCGGCGGTGGGCCCTGGTGGCGCTCCGTCCCGAAGGTCGCCTCGGTCACGGCCGTGCTCGTCGCCGCGGCGGCGCTGGCCGTGGTCCTCCTCAACCGCTCCGGCGGCGACGAGGGCGGCACCAAGGCGTCGGGCGGCGAGGTCTTCCTCCAGAACGCCTCCGCGACGGGACCCGACCCGTTCACCCGCTCGACGGCACGCACCGACGGCGGTTCGGCCCCGCCGGCCTCGCTGCCGCCCCGTACCGCCTCGGCCGTGACCGAGGTGTCGGGGTCGACCCCCGGTCTCTACGGCGGCACCAAGTCGGTCTCCAGCTGCGACGTCGAGCAGCAGGTCCGCTACCTCTCCGCGCAGCCCGCCAAGAACGCGGCCTTCGCCTCCGTCATCGGGATCCCGCCCGCCGGCGTGCCGGACTACCTCCGGTCCCTGACCCCGCTTCAGCTCCGGGTCGACACCCGGGTGACGAACCACGGCTTCCGGGACGGCGCCGCGACCTCGTACCAGGCGGTGCTCCAGGCGGGCACGGCGGTGATGGTCGACGGTCGCGGGGTGCCCCGGGTGCGCTGCGCCTGCGGCAATCCGCTGTCCGCCGCGGTGCCGCAGAAGGCCCCGCGCACGACGGGCACCCCGTGGCAGGGCTACAGCTCGCAGCAGGTCGTCGTGGTGGCGCCCTCGGTGACGGTCGTGAACGTCTTCGTGGTCTACGACCCCCAGGACGACGGCTGGTTCACGCGGCGGCACGGCGACACCGGCGGGCAGGACCGCCCGGCCCCGCCCCCGCACCGGCCGCCCACGGCCTCCCCCTCGACATCGCCCTCGTCGTCCACGTCCAGCCCGCCGCCGTCGTCGCCGGTGCCGTGCGTGACGGTGACGGGCACGGAGACCCCGAAGCCGCGCGGCGGGATCACCCCGTCGCCGTGCCCCTCGACGCTCTCCCCCTCGGCCTCCACGTCCTCGCCGGAGTCGCCGTCGGACTCCTCCTCCCCGCCGGACTCGTCGCCCCCGCCGGACTCATCGTCCTCCGCTCCCGCCTCGCCCTCCTCGGCGCCCTCGTCTCCCTCGTCGGGGTCGCCGGGGTCGTCCAGTCCTGACTCGGGAGCGCCCGAGAGCCCGGCGGAGCTCACGAGCCAGTCACCGTAGGCGGACCGTTCGGCGGCGGCCGACTCCCCGATGGCGTCCCTCACTCCGCAGGGCCCGGCCTCGCCCGCACCCCGGAGCCGCCCCCCCTCGTCCAGGACGCGCGGCCCCGGACGGCCCCGCCCCGCGCCCGTCCCCCGCCTCCGCCACGGGCGCGGGTGCGGGCACACGGGCGCCGCGCCGCAGGACGCGGGCCTCGCCGGGGAACAGGAGCGGGCCGGGCACGGCCAGGACCGGCCCGGTCGCGCGGCGCAGCACCGCGCGCAGCACCGGGCGGCGGCGCAGCCGTCCGAGCCGGCCCCGGCCCGGCGCCGAGCCGAGGACCAGCAGGTCCCCCGGGCGGTCCGCGACGGCGCACAGCGCGGACGCCGGGGCGCCGCGGACCACCCTGCCCTCGAAGGCGAGCCCGTCAGGGACGCCGCCGAGCCCGTCGAGGAGCGCCTGGTTCAGACGCCGTCGGGCGTCCTCGCCCCACAGTCGCGCCCAGGACCGGTCCGGCGTGCGGGCGAAGAGCCCCTCTCCCTCGGGCGGTTGCCAGACCAGTACCGCCAGGATCGGGGCGCCCGCGTGGCGGGCGAGGGAGGCCGCGTGCCGCAGGGCGGCGAGCGAGGCGAGCGAGCCGGTGACGCCGACGACGATCCGGCCGCCGCCCCACGGGGACGGGCGCGTCATACCGGTTCGCAGGCGTGGGCGCGCGGCGCGGGCGTCGTGGCGCGGCGCTCCGGGGAGGTGCGGGCCGTCCTGGCGCGCAGGGCGCGGAGCCAGGCCGCGATCGGCAGCGGGCGGACCGCCCGCTCCTCGGCGCGTCGCTGCCACAGCCGCTCGTCGCGGTCGGTGAAGTGTCCGGACATCGGTCGTCTCCTTTCCCTGAGGAACATGGCCACCAGGCCACTGGAGAGGACTCTGTACTCTTATTGGCCCGGACAGCAGAGCCAATGAGGAGTGATTGGCATGGCAGTGGCACGTGTGGTCCACACCGCGGACCGGACCCTGACGGGCCGGCAGCTCGCGTCGCTCCTCACCCCGCCCCCGGAGGGCCGGTTCGGGTACCGGGAGCTCGCGCGGGCGGTGCGGGAGGCGCTGCTCGACGGGCGGGTGGCGCTGCGCCTGCGGCTCCCGGCCGAACGGGAGCTCGCCGCGGTGCTCCTGGTGAGCCGGACGACCGTGACGGGGGCGTACGACCTGCTCCGCGAGAGCGGCTACGCGCACAGCCGGCGCGGCGCCGGCACGTGGACCGCGCTGCCGGACGGCCAGGCGCCGACCGTGTTCGGCGCGTACCAGGACGACACCGGAGCCACCGTCGACCTGGCCCTCGCCGCCCCGCAGGCTCCGCAGGAGGAGCTGTCCGCCGCGCTGTCGGCGGCCGCGGCCGAGCTTCCGCGCTACGCGGGCTCGCAGGGCTACCACCCGTACGGCCTGCCCCCGCTGCGGGCGGCGATCGCCGCCCGGTACACGGCGCGGGGCCTGCCGACGCTCCCGGAGCAGATCCTCGTCACGACCGGCGCGCAGCAGGCCGTCTCTCTGGTCCTCACGCTCCTCGGCCGGGCGGGCGACCGCGTCCTCGCCGAGAACCCGTCGTACACCAACGCCCTCGACGCGATGCGCGGGCGCATGCTCCGCATCACCCCGGTCCCGGTGACGGAGACCGGCTGGGACACCGGGCTCGTCGGCGCGGCGCTCCGGCAGACCGCGCCGCGTCTGGCCTATCTGATCCCGGACTTCCACAATCCGACCGGGCGGCTGATGCCGGCGGAGCAGCGCCGGGAGCTGGCGCGGTCCGCGCGGGCGACCGGGACCTGGCTGGTGGTCGACGAGACGCTGACGGACATGGCCCTGGACGTGCCGGCTCCGGTGCCCTTCGCGGCGGCGGCCGCCGGGGGCGACGCCGAGCAGATCGTGTCGGTGGGCTCGCTGAGCAAGAGCTGCTGGGGCGGGCTGCGGGTCGGCTGGGTGCGGGCGGCGTCCCGTGTGGTGAGCGAGCTGGCCCGGGTCCGGATCACCGCCGACCTCTCCGGCTCCGTGCTCGACCAGCTGGTGGCCGTGGCCCTGATGGACCGGCTCGACGTGATCCTGCCGCGGCGCCTCGACGAGCTGCGCGCGCGGCGGTCCACGCTGGCCGACGCCCTCGCCCGCCATGTGCCCGAGTGGCGCTGGGCCGTGCCGCCGGGCGGGATGTGCCTCTGGATCGACCTGGGCCGTCCGGTCGCCTCGTCCCTGGCGGCGCGCGCCCTGCGGCACGGGGTGCGGGTGGAGGGCGGGGCCCGCTTCGGGGTGGATCCGGGCACGCACGAGCACCGGCTGCGGATCCCGTTCACGCTTCCGCCCGACGTGTACGAGACGGCGGCGGAGCGGCTCGCGGCGGCGCTGGACGGCGCCCCGGGACACTTCGCCGATCCGGCGCTGCCCGACTGGGTGGCCTGACCCGGGACCGCGGGGGCCGTATTTCGGATGCCCGGCCCCCGCCGGTCCCTGTACGGTCCACCGAGTGGAACCACTGACCGACAAAGAGATCCGCTCGTCCTTCGTGAACTGCACCAAGGGCGAGGCGGCGCGTCTGAAGCTGCCCCTCGACTTCGCCGAACTCCCCTGGGAGGACCTGGACTTCCTCGGCTGGGTCGACCCGGGCGCACCGCTGCGGGCGCACCTGGTCGTGCCGCGCGAGGACGGTCCGGTCGGGGTGTCCCTGCGGGTGCCGGCCACCGGCCGGACCAGCGCCGTGAAGTCGAGCATGTGCCAGGTCTGCCTGACCGCGCACGCCTCCTCGGGCGTCACGCTCCTGGTGGCGCCGCTGGCGGGCAGCCGGGGCCGCGAGGGGAACACGGTCGGTCTCTACCTCTGCGCGGACCTGGCGTGCTCGCTCTACGTCCGGGGCCGGCGGCAGCCGAAGCTGCGCCACCGGCGCCACGAGGAGTCCCTCACCCTCGACGAGCAGGTCGCCCGCTTGAGGGGCAACCTGGACGCGTTCGTCGGCCGGGTGACGGCGGGCTGACGGTCCCGCGCCTCAGCGGAAGGCCTGTTCGCCGGTGAGCGCCTTGCCGATGACCAGGGAGTGGACCTCGCTGGTGCCCTCGTAGGTGAGCACCGACTCCAGGTTGTTGGCGTGGCGCAGCACCGGGTACTCCAGGGTGATGCCGTTGGCGCCCAGGATCGTGCGGCACTCGCGGGCGATCGCGATGGCCTCCCGCACGTTGTTGAGCTTGCCCACGCTGACCTGCTCGGGAGTGAGGGTGCCCGCGTCCTTGAGCCGCCCGAGGTGGAGGGCGAGGAGCATGCCCTTGCCGAGTTCGACGGACATGTCGGCGAGCTTCTGCTGGGTCAGCTGGTAGGAGGCGAGGGAGCGGGAGAAGACGGTCCGGTCCCTGGCGTAGGAGATCGCGGTCTCCAGGCAGTCGCGGGCGGCGCCGAGGGCGCCGAAGACGATGCCGAAGCGGGCCTCGTTGAGGCAGCCGAGCGGGCCGGAGAGGCCGCGGGCCTCCGGGAGCATCGCGTCGGCGGGCAGGCGTACGTCCTCCAGCACGAGTTCGCTGGTGACGCTGGCCCGCAGCGAGAGCTTCATCCTGATCTCGGGGGCGGTGAAGCCGGGGGTGCCGGCCGGGACGAGGAAGCCGCGGACGCCGTCCTCGGTCCGGGCCCAGACGACGGCCACGTCGGCGACCGAACCGTTGGTGATCCACATCTTGGTGCCGTTGAGCACCCAGTCGGAGCCGTCCCGCTTGGCGTGGGTGCGCATGGCGCCGGGGTCCGATCCGGCGTCCGGCTCGGTCAGGCCGAAGCAGCCGATGAACTCGCCCGACGCCATCTTCGGCAGCCAGTGCCGCTTCTGCTCCTCGGAGCCGTACTTCCAGATCGCGTACATCGCGAGGGAGCCCTGCACGGAGACCAGGGAGCGCAGTCCGGAGTCGACGGCCTCCAGCTCCAGACAGGCGAGGCCGTACGCGACGGAGTTCGTGCCCGCGCAGCCGTAGCCCTCCAGGTGCATGCCGAGCACGCCGACGCCGCCGAGGGTGCGGGCGAGCTCGCGGGCGGGGATCTCGCCCTTCTCGAACCAGCCGGCGACGTGCGGGCGCAGCTCGCGGTCGGCGACGGCCCGCACGGTGTTCCGGATCTCCCGCTCCTCGTCGGTCAGGAGTCCGTCGACGGCGAGCAGGTCGAAGGGGTGGACGGGGGTGGACGGCGACTTCACTGACGGCCTCCTGGCGACTGTGGCGACTCGGCGAGCCGAAGCGTAGCGGCAGATCGGATATTGGATCCAGTATTGAATTCCCGACACCCGGGCCGTACGGTCCGGTGGGATCCAGTCCCCGGCCACCGGGATCCGGGCTTCCCGTCCGGCTCCGGTCGCCACTCTCCGGTATCCCCAGCGGGAGCGAGGAACGCCGCATGCACGCAGAACAGCCGGACGCACCGGGGACGCCGGCGCACGACGGCGCCCTGTCCGGGATCGTCGTCGCCGACTTCGGCCGCGTGCTGGCCGGGCCCTACATGACGATGCTCCTCGCCGACCTCGGCGCGGACGTGATCAAGATCGAGCGGCCGGGCTCCGGGGACGACACGCGCGCGTGGGGCCCGCCCTTCGCCGCGGGCGAGGCCACGTACTTCCTCGGCGTGAACCGGAACAAGCGCTCCGTGGCGCTGGACCTCACGGACCCCGAGGACCTCGCGACGGCCCGCGCCATCGTGGAGCGCGCGGACGTCCTCGTCGAGAACTTCCGCCCGGGCACGATGGAGAAGCTCGGCCTGGGATACGAGGACGTACGGGCGGCCAACCCCGGCCTCGTCTACTGCTCGGTGACCGGCTTCGGCACCGCCGAGGGCGCCCGGCTGCCGGGCTACGACCTCCTCGTGCAGGCCATGGGCGGCCTCATGAGCGTGACGGGCGAACCGGACGGGCCGGGCACCAAGACGGGCGTCGCCCTGGTCGACGTCATCACCGGCCTCCACGCGGGCCTCGGCGTCCTGGCCGCGCTGCGGCACCGGGAGCGCACCGGCGAGGGCCAGCGGGTCGAGGTCTCCCTGCTCGGCTCCCTCCTCTCCGCGCTCACCAACCAGGCCGCCGCCCACCTCGGGGCCGGGGTCGTGCCGCGCGCGATGGGCAACCGGCACCCGAGCATCGCGCCGTACGAGGTCTTCGAGGCGCGGGACCGGCCGCTCGTCCTCGCCGTCGGCAACGACCGGCAGTTCCGCGCCCTGTGCGAGCGGCTCGGGCGGCCGGAGCTCGCCGGGGACCCCCGCTTCGCCACGAACACCGCCCGGGTCGCCCACCGGGACGCGCTGGCCGAGGCCCTCGCCGGTCCCCTCGGCAGCCGTACCGCCGACGCCTGGTGCGAGGAGCTCACCTCGGCGGGCGTGCCCTGCGGCCCCATCAACGACCTGGCGGCCGCCTTCGGCCTCGCCGACCGCCTCGGACTCGCCCCGCGCGTCCCGGAGCCCGCGGCCGGCCCCGGCCAGGTCGCCCACCCGATCCGGCTCGGCGCCACCCCGCCCTCGTATCGCGGCGCTCCCCCGCGCCTGGGCGAGCACACCGACGGCGTGCGGTCCGAGCTGGGACGACCTGCCCCCGGGGCGTCGGCGGCGGACGGCGGCGCGTAGGAAGATGGTCGGCACCGGCGGCGGGGTCCGCCGCCGGCGACGTGAGGGAACGGAAGGTCACAGGCGATGAGCAGCCCGGTGCAGAAGCGGCGGCCGCAGACCGCCCAGCAGTTCGTCCTGGAGGAACTGCGGCGCGCCATCACCAGCGGGGAGCTCGGACCCGGCGGACCGATCCGTCAGGAGGCCTTGGCGGCCCGGTTCGAGGTGAGCCGGGTGCCGCTCCGGGAGGCACTGAAGGCCCTGGAGGCCGAGGGCCTGGTCGTGCACCACGTCCACCGGGGCTACTTCGTCGCGGAGCTCTCCCTCGGCGACCTGGAGGAGATCTACCGGATCCGGGAGCTCCTGGAGACCGAGGCGGTCCGCACGGCCGTACGACGGCTTCCGGAGGACGCGATCGAGGCGCTGGAGGAGATCCAGGAGGAGGTCGAACGGGCCGCCGGGGCGGGGGACGTGACCGCGATGGCGGCGGCGAACCGGCGCTTCCACTTCACCCTGATCGAGGCCTCCGGGATGCCGCGCCTGGTCCGCCTCATCACGACCCTGTGGGACTCCACCGACGCATACCGCTCGCTGTACTACACCGACCCCCCGCACCGGACGCAGGCCGTGCGGGAGCACCGGGCCGTGATCGCCGCCCTCCGCCGCCGCGACGCCGAGTCCACCGTCCGCCACCTCGACGAGCACCGCGCCCACGCGGTGGCGGCGCTGCGCGAGGTGCTGGAGCCCCCGGCGGGGAACTGACGGCATCCGGGGCGCGGCCTCCCGGCCCCTGAACTGCCGTCGTCCCGTGAGGAGTCGGCCGCGGAGCGGGGCGGGCGCGCCCTGATCGGCGTCCCGCAGTCCGAGACGGCACCGTCCGCATCACGGACGTGACTTGTGAGACGCCCGTGGCCGGGGCAAGGATGCCCGCATGACTCCCGTCCTCGTCTCCCGCCGCCACGTGGATCTTCTGCGTGTCGCGGGGATGCTGTGTCGGTCTGAGTCCTGTCGTCACGCGGACTGTCACACGGCCTGTCCCCGCACGGCGTGTCGTCACACGAACGGCCACTGAGCACCTTTCGGCTGCCCCCGCGTTCCGGTCACCGCCGGCCGTCGTCCGACGCCGTTCGTCCGCACCGCCCGTGACGCCCCTTCCGGCCCCGCACTCCCGGGCCTCCCCTCACGCTCCCCGCGCCCGACGGGCCGCCACGCGCACCCGTCCGGGCCCCGCTCCTCCCCGAGGTACGTCCGCATGCCCTCTTCTCCCGCACCCGTCCTCCACTGGTTCCTGCCCACCGGCGGCGACGGCCGCGACCCCGGCGGGGTCACCGCCGTCCAGGGCCGCTCCGCCGCCGCGACCCGCCGGGGTGCCGACCTGGGCTACCTGGCCCAGGTGGCCCGGGCGGCCGAACAGGCAGGGTTCGCACGGCTGCTGACCCCGGTGGGCCTCGGCTGCGTGGATCCGTGGGTGCTGACCTCGGCCGTCGCCGCGGTGACGGAGCGGATCGGCTTCCTGGTCGCGTTCCGTGCCGGGCTCGCCCAGCCCACGCTGATCGCCCAGCAGGCGGACACCTTCCGGCGGCTCTTCGGCGACCGCATCGCCCTCAACGTGGTGACCGGCGGCGACCCGGTCGAGCAGAAGGCGTACGGCGACCACCTCCCGAAGGCCGAGCGCTACGTCAGGACCGGCGAACTCATGCACGTCGTGCGCGAGTTGCTCGACGGATCGGCCGTCACGCTGGACGGACACCATGTGCGCGTGGAGGACGCCCGCCTGGCGGCTCCCTCCGTCGGCACCCCCGTCCCCCTCTACTTCGGCGGCGCCTCCCCCGAGGCCGAGGAGGTGGCGGCGCACCACGCCGAGGTGCAGTTGCTGTGGGGCGAGCCCCCGGCAGCCGTCGCCGAACGCGTCGCGCGGGTACGGGCCAGGGCCGCGCGGGCGGGCCGCTCCCTGCGCTTCGGCATCCGCCTCCACGTCATCACCCGGGACACCTCGGCCGAGGCCTGGCAGGAGGCCGACCGCATCCTCGCCGGCTTCGACCCCGAGGCGGTCCGCGCCTCGCAGGAGAGGTTCGCCCGGATGGACTCCACCGGACAGGCGCGGATGACCGCCCTCCACGGCGGCTCCGCCGAGAGCCTGACCGTCTCCCCCAACCTCTGGGCCGGCATCGGCCTCGTCCGCGAGGGAGCGGGGACCGCGCTCGTCGGCTCGCACGACGAGGTCGCCCGGCGCCTCTTCGAGTACGGTCGCGCCGGCATCGACGAGTTCGTCCTCTCCGGCTACCCGCACCTCGAAGAGGCCTACCGCGTCGGCGAGGAAGTGGCGCCCCGGCTGCGGGCGCTGGCCACCGCGACGGCCGGGGAGGTGGCGGCGTGACCGCCGTCGACACCACGGGCGGACGCACCCCGTCCACCGCCGCGGGCCCGGAGGGCGACGGATCCGGAGCGACGGACGGGAGGACCGGCCGCCGGGACCCCGCCTCCGGCCGCCCGGCGCGCCGTCCCTGGGCCGGGGTGTCCGCGCTGCGCTGGGCGGCGCTGCGGCTCCTCGCACTCGCGGTGCTCCTCGCCGCCTGGCAGGCGGTCGTCGCCGCGGGCGTCTGGCCCCGGGTCCTCGTCCCCTCCCCCGGCGAGGTGGGGGAGGCCTTCGTCCGGGCGTCGACCGTCCACGACGGGGTGCGCGGCATCAGCGACCACCTGCTCGTCGAGCATCTGGCGGTCTCCCTGCGCCGGATCGCCGTCGGCACGGGCTACGCCGCCCTCGTCGGCATCCCCCTGGGGCTGCTGATCGGCACGGTGAAGCCGCTCGCCGTCGTCCTGGAGCCCGCCGTCACGTTCCTGCGGACGCTCCCCCCGCTGGCGTACCTCTCCCTGCTGGTCATCTGGTTCGGCATCGACGAGTCCCCGAAGATCTGGCTGCTGCTCATCGCCGCACTGCCGCCGATCGCCGCCGCCACGGCCGCCGCCGTACGGGGCGTCCCCGCCGACCTCGTGGAGGCGGGCCGGGCCCTCGGCGCCGGGCCGGCGGCCCTGCTGCTCTCCGTCCGGCTGCCCGCCGCGCTGCCGGAGATCCTCACCGGAGTACGGATCGCCGTCGGCATCGCGTACACCTCGGTCGTCGCCGCGGAGACCATCAACGGCGTCCCCGGCATCGGCGGCATGATCCGGGACGCCCAGCGCTACAACCAGACCGATGTCGTCATCGCCGGGATCATCGCGATCGGCCTCTCCGGGATCCTCCTCGACGCCCTGTTCAAGGGCCTGGAGCGCGTCGCCGTCCCGTGGCGCGGACGGTCCTGACCCTCGCGTCTCCCGCGCCTGCCTCTCCCCCTCCCCCTGTCTCCGTGTCTCACCGTCTCCCTCACCGAAGGAACCGTCATGCCCTCGTCCCGTCGCGGCGCCGTCCTCGCCGCCTCCGCCACCGCCCTGCTGCTCGCCCTCTCCACCACCGCCTGCGGCACGGGAGGCGACTCCGGCGGGGACAAGGGCGGCAAGGTCCGGGTGCGGATCGCCTACCAGGCGATCCCCAACGCCGATCTGGTGGTGAAGAACCAGAAGCTCCTGGAGAAGGCCCTGCCGGACGCCGACGTCTCCTGGGTGAAGTTCGACTCCGGCGGCGACGTCAACACCGCCGTGATCGCCGGGGCCGTGGACCTCGGGCTCCTCGGTTCCAGCCCGGTCACCAAGGGCCTGTCGGCACCGCTGGACATCCCGTACAAGGTGCTGTGGATCCACGACCTGATCGGTGACAACGAGGCCCTCGTCGCCAAGAAGGACATCGCCTCCGTCGCCGCCCTCAAGGGCCGCAAGATCGCCACCCCCTTCGGCTCGACCTCGCACTACTCGCTGCTCGTGGCGCTGGAGTCGGCCGGCCTGAAGGCCTCGGACGTGAAGCTCGTCGACCTCCAGCCGCAGGACGCGCTCGCCGCCTGGCAGCGGGGCGACATCGACGCCGCGTACGTGTGGACGCCGAGCCTCACCGAGCTGAAGAAGGACGGGAAGGTGCTCGTCACCAGCCGGACGATCGCGGAGCGGGGCAAGCCGACCGCCGACCTGGGCGTGGTCACCGACGCGTTCGCGGCCGAGCACCCGGAGATCGTCGACGCCTGGCTGAAGGCCGAGGACCAGGCCGTGAAGCTGGCCAAGAGCGACCCGGCGAAGGCGTCCGTCGCCATCGGCGCCGAGCTGAACCTCGCCCCCGAGGAGGCCCGCCGGCAGCTCGCCGAACTGGTCCTGCTCACCGCGAAGGAGCAGCAGGGCGCCGCGTACCTCGGCACCCCGGGGGCACCGGGCGCGCTCGCCGCGAACCTGCGGGACGCCGCCGTCTTCCTGAAGGGCCAGAAGGCGATCGACGCCGTCCCGGGCCAGGAGGACTTCGCGAAGTCCCTCGCGGTGAAGGAGCTCGCCCGTGTCGCGCGCTGAGCCCGTGCCGGCCTCGGATCCCGCGCCGAGCGCCGGGTCCGCGGCTCCCGCCGGATCTGCCGCTCCCGGCTCGGCCGTTCCCGGCGGGGCCGGGGCGCGCGGAGCCGACATCGAGCTCGTGGACGTCGGCGTCCGGTACGGCTCCGTCAAGGCGCCCGTCGTCGCGGTCTCCGGGGTGTCGCTCTCCGTGGAGCCCGGCGAGTTCGTGGTGCTCGTGGGGCCTTCGGGCTGCGGCAAGACGACGCTGCTGCGGCTGGTGGCCGGATTCGAGGAGCCCGCGACCGGGACGGTGGCGGTGCGCCGGAAGGTCGGCGTGGTCTTCCAGCAGCCCCGGCTCTTCCCGTGGCGCACGGTGGGCGGGAACCTCGCCTTCGCCCTGGCCCGGCACGGTGTGGCCCGCGCCGCACGGGCCGCCAGGATCGAGGAGCTGCTGTCCCTCGTCGGGCTCCCGGGCATGGCGGACCGGCGGACCTGGGAGCTGTCGGGCGGACAGCGCCAGCGGGTCGCGATCGCGCGGGCGCTGGCGGCGGAGCCCCAGGTCCTGCTGATGGACGAGCCGTTCGCCGCGCTGGACGCGCTGACCCGGGAGCGCCTCCAGGAGGAGGTGCGCACCCTGGCGGCGACGACCGGCACGACGGTCCTCTTCGTCACGCACTCGGCCGAGGAGGCCGTCCTGCTGGGCTCCCGGGTCCTGGTGATGGCGGCCGGGCCCGGTCGCGTGGTCGCCGAGGTGCCGGTGCCGCTTCCCCGGGACCCGGCCACGGACGTCGCCTCGCTGCGCGGCGACCCGGCGTTCGCCGCGCTCCGCGCGGACCTGGCGGCGGTGACCCGGGAGTCGGCGGCGGCCTGACCGCCGGGCCGCGACGCCGGTGACGCCAGCGCCGCCCCCGGCGTCACCCGGCGTCACCCGGGGGATCATGGCCCCGCGCGGGGCACAGAGGCTGCGGCTACCCTTGCGCCGGACGCGAGGAGGAACCATGGCGCGGATGCCGTCGGCCGAACGACGCAGGCAGCTCGTCGAGGCGGCGATCAGGGCGATGACCAGGGACGGGGTCGCCCGGACCACCACCCGGTCGATCTGCGCCGAGGCGGGTGTCTCGCTCAGCGTCTTCCACTACTGCTTCGACTCCAAGCAGGCGCTGCTCGAAGCGGCGATCGAGTCGATCACCGGCAACTACGTGGCGCGCGTGCGGAACGCGGTCGTGCCGGGGGCGACGCTGCGCGAGACGGTCCGGGGCGCGTTGCAGACGTACTGGGACCACGTCACCGCCCACCCGGGCGAGCACATGCTGACGTACGACCTCACCCAGTACGCCCTGCGGGAGCCGGGGTTCGAGCATCTGGCGCGCGCCCAGTACGAGCAGTACGTGGCGTCGGCGACGGTGCTGCTGGAGCAGGTCGGGGTGCGGGACCGGGAGCCGCTCGTACCGGTGGAGGTGCTCGCCCGGTATCTGGCGGCGGCGATCGACGGGCTGACTCTTCAGTTCCTCGTCCTCCGCGATCCGAAGGCGGCCGCCGATCACCTGGACCTGACAGCACATCAATTCGTGGGTCTGATCGAGGGGGTTGAGCGTTCCTAGCGGATTCCGGTTCTTCAACAGGTCATTTGACCCGGACTCTTGACTCGTACCTCCGGTAACGCGATCCTCGGGGCGCCGGTACACCCCCACCGCCCGGAGGCACGCCCACCATGACTCGACCCTTCTCGCGCGGACGGGGCGGCGGATCCGCCCTCCTCGCGCTGTTCCTGGCCCTGGCCGCGGT
Source organism: Streptomyces sp. NPDC002232 (assembly GCF_042890295.1). NCBI lineage: Bacteria > Bacillati > Actinomycetota > Actinomycetes > Kitasatosporales > Streptomycetaceae > Streptomyces > Streptomyces sp. NPDC002232. The sequence goes on along the minus strand of NZ_JBIARV010000003.1, from coordinate 572,732 downwards.
GCTGTTCGGCTCCGCGCCGGTCCCCGCCGCCGCCGGCGGCGCGTGGTGGGACGCCACGTCCCGCCCGGCGCCCGACTCGCAGATCAACGTCACGGGCGCGCCGTTCACGGGAACGGACGCGCAGGGCAGGGTGCGCGGGTTCGTCGACGCGCACAACCACCTGATGTCCAACGAGGGCTTCGGCGGCCGGATGATCTGCGGGTCGACGTTCTCGGCGGCGGGTGTCGCCGATGCCCTCAAGGACTGTCCCGAGCACTATCCGGACGGCTCGGGGGCGCTCTTCGAGCACCTCACGGGCGGGGACAACGGGAAGCACGACCCGGTCGGCTGGCCCACGTTCAAGGACTGGCCCGCCAACAACTCCCTCAGCCACCAGCAGAACTACTACGCCTGGGTCGAGCGGGCCTGGCGCGGCGGCCAGCGGGTGCTGGTCAACGACCTGGTGACCAACGGCCTCATCTGCTCGCTGCTGCCCCGCGACCGCAGCTGCGACGAGATGACCGCGATCCGGCTGGAGGCCCGTAAGACGTACGAGCTTCAGGACTACGTCGACGGGATGTACGGCGGCCCCGGCAAGGGCTGGTTCCGCATCGTCACCAGCGCCGACCAGGCCCGCTCGGTGATCCAGCAGGGCAAGCTCGCCGTCGTCCTCGGCGTCGAGACGTCCGAGCCCTTCGGCTGCAAGCAGATCCTCGACGTCGCCCAGTGCAGCCAGGCGGACATCGACAAGGGCCTCGACGAGCTGTACGGCCTCGGCGTGCGCAGCATGTTCCTCTGCCACAAGTTCGACAACGCGCTCTGCGGCGTCCGCTTCGACAGCGGGACGACGGGCGTGGCCGTCAACATCGGCCAGTTCCTCTCCACGGGCACGTTCTGGAGCACCGAGAAGTGCGCGGGCCCGCAGCACGACAACCCGATCGGGCTCGCCGCGGCACCGGCCGCGATGGCGGAGAAGCTGCCGGCCGGGGTGAGCGTCCCGTCGTACGCCTCCGACGCCAAGTGCAACACCCGCGGCCTCACACGGCTCGGGGAGTACGCCCTGAAGGGCATGGTCCAGCGCGGCATGATGCTGGAGCTCGACCACATGAGCGTGAAGGCCGCCGGGCGCGCGCTCGACATGCTGGAGGCCGAGGAGTACCCGGGCGTGCTGTCCAGCCACAGCTGGATGGACCTGGACTGGACCGAGCGGCTCTACCGTCTCGGCGGCTTCGCGGCCTCGTACATGCACGGCGCCGAGGGCTTCGTGGGTGAGGCAGCGCAGAAGGCGGAGCTGCGGAAGAAGTACGGCGTCGGGTTCGGCTACGGCACGGACATGAACGGCGTCGGCGGCTGGCCGGGCCCCGTCGGACCCGACGCCCCGAACGCCGTGAAGTACCCGTTCCGCAGCTTCGACGGCGGCTCGGTCATCGACCGCCAGGTCACCGGTCAGCGCACCTGGGACCTGAACACGGACGGCGCCGCGCACAACGGTCTCGTGCCGGACTGGATCGAGCAGATCCGTCTCACCCCCGGCGGTCAGAGCGTCGTCGACGAGCTGTCGCACGGAGCGGAGTCGTACCTGACGACCTGGAAGAGGACCGAGGACCACGAGCCGGGGGTGAACCTGGCGGCAGGGCGGCCGGCGTCGGCCTCCACCACCCAGTGGTGGAACCCCTTCGTGAACTTCTCGCCGGCCCTGACCGTCGACGGCGACACGGGGACCCGCTGGGCCAGCGAGTGGTCGGACGACCAGTGGCTCCAGGTGGACCTGGGCTCGGTGCGCCGGGTCGGCCGGGTCACGCTCGACTGGGAGCGGGCCTACGCGCGCGCGTACCGGATCGAGCTGTCGGAGAACGGCACGACCTGGCGGAGCGTGTGGTCCACGGACGCGGGTGACGGCGGCTACGACACGGCGACGTTCGACTCGCAGTCGGCCCGCTACGTGCGGGTCCACGGGGTGAAGCGGGCCACGGACTGGGGCTACTCGCTCTACGAGGTGGCCGTCAACAGGTCCTGAGCTCCACGGGAGAGGGGCCGTCGGATCCGCGCCAGGGTCCGGCGGCCCCTCTTTCGGCGTCTCCGGGGTCGGCCCGCCGTCGGGCCGGTCCGCCCGGTGCGGGATCATGGAGGCAGGAACGCAGAAGGGACGGATCGGACGATGAGGCACCGCAGTGTCGCGGACCTGATGACCCCCACCGCGGTCGCGGTGCAGCGCGGGACGTCGTTCAAGGAGATCGCGCGGCTCCTCGACGAGTACGGCATCACCGCGGTCCCCGTGGTCGACGAGGAGAACCGGCCGGTGGGCGTCGTCTCCGAGGCGGACCTGCTGCGGAGGCACACGGCGAAGGACGGTCCCAGTTCGGCGGAGGCCATGATGTCGAGCCCCGCCGTGACGGCCCGGCCCTCCTGGACGGCGGTCGAGGCGGCCCGTCTCATGGAACGGCACCGGGTGAAGCGGCTGCCGGTCGTGGACGCCGACGGCCGGCTGATCGGGGTCCTCAGCCGCAGCGACCTGCTCCAGCTGTTCCTGCGCCGGGACCGCTCCATCCAGGAGGAGATCCGCGAGGACGTCATCGTCCGGATCCTGCGCCTGTCGCCCTCGGCCGTGCACATCGACGTCGACGAGGGCCGGGTGACCCTGAGCGGCACCCTCGACCGTCCGGGCCTCGGCCTGATCCTGGTCCGCCTGTGCGAGACGGTCGACGGGGTGGTGGAGGTCGTGGACCGGATGACCTTGGCCTCGGAGGAGGGCGAGCCGGCGAGCTAGGCGCGGGGGCGCACGGTCTGAAGACCTAGGCGCTGTAGGGCACGGTCTGAGAGCTGGCGCGCGCGTCACGGTCCCGGCGGCGCCGGGCCGCCGGGCACAGGTGCGCGGGTGACGCCTTCGTCAGGACACCGCCTCGGGCCAGCCGTATCCGGGGCCGGTGCGGCGGGGTACGGTCCCCGCGCCGGCCGCCTCCATCTCCCGGTCGGCCTCCCGCATGAGCTTCCCCGCCAGGTCCCTCATCGCCCGGCTCGCGGCGAGTTCGTCGCCGATCGCCGGCACGTCCACGTCCGCCGGGTTGCACCGCGCGGAGCCGTGGCCCGTGAGGGTCGAGGTGCCGGTGCTGAGCCGCGCCTCGGCCTTCGTCCTGCCGCCGTCCTCGGTCAGTTCCAGGCCGACCTTCCACTCCAGCGTGCGGGTCATGGTCCGCCTCCTCGCATCGCCGGGCCACGCGGAACCGGGGCGCGGCCCCTACCGATACCTCCAGGATCCATCGGCGGCGGCCGGGACGCACGCTCGTGCGCACGGGACCCCGCGCCGGACGCGACGTGCCCGGCACCCGCTACGGCGCGCGGAAGAGGCGGGGGAAGCGGGGGGCGAGCCAGGGCTTGCGGCCCCAGCCGAGCGCGGCGCCCCGCGCGATCACCGGCCAGGGGTCGATCCGGCCGAGGCCGAGGAGGAGGAAGGCGACCGGCTCGGTGAGGATCGTGCAGTCGGGGCGGGCGGGCGGCTCGTGGTCGGTCCGGACCGTGCCGTCCGTGACGGTGACGCCGAAGCGCGGACCGCCGCCCCGCAGGCGTACGGCGTAACTCGCGGTCAGTCCCGCGACGGCGGCCGGGTCGGCGACGCGGGGCATCGCCTGCACCATGAACGGCAGGGTGAGGGCGACCCGGCGGGCGTCGAGCATGTGGGGACGGTTCAGGGCGAGGGCGAGGTCGTAGCCGTGGCCGAGCATGTGGGTCAGCAGGTACGAGCCGAGGACGGCCGGGGTCATGCGGCCGAGCGGCGTGGACAGCAGGCCGGCCGGGTCGCGCTCCTCGACGGCCGCGAGGAACGCGTCGGCCTGGGCGGTGATCATCTCGGCGAGCGGGCCGGGCTCCCGCTCGTCGAACCCGGCGAGGGCGCGTTCGTTGGCCTCGGCCAGGCTGCCGGGGGTGCCGTCGCCGTAGGGCCGCTCGTGGCCCGCGGCCAGGTCGGCCATGAGGGCGTTGGCCTGCGCGAGGTGCGCGGCGGCCTCCCCGACCGTCCAGGTGGAGCGGGGTACGGGGAGCCCGGCGGTGTCCGCGGGCCGTCCGGCCGGCGCCGGGGTGCGCAGCACCGCCGCGATGTCGCCGGCGGTCCCCCGTATCGCCTCGGCGAGCCCTGCGGGAAGCACCCCGGGAAGCACCTCGCCCGTTCTCCGCGTCATGGTCCCGCCCCTCCCTGGCTCCGGCCGCTCCTCGTGGCGCACCGGTAGGTCAGGGGACCGTACCAGCGAGTAGCCCCGTGCGCACCGGTCGCGGCGGGGGCCGTTCCGGACGGGGGATCCGATCGTCCCGGGAGGGGCTCCCACCGATAGGCGGGTCGTTAGGCTCGCTCCATGCGACATGAGGATTCCGATGGCGTGGTGAGCGGTCCCGCGCGTCCGGTCGGCGATCTGAATCTGCTGCGGACCTTTCTGGCCGTCCACCGCTCGGGTTCGTTCACCGCCGCGGCCGGGCTGCTCGGGCTGTCGCAGCCGACGGTGACCACCCAGATCCGCGCGCTGGAGCGGCAGACCGGCCGTGAACTGTTCGAGCGCCTGCCGCGCGGGGTCGCCCCGACTCCGGTCGCCGACGAACTGGCGGCCCGGGTCGCGGGCCCGCTCGACGCGCTGTCCGCCGCGGCCGGGCACGAGGCCGCGTCCCCGGAGCGGGCGACTCCCGTCCATCTGGCGGGTCCGGCCGAACTCCTCGGCACCCGGGTCCTGCCCGCGCTCGCCCCGCTGACCGCCTCGGGCGTACGGCTGCGGATCGGCCAGGGACTGACCGAGCCGCTCCTCGACGAGCTGCGCGCGGGCCGGCACGACCTGGTCATCGCCACCTTCCGGCCGCGCGGCCGGGCGCTGACCGCCGTACCGCTCGCGGACGAGGAGTTCGTGCTGGTCGCCGCGCCCGTGTGGGCGGAGCGGGTCGGGGACGGGCTCGGCCGCGAGGGGCCCGGGGCGCTCCGCTCCGTCCCCCTGGTCGCGTACGCCGAGGACCTGCCCATCACGCGACGCTACTGGCGGCACGTCTTCGGGGCGCGGCTCTCCCGCCCCGCCGCCCTGACCGTCCCCGACCTGCGCGGCGTCCTCGCCTCGGTCGTCGCGGGGGCGGGGTTCGCGGTCCTGCCGCGCTACCTCTGCGCCGCCGAACTGGCCTCGGGCCAACTCGTGCTCCTGCACGATCCGGAGGATCCGCCGATCAACACCGCCTACCTGGTCCAGCGTCCGGGCCGCCCGGACCACCCCGACGTGGTCCGTGTCCGGGATCTGCTGATCGAGGCGGGACGCTCCTGGTGAGCCCGGGGAGGCGTGAGGGGCTCCTGCTATAACCGGACCATGATCTACCACGTCGTGACGCCCGCCGATTGGTCCGCCCGGCCGGAGGAGCCGTACGTCCCCGCGTCCCTCGCGGAGGACGGTTTCGTCCACTGCTCACCCGACGAGGCGACCACGCTCGCCGTCGTCAACGCCTTCTTCCCCGAGGCCGCCGGGCCGCTCCTGGTGCTCCTCCTCGACGAGGGCCGGCTCACGGCGAGGACGGAGTGGGAGGCGGCCGATCCCACCCCGCCTCCCGGCGTCTCCGGGGAGACCCTCTTCCCGCACGTGTTCGGTCCGCTCGACCGCGCCGCCGTCGAGGCGGTCCTGACGGTCGTCCGGGACGGGGACGGCCGGGCCACCGGCCTGGTGACGGCGGGCTGACTCCCCGCACGGAGTACCTGGTACGGCTCCGGGCCGGAGGGCCGCAGCACCCGGAACCACGGCGCGAGGGGCGACTCCTGACGACGCGCCGGGGCCGCGGGGGCTCCGCCGCCGTGTGCGGTTCCCGCGACTCTCGGTTAGACCTGGATCACGGGGTGTCGGCCGGTCTGCCGGGAGCCCCTCGTCCGGCGTCACTGCCGACCACCTCCCGGGAGGAAGTCGATGATCAGCCGTCGCAGCGTGCTCGGCGGGGCACTCGCCGCCGCAGGCCTGCCGCTCCTCGCCCCCGGCTCTCCGGCCGGGGGCGAGGCACACGCGGTGGAGGGCCTGCCCCCGGCGGGCCCCCGCCGCGCGCCCGACCCGGTGCCGGCCGCGTTCACGACGGCCATGCCCGTCCCGCGCGTCCTGCGCCCCCTCGCCTCCACGGGCGACGTGGACTGCTACGAACTGACGATCCGCAAGACCACCGCCCAGATCCTCCCGGGCCTCTCCACCGACGTCCTGACCTACGACGGGCACTTCCCCGGACCGGTCATCCACGCCCGCTCCGGGCGCCGGGTCCTGGTCCGTCACCACAACGGGCTCCAGATGCCCGTCGCCGTCCACCTGCACGGCGGGATGGTCCCGCCCGCCTCCGACGGCAACCCGATGGACGTCTTCGCCCCCGGGACCTCGCGGACCTACACGTACACCAACCGGCAGCCGCACGCCTCGCTCTGGTTCCACGACCACGCCCACCACATGGAGTCCGAGCACGTCTACCGCGGTCTGTCGGGCACGTATCTGCTCACCGACGACCTCGAGCAGAGCCTTCCGCTGCCGAAGGGCCAGTACGACGTCCCCATCACGCTGCGCGACGCCCGCTTCGACGAGAAGGGGCGGCTGGCGTACACGATGGCCGACCGGAACCGCACCACCCTCCTCGCCAACGGCCGGCCCACCCCGTACTTCCAGGTAGCGGCCCGCAAGTACCGCTTCCGGCTGCTCAACGGCGCCAATCTGCGGATCCTCGCGCTCGCCCTGTCCGACGGCACTCCCCTCACCCAGATCGCGTCCGACGGCGGGCTGCTCGAACGCCCCGTCACCGTGCCCGTCCTCACGCTCTCGCCCGGCGAACGGGCCGACGTGGTAGTCGACTTCTCCCGCTACCCGGTGGGCACCCGGCTGGTCCTCACGAACAGCGGTCCCGGCGGCAAGCCCGAGCAGGTCGGCAAGGTCCTCCGCTTCGACGTGGTGCGGACCGCCGAGGACCCCAGCAGCGTGCCCCGGGTGCTGCGGCACCTGCCGCCCGCGTCCGCGCTGGCCGCCCCGGCGGTCACCCGCCGCATCGAGCTGAGCATGGACGAGGACGGGCGGCCGGACCCGCGGGGGTTCGTGAACGGGCGGCTGTACGACCCCGATCGCGTCGACACGACCGTGGCCTTCGGGTCCTCCGAGATCTGGAACGTCGTCAACACCAACAAGCGCGTCGCCCACAACTTCCACATGCACCTGGTCCAGTTCCGGGTCCTGGAGCGCGGCGGCGTGCCCGCGGGCCCGACCGAGGCGGGCCTGAAGGACACGGTCCGGGTGATGCCGGGCGAGACGGTGAAGCTGCACGTGACGTTCGACGGGTTCCGCGGCGACTACGTGTACCACTGCCACATGCTCGACCACTCCGCCATGGGCATGATGGCCACCTTCCGGGTCAGGTGAGGACTCCCCCACCGGGCCGAGCGCGGCGGATCAGCCGTCCTCGGCGATCCGCTTGATCGCGGCCAGGCGGCGGTCCCAGTCGGAGGCGAGCGCCGCCATCCAGCGGGCCGTCGCGTCCAGGGCGGCCGGGCGGACCGCGTACCGGACCTCCCGGCCGACCCGGGCCGCCGTGACCAGGCCGGCCGTGTCGAGCACGGCGAGGTGCTTGACGACGGCCTGGCGCGAGACGGGCAGCCGGGCCGCGAGGGAGGTCGCGGTGGCCTCGCCCTGCTCGGCGATCAGGTCGAGCAGGGCGCGCCGGGTCGGGTCGGCGAGGGCCCCGAAGACGCGGTCGGCGGGGTCGCTCACGGGTTCCTCCGTCACGCGGCGGTCTCTTCGGAGCGCTTCTTGAGGGCGTCGAACACCTGCGGCCAGCCCCCCGAGTTGTCGCGCACCGCCCCCGCCCGCAGCTCCTCAGAGCCGGCCAGCGAGGCGAAGCCGCTCTCGACGACCTTGAGGAGGGTGCCGGGCCCCTCCTGCGAGAGGGTGAACTCGACGAGCGTGCTGTTGCCGTCGGTCAGCTCCTCGCCGGGGAAGGCGCTGGCCCAGCGGTAGGCGAGATACGTGGGCGGCGCGACCTTCTCGACCCGTACGGGAAAGTCTCCGTACCGCGGGTTCCGCGCGACCATGGTCTCGCCCTCCCGTGCCACGGTCCCGGGCAGGCTCGCTTCCTCGGCCACCCAGAACCCGGGCTGGGCGACCAGGGTCCACACCCGCTCCAGGGGCGCGTCGATGTGGATCTCGCGTTCGATCCGGTCCTCACTCATGGGACGTCCTCTCCGCGTGGGATGCGCTTGGCGGCGAGCGGCCGGCGCATTTTTTCGTGCAACTCCAGAGTTGCACATCGCCCCTACGGGGTGCAACCGGAAGGTTGCACGTCATCGCTCGCGGGCGAGGTGCGGCGGGGAGAGACTGAAGGAGTAGCGCGGCCGGCCGACAGGGGTGCCCGGAGGAGTGGTCATGGGCGGCACGGCGGTGGAGAGCCTGCGCGAAGCGCTGCGCGGCGAGGTGATCGGCCCGGAGGACCTCGGGTACGACGAGGCCCGCGCGATCTACAACGCGATGATCGACCGCCGGCCGGCCGCCGTCGCGCGGTGCGCCGACACCACGGACGTCCGGACCGCGGTCCGCTGCGCCCGCGAGAGCGGCATGGACTTCACGGTGCGCGGCGGCGGGCACAGCGGCGGCGGCCTGTGCGTGACCGACGGCTCGCTGATGATCGACCTGTCCGGCGTCCGCTGGGTGCGGGTGGACCCCGAGGCGCGGACGGCCCTCGTCGGCGGCGGCAGCCTGCTCGGGGACCTGGACCACGAGGCGCACGGCTTCGGACTCGCGACACCCGCCGGGATCATGTCGACGACCGGCGTCGGCGGGCTGACGCTCGGCGGCGGGCACGGACATCTCACCCGCGCGTACGGACTCACCGTCGACAACCTCCTCGCGGCGGACGTGGTGCTCGCCGACGGCTCGGTCGTCACCGCCTCCGCGGAGGAACACCCCGATCTCTTCTGGGCGTTGCGGGGCGGCGGCGGCAACTTCGGCGTGGTGACCTCCTTCACGTACGCCCTGCACCCGGTGGACACCGTCGGCCTGGCCGTCACCCTGTGGGAGCCGGAGCACATCGGGGCGGTGCTGCGCTGGTACCGCGAGTTCCTGCCGGCGGCGCCGGAGGACCTCAACGGCTTCTTCGCCGTCCTGACCGTCCCGCCGGGGCCACCCTTCCCGGAGGAGATCCACGGCCGGAAGATGTGCGGCGTGGTGTGGTGCTCCACGGGCGCGACGGACGAGGAGTCCCTCGCGAGGACCTTCACCCCCGTCTCCGACCCGGCCCCGCCCGCCTTCCACTTCGCGACGCCGGTCCCGTACCCGGCCCTCCAGTCGCTCTTCGACGAGCTGATCCCGAAGGGCCTCCAGTGGTACTGGCGCGGGGACTTCTTCGACCGGATCACGGACGAGGCGATCGACGTGCACCGCACGTTCCTGGAGAACCTCCCGACGGACCTGTCGACGATGCACCTCTATCCCGTCGACGCGGCAGCCCACCGCCCGGACCCGGCGGACACGGCCTGGGCCTACCGGGACGCGGTCTGGTCCGGCGTGATCGGCGGCATCAGCCCCGAGGCGTCCGAGGCGGGCACGGTCCGGACCTGGGCGGTGGACTACTGGGAGGCGCTGCACCCGCAGTCGATGGGCGGCGCCTACGTCAACTTCCTCGGCGCGGACGAGTCCCGGGACCGGGTCCGGGCCACGTACCGCGGCCACTACGACCGGCTGGCCGACGTGAAGCGGACGTACGACCCGGACAACGTCTTCCACCACAACCAGAACATCGCCCCGGCGGGGAGCTAGGGGGCGGAGCCAGGGGTGCCTTCAGGTTCGGTCTCCGGGTCGGAGCCTCAACAGGTGTCCAGAGCGCGGCCGAGGAGGCGGAGCAGGTGGTCCCAGTGGAGCTTCGACGCGGCGGGGTCGAAAGCGTCGGTGTCGGCCATGGTGAAGCCGTGGACGGTGCCGGGGTAGATCTCGGAGGTGTAGTCGATACCCCCGGTGTCGAGGACCTGGTCGAGTTCGGCGAGGGCCGCGGGCGTCAGGTCGGTTTCGGCGTGGCCGAAGTGGACCCGAGCGGTGAGGCGCCGCAGGCTGTCGGGCCCGGCGGCGCCCACGGGGGCGTGGAATCCGGCGACGGCGGCCACCTGGTCGGGGTGGGCCACGGCGGTGCGCACCGCCAGGAGGCCGCCGATGCAGTAGCCGGTCACCGCGACGGGGCCCGAGCCGACCTCGCGCCGGGTGGTGAGGAACCTGAGGTAGGCGTCGGCGTCGCGGAGCGTTCGTTCGACGGTGTGCGCCTCGATCAGGGGCATCAGCCGGCCCATGACCGCGGTCCGGGCCTCTTCCCCGATGTGCGCGGGAAGTTCGACCACAGGTGCCGGGCCGTGGCGGTAGAAGACGTGGGGGACGAGCACGTGGTAACCGTGGCCGGCCAGTTCGCGGGCCATCTCCCGCAGCACGGGCCGGATGCCGAAGCCGTCCGCGTACATCAGCACCCCGGGGTGCCGCTCGCCGTCGTCGGGGAAGGCGGCGAAGGCGTCGGCATGGCCGTCGGCGGTGGGAATCCGCAGCGTCTCGGTGGGCATGAACTCTCCTGTCGTGGTTGATGTGTTCTGTGATCAACACGACAGAGGTGGAGCCCGCGCGGCGGCGTGGATTCCTCGATCGAACAGCGGGCTCGTACCGGCCCGCACGGCGCTCAGAAGGGCACCGGGTCACCGATCCGTGTGTGGCGCAAGGCCGTCCCGGTAGTGATCCCGGCAATCTGGTCCATCGAACAGAGCCGACGCCGGCACCCCGGTCCACAGCGCATTTCCGACACGCGCCCTAGTCCGACCCCATCACCTCGATGGCCCGCCTCTCCATCTCCTCGGGGGTCATGTCCTCGACGTGCGTGGAGAGGTTCCAGCGGTGGCCGAACGGGTCCTCGAACTGGCCGGTGCGGTCGCCGTAGAACTCGTTCTTCACCGGGGACAGTTCCTTGGCCCCCCGGGCCAGGGCGTCCGCGAAGACCGCGTCGACGTCCTCGACGTACACGTGCAGGGTGACGGGTGTGCCGCCCACGGCCTTCGGGGAACGGAAGTTCATGCCCGGGAACTCGTCCGCGAGCATGATCAGCGAGTTCCCGAGCTCCAGTTCGGCGTGGCCGATGGTGCCGTCGGGCGCCGGCATCCTCATGCGCTCGGTCGCGCCGAACACGGCGACGTAGAAGTCGATCGCGGCCGCGGCTCCGTCGACGCAGAGGTACGGCGTGACGCGCGGATATCCCTCGGGAATGGGTGCGACGGTCACCGGTCTTCCGCCTTTCCGGACTGGGGCGGTCGCCACCGACCGCCGTGTGCGACCACTGATATCCCGGACCCCGGGGTGACGGTCCGGCGCCGCGCGGCGGCCCGGGGCCGAATCAGCCTGACGGCCGGGTCCCGTTCCTCGGGCTCGGGATCGTCGTCGTACCGGAACAGACACATCGGATGCTCCTCGGCAGGGGAAGTCGGATCCCCCGAAGGCGGGGAGGCGATCGGGGGCGGCACCGAGTCCATCCCCGGTCCGGGGCCGGCGCCACCGCCCCTGACGCCCTCCTGACGAGGTGCGGCCCGCTCCGTACGCGCCCTTGACGCACAGCCCCACCCGGGCGCGGTCCGGGCGGCCGGAGGCCGCGTACAGTGGGGGCGGCGCGACGTGATCACCAGGAGTAGCAGTGACCGCGGTCAGCCTTGAGCACACCACCGTCCCCGCCGACACCGGCGAGGTGACGCTGCTGATAGCCCGCCGGGTGGAGCCCGGCCACGAAGCCGCCTTCGAGCGGTGGGCGCGGGGCATCCTCGACACCGCGGCCAGCTTCCCCGGCCACCTCGGATACGGCCTCTTCCGGTCCTCCGGCGGCGACGCCCCCTGGTTCCTGGTGCACCGCTTCCGGGACGCGGCGGCCTGCCGCGCCTGGCAGGACTCCCCCGAGCGGGCCTCCTGGTTCGCCGACTGCCGGGGACACCACCACACGGAGATCGCGCGGCGCACGCTCACCGGGATGGAGACCTGGTTCGCCAAGCCGGGCTCGACGCGTCCCGCGCCGCCCCGCTGGAAGATGGCGATCAGCGCGACGCTCGCGATCTACCCGATCTCGGTGCTCGGCGCCCTCTTCCTCACGCCCCGCCTCACCGACCTCCCCGTGCTGCTCAGCAGTGCCGTGGTGGCCTGTGTCTTCAACGTCCTGATGACGTACGTGGCCATGCCCTCCGTCAGCAGGCTCCTGCGCGGCTGGCTCACGCCGTAGGGCCCGGAGGTGCCCCCGCCGCCAGGGCCGCCGGGAGGCCGTTCAGCCGCAGGCGGGTGGCGCCGCGCAGATGCGGGAGGTCGTGGGCCGGTTCCGCGGAAGGGGTCAGGAAGACCGCCTGCTCGGTCCAGCGCAGGCGGGTGCCGTCGCCCTCCGGACGCAGCTCGACGGTGACGAGCGACGACCACCGCGGCACGTCGTTCACCGTGGAGGTGTACGCGAAGACGATCCTGGCGTCCGGTGTGATGGCGAGGTACGTGGAGGCGTAGGCGAGCCGCTCCGGCTCCGCGTCCGGCACGGGGAACTCGCTGGAGGCGACCTCGCCGCCGCCCACACGGAAGTCGTGCCGGTACTCAGCACGGCGGCCCGGCATCCGGAACCACCGGCGCCGGACCTCGTCGTCGGCGAACGCCCCGAACACCGCGCCCGGGGAGGCGGCCTGCCGGGACTGGACCGTGAACGTGTCGTGCCGCGCCTCCGGCGGGAGACCACCGGCGCGAACGACGGCCGACGGGGCCGACACGGGGGATTCGGGGACGGACATGCTCACCTCGTGCGATGGGGAGTATCGGGGCGGGCCCCGTGGTTGCCCTCCGTATGTAACGGGGGTGCGCCGGTGTCCATCAAGGCCCCTCCGATACGCACTTCGAAGTCAGCGACACAGAGGAAGGGCCTCCCTTGGACTCCCCGCCGCGCCCCGGTCCGCCGCCCGCCGGGCCCTCCCCGGAGTGCGCGGCGACCATCACGCTCGTGCGCGACGTGCTCTCCCGCGTCGGGGACCGGTGGACCGTCCTGGTCGTCACGGCGCTCGCCGACGGGCCGCGGCGCTTCAAGGCCCTCCACGACCGGATCGACGGGATCTCCCAGCGGATGCTGAGCCAGACGCTGCGCGCGCTCACGCGGGACGGGCTGGTCACCCGGACCGCGTACGCCGAGAAGCCGCCTCGCGTCGAGTACGCGCTCACCCCGCTGGGTCGCTCGCTCACCGGCGCCGTCGGCCACGTCGTGGGGTGGGTGCGGGATCACCAGGGGGAGATCGTCCGGAACCGCGAGGTGTTCGACGGGCCGGGCGAGGAGGCAACCCGCGGGGCGGCCGGCGCGTCCTTCTGCACAGGACTGCCGGCGGGAGCCTCGCCCGGCCCATCTGACGGGACACGCGATGAGTGACAAGGCCCGCATCCTCTTCGATGCGCTCGACCTCGACCAGGACGGCACGCTGACCCGTACCGAGGTCATCCGTGCCCTGCGGGAGAAGGGCCCCACCCTGGCGGCCCGGGGAATGATCCCCTTCTGGGGCGTCGGGGACGTCGACGACTCCGCCGCGCTCTTCGACGCGGCCGACCAGAACGGCGACCGCGTCCTGAGCCCGGAGGAGTTCGCCGCGGTGGTGGACCGGCGCTTCGGCTGGTGACCTCCGGCGCCCGGTCCCGTCCGCCCCGAGGGGCCCCGCGCCCCGGGGTCAGGACCAGGGCGCGGGGGCCGGGGGTGCGACGACCGGCGGCCGGTCGTCGCACGTGAGGGTGTTCGGCAGCAGCCAGGGGGCGAGCCAGCCGCCGTCGTTGCCGCCGAGGTCGGCGAGGGTGAACTCCGAGCCGGTGGCGGGGAAGTGGAACGATCCGCAGTTGTTGACGCCGACGGCGCCGACGTTGCGCGCGTCGACGTTCTCGAAGGTGGCGGAGCCCTGGGTGCGGGCGCTGAGCACGGAGTTGCCCGTGCCGTCGACGCGGATGTCCTTGAAGTGGACGGACGGGATGCCGTAGAGGTCCTTCACCCCGTACTCGCTGACCAGCATGATCGCGTTGTGGGTGGAGTCCAGGTAGTGGTCCCCGGTGACGCGGACGTCGGCGTCGATCGAGCCGTCCAGGGCGTAGAGCCAGAGGGCGCCGAGGCCGATCTTCCAGTTGAGGTCGAGCGTGCCGGCGCGGACCGTGGTGTTGTCGGTGAAGCGCAGGGCGCCGGTGAACGGCTCGGCGCCGAAGCGGGCGCCCGCGTGGAGCGCGCTTCCCTCGCGCACCGGATCGGCGACGAGGTTGCCCGCGACGGTGGTGTCCGCTCCCCCGTAGACGGCGATGCCGTTCGCGAGGACGGGTGACTGGACGGTGTTGCGGGAGACGGTGTTGCGGGCGTCCGCCGTCTTCTCCGACCAGAGGGCGATGCCGTCGTCGCCGGTGTTGCGGACGAAGTTGTTCCGGACGAGCGAGTCGGTGACCCCGGTGTGGAGGTTGAGGGCGTCGGCGATCTGGTCGGTGATCACGTTGTTCGTGACCCGCAGGTTCCGCAGGGGGCCGTCGAACCAGAGGCCGACCTTCGTGTGGTGCAGGTAGAGGCCGTCGACCGTGGAGTCGCCGAGGGCCCCGCCGATCGCGTTGACCTGGTCGGTGTCGATCCGCTCGCGGACGTCCCCCTCGATCGCGAAGCCGGACAGGTGCACGTTCCGGCTGCCGCCCTCGGAGGCGGGTCTGCCGTAGAGGCCGACGCCGGTGTGCCGGGAGCCGTCGGGGGCGGGCTCGGCCAGGGCGACCTCACGGCCCTTGAGGACGGTGTGCCAGTTGCCCGCGCCGACGATCGTGACGTCGTCGACGACGATGTGCCGGTCGACCCGGAAGGTGCCCGGGGGCAGGTAGACGGGGCGGTCGACCTTGCGGGCCAGGGCGATGGCGCGCTCGATGGCGGGGGCCGCGTCCCGGCGCCCGGTGGGGTCGGCGCCGAGGGCGCGGACGTCGATGCCGCCGCGCTCCACGTGCGGCGGGGCGACCAGTTCGGTGTCGAGGAGGTCGATCACGGTCCACGCGGCGGGGCTGCCGGCCGGGACGGTGAGCCGGATCCTGTCGCCGGCCCGGTGGGTGCCGCCCAGCAGGAGCCGCTGCTCGTCGTAGAAGCGGGTGGGCCGGAAGGGCGTGTCGAAGGTGGGCGCGGGCGTGGTGGCGGCGGGCACGCAGGAGCACTCGGTGAGCCACCAGTCCGGGTGCAGCGGACCGGCGCCGGGGTCGTTCGTGAAGGGGTACTGGTTGTAGAGCCAGGAGTACTGGGAGGTCAGCGTCATGGTGCGGCGGTGCCGTCCGTCGACGGCGACGTCCAGGGGGGCGGTGATGCCGCCGCCCCCGGCGGCGTCCGGGATGCTGTAGCGGACGGTCAGGGCGTTGGCGGCGCGAGGCAGGGTGAACTCCACGTACTGCCCCGGGACGAGCCGGACCGCCTTCCGGCCGGAGGCCTCCGAGGGAAGCGTGTACGGGGTGCGGTCCGGGCCGATGACGGTGCCGTTCGTGCGGGCGTTCTCCGCCTCCTGCTCGTCGAAGGCGACGGTGGCGCCGCGCCCGGCGACCAGGGCCGGGTCGAGTCCGGCGCGGGTGACGACGGGTCCGCTGGCGGGGGCTCCGGCGGCGGGCCGGGCGGGGGCCGCCGCCGCCCGCGCGGCGGGGGCGGTGGTGAGGGCGGTGCCGAGGGCGAGGAGGGCGGCGGCGAGCGCCGTCGCCCTCCCGTACGGGTGGGCCATGCGGGGCTCTCGTTTCTCTCGGGGTGGCGGGGGCGGCTCAGGCGCGCAGCCAGGCGGCGGTGTCGGGCGGGAGGGCGCCCGTGGTGCCGAGGGGCCCGCTGGCGAGGAGGAGCTCGTCGTGGGCGGGGAGGTCCACGGGGGCGTCGGAGAGGTTGACGACGCAGGTCAGGCCGCCCGCGCGGGTGAAGGCGAGGACGCCGTCCGGGGCGGGGAGCCAGGTGAGGGGTCCGTCGCCGAAGCCGGGCACGGTGCGGCGCAGTCCCAGCGCGGTGCGGTAGAGGGTGAGCATGGAGCCTGGTTCGGCGGTCTGCCGGTCGACGGCGTAGCGGGCCCAGTCGGCGGGCTGCGGCAGCCACGGCTCCGTACCGGTGCCGAAGCCGTACGAGGGGGACTCGGCCTCCCAGGGGAGCGGCACCCGGCAGCCGTCGCGACCGGGGTCGGTGCCGCCGGAGCGGAAGTGCATGGGGTCCTGGATGCGGTCGCGGGGGACGTCGGCCTCGGGGAGGCCGAGCTCCTCGCCCTGGTAGAGGTAGACGGAGCCGGGGAGGGCGAGGGTGAGGAGGGCGGCGGCGCGGGCGCGCCGGGTGCCGAGCTCCAGGTCGGTGGGGGTGCCGAAGCGCTTCGCCGCGAAGTCGAAGGCGGTGTCGGCGCGGCCGTACCGGGTGGCGGTGCGGGTGACGTCGTGGTTGCAGAGCACCCAGGTGGCGGGGGCGTGGACGGGGGCGTGTTCGGCGAGGGTGTCGTCGATGGTGGCGCGGAGCCGCCCGGGTTCCCAGGGGCAGGCGAGGAAGTTGAAGTTGAAGGCGGTGTGCAGTTCGTCGGGGCGCAGGTAGCGGGCGAAGCGCTCGGCGTCGGGGAGCCAGACCTCGCCGACGAAGACGCCGCCGTAGGTGTCGGCGATGGCCCGCCAGGAGCGGTAGACGTCGTGGATCTCGTCCTGGTCGATGTACGGGTGGGGGTCGACGCCCTCGACGAAGTCGCGGAGGCCGGGGTCCTTGGTGAGGAGGGCGGCGGAGTCGATGCGGACGCCGGCGACGCCCCGTTCGAACCAGAAGCGGAGGACGTCCTCGTGCTCGCGGCGGACGTCGGGGTGCGACCAGTTGAGGTCGGGCTGCTCGGGGGTGAAGAGGTGGAGGTACCACTCGCCGTCGGGGACGCGGGTCCAGGTGTCGCCGGAGAACTGGGAGGGCCAGTCGTTGGGCGGGAGTTCGCCGTGTGCGCCGCGGCCGGGGCGGAAGTGGAAGCGGGCCCGTTCGGGGCTGCCGGGGCCGGCGGCGAGGGCGGCCCTGAACCAGGCGTGCTGGTCGGAGACGTGGTTGGGGACGATGTCGACGATGACGCGGAGGCCGAGCTCGGCCGCCTCGGCGATGAGCTTCTCGGCCTCGTCGAGGGTGCCGAAGGCGGGGTCGATGGCGCGGTAGTCGGCGACGTCGTAGCCGCCGTCGACCATCGGGGAGGCGTACCAGGGGGTGAACCAGACCGCGTCGACGCCGAGTTCGGCGAGGTGGGGCAGTCTCGCCCGGACGCCCGCGAGGTCCCCGGTGCCGTCGCCGTCGCCGTCGGCGAAGCTGCGCGGGTAGACCTGGTAGATGACGGCGTCGCGCCACCAGTCGGCGGTGCGGGACGGGTTGGGGGCTGCCACGTGAGGGTCCTTTCGGGCAGGGGTGTGTGCGATGGAGGTGCGGGGGGGCGGGCGGGTCAGCCCTTGAGGCCGCCGGCGGTGAGGCCGCTCATGATGTTCCGCTGGAAGATCAGGAAGACGACGAGCGTCGGCAGCGCGGCGATGGTGAGGGCGGCGATGAGGATGTTGACGGGGACCCCGTTGGAGAGGGAGTAGATGCCCACGTTGAGGGTCTGCTTGCTCGGGTCGGGGAGCGTCAGCATCGGCCAGAGGAAGTCCTTCCAGACGCCGACGACGGCGAAGATCGACACGACGCCGAGGATCGGCCGGGAGATCGGCAGGACGATCGACCGGAGGACGCGGAGGGGTCCGGCGCCGTCGATGGAGGCGGCGTCGAGGAGTTCCTTGGGGATCGAGTCGAAGAACCGCTTCAGCAGGAAGATGTTGAAGGCGTTGGTGACGGACGGCAGCCAGATCGCCCAGGGGCTGTTCAGCAGGTTGCGTTCCACGATCGGCACGTCGAGCACGGTGAGGTACTGCGGCACGACGAGGACGGTCGCCGGGATCATCAGGGTCGCGAGCATCATGCCGAGGACGGCCTTGCCGAGGACGGGGCGCAGCTTGGACAGCGAGTAGGCGGCGGCGACGTCCAGGACGAGCTGGAAGGCGAGGGCGCCGAAGGCGTAGTAGAGGGTGTTGAACAGGAGGGTGGCGAGGTCCATGACCTCCCAGGCCCGGGTGTAGTTCTCCGGGGTGAAGGTGCCGGGGACCAGGGTGGGCGGGGTCTGGATGACTTCCTGGGCGTCCTTGAAGCCGCTGGAGACCAGCCAGTAGAGGGGGCCGAGGAAGACCAGGGTGAAGAGGAGCAGGACGAGGCCGAGGACGATCCGGTAGGCGGCCCTGCCGCCGGGCCGGGCGAGCGTGGCGGGTGCGATGAGCGTGCGTGTGGACATGTGTGTCTCCCCGGGTCCTACTCGTCCTCGGTGCGGCTGAGCTTGACGTACGCGGCCGAGAACCCGGCCAGGAGCACGAGCAGCATCAGGCCGAGCGCGGCCGCGGCGCCGTAGTTGTTGAAGCTGAAGGCGTACTGGTAGATGAGGTAGACGACGGTGGTGGTGGATCCCTCGGGTCCGGCGCCGCCGGTGAGCAGGAACGGCTCGACGAAGACCTGCATGGTGGCGATGACCTGCATGAGCAGCATCAGCGAGAGGACCAGCCGGGTCTGCGGGACGGTGACGTGCCAGATCTTGCGGAGGAGGCCGGCGCCGTCGAGTTCGGCGGCCTCGTACAGCTCGCCGGGGATCGACTGGAGCGCGGCGAGGTAGATGAGGGTCGCGCCGCCCATGTTCATCCAGGTGGAGGCGATGACGACGGCGAGCAGGGAGATGTCGGGGTCCTGGAGCCACTGCTGCGCGGGGAGGCCGAGGAGGTCGAAGAGCTCGTTGAGGAGGCCGTAGCCGGGGTCGTACAGGTACTTGAAGAGGAGCACCGAGGCGACCGGGGGCAGCATGACGGGCAGGTAGACGAGGAGCCGGAGGTAGCCCTGGGCGTGGCGGAACTCGTTGATGACGAGGGCCGTGACGAAGGGGACGGCGAAGCCGAGGACGAGCGCGAAGGCGGTGTAGAGGACGGTGTTGCCCCAGGCCTGCCAGAAGGCGGGGTCGTTCGCGACGGTCCGGAAGTTGTCGAAGCCGACCCAGGTGCTGCGGCCGCTCTCGGTCTTCTGGAAGGCGAGCAGGAACTCGCGGATCATCGGGTACCAGGAGAAGACCGCGAAGCAGAGGACGGCGCCGATGAGGAAGCCGTGGGCGGTCAGGTTCCGCCGGACGGCCTTGGCGAGGTGCCCGGTGGCCGGGCGGGGCTCCACCTCGCGGGGTGGGGAGGGGAGGGGGTCCGCTCCCGCCTTGCTCGGGATCGTACGGAGGGCCGGCATCGTCGCTCCTTGGTGCTGGGGGTGCCGCGGCTGAGGGTGCTGGCGGGCGGGGCGGACCGGGCCGGTCCGCCGCCGCCCGGGCGGGTCACTGCTGGGACAGGACCTGGTTGACCTGGGTCTCCGCGGTGGCGAGGAGCTTGTCGACGTCGGCGTCCTTGTTGGTGAGGAGTCCGGACATCACGTTGTCCAGGACCTTGTAGACCTCCTGGGCCTTCGGCGGCTCGGCCTTGCCGGCGACCGGGTTGTCCATGAAGGACTTGAAGTTGGCCACGGGCATGGTCGCGTTCTGGACGCGGCTCGCGTCGTCCGTGCTCTTGGAGGCGTTCAGCCAGAAGTTGGGCTGGGGGACGCCGACGGGGAGGCCGTCGGCCTTCGTGCGGGCCCAGTCGAACTGGCCCTTGCCGACGGTGAGGTTCTTGTAGGTGAGCCAGGCGACGGCGGCCTTGATCTTGTCGGGCGAGATGCCCTTCTTGACCATGTAGTTGTTGCCACCGGCGAGGGTGTTGCGGCCGCCGGGTATCGGGCCCATGCCGAAGTTCTCGTACTTCGCGCCGAGCTGCTGGACCATGTAGGCGATGTCGTCGGGGGCGGCGAGGAACATGCCGAGCTTGTCGGTGGCGATCTGCTTCTGGAGGTCGCCCCACTTCAGCAGCTGGGTCTTGCCCATGCTGTCGTCCTCCCAGCGCATGGCGTGGAGGTTCTTCGCGACCTGCTTGCCGGTCTCGTTGTTGAAGGCGGCCTTGGTGCCGCTGGGGTCGACGACGTCGCCGCCGAGGCTGTACATCTGGGCGGTGAAGTGCCAGCCGCCGGTGTTTCCGGCGCTGTACTCGCCGAAGCCGGCGATGCCCTTGCCGAGGGCCGCGATCTTCTTGGCGGCGGCCCGGACCTCCTCCCAGGTGCGCGGCGGGTTGTCGGGGTCGAGGCCGGCGTCCTTGAAGAGCTTGCGGTTGATCAGCAGGCCCATCGTGTAGTTGCTGGTGGGCAGGCCGTAGAGCTTGCCGTCCTGCTTGAGGGAGCCGAGGACGTTCGGGTCGATGTCCTTGAGGAGCGGGACGCTCTTGTCGGTGACGTAGGCGCTGATGTCGGCGGCGCCGTCCTCGGAGAGGACCTGCGGCAGGTCGGTGAAGTAGGTGTAGAAGACGTCCGGCTGCGACTTGGCCTTGAGCATCGCGGTGAAGCGCGGCGGCTCCAGGCACTGGCCGGGGGTGGAGCGGCCCTCGATGGTGACGTTGGGGTAGGTCTTGTTGAAGGCGGCGACGTCCTCCTTCCACTCCTTGAGCTCGGCCGCCTTGGCCGCGGGCGGCATGCAGTCGATGGTGAGCGTGACCTTGGTCTTGGGGTCGAGCGGCGCGGAGGGGTCGGAGGACCCGCTCGTCCCGTCGCCGCCGTTGCCGTTGTCGCCGCTGCTGCTCGTGCCGCAGGCGGCGAGGGCGGTGAGCGTGAGGGCGGAGACGAGGGCGACGGCGGCGGGTCGGCGGGTACGGCGGAGCCGGGCACTTCTCATGAGTGGTCCCCTTCGGGCCTGGACGTGGAGGTCACCCCGACTGGGGTGCGTGGTGGGTGGGGTGCGCCACACTCAACCACCGACGACAAGTGAACGCAAGATATCGCGCTGATTTCGTAAATGCTCGACAGTGAAGCGCAACCCCGCATGTGGGAGGCGTGCCGGAACGGCATGCGGGTGAGGCCGGCGCGGACCGCCCGAAGCGGTGCGCGCCGGCCTCACCGGGAGCCGTGGGGCTACGGATTGACGTTGATCCTGAAGGTGGACGTGGTGTTGCGGACGTCGACGGCGTTGCCGCTCATCCGCAGCCCGTTGAAGGTCACCTCGCCCACCGCCGGGCCCTGGCCCGACTCGGGCAGCTCGTTGGCCCACAGGCCGAAGCCGGACTTCGCGTCGAAGGCGTCACCGCTCTTGCGCGCCCCGGTGACGGAGACGTCACTGAAGACGGTGTCCTTGATCGGGAACTGCGGCTGGCCGCCCACGTAGTTCGTCTGGAACATCACCCCGCTGTAGGTGGGGTCGACGATGTCGACGTGGTTGACCCGGATCCCCTGGAAGACCTTCGAGGCGGAGAAGACCCAGATGCCCGGGAAGGTCTGCGCGCCCCAGAAGTGCCCGCCCGCGCGGACGATCGAGATGTTCTCGAAGGTCGTCGGACCGGTTCCGAATCCGTTCATCGGATAGCCGAAGTCCAGGGAGGAGATGGTGATCCCGGAGTAGACCAGGGTGTCGGCGATGTGGATGTTGCGGAAGGTGTTGTCGTAGCCGCCGTAGACGGCCACGCCCGCCGCGCGCCAGGTGAGTGTGCTGGTCAGGTTCTCGTAGACGTTGTTCTTCATGTCCGCGCCGCCCGCGTCGATCGCCGAGAACAGCGCGAAGCTGTCGTCGCCGGTCGCCCGTGCGTCGTTGTTGGTCACCAGGTTGTCCGTCGACCCGTTGGTCATGTTGACGCCGTCGGCGAACAGGTTCCGGATCCGCGAGTTCTTGATCGTGATCCGGTCGGTGTTGGCGCCCCAGTAGAGGCAGACGAAGTGCTCGTTCCAGATGTCGTCGATGACGATGTCCGACACGTTCGCGAAGTCGAAGACCTTGCCCGGACCGTCGATGCGCGAGGTGTAGTTGCCGAAGTACGCGAAGCCCTTGAAGAGCGAGCCCTTCGCCGAGGCCTCGGCCCGGAAGCCGACGTCCGTGTTGTCCTGCGTCGAGGGCGCGCGGAAGGTCGTGTACCAGGGCCCCGCGCCGACCACCTTGACGGCCTTGCCGTACACCTGGAACTTGCTGGACGTCTGGTAGTCGCCCGGCGGCAGGTAGACGCCCACCAGGGCGCCCGTGGTGTCCATACGGACCCGGTCGAGGGCGTTCTGCACGTCCTGGTGGGTGAAGCCCGCCGGGACCGCGTACGCGGCCGGGTCGGGGTTCGCCACCGGCGCGACCTGCTCCAGGTTCACGAAGTCGATCGCGTACGTGGAGGTGTTCGCGGCGTCCTTCTGCAACCGGATCCGGCTGCCGGCCGGCACGGTCTCGCCGAGCATCAGGCGCGCCTCGTCATAGATGTGCCGGGGCCCGCCCGCGCCCGGCGCGTTGCCGGGGGCTGTCTCGGAGCCGTACAGCCAGGCGTACTTCGAGGTCAGCGGGAGCGCCTTCTTGAACACCCCGTCGACGTAGACGTCGATCGTCGAGTCGATCCCGCCGCCGCCCGGGGCGTCCGGGATCGAGAAGCGCGTGACCAGGGTGTTCGTCGAGGCCCGGGTGGTGAACTCGACGTACTCCCCCGTCGCGTCCAGGTTCACCGCCTTGCGGCCGGACGCCTCGCCGGCGATGTCGCCGACCGTCCGGTTCGGGCCGACGACGGTCGCGCCGCCGCCGGGGGTGCCGTCCTCCGCCTCGTACATGTCGTACGGCATGTTCGCGCCGCGCCCGACGAAGAGCGGCTGGGAGGCGGTGTTGTTGCTCCGCTTGACCGGCAGCTCGTTGGCGTCGTCGGCGAGGACCGTGCGGACCGTGTACGAGCCGTTCGCCGCCGTCCACGGGCCGAGGTTCACCTCCGTCTGCGCCCCGGCGGCCAGCGCGCCGCTGTAGGAGCCGCTGAGGGTCTTCACGGTGCCGCCCTGCTGGTTCAGCAGGGTGAGCGTGACCGCGTGGCTGCCGCCCGCGGTGGCGACCGTGCCCTGGTTGCGGACCGCGACCTTGAAGGTCACGGCGTCACCCGCCGCCGGGCTGGAGGGCGAGGTGCCCACCGAGGCGACGACCGGGTCCGAGCTGTCCACCGGCCGCACCACGAGCGCGCTGGGGCTGGTGTACGTGTTGTCGGTCTCGTTCTGCTCGACGACCTGGTCCGCCTCGTCGGCGACGGCGCTCAGCTCGTACGAGCCCGCGTCGCGGGCGCCGATCGCGGCCGTGACGGTGGTCTGGGCCCCGGCGGCGAGCGCGCCGACCGCGGCGGTGGCCACCTTGGTGCCGCCGAGCCGCACGGCGAGGCTGCTGGCCGGAGCGGCGGCGCTGCCGTCGTTGCGGACGGTGGCGCTCACCGTGATCGGGTCCGACTCGACGGGCGAGGCGGGCGAGACGGTCAGCCCGGTGACCCGCAGGTCCGGGTTGGGCGCGGGCACGCCGATCACCTGGAACTCGGCGATCTGACCGGCGGGAGCGCCGGTGTTGGCGGTGATCCGGAGCTGTACGTCGGCGGTCCGGGCGGTGAGCGGGATCGTCACCTGGTTGCCGCCGCCGGGGTCGAAGGCGTAGCTCTTCGCGGCGACGAGGCTCGTGAACGCGGTGGCGTCCTGCGCGCGGCCGAGGACCTCGATCGTCTGGGAGCGGGCGCCCCAGGAGGTGTCGGGGTTCAGCTTCAGGACGAGCCGGTCGAGGTCGGCGTTGGCGCCCAGCTTGACGGTGAGGGTGTTCGGGTAGCTGCCGCCCGCGCCCTCCCAGTAGGTCGCCGTGCTGTTGTCGTTGGCGTTGGCCGCGACGAAGGTGTGCACGGTGGAGGAGGCGCTGATCGCCTTGGAGACGGCCAGGTTGGAGCCGGCGCCGCCGCTGCCGTTGCGGGTGACGGCGTTGCTCGCGCCTGAGGCGTTGCCCGCCGCGTCCTTGGCGCGGACGGTGTAGGTGACGGTCGCGGAGGCGGGCTGGGTGTCGGTGTAGGTGGTGACGTTCCCGGCGACCGTGCCGCGCAGGACGTTGTTGGCGTAGACGTCGTAGCCGGTGACGCCCGTGTTGTCGGTGGAGGCCGTCCAGGTCAGGCGGACCTGGCCGGAGGCCGGCTCGGTGTAGGCCAGGTTCGCGGGGGCCGTCGGCGCCTGGGTGTCGCCGGCGTCGCCGGTCCGGGTGACGGTGTTGGAGTCGCCGGACTGGTTGCCGGCCGCGTCGCGCGCCCTGATCCGGTAGGACACCGTCTGGTTCGCCGGGCGGTTGTCGGTGAAGGTGGTGACGTTCCCGGCGACGCTGGTCAGCAGGGTGCCGTTGGCGTAGACGTCGTAGCCGGTGACGCCGGTGTTGTCGGTGGAGGCGCTCCAGGTGAGGCGGATCTGCCCGGAGGCCGGCTCGGTGTAGGCCAGGTTCGCGGGGGCCGTCGGCGCCTGGGTGTCGCCGCTGGTGGGCCCGTACACCTCGAACTCGGAGAACTGGGCCGCGCTCTGCACCGTGTTGGCGGTGACGAGGACCCGGACGTACCGGGTGGTGGTGGCGCCGAAGGTGACCGTCGCGCTGCGTCCGCCCGCCGCGTCGAAGGCGTAGGCCTGGGCGGCGGTCAGGTCGGTGAAGGACGTGCCGTCGGTGCTGCCCTGGATCTTCAGGGTCTGGCTGCGGCTCTCCCAGCCGTCCGGCAGCCTCAGCACCACCCGGTCGACGCGGAGGGCGGCGCCCAGGTCGGCCTGGAGCCACTGCGGGAAGGCGCCGCCGGCGCTCTCCCAGTACGTGGCGCGGTTGCCGTCGTTCGCGTTGGCCGCCGCGTAGGTCTGGGTGGTGCTGCTCGCGGTGAGCGTCTTGCCGGCGGCGAGGTTCGGGGAGGTGCCGTCGGCGCCGTGCACCTCCAGTTCGGAGAGCTGGGCGGCGGTCCAGCCGCTGTTGGCGGTGATGTCGACCCGTACGAAGCGGGCCTGGGCGGCCGGGAAGGCGATGGTGACGGTGTTCCCGGCGCCCGGGGTGAAGGCGTACGTCGCCGAGGACTTCAGGGTGGTGAACGCGGTGCCGTCGGCGCTGCCCTGCACGGAGAGCGTCTGGTTGCGGCTCTCCCACCCGGCCGGGAGCCTGAGCACCACCTCGTCGACGCGGGTGGCGGTGCCGAGGTCGGCCTGCACCCACTGCGGGAGGGCGGAGCCGGAGCTCTGCCAGTACGTGCCCTGGTTGCCGTCGGTGATGTTCGCGGCGCCGTACTCGGCGAGCGCGCTGCTCGCGGCGGCCGTGTCGCCCAGGGCCAGGTTGGGACCGCCGGCCGCGTGGGCGGCCATCAGCGGACCGCCCAGCGCCAGGAGGCTCGTCGCGATCGCGGCGCCCAGGCACCGTGATCTCCAGTTGCGGATCCTCATCGCTCCTCGTTCTCTGCATGGAGGGGGTGACGTCCAGAAATCGCGCCCGAATGTCAATTCTTTGCGCGGGACGCTCAGAGAGTTCCAGAGGATCGTGAGACCGTCTACCGGTTGCGCGGGACGAGTTGAGAAGCCGTCAGGAGCGGTGCGCGGGCATGCCGGAGCGGCGGCCCGCGGGGTGCGGACCGCCGTTCCGGGCGGTTGTCGTCGCAGGTCAGCCGCGGTTCACGACGAACTGCGAGCCGGGTTCGACGAGGACGTCGCCCTCGGCCGTGTTCGCGAAGGTGACCCCGGTCAGGGTGGCACTGCCGCGCGCCCCGCTCATGGCGAGGAGCCCGGAGCCGTTGACCGTGCCGTCGACGCGGACGTTGCTGATCCGGACGTTCGGCATGGACCCGCCGCCCGTCTTGAACTGGATGCCGTCATAGGTCGAGTCGAGGATCTCGGTGTCCCGGATGGTGACGCCGGGGATGTCCTGCCCCTGCGCGAAGAGCGTGATGGCGCCGAACTCCTGGTCCTCGTTCCAGAAGGCGCCGCCCGTGCGGTACAGGGCGTTGCCGGCGATGAGCGTCTGCCCGGTGAAGGGCAGCGGGTCGTGGTCGGTGGCGAGCATGATGCCCGGGTAGTTCATGGTGTCGGCGACCACGTTGTTCTCGATGGTGTTGCCGTAGCCGCCGTAGACGGCGATGCCGTTGGCCCGCCAGGGCAGCTGCACGGTGTTGTTGCGGAAGTGGTTGTCGTGGCCGACGTCCACCGAGGTGTCCTTGACGTACTTGCTGGCCCAGACGGCGAGGGCGTCGTCGCCGGTGTTGCGGAAGGAGGAGTTGTAGACGGTGGAGTTGCGGGTGCCGTTGGCGAAGTTGATGCCGTCGGCGTAGGTGTCGCGGATCCGCATGCCGCTGAACTCCAGGCCGTCGCCCGGCCCCCACAGCTCGGGGATGTTGGAGTAGTCGCGGCCGACCCAGACGCCGACGTTGGCGTGCTCGATCCAGACGTTGCTGATCTTCGTGTTCCGGCCGAAGCGTCCGTTGAGCCCGACGCCGCCCTCGGCGTTGCCGTCGCCGCCCCGGATGGTGCCGGAGCCGAAGATCGCGATGTCGGAGATCTGCGTGTTGTCGTCGATGTCGAAGCCGAAGTTGCCCTCGTGCGGGTGGTTGATGCCGCCCGCGTTCTGCGGCGGGGTCAGCGTGTAGAGCTGCGAGTGCCACATGCCGGCGCCCCGGATGGTGACGTCACGGATGCCGACCTGGTTGTACTGGCCCCGGTTCAGCGGGTCGTCGGTCAGGATCTTCTGCTCCTGCCGCCACTGTCCGGCCGGGATCCAGACGCAGCCGATCTCGCCCTTCTGGTCGGCGGTGACGGCCCGCTGGAGGGCGTCGGTGTCGTCGATGCCGTCGTTGGGCACGGCACCGTACTCGGTGATCGAGACGCAGCCGGACGGCTGCGGCGTGGGCGGCGCCACCTGCTCCAGGTCGATCAGGTCGACCACGTAGAAGGACGCCCGGTCGTCGCTGTCCCGCTGGAGCCGGAAGCGGGTGCCCGGCGGGTAGGACCGGGTGAGCAGGGCGTGCGACTCGTCGAAGAGCCGGCGGGCGTCACCGCCGGGGCGGTTGGTCAGGCCCTCCGGGTCGTCGGTGGTGCCGTACAGCCAGCTGTGCTTGGAGGAGAGGGTCAGCTTCTGCACGAAGACGCCGTCGGCGTAGAGGCTGAGCGTCGCCTCCGCTCCCCCGCCGGCGGCGGCGTCGGGGATCGAGTTGCGGACGGTGAGGGCGTTGGCCTGGTTGACCGAGGTGAACTCGACGTACTGCCCGTTCGCGTCGAGCCGGACGGACCGGCGGCCCGAGGACTCGGTGGCGAAGTTGGTGTGCCCGAAGGTCCGCAGCCGGTCGGCGGTGAGCAGGGTGCCCTGGTAGCGGGCGTCCTCCGCCTCGTACTCGGTGTACGGGACGGCGGCGCCCCGGCCGACGACGAGGGACTTGCTGAAGACGTTGTTGGTCTCGTCGGTCTCGGCGAGGGTGCCGGTGGCGTCGGCGGTGGCGGTCAGGGTGACGCCGCCGGTGGTGGCGGTCCAGGTGCCGGAGATCGCGACGGTCGCGGTCTGGCCGGCGGCGACGGCGCCGGTGGAGCCGTTCAGGGTGGTGGTGCCGGCGGTGAGGCGGGTGACCGTGCCGGCCGGGACGGCGGTGGTCCCCCGGTTGAGGACGGAGACGGTGAAGGAGACGGGCGCGCCGACGGCCGGGGCCGAGGGGTTGGCGGTGATGCCGGTGACCATGAGGTCGGGACCGGGGCTCTGGCCGACGGTCAGCTTCGAGGCGGCGGTGCGGCTGTTGTTGGTGTCGTCGAGCTCCGCGACGGCGTTGGCCGGGTCGGCGGCGGCGGAGACGGTGTACGAGCCGACGGACCGGCGGCCGACGGGGACGGCGACGGTGGCGGAGGACCCGGCCGGGAGGGAGGCGACCTGGGCGGTGCCCGCGACGGCGCCCTCGACGCTGACGTTCAGCGCGGAGGCGGGGGCGGTGGCGGTGCCGGCGTTGCGGACGGTGGCCCGGACGGTGACGTCGTCGGTCTCGCTGGGGGCCGCCGGGGTCCAGGTGAGGTCGGTGACGACGAGGTCGGGAGCGGGGGCCGCGGTGCCGAGGACCTGGAACTCGGCGACCTGGGCGCCGGGGGCGCCGGTGTTGGACTGGAAGGTGAGCCGGACGTCGGCGAAGCGGCCGGAGACGGGGACGGTCACGGTGTTCTGGCCGGACGAGGGGCTGAAGGCGTAGTCGGCGCGCGCCTTGAGGGTGGTGAAGGAGCTGGCGCCGGCGGGGCGGCCCTGGATCTCGAAGGCCTGGGTGCGCGGCCCCCATGCCTGGTCGGGGTTGAGCTTGACGACGACGCCCGCGAGGTCGGCGTCCGCGCCGAGCTTGACGGTGAGGCTCGCGGGAAGACCGGCCGATTCCCAGTAGGTGGCCGTGGAGTCGTCGTTGGCGTTCGCGGCCTGGTAGTTCTGGGTGACCGAGGTCGCCTCGACCGGCTTGCCCCGGGCCAGGTTGGTGCCGCCGACGGGCGGCTCGACGGTGCCGGGCGCGCCGTAGACCTCGACGGCGGAGAGCTGGGCGGCGCTCCAGCCGGTGTTGGCGGTGATCTGGACGCGCAGGTACCGGACCTGGCTGCCGTTCAGGGTGAGGGAGACGGCGTTGGCGGCGGCCGGGTCGAAGCGGCGGGCCTGGGCGGCGGCGAGCGTGCTGAAGGCGCTGCCGTCGGTGGAGCCGAGGACGGAGAGGTTCTCGTCGCGGGCCTCCCAGCCGGTGGGCAGCTTGAGGACGACGCGGTCGACGCGGACGGCCGCGCCGAGGTCGACCTGCGCCCACTGCGGGAAGGCGCCGGCCGGTCCCTCCCAGTAGCTGGCCTGGCTGCCGTCGGTGAGGTGGGCCGCCGGGTAGGCGCCGAGGGCGCCGGAGGCGGTGGCGGGTCTGCCCAGGGCGAGGTCGGGGTCGGCCGCCGCGGCGGCCTGCGCGGGTACGGGCATCAGCCCGAGGGCGACGAGGGCCGCCATCAGCAGCCCCATCGCCAGTCGTCGTCCGTACACAGTGACTCGCAATCTTTTTGAGTGAAACAGTCAATGTTTTGCGATTACTGGGGGCACAGATTTCTCCTGGATGACGAGTCTGTCAACGGAACGGACAAGGAAATGGCAAAGGCACCGCTCCCGGAGCCGTCGGGACGACGGCAGGAAACGGTGCCTTTGCGGAGGAAGCGGGACGGTGCCCTCTAGCGGAGTGTCTTGTCGATCAGGCCGGGCTCGCGGCGTGATCGACAGGACACCCCCTAACGAGCCTGCGGCGGTGCGGTGGAGCCGCGGACCACGAGCTCGGGCTCGAAGAGCAGCTCGCCGGGGTGGGAGTGGACGCCCTGGATCTGGGAGCAGAGCAGGTCCACGGCCGCGCGGCCCATCGCCTCGATGGGCTGGCGGACGGTCGACAGCGGCGGCTCGGTGCAGTTCATGAAGGCGGAGTCGTCGAAGCCGACGACGGAGACGTCCTGGGGGACGCGCAGTCCGCGCCGGCGCGCGGCCCGGATCGCCCCGAGCGCGAGCGGGTCGCTGGCGCAGACGATGCCGGTGACGCCCTGCTCGAGGAGGCCGTTGGCGGCGGCCTGTCCGCCTTCGAGGGAGAAGATCGAGCGCACGATCTGCTCGTCGGGCAGCGGGGTGCCGGCCGCCTCGGCCGCGCCGCGCGCGGCCTGGAGCTTGCGCCCGGAGGGCACGTGGTCGGCGGGGCCCAGGAGCAGCCCGATCTTCTCGTGCCCGAGCGAGGCCAGGTGGCGCCAGGCCTGCTCGACGGCGACGGCGTCGTCGCAGGCCACACAGGGGAAGTCGAGCCCCTCGATCGAGGCGTTGATGAGCACGACGGGGATGTTGCGCTCGGCGAGCTGGTGGTAGTGGTCGTGCGGGGCGTCGGCCTGGGCGAAGAGCCCTCCCGCGAACACCACGCCGGAGACCTGCTGCTGAAGGAGCAGGTCCACGTAGTCGGCCTCGGAGACGCCGCCCTTGGTCTGGGTGCAGAGGACGGGCGTGAGCCCCTGCTGGGCGAGGGCGCCGCCGATGACCTCGGCGAAGGCCGGGAAGATGGGGTTCTGAAGCTCGGGCAGGACGAGTCCGACGAGCCGGGCGCGCTCGCCCCTGAGCTGGGTGGGCCGCTCGTAGCCGAGCACGTCGAGCGCGGTGAGCACCGACTGCCGGGTCGCCTCGGAGACCCCCGGCTTGCCGTTGAGGACACGGCTGACCGTCGCCTCGCTGACCCCCACCTTTTTCGCCACCTGAGCAAGTCGTCGCGTCATACACGCAAGACTAGCGCAAGCATCGCAAGTTACTGACAGCCAGTTGCAGTTCTCGCGCAAACCGGGGCCGGAGGCTGATGTGGGACGGCGGGCCCGCCGTGAGCCGATGGTCACCTCTCCCTCTGGGCGGCATGCGGGAGGCGCCGCTCAGCGCGCGGCGACCGGGCCGTAGTCACGCAGCGTGATGTTCTCCGCCGCCCTGCGGGCGATCCTGGCGGCCATGTTCCTGCCCGGCAGGTAGGGCATGACCTTGTAGTAGCGGTCGAGGAGCGCGGCGGCGGTCCGGCTCCCGGGGATCATGAGCCTGGCGACGCCGTCGCCCATCTTCTGGCAGCCCTCCGCGTACGGCCGCATCTCCCGCTCGTAGCGGGCGAACGCGACCCGGTGGTCACCGCGCGCGGCGGCCAGCTCTCCGGCGAGGACGTACGCGCCGACGAGGGCGAGCCCCGATCCCATGCCGGACAGGGACGAGGGGCAGGAGGCGGCGTCGCCGAGCAGGGCGACGCGGCCGCGCGTCCAGCGGTCCATGCGGACCTGGCCGACCGAGTCGAAGTAGAAGTCGGTGGCGTGGCGCATGTCGTCGAGCAGCCGGTCGCTCTCCCAGCCGCTTCCGGCGAAGTGCTCGGCGAGGACGGCCTGCTGACGGGTGACGTCGCGCCGGTCGAGGTCGAGGAGCGGCGAGCCGAAGTAGAACACGGCCTTGGCCTCGGTGTTGTCGCGCGCGCTGTACATCGCCGCCAGCCTGCCCGCGGTGCGGTGGGCGTGGCCCGTGCGGTCGAGCCCGAGGTGGTTGCCGGTGGTGAAGATCGCGCAGTAGACCCCGAGGTGCTTCACGAAGCGCTCTTCCGGCCCGAAGGCCAGCCGCCGGGTGGTGGAGTGCAGCCCGTCGGCGCCGATCACCAGGTCGAACCGGCGCGGCGCGGCGCGCTCGAAGGTGACGGTCACGCCGTCGGCGTCCTCCTGGAGGGAGGTGACGGAATCCCCGAAGACGTACTCGGTGTGGCGCTCGGTCGCGTCGTACAGGATCCGGGACAGGTCGCCCCGGAGGACCTCCAGGTCACCCGCGAAGAGGTCGGCGGGGAGTTCGGCGACGGGCTTGCCCGCGTGGTTCACGTACGCCATGGAGCCCATGCCGGTGCGGACGCGTTCCAGGTCGGCCAGGATCCCCATGCGGCGGAGGACCGACAGGTGCGCCTCGCCACGGAAGTCGACGGCGTGGCCGCCGTCGCGCAGGGCGGGCGCGCGCTCCACGATCGTCGGGGCGAAACCGTGGCGGTGGAGCCAGTGGGCGAGTGCGGGGCCGGCGACGGAGGCGCCGGAGATGAGGACGCGGGTGTTCTTCATGGGCGACAGCGTCGAGGAGACCGCTCACCGCGGGCTCACCGCGCGCTCACCGCGTCGACGACGGCCGCGGGCAGGCCCAGCATCCGCAGGGACCCCCGGTCGGCGTCACCCAGGACGGCGGTCGCCGCGTCGGCCGCCTCGCGGTAGCGGGCCTCGGCGGTGGCGCGGTCGCCGCGCGCCTCGGCGACGCGGCCGAGTCCGGCGAGGGTGCGCACCCGGTTCCCGGCGCTCCTCACCCAGTGCGGATCGGTCCGTTCCAGTGCCTCGGTGTACAGGCGTTCCGCCTCGGCGGGGTCTCCGGCGAGGCGGGCCATGTCGCCGAGGCCGCGCAGGGCGGCCGCCAGGTACGTGGAGCTGCCGGCGCGCCGGGCGAGGGCCGCGGCCCGGGCGTAGGCGGCGCCGGCGGCCCGCGCGTCGTCGCCGGCGACGTGGTCGCCCCGGTTGACCAGGAGGTCGGCGCTGTCCTCCAGGGCGCCGAGCTGTTCGGTGAGCGCGAGGGCCTCGTCGGTGAGGGCGACGGCCGCCGCACGGTCGCCGGTCGCCCCCGCCAGAGCGGCCAGCGCGTCCAGGGCCAGCGCGCGGCCCCAGCGGTCACCGACCGAGCGGAACCCGTCGACCGCCGCGACGAAGGCCCGTCCGGCCCCCGCGGTGTCGCCCTCGCCGAGAGCCGCGAACCCGGAGACGTACCGGGCGAGGGCCCGCACCCACGGGTCGGGGCAGTCGGCCTGCGAGGACACCAGGACGAACGCGCGCCGCGGGTCGTCCTCGGTGGCGCTCCGCATCATCCACGGCAGCAGCAGCGCCGGGTGGCGGCCCGCCCGGTCACCGGGCCACGCGGCGGCCAGCGCCCGCTCGGCCCGCGCCCGGTGCCGCCGCCACACGGTGGGCCCGTCGGGCCCGGCGGCGGCGAGGAGCACGCAGGCCGCGTACTCCTCGCCGAGACCGGCGGAAGGCAGGTCCCCGAGGGCGTCGAGCAGCGCGGCCGCCTGGGGTGCGACCGAGGCCGGCAGGCCGCGGATCCACAGCCAGGTGGCGGCCGAGGCGAGCAGTTCGAGGAGCGTCTCCCACGCGGCCGAACGCGCCGCCCAGCGCGCGGCCGCCAGGAGGTTGCCGTGCTCGGCGGCCAGCCCGTCCAGCCACTCCAGTTGCTCGTCCCGGCGCAGGTGCGGATCGGCGGTCCTGGCGAGGTCGATCACGAGCCGCGCGTGGGCGTCCCGGACGGCGTCGGCCTCGCCGGCCGCCTCCAGCCGCTCGGCACCGTAGGCGCGGACCGTCTCCAGCATGCGGAGGCGTCCGCCCGCGAACTCCAGGAGCGACTTGTCGACGAGCGATTCGAGCGTCTCGCCGTCGCAGCCGCACACCTGCCGTGCCGCGGCGGCCGTGGCTCCGGCGGCGAAGACGGTGAACCGCTCCGCGGCCCGCCGCTCGGACGCGGAGAGCAGCTCCCAGCTCCAGGCGACCACGGAGCGCAGGGTGCGGTGCCGTTCGTCGGCCGTGCGGTGGCTCCGGGCGGTCGCCATCCCCAGCCGGTCGTCGAGCCGGCCCGCCAGCTCGCGCAGGTCCAGGGTGCGCAGCCGCGCCGCCACGAGCTCGATGGCCAGCGGCAGGTGGTCCAGGGCCGCGCAGACCCTTCGTACGCTGTCGGGATCGGCGGCCGCTCCGCGCCGCACGGCCTCGGCCCGGTCGCTGAACAGCCGTGCGGCGGCGGCGTCGTCGAGGGGCCGGACCTGCCAGAGGCTCTCCCCGATGACGGCCAGCGGCTCCCGGCTGGTCGCCAGGACCCGCAGGCGCGGGCAGGCCGCCAGGAGCCGGACCGCCAGGGCCGCGGCCTCGTCGACGACCTGCTCGCAGTTGTCCAGGACGAGCAGCAGCACCCGGTCGGACAGGGCCGTGACCAGGCGTGCGGTGGGCGTCTGTCCGCCGCCGCCCGGCTGGAGGCCGCTCTCGCGCAGGCCCAGGGCTCCGAGCACCACCCCCGGCAGGTCCGCGCCGTCACGGACGGGGGCGAGCTCCACGAAGCACACCTCGGCGGCAGCGGCGGCGACGGCCGCGACCTCGACCGACAGCCGGGTCTTGCCGACGCCGCCGGGGCCGGTCAGGGTGACGAGTCGCGCCACGCGCAGCAGCCCGGCGATCTCGTCCACCTCCCCTTCCCTTCCGACGAAGGACGTCAGCGGAGCGGGCGGCGCCACGGGCGAGGGGGTCGGATCGACGCTCAGCATCTCCCGGTGGAGCGCGGCCAGTTCGGCCGAGGGATCGGCTCCCAGCTCCTCGGCCAGGTGCCGCCGGGTCCCTTCGAACACCACGAGTGCCTCGGCCTGCCCGCCCTCCGCGCACAGGGCCCGCATCAGCAGTCCGGCCAGCCGTTCCCGCAGCGGATGACGGCCGACCAGTTCGCGCAGCCCGGGGAGGGCCGCCCGGCTCCTGCCGAGCCGCAGCTCCCCCTCGATCCGGTCCTCGATCGCGCCGAGCCGGCCCTCCCTGAGACGGGCCGCGGCGGCCTGGGCCGAAGGGCTTCCGGCGGCGTCGGCCAGGGGCTCGCCCCGCCACAGCCCCAGGGCCTCGTGCAGCAGCGCGACCGCCCGTGCCGCGTCGCCCTCGCCCAGGGCGGTCCGGCCCTCGCCCGCCAGCCGCTCGAAGCGGCAGGCGTCCACGTCGTCCGGCTCCACCGCGGCGCGGTAGCCCGCACCGGCCCGCTCGATGGCCGCCGGGCCCAGGGTCGCCCGCAGCCGCGACACCTGGGCCTGCAACGCGTGCGCGGACACGGCACCGCCGGGGGCGATCTCCTCCGCGAGGCGGTCGGCCGACACCACCTCTCCGGGGCTCGCCAGCAGCAGGGCCAGGAGCGCGCGTCGCGCCGGACCGCCCAGGGGAACCACGGTTCCGTCGTCGTGCCGTGCCAGGGTCTCGCCCAGGATGGAGAACCGCATGCCGCCGATTGTCCCCGAGCGGCGTGCGCGGGAGGCGGGCGAGGTGGGTCCCGCCCGAGGCGTCGCGGGTCCCGCCGACCGGGTCACAGCCAGCCGTTGCGGCGGAAGCCCCGGTGGATGACGAAGCAGGCGACGGCCATGACGCCGAGGACCATGGGGTAGCCGTAGGTCCAGCGCAGCTCGGGCATGTGCTCGAAGTTCATGCCGTAGACCCCGCAGACCATCGTCGGGACGGCGACGATCGCGGCCCACGCCGTGATCTTCCGCATGTCCTCGTTCTGCGCGACCGTCACCTGCGCGAGGTGGGCCTGGAGGATCGAGTCGAGGAGCGTGTCGTACGAGGCGACCTGCTCGGTGACCCGCGCCAGGTGGTCGGCGACGTCACGGAAGTACGCGCGTATCTCGGCCGCGACCATCGGCACCGGTTCGACCGCGAGCCGCTGGAGGGGACGGCCCAGCGGTGCCACGGCCCGCTTGAGTTCGAGGAGTTCGCGCTTGAGCTGGTAGATGCGGCCGACGTCGTCGCGGTGGCCCTGCTCGGAGAAGACGGCGGTCTCGATCGCGTCGAGGTCGTCCTGCACGGCGTCGGCGACGGCGAGGTAGTCGTCGACGACGTGGTCCGCGATCGCGTGCAGGACGGCGGACGGCCCCTTCGCCAGCTGCTCGGGCTCCGATTCCAGGGCCTCGCGCAGCGGGCCGAGCGAACCGTGCCCGCCGTGGCGGATGGTGATCACGAAGTCGGGCCCGGTGAAGGCCATCAGCTCACCGGTGTCCACCACCTCGCTGGACGCGGTGAGCACCTCGTGCTCCACGTAACGCACCGTCTTGAAGACGGAGAACAGCACGTCGTCGTACTGCTCCAGCTTGGGGCGCTGATGAGCGTGGACGGCGTCCTCGACCGCGAGCGGGTGCAGTCCGAAGAGTTCGGCCAGGCCCGCGAACTCCTTCTCCTCCGGCTCGTGCAGACCGATCCACACGAATCCGTCACCGGACCTGCGGACGCGCCGCACGGCCTCCTCGACGGACCGGACGCCGTCCTGGAGCACGCCGTCGCGGTAGACCACGCAGTTCACCACCGAGCTGCCGAGCGGCGACCGTGCCGGGTGACTGAGGTCGACGGTGCGCCGGTAGGTCCGGCGGACGGCGCTGCGCAGGCGGTGGATCATCGACACGGGCGTACTCCTCGCACTCCTTCGGCGGACGGCCGGTCAGTCTGCCAGCACTGCGCGGAGGACCGCATGGCGGTCCGGCACCGGCCCCGGTCTACGGGGGCGGCGGCGCGCACTCGTCGCCGCTGCTCCTTCGGGGTG
Source organism: Streptomyces sp. NPDC002232 (assembly GCF_042890295.1). Taxonomy (NCBI): domain Bacteria; kingdom Bacillati; phylum Actinomycetota; class Actinomycetes; order Kitasatosporales; family Streptomycetaceae; genus Streptomyces; species Streptomyces sp. NPDC002232. The sequence continues at coordinate 537,034 of NZ_JBIARV010000003.1, read as the reverse complement.
AGAGGCGTCCGGCATGGCGGGCGGCGCGGGACCGGTACGCGTCGAGGGCCGTACCCCGGGTGGGGGTACGGCCCTCGACGTGTGCCGGGCGTGATCAGGCGGAGGCGAGGGAGATCTCGGTCGACTTGATCAGGGCGACGACGGAGGAACCGGCGTTCAGACCGAGGTCCTCCACCGCGTCCTTGGTGATCGCGGCGGTCAGCTCGCCGCCCGCGACGGAGACCTTCACCGAGCCCATGGCGCCGCCGGTCGACACGTCGGTGACGGAGCCGGTGAGCTGGTTGCGGATCGAGATGCCCTCCACGGGGCCGGTCGCGAGGGCGACCTCGGTGGACTTCACCAGGGCCTTCACCGCGGAACCCTCCGCCAGGCCGAGGTCCTTGACGGCGTCGAGGGTGATCGCGGCGGTGATGTCCTGACCGCCGTCCAGGCGCACCTTCACGGACGCCATGGCCTCGCCCGCGGTGACGGCGGTGACGGTGCCGGGGAGCTGGTTACGAATGGACAGGGTCATGGACAACGCCTCACATAGCCGGAAACCAGCAGTCGTCACTTATGTGACCTGCCTGTGGCCGACGCTACCGGAAAGGGAATTCCGCTTCGTTGCGCACATCGCATCCACCAGCCGAATGGCCCCCTTCTCCTCGCGCATTCCTCCCGGACGTTCCGTAGCGGTTTCCCGTCGGCCGGCATTTCCGGCCGGCCGGCGCCCGAGCGGCCGGGGTTTCGGCCCCCGCACCGCTTCCGCGCCTTCGTTCCGCTTGCCGCAGGCGGGGCGTCACCTTCGTTCCTCCGTTTCTCCGAAACCCCGCAGAAGCTTCCGTCCGACCACGGAAAGCGCCGCAATCGCGGGCCTCTTCCGGTCTTTTCTTCTCGGGTGCGAGTTTCGTGTCAGCCCTCCAGGAGGTGCTGGGCGAGGTATTCCCCCGGACGAATGCCACCGGGTACGGCGAAGACCGCCGACGCCTCGTGCACCAGATATCGGGAGAGCGCGTCCCCGCGGGCCAGGCGCCGCTGGACCGGGACGAACGCGGTGCGGAGGTCCCGCTGGGTCGACGGAGTGGCCGCGGGGGCGGTCGACGGGGTGGTCGGTCCCGTACGGGAGGAGGTACGCCCCCGGCGCCCGGCTCCTCGCCGGACGTGTCGCCGCATCCACATCCGCCCCGGTCCGCGCACACGGCAGAGCCTCCTTGGACGATCCACCGGACCCGCGCGGGCCGCGGGAGTCCGAATTCCGTGGACGCATCCAGTCGATCCGCCGGTGAGGGCCCTGTTGACTGAAACGCATCGGCCCGGCGCGGCGGAGTGGCTCTCACCGCGTCGCACGGCCGTCCAGGAGGACCCCTGCGCACCGCTCGCGGTGTTCGGCGCGCAGGGGGCCCCTGCCCTCGCCCCCGCCCCCTCCGGTGGACCCGGCGCACCCTGTCTCATGACGAGAGACGGCCTGGCATATGCGCACTCAACAGCGCATCCTTACAGCGAATGCCATCGTAAAGGCCCGAGGTGGCTCGAATGCGAGGAGTTCGTCATGGCGGTGGTCGTGGTGCGGGATCCAGCGGTGGACGCTCCCGTCGGCGTGAGCGCCGCCCTCCTCGCAGCGGGACTGGAGGTCCGGCCCGAACCACCCGTGGACCGGGCGCCTCCCACCACCGGTCTGGCGGGCGTCGAGGCCCTCGTCGTCCTGTCCGCACCGCGCTCCGGCGTCGCCCCGGTGCTCGCCCTGCTCCGGGACGCCGTCGCCGCCGAGGTGCCGGTCCTGGCCCTCGGCGCGGGCGCGGGACTGCTCGCCGAGGCGGAGATCCCCACCGCCGACCCGGACGGCACCGGGCCCGGCACACGCCTCGGGCTCACCCTGACCCCGGTGGCCGGAAACGATCCGCTCCTCGCCGGCGTCGGGCCCCTGCCGGAGGTTCCGCTCCCGGGGCGCGCACACCTCCTGGTCGCCGAGCGGGACGGGCGAGATCCCGCCGCGCTCGCCGGCACCGTCGCCCCGGCCGCTCACACGGTGCTCGCGCGGCAGCGGCAGGCGTTCCGCCTCGGGAGCGCCGCGTGGGGCGTGCCCTTCGTGGACGGCGACCGGCCCGGCCCCTGGGGCGAGCTGCTCCTCGGCCGCTTCGCGGCCCTCGCGGCCGCCCGCGCGGCACACACCACGACCCGGGCGCACTTCACCCGGCAGGCCGGTGACTGGGAGGAGCGCTTCGCGTATCAGGCCCCCGCCTATGCCGCCGCCGTCGCGCGGATGCGGCTGGAGGCGGGCGGCAGGGCGCTGGACGTCGGCTGTGGCACCGGCAGGGCGATGCCGGCGCTGCGCGCGCAGGTCGGGCCGTCGGGGCGGGTCGTGGGGGTCGACGTGACTCCGGCGATGCTGGCGTCCGCCGCCCGCCACGCCCGGCACCGGCAGGGTCACCTCCTGGCCGCCGACTGCGACCGGCTCCCGCTGCCCGCCGGGTCCGTGCACGGTGTCTTCTCCGCGGGGCTGATCGACCAGCTGCCCGACCCTCGGGCGACCCTCCTCGAATGGCGCCGCGTCGCCGCCCCGGGCGCCGTCCTGCTGCTGTTCCACCCCTCCGGCCGGGCCGAACGCGCGGCCCGCAACAACCGCCCGCTCGACCCGAACGACCTCCTCGCCGAGGACAACCTCCGCCCCGCCCTGGAGACGACGGGCTGGCGGGTGGACGAGTACGAGGACGCTCCCCACCACGTCCTGGCCCGGGCCGTACTCCGGGGCTGAGGGGGGCGCGGCCGGGCAGGGGCGCGCGGGCGTCGGAGTGACCCAGGCGCCGGGTCGGGCGCCGAGGCGGACCCGGGTCCGGGGGCGGAGGCGCCAGGTCACCCGGCCGCGCTGCCGCTCGGCCCCCGCCCCGCCCCCGCCCTCAGGCGCTCGCCCTCCTCACCCGATCGACGTGTCGCCGAGCGTCTCCAGCACGTGGCGCAGGCCTTCGGCCGCCTTGTCTACCTGGTCGCGGTCCACGTCGGCGAGCAGGTGCGCGTAGTTCGCGAGATGGTCGGCGAAGGCGGCCCGGGTCACCTCGTGCCCGTGCTCGGTGAGGCGGATCTTGATCGTGCGCCGGTCGTCGCCGTCGCGTACGCGCTCGACGAGGCCCTTGGCCTCCATCCTGTCGATGCGGTTGGTGATGGCCCCGGAGGTCACCATCGACGCCTTGATGAAGGCTCCGGCGGTGAGCATGTAGGGAGGGCCGGAGCGCTGGAGCGTGGTGAGCACGTCGAACTCGCCGTGCTCGACGCCGTGCGCGGCGGCCGCCGCCTTGGCGGACCTGTCGACGACCCGGGCCAGCCGCTGGATCCGCCCGAAGAGCTCGACCGGCCAGAGGTCCTCCACCACCTCGGGGCGCTCCTTGGCCCACTGGCCGATGATCGCGTCCACGGCATCGCTCATCGCCGCATTCCTCTCAAGAGACATCTTCTCAACGTTAAGACACTTGACGTTGAGAGAATCGGGCTGCTTTTATCTCAACGTTGAGATTATCAAGGCTGAACGACAGGAGCACGCCGATGTCCGCGCTCGCCCGCCACCTCCCCCGCCCCGCTTCCGGGACACCGGCCCCCGCCGTCCCGGCCCCGCGCCAAGTCCCCGCCGTGTGGCTGGCGTTGCTGGCCACGCCGGTGGCCGCGAGCGCCAACAGCCCCGTCCTGATCCTTCCCGACATGGCCGGCTCGCTCGGCATCCGTACGTCCACGGCCACCTGGCTCGTCACCGTCTTCGCCTGGGCGATGGCCGTCGGCACCCCGCTGATGGCGGGACTGCTGCGGCGCCGCGGCCTGGGCGTCACGCTCCGGCTCGGCGCCGCCCTGCTCGTGGCCGGCACCGCGGTGATCGCCGTGACGCCCTGGCTGCCGCTCGCCATGGCGGGCCGGGCGGCCCAGGCGGCGGGCAGCGCGGGCCTGATCACCGCGGCGATGAGCCTGGCCGGATCCGTCCGCCGCATGGGCGTCATCACCGCGGGCTTCGGGACGCTGGGCGCCGTCGGACCGCTGCTCGGTTCGGCCCTCGCGGACGCGCTCTCCTGGCGTGCCTCCCTCGCCGTCGGAGCCGTCGCCCTCCTGGCCCTGCCCGCGGTCGCGCGCCGCGCCGACCTCTCGGCGCCCCGGGAGAGCACGCCCTTCGACGGCCGGGGCGCCGCCCTGCTCGTCCTGACGGCGACGGCCCTGGTGCTCATCCCCCGCCACCCGCTCCCCGCGGTGGCCGCCTCGCTGGTCACGGCGGCGCTCCTGGCGCTGCACGTGCGGTCCCACCCGACGGGCTTCGTCCCGCTCGCCCTGCTGCGTACCCGGACCTTCGTCCTCTCCGCCCTGCTCGCCTGCACCTTCGCGACCTCGTACTTCACGCTGCTCTTCACCGTCCCGCAGCTGCTGCGCGACCGTACCGACTGGTCGACCTCCACGATCGGCACCGGTCAGCTCGTCGCCCTCCTCGTGGGCTCCGCGCTCTCCATGGCACTGGCGGCCGCCTCGGCCCGGCTGGGCCGGCCGCGCGTCCTGGCCCTGCTGCTCACCGTCGGAGCGCTGGCTCCCCTGACCGCCGCACTGACCCCCTGGGCGCCGCCGCTGCTGCTCGTCGCGGCCCTCGCCGTCTTCACCACGAGCGCGGGCCAGGCCACGCTCGCGGTGTACGCGACCCAGGCGGCGCCGACGGACCAGCGCCCCACGGCGATCGGTCTGTTCAACCTCTGCTACCAGCTGGGCGGCGCCTTCGGCCCGGCGATCGCGGCCCTGATCACGCTGGGCGCCTGACCGGCGGGGCGGCCATCCCTGCCGGACGGGGACCCGGGACCGCCTCTCCCGACGGGGCTCCGGGACCGCCCCGCCGGGGTGAGCCCGGTTCCTCGATCGTCATCTAACATTCATGGCGGTCACGGGGCTACATCCTGTCGCCGCGCGCCGCCGGAACGCGGCCACCGGTCGAGGAGAGCGGACTGGTCCACGGCAGGGTCCCCGTCACCGGGACCCATGACGTCGATCACGACCTCCCTGGGGAATCGCGCGACCACCGACGGGCGTCTCAGTGGTGCGGGAGGCCCGGCCCCCGTCCACGAACAGAAGACCCCCAGGGAGAAGTGAGGTATGCCGGTGATCTGCGTCGGTGGCATGATCGGGATCGGCAAGACGAGCGTGGCCGAGCTGCTCGCCAAGGAGCTGGGCAGCGACGTCTTCTACGAGAGCGTGGACGACAACCCGATCCTTCCGCTCTTCTACTCGGCGAGCCCCGAGGAGATCCAGGCCAAGCGCTATCCCTTCCTGCTCCAGCTCTACTTCCTCCAGACGCGGTTCGCCGCGATCAAGGAGGCGTACAAGCAGGGCGACAACGTGCTCGACCGGTCCATCTACGAGGACTGGTACTTCGCCAAGGTCAACCACGACCTGGGCCGGATCAGCTCCCTCGAGATGCGGGTGTACGAGGGACTGCTGGACGAGATGATGCGCGAGATCGACGGCCTGCCGTACCGCAAGGCGCCCGACCTCATGGTCTACCTCAAGGCGGACTTCGAGACGGTGCTGCACCGCATCGGGCTGCGGGGGCGTGACTTCGAGCAGGACGCGGGCCTCGTCGAGTACTACCGGACCCTGTGGTCGGGCTACGACGACTGGGTCCACCAGCACTACTCGGCCAGCGAGGTGCTCATCGTGGACATGAACCACACCGACATCGTGAACAACCCCGAGGACGCGGCCCGCGTGGCCCAGGAGGTCAAGAACGCCCTGGCGGCGACCCGGCGCGGCGCCTGAGCCGATGGACACGACGGAGCGGACGGAAGCCCGCATCGAGGACGCCGGCAACACCCTGGTCGCGCCGTCGACGCCGGGGGGCGACGATCCGGTCCGGGACTTCTTCGGATCCACGATCGCCCCGGAGGACCTTGCCTCCGGCGCCCACGACCTCACGGGCGGCACGGTCTACCTGTCCGGCGACATCGGCGCGATCGACGGACGCCGACTGGCGACGGCCGCGCGGGTGTTCGTCGTACGGGAGCTCTCCCACGGGTACCGCGAGGACGAGGGCGCGCCGTGGCCCGTCGTCGGGCTCGGCCGGGTCCCCCGCCGTGTGCACGGCGTCGGCGTCCACCACCCCCGGTTCTTCGACCCCGCGGCCGACCACTTCGGGCGGATCCGGGCGGAGCACGCGTTCCAGTCCCTGACCGAGTCCACCAAGCCCGGCACGGCGCATCGGACCGGCATCTACCTGACGCCGGTCGTACGGGACGGTGACGCCCTGCACTTCCGGCTGCTCCGGTGCTCCACCAACCTCTCCGGCCCGACCGAGAACTTCGGCCCGACCGACACGCAGATCGTCGAGGCGCTGAACCGCGAGGCCGCCGCCGTCTTCCGGAACCACGCCCCGCTCAATCACGTGCTCGCGCAGATCTACCACAACACCGTCGCCACGGCGGAGCGCAAGCAGTCCAAGGCGAGGATCGCCTCCCACGCCGACAAGACCAAGGACATGCCCGTCGACGGCGTCATGGCCTTCTGCACCTTCTACGACCGTCTCGACGGCCTCGAACCGCAGGCCGAGGACGTCTTCGACCGGGGCCTGAGGGGGGTCAGCGCGCTGGCCCGGCTCCGCTTCCGCCTCAAGGACGCGACCGCGGAGCTCGACGGGACCGCGCTCCCCGCGCGGTTCACCGTGACGCTCCACCCCGGCTCGGTCTTCTTCATGCCGCTGTCCACCAACCGCCTCTACACGCACGAGATCCGGCCGTCGGCGCTCGACGCGACGGCGCTCCCGACCCGCCTGGGATACGTGGTGCGCTGTTCGAGCGCCGAGGCCGTGCACCGGGACGGGCGGACGTTCCTCAGGACGGCCGGGGGTCCGGTACCGCTGGAGCCGCCCACGGAGGCCGGTCTTGACGAGCTGCGCGGGCTGTACGCGGAGGAGAACAGGACCTCGTCGTCCGTCGACTACGGGGACCGGTTCCGGTTCAGCATGAACACGGGAGACTACGGTGCCCCACGGCTCTGAGAACTGGGACCGGGTCCTCTCCTACGCACTGCCGGCGGAGGAGAACCTCTTCGCGGAGCTGTCCGGGTCGGTGCGCTGGGAGGACGTGGGCAAGGGCCGGCGGGGCACGACGCTCACCAGGGTCGACGAGACCGGCGGGGTGCCCCTCGTCCGCACGACGACGCGGTACGGCGGCCCGGCGCACCGCTTCCGTCCGGTGCACGCACGGCTGGCGGCGCGGATCGAGGAGGCGGCGGGGCTGACGTCCGGCTTCAACCACGCCCTCGTCGAGCGCTACACGAACGCCTGCACCACCATGGGCATGCATTCCGACCAGGCCCTCGATCTGTCCGAGGAGTCGTTCATCGCCGTCTTCTCCTGCTACGAACACCCCGAGGAGAGCCCGCCGAGGAAGCTCGTGCTCGCGTCGAAGGAACCCGGCGCCGAGACGTTCGAGGTCCCGCTCGCGCACCACGGCGTCGTCGTGTTCTCCGTCGCCTCGAACCGGATGCTCCGGCACAAGATCGTCCTGGACGCGCCCGCCACGAGGGCGGACAACACCTGGCTGGGCGTGACCTTCCGTACGTCGAAGACCCTCGTCCGCCACCGCGACGGCCACACGTACCTCCCGGGGGGCGAGCGCCTGGTGGTGGCCGACGAGGAGCAGAGCCACGCGTTCTACCGGCTGAGGCGCCGCGAGAACCACGAGACGGACTTCCACTACCCCCCGCTGACCTGCACCGTCAGCGAGAGCGACCTGCTGCCGCCGGTCTGACCCGCAGCACCCTGGGGCGTCAGTCGCGCGGGGCGTCGCGCGGTCGCACGGAGAAGGCGCGACGCCCAGGGCGGGTCCCGGCGGCCGCCCCTTTGACAGCTGTGCGGACGAGAACAGAGCTGCTCAGCTGAACGCGGCGGACCGCATCCGCCGGAAGTCCACCGCCGACCGGCTGCGGGAGTGCGCCGGACCGGTGACCGGGGTCCCGGCCTCCGGGTCGGCTCCGGCGGACAACGCGCGGAGATCTCGGTGGCTCCGCGTCGCGGAGCCACCGAGACCGGTCAGACGGCCGTGCAGTCGATCCGCGGGAGAAGGCCGGGTACGGGCCCTCGAACCGTGAATCCGGGGCCGTTGTCCCGGGCCGAGGTGCCGACCCCCGGAGCCAGCGCTCCGTTGTGGTCGGCGTTGGTCATGGTCACTTCGGAGCCTTGCTGCGTGAGCGATCCGTTCCAGAACTCGCTCACGGTGGCCGGAGCCGGCCAGGTCCAGCGCAGCCGCCATCCTCGTATGGCGGCGGCGCCGGTGTTGACCACCTCGACCTTGGCGTTGAACCCGTCTCCCCAGGAGCCGGTGAGCGACATCCGGGCGGTGCAGTCCCTCGGACCGCCCGGCGTCACGGGTCCCGTCGTGGTGGTCGCTTCGACCGCCGCCGACGGGCCGGAGGTGTTCCCCGCGGCGTCGCGGGCCGTCACCTGGTAGCGGTGCCGACTGCCGGGGGCGAGGCCGGTGTCGGTGAAGGACGTCCCGTGGGGCGAGCCCACCCGGGTGCCGTCGCGCAGCACGTCGTAGCCGGTGACGCCGACGTTGTCGGTGGACGGCTGCCAGTTCAGGGTGACGTCGCCCGTGCCGACCGCCGCCACGGCGAGGCCGGACGGTGTGGTGGGCGCGGTCCGGTCCCCCGTCGTGGAGGTGCCGCCCGCGGTGGTGTAGGGCGCGGGGGTGTAGAGCGAGGTGCAGGGGTCGCAGCCGGCGGGGCGGGCGAAGCTGTATTCGCGTCCGCCCTGGACCAGTTGGCCGTCGGCGTCGATCACGCGGATCCGGTAGCCGCGGTGGTCGGCGGTGGCCGGGCGGATCTCGTAGCGCTGGCCGTCGTCGGAGGTGGCGGAGGCGGTCCGCCAGCCGCCGTCCGCGAAGTACTCGACGCCGTGGATGCCGTTGGGCAGGTTGGTGATGATCACCGGGGCGTACCACTCGGCGGCGTCGAGGGCGAAGCCGATGGAGATGTCGCCCCGGTAGTCCGGTGCGGGAATGAACGACCAGCTGAGCTTGCGGTTGTTCCAGCGGCCGGCTGACTCCAGGTCGGGCAGTCGGGTCCCGTTCAGCGTGAACCGAGACAGGGTCGGCTTGGACAGGTCGAGGTGGTCGCGGTCGGAGCGGCACCATTCGTTTCCGTCACCGCAGCTGTCGGTCACGACGGCGTCCACGGTGGCACCGCTGTAGGCGTCGGCCGCCCAGGTGCCCCGGGCGCAGATGCCGTCGCCGGCCTGGCCGCGGTTGTCGCCGGTGCAGTAGTCGCCGAGCGTGATGCGCACCCATCGGCCGCAGTTGAGGCCGTTGTCGAAGGCACCGGTGATCGCGGCGCGGTCGGCGGGCACGGGCCGGGGCAGTCCGTCGCCGTAGAACCCCGGGGTGTCCCAGACGTTCAGGGCCACGAACCGGTCGCTCTCGATCTGGGCGGGCGGTACGCCGCAGCCGCCGCCCTTCTCGCCGGTGCCGTCGAACCGGGTCCCGACGCCTTGGTGGACCTGGACGCCGCCGGCCGAGGCCGGGCCGGCGCCGAGGGTGGGCAAGAGCGCGAAGGAGAGGAGCAGGGCGAGCAGGAACGCCGTCGGCGATCCAGGTCGTCGTAGTCGGAGCGGGGCGGTCAGCACGAACGTCCTCCAGTTGAGGAAGTGAGCCTGGGAATGGCCGGACACGGGCCGCGGCACCCCGCCGGTCGACCCGCCTGGGAACCAGTATGGCGCGCCCTACCCAACAAGGGTATGCCAATCTCATTTTGTGCATTGGTAATTCATCATGCAGATACTCTCAGGGAGTCATCACGGCGTCGACACCGCTGACGGTCGCCCGAAGGTCGGCGCCCCGGGTGCTGGTGACGATCTGTACGGCGATCAGGCGGCTGTCCCGGGTGGGACCCTGTCCACCCAGGCGCTCTCGCAGGCGCTGGGCGAGATCGGTGAAGTCGACGGCGATCCGCGCCTCCTCACCGGCGATGAGCGGCTGCCCGGCGAGGACCATGACGCGACAGCCGCCCCCCGTGCAGTGGTTGTCCCAGGTCACCCGGTCGGGCCCGGTGGGGTTCGCGGAAGCCCCCGGGTCGTACGCGATGACGGAGATGACGTTCTTGCGGCCGTCCGGCTGCAGGTACACCAGGTCGGTGGTCAGGAGGGCCCGGTGCTCGGCGCAGCGGAAGTCCGAGCGCGGCTCCACCCGCGCGGTGTAGCTGACCCTGAGGTGCCCGTCACCGAGACCGTAGGCGCCGCCGTCGGGCCGGCGCCGCAGCGAGTCGGACGGGTACTGGTAGGAGAGCGAGGTCTCGCGCAGGGCGCAGTCACGGGAGCCCGCGCTGTTGTTGTCCAGCGTCAGGGCGAGCCCCCCGGACGGCAGGCCCGTCACGGCGGTGGTGTACCCGGGGCGGCGCCCGAAGTCGTCTCCGTTCCAGTTCACCGTGACGAAGTCCCAGGCGGGGCACTGTGGCCCGGTGGCCCCTTGGTACGGAAAGGCCGGCGCGGCGCAGTGACCGTCGACCCGGTCGGGGAGGTCGACCTGACCGCACGACTCCTTGCTGTGGTGGTTGTTGCGGTCGGTGGTGGGGGCGACGCCGTCGAATTCGCGCAGTGTGGAGAAGCAGCGGGCGCGCGGCCCGGGATCGAAGAGGATCGAGCTCCCGGCGGCGCCGTCCGCCGGGACGGCGGGCAGCGTCGCGGCGAGGAGCGTGACGGCGGCGGTGACCGCCCTCAGGGCGGTGCGGCGCGGGGTGCGCGGACGCATGGTCGAGTGCCTCCTGGTCGAGTGGGATCCGCCCCGGCGCGGGGATGTGGCGGCGCCCGTGGGGAGAGGGGGCGTGGCGCCGTTCCCGTGCCCGGCCGGTCGGCGGTCAGCGCAGCGCGGTGCCGTCGCCGCGGGCGAGCAACGCGAGGTCGGAGCGGGTCGGCAGGGACTCCCAGTCGCCGCGGCCGGCGACGCAGAACGCCCCCGCCGTGACACCCCGGGCGAGGCGGTCCTCGATGGGCAGGCCGTCGAGCGCGGCGGAGAGGTAGCCGGCGACGAAGGCGTCGCCCGCGCCGATGCTGTCCGCCACCGTGGTCGGCACCGCCGCCTGGAAGCGGCTGCTGCCGGGAGTGTGCGCGTGCGCGCCGGCCGCCCCGGCGGTGACCACGACCTCGGCAGTACCGCCGGCCAGGAGTGCGGGGACGGCGTCGTCGGCGGCGGTCAGGAGGTCGAGTTCGTCCTCGGAGGCGAAGACGGTGTCGACCCAGGGCAGCAGTTCGCGCAGCGCGGCGGCGGCTTCGGCCCTGCTCCAGAGGCGGGCCCGGTGGTTGACGTCGAGGCTGACGCGGGCGCCGACGGCTCGGGCGGTGCGGGCGGCGGCCAGGGTGGCGGCCCGGGCGGTGTCGGACAGCGCCGGGGTGATGCCGGTGAGGTGCACGAGGTCCGGGGTGCCGGCGGTGACGGCGGCCGTGGTCTCGGCGGCGGTGAGGGTGGATCCGGCCGATCCCCTGCGGTGGTAGCTCACCCGGGTGATGTCGTGGGCGGCCCGGTCGAAAGCGATGAAGCCGGTGGGTGCGTCGGGCGCGGTCCGCGCGAATCGGAGGCCGACGCCCTCGGCGCGCAGGGTGCGCAGGACGAGCTCGCCCGGCTGGTCGTCCCCGACCGCTCCGAGCCAGTGCGCCTCGTGGCCCAGCCGGGACAGGCCGATGGCGACGTTGCTCTCCGAGCCCGCGACGGAGAGGTGGGCGGGGCCGCCGAGCCGCAGCGGCAGGGGGGTGCGCAGGGCGGCCATGGTCTCGCCGACGGTCAGGACGCCGCTCACCGGGAGGTCTCCGCGCCTGCCGCCGTGCGCCCCACGGCGCGGAGCAGATCGGCCGCGCGGTCGGCGAGGTCTTCGAGGCTGCCGCCCTTCCCGGCGTCGCCGAGCAGGGGCGAGCCGACGCCGACGGCGAGTGCGCCGGCGGCCAGGTAGGCCGGTGCGGTGCGGATGCCGATGCCACCGATGGCCACGAGCGGGGCGTGCGGCAGCGGAGCGAGGAGGTCGCGCAGGTAGCCGGGGCCGTGCGCGGAGGCGGGGAAGACCTTCACCGCGGTGGCACCGGCGTCGAGGGCGGCGACGACCTCGGTCGGGGTGAGCGCGCCGCACAGCAGCGGCAGCCCGAGGGCGGTGCTGTGGGCGGCGCCCGGGGTGAGGCCGGGGGTGACGGCGAAGGACGCTCCCGCTGCGGCGGCCAATTCGGCCTGCTCGGCGGTCAGCACGGTGCCGGCTCCGATCATGACGTCCGCGGGGCTGTCGGCCCTGGCTCGGGCGAGGGCGCCGAAGGCCCCGGGTGTGGTCAGGGAGATCTCCAGGGCGCTGATTCCCGCCTCAGTCAGGGCGTGGACGCAGGCGACGGCCAGGCGGGGGGTGTCCGCCCGGACGACGGCCAGGACCTTGCGGTCGGTGAGCTCCTTCAGCAGATCCACGGGTTCCTCCGGTGGTCAGGGGGTTTTTCGGACCTTGGCAATCGTGGATACTACTTTCAACATACGCAGCTACCAAGCCATAATGCGGATGATCCAACTTTTGGGAGCTCCCGTGCGCATCACCGAAGTGACGACCTTCGTCGTCAAGCAACCCACCGGACCTTCCGGCCCCGGCTACGGAGCCGCCGGAGCCGAGGAGCCCGACCCCGGCTACTTCACCCGGCCGCCGTGGCGCAGCCTCTACTCGGCCCGCATGGAGACCCTGCTGGTCCGCCTCACCACCGACGACGGCCACCAGGGCTGGGGCGAGGCGCTCGCCCCGGTCGCCCCCGAGGTGGTCGGGGCGATCGTGGACCGCATGCTCGGGCCCTGGCTGACCGGCCGCGACCCGCGCGCCGTCCGCCCGCTGTGGGACGCCATGCGTGACCTGATGCGCGAGCGCGGTCACCTGACCGGCCACCAGGCCGATGCGATGGCCGCCCTGGACATCGCCCTGTGGGACCTGCTGGGCCGGATCACCGGCCTGCCCGTGGCCCAGCTCCTCGGCGGCGCCTACCGCACCGAGATTCCGGCGTACGTCTCCGGGCTGGCTGAGCCGACCGACGAGCGCCGGGCCACCCTCGCGGCCAGGCTGACCGACGAGGGCGCGACCGTCATCAAACTGGCGGCCGGTCAGGGCGTCGAGGCGGACCTGGCCACCTACGACGCGGTCGCCGCCGCGGCGCCCGGTGTCCGGATCGCCCTGGACGCCCACTGGGTGTACTCGCTGGCCGACGCGCTGCGGCTGGGCCGTGAACTCGACCGGCGCGGAGCGCTGTTCTTCGAGGCCCCGCTCGCCCCCGAGGACCTGGAGGGTCACCGCGAGCTGGCCGGACGGATCGCCACCCCGGTCGCCGTCGGTGAATGCCTGCGCAACCGCTACGAGTTCCGCGACTGGATCACCCGCCGGGCCCTGCGCGTCGCCCAGCCGGACGTGGCCCGCACCGGTCTCACCGAGGCCACCGCGATCGCCGCTCTCGCCGACGCCCACCACGTCCCGGTCGCCTACCACCACTCGGTGGGCCTCGGGATCGCCCTGGCCGCCGGGCTGCACGCCTCCGCGGCCACCGCCGACTGCCCCTTCTTCGAGTACCAGCCGACACCGCTGCCCTACGCGCAGCGCATCCTGCGCACCCCGATCACCGCCGGCCCCGCCGGGTTCACCCTGCCCGAGGGCCCCGGCCTGGGCATCGAGATCGACACCGAGACCGTCGAACACCTCGCCAAGGAGAGCTGACCCTTGTCCCCCTCCCACACCCCCACCGGCCTCGTGCCCATCCTGGCCACGCCCTTCGACGACCGCGGCGCGCTCGACCTGTTCTCGCTGCGCTCGCTGGTCGAGTTCCAGCTGGCGGCCGGCGCCGACGGACTGGCCGTCTTCGGGATGGCCAGCGAGGGCTTCGCCCTCACCGCCGAGGAACGCCGGGTGATCCTGCGCGAGGTCCGCACCGTGGCGGGCCCCGGGGTCCCGCTGATCGCGGGCGTCAACGGCACCGGGACGGCGGTGGCGGTCGAACAGGCGCGACTCGCCGCGGACGAGGGAGCGGACCAGCTGATGGTGCTCCCGCCGTTCCTCGCCAAGCCGAACCGCCAGCAGGTGATCGACTTCTACGGAGCGCTCGCCGCCGCGACCGAGGCCTCGGTGATGGTGCAGGACGCCCCGGGCGTCACCGGCGTCACCATCGACGCCGCCTCGATCGGCGTGCTGGCGGGTGTCCCCGGCATCACCTCGGTGAAGGTGGAGGCTCCGCCCACACCGGTGAAGATGGCCGCCGTGACGGCCGCGGCGGGGCCCGGACTCGCAGTGCTGGGCGGCCTCAACGCGGCCGCGCTGTGCGAGGAGTACGACAACGGCAGCGTGGGCACGATGCCCGCCTGCGAGTTCACCGACCTGCTGCGGCCCGTCCTCGACGACCTGGCGGCCGGGCGGCGGGCCGCCGCCCGCGCCTCCTTCACCCGGCTGCTGCCGCTGATCCACCTCGGCATGCGCCCCGGGCAGGCCTGGGCGGTGCACAAGGAGGTGCTCCGCCGGCGCGGGGTGATCGCCTCCGCCGCGGTCCGTCTGCCCGCACAGGAGCTGGACCCGCTGACCTCCAGAGCCCTGGACGAGGTCCTGGCCGATCTCGAACTGGCGCCCGCGGAAGCGGCGGCGGTGCCCGCCGGGCGCCGGGGGGTCTCCGACCGGGAGACCGTCGGATGAGCCGCGCCGTACTGCTGATCGGCAGCACCTCCCCGATCGGGCGGGCGATCTCCGAAGCCTTCACCCGGGGCGGCGACCGGGTGGTCGGCGTCGGCGTCGAGCCGGACCCGAACCCCGGACTGGCCGACGCCCTGGTCCTGGACGCCGGCACGCCCGAGGGCGCGGAGCGGGCGGTGGCCCACACCGTCGACCTGCTCGGCGGCGTGGACGTGCTGATCCTGGCGGCGGCCGTGATGGCACCCGGCCGGGCTCACGAGATCGGGCCCGAGCAGTGGCGCGCCGCCCTCGACAACACCCTGGACACCGCGTTCTTCCCGGCCGCCGCCGCCCTGCGGGTGCTGCCCGCCGGAGGGGCGATCGTCGCGGTCGGCTCCGTCAACGCCGCCCTTGCCGCGCCCTGGCTGCCCGGGTACGCGGCCGCCAAGGCGGGCGTCGAGGGGCTGGTGCGCCAACTGGCCCTCGACTACGGGCCGCGCGGCGTCCGGGTCAGCGCCGTGGCGCCCGGCATGATCGGCAACGAGCAGCTGCCGCACGTCGCGGACGGCTATCCGCTCGGCCGGGTGGGCCGCCCCGAAGAGGTGGCCGAGGCGGTGCACTACCTGGCCGGGGCGACGTTCGTCACGGGTGTGGTGCTCCCCGTCGACGGCGGCCTGTCCATCGCCTCCCCGGCCGCGTTCCTGCGGCCCGATCTGCGGGCCCGCCTCTACGACGGGTCCTGAAGGTTCACGGTGCCCTGCCCGCTCGTCCGTCACGAGCCGGCGGGGCACCGGCGTGTCAGCCGGAGGCGGGAAGCAGCGCCCGGTGCGCGGCGGGGCCGCCGACGCCGACGTCCAGGGTGTACGTCCAGCCCGAGGCGTCCTCGCCCTCGACGGTCGCCGTCGTGACCACCAGGTGCGGGCCGACGAAGGCGCAGGCGGTGGGCCGGGAGCAGGGCATCTCCACCCGGTGCAGCTCGGTGCCGTCGGGGGCGAGGCGGACGACCTCGGCGGCGTCCCACAGCGCCACCCACAGGCACCCCTCGTCGTCGACGGCGAGGCCGTCGGGGGCGCCGCGGCGGACGGGCAGGGGCGCGCCGTCCGGCTGCGCGAGGCCGTCGCGGTCCAGGCGCAGGCGGTGGATCCGGCGGTGTCCCGTGTCGACGACGTAGGCGCGGGTGCCGTCGGGGCTCCACCCGATGCCGTTCGCGGCGAGCATGCCGTCGAGCAGCACCGCGGCCGGCCGGCCGGGGGTGATCAGGTGGAGGCGCGCGACCGGTTCCAGGGGCCTGCGGTGGCCGATCGAGCCGACCCACAGGCGGCCGAGCGGGTCGACCGCGCCGTCGTTGAGCCGGGCCCGGCCCGGGTCGGGTTCCGGCACGGCGGTCACGGTGGCGTGCTCCGGCGCGGTGCCGGGGCTCCAGCGCAGGACGACGCCGTCCAGGGCCAGGAGCCAGTCGCCGCGCTCACCGGCGCGGACCGCGCAGCCGAGCTCGCCCGGGAACTCCGCGAGCAGGGTCGGCGCGGTCAGCGGCTCGTCGGCGTCGGGGCGGGCATCGGCCTGCCAGAGGCGTCCGGCCACCAGGTCGACCCAGCTGAGGGTGCCGGTCGCGGCGTCCAGCCGGGGGGACTCGCCGAGGCGGGCGCGGGGCAGCGCGCTGCGGACGGGGCGGCCGCTCAACTGCCGGGCTCCACCACCGGCGACTGGCGCGGCTGGGGTGCCCGGGTCGGGGAGTATCCGAGGCCCACGGAGAGCTCGTCGGCGGCCTCGATCACGGTGAGCGCCCAGTGCTGCTGCCGGTTGGGCAGGTCCAGTTCGGAGAGCGGGCCGCTGAGCGACAGCGCGGCGACCACGTTGCCGCCGCGACCGCGGATGGGGGCGGCGACGCACGCCCGGCCGAAGGCCAGCTCCTCGATCTCGGTGGCGCAGCCGCGGCTGCGGATCTCGGCGATCGCGGCCTCCATCGCGGCCAGGTCGGTGAGGGTGTGCGGGGTGTAGGCGTCGGCGTGGCCCCGGGCGAAGTAGTCCCGGACGTAGGCCGGGTCGAGGTCCGCGAGGACGGCCTTGCCCATGCCGGTGGCGTGCAGCGGAGCGGTGCGGCCGGCCATGGTGAAGTTCTTGGGGGCCCGCGCGCCTTCGGAGTTGCACAGGTAGAAGAGCTGGTCGTCGCGGAACTCGGCGAGGTTGACGCCCAGACCGGTGCTCTGCGCGAGGTTCTGGACGGCCTGACGGGCGGCCCGGAACAGCGGGGAGCTGTTGAGCGCCACCGAGCCGAGCGTCACCGAGGTCGGCCCGAGGCGGTAGAGCCCGGTGCGCGGGTCCTGCAGGACGAAGCCCAGGCGGTCGAGCGAGGCGACCATCCGGGAGACGGTGGACTGGCCCAGGCCGGTGCGCGCGCAGAGTTCGGAGATCCGCAGCTCGCTGTCCTCGTCCGAGAAGCAGAGCAGCAGCGACATGGCTCGTTCGACGGCCTGGGTGCCGGCTCCGGATTCGGCGGTCATGGTCCTCCCTCGGTCAGGCACGGCGACCAGGTCCCGCACCGCCATTGACTATCCACACGTTGCAAACTGCTTGCATATCATGGGTGCCGCTGGGGCGCCACCGTGGGTGGTGTCCAGTGGCGGCTGCCCCGCCCGCCCGGTGGGGCGGCGGGGCAGCGCGGCGGGGCGGGGGTCAGGCGTTCTGGGCGAGGATGTCCTCGACCTTCTTCCTCAGGGTGTTCAGGCCGCTCTGCACGGGCGTCTGTCCGGCCAGGACGGACGCGATGCCGTCGCCGATCGCGGTGTCGATCTGGGCGTAGGCCGCCAGTCGGTCCCAGGCCGCGGCCCGGGCGTGATCGGCGATCTCGGTGCGGAAACCGGTCTGGAAGGCGTCCTGGGCCAGGCCCGGCACCTGGGCGGCGATCTTGGCGTCCGCGGGGGCCAGCGCCGACTGCTGGTAGAGAGCCGTGGCCGCCGCGACGTCTCCGGCGACGTAGGCGATGAAGTCCTTGCTGGTCTTCTCGCCCTTGCCCGAGCTGCAGAACAGGCCGCTGCCCCAGTACCGGTTCCAGGACGGTGCCCCCTGGACCTGGGGTCGCCTGAGCGGGCGGACGGCGGCGGCGAGCTCGGCGCTGCCGCCGTTGGTGGTGACGAACTTCCGGGCCAGCGGGGCGTCGTCGTACACCGCGGCCTGGCCCCGGCCGAACAGGATCCGCGCGTCGCCGCGGGCCACCCCGGACTTGGTCAGACCGGCGTCCTGGAGCTGCTTGTACCAGGTGATGGCGGCGACCGACTCGGCGTCGCCGATGGTGACCTTGTGGTCGTCGGTGACCACCGGACTGCCCCAGCCCCACATCCAGTGGACGGCGTCCTTGAGGTCGGGGTTCTTGGTGACGGCGGCGTAGGGGACGATCTTGGCGTCCTGCTTCTTGATCCGCTCCAGGGCGGCGGCGAAGTCCTCCACGCTCAGGCCGGCCCGCAGGCCGACCTCGTCGGCGATCCGGCCGTCGCAGACCATGCCGATGCCGGAGGCGTTGACCGGCAGGTAGTACAGCTTGCCGTCGACCCGCAGCGAGTCGACGGTCCGGGCCGGCAGGCTCATCGCGGCGGCCAGGTCGGAGACGTCGGCGAGTATGCCGGTCGGCACCAGCACCTGCCAGGGGCCGGCCTGGCCGACGCCGGTGAAGTCGCCGGATCTCGCGGCCAGCGCCAGCTGGGTGGAGGCCTGGTCGTAGGGGTAGATCACCGGCTTGACGTTCCGCCCGCTCTTCTTCTGCCAGCCGTTCACCGCGGCCTGCCAGGCGGCCTTCTGCGACTCCTCGCCGAGGACGTTGTTGTAGAACTTGATGGTGTTGATCTCGGTCGGGCCACCGGCCGCGGCCTTGGACGGCGCGGGGGTCGAGCAGCCGGTGAGGCCGGCGCCGCCGAGGAGGCCGAGCGCGCCGAGGCCGGCGAGCAGGGTGCGGCGGGACAGGGGCCGGTGGGTGTCGGGGGTACGGGACATCGCTGCTCCTGGGAACGGGAATGCGGTGGGTGCGGAGAGGTGGTGCGGGCGGACGGTCAGCCCTTGACGGCTCCGGCGGCCAGGCCGGAGACGAAGTGGCGCTGCAGGACGACGAAGGCGGCTGCCAGCGGGAGGGAGGTCACGACCGAGGAGGCCATCAGCGCGGGCCAGTCCGCGGCGCCCTCGTGGATGAAGGCGGTGGTCAGGCCGACCGGGAGGGTCTGCTTGTCGGGCCCGGCGAGGGTGAGGGCGAACAGCAGGTCGCTCCAGGCCCGCATGAAGGCGAACATCCCCGCGGTGACCAGACCGGGAGTGATCAGCGGGAGGATGATGCGGAACAGGATCGCGAGGTTGGACAGGCCGTCGACCCGGCCGGCCTCGATCAGTTCGTCCGGCAGGCCGTCGATGACGCCCTTGAGCAGGAACGCGGACAACGGCAGCGTGAAGGTGGTGAAGGCCAGCACCACCGCCGTGTAGGTGTGCAGCAGTCCGGCCGAGCTGAACATCAGGTAGAGGGTGACGAGCAGCAGGGCGCCGGGAAGGAGCTGGCCCAGCAGGAACATCACCATGATGGCGTTGCGGCCGCGGTAGCGGAACTTGGAGAGCGAGTACGCCATCAGACCGGAGACCAGCACGGACAGCACGGCGGTGGCCGCGGAGACCACGGCGGAGTTGCCGAGGGCGTGCAGCAGTGCCGGGTCCTCGAAGAACGCGCCGAAGTTCTCCAGGGTCGGGCGGAGCGGGAACAGCGGGCGATCGGCGGCGAACACGTCGGAGCGGTGCATGAACGCCGTGGCGAACAGCCAGTAGACGGGCAGCAGCCCGAACAGGGCGAGCGCGGCGAGGGCGATCCGGCCCCACGGGCCGAGGGTGGGAGAGGTGATGCCCTCGCCGACGTGGCGCGAGGACCGGCTGCGACCGGTGGCGGACAGGGCCATCAGCGGGACTCCAGTTTCTTGTCCAGCAGGAAGTAGCCGGCGCAGACCGCGGACAGGGCGACCAGCCACAGCACTCCCATGGCGGCGGCCCGGCCGAGGGAGAACTCGGTGAAGGCGTAGCGGTAGAGGCTGACGGCCAGGGTCATGGTCGAGTCTCCGGGTCCGCCGCCGGTCATCACGAAGATCATGTCGAAGGAACCGAAGTTGTAGATGAACTCGAGCATCGCCACCAGGGCGAGCGGCCCCGCCAGGTGCGGCAGCGAGACGTGCCGGAAGCGCTGGGCACGCGTGGCGCCGTCCAGCGCCGCGGCCTCCAGTTGCTCGCGGGGCAGGGATTGCAGGGCGGCCAGCGCGACGACCATCACCCAGGGAAAGGAGTTCCAGGTCTTGGCGATCACCACGGCTGCCATGGCGGTGGCCGGGCGGCCGAGGAAGTCGGCTTCGGGCAGGCCCGCGACGGACAGCAGGTGGTTGATGACGCCGTAGCTGTCGTTGAAGATCCAGGCCCAGAGGAAGGAGACCACCACCCCGGGCAGCAGCCAGGGCAGCATCAGCGCGCCGCGCAGCAGGCCGCGACCGCGCAGGCGCGCGTTGAGCAGGACGGCCAGGGCGAGGCCGACGAGCATCGGGAAGACCGTGGCCAGGCCGGAGAAGACCAGCGTGGTGCCGAGCCGGTCCACGAAGTCGGGCCAGACGGCCGCGTAGTTGCCAAGACCGACGAACCGGCGGTCGGGGCGGATGAGGGACTGGTCGTAGAAGCTCGTCGCCACGCCGGCGGCCAGCGGGTAGACCGCCACCACCAGGAACAGCGCGAGCGCCGGCGCGGCCAGCATGAATCCGAAGGTCCGGTCCCGGGCACCGGCCGAGCGCGACTGATCGGTGGCGCGGACGGGCGGATCCACCGCCGTCCGGGTCGGCGGGGGATCGGTCGTAATCGCCATGCTTACTCCTCAGACTGTGACGATACGTGACCGTATCCCACAAGACACATCCAGTAAATAGATGTGTCATTTACTATGTGGATAGCGTGCGGGGATGCGCGAGACAGGAGGTCGCGCATCCCCGCACACCGGGAGAGGCTCCCGGACTCAGCCGAGGGCGGTGACGGTCAGATCGGAGACGTCGAACGCCTGCTGGTAGCCCTTCACGCCGATCCGGCCGGCGCCGAAGACGAAGTCGTCCTTGGCCAGCTTGCGCACGCCGTCGACATAGCCCGTCAGGGTGTTGTCCTCGACCGTCAGCCGCAGCCGGTGGGCGGTGCCCGCCCCGACCGACACCGGCGCGGTGGCCAGCACGGTCGAGACGCCAGCCACCTTGCGGACCAGTGCCACCTGCTGCTTGGCCGGCTGCAACTGCAGGTAGTAGTAGTTCTGGTCGTCCTTGGCCCGGGCCATCAGGCCGGCGCCCTGGCCGTCGCCGTCGAGCGTGACGGTCGCCTCGACGGCGACGTTGGTCCAGTCCGGCGCGAACGGAAGGGTGTTGGGCAGCGGCGGATCGGTGACGGGCTGCCCGAGCAGGGCTATGGCGTCACCCTGGGCCGAGGGATGGCGCAGGCCGCCGGCCGCCGGGAGGGTCGACCAGGTCGAGCCGGGCTTCTTCCACCACCGGGCCCCACCGTCCGAGAAGTCCTCGCCGACGGTGGTGGACGCGGCCGGCAGCGGCGTCGGGTCGTCGACCGGCGGGACCTGTCCGTCCGGCGCGTAGTAGGCGACCCGGTCCACCTGGTACTTCCCGAAGCTGGTGCCGACCGGGACGTCGGCCGCGATGTAGGCGGGGGTGGTCAGCACCGCCGAGATCCAGAGGGACATCGGGGAGTTGTAGGCGGCCGCGGGATGGCCGGCCGTGCCGGGCATCGGGTCCTGGATCGGATTGGGGACGGTGCCGATCGGCCTGCCGTCGAGGACGTAGGTCAGCGCGGTGGGGGTGTAGTACATCCCGTAGCGGTGCTGCTCGTTCCACAGCGGCGTGCCGTCCGCCTTCTTCCAGGAGAAGCGGGGCTTGAACTCGGTGTTCTTGACGTCACTGCCGGAGGTGTTGTTGTTCCAGGTGATGACCCCGCCGTCGAGCTTGGTGGTGGCCGGGACGGTGCCGTGCGGGGCCACCGACTGCACCTCGAACACGTCGAGTTCGGTGAAGGGCCGGTCGTACACCGGGCGCGCCTCGGCGCCGTCCCATATCTGCGTCCAGAACGCGGGGTGCCATCCCGGCGTCAGCGAGGGGAGGGTCGCGGTGATCTCGTAGTAGCCGTAGCCGAAGCGCTGCTTGGAGGAGATGCCGCCGCCGCGGAACCCGTCCTTGCCGGTGGAGGCGCTGACCCGCTTCATGTCGATGCTCAGCTTTCCGCCGCCCACCGACACGTTGGAGTCGTTCGACCAGGAGGTCTGACGGACGTTCCACTTCGCGGGGTCGAGCGAGGTGCCGTCGAAGTCGTCCGCGAACACCTGCCGCAGACACGGCAGGGGGTAGGTCACACCCGTCGGGTCGGCCGGGTTGGCACACGGCACGGTGGCCGCCGCACGCGCCGGCCCACCGGCGGTGAGCACGCTGAGCGCGGCGGCGAGGCAGAGGGATCCGGCGAGGGAGCGGCGACGCAGGCTTCCGATCTGGCCAACAGTCACGGGGGACCGCCTTTCGAGGTGGTGAGTGATGGCTCATATCGTGGTTATTCAAGCCACCTTTCGCAAGAGACATACACGATATGATTTTTATACCCGCGCGAGTCGGGCTCGGGCGTGGAGGTGGCCGAAAGAACGATCCAAGGCGGTGCGGACCCCGCCGACCACCCCGCACTTGTGATCGGCGGAAAAGATCGGGGGGTCGGGTAGGGGGGCGGTCCGGTCAGCCGCGCAGGGCCGCCGCGAGTTGGGTACGGGCCGTGATCCCGAGCTTGCGGTATATCCGCGACAGGTGGACCTCGACCGTCTTCGGCGTGACGAACAGCTGCTGCGCGACGACCCGGTTGGTCGCTCCCGCCGCCGCCAGCTCGGCCACGCGCAGCTCGCTCGGGGTGAGAGCCGCCGGACCGGACAGGGCCGCCCTCCGGGGGCGCGCACCCGCCGCCCGCAGTGCGGCACGCACCCGCTCCGCGAGCGGCCGGGCGTCGCACTGCTCGGCCGTGTCCAGGGCGATCCGCAGCACCGACCGGGCATCGGCGGTGAATCCGGCCGCGTGCAGCGCGGTCCCGAGGTCGGCCCGGGCCGCCGCCCGGTCCAGGCGGGCCATGGAACCGTCCAGCACGGTGACCGCCTCCCGCAGGAGTTCCACGGCGTCCGCCCGCTGCGGCGCCAGGGCGGCCAGCAGCCGCAGCGCCCGGCCGACCGGCGCGGGGGCGCCCCACGCCCGGGCCGCCGCCCACTCCTCCCCCGCCAGCTCCCGGGCCTGCTCCGTACGGCCGTCGGCGTGCAGCGCCAGCGCCGCCGGGACGCGCCACTGCACCATCGCCGGGTTGAGCACGCCCAGCTCCCGTGCGGCCCGGCCGACCTCCAGGGCCTCCCGCGCCACCAGCGCCGGCGCATCGCCACGGGCCAGCCGCAGCCGGGCCCTCGGGCCTCCCAGCAGGTGCACCGGCCCCTCGGCCGCCAGCACCCGCCCGGCCTCGTCGAGCTCCCCGCGCAGGATCAGCGTGTCGCCCAGCGCGGCCCGCACCACCGGCCCGAGGACGGTGGTGCGCAGACCGGCCCGCTCGTAGATCCGGGCCGCGTCCAGACCGTCCCGGGCGTCGCTCTCCGCCTCCGCCAGCTGCCCGGCGAGCAGCCAGCCGCGGGCCCGTACGGTGGACACCGACGCCAGGATCCGCAGCGAGCCGCGACGACGGGCGTCGGCCATCAGGGCGTCCAGGCGGGGCATCGCCCCGGGGTCCTCGGCCAGCAGCAGCACCGCGAGGGCCAGCGCCAGCGCGGTCACGGTGTGCTCGGACGTCTCCAGCGGCTCGCCGGACAGCGCCCGCCGGGCCCGGTCCGCCGCGTCCGGCCGCCCCGTCATCGCGTCCTGGTAGGCGACCGCGCAGTCCAGCATCCGGGCGCCGGGTCCCTCGTGCTCGGCCAGCTCGCGCAGGTGCGGCATGCGCGCGGGCAGGTCCCCCCGTCCGGAGCGGGAGGCGAACGCGGTGAACAGCATGGTGGCGGCCAGCCGACGGCGCAGGTCCTCCGCGCGGACGCCCCCCTCCTCCCGCTCCAGGGCCGTCACCGCCTGCTCCAGGTCGGCCATGGCCTGATCGGTCGGCTGTACGTAGGTCGCCGCCTCGCCGAGCAGCGCGGCGATCCTGGCCCGCTCCACCGGTCCGGTCGCCAGCCGCAGCGCGGTGCGCAGGTGACCGGCCGCCGCGGCGATGTCCTGGGTGATGGCCGCCTCCGCCAGGGCCAGCAGCAACGGGACCCGGTCCGACTCGGGCGGCGGCTCTTCCAGGGCGCGGCCCAGGAACACCGCCGCCTCGGCCGGTGCACCGACCGCCGCGGACCGTTCGGCCGCGCGGCGCAACAGCTCCACCGCGTGCGGGTCGCCGGCGGGCGCGGCGTGCAGCAGGTGCGCGGCGATGCGGGTCGGGTCACCGGTGCGGGCCTCCACCAGGCGGGCGGCCGCCCGGTGCAGCCCGGCCCGGTCGGCTGCGGGGACCGCCCCGTACACGGCGGCCCTGATCAGCGGATGGACGTAGCGCACGCGCCGCGGGCCGTACCCGTCCCCGGCATCCTCCGCGTCGCGGACGGTGCCGGGGTGGCCGATCTCGTCGAGGCACCGCAGCGCGACGCCCTGCTCGATGCCGGCGAGGGCGGCCGCGTCGGCCAGCGGAGCGTCGTCGCCGAGGACCGCGAGGGCTGCGGCGAGCCGGCGCGCCCGGGGTCCGAGACGGTCCAGCAGGCGTTCGACCAGGCGCGCCACCGCGTGGGGCCCCAGGTCCACCACGTACCCGGCGTGCGCCGCGTCCGTCGGCAGCTCCTGCTCGCGCACCGCACGGGCCACCTCGCGGAGCAGCAGCGGATTGCCGGCCGTGGCGTCGTGGCAGGCACGGGCGAAAGCGGGCTCGATGTCGTCCCGGGCCAGCGCCCGCGCCATGAACTCCTCGGCGGCGCCCGGTCCGAGCGGGCGCGGGCGCAGCACGGTGAAGGCGGGGTCGGTGGCCACCTGGTTGAGGAGCGCCCGGCTGCCGCCGCTCTCACCGCTGCGCACGGTGGCGACCAGGCCGACACGCAGTTCCGCGAGCCGGGGCAGCAGGAATGCCAGCCAGCGCAGGGACGGCGGATCGCACCAGTGCAGGTCGTCGACGGCGAGCAGCAACGGCCCTTCCTCGGCCGCGTCGGCGACGAGCCACAGCAGCCCGTTCAGCGCGGCGAAGTCACCGACCACGGGCCGGGCCGGCGTGTCGCCCGGCTCCCTGTCCGCGCTGTCCGGCGCACCGCTGGGCTCGGACGTCAGGACCGCGGCGGCGGCCGGCACCGGTCCCGCGGGCAGTTCGGACCGCTGCCCGGCGGCCGCCGTGGCCAGCAGTGGTTCCAGGAGCTGACGCACCACGCCGAACGCGAAGCTGGTCTCCAGCTCGGTGGCCCGCGCGGAGAGCACCCGCAGGCCGGCCGCCCGGCCGCGCTCCCGGGCGTACGCCAGGAGCGTGCTCTTGCCGATGCCCGCCACTCCCTCCAGCAGGACGGCCGTCCCCTCACCGTGGGCCGGGGCGGTGACCCGTGCGTCGAGGACGGCGGCCTCGTGGTCACGCTCGAGCAGGACCGCGTCCTCCGCGGAGGACGGGAACGGCCCGGGTTCGGCACTCACATGCCCATCTTGGCCGTTCGGTACGGGTCGGGCATCCCGCGGGCCTTCGGGCCGATCAGTCCGCGGCGACACAGGCCCAGCGGACGACTCTCTCACCGTGGTGCGGGCGGGACCCGTGGGCGAGGGCGACCGCCGCCACGAGCAGCAGACCCCGGCCGTGCTCGTCGGGTGCCAGGTCCCCGGCGCCGATCGCGGGCCCGCCGTCGGTCACCTCGACCCACAGGCGCCGGTCCGCCGGATCGTGACGCAGCTGGAGGCCGACCGGCGGGAGCGCGTGACGGACGGCGTTCGTCACGAGTTCGGACACCACCAGCACCACGGAATCCGAGGCGGCCGGCCCCACGCCCCAGGAGGCCAGCGACGCCCGCGCCTCCCGCCGGACCGGCCCCAGCGCATCGGGACGGTGCTCGATCATCCACTGTTCCCCCTCCGGCCCCCGGGCGCGGGCGGCGGGCGGCTCGGCGGTCGAGGTGTCGGGTCCAGGCACGGCGATCACATCCAGAAAGTGCGGTTTCATCCTCTACCTCCCGTTGTGCCACTCCGCACCGCCCGCGGCGTCAGGGGGTGCCCCCCAACAAAAAGGCGTGTTCGGATGCGCGGCCGGGGGCATCGCCCCACCGACGGGATCAGGACGAGGGGTCGGTCAGTCCGTGCCGCCGGGCGTAGTGGGCCGCCGCCACGCGGTCCCGGCAGCCGGTCTTCGCGAAGATCCGGTTGATGTGGGTCTTCACCGTGTTGTTGCTGAGGAACAGGGTCGCGCCGATCTCCCGGTTGCTGAGGCCACGGGCCATCAACGCCAGGACCTCGCTCTCCCGGGCGGTCAGCCCGTCCGGTGAGGGGCCCTCCCGCAGCCCGGCACGGGCGGCCCGCTCGCCGTCCGCACCGGCGAGCAGCGCCCCGCGCGCCCTCGGGTCGAGCACGGCGAGGCCGCTGCGCGCGGCGTGCAGGGCGGCGGCGATGTCCGCCCGGTCCGCGTCCTTGCTGAGGTACGACCTCGCCCCGGCCCGCAGCGCGGTCAGCACCGAGGTGTCGTCGACGTAGGTGGTCAGGACGACCACGGCGACACCCGGATGCTCGCGCGCCAGTCGACGGGTCGCCTCGACCCCGTCCAGTCGCGGCATGTGCAGGTCCATCAGCACGGCGTCCGGTTGGTGCCGCCCGACCTGGGCCAGGGCCTCCTCGCCGTCGGCGGCCGTGGCCACGACCTCGATCCCGGGCAGCAGGTCCAGCATGATGGCGAGCCCCTCGCGGATGCTCGCCTGGTCGTCGGCGACGACGATCCGCAGCGGGTCGGCCTCGGCCGGGCCGTGCGCGGGTCCGCCGGTCACCGGGGCACCTCCGCGGTGAGGGTCCAGGCGCCGTCCGCGCTGTCCGTACGCAGGCTGCCGCCCAGCAACGCCAGCCGCTCCCGGATGCCGGTGAGCCCGTAGCCCCCGTCGACGGTCACGACCGTCGGCCCGGCAGGCGGCGGGGCGTCGCCGGGCCGACGCAACGGGTTGGAGACGGTCAGCGCCACGTGGTGCTCCTGGTAGTCGAGGGTGACCGCGACCGGCTGGCCCGGGGCGTGCTTGGCCACGTTGATCAGGGCCTCCTGCGCGGTCCGCAGGAGGTGAAGGTTCTGCTCGGGATCGAGCGTGGCACCCACCTCGCCGCGCACCTCCAGCCGCGCGGGCGCTCCATGACGGGACCGGTACTCCGTCACGGCCGCCGCGAGCCCGTCCGGCAGCGGAACGTCGCCGCCGCGCAGCGCGTGCACGGCTCGGCGGGTCTCCACGAGCCCCTCGGAGGCCATCCGCTGCGCCCGTTCGAGCACCTCCGGCAGACGGGGGTCGACGGCCGGGCCGGATTCCTGGGCGGCCAGCGCCCGGGCGAGCTGGATCTGGATGCCGAGCGCCCCGAGCGAGTGCGCGAGCACGTCGTGGATCTCCCGGGCGATCCGGGCACGCTCGTCCAGGACCGCCGTGCGGCGCTGTTCCGCCCTCAGTTCCTCCGCCCGCTCCAGCAGCAGGTCCGCCTGCTCGGCGCGGATGCGATGGGTCCGTCTGTTGTGGCCCGCCAGCAGGGCCACGGCGAGCAGCAGCGGATAGCCCAGGAACACCCCGTGCCCCGCGCCCGACACCAGGGCGCCGACCTGGACGGCGAGCACCCCGACCGCGGCCACGGTCCAGCCCGCGGCGAGCGGCAGATCGCTTCCCGCGGCGATCACCACGAGAGCGGCCAGGCCCACCATCGTCCCGGCCCCGGGCTCCGCGCAGGCCACGCCGGAAGCGGCGGCCACCGTCGCCAGCAGCACCGGGACGGCCGGCCCCCGTACCGGCTCGTCCTCGGGCCGACGCAGGTCCAGCACCGCCCAGACCGCCAGGCAGGCGCCGCAGAGCAGGTACGCGCCGACGATCGCCGCCCGGCCCGTGCCCTCGGGAAGGCCGGTGGACCGCACGAAGGTGTCGAGGCCGATCAACGCGAAGGCCAGGCCGCGGATCGCCCAGGAGACGAGGCGGAGCACAGCTCCACGATAAGCCGCCGCACCGACCGGGGAGAGGCACCCCGGACCGGCCACCGGCGCGCCGTACACCCACCACGGGACGTCGGCCTGCTCCACCGGTCCCGGCACCTCGGCCACCCGCGTCACCGGGCACCACCGCGACGGCGCTCGCGACGGACGCCGGACGACGTCCGTCGTCCGCTCCCGCGTCCGGCTCGACGGTCGGGACCAGTGCCCGCTTCCCGACCGAGCCTCCGCCGCTCGCGCCCGCGCCCCGGGTCCGGCGATGCGGCAGCCGAGCGTCCATCCACCGGAGGGTGCCCGGACCGGGACCCGGACCAGCCCGTCCGCGCCGGTGCCCCGCGGCCTTGCGCCGTCGCAACGGCGTCAGCGGCCGGCACCCCGGTGGCACGCGCGCGCGGGACCAGCGCCACCGCCTGCCCGAGCCGGTTCACCCCGAGCAGCAGCACGACCGTCGCACTCGACGCGGCGACCGGCGCGCCCAGCCCGGGCCCCACCAGGGACATCGCTCCTCTCAGTCCGGCCAACAGCAGCCACCACCCGAGCCCGGCCGACGGCATACGCGTCCACAACACCCCGCCCCGGGTCTCCAGCCTCAAGGTGCGGCCCTGGCCCACACCGACCGCCGCCACGGCGGCGGCTCCCACCAGCAGCAGCGCCACGTCCGCCGGCCCCAGTGCGCGCACCGCCGCCAGGCCGCCGAGGCCCACCCCGGTGAAGAGGCCGATGCCGACCAGCGCAACCGGCGCCGACAGAACGCGCCGCAGACGCAGTGGACTCCCCCGCCCTTGCCGTACGACCACGGCGGCGACCACGGCCACCACCGTCAGCACACGCAACAGAGTCGGCATCAGTCGTTCCTGACTGTCGGGGCGACGCCGGAAGGCCGCCGGAGAAACAGCCACGCTAGGAACGCACCCCCCGGTGGGGCGTCACCCCGTGCGGCGACTTGGGGGTGACGTGTCGGGTGACCTGTCGGGTGACGTCGTGCCGGCCGCTTCCCTCACCCCGGAGCTCACCGCAAGGGGTGACGCCCCAGTGGGCCACCGCAGGGACCGTGGACGGCATCGACCACCCCGCCCCGGAAGGAAGCCCGTGTCTCCCACCACCCAGGCACTCGTCATCAACGCCGCCGTGCTGCTCGCCATCCTCGAGGCCGACCTCGGACCGCACCGCAAGATCGGGCCGTTCCGGATCCTGCGGCCGATCCTCGCGGCCGGAGCCATCGTCCCTCTCTTCGTGAAGAACCCCGCGACCTCCGGCGCCGGACTGTCCCTGGAGATCGCCGGAGTCGTCGCCGGACTGCTCGGGGGCGCGCTGGCCGCCTCGACCTTCCGCGTCTACCGCAGCCCCCGCACCGGCAGGCCCGTGACCCGCGCCGGCTGGGCGTACGCGGCCGTGTGGACCGTCATCATCGGCGCGCGGGCGGCCTTCTCCTACGGTTCGACGCACTGGTTCGCCGCCCCGCTCGGCGGCTGGATGCAGGAGAACCGCATCTCGGGCGACGCACTGACCGACGCCCTGCTCCTGATGGCCGTCGCCATGATGGTCACCCGCACCGCGGTCCTCGCCACCCGCACCCGGAACGTCCTCACCGCGGAAGGCGGCTCTCCCGCCCTCCAGCCGCGGTGAACCCGTTCGCGGCGGTACCGGCGGCGCCCCCCTCACCGCCGGGGACCGGCGCGAAAGCACCCGCTCGGAATCAGCTTCCATTGCAATGCCACTGAGGTGTTCACTGCCGGCCCGCGAGGCGCTGGGGGGTGTCCGCAATGTCGATCGGTCGTAGCTCCGTTCGTGGTGCGTGGTCTACGGGCGCGCTTGGATCAGCGCGTGGGTGCCGCTCGTGCGCCAGGCCTCCCCGGCCCGTTCGAGGGTGTCCAGCGTTCCCTGCTCCAGGCCGACGATGACGTCGGACTTCAGGGTCCGGAGTGCCGCGACGGGCCCAGGGAAATGGGCCGTGCGCTCAGCGAACGGCACGGTCGGGTGCCACAGCCGGTCGCCCACCAGGCGACGGTAGTTGAGGTCACCCTTCAGGATCGTGAGCGCGGCATCCGCGAACTCCTTCCGCAGGTCTTCGGGCATCTCCTCGTACGGCAGCGGAGCGCAGAAGAACGGGTGGGTGCGGGCCTCCAGGCTTCCGGCGGCCATGGCCTTCCAGAGTCGGCCGCCGATCCGGCCTGCTTCGCCGGGCGCCTCGGTGAGGCGGCGCAGGCAGTCGACCACGTCCGCGGTCATCGCGTCGGAGACGTAGTACGGGTAGGGCTTGACCTGAAGTACGACCCGCTCGGCGTGCCCGTGTGCGAGGAGGTGGTCGATGAGGACGAGGTCGGGAATCAGCTCACGTCCCGCGTTGTCGGCCACCACAGCGATGGTGGCCGAGGCACCGGCGGGCAGGAGCTGCCACAGCGTGGCGCTGTCGTCGGCGACCAGCGCCGCGATCGCTGCGTCATCCACTGCCGACTCGCCCGCCGAGACCTGGAAGCCGAGGTCCGCGCGGTTGCCCCAGAGCGAGGCGTGCAGGAGGGCCGTGGCCCGCTCGTCGGCCGGGGCGCTCGCGAGCGCGTCAAGGCCCCGCAGTTCCCCCTCCACCGCGTCGCCTCGCAGTTCGGCCTGCTTGAACGGCGCGAAGGGATCGACTCCCTGCCAAGGGCCGGTGCCGAAGTACCCGACCGCGCCGAGAAGCCTGCGGTAGAAGTAGCTCTCCGCCCACAGGAACGGGGCGTCGTACCAGGAATGCCCGAAGTGCTGCCGCCCCCAGGCCTCCCAGCGCTGGTGGTCGTGCTCCGCGGGGGCGAGTGGTCGGACGACACCGTCGGTGATCTCGTCCCGCAGGGCGTCGAGGGCCTCGTGCTGCCGGCGGCCGTACGGGAAGGCGTCCCGCACCTGTCGGATGAGAGCGGGGTGGCGCTGGGCCAGCACCCCCCGGGCGAACGAGCCGGGCTCGCTGCCCAGGACGATCGGAGCACCAGCTGTGCCGGCGTCGCTGACAGCCTCGTCGCCCGAGGCACGGGAGGACTTCTCTGTCATGGTGTCCGGGCCCTTCGCATGGTCACTCATGTGACCATGATCCCCGTGGGCATGCTCGCTGTCAGTCCAGCCCGCCGGTGCCTTGGCGGTGGGTGCGAAAGGTGGCTACGAGCCGGGGGCGGGGGACGTGAGGGACGAGCGCGTCGGGCAGGTCGGCTTCCAGGCCCGATTCCGTAGGGAAGGTGATGCTGCTGCGTCCGGTGTGACCCCTCCCCACAGCCACCGGACGAACTCCGCTGCGGCAAGGGGCGTGCACTCCTCGACGGCCATGTCTTTCGGGGACAGGTTGGCCATGGCCCTCCAGCTCTTCCTGCCGTTCGTCAAGGTGCGCATCGCGCATCAGCGCGATGGCTGGTGAGGTGCTGTTCCCAGCCCTCTTCCAGCAGCCAGGCGGCAGCGCTGATTCTCTCCAGTGCCTCATCGGCCGCTTCGTCGTCGAAGTCCCACGTGGCCGGGTGGTCTCGCCACTGGGGGTCGACGTCGTCGATGAGACGGTGAGCGAACGAGTTGCGGCGCTCCCTCAGCCACGACACGTGATCTTCGAGTTCCTGGCAATCGACGGTGTCCTGCCAGCGCTCCGCGAGCACTCGGGCTTTCCGGGTAAGACCCGCTCTGTGGAGATCCTCGTCGCCCGGTCGGTCGAGCAGCCGATTCATCAGGGACTCGAGTGCGGCGACGGCAGCCACGACGATGACGCCGGCGCTGATCTGGCGTGTGCTTGTGTCGAGTACGTACGTTGACTCGTCGAGCATCATGTCGCTCTCCCCTTCCCACCCGGCGACCCTGTGGCTCCCCTTCGCCCGCGCCTCACGGAGCTCGGTCAGTTCCGCATCGATGCTCTTCGCGATCTTGCTGCTCAGCCACGCGAGAGAGGAGAGGCGGTACTCGAAGTCGACGAACTCGACGCGATTGCGCCGACTGACGAAGTACTCATCGCCGTATGCGAGGAGATACCAGCCAGCCTTGGTGTCCTCGCCTTCGTGGCTCTCAAGTTCTGCCTCGGTCATCTGCGTGAACCTCTCGTACGGACGTGACACAACTGATCAGCCTCTCACGCTGAAGCCGATCGGCCCCAGGGATTTCAGGGCGGGCTGATGTCATGATCTCGCAGGATCCGGACGCGTTGTGGCGCTTCGGTGACCTTGACCGAGGCTGCCTCCGCTGGTCCCCTTGGGCAGTTGGGCGTCGAACTCGGGGGGCTCTGTGAATGGTCCTGATCTTGGAGCGCTGTGTCGCGTGAGTGGCGTACCAGCGGACGAGACTCGCTCTCCGAACGAGTGGGCGGATCACGCATGAGATTTCGACACGGGATCTCGATCGCCGTCGTGGCCGCCGGCGGGGTCGTGACGACCATGCTCGTGGGGCTGGTCACGAACGCGGTGTCCGAGTCGGAGTGGCCGGGGTGGTTGGGGTGGCTGCAGAGGCATGCATGGTTCTCGTTCGTGCTGCTCGGCGGGCTACTCGTGGTGATGACGGTGTTGGCCGCCCTGTCGGATTCAGGGACGCCCGTGCGACAGCCCGAGTCGGCGCCCCGGAACGAGGCCGAGCCGCCGGGGGCCGCGCTCGTGTTGCGGGCACTGCCGCGTGACACAGTGGCGTTCACGGACCGGGGCGCTGAGCTGGCGGCGCTCGTGGGGTCGGTGCGGGCTGCGCAGGAGAGCGGTGAGGCGCTGCCGGTGCACGTGATCGACGGGATGCCGGGAGTCGGAAAGACGGCGTTCGCCGTGCACGCCGGGCACATGCTGGCGGAGCGCTTCCCGGACGGGCAGTTGTTCGTGAACCTCAACGGGCACACGACCGGGCGGAGCCCTGTGCAGGCCCGCGAGGCGTTGGCGTCATTGCTGGCGGCGACCGGAGTGCCTGCAGGGCGTATCCCGGCCGGGGACGACGTGGGGGCGGTCACCGAGGCCAGGGCCGCCATGTGGCGGAGCGGGCTCGCCGGGAAGAAAGCGCTGCTCATCCTCGACAACGCGGCCAGCTACCGGCAGCTGGAGCCGCTGCTTCCCGGCGCGGGCGACTGCCTGGTGCTCGTGACTAGTCGGAAGCGGCTGGCGGCGCAGGAGGAAGTGGTGCTGCCCGTGGAGGCGCTGCCGGCGGATCACGCTGTCGATCTGTTCGTACGGCTCAGTAGGCGGCCGGCGGCATCGCTCGACCGGAACGTGGTCGCGGAGCTCGTCGGACTGTGCGGGTATCTGCCGCTGGGGGTGTCCCTACTCGCCGCGCGGCTGCGGCACCACCCGTCGTGGGGCACGGAGGATCTCCGCGAGCGCCTGTTGGCCGCGCGGGATCGGCTGGGCGAGCTGCGGGCCGGGGAGCGGGCGGTGGCGGCGACGTTCGAGCTGTCGTACCAGGACATGGAGGAGGAGCACAGACGCTTCTTCCGCGGGCTGGGCTTCTACCCTGGGACTGACCTCGACGCCTATGTCGGTGCCGCGCTCGGTGGGGTGACCATGGCGGAGGCACGACACCAGCTCGACGCGCTGTACGACGCCCACATGATCGACGAACATCCGGGAAGCCGGTACCGGCTTCATGATCTGTTACGTGAATTCGCCCGTGGTCTCGCCGACGAGGAGGGCAGCAGTGTTGAGCAGACCCAGGCCGTTCAGCGAGTGTGCCTCTACTACCTGGCGGCTCTTGCCGCCGCGAACCGCCACCTAGTCCGAAGAGGCGCGGTCGCACCGACACGGCCCGACGAAGCTGCGTCGATGGAGACCCCGTGCATGGAGTCCCGTGCGGCGGCCCTCGGCTGGCTGGAGAACGAGCGGGCCAACGTCCTCGCCTGCATCCGGCGCGCGAGCGGTCTCGCCCTGCACGAGCTCGTCATCCGCATGGCCGCCGCCATGGCTCCGTTCCTGCGGCAGGCCGGCCCCTGGGATCAGGCCGTCGGGCTCCATCGGACAGCCGCCGACGCCGCCCGGCACACCGGCGACCGCAAGGCCCTCGCCGGGGCGCTCGCGGAGCTTGGAGTCGTACGGCGCTTCATGGCCGCCTACCCCGAGGCGGTCGAGGCGCTCAACGAGGCGGTGGAGGAGTACGAGGCCGCGGGCGACCGGCGCGGCAAGGCCGACGCGCTGAACCAGGCCGGCATCGTCTGGCTCATGACCGCCGACAACGAGGCTTCCGCGCGTGCCCAGACCGAGGCTCTCGCTCTCTACCGCGAGGTGGGCGACCGGCTCGGGCAAGCCAACGCGCTCGCGGATCTCGGCATGGTGCGCCGGCAGACCGGACGGTTCGACGCCGCCGTGGAGGCCCAAAGCGAGGCGCTGTCGATCTACAGGGAGCTCGACGACCGGTACGGGGAGGCGAACTCCCTCAGGGACCTCGGCGTCGTGCACCGACTCACGGGCGAGTACGAGCAGGCGGAGCGCCGACACCGAGAGGCGTACGACATCTATGTGGAGCTCGACGACCGGACCCACCAGGCCTACGCACTCAACGAGCTGGGCGTCGTGAGGAGGCTGACGGGCGACGTCGTCGGCGCCCGGGAGGCGCACGACCAGGCGCTGGAGCGCTTCACCGAACTCGGGGAGCGGTTCGGACGCGCGAACAGCATTCGCAACCTGGGGGCGCTGGAGCGCGTGTCAGGGAGCGCCACGGAAGCGGTCCGGGTACTGGAGGAGGCTCTGAGCGCGTTCCGCGATCTCGGCAGCCGCGGTGGGGAGGCCGCTTCCCTGAGCGAGCTGGGCGCCGCCCGATGGATGCTCGGCGAGTGGGATGAAGCCATTGAGGCGTTCCAGCGCAGTCTGGACCTCCACCGGGAGCTAGGGGACCGGTGCGGCGAGGCCGAGGTACTAAACCACTGGGGGCCCTTGGTACGCGCCTCAGGGGAGACGGAAATTGCGCGGGCATACTTCGAAGAGGCCCTCGCCCTGGCTCGAGACATCCGCTCTCCGCTGGAGGAGGCGCGGGCCCTGGAAGGGATCGGCCGCTGCGACTTGATCACGGCCGGGGTGACGCGGGCCGAAGGCTATCTGCGGAACGCGACCGTCCTCTACCGGCGGCTTGGAGCCGACGCGGCGGCGCAGGAGCTCGAAGAACTGCTCGCCCCACGAGCCGGATAGCCCGGTCGTCACCTGGCCGGAATCCGTATGCCGCCGACGACAACAGCACTGCTACGGTGCCGAGTCGGTCTGTCGCTTCAACCGCCGTCGCACGGTGCCGGTCCGCTATCGGCACCACCACCCCGAGGAGCGTTGAATGTCGTCACGTACGCCTGTGCTCGCGCCGCCCACCTGCCCTGACTCCATCCACGGCAACGCTGTCCTGGAACGGATCGCCACCCGCGTACAGCAGCGACTCGACGAGGAAAAGTCCGAGGCGGACGGCTTCGCCGAGGGGCCTCACGCGGCGTCTCTCATCTGGCCCTGGTGGTTCTGAGCATCGACTCTCGATGACCTCGCTCGAAGAGACCGCCCCTTTTCGGACCTTCATCCTCAAGGTCGCGAACCGCTGCAACATCGACTGCGACTACTGCTACGTCTTCAACTCCAAGGACCAGTCGTGGCAGCACCTGCCCGTCCGGTTCGGCGTGGACGTGGCGAGGGAGGCAGGCCGGCGCATCGGCGAGCACGCCACGGCGCACGGCCTGCCGGCCGTCCATGTCGTCCTGCACGGTGGGGAGCCGATGCTGGCTGGCCGCCGCCACGTGACCGAGCTCATCGACGCCGCACGCGAAGGCGTCCCGGCGGAAGTGAAGGTCCGCTTCGAGCTTCAGACCAATGGAACGATCCTCACGAAGGCGTGGCTCGACCTGTTCGAGAAGTACGGGGTGGTCGTCGGCGTGAGCCTCGACGGGCCCCCGACCGCTAATGACCGGCACCGACTGACCCACACCGGTCGGTCCAGCTCGGCGGCCGCCGTGCGCGGCATCGAGCTGCTGCGGGAGCGGCCGCACCTCTTCGCTGGTCTCCTCGCAGTCGTGGACCTGGCCAACGACCCTGTCGAAGTCCACGACTACCTGGCGTCCTTCGAGCCGCCGGTCATCGACTTCGGTCTACCGCACGCCACCCACGACGACCCGCCGCACCGCGACAACCTCGACGTGCCCGAGTACGGGCTCTGGATGAGCCGGGTGTACGACGCCTGGCTCTCCCGGCCCGAGCACCGGCACAGCATCCGGATGCTGGAGGACATCGTGGCGCTCAGCTCTGGCGTGCGCGGTGCGGTGGAGACACTCGGCCTGGCCCCGCCAACGAGTGTCGTGATCGAGTCCGACGGAACGATGGAAGCCGTGGACACGCTACGCTCCGTCGAAGAGGGCGCCTCCCGGCTCGAGCTCGACGTCTTCCAGCACTCCTTCGACGAGGCGTCGCGGCACCCGAAGCTCCTGCACCGGGCAGACGGCAGGGCTGCGCTCGCCGAGAAGTGCCAGAGCTGCCCTCTGGTCGAGGTCTGCGGAGGCGGTTACCTCCCGCACCGCTTCAGCGCTGCCCACCGCTATCGGAACCCCTCCGTCTACTGCGCGGACTTAGAGTACCTGATCCGCCATGTCCAGGACTCGCTGCGCGCAAGCGGGTGGGACGCGTACGCGCCGACCGCGCAGTCTCCATGAGACGGCGGGCCGTAGCGCCGCTGAGGCGTCGAGCGTTGGAGCAGGTGAGCGAAGTGAACGACGACCGAGGAAAGAGGAGTTGTACATGACGGTGACGATCCGACCTGCCGAGCAGCGGGACATCCACGCGGTGGCCGAACTGATCGAGGAGATCGAGCGGTTCTACGGATCGACCGAGATCCAGACCTTTGAGGAGCGGCGCGCGCAGGTGGAGGAGGCCCTGTTCGGCGCCCCGCCGCTGGCCTCCGCACTCTTGGTCGAGGACGAGGCCGGGGACATCGTGGGGCTCGCCGCGTACTCCTTCCTGTGGCCGGCTGCCGGCTCCACTCACTCCCTGTTCCTCAAGGAGCTGTACGTTCGCGACACCCTGCGCCGCCAGGGCATCGGTGCCCAGCTCATGGACGAACTCCGGGCCTTGGCCGCCGCACGCCCGGGGTGCGGCCGTGTCGAGTGGATGACGGACCGCGACAATCCCGTCGCCCGCGCGTTCTACAAGTCGCTCGGGTTCGCCGAGTTCGACGGGAAGATCGTCTACAGGATCCAAACGACCGACACGGTGTAAAGGGACGCGGGGCTGTGAGGGAAGACCGCCAGCACCCCGGCCCCACACCACCCAGCCGCTCACGACCCGACCCCCACGCCGGCAGAGGCGAGGAGGTAACCGGCACCGGGGAAGGCGATCAGAAGGCGTGGAGGTACACCCTCGCTCTGCCGCCCGCCATGTCGTACACGTAGACGTCGATCCACTGGACGCTGTCACGGCGGTGGTCCTTCACGCATGGCGGGCACACCCCTGCCCAACGGGCACCCTTCAGCGTCTGCGGCTCTGGCAGCCCCAAGTGCCCGAAGAGTTCCCGATCCGGCGGGAGACTCACTGCCTTGGTGCGGAGCGGCTTCTCTGTGCCAAGGTCTTCCGCGATCCGAACGGCCGTCTGCGCGTCGGTGACGAAGGAGAGGAGGTAGATGTCCTCCTGCGGGTTCGCCTGTACCGCGCCGCTCGCTTCCGTCGCACCCGCCGGCATCTCGACCTTCATGAAGTCGGCGGCCTCGGGTACTCCGGCCTCCTGCTCCCAGTACGGGTAGGGGTCGCGTGTGGCTCGGTCTCGATCGGATGTGGAGCAGGAGCTCAAGAGCAACGAGGCGGCCAACACCATCAGTAGGCGTCGAGTGGTCTTGTCCGGCATCTTCACCTGTTCTCTTCATCGCCTCGCGAGACGTCCCCGCGGCCGCCGTCGCGACCGGGGTCTGAAGGGTTCACCGTAGGCGGTGTGTCGCTGTTCAGATCGTGGTTGAAAGGTGAGCTGCTGCCTCGCATGTCGAATTCCTGAGCGAAGCCCACCTTGTGCAACCGGCCCATCTCGTCGTCCGAGATGTTGACGAGACCGCCGGCGAAGGGCGTGGACTTGCCCTTGTCCCAGTTGTAGCGGTCCCAGACGTTGACCTGATAGTCGAGGAAGATGGTGGGCTTGCCGTCCGCGCCTGGGCTGACGGTGACCATGCCGGAGATGTTCTGTTCGTGTGCGCCGACCGCGTGATACCACTCGTCGTTCGTGAAGTCGGTACCCTCGTGGTCACTCTCGACCGGGATGACGACCGTCTTGTTGCCCCCGGCCTTCGCGAAGGCGTCGAGCGCCTGCTTGCGCCACGCCTCCTGATTGTCGGCGATGTGGTTCGCTTCGATCTCAGCCTTGAAGTGGGGGTCGTTGTGCAGGATTCGGTCCACGTCGAGGTTCAGTGGCTCACCAGAGGCATGTAGGTAGTGCAGCATGTTGCGGGAGGCCGCGTTCTCTCCGGCGGCGTCACCGACCGTCGCAATGGCCAGGGCCCGGGCGTGGAACCACAGGTCCTGGGGTGTGGGATCTTCCACGTTGAACTCGCCGGATCCGGGGTCGGGGGAGCGCCACTGGTACAGCGAATCCATGACGCCGGCAGCTCGGAGTTCGTCGCCCTTATCCTTCAGGAGGATGCCTCGGGTGACCGGGTCGAGGCTGCGCCACCAGGCGGGGACGTCCTTGCGGTCCTTGGGCATGTGGGCGGCTTTGCCGGCCTCCTCCAGGGATGGGTAGGGGCTGACCTGGGGGTTCCGGTTGAAGCCGTTGAAGGTGCCGTCCATGGGGTCGGAGTCGAGGACCGCGGCGTCGAGGGCGAGACGGATGCCGTCGTCGGCGTCGGTGACCGCCTTCACCGCTAGGGCGAGTCGTTCCGCCCACTCGCTCGCCTGGGTGCGGCCGGCCTGCGACAGGTCGGGGTCGTGGGTATAGGCCGTGCGCTCGGTCTGGGTGAGCCTCTCCGTGTCGAAGGCGACCGTGCCCTGGTCGGAGACGCGCATGCCCGCCTTGACCGCCTCGTCACGGATCGCCTTGAGCCGGTTGCGCAGGTCGGCGAGCTGGGTGTGCGCGTCGCGCAGGATGCGTGCGACCGCCGTCGCCTCCTTCCGCGCTCCTTGGAGTTCCTTGAGCGTGACGGTGAACCTGGCGTTTGCGGCGTTCGCACTCAGCCCGATCCAGGACTCGCCGAGCGAGACGCCGTGGACGTCCTTCTCGTACCGGTCCTCGAGCGTCTTGAACTTGGCGGCCATCTCCTCCCACTTGCCCGCGGCTGCGGTCAGCGTGGACAGGTCGGTGCTCATGGCTTCGTGATAGGTCGGCATGACTCCCCTGAGACCGGTCTGCCGGCCCGTCAGATGCCCTGGATCCGCGACTGGCGGGCCAGTCGCGCGGCGATGTCGAGTTCGTTGTCCTGCATGCTGATGCCGGTCGCGCTGAGGGCCTGCTTCTCCGAGGAAAGGCGCCCGAGCAGCATCTTGACCTGCTTCTCCCACGTCTCGTGGGCTCTCCTCAGCGCACCGGAGGTGTCCCAGCCATGGCCGTCCTTCGCCCCGAACGCCCCGACCGCGGCCTTCATGCTCTCGGCCGCGTGCCTGCCGTCCCTCGTGACCCCCGGCTCCAGGGTGTCGTCGATCGTCTTCGCCGCCGCCTTCTTGGCCGCTGGGCTGGAGGCCAGGTCCGGCTTGTCGGCACCGCCACCTCCCGCACTCGGCGCGAGCTGGTTCAGCCGCATCGGCGCAGACGGTTGGACTGCCCCGTTCGCCTTGATCCGCTCCCATTCATCCCAAGCCATGCATCTCCCCCATTGACAGCTCCTCAAGTAACTTACGGAACGGGAGCACGTACAGAAAGTGAGATCAGGTCAGCGGGCGCTGGAGTGGCTGAATCACGCCGCGACTGGCGCGCGCTCCTGAACTGTGCGGGTCGCGGGGCCAGGACCGAGTTGGGGTTTCCCGTGATCTCGGACGCTCGATGGTGATGTCGCGAGGGCGTGTTGGTGCCGCCGCCTGGTCTCGGCCGGGGTGAGGGTAGCGGGAAGATCTTGCGCTTGCGCAGGCGGCGGCAGCTACAGGAGG
The DNA here is from genome assembly GCF_042890295.1 of Streptomyces sp. NPDC002232. Taxonomy (NCBI): domain Bacteria; kingdom Bacillati; phylum Actinomycetota; class Actinomycetes; order Kitasatosporales; family Streptomycetaceae; genus Streptomyces; species Streptomyces sp. NPDC002232. Next base: position 497,240 of record NZ_JBIARV010000003.1, on the reverse strand, counting down.
TCGCACTGAGCCACGACCTGGAGTGCCCTACGCCCCCGTGCACGCTCACGATCTCGGGTCGATAATTACGCCATGATGCGCACCCTTGAAGGCAGGACGTGATCCCTGACCTGATGGCCCATCGGGGAAGTCGGATCGAGCCGGTATCAATACCGCTCAGAACCGCCCCGCGTCGCCTCGAACCGCCAAGATCCATAACCGCCTCACCTGCCCTGACCTGCAAAGACCCTGCCCAGCAGCTTGCCTGCCCGTCTCACCAGGAGGTTCCCATGAGGATGCTGATCAACGTTCCCGAGACCGTCGTCGCCGACGCGCTGCGGGGGATGGCCGCGGCGCATCCCGAGCTGACCGTGGACGTCGAGCGGCGGGTCGTGGTGCGGCGGGACGCGCCCGTGGCCGGGAAGGTGGCGCTGGTCTCCGGCGGCGGGTCCGGGCACGAGCCCCTGCACGGAGGGTTCGTGGGGTACGGCATGCTGGCGGCCGCGTGCCCCGGAGAGGTCTTCACCTCCCCCGTGCCCGATCAGATGGTGCGGGCCGCGGCCGCGGTCGACAGCGGCGCCGGGGTGCTCTTCGTCGTCAAGAACTACACCGGCGACGTGCTGAACTTCGAGATGGCCGCGGAGCTCGCCGAGGACGAGGGCATCCGGGTCGCCAAGGTCCTCGTCGACGACGACGTGGCCGTGACGGACAGTCTGTACACGGCGGGCCGGCGCGGGACCGGGGCCACGCTGTTCGTGGAGAAGATCGCGGGGGCCGCCGCCGAGGAGGGCGCCCCGCTGGAGCGCGTGGAGGCGATCGCCCGCCGGGTCGACGAGCGGTCCCGGTCCTTCGGGGTGGCCCTGAGCGCCTGCACCACGCCCGCCAAGGGCAGTCCGACCTTCGACCTGCCCGAGGGCGAGCTGGAGTTGGGCATCGGCATCCACGGCGAACCGGGCCGGGAGCGGCGGGCCATGATGACCTCCCGCGAGATCGCGGACTTCGCCGTGGACGCCGTCGTCGAGGACCTGCGCCCGTCCGGGCCGGTCATCGCCCTGGTGAACGGCATGGGCGCCACTCCCCTCCTGGAGCTGTACGGCTTCAACGCCGAGGTGCAGCGGGTGCTCGCCGAGCGGCGGGTGCCGGTCGCCCGGACCCTGGTCGGGAACTACGTGACCTCGCTCGACATGGCCGGATGCTCGGTGACCCTGTGCGAGATCGACGAGGAACTGCTGCGGCTGTGGGACGCTCCGGTGCAGACACCTGCGCTGCGCTGGGGCCGGTGAGACGGGATCGGGCATGGGGAGCGACATGACGGAGACGATCGACGCCGGATTCCTGGTGCGCTGGCTGGCCGCGGTGGCCGAGGACGTCGACCGGGAGGCGGACCGGCTCACCGAGCTGGACTCGGCCATCGGCGACGCCGACCACGGGGCCAACCTCAAGCGGGGCTTCGCCGCCGTGACGGAGATCCTGGCCAAGGAGCCGCCGGAGACCCCGGGCGCGGTGCTGACCGCCGCCGGGCGGCAGCTGATCTCCACGGTGGGCGGCGCCTCGGGGCCGCTGTACGGGACGCTGCTGCGGCGCGCCGGGAAGACCCTGGGCGAGGACGCGCGGGTCACCCGGGTGCGGCTGGCGGAGGCCCTCGGCGCCGGCGCGGCCGCCGTGGCCCAGCTGGGCGGCGCCCAGGCCGGGGACAAGACGATGCTGGACGCGCTCGTCCCGGCCGTCGAGGGGCTCCGCAGCTCGTACGAGGCGGCCCGGACCGCCGCGGAGGACGGGGCCCTGGCGACCGTACCCCTCCGGGCCCGCAAGGGCCGGGCCAGTTATCTCGGGGAGCGGTCGGTCGGGCACCAGGATCCGGGGGCGACCTCCTCGGCCCTGCTGTTCGCGGCGCTCGCCGACACCGCACGCGCCGAGGGCGCCCGATGAGCGCCGCGCCCGGGTCCGCCGCCCCGGTCGGCATCGTGCTCGTCTCGCACAGCGCGGCGGTCGCGACGGCGGTGGCCGAGCTGGCGCGCGGTCTGGCGGGCGGCGGCGAAACGGCGCCTCTGCTGCCGGCGGGCGGGCTCCCGGACGGCGGTCTCGGGACGAGTTCCGAGCTGATCCGCGCCGCCGCGGAGGCCGTGGACCGGGGGGCCGGGGTGGCGCTCCTGGTCGACCTGGGCAGCGCGGTCCTCACCGTGAAGGCACTGCTCGCCGAGGGCGACGAACTGCCGGAGGGCGCCCGCCTGGTGGACGCGCCGTTCGTCGAGGGAGCGGTCGCCGCGCTCGTCACGGCGAGCGCCGGCGGGGACCTCGACGCGGTGGCCGCGGCGGCCTCGGAGGCGTACTCCTACCGCAAGGAGTGAGCTCCCACGCCGTGTGCGGGGAGTGATCGGCGGGCCGCGCCGGGTGGCGGCCGTGTTGTGATCCAGCAGGTCAACCCACTAATGTCGCAGGGCCTTGGTGTACGGGAAACCGGTGCAGTACCGGTGCGGCCCTCGCCACTGTGATCGGGAGGTCCGGCTCCATCCCCGGGGGGAACACCTCGGGGAGGCCACTGGACCGGCGCGGGAGACCGCGGCGGTGTGGGAAGGCGGAGTCGGGCCGTATGACCGTCAGCCAGGAGACCGGCCGGGGTGCGTTGTCCATCCACGAGGTGCTGGAGAGGTCTCCCGACCATGCATATAGCCGAGGGGTATCTGCCCCCTGTGCACGCCGCCGCCTGGAGCGTCGCGGCCGCGCCGTTCGTCGCCCACGGGGTGCGCGCGCTGACCCGCGAAGTACGGTCCAACCCCGAGTCCACGCTGCTACTGGGCGCCTCCGGCGCCTTCACGTTCGTCCTGTCGGCGCTCAAGCTCCCGTCCGTCACGGGAAGTTGCTCCCATCCGACGGGTACGGGTCTGGGCGCCATCCTCTTCCGGCCCCCGATCATGGCGGTCCTCGGGACGATCACCCTGCTGTTCCAGGCGCTGCTGCTGGCGCACGGCGGGCTGACCACCCTCGGGGCGAACGCCTTCTCGATGGCGATCGTCGGGCCCTGGGCCGGGTACGGGACGTATCTGCTGCTGCGGCGCTCCGGTGCGCCGCTGATGGTGGCCGTCTTCTTCGGCGCGTTCGTCGCCGACCTGTCCACGTACTGCGTCACCAGCGTGCAGCTGGCCCTGGCGTTCCCCGACCCCGCCAGCGGTGTGCCCGGCGCGCTGGCCAAGTTCGGCGGCATCTTCGCCGTGACCCAGATCCCGCTCGCGGTGAGCGAGGGCCTGCTGACGGTGCTCGTGATGCGGCTGCTCACCCAGTCCAGCAAGGGCGAGCTGCTCCGGCTCGGCGTCCTGGGCCGGTCGAAGGCGGAGCGCCAGGAGGAGGTGGCCGCGCGATGAGCCGGAACGCGAAGATCAACACGCTGCTGCTGCTCCTCGTCGCCGCGCTGGCGGTCCTGCCGGTCGCCCTGGGCATGGGCGACCACAAGAAGGAGCCGTTCGCGGGGGCGGACGCGGAGGCGGAGACCGCGATCACGGAGCTCCGTCCGGACTACGAGCCGTGGTTCAGCCCGCTGTACGAGCCGCCGTCCGGGGAGATCGAGTCGGCGCTCTTCGCCCTCCAGGCGGCGCTGGGCGCCGGCGTCCTGGCCTACTACTTCGGGCTCCGGCGCGGCCGCCGCCAGGGCGCGGCCCGCGCGGCGGCCGAGACCGCCGGAGCGGTGCGGACGGAGGGCGCGGGGACCGAGGGCGTCGAGGGCGTGCGGACGGAGACCACCGGGAGGGTACGTACGGAGAGCGCCGAGGCCGTGCGCGCGGAGACCGCCGGAGCGGTGCGTACCGAGAGCGCGGCGAAGGAGGGCGGGGCCGACGGCCTCGGAGGTCCCGGGGCGGCGGGCGGCGGTTCCGCCGACGCCGGGGTCCCGGCGGCCGACGACGGCTCGCGCCCCTTCGACGGCACGGGCGCGTAGCCGCCGATGCTGCCGATCGACGCGGCGGCGCACAGCAGCCGCTGGCGCCGCCGCCATCCCGCGGAGAAGGCTCTCCTCGGCTTCGGCCTGACCCTGTGCGCGGTGACCCTGCCGCCGTGGCCCGGCGCGGTGCTCGTGGCGGCGGCCACGCTCGCGGTGCTGCTGGGCCCGGCCGGAGTGCCGGGTCGGCAGCTGTGGCGGGCGTTCCGCATCCCGCTCGGCTTCTGCGTCACGGGCGCGGTCCCGCTGCTCTTCGCGGTGGGCGGGGCGCGGGGGCCGGTGGCCCTCGCCCCCGACGGTCCCGCGCACGCCGCCGAGTTGCTCCTGCGGACCGCGTCGGCCTCGCTCGGGGTGCTGCTCTTCGCCTTCACGACTCCGGTGTCGGACGTGCTGCCCCGGCTGGTCCGGGCGGGCGTCCCGGCGCCGGTGGTGGACGTGGCGCTCGTGATGTACCGGATCATCTTCCTGCTGCTCGACGCGCTGACGAAGATCCGGCAGGCGCAGGCGGCCCGGCTCGGCCACACCACCCGGGCCGCGACCTGGCGTTCGCTCGCCGGTCTCGGCGCGACGACCTTCGTCCGGGCCTTCGACCGGGCGCAGCGCATGCAGTCGGGGCTGGCCGGACGCGGTTACGACGGGACGCTGCGGGTGCTGGTGCCCGCCTGTGCGGTCTCCCGGCGGTTCCTCACGGCGACGGGCCTGCTCCTCGCGGGTCTCGTCGCCCTCACCCTCGTACTGGAAAGGTTTCTTCCGTGACGTCTCCGACCCCCGTCGTGGAGCTGGTGAAGGCGGGATTCGCCTACGAGGACGGCCCTCCCGTCCTCGCGGGCGTGGACTTCGCGGTGGCGGAGGGGCACGCGATCGCGCTCCTCGGCCGCAACGGCAGCGGCAAGACGACACTGCTGCGGCTGCTCAGCGGGGGGCTGCGCTGCGGGAGCGGGGCGCTGCTCCTGGACGGGGCGGAGGTGGCGTACGACCGGAAGGGGCTGACCCGGCTGCGGACCACGGTGCAGCTGGTCGTCCAGGACCCGGACGACCAGTTGTTCGCCGCCTCGGTGGGTCAGGACGTGTCGTTCGGGCCGATGAACCTGGGCCTGCCGGAGGAGGAGGTGCGGCTCCGGGTGCGGGAGGCCCTGGAGGCGCTGGACATCGTGGCGCTGGAGGACCGGCCGACGCATCTGCTGTCGTACGGGCAGCGGAAGCGGGCCGCGATCGCGGGCGCCGTGGCGATGCGGCCCCGGGTCCTGATCATGGACGAGCCGACGGCCGGGCTGGACCCGGACGGGCAGGAGCGGCTGCTCGACACCCTGGAGGGGCTGCGGGCGACGGGGACGACGGTGGTGATGGCGACGCACGACGTGGACCTGGCGCTGCGCTGGGCCGACGGGGCGGCGGTGCTCTCCCCCGCCGGGCTGCGCACGGGTCCGGTCGCCGAGCTCCTCGCGGACGACGCCCTGCTGGCGGCGGCCCGTCTGCGCCGCCCGTGGGGGACCTCGGTGGCCCGCCTCCTGCGCGTCCACGGTCTGCTGGGCGCGGACGCGCCGGAGCCGCGCACCCCGGAGGCCCTGGACGCGTGGGTGGCCGCGGAGGCGCGCGGCGGGCGGCACTCCTCCTGAGCCCGGAGGCTTCGCGGGGCCCGCAGACCTGGCCCGCAAGCCTCCCCCGGACGCACCCAGCTTTGCTACCGAGTAGTAGACATCACGCTCCGATTCTTCTGCAACTAGTTGCAGAAGACGTCCGGGGTCCCCTAGAACTGAGGGCGACGACCCCCGCGCGAGGAGACGCCCCCATGAGCCCGTACCCGCACCTGCTGAGCCCGCTCGACCTCGGGTTCACCACCCTGCCCAACCGCGTGATCATGGGGTCGATGCACGTCGGCCTGGAGGAGACCGAGCACGGCTTCGCCCGCATGGCCGCCTTCTACGCGGAGCGCGCCCGGGGCGGCGCCGGCCTCATCGTCACCGGCGGCATCGCGCCCAACGAGGCCGGCCGGCCCTGGGACGGCGGCGCCAAGCTCACCACCGCCGAGGAGGTCGCCGAGCACCGTCTGATCACGGACGCCGTGCACGCCGAGGGCGGGCGGATCGCGATGCAGATCCTGCACTTCGGCCGGTACGCCTACCACCCCGGCCTGGTCGGTCCCAGCCCCCTCAAGGCCCCCATCAGCCCCTTCGTACCGAACGAGCTGTCCGACGCCGAGGTCGAGCAGACCGTCGAGGACTACGCGCGCTGCGCCGAGCTCGCCCGGGAGGCCGGATACGACGGCGTCGAGGTGATGGGCTCCGAGGGCTACCTCATCAACGAGTTCATCGCCGCCGCCACCAACCACCGCGCCGACCGGTGGGGCGGCTCGTACGAGAACCGGGTCCGCTTCCCGCTGGAGATCGTCCGCCGGATCCGCGAGCGCGTCGGCGAGGACTTCATCCTGGTCTACCGCCTCTCCATGCTGGACCTCGTCCCCGGCGGCTCCACCCTGGAGGAGGTCGTCCGGCTCGCCCAGGAGATCGAGGCCGCGGGCGCGACCATCATCAACACCGGCATCGGCTGGCACGAGGCCCGCATCCCCACCATCGCGACCTCCGTGCCGCGCGGCGCCTACACGTGGGTGACGAAGAAGCTGATGGGCGCGGTCTCCGTCCCGCTCGTCACCTCCAACCGCATCAACACCCCCGAGGTCGCCGAGGAGATCCTCGCCGACGGCCGCGCCGACCTGGTCTCGCTGGCCCGTCCCTTCCTCGCCGACCCCGACTTCGTCGCCAAGGCGACGGCCGGCCGCGCGGACACCATCAACACCTGCATCGGCTGCAACCAGGCCTGCCTCGACCACACCTTCAGCCTGAAGATCACCTCCTGCCTGGTCAATCCGCGCGCCTGCCACGAGACCGAGCTGGTCCTCTCCCCCACCCGGCGCGCCAAGCGGGTCGCGGTCGTCGGCGCGGGCCCGGCCGGACTCTCCTGCGCGGTGTCCGCGGCCGAGCGCGGTCACTCCGTCACCCTCTTCGACGGCGCCGCCGAGATCGGCGGCCAGCTGAACATCGCCAAGCGGGTGCCGGGCAAGGAGGAGTTCGACGAGACGCTGCGCTACTTCCGCGTCCAGCTCGCCGAGCACGGCATCGACGTCCGCCTGAACACGTACGTCTCCGCCGCCGATCTGGAGGACTACGACGAGGTCGTCGTCGCCACCGGTGTCACCCCCCGCACCCCGGGCATCGCCGGCGAGGACCACCCGAGCGTCCTCAGCTACCTCGACGTGCTCCGGGACGGCGCTCCGGTCGGCGACCGGGTCGCGATCGTCGGCGCGGGCGGCATCGGCTTCGACGTCGCCGAGTTCCTCACGGACGGCGGCGAGGGCGCGAGCCAGGACCCCGAGACGTACTTCCGCCAGTGGGGCGTCGACACCTCCTACGAGAACCGGGGCGGGCTGCGCGCGCCCGAGCGGAAGGCGCCGCCGCGCCAGGTCCACCTGCTCCAGCGCAAGAGCACCAAGGTCGGCGCCGGCCTGGGCAAGACCACCGGGTGGATCCACCGCACCGAGCTCAAGCACCGGGGCGTCACGATGGTCGCGGGGGTCTCGTACGAGCGGATCGACGACGCGGGCCTGCACCTCACGATCGACGGCGAGCCGCAGCTCCTGCCCGTCGACACGGTCGTCCTCTGCGCGGGCCAGGAGCCGCGCCGCGACCTGTACGAGGAGCTGGTCGCCGCGGGCCGCCCGGCGCACCTGATCGGCGGCGCGGACGTCGCCGCCGAGCTGGACGCCAAGCGGGCCATCGACCAGGGCACGCGGCTCGCCGCCGCCCTGTGATCCTCGCCCCGTGAGCGGTGCGGCCGGCCGAACCTAGGATGCGAGCATGTCCCTCCCGCACGCGATCCTCACCGCGCTGCTCGAAAAGCCGTCCTCCGGCCTCGAACTGACGCGCCGCTTCGACAAGTCGATCGGCTACTTCTGGTCGGCCACGCACCAGCAGATCTACCGCGAGCTCGGGAGGCTGGAGCAGGCGGGGCACATCCGCGCCCTGCCCGCTCCGGTGCCCGCGCGGGGACAGAAGAAGGAGTACGAGGTGCTGCCCGCGGGCCGGGCGGAGCTGGGCGACTGGGTGGGCAGGTCCGAGGATCCCAAGCCGCTGCGGTCCTCCCTGCTGCTGCGGATGCGGGCGGCGGCGATGGTCGGCTCGGAGGGACTGCGGGCCGAGCTGGCGCGCCATCTGGCGCTGCACCGGGCCCAGCTGGACGAGTACCTCCTGATCGAGGCCCGGGACTTCCCGGCCGAGCGCCGCCGCGGCGAGCCCGACCGGCTGCGCCACCTCGTCCTGCGGGGCGGGATCGACCTGGAGCGGTTCTGGGTGGAGTGGCTGACGGGCGCCCTCGCCGAGCTCGGGACCGGCGACGGCGTCCCTTCCGACGTGGATACTGGTGAGTTGTAGGTCCACGACACGAAAGGGCGGGTATGGCCGACGACTTGGGGAGCCGTACGACACGTCACGCGGTGGTCATCGGGGGAAGCCTCGCGGGCCTGCTGGCCGCCCGGGTGCTCGCCGAGCACGCCGAGAGGGTCACGGTCGTCGAGCGCGACCGCTGCCCGGAGGGGCCCGAGGCCCGGCCGGGCGTCCCGCAGGGCCGCCACCTCCACGTCCTCGTCGCCGGCGGGCAGCAGGCGTTCGGCGAGCTGCTCCCGGGATTCCTGAAGGAGCTCGGGGAGCTCGGCGCGCCGAAGGTGGGCGTCCCCGAGGACATGGTCCAGTGGCAGAACGGCAGGTGGTTCCGCCGCAGCGCCGCGACCTCGCACTACTACTCCGGCGGGCGCCCGCAGCTGGAGTGGCTGGTGCGGCGGCGGGTCCTCGCCGACCCCCGCGTCGACGTCCTCGAGGGCACCGAGACCGTGGGCCTGACCGGCGACTCCGCTCGGGTGCGGGGCGTCCGGGTGCGGGAGCGCGGGGCCGGGAAGGAGGTCCGGACGCTGGAGGCCGATCTCGTCGTGGACGCCTCCGGGCGGTCGACGAAGGCCCCGGACTGGCTGGCCGCCATCGGCGCGGAGCCCCCGCACGAGGAGACCCTCGACACGGGCCTCGCCTACTCCACCCGCGTCTACCGCGCCCCCGTGGAGGACCCGCACAGCGACGCCCTCGGCTACTACATCGTGCCCAACCCCACCCAGCCGTACGGCGGTGTGGTGCTGCCCCTGGGCGACGGGCGGCACCTGGTCACCTTCTCCGGGCTGCGCGGTGACGAACCGCCCACCGAGGAGGGCGCGTTCGAGGAGTACGCGAAGCGGCTCCCGCACCCGGTGCTCGGCGAGTGGCTGTCGCGCGCCGAGCCGGACTCCCCGGTGTACGGCTTCCGGCAGACCGCCAACGTCCGGCGCAGGTACGACCGTCCGGGGCGCCGTCCGGCCGGCTTCCTCGCCACCGGGGACGCGCTGTGCGCCTTCAACCCGATCTACGGTCAGGGCATGGCCGTCGCCGCGCTCAGCGCGGTGGCGCTGCGCCGGGCCCTGTCCGACCCGAAGCGCACGCCGACCACGCGCGCGGTGCAGCGGGCGCTGTTCGACGCCTCGAAGCAGGCCTGGGACATCTCGGCCGGCGCCGACAAGAAGATGCCCGGTGCCAGGGGTGACGCGGCGCGGCCCGGTCCGCTGGACAAGGTGACCGGCTGGTACCTGGGGCGGGTCGCGGAGCGGGCCCCGGGCGACCCGCTCGTGGGGGGAGCGTTTCGCGCTGCGCTCACCCTGTCCGCCCCGCTGACGGCCGTGTTCGCCCCGGCGGTGGCCCGGGCGGTGCTCTTCGGCCCGGTGGCACAGACCCCGCAGGAGCCGCCGCTGCGCCGGGACGCCTAGCCCGTACGGGTGACGGCGTCCCCCGGGCGCGCCTCAGGCGCCCGGGGACGCCGTCACCATGCCGGCCGCTATCGCCGCGCCCAGCACCGCGTAGTCGTCGCCGTTCTGCCCCGCGTAGGAGACGGCGAAGTCGGCCACGGCGCGGTCGAAGACGTCCGCACCGCCCAGATAGGAGGCGATCGCGACGCGGTCGCCGGAGCGCGCGTGGGCGCGCGCCAGGGCTCTTCCGCAGAGCCGTGCGTAGTCCCTCAGGGTGGCCGGGGACATGCTCTCCACCTCGGCGGAGCCCTTCATGTCCCGCAGCTGCCGCCAGTAGAAGTGGCGCTGCTCGGGGCCCGTCATCCAGCCGAGGAAGATGTCGCTCGCGGCCTGGGTGAGCCGCTGGCCCGCGACGACGCGGCGGCCCTGGTGGGGGTAGGCGGTCGGCGACAGGTACGGCTCCAGGGCGGAGCGGCCCGCCTCCTTGATCTGGAGGATGAGCGGGTCGCCGTCGTCCCGGCCTTCCAGGAGGAGGACGAAGCAGCGCGTGCCGACGCTGCCGACGCCGACGACCTTCCGGGCCGCGTCGAGGAAGTGGTACCGGTCGAGCAGGACGCGGCGTTCCTCGGCGAGGGAGCTGCGGTAGTCGCTGAAGATCTTGCCGAGGGTGATCCGGTCGACGTCCGTGGCGCGTTCGAGGAGCGGCGGGTCGTCGACGATGTGCCGGTGCCCGGAGCCGTCCTTCTCGGTGAGCTTGGAGAGGGCCTGGAGGCTCGTGCGCCGCCGGGCGTTGGCGAGCCGCTTGGTGAGGCGCGCGCGGTCCTCGCCGCGGACGACGTGGAGGATGTCGTCGGCGGAGATCCGCTCGTACCAGACCTCCAGCTCGCCGAGACCGGCGAGGCGGCGCATGGTCGTGCGGTACGACTCGACGGCGACGAGTGCGGCCCGGTGGGCCTTGGGCTTGGTGCTGCCGTTCTGGAGGGCGGCGACGGTGACGCTGGCCGCGAGTCTCTTCACGTCCCACTCGAAGGGGCCGGGCAGGGTCTCGTCGAAATCGTTGACGTCGAAGAGGAGCGTCCGCTCCGGGGAGGCGTAGACGCCGAAGTTGAGCAGGTGGGCGTCGCCGCAGAGCTGGACGGTGAGTCCGGTGTGGCGCTCGGCGCCGAGGTCGGCGGCCATGACGCCGGCGGCGCCGCGCAGGAAGGCGAAGGGGGAGACGGCCATCCTGGCGTACCGGAGGGGGACGAGGTCGGGGAGGCGGTCGACGGACTCGCGCTCCAGGACCGTCAGCGGGTCGGGGCGCTGTGACCTGGGTATCCAGCGGCCGTGGGAGGCGCGGGGGACGTGTTTGCGGGCCGCTTTGCCCAGCGCGGCGCGCTCCGACGGTGTCGTCATCCGGCCTCACCCGCCTTTCCCCGCCGACCTGGTCTCGGCGCGGTCACCTGGAACTCATTACAGGGCGCCTCGCTCGTTTCGGCCACTCTGCCCGACCGGCCTAGCGAAATGGTTTAGACCAATGATAGGAATTGATCACCCGTACGACCCATGCGGTCACGCTGAGCGAAGAAAGGGTTGATCATGGCCGAGCCCGAATCCGAGGCAGCGGCGGACACGCCGCTCTATCTCCGGGTCGCCGCCGCACTGCGCGAGGACCTCGTCCAACGGCGCATCTGCCCCGGCAGACGGCTCCCGTCGGAACGATCGCTGACCCAGCGCTACCACGTCAACCGGCAGACCGTCCGCAGCGCACTCCAACTCCTCCGGGAGGAAAGACTCGTGGTCACCGATCGGCGCGGCACCTTCGCCGCCGACGCGGACCCCGGGGCCGGCGCCGGGCCCGAGCCGGCCGCCCCGCCCCTCGCCGCCCGCCGTCCCACGTTCCCCGGCGGGCCGCGGGCGGCGGGGGCGCTGGTCCGGGCCTCGCTCACCTGGGAGCCCGCACCCACTCCCCTGGCGCCGCGGCTCCTGCTGACCCCCGGCGAACCGACGCTCGTCCACCGGCACACGGTGCTCGGGCCGCACGGCGGAGCCCTCCAGCGGGCGGTCTCGTGGTTCTCCCGGGCGGCCCTCGCCGAGATCCCCCAACTCTCCCGCTACCGGCGGGGCCGGGACGGACGGCAGCAGCCCGATCTGCGGCTCCTCTACCACTGGATGCACCAGGCGGGGCTGCGGATCACTCACCGCGAGTCGGTCGGCGTGCCGCCGGGACCGGCCACGGCGGCGGGCGGGGCGGCCCGGCTGGTCGTCCACCGGGTCGTCAGCGATCAGCACGGGCACGCCCTGGAGATCACCGACATCGACTTCTCGGCCCAGTCGGCGGCCTGGACCTACGAGTTCAGCGCCTGACGGCGGCCCGGGCTCCCGTCCAGGACAGGGGACGGGAGCCCGGGCCGCGAGGGGTCAGACGATGCCCTCGGCGATCTCCGCCTCCTCGCGGGCGGTGCCGTACGCGGTCGGCGTGCCGTACGAGCGGCGGGCGACGTACCACCAGACGCTGGCCAGGACGAGCACGACGGCCAGCGCGATCGCGGCGTAGTTCATGGTGTCGACGTTCACCGGCGACTTCTGCGGGAGGCAGAAGAGGACGGTCACGAACGCCACCCAGACCACGGCGATCCAGCCGATCGGCCTGCTCCAGCGGCCGAGGCTCCACGGACCGGGGACGAAGCGGTTCCCGGCGCGCAGCCGCAGGTAGATCGGGATGGCGTACGCGGGCGTGATGCCGATGACGTTGATCGCGGTGACCGCGCCGTAGGCGGTGGCCGAGTAGAGCGAGGGGACGGCGAGCAGCGCGGCCACGGCGACCGCGAGCCAGACGGCGGGGACGGGGGTCTGGGTGCGCCCGCTGACCTTGCGCCAGAGCGCCGAGCCGGGCAGGGCGTTGTCGCGGCTGAAGGCGAAGACCATGCGGCTCGCGGCGGCCACCTCGGCGTTGCCGCAGAAGAGCTGGGCGACGATCACCACGAGGAGCAGGACGGCGGCGCCGCGGGAGCCGAGCGCGTCCAGGAAGATCTGGGCGGGCGGGACGCCGGTGGCGCTGTTCTGCGTGGCCGCGTAGTCCTGGATGGCGAAGGTCAGTCCGGCGAGGAGGGCGAAGCCGGCGAGCCAGGAGACCCAGATGGCCCGGACGATGCCCTTGGCGGCGGTGACGGAGGCGTTGGACGTCTCCTCGGAGAGGTGGGCCGAGGCGTCGTAGCCGGAGAAGGTGTACTGGGCGAGGAGCAGGCCGATCGCGGCGACGTAGAAGGGGTTCGCCCAGCCGGTGTCGTTGACGAACTCGGTGAAGACGAAGTCGACGGACTGGTGCCGGTCGGGCACGAACGCCAGCGCGCCGACGATGAGCGCGACGCCGACCAGGTGCCACCAGACGCTGATCGAGTTGAGGACGCTGACCAGGCGGACGCCGAAGAGGTTGAGACCGGCGTGCAGCAGCAGGATCGCGAGGAAGATCAGGAAGGTGGACTCCGGGGTGGGCGTGAAGCCCCACTGGAGGTTGAGGAAGGCTCCGGTGAACAGGGCGGCGCCGTAGTCGATGCCGGCGATGGCGCCGAGCAGACCGAGCAGGTTCAGCCAGCCGGTGTACCAGCCCCAGCGGCGCCCGCCGAGCCGGTCGGCCATGTAGTAGAGCGCGCCGGAGGTCGGGTACGCGCTGGTGACCTCGGCGAGGGCGAGGCCGACGCACAGGACGAAGAGGCCGACGCCGATCCAGCCCCACAGCATGACGGAGGGGCCGCCGGTGCCCAGGCCGAATCCGTAGAGGGTCATGCAGCCGGAGAGGACGGAGATGACCGAGAAGCTGATCGCGAAGTTGCCGAAGCCGTCCATGCGGCGGGCCAGGACGGGCTGGTAGCCGAGCTCTCTCAGCCGCGCCTCCTCGTCCTGGGGCGGGGGTGGCTTGCGTATCGCGTCGATCGGGGACTCGGTGCGGGACATGGGGACCTCCGGGGGACGGGGCGAGCGGGGGTGACGGTGGTGCGGAAGCGACGGCGGCGCGCCGTGCGTCAGCCGCTGAGACAGCGGGCGCGGGCGCGCAGGAAGACCTCTTCGGCGAGGCCTCGGTCGTCCGGATGGGCGGTGCGGTAGGCCCACGGAAGGGTCGTGTAGTACGGGCCGAGGGCCTCGAAGACCCGGGCCGCGTCCGCGAAGCGGAGGGCCCCGAAGAGGGCGTGCGCCAGGTGGTTGAGGTCGAGGAGCGAGGCCTCGTCGGTGGCGCAGAAGAGGAACCAGGTGTCGAGGGCGCGCTGCGCGTCCCGTACGGCGTCCTCGGCGACCCAGTGCAGGTCGAGGGCCTTCTCGTGGCCGCGCTCGCGCCGGTAGCGCTCCACGCGGACGTAGAGCGGAAGGGCGTGCAGGGCGGAGCCGACGGGTGCCTGGCCGGCCGCCCAGTGGGCGTAGTTCACGGCCTCGGAGAGGGGGCCGGACCGGCGGGCGTACACGAACTGGAGCATCCGGTGGTGGGCCTCGCGGTTGTGCGGGTCCCGCTTCTCCACCTCGGCGAGCAGCCCCCAGGGGCCGGGCTGAAGCATGGGCGCCGGCGGGGTGACCCGGTGCTCGGCCATGCGCCGGCGTCCGTCCAGGGCGGCGAGGGCGATCAGGCCGATCCAGGGCACGGGATCGGCGGGCGAGCGGTCGGCGGCCTCGCGGCACGCGGTCCAGGCCTCCTGCCAGAGCTCCCGGGTCCGGGCGTGGCCGGCGCGGTGGGCGCGTACGGCGCGCTCCACGGCCACCCGGCTGTGCATCACGGCGACGGCGGGGCTCTCGGGCTGCTCGGCCCGCCAGGTGGGGACGACGTCGGTGCCGGCCGCGACGGCGGCGAGGACCTGGGTGCGCCGGGTCCAGGCCTCCCAGTCGGAGGTCTCGTCGAGCAGCCGGGCCATCGACACCCAGCGCCCGGTCCGTAAGTCCTGGACGGCGTTGCGCAGGGCGTGGTCGTGGCCGGCCGGATGGTAGACGGGCCGGAAGCCGTGTCCGGCCATCAGGGGGTGGGGCGTGGTGTGGATGACATGGGTCCTCGGTGGATGGAGGGGGTGGTCAGTCCCCCGGCGGGCGTCCCGGCCGTTGATCGGCGATCACTATAGAGGGCGATGGATGCGACCGGTCCACTTTCTTTCGTGACGAGAACTATTAAGCCAACGACCAAATTTGACTTACTGTCAGGTATGCCGTGCGACCTGACGTCGTCGCCCGTCGAGGCTTGACGAGGGCCTCCGGCGGCGGCACCCTGGCCCTTTTCGGTGACCGGATGATCACAGAGCGGTCGGGCGACGGGAGCGGCGGGATGACGGGCGGAGCGGTACTCGCCGTCGATCAGGGCACGTCGGGCACGAAGGCCCTCGTCCTCTGCCCCGAGCGCGGTGTCCTCGGCACCGGGACGGCTCCGGTCCGGCCCCGGTACCTCCCCGGCGGCCTGGTCGAGGTCGACCCGCGTGAGCTGTACGACTCGGTCGTCGCCGCCGGGCGCGCGGCGCTCGCCGAGGCGGACACCCGCGTCGTCGCCGTGGGCCTGGCCAACCAGGGCGAGACCGTGCTCGCCTGGGACCCCGCCACCGGGGAACCGCTCACCGACGCCCTCGTCTGGCAGGACCGCAGGGCGGCCTCCGTCTGCGCGGGGCTCGACGCCCACGCCGAGGAGCTGCGGCAGATCACGGGCCTCCCGGTCGACCCGTACTTCGCCGCGCCGAAGATGGCCTGGATCCGCCGTCACGCCACCGGCGCGGGCGTGGTCACCACCAGCGACGCCTGGCTCGTCCACCGTCTCACCGGCGCGTTCGTCACGGACGCGGCGACCGCGGGCCGGACCGGTCTCCTCGACCTGGACACGGTGGCCTGGTCGGACACCGCCCTCGACCTGTACGGACTCGGCGGCGAGGCGCTCCCCCGGGTCGTGGACTGCGACGCCCCCGTCGGCACCACCACCGCGTTCGGCCCGGCGCTGCCGCTCACCGGCCTCCTGGTGGACCAGCAGGCCGCGCTGCTCGCCCAGAGCGCCGACGACCCCGCCGCCGCCAAGTGCACCTACGGCACGGGCGCCTTCCTCCTCGCCCGGACCGGGTCCGAGCCCCGGCGCACCGCCTCCGGCCTGGTGAGCTGTGTGGCCTGGCGGCTCGGCGGCCGCGTCACCCACTGCCTCGACGGCCAGGTGTACACCGTCGCCTCGGCCGTGCGCTGGCTCACCGACCTCGGCGTAATCGCCGGCGCCGACGCGCTCGACTCCGTGGGCGGCGGTGTCCCGGACAGCGGCGGCGTCACCTTCGTCCCCGCCTTCGCGGGGCTCGCCGCGCCCTGGTGGCGGGGGGACGTGCGGGGTTCGCTCACCGGCCTCGGTCTCGACACCGGTCCGGGCCATCTGGTGCGCGCGCTGTGCGAGGGCATCGCCGCGCAGGTCGTGGAGCTCGCCGGGGCCGCCGCCTCGGACCGGGGTGCGCCGCTGACCTCGCTGCGCGCCGACGGCGGCCTGACCCGCTCGGCGCTGCTCATGCAGACCCAGGCCGATCTCCTGCAACGGCCCGTCGAGGTGGCCTCGTTGCCCGACGCCACGGCGCTCGGGGTCGGCGCCGCCGCCCGGCTCGGCCACCTGCCGGGACTCTCGCTCCGCGAGGCCGTACCCGAGTGGAAGCCCTCCGCCGTGTACGAGCCCCGGATCCCGGCCGACGAGGCGGCGGAGCGGCTGGGTCGCTTCCGCGCGGCGGTGTCGGCGCTGGTGGAGCGGACGGAGGACCCGACGGCCGCCGTCGGCGGAGCGGCGTGAGCGCGACGCGGAAGGGACGCGCCTCGGGCTCGCGACCGGCGGAGGCGGCGGGGGCGACGCGGAGTTCCTCCGGGGTGGCCGGGGCCGTCTCGGACGGAGGCGCGCCGCACCCCGCCGGGCGGACCGGTGACGTCACGCACCGGCCGCACGGCAACGTCACGCGTGGAGGGCCGCTTCCCGCCGGGGAGGACGGGGCGTACGACGTCGTGGTCGTCGGCGCGGGGGTCGTCGGTTCCGCGATCGCCCGCGCGCTGGCCCGTCACCCCCTGCGGATCGCGCTCGTGGAGGCCGCGAACGACGTCGGCGACGGGACCTCGAAGGCCAACACGGCCATCCTGCACACGGGGTTCGACGCCGTGCCCGGCACCCTGGAGGCCCGGCTCGTCCGTGAGGGGCACCGTCTGCTCGGCGCGTACGCGCGGGAGGCGGGCATTCCGGTGGCGCCGCTCGGCGCGCTGCTCGTCGCCTGGGACCAGGAGCAGCTGTCCACGCTCCCCCGCCTCGCCGCGAAGGCCGTACGCAACGGCCACGACACCACCCGGATCCTCGGGTCCGCCGAACTGGCCGTCCGCGAACCGCACCTGGGTCCCGGCGCGCTCGGCGCGCTCGACGTGCCGGGCGAGTCGGTGATCTGCCCGTGGACGACGACCCTCGCCTACGCCACCCAGGCCGTCCGCTCCGGGGTCGACCTCCACGTGAACGCCCGGGTGGAGAAGGTGCGTCCGGGCGATCCGTACCACCGGCTCGTCACCCGGCGCGGAGTGCTGCGGACGCGCCTCCTCGTCAACGCCTGCGGTCTGTACGCCGACGTCTTCGACGCGCTGGTCGGCCGGGAGGACTTCACCGTCACCCCGCGTCGCGGCCAGCTGCTCGTCTTCGACAAGTTCGCCCGCGACCTGGTCCGGCACATCCTGCTGCCCGTCCCCGGGCCGCTCGGCAAGGGTGTCCTCGTCTCGCCGACGGTGTACGGGAACGTCCTGCTCGGCCCCACCGCCGAGGACCTGCGCGACAAGACCGCGACGGGCACGACGGCCGAGGGGCTCGCCGGGCTGCGGGAGCAGGGCGGCAGGATCCTTCCCGCGCTGCTCGACGAGGAGGTCACCGCCGTGTACGCGGGTCTGCGGGCCGCCACCGGACAGGAGGACTACCGGATCGCCGCCCATCCCGCGCTGCGGTACGTGACGGTGGGCGGGATCCGTTCCACCGGGCTCACCGCGTCCCTGGCCGTCGCCGAGCACGTCCTCGGGCTCCTCGCCGACTGCGGCCTCGACGCGGGGCCGGCCCGGCCGCTCGCCCCCGTGCGGATGCCCAACCTGGGCGAGGCCTTCCCGCGTCCGTACCGCGACGCCGGACTCATCGCGCGGGACCCGGAGTTCGGGACGATCGTCTGCCACTGCGAGCGGGTCACCCGCGGCGAGATCCGGGCCGCGCTGGCCTCGACGATCCCGCCCGGCGGCCTCGACGGGCTGCGGCGCAGGACGCGCGCGCGGGGCGGGCGCTGCCAGGGCCACCACTGCGGCGCGGAGGTGCGGGCGCTGTTCGAGGCGCGGCCGCGCGCGGAGGGGGCGGGATGAACCGGACGGTCGACGTCCTCGTCGTGGGCGCGGGACCCGCCGGGCTCGCCGCGGCGGAGCGGCTCGCGGCGGCCGGCGCGGGCCGTGTCGAGGTCCTGGAGCGGGACGCCGCGCCGGGCGGGGTGCCGCGCCACTGCGCCCGGCCCGGGTTCGGCGCGGACGCCCGGGGGCGTGCCCTGGACGGACCGGCGTTCGCCCGGCGCGCGGTGCGCCGGGCGCTGCGGGCGGGGGCGACCGTCCGGACCGGGGTCAGTGCCACCGGCTGGGCCGGGCCCCTCACCCTGGACGTGACCGCGCCGACGGGACTCGAACGCGTCCGGGCCCGCGCGGTGGTCCTCGCCACGGGCGCCCGCGAGCGCCCCCGAAGCGCCCGGCTCGTCCCGGGCACGCGACCCGACGGCGTGCTGACCACCGGTGAACTCCAGCGGCTGGTGGCGCGGTTCGGGACGCGCGGGGAGCGCGTCGGGCGCCGGGCCGTGGTCGTCGGCGGCGCCCCCGTCGCCCGGGGCGCGGTGCGGGCCCTGCGCGCGGCCGGCGTGGACGTGGTGGCCGTCGTCACCGAACTCGTCGCTCCCGCCGTCGTCTTCGCCGGTGTGCCGGTACTCCGCGGGAGCGTCGTGACGGAGCTGCTCGGGCGCGGCCGGCTGACCGGGGTGGCGGTCCGGAGCGGCGACGGGCGGGTGACCGTACTGAAGTGCGACACCGTGGTGTTCACGGGCGACTGGATCCCGGAGCACGAGCTCGTGCGCACCGCCGGGCTGGCCCTCGCCCCGGGCACCCGGGGCCCCGTGACGGACGCGGGCTTCCGTACCGCCGAGCCCGGCGTGTTCGCCGTCGGCAACCTCCTGCGCGGGGTGGAACCGGCGCTCGTGGCGGCCGCCGAGGGACGGTCGGTGGCGGACTCCGTGCTCGAACGGCTCGCGGGCCTCCCCTGGCCCCGGGCGGGTGTGCCCGTGACGACGGCCGGTCCGCTGCGGTGGGTGGCGCCCGGGCTCCTCGGCCCCGGTCCCGCGCCGCTGCTGCTCCGTCCGGAGCGGCGGCTCGTGCGCCCGGTCCTGACCGTCTCCCAGGACGGCGCCGTACTGCGGCGGGAGCGGCTGGGCGGCACGCTGGTCCCCTGGCGTTCGGTGCGGCTCGGGGCGTGGTGGACGTCCGGTGCGGCGCTCCCGGGCGGTCCGGTGACGGTCGGCGCGGAGGAGTAGGAGGTGTCCCGTCGATCGGGCCGGGCTCGCGACGCCCCGCCCGATGGACGGGACACCCCCAGGGGTGAACCCGCGCGGGGGAGCTGCGGCGGCCGCTCCCCTCGGCCAGACTGGACGCATGCCGGACAAGCGCAGTGCGGGTCTCCTGGTGTTCCGCCGTACGACGGACGGTGGCGTCGAAGTCCTCATCGGTCACATGGGCGGGCCCCTGTGGGCCTCCCGCGAGGAGTCGGCCTGGTCGATCCCCAAGGGGGAGTACGAGCCCGACGAGGCCCCGGAGGCGGCGGCGCGCCGCGAGTTCCAGGAGGAGCTGGGCCTTCCCGCCCCGGACGGCGCGTGGTTCGCGCTGGGCGAGTCCCGCCAGCGCAGCGGAAAGCTCGTCACCGTGTGGGCCGTGGAGGGCGATCTGGACCCGGCGGCGGTGGTGCCGGGGACGTTCTTCATGGAGTGGCCGCCCCGGTCCGGGGTCCGGGGGGAGTTCCCGGAGATCGACCGGGTGGGCTGGTTCGCGCCGGAGGCCGCCGCTCCGCTGCTCGTCTCCGGCCAGCGCGTGTTCCTGGAACGGCTGGCGGCGCACCTCGGCGGGCGGGCCTGAGGCCGATTGTCAGACCCGTGCGAGAGGGTGGTGAGCGCCGAACTGTCGAGAGGGAGCCCGACATGACCACGATCACCGCCACCGAGCGCGCGGCCGCCCAGGCGTACCTGCGGCTGCTCGAGTCCACCCAGGCCGTGCTGACCGACCCGCGGCTCGCCCCGTACGCGGGGGTGATGCTCACTCATCCGATGGCGGAGGCGGACGAGGCGCTGCGCGCCGCGGGTCTCGCGGGGAACGAGGACCGGCTGCTGCGCCTCGTCTCCGCCCTGCGGACCTCTCCCGCCTCCGCCTGATCCGTGGCCGTCAGCCGCCCGGGCGGACGGGCAGGGCGTGGACGCTGTTGCCGACGAAGCCGGCGTGGGGGGTCAGTTCCGCCTCCGGGACGGCGAGGTCGAGTGCGGGGAAGCGGGTGAAGAGCGCCTCCAGGGCGATCGCGGCCTCCGCCCGGGCGAGCGGGGCGCCCAGGCAGTAGTGGGGGCCGTGGCCGAGCGAGAGGTGCTTCGCCTTCGTGGTCCGGGTGATGTCGAAGCGGTCCGCGTCCGGGCCGTGCGCCGTGCTGTCGCGGCCGGCCGCGGAGTATCCGGCGAGGACGGGCGTGCCCCGGGGGATGAGGGTGCCGTCGACGGTGAGGTCGCGGGTGGGGTAGCGGAACGGGAAGTAGCTGACCGGGCTGTCCCAGCGGAGCGTCTCCTCCACGACGTCCTCCCAGCGGGCGCGGCCCTCGGTGACGAGGGCGAGCTGGTCGCGGTGGGCGCAGAGCGCGCGGACCGCGTTGGTGACGAGGTTCAGGGTGGTCTCGTGGCCCGCGATGATCATCAGGAGCAGGGTGCCGATGAGCTCGGGGCGGCTGAGCCGGTCGCCGTCCTCGTCGTGGGCGGCGATGAGGGCGCTGGTGAGGTCCTCGCCGGGGGCGGCGGCCCTGGCCGCGGCGATGGCCCCGAGGAGTTCGACGAGTTCCCGGTTGGCGGCGACGGCCCGTCCGGGCTCCGTGTCGGTGGCGACGACCAGGCTGGACAGGTGGTGCAGCCGGTCCTGGTGGGCCGGGTCGACGCCGAGGAGCTCGCAGATGACTCCGAGCGGCAGCGGCAGCGCGTAGTGGCGGCGCAGGTCGGCGACGCCGTCGCCCTCGCGGGCGGCCTCCGCGAGCCCGTCGAGGAGTCCGGCGGTGACCGCCTCGACGCGCGGGCGGAGCGCCTCGACCCGGCGGGCGGTGAAGGCGCTGCTGACCAGGGTGCGCAGCCGCCGGTGGTCGGCCCCGTCGGCGGTGGTCATGCCGGGCACGGTGGCGAAGGTCCGCAGGGGCCAGCCGTCGGGTATGCGACCTTCGGCGAGGGCGGTGAAGTGCTGGGGTCCCTTGGCGACGTCGGGGTGGGAGAGGAAGTCGCGCAGCGCGTCGTGGCCGAGCACCGCCATGCCCTCGATCCCGCCGGGCAGCAGGACGGGGGCGACGGCGCCCTCGGCGAGCATGCGGGCGTTCGCCGCGTGCGGGCAGCCGCCCACCGCGTCCATGAGGTGCGGTGTGCGGGCGGCGTCCGGGGTGGTGTGCGAGGTGTTCAACGTGGGGACTCCTGACTGCGGAAGCGACGCGATCTCGGCACGGGGGCGGTCAGATCCTACGGTCGGCCGCGCTCCGTCCGTACGGAGTCGTCGGGAGTCCCACGCTCCTCCCGGCCGCCTCGGCGCAGGAGTTGGGCGAGGCCGCGGCGGGTGGCGGCCACCACCACCCGGTCCTGGGCCCCGAGGAGCCGCTCCGGGTGCAGGCGCCAGCCCTCGCCTGAGCCGCCGGGGCCGTCCAGGGCGATGACCCGCCAGGCGCCGGGGCGAAAGGCCTCGGCGACGGTCCGGCCCTCCAGGAGCGGATGGTCCGCGACGTCCACGGCGGCGAAGAGGAGGACGCGGCGCTCGACGGGCACGGCGCCGAGGACCTCGCGGCCCATCATCGCGCCGGCGAAGGCCGGCGCGGCGAGGTGGGAGACGCTGCGGCTGCGGGTCAGGGCCCCGGGGTGGGCGGTGCGCAGGGTGCGGAACACGGCGGTGGCGAAGTCGTCGTCGAAGAGCCGCAGGACGACCCGCAGTTCGGGGGTGACGGCGCGGGCGGAGAGTGCGGCCTCCAGGTTGGTGATGTCGATGCTGGTCAGGGCGAGCAGGGCGTGGGCGCGGTCGATGCGGGCGGCCTCCAGGACGCCCTCCTCGGTGACGTCGCCGATGACGGTGGGGACGCGGAGCCTGCGGGCGACGGCGACGCCCCGGGCCTCCGGGTCGGACTCGACGCACACCACCGGGATCCCGAGCCCGCGGAGCCGGGCGAGGACGCGCGTGCCGACCTTGCCGAGGCCGAGGAGGACGACGTGCCCGGAGAGCCCGCGCGGCGGGCGGCGGAGCGAGGTCGCGGTGCGGAACGTGCCGAGGCCTTCGAGGAGGGCGGCGACGATCACCGGGAGCAGCAGGAGTCCGACGAAGCCCGCCAGGATCTGGAGGACCTGACGGCCGGTCGGTTCCCCGACGGCCGGGTCGCCGATGGCGAAGATGTCGAGGAGCGTCAGATAGGCGGCGTGCAGGGGGTGGTCGCCGGTGGTGAAGGTGGAGGCGAGGGCGAGCGCGACGACGGCGGCGACGGCACCCGCGAGCGACCAGCGCAGGCGCGGGGAGAAGAGCGAGGCGACGGGCAGCGCCGAGGCGGCGATGCGGGCCGGGTGCGGGGCGGGGCCCGCGGGGGTGACCGCTTCGAGGGTGACCGCGGCCCGTCCGGTGGCCGCGGCGACGGTGCGGTCGTCGGGCAGCAGCCGGGGGCCCGCGTCGCCGCTGTGCTCCGATCCCTCGCAGCCCGCCGGGTCGCCCGCGGTGGCGGACAGCAGGGCGAGCGTGCAGAGCCCGGGGTCGGGGGCCTGTCCCGCGACGGGCGGCCGGTCGACTGCGTGCAGCAGCAGTCCCCCGGCCTGGACCACCTTGCTGGTGCCGGCGACGGCGGCCGCGGCGAGACCGGGGGCGGCGGTGTCGACGTCGGAGAGGACCGTGGTGGCGGCGTCGAGCTTCTCGGGGTCGAGGCCGGGTTCGGCGACGGCGGCGGCCTGGTCGAGGAGGGTTTCGAGGTGCTGGCCGAGCTTGCGGTTGTAGAGGCGGATCACCAGGCGCAGCCGGGGGTTGAGCCGGCGGGCGGTGAGGGCGGCCCGGATGTTGGTCTCGTCGTCCTCGTGGACGAGGGCGAGGGCCGCCGCGCGGTCCGCCCCGGCCTCGGTGAGCGCCCGGTCGTCGGCCTCGGCGGACTCGACCACCCGCGGGGCTCCGGCGGGGTCGGCGCCGTCCCCGGGGGACGCGGCGCCGGTGGTGCGGGTGACGGCGGCGGTCACCCGCCCGAAGAGGGCGAGCGCCCGGCCGGCGCGGCCCTCGGGCGCCTGGGGCGCCCCGGGCGGCACCGGCACCAGGAGGGTGACCTGCTCTCCGTACACCTCGTGGAGTTCGCGCGCGAGCCGGTGGGCGAGGGCGTCGTCCCCGCACACGATCATGTGCCCGTCGGGGGCGCCGCGGGACGGCTGTGCGGTCCGGGGAGCGGACGCGCCGAAGGGGCCGGCGGGCGTCCCGCCCTCCCGTGCGGGGCCGGGGACGGACCGTGCGGGCGGCTCGGTGGCGGCCGCTCCGGTCGCCCGGGGCGGAACGACGCTGTTCTGGTCGGGGTGTGAGGGCACGTCACAAGGATGCCCTGCGCCACCGACAGCGGGCCGGGAGCCCCGGGGCGCGGTGGGGACCACCCGGGCGGACGCACGACGCGCCGCCGTACGCCGCACCCGCTACGCCGGTCGGCGCACTCCGATCTGCGCGCTCGCCGCAGCCTTCCTACGGTGACTGAATGATCGTCACGTCAGCTGTTCGTCATGCCGCCGCCGGATCCGCGGCGCTGCTGTTCGTGCTGCCCGTCCCGGCGGCCGCGGCCTCTCCCGCCGGCCCGGTGCCGCGCGCCGATTCCTCCGTCGGGGAGCCCACCCCGCCCGCCCGTCGGCACGTCGACCCGGCGCGGCTCGGCCGACAGGGCACCCAGGTGCAGCGCCTGTCGGGAGCGCCCGAGCTGCCCTCGGTCTCGGCGCTCTCGTGGGTGGTGGCCGACGCCTCCACGGGCGAGGTGCTCGCCGCGCGCAACGCGCACCGGAAGCTGCCGCCGGCCAGCACGCTCAAGACGCTGTTCGCGCTGACCGCGCTCCCCCACCACGGGCCGTCCGAGCAGCACACCGTGGCCGACGCCGAGCTGGAGGGGATCGGGGCCGGCAGCAGTATGGTCGGGGTGAAGGAGGGGTACACGTACAAGGTCTCGGACCTGTGGAACGGCGTCTTCCTCAGCTCGGGCAACGACGCCGTGCACGTGCTGGCGGAGATGAACGGCGGCTGGGAGTCGATGACCCGGCAGATGCAGGAGAAGGCCCGGTCCCTGGGCGCCGAGGACACCCACGTGGTCTCCCCCGACGGCTACGACGCCCCCGGTCAGGTGTCCTCCGCGTACGACCTGGCGCTCTTCGGGCGGGCCGGACTCCAGGACCCGGCCTTCGCCCGGTACTGCTCGACGTCGTACGCGGACTTCCCCGCGGGCTCCTGGTCGTACGGCATCGCCAACACCAACCGGCTGCTGACGGGCGCGGACGGGGTGGAACGGTATCCGGGGCTCCTCGGGATCAAGAACGGCTACACGAGCAACGCGGGCAACACGCTGGTGTCGGCGGCCCGGCGCGGCGACCGGACGCTCGTCGTGTCGGTGATGAACCCGCAGGAGGGCGGCGGGCACGCCGTGTACGAGGAGGCGCGGTCGCTGCTCGACTGGGGCTTCGGGGCGGCCGGACGGGTGGAGCCCGTCGGGTCCCTCGCGCCGGTGCGCGCGAAGGCCGCGGCCGACCCGGGGGCGCGGACCGTGTCGGTGGCCCGTGACGGGCAGGCCAAGGCGGCGGCTCCCGCACGGGCGGCCGGGGCGGGGGCGGATCCGGCGACCTCGCCGGCGCCGAAGTCCGCGAGGGCGGAGGCCGAGACCTCCGGTCCCTCGGCCGGCCTGCCCCTGGCCCTGGTGGCCTCGGCGTGTGCCGCCGCGATCGCCCTGTGGGGGTGGCGACGCCGAACGGCCCGCCGCGTCTGACGTACGGACGGGGTGCGGCGCCGATCGGGCCCGCCGCGACTGACGTACAGACGGGGCTCGGCCGCCGATCGGGCCCGGCCGCCGATCGGGCCCGGCCGCCGATCGGGCCCGGCGGCCGGGCGGGTCGACGGGGCCGGCCTCGCCCCGGCCCGGACGGTGACGGTTCGGCGGGGGCCGCACCGTCCGGCTCCTAGCCTGCGGGAGCACCGTCCGGGACCGGCCCGGACGGCCTGCCCCGAGGAGTGACGCGATGACGGACACGACACCGGCCGCACGGATCGCCGAGCGGTTCCGCGAGGTCAACGGCGCGCATCCGATGACCGCCGAGGACGACGCGTACGTCACCGGGGTGTTCGTCCCGCTGGACGCCCTGTGCGGGGCACTCGGCCGGGACCCCGACGAGGTCAGGCGGCTGATGCTCGCCGCGCTGCTGCCGCTGCCCGGGTACCTGCGGTCGGACGGCGCCGAGATGGTGCCGCGCGATCTGTTCGCGCTCGCCGACGCGGCGGGCGGCGTCGGGCGGCTGCGCGACTGGTTCACCGGCCACTGGGAGGACCGGGGCCGGGGCGAGGCGGAGTGGGCGGCGTACCTGAGCGGCCAGTACGTCTGCCTGCGCGAGGTGACCCCGGCGAACATCCGCAGGAAGGACGCGCTGACGGCGGAGATCGGCGCGTGTCTCGCGGAGGCCGGGGCCGATCCCTCGCCGGAGTGGCGCGCCGCGCTCCACGCGCGCGTGGACGCGCTCGACGCCCTGGAGCCGGAGTTCACCGCGTACGACCGGCTGCGCTTCGGCGGCCCGACCTCGCGGGACACCTGCGTGGACGCGCCCCGGGCCCGCTTCCCCCGCGCGGGGGGCTGAGCGGCGAACCCGGGAGCCGGGCGGAACGGCGACTCCAGCGCGGGGCCGAGCAACGCCCCCGAGCGCGGGACCGACCAGCCGCCCGAGCGCGAAGCCGAACAGCCACCCGAGCGCGAGGCGCGAGCGACGCACCCCCCGGGCGCAGCCACCTGAGCGACGCCCTGGGAGGGCGCGGGCGGTCCCGGGGCGCCGACGGCGGGGGTCAGCCGACGGTGGGGCTCAGCCGTCGGTGGGGCTCAGCCGACGGCGGGCGTCAGCCGCCGACGTACTCCGCGAGGTGCTCGCCCGTGAGGGTCGAGCGGGCCGCGATCAGGTCGGCGGGCGTGCCCTCGAAGACGATCTTGCCGCCGTCGTGGCCCGCTCCGGGCCCGAGGTCGATGATCCAGTCGGCGTGCGCCATGACCGCCTGGTGGTGCTCGACGACGATGACCGACTTGCCGGAGTCCACGAGCCGGTCGAGGAGGCCGAGGAGCTGTTCCACGTCGGCGAGGTGGAGGCCGGTGGTCGGCTCGTCGAGGACGTAGACGCCGCCCTTGTCGCCCATGTGGGTGGCCAGCTTCAGCCGCTGCCGCTCGCCGCCCGAGAGCGTGGTGAGCGGCTGGCCGAGGCTCAGGTAGCCGAGTCCGACGTCGGCGAGCCGGGCGAGGACGCGCTGGGCGGCGGGCGTCTTCGCCTCGCCGGAGCCGAAGAACTCCTCCGCCTCGGTCACGGACATGGCGAGGACCTCGCTGATGTCCCGGCCGCCGAGGAGGTATTCGAGCACCGAGGGCTGGAACCGCTTCCCCTCGCAGTCCTCGCAGGTCGACGAGACACCCGCCATCATCCCCAGGTCGGTGTAGATGACGCCCGCGCCGTTGCAGGTGGGGCAGGCTCCCTCGGAGTTGGCGCTGAACAGCGCCGGCTTGACGCCGTTGGCCTTGGCGAAGGCCTTGCGGATCGGTTCGAGCAGCCCGGTGTAGGTGGCCGGGTTGCTGCGCCGGGAGCCGCGGATCGGGCTCTGGTCGACGGAGATCACCTCCGCGCCGGAGGGGATCGATCCGTGCACGAGCGAGCTCTTGCCGGAGCCGGCGACGCCGGTGACGACGGTCAGCACCCCGAGCGGGATGTCGACGTCGACGTCGCGCAGGTTGTGGGTGGAGGCGCCGCGGATCTCCAGGGCGCCGTCGGGCGTGCGCACCGACTTCTTGACCGGGGCCCGGTCGTCGAGGTGGCGGCCGGTGACGGTGCCGGCGGCGCGCAGCCCGTCGACGGTGCCCTCGAAGCAGACGGTGCCGCCGGCCGTACCGGCGCCGGGGCCGAGGTCGACGACGTGGTCGGCGATCACGATGGTCTCCGGCTTGTGCTCGACGACGAGCACGGTGTTGCCCTTGTCGCGCAGCTGGAGGAGGAGGTCGTTCATCCGCTGGATGTCGTGCGGGTGCAGGCCGACGGTCGGCTCGTCGAAGACGTACGTGACGTCGGTGAGCGAGGAGCCCAGGTGGCGGATCATCTTGACGCGCTGGGCCTCGCCGCCGGAGAGCGTGCCCGAGGGCCGGTCGAGCGAGAGGTAGCCGAGGCCGATCTCCACGAACGAGTCGAGGGTCAGCTGGAGCGCGGTGAGCAGCGGCGCCACGGACGGCTCGTCGAGGCCGCGGACCCAGTCGGCGAGGTCGCTGATCTGGAGCGCGCAGGCGTCGGCGATGCTGACCCGCTTGATCTTCGAGGCCCTGGCGCCCTCGCTGAGCCGGGTGCCGTCGCAGTCGGGGCAGGTGGTGAAGGTGACGGCGCGCTCGACGAAGGCCCGGATGTGGGGCTGCATGCCCTCCTTGTCCTTGGCGAGGAAGGACTTCTGGATGCGCGGGATCAGACCCTCGTAGGTCATGTTGATCCCGGCGATCTTCATGCGTTCCGGCTCGTGGTGGAGGAAGTCGGCCAGTTCCCTCTTGGTGTACTTCCGGATGGGCTTGTCCGGGTCGACGAGGCCCGACTCGGTGTACAGCCGGTAGTTCCAGCCGCCCGGCGTGTAGCCGGGGATGGTGAGCGCGCCCTCGGCGAGGGACCGGGTGTCGTCGTAGAGCTGGGTGAGGTCGATGTCGGAGACGGTGCCCCGGCCCTCGCAGCGGGGACACATGCCGCCGGTGCGCTCGAAGGTCGCGCGCTCGGTCTTCTTGCTGCCCCGCTCGACGGTGATGGCGCCGCTCGCGCGGACCGAGGGGACGTTGAAGGCGTAGGCGCTGGGCGGGCCGATGTGCGGCTTGCCGAGCCGGCTGAAGAGGATCCGCAGCATCGCGTTGGCGTCGGTCGCGGTGCCGACGGTGGAGCGGGGGTCGGCGCCGAGGCGCTGCTGGTCGACGATGATCGCGGTCGTCAGGCCTTCGAGGACGTCGACCTCGGGCCGGGCGAGGGTGGGCATGAAGCCCTGGACGAAGGCGCTGTACGTCTCGTTGATCAGCCGCTGCGACTCGGCCGCGATGGTGTCGAACACGAGGGAGCTCTTGCCGGAGCCGGAGACGCCGGTGAAGACCGTGAGGCGGCGCTTCGGGATCTCGATGCTCACGTCCTTGAGGTTGTTCTCGCGCGCGCCGTGCACGCGGATCAGGTCGTGCCGGTCGGCGGCGTGGGGTACGGACGCCTGCTCGTCCGCCCTCGGGGCCTTGCTCATCGTGTCTCCAGCGTTCGCGCGGGTCGTGACGGTGGGCCTTCGCGTCCGCGGCCGGCCGCGCCGGACACGTCGCGTGCGGCGCGCGCGTCGGACACGTGCGCGAAGGTCATGACGGTCACGCTAGTGGCGGTACGGCGGCGACGCTTCTCGATTCCTGATCTCCTCCGGTCCTCACGTACCGCTCGGCGGCGAGGACCGCCGCGGAGGCGGTGCGCTCTCCCATCAGGACGCACAGGGTGTACGCCGTGTCCTCGAAGCGACGGCGGGCCGACAGGTCGCACGGTCTGTCCAGCACGGTCCGCTCCTGGGCGCGGAAGTGGCGGAGCAGCCGGTCGACGGTGTTCCTGTCGGGCAGCAGCATGGCCTTGTCTCCTGTCTCCTGATGCGCTCCATGTTCCCGGCCGTGGGCCACCCCCGCGAACCGTACGGACACGGTGGGTGACCGGGCCGGTCACGGGGGTCCCCCGGAGTGCGCTCGCGCCGCCCATGGCGGAGGGTCGGAGACATGAACCCGAGCACGCTTTCGCGCGTCGTCGTCACGGGCGCCACCGGCAACGTGGGTACGAGCCTGGTCCGGGCCCTGGCCCGGGATCCGGGCGTCGGTTCGGTCCTCGGGCTCGCCCGCCGGCGGCCGAAGCTCGACGTCCCGGGGGTGGAGTGGGAGGAGCTGGACCTGTCCCGGGAGGGGGACGAGCCCCGGCTCGCCCAGTACGTGGCGGACGCGGACGCGGTGGTGCACCTGGCCTGGCGGTTCGGGCCGACGCACGACCCGGTGGAGACCTGGCGGACGAACGTCCTGGGCGCGGTCCGCGTCTTCGAGGCGGTGGCGGCCGCCCGGGTGCCGGTCCTGGTGCACGCCTCGTCGGTGGGGGCCTACTCCCCCGGCCCCGAGGGCGGCGCGCCGGTGTCCGAGGCGTGGCCGACGCACGGCTGGCCGGGGGCCGCGTACACCCGGGAGAAGGCCTATCTGGAGCGGGTCCTCGACACCTTCGAGCGGGACCACCCGCAGACCCGGGTGGTCCGGATGCGTCCGGCGTTCCTGTTCAAGGAGGAGTCGGCGAGCGGGCAGCGCAGGATCTTCGCCGGACGGTTCTTCCCCGGGCAGCTGGTGCGGCCCGATCTGCTGCCGCTGCTGCCGGAGTTCGACGGGCTGCGGTTCCAGGTCCTGCACACGGACGACGCCGCCGACGCGTACCGCAGGGCGCTGCTGAGGGACGTGCGGGGCGCGTTCAACCTGGCGGCGGAGCCGGTGATCGACGGTGCGGTGCTGGGCGAACTGCTGGGCGCCCGGCCGGTGCGGGTGCCCGCGGGCGCGGTACGGGGCGCGGTGGCGGCGGCCTGGAGGCTGCGGCTGGCCGGTGCCTCCCCGGGGCTGTTCGACGCGCTGCGGCACCTGCCCCTGCTCGCCACCGAACGGGCCCGGCGGGAGCTGGGGTGGGAGCCGGCGACGAGCTCGCTGGAGGCGCTGGAGGCGTTCCTGCGCGGGGTGCGCTCGGGTGCGGGCGACGACACGGGCCCCTTGGCGGGGCACCGCATCGGCTGACGTCCGGCGGGTCGTCGCATCGGCCGACGAGGCGGATCGTCGCCTCGGCTGACGCGCGGGGCACCGCATCGGCTGACGTCCGGCGGGTCGGCGCCGGGCACCGGACCGGCTGATCAGCGCCCGGCGGCGGACCAGTCGACGATCCGTATCCCGGCACCGGCGGCCTCCCGGCCCCGGCAGTGGGCGCGGTGGCGGCGCAGGACGGCGTCGATGTCGAGGTGGCGGGCGAACTCGGGGCGGGCGGCGAGGCGCTGGGCGTAGGCCCACAGCGCGGGGTGTGCGGCGACCCGGTCCATGGCGGCGGCGTCCAGGTGCCAGCGGTGGACGGTGTCGAGCTGGACGAGGGTGACCCAGACGTGCACGTCGGCGGCGGTCGGCGCGTCGCCGAGGACGTACGGGTGGTGGGCGAGGCGGCGTTCCAGGGAGCCGAGGGCGGAGAGGAGCACGGTGAGCGGGTCGCGGTGGGCGGCGTCGCCGTCGAGTCCGAGTTCGCCGGCGCGCTGGGCGGCGCGGTTGACGCTCCGCTCGCAGAGGTCGGCGACGGCGTCGATGGCCGCCCGATGCTCCTCGGGCAGCAGGTCGGGGCCGTCGCCGCGGAAGCGGAGGGCGAGGTCGCGCAGGATGTCGGGGACGTGGGTGCTGACGATCCGTCCGGTCCATCCGTCGCTGAGCACGGGGGCGGCGGGCGGCCCGGTGTAGAGGTGGGCGCTCGCCTCGTACAGCGGCCGGAGCACGGCGTACCCGCCGTCGGGCGTGTCGGGGGTGCCGGGGAGGACGGTGAGCGGGAGCGTGTCGTCGAGTCCGAGCAGGCCGTGGGTGAGGGCGATGCTCAGACACCGGGGGTCGGACGGGTCGACGTGGAGGCGGTAGCGGTGCGGCACGGCGTAGTGGCCGCTGTTCGCGTCGCGCCCGATGCGGCCTCGGAAGGCGGGCGTGGCGGAGGCGGGCAGGAGCGAGGACGGGACGACGACGGACATGCTTCTCCCTCGGGGGTGCTCGGTGCTGGGCCGGGCGGCGCGCGGGGCCCGGGTCACGGCGGTGTGACGCGGGGGTCGCGCGGGGCCCGGGGGCAGCAGAGGTACGGGAAGAGGAGACGGGCGGACCGCTGCGGGCGTCCGGGGCCGGTGCGGTGGATCAGGCCTCGGCGGACGGGGGGACGCCCGGGCGGGAGCGGCGACTCGCGGCGCTGCAGACCCGCAGCAGATCGATGTGCCGGCGGGACGTGAGGGGCAGCGAGCGCGGGAGGGACGCGGCGGGCGAGGTGTCCCTCCGGCCGGTGCGTCCCATGGTTTCCTACCTGTTCGCTCGGTTTCCCGTCCCTGAGTGTCCGGCCGGTCACGGGTGACGTCAAGGGTGCGGTACGGCTCTTCCCGCGCGGCGGGGCCGGGCTCGCGGATCCCGTCCCACCCGTGCGGAATAATGCGCCCATGCGCATTTCAGCCAGGGCCGACTACGCGGTGCGGGCCGCCCTCCAGCTCGCCGCGGCCCAGGACACGGGGCCGCTGAAGGCCGAGGCCATCGCGGTGGACCAGGACATCTCTCACAAGTTCCTGGAGGGCATCCTCGGCGACATGCGCAAGGGCGGTCTGGTGCAGAGCCAGCGCGGCGGCAACGGCGGCTACTGGCTGGCGCGGCCGGCCGAGACGATCTCCGTCGCGGACGTCATCCGCTGCGTGGAGGGCCCCTTGGTGTCGGTGCGCGGGGAGCGGCCGCCGGACCTCTCGTACACGGGTCCCGCGGAGTCGCTGCTCACGTTGTGGATCGCGCTGCGGGCGAGTGTCCGCGGTGTGCTCGGCGTGTCGCTCGCGGAGCTGGCAGCGGCGAAGCTCCCGGCGGGGATCGTGGCGCTCGCCGACGACCCCGAGGCGTGGACCAACCCCTGACCGCGCGGACCAACCCGCCCCTACCTGCGCCGATCTGACGCCGTCTCGCCGACCGGTACGGCCTTGTCCAGCCCGTGGACGCCCCTTGGGCTCCGGTGGCCCCCTCTGCCACTATCCCTACTATTCCAGTGGGGATACTAGGGATCGGGTGAGGTGACGTGAGTACGCCGAGGAGATCGCCGAGGAGACCAGCGACACGCACCGCCGCCGCACCGCCCGGCCGGCGCGCGGACCGGCCCGTCGACCGGTCCGCCGACGACGAGATCTGGCCCCGCGTGACCCGCGAACTGGCCGACGACCTGGCCGTCGACGCCCTCACCCGGGACCGGGCCGGAAAGGCGCCCTTCGACGAGGTCGCCCGGCTCCAGGAGGCCGGCCTGCCCGCCCTCCTCACCGCGCCGGGACCGAGCCGGCGGGGCGCGGACCTGCGGGCCGCCTGCGCGGTCGTGCGGGAGATCTCCGCCGCCGACAGCTCCGTCGGCGAACTCCTCGCCCACCACTACGCCCTGTCGTGGAGCAGCCGCTTCTTCGGCCCCGCGCACGACACGGGCGACACGCGCTCCCCCCGCGCGCTCTCCCTCGACGTGTGTACGGCCGAGGAGCGCTGGCTGCTCGCGGGCGGCGTCGAACCCCCGCGCGCCGAGTCCGGCCCCGGCCTGGTGCTCACCCCCGCCGACGGCCCCGGCGGCGGCTGGATCCTCGACGGGCGCCGCACCTTCGCCTCCGGGGTGACCGTCGCCGACCGGCTCGTCGTCGGGGCGCGCCCCGGCGGCACCGGGGACCTGCTCGTGGTCCTCGTGGACCCGGCCCACCCCGGGGTCTTCACCGACGCCGGTACGGACCGGGTCGGCCAGCGGCTCGCCGGGGCCGGCACCGTTACCTTCGACCACGTCCCGGTGGACCCCGGGCACGTGCTCGGGGTCCTGCCCCACGACGAGCACGCCGTCGCGCCGTTCACCACCCTCGCGCCGCTCGTCCTGCGGCTGCTCCTCGTCCAGGTCGGCCTGGGCATCGCCGAGGGGGCGCTCGCCGAGGCCCGGGACATCAGCCGCGCCGGGCAGGCGGGGCCGGTCCCCGGCGACCCCGCGGAAGGCCCTTCGGCCGCGGGCGCCGCCGCGCCGCTCGGCACGGGGGACGATCCGTACCTCCTGCTCGCCTACGGGGAGCTGGCCACCGCCGCGCACGCCGCCGCCGCGGTGGTGGAGCGGGCCACCGACGCCCTCTCCCGGGGGCTGCTCGCCGAGTGGGCGCTCGGCCTGGAGGAACGCGCCGACATCGCCGTGCTCGTGGCGGCGGCCGAGACCGTCACCGGGCGGGCGGCCGTCCACATCACCACCCGCATCCTCGAACTCGTCGACGGCACGGAGGGCGCCGACGCCCGGGGCGGCGGGCCCGGCTTCGACCGCTTCTGGCGCAACGCCCGCGCGCTGACCGCGCCCACCCAGGCGGCGCACCGGCTGCGGGACATCGGGGACCACTACCTCAACGGCACGCACGCCCGCCTCACCCTGCTGGCCTGAGCACGCCCGGGGGAAAGGGACGGACGGTCCGGCATGTCGGGACGTCCGGCCCTCTCCCGGGGCTGCCGATGGGCCCAAGCTGGACCCAGGAGGGCCGGCCGTCCGGCGGGCCCGTCACCGCACCGACGGAGGCAGCCCGATGAGTCGTGAGATCGTCGCAGGAGTGGACGGCTCCCCGGAGAGCCTCGCCGCGGCCGACTGGGCCGCCCGCGAGGCCCTGCGCCGGGACCTGCCTCTCCGGCTCGTGCACGCGTGGCGCTGGGAACCGCTCGACCTCCCCCTCGTCCAGGACCCGGAGGAGCAGCAGCGCACGGCGTACGCCGTGCTGCGCGCCGCCGAGGCGACCGTCGCCGAGCTCCACCCCGGCGTGACGCTCACGGCCGAGGTGCTCCCCGACACTCCGGTCGCCGCGCTGCTCGGCACCGAGGAGCGGGCCGAGATGCTCGTCCTCGGCTCGCGCGGCCACGGCGCCGTGACGGGCTTCCTGCTCGGCTCGTACGGACAGCAGATCATCGCCGGCGCCGGCCGTCCCGTCGTCGCCGTGCGCTCCCGCGACGGCGAGGCGGCCGAACCGCCCGCGGGATACGTGCTCGTCGGCCAGCACGGCAGCCCGGAGGACAGCGCGGCGGCGCTCGGGTTCGCCTTCGAGACCGCCGCCGCGCGCGGGGCCTCGGTGCGGGCCGTGCGCGCGTGGAGCCTGCCGCCGCTCTTCGCCTACAGTCCGGCCTCGATGCGGCTCGCGGACGAGGCCGGCGGACTCGTCCCGTACGAGGAGAAGGCGCTGCGCGAGGCGCTGGCGCCGTGGCGCGAGCGTCACCCCGACGTGCCGGTCGCCGAGCACGTCGAGCTGGGCAGCGCGGGGCAGGTGCTGCTGTCGGTCTCCGGCGGCGCGCAGCTCCTCGTGGTCGGCCGGAGGGCCCGGCGCGGGGCGGTCGGCCCCCGGATCGGTTCCGTCGCGCACGCGGCGCTCCACCTGGCGCCGTGTCCGGTGGCGGTGATCCCGCAGGGCTGACAGGCTCGGAGCCGGGTTGACGCGCCGCGTTGACGAGGAGTGTCGGGGTGGCCGGGGCCGGAAAGTCTTACCGCCGTCGCCCCGGTGGCTCTCCCAGCGCCGGACCGTCCGGCGACCTCGGCGAGAGAGCGGAGCTCCATGCGGCACCACGACCGTCCCGGCCACTCCGAAGCACCTGGACACCCCTCCCCCTTCGCGGCACCCCGGCAGGCCGGGCGCGCCGCGGGCCGGCACCGCAGAGCGGGCGGGAGGGGGCGGCCGCGGCTCTCCTTCCGTACCGCCGTCACCCTCGCCGGGGCCGCAGCCGGGGTGCTCACGGTGCTGACCGGGATGTACGTGGCCACGCCCGCGACCGGTACGACGGCGGCCGCCCCGGACGCACCGCACCGGGCACAGGCCGCCACCGGGAAGGACCCGAGGTACGTCCGGGACGTCGTGGCGCTCGCCAACGCCGAGCGGGAGAAGGCCGGGTGCGGCCCGCTGCGCTCCGAGCGGCGGCTGCGGGCCGCCGCGCAGGCGCACGCCGACGACATGGCGGCCCGCGACTACTACGAGCACCACAGCCCGGAGGGCCGGGACGCCGGTGACCGGATCAGCGGCGCCGGGTACGCCTGGTCGACGTGGGGGGAGAACATCCATCGCGGGCCGAAGACCCCCGCGAAGGCCATGGAGGACTGGATGGACAGCCCCGGCCACCGGGCGAACATCCTCAACTGCTCGTTCAAGGACATCGGGGTGGGGGTGGCCCTCGCCGCCAACGGCCCCTGGTGGGTGCAGGACTTCGGCGCCCGCCGCTGAGCGCTTCAGGAGGCGGGCGCGGCCAGTTTCTGCACCCAGAGCCTGCCGTCGGGACCGGGCACCGTCGCCACCCCGGTGTCCCGGTACCGGCAGTCGAGCATGTTCTCCTCGTGCATCGACCCGTCCCGCCAGTCCTCCACGACGGTCTCCGGGTCGGCGGCGCCGCGCGCCAGGTTCTCGGCCCAGGCGCTCCAGTCGTACCCGGCGGCGGTGATCCTGGCGTCCGCGAAGTCGCCCTCGGGGCTGCTGTGGCCGTAGTAGCCCCGGGCGGCCATGTCCCGGGCGTAGCCCCGGGCCGCCGCGACCAGGCGGGGGTCGGTGCGCAGGGGTGCGCAGCCGGCCGCCGCCCGCAGCCGGTTGACGAGCGCGGTGACCCGCTCCCCCGGATCCGGGGCCGGGGTGGGGCGCGGGGTGCGCCGGGGCGTGGGGCGCGCGGTCGTCGGGGACGGGGCGGCGACGGTGGCCGTCGGGCGCGGCGGGACGGTGGCCGGCGCGGTCGTCGTCGGGGGCGCGGCGACGGGCCGGTC
Source organism: Streptomyces sp. NPDC002232 (assembly GCF_042890295.1). NCBI lineage: Bacteria > Bacillati > Actinomycetota > Actinomycetes > Kitasatosporales > Streptomycetaceae > Streptomyces > Streptomyces sp. NPDC002232. The sequence goes on along the minus strand of NZ_JBIARV010000003.1, from coordinate 461,509 downwards.
CGGCGTGACGTGCGCCTCCGGCTCCGGCGGTACGAGGAGGGCGACCGCGCCGAGGACGGCGACGGCCGCGACGCCGGCGGCGGAGGCACGCCGCAGCGGGCTCCACCGGCCGGCGGTATCGGGTCCGCCGGGTGCCGGGGAGGTATGGGCGGTGTACTCGACCGCCGGTCCTTCGCCGCCCGAGGCCGCGACCGTCAGGGGCGGGACGAGGCCGATGCCGACCAGGAGGCCCTCGACCGGGGCGAGGCCCCGGCGGCCCGCCGCGCGGGAGGCGCAGTCGGAGCAGGCGCGCACATGGCGGGCGATCCGCTTCCGCCAGAGCGGGGAGGGCAGGCCGTCCCAGGTGGAGACGGTCTCGGTGAGGTCCGTGCACGGCGGGAGCGCGTCGAGGGCGCGGACCACGGAGCGGCCGGTGTCCAGGCGCTCCTTCATCCGCTGGACGCGGACGGCGGCGTGCTGCGGCGTGACGCCGAGGCCCTCGGCGAGCTCGGCGCGGGTGAGTTCGCCCGCGGCCTCCAGCCACCACAGGGCGAGGAGCTCGTGGTCGTCCTCGTCGAGCCAGCGGGTGGCGCGGGCCACGTCACGGCGCTGGCCGGAGAGGCCGAGGCGGAGGATGGTGAGCTCGGTGAAGTCGCCGGCCGGGTCGGCGAGGTCCGCGGCCCGGTCGAGGCCGGGGACCGGCGCCCGGCGGTGCTCGTGCCAGCGGCGGCGTATCCCGTTCATCGCGATGGCGACGAGCCAGGACCGGAAGCGGGACGGGTCGCGGAGGCCGGCGAGCCCGTCGAGGGCGCGGACCATCGTCTCCTGGACGATGTCGTCCGTGTCGGCGTGGCCGTCGAGGGCGCGGCCGACGATGTTGTGGACGAGCGGGAGATGGTCGCGGACCAGCTCTTCCCTGGCGTCCGCGTCACCCGCCCTGGCCGCCTCGACCAGGGCGGTGGTGCGTCGCTCGTCGCTGTCCATGGGTCTGCTCCCTCATCCCTGGTCCGAGTCCCCCGGAGGGGGAGACCCGCGGGCTTGGGAGGGATAACACTTTTCTGCCGGACGCGGCTACACCGGCGGTGCCGCGGGCAGGGTCGGGACCGTGGCCCCTTGCCCCTCCCGGACGGCGGCCACGACGGCGTCGTGCAGGTCGCGGCTCTCCTCCTCCGATCCGCACGGAACGGGACTGCCCGACATGGTGAACCAGTCGGATGCGCCGCTGTACTGCACGGCCACGCGTGCCTCGCGCTCGACGAACGTCGTGTGCACGGTCAGATCGCCCGTGACGACGCCCGCCTCGTCGGTCAGCACCCCACCTCGCCCGGTGTAGACACCGGCGGTCGTCCAAGATGCCCAGCTCATCCATCCAGGTTCACACCCGGAGGTGAGATGCGCCACTGACGGGACCGCCCCGGCCGGAGGGACTCCGGCCGGGGCGGTGCGGGCCGCCCGCCGCTGCCGACGGGGGCCGCGCGGCGGATCAGGCGAGGGACGCGACGGCCTCGTTGAACGTGGCGGACGGGCGCATCACGGCCGCGGCCTTGGCCGGGTCGGGCTGGTAGTAGCCGCCGATCTCGGCCGGGGAGCCCTGGACGGCGACGAGCTCGTCGACGATCTTCTGCTCGTTGGCCGTGAGGGTCTCCGCGAGCGGGGCGAAGGCCTTCGCCAGCTCCGCGTCCTCGGTCTGGGCGGCCAGCTCCTGGGCCCAGTAGAGGGCCAGGTAGAAGTGGCTGCCGCGGTTGTCGATACCACCGAGGCGACGGGTCGGCGACTTGTCCTCGTTGAGGAAGGTGCCGGTGGCGCGGTCGAGGGTGTCGGCGAGGACCTGGGCGCGGCCGTTGCCCGTGGTGGTCGCGAGGTGCTCGAAGGAGGCGGCCAGCGCGAAGAACTCGCCGAGGCTGTCCCAGCGGAGGTAGTTCTCCTTGACGAGCTGCTGGACGTGCTTCGGGGCGGAGCCGCCGGCGCCGGTCTCGAAGAGGCCGCCGCCCGCCATCAGCGGGACGACCGACAGCATCTTGGCGCTGGTGCCCAGCTCCAGGATCGGGAAGAGGTCGGTCAGGTAGTCGCGCAGGACGTTGCCGGTGACCGAGATGGTGTCCTCGCCGCGGCGGATGCGCTCCAGCGAGAACTTCGTGGCCTCGACCGGGGACAGGATCTTGATGTCCAGGCCCTCGGTGTCGTGCTCCGGCAGGTACTGCTTCACCTTGGCGATGAGCTGCGCGTCGTGGGCGCGGTTCTCGTCCAGCCAGAAGACGGCCGGGGCGCCGGTGGCGCGGGCGCGGGTGACGGCGAGCTTGACCCAGTCCTGGATGGGCAGGTCCTTGGTCTGGCAGGCGCGGAAGATGTCGCCCTCGGCGACCTCCTGCTCCAGGACCACGTCGCCCTCGGAGTCGATCAGGCGGACGGTGCCGGCCTGGGCGATCTCGAAGGTCTTGTCGTGGGAGCCGTACTCCTCGGCCTTCTGCGCCATGAGACCGACGTTCGGTACGGAGCCCATGGTCGACGGGTCGAAGGCGCCGTGGGCACGGCAGTCCTCGATGACGGCCTGGTAGACGCCGGAGTAGCTGTGGTCCGGGAGGACCGCGAGGGTGTCGGCCTCCTGGCCGTCCGGGCCCCACATGTGGCCGGAGGTGCGGATCATGGCCGGCATCGAGGCGTCGACGATGACGTCGGACGGCACGTGCAGGTTGGTGATGCCCTTGTCGGAGTCGACCATCGCCAGGGCGGGGCCGTCGGCGAGCTCGGCCTCGAAGGATGCCTTGATCTCCGCCGCCTGCGGGAGGGACTCCAGGCCCTTCAGGACGCCGCCGAGGCCGTCGTTCGGGGAGAGGCCGGCGGTGGCGAGCTGCTCGCCGTACGCGGCGAAGGTCTTCGGGAAGAAGGCGCGCACGACGTGGCCGAAGACGATGGGGTCGGAGACCTTCATCATCGTCGCCTTGAGGTGCACGGAGAACAGCACGTCCTCGGCCTTGGCGCGGGCGACCTGCTCGCTCAGGAAGGTGCGCAGGGCGGCGGCGCGCATGACGGCGGCGTCGACGACCTCGCCGGCGATGACCTTCAGCGGCTCGCGGAGCTCGCTGACGGTGCCGTCGGCGGCGGTGAACTCGAAGCGGAGGGTGTCGTCCTTGGCGGCGACGACCGACTTCTCCGAGGAGGCGAAGTCGCCCTCGGACATCGTGGCGACGTTCGTCCTGGACTCGGCGGACCAGGCACCCATGCGGTGCGGGTGGTTCTTGGCGTAGTTCTTGACCGAGCCCGGCGCGCGGCGGTCGGAGTTGCCCTCGCGCAGGACCGGGTTGACGGCCGAGCCCTTGATCTTGTCGTAGCGGGCGCGGACGTCCTTGTCCTGCTCCGTCTTCGGGTCGTCCGGGTAGTCCGGGAGGGCGTAGCCCTGCGCCTGGAGCTCGGCGACCGCGGCCTTGAGCTGCGGGATCGAGGCCGAGACGTTCGGCAGCTTGATGATGTTGGCGCCGGGCGTCTTGGCCAGGTCGCCGAGCTCGGAGAGGGCGTCGGCGATGCGCTGGCCCTCCTCGAGGAACTCGGGGAAGACCGCGATGATGCGGCCCGCGAGGGAGATGTCACGCGTCTCGACCGTGACTCCGGCCTGCGAGGCGTACGCCTGGATCACGGGCAGGAACGAGTACGTCGCCAGGGCAGGCGCCTCGTCAGTGTGGGTGTAGATGATGGTCGAGTCAGTCACCGGGTGCTCCGCTCCACGTCTGCGTCTGCGAGATTGCTCGACATCAAGATATCTCGTGATCGTGGTCCTCGGTAAAGGGCCCCACGAGCTCTCCGTCGTGCGGGACGCCCGCGGCTTCGACGAAGGGCCCTCCGAGCCGGTACGCGGCCGGGGGGCCGTCCACGTCGACGCGGCGGAGCACGGCGAGCAGGGTCAGCCCCGTGGCGGCGACCACGCCCGCGGCCAGGGCCTGGCCGCAGCGGTGGGCGAGCCGGAGGTCGGCCGGGTCGTACGGGGCGGCGGCGGGCAGCGCGAGGGTGTCGCCGAGCAGCCAGAGCCCGGCACCGAGGCCGGCCAGGGCGAGGAGGGCGAGCGGGACCGTCGCGGGGAGTCCGGGCAGGGCGGGTCCGCGGGGCGGTCCGGGGCGGACCTTGCCCCTGCGGGCGATCACGGCGAGGAGTCCCGAGGTCACGGCGAGGACGACGAGGGCGGCGGCGATGACGTCGCCGGGCCGGTGGTGCCCGGTGGCGATGGTGTACGCGCCGACGGCGGCGGCCCACAGGGTCGCGGCGCCGACGGCGAGGGCCCGGTAGCGGTAGGGGACGACGAGGACCAGACCGAGGGCGACGCCGAGGGCGAGGGTGGTCTGGAGGCTGGGGAAGCCGCTCGGGACGAGGGCGCCCGCGGTGTCGACGGTCCGGGGGCGGGGGGCGTACCGCTGGAGCAGCCCGGTGACGGCGAGGGCGGTGACGACCCCTCCGGCGGCGGCGCCGGTGAGGGCGTACCGCTTGCGTATGAGACCCACCGCGATCAGGGCGACGCAGCCGAGGACCAGGGAGAGCGTGGTGAGCCCTGCGAGCGAGGGGTGGTCGCGGAGCACGGTGACGGCGACGGCGTCGGCGCGGCGGCCGGTCACGGCGGCGTCGCCCCAGCGGCGGCCGGTCGCGGTGAGCACGAGTCCCGCGTAGACGACGGTGAGGAGGAGGACGGCCCCGAGGCAGGCACGGCGGGTCCGGGTGCGGACCCGCGTGCTGAACGAGCCGGATGCCTCACCGGCCACGGCGGCGTACCACCAGGTGTCAGCGTTCTTCGGCGGCCTCGGGGAGCCGCCGGTGCGGAGCCTGTCGTAGGGAGCCATGCCCCGATTCGAACCCACGGGCGGCCGCGGCGCCCGCTGGAGGCACCCGAACGACACGCCCGGTCCGGAACCGGGAACGGGACCAGGGCCGGGCGGGCCGGGCCGGGGTGGGGTGGGCCGGGGTGGGGTGGGGCGGTGCGGAACCGGGAGCGGGACCAGAGCCGGGGTGGGGCGGTGCGGGCGGGCCGGGGCGGCTGCGGGAGCCGGATCCCGCCGGGCACGGCCGGGCGGCGCGCGCCGGAGGCGTCGCCGATCACGCCGCGGCGAGGTGCCGCGTACGGTCGCGGTCGTGGCGGCGGGTGCCGTACAGGGTGAACGCCGTGTTCACCAGCGCGACATGGCTGAGCGCCTGGGGCATGTTGCCGAGCTGGCGGCAGGCCACCGGGTCCCACTCCTCGGCGAGGAGCCCCACGTCGTTGCGGACGGCGAGGAGCCGCTCGAAGACGGTCCGGGCCTCGGCGGCGCGGCCGGTCATCGCGAGCGCGTCGGCGTACCAGAAGGTGCAGGCCACGAAGGTCCCCTCGGTGCCGCCGAGGTCGTCGAGGTCGTGGGTGCCGCCGTCCCGGACGTCGCCGTACCGGCGCAGGAAGCCGTGGTCGTCGAGCCTCCCCATCGCGCGGACGGTGCCGAGGACGCGCGGGTCGGCGGCCGGGAGGAAGCCGAGCCGGGGGATCAGCAGGGCGGTGGCGTCGACCTGCCGGCTCCCGTAGTACTGGGTGAACGAGCCCTGCTCCTCGCTCCACCCCCGGGCGCAGATCTCCGCGTGCAGTTCCGCCCGGAGGGCCTGCCAGCGCGCGACGGAGCCGCGCAGCCCGGCGACGCGGGCGAGGCGGACGGCGCGGTCGGCGGCGACCCAGGCCATCACCTTGGAGTGGACGAAGTGACGGCGCGGACCCCGGACCTCCCAGATGCCCTCGTCGGGCTCGCACCAGCGCTCGCCGAGGTACTCCAGGAGCGCGGCCACCAGGGACCAGGCCTCGGGGCCGAGACGGACCCCGGCCCGGACGGCCGAGTAGACGGTGCTGAGCACCTCGCCGTAGACGTCCAGCTGGAACTGGCCGCTGGCGGCGTTGCCGAACCTGACGGGGCGTGAGTTCTCGTAGCCCGGGAGCCAGTCGGCGTCGGTCTCGGCGAGCCGCCGCTGCCCCTCGACCCCGTACAGCGGCTGGAGGTCGGCGGGGTCTCCGGCGACGGCGCGCAGCAGCCAGTCGGTCCAGGCCTGCGCCTCCCCCCGGTATCCGCCGCGGAGCAGGCAGGAGAGGGTGAAGGTCGAGTCGCGCAGCCAGCAGAAGCGGTAGTCCCAGTTGCGGCCGCCGCCGATGGACTCGGGGAGGGAGGCGGTGGCGGCGGCGACGATGCCGCCGGTGGGGGCGTAGGTGAGGGCCTTGAGGGTGAGCAGGGAGCGGATGACGGCCTCGCGCGCGGGCCCTTCGTAGCGCAGGGCGGCGGCCCAGTCGGTCCAGAAGGCGAGGGTGCGGCCGAGGGCGGCGTCGACGTCGCCGGGGGTCGCGGGCGGCGGCGCGGGGACGTGCGAGGGGCACCAGCCGAGGACGAAGGCGACCCGTCGGCCGGCGGTGATCGTGAAGGCGCAGGTGGTGCGTTCCGGGGTGACGTCCAGCGTGACTCCGGGTCCGCACGAGAGGTGGGCGGCGTCGGGTCCGGCGACGGAGACGACGGTGCGCCGGTCCGTCGAGCGGGTCCAGGGCACGATGCTGCCGTGGTGGAAGCGGACCCTCAACTCGCCCCGCACCGCGACCCGTCCGGAGATCCCCTCCACGACGCGCACGATCCTCGGGGCGTCCTCGCCCCGGTTGCGGGGCGGCATGAAGTCGGTGATCCGGACGGCGCCGGAGAGGGTCTCCCAGACGGTGTCGAGGACGAGGGTGTCGCCCCGGTAACTCCTGCGCTTACAGAGCCCGTTGCCGACCGGGGCGAGGATCCAGCGGCCGTGGCCGGGATCGCCGAGGAGAGCCGCGAGGCACGCGGGCGAGTCGAAGCGGGGTGCGCACCACCAGTCGACGGACCCGTCGGTCCCGACGAGCGCGGCGGTCTCCAGGTCACCGACGAGGGCGTAGTCCTCAATTCGCCCTGCCATGCAGGGATTCTATTCCTCCAGGAGGGAACGCGCAGAAATCGCCGACGCGGGGCCGGGTCGCTTCTCGTGGGAATTCGCGTACCCGTCCGCCGTATGTCCGCGTACCCGTCCGCCGTGTCTCCGCATACCCGCTCGCATGATCTTCCGCGTCCTCTTCCGCATTTCTTGACGGCGCCACCCGCACGCAGGATTCTGAAATGCGGGCGCTCGCCCGAGGGGCCGAACAGACGAGTGAGGCCGTACCGATGAGTAGCGATGCGCGATGAGCGGCGACTCCCATCCTCTGCGCCGCTCGACCGACCGGTCGCCGGCCCCCGGCACCCGGACGGTGACCCTCGTGCTCACGGTCCGCCCCGGTGAGGCGTGTCCCGGCCCGGTGCTCGACGGGCTGCTGGACCAGGTGCCCCCGAGCGTGCGGGAGGTCGTGCTGATCGGCGGCCGCGCCGCGGAGGGCGCCGTGCGCGAGGGCATGGAGGTGCGGCGGCTGGGGGACTGGGACTTCACGCGGGGCGACATCCCGCACGCGGCCCTGCTCGCGGCGACCGGGGACCTGATCGTCCTGATGAACGCCGACGGGAGCATGTCGCCGCACGAGATCCCGCATTACCTGCATTACCTGGAAAGCGGTTACGACTTCGTGAAGGGCTCGCGTTTCATCGCGGGCGGCGACTGTGCCGACTATCCGCTCCCGCGCCGCCTCGGACACCGCGCGCTGCTGCGGGTCGCCCGGCGCCTCTACGGCCAGCACCTCACGGATCTCTGGTACGGGTTCTGCGCCTTCCGGCGGCCCTTCGTGGACCTCCTGGACCTGCGCGAGGACGGCGTCGAGCTCGGGGCCGAACTCGTCACGCACGCGCTGCACTACGGGCTGCGCGTCGCCGAGGTGCCGAGCCGCGAACGGCCGCGCCGCCCGGCGGGCCGGGCCGGACCGCCGCATCCCCGTACGGTCCGCGACGGCGCCCGGATCCTCGGCACCCTGCTGGAGGAGCGGCCGCACAACGCCCTGTCGAGGCTGACCCGGGTGCCCTTCCGCGGCTCCCACGGCGCCTCCGGTTGACGAACCGCTTCGCGGGATGCTACCGCTTAGAGAAGCAACATTTCAGGACAAACCAGACCCTGAGCGCACATCCTCGGCAGGGTCGGTTGACGGAGAGGCTCGTCGTGACCTCACATCCCCTCAGCCGAACGCCGGTGGCACCCGTTCCGCACCCGCTGCGACGCGTGACCGACTGGCCCCTCGCTGATGCCCGTCGTCGCTCGCTCCACCGCTCCCCGCACGCTCCGAACCCGCACCCGGCCCGCCGGGCCTCCGACCGGATCGGCCCCTGCGCCCGTCCGCCCCGGAGCCCGGCACGCAGGCCGCGCGGCGCGGCGCGGCGGCGGCGGACCCGTACGACCCACGCGCGCACCGCTCGACGCGGGCGCGGCTCGGGCCGTAGCGCCGGTCCATCGGGCTCTCCCGCCCGCAGCGGCCCGTCCGGTTCACCGGGCTCCCACGGCCCGGCCGGCGCGTCCGGCCCCGCCGACGGCGGCACCGCCCGCCGCGCCCCCGTCCACGCCCCGATCCCCCGCGCGTGCGCGCGCTCCGCGCCCCGCGCCTTCCCCCGAGGAGGCGAGGCGTGATGGCAGCCGCACGCACCCACGCACCGCTCCCCCGCCGGCTCGTCCGCCCGCCGGTGGAACTGGAACTGCTGATCCCCGCCTTCAACGAGCGGCGCCGACTGCCCACCACCGTGGCGGCGACCGTCGACTACCTGACCGAACGGCCCTGGTCCTCGGCGGTCGTCGTGGTCGACAACAACAGCGCCGACGGCACCCAGGACGTCCTCGGACGCTTCACCGACTCCCCCGTCCCGGTCCACGCCATCGGGTGCAGCGACCAGGGCAAGGGCGCTGCGGTCCGGCGCGGGATCGAGACCTCCTCGGCCCGGTTCGTCGGCTTCGCCGACGCCGACAACGCCACCCCGGTGGACACCCTGGACCGGGTCATGCGGCTGCTGCGGGCGGGCCACGGCGCCGTGATCGCCTCCCGGCACGCGCCCGGCGCGCGCCTCGACGTGGAGCAGCCGCTGCTGCGGCGCGGCGGCGGCCTGCTCTTCCGCACCCTCGCGCACCTCTCTCTGCCCGGTGTCGCCGACACCCAGTGCGGCTTCAAGTTCTTCCCCGGGCCCCTGGTCCGGGAGATCGCGCGGGACTGCCGCATCGACGGCTTCGCCTTCGACGTCGAACTGCTCGCCCGGGTCGTGCGGGCCGGACGGGACGTCGTGGAGGTGCCGGTGGTCTGGCACGACGTCCCCGGCTCGACCTTCTCGGCCCGGCGCGACGGACTGCGCTCGATGGCCGACCTCGTCCGCATCTCGCTGGCCCGGTGAGCGCCGTGACCGCACTCGACCGCCTCGCCCGCACCGACCTCGCCTTCCTCAACTGGCGCGACCCGTCCCACCCGGACGCGGGCGGAGCCGAGGCGTACTGCTGGGAGATCGCCCGGCGGTTCGCGACGGCCGGCGCCCGCGTCACCCTCGTCTCCTCGCGGTACCCCGGCTCGCCCGCCCGTGAGTTCCGCGACGGGATCCGCATCGTGCGGGCCGGCGGCACCTTCGGCGTGTACGCGTCGGCCGCCGCCCATCTGCTGAGGAACCGTCACGCGTACGACGCCGTGGTCGACTTCCAGAACGGCATCCCGTTCTTCTCCCCGCTGTTCACACCCCGCTGGACCGCCGACATCTGCGTCATCCACCACGTGCACCAGCGGCAGTTCGACACCCGGTTCCGCTGGCCCCTCAACTCGGTCGGCCGGGTGCTGGAGAAGCAGGTCAGCCGACAGGTCTACCGGGGCCGGCCGGTGGTCGTCGTCTCGCCCTCGACCCGCGAGGGCGCCCGCCGCGAACTCGGCTTCGGCAATCCGATCCACATCGTCCCGAACGGACGCCCAGGCCCCGCGCCCACGCCCCCGGCCGGGCACCGCTCCCCCGTCCCCGCGCTGACCGTCGTCAGCCGGCTCGTCCCGCAGAAGCGGGTCGACCTGATCCTGCGGGCCGTGCCCGCGCTGCTGCGCCGCCGCCCCGGACTCCGCGTCGACGTGTGCGGCGACGGACCCGAGGCGGAGCGGCTGCGGAAGCTCGCCGCCGAACTGGGCGTGGGCTCCGCCGTCGTCTTCCACGGACGCGTCGGCGACGCCCGCAAGCAGGAGCTGTTCCACCACGCGTGGCTGACGGTGGTGCCGTCCGTCGCCGAGGGCTGGGGCCTCGCCGTCATCGAGGCGAACACCGTCGGCACCCCCGCCCTCGCCTTCGACGTGCCGGGGCTGCGGGACGCGATCCGGCCGGGGGTCAACGGCTGGCTGCTCGACCCCGGCGCCGACCTCGCCGACGGCGTCGCGGCCGCCCTGGACGCGCTGTCCACGGCGGAGGCGCGGCGCCTGGCCGCACTCCGGTGCCGGGCCTGGGCCGCCGCCTTCTCCTGGGACGCCAGCGCCGAGCGCCTCGCGCAGGTCGTCCTTGAGGACCTCCAGCGCACCCACCGCCACCGGCGCACCCGGCGCGGCGCGAGCGACCTCTCGGTGCTCACCCGCTTCACCTCGCCCGACCCGGACGCGACCGAGCGGGCGGTACGGGGCTCCCTGCGTCAGACCGACGTCTGGCGGCGCGAGGGCGACGCCTTCCGGCTCCTCCTGCACGGCTGCGACGAGGTGCGGGCGCTGAGCGCCCTGCGCCGCCTCGCCGTCGCCGACGCGGACGTCTTCCTGGCGAACGGTCACGACGTCCTGCTCGGTACGGCGGAGCCCGGCGACGGGTCCGCCGCGGGGCGGGCACCGGGGAGGCGGCCGTGAGGCCCGCCGGCTCCGTCACCACCCGGCCGCCGGTCCACCAGGACGAGGCCACGGCGGTGCACGGCGCGCGCTGGATCGGCACGGCCGTGGTCGTGGTCGGCGCGCTGAACTACGCGTACTCCCTGATCCTCACCCGGCTCCTGGACGTCTCCGGGTACGCCACCTTCGCCGCGGGCCAGGGCCTCATCGTCTGCACCGCCGCGGTGGCCGTGGTCACCGTGCCGTGGATGCTCGCGCAGGCCCTGGCGCGCGCCGGTTCGGACGCCGAGCGCGGCGAGGCGGTCCGCTTCGCCGTGGTCACCGCCTTCGCGGGCGGCACCGTCGCGGCGGTCGTGGTGGCGGCCGTGTCCATGGAGTTCGCGAGCGCCGTGACGACGCTCGTCATCGCCGGCGGCACCATGGCCGTCTACGTCACCCGGGTGAGCGTGGGCTGGCTCCAGGGCACCGAGCGGCTGCGGACGCTGGCCGTGCTGACCGCCCTGGAGGCCGCCCTCAAGTTCGGGGTGGGCCTGTTCTTCGTCACCGCGCTCGGCATGGGCGAGACGGGCGCCCTCGCGGCCTTCGGGATCGCCGTCCTGCCGTACGTCTTCTTCCGGCCCCGCCGCTTCCCCGACGCGCAGCGCCGCCCGTGGCGGGCGGTGAGCGCCGACCGTCGGCTGTGGCGGCGCGCGATGGGGGTCGCCTCGATCCAGGGCGTGGTCGCGATGCTCGCGGCCGTGGACGTCGTGCTCGTCGCGATGCTGCCCACCGACCGGTCGGCCGCGGCGAGCTACCAGGCGGCCGTGATGCTCGGCCGGGTCCCGCTCTTCCTGGCCGGCGCCGTCTCCATCGCCTTCCTGCCCGCGCTGTCGCGGCGCGGGGCGGGCGATCCGCTCACCGCGAGCGCCCTGCGGATGTACCTCACGGTGGCCCTCCCGCTGACGGTGGTGGCCGCGACGGCGCCGGGCGCCCTGCTCACCAGGATCTTCCCCCCGGGGTACTCCATGGTCTCCACCCTGCTGACCTGCACGGCGGCTTCGGGCCTGGCCCTCGGCGCGCTCGCCCTGCTCGTGACCTTCGCCCAGGCGGTCAACGACTACGGGTGCCTGCGGACGCTCCTCGTCGGGCTCGTCGTGTACGTGACGGCCCTGCTGTCCGGCTGGGCCGTCGGCGGCGTGCTCGGGATGGCGGTCGGCGGGCTGTGCGGGACGGTCACGGCCCTGGTGCTGATCGTGGTGCGGCACGCCCGTCGCCACGGCTTCGGGGTGGCGGAGCGGCCCTTCGGCCGGGTGGTGCTGCCGCTGCTCGGACTCGCCGCGGCCATGGCGCTGCTCCGCCCTTACACCCTCGCCTGGTTCGGCGCCGCCGTGGTGGTGACGGGCGTCGCGCTGTGGCGCTTCTTCGGACGGCGCGGCTCGCCCGTCCCGGCGGCCGGAGCCGCCGGGGAGGCCGCCGGGGCCGCGTCCCCCGACCCGGCCGCGGAGTCCGGCCCCGGACGGCCCGGGACACCGGCGCCGGTGCCCGGCGAGCGGCCGACAGCACGGGCCGCGGCCCACGACGAGCGGGCCGTACCGCTGCTCGTCGACGCCGTGTGGCGGGGCCGTGTCCGGCCCGCCGGCGACGAGGAGCTGCTCGGCGCGCTGGCCGCGGCCCGGCTCAACCAGGTGGAGGGGCGGCTGGCCCGCGCCTATCCCCGCCAGCTCGCGGCGACCCTCGACGAGGTCGAGTGCGCGACCAGTCAGTTCCGGCGCAACCTGGTGGAGTCCACCGACCGGCTGCGGACGGCGGGCATCCCGACCGTCCTCATCAAGGCCGACCTCGGCGGCGACTACGTGTACGGCAACTTCGACCTGGTGGTGCCCCCGGGCCGGCTCCCGGCGGCGCAGGACGCGCTCGACGGCTGGTACGCGCACCGCACGACGTACTGGCTGGAGCGCACCAGCAAGGTGCTCCTGGAACCGGCGCGCGGCCCCGCGGCCCATCTGCACGGCTCGGTCTCGTGGTTCGGCGTTCCGGTGGTGCCCACCGAGCGGCTCTTCGCGCGCGCCGAGCGGTCCGCGCACGCCGACGGCGAGGCCGGCGGGCACGCCTGGCTGACGCCGTGTCCTTCCGACCGGCTGCGGATCTGGCTGGCGCACGCCCTCTTCCAGAACCTCACCCTGGACCTCTCCGAACTCCTCGCGCTGCGGCCCCTGCTGTGCCCCGAAGTGATCGCGGAGGCCCACCGGGAGGCCGCCCGCGAGGGCTGGAGCGCGGGCGGCCGTGCGGCGCTCGGCGTGGCCGTCGAGGCGATGGCGAGGCTCGACCGGGGCGAGCCCGTCCCGCTGCCGCTGCCGCTGCCCGTGGGAACGTCCCTCCGGGCCGGGGCCGAGCACTCCGGGCACCTCCTCGGCGCGGGCCGGATCCGGGCCGCGACCCGTGAGGCGTCCCTGCGCGTCCCCCTGGTGATGACCAAGAAGCTGCGGAGGCGGGTGCCATGACGACCTTCCGGGGCCCGCTGCTCGTCGCGGTGTCGGGGCCGGACGGGGCGGGCAAGTCCTCGCTGGTGCGACGGCTCTCGACGCTGCTCCGCGAGCGCGGGGTCACCACCGTCACGACCTACGGCTACGGCTGCTTCCTGTGCCGCAGGTTCCCGGCTCCGCCCCGCGCGCGGGAGGACGGGGACCGGCGGGCACGGCGCGCCACGGATCCCGAGGCCCTGGCGTCCCGAGCGCACGCCGCCCACGCGTTCCTGGACGCGGGAGAACTCGCGGCCCGGCTCACCTCGGCCCGGCTGCTCGCGCGGGTCCGGGCGCACGGCGGGCAGGCCGTGGTCGTGACCGACCGCGGACCGCTCGACGGGCTGGTCAAGTTCGACCCGCCGGCCTCCTCCGGGGCGGCGGCCGCCTTCCGCCGGATCGCCGGCCGGTACGGTCTGACGCTGCTCGTCGAGACCGGTCCCGAGACCCTCCGGGCCCGCGGCTGGGAGGAGAGCGCGGGGCCGCCGACCGCCTGGTGGGCCCGCTACCGCACCTGGTCGCGGCGGCTGGCGGGGATCACGCACCTCGACGGCGAGCGGGCCCCGTCCCTGGTGGCGGGCACCGCACTGGAGCGGATCCTCGGCGCCCTGCGGGCCCGGGAGCGGGCCGCCGGTGCGCCGGAGGGCGGCGCGGCCGGGGACCGGCCGCACGTGGTGGTCTCGATCTACGACGACGCGGACAACCCCGCCTACCGGGGCGGCGGCGCGCTGGTCGTCGGCAAGGTGGCGCGGCGGCTCGCCGAGGACTTCCGGGTGACCGTCGTGACGGCGGGACGCCACGGCGGCACCGAGGACCGGGACGGCGTCCGGTACGTCCGGCTGCCGGTGGGCCGGGCCGGTCCGCGCGCGGGACAGCTGCTGTTCCTGATGGCGCTGCCGGTCGTGTCCCGCCGGATCCGGCACGACCTGTGGCTGGAGAGCTTCACGCCCCCGTTCTCGACGAGCTTCCTGCCCCTGACGACGCGCGCACCCGTGGTCGGCATCGACCAGGGGCGCAGCGCGGAGACCCTGTCGGACCGCTACCACCTGCCGTTCTTCCTGGTCGAACGGCTCGGACTGCGCTGCTACCGGCACCTCGTGGCGCTGAACGCCGCCGACGGGACGGCGATCCGCCGGCACAGCCCCCGGGCCGACGTCCAGGTCATCCCCAACGGGGTGGAGCAGCGCCCGCCCGAGGAGTCCCCGCTCGGTTCCGGGCGGTTCATCCTCTTCCTGGGCCGGATCGACACCTGGGTCAAGGGCATCGACCTGCTGCTCGACGCCTACGACCGGGCGCGGCCCCCGCTCGACCTGCTGCTCGCGGGCAGCGGCACCGCCGTCGAGGAGCGCCGTCTCGCCGCGCTGGTCGCGGCGCACGCCCGCGGGCCCCGGCCGAGGATCCACTGGGTGGGCTTCGCCGAGGGGGAGCGCAAGCGCCAACTGCTCCGCGACAGCGCGTTCCTGGTGATGCCCTCGCGGCACGAGACCTTCGGCCTGGTGGCCCTGGAGGGCATGTCGTACGGCAAGCCCGTCCTGCACTTCGACCTGCCCGCGCTGCGCTGGATGCGCGACGGCGGCGACGTGGCCGTGCGGCCGTTCGACGTGGCGGCGTTCGGGGCGCGCATGACCGAGCTCGCCACGGACACGGCGCTGCGCCGCCGCCTCGGCCACCGCGCCGGGATCGCGGCGCGGCACTACACCTGGGACGAGATGACGGGCCGGTATCTGGCGCTGGCCCACCGGCTGGTGGACTCGCCCGCCGCCGCGCGGCGGCCGAGGAGGAGGGGTGCGTCATGGCAGACGATCCGCTGACGGGGTTTGTCCGCACCCTCGTCGGCTCCCGCGTCCCGGTGCTGGTGCTGTCGCCGCACCTGGACGACGCCGTCCTGTCCTGCGGCGCGCTGCTGGGCTGGGCGGGGCGGCGGGCCCCGGTGACGGTGGCCTCGCTGTTCACGGAGGCCACGCCACCGCCGTACACCCTGTCGGGGCGGATGTACCTGAGGCAGACCCGTGCCGGGGACGCGGAGGCGCTGTTCGCCGAGCGGCGGGCGGAGGACCTGCGGGTCCTGGAGCTGCTCGGCGTCGACCCGCACCACGCGGGCCTGGTCGACGGGCTGTTCCGGCGGCTGCCCCGGCCCCGCCCGGGCACCGGGGGCCTGGCCCGGCTGCTGCCCGAGGTGGCGCACGTGTACCCCACGTACCGGCTGCACCTGACCCGGGGCCGGATCTCCGCGCACGACGCCGAGGTCCTGCGCGCGGTCGGGGAGACCATCGACGCGCTGCTGCCCGCCGGCTCGGGCGGCCTGGTCCTGGCGCCGCTGGCCGTGGGCGGGCACGCGGACCACGTCCTGGTCCGCTGCGCCGCCGAGCGCAGCGGCCGCCGGATCGTGTACTACAGCGACTTCCCGTACAACCAGTCGGCTGCCGCCGAAGCGGAGTTCATCCGCCGCCACCGGCTGGTCGCCCACACGTGGGAGCGGGACCTCGACCGGAAGGCGGAGCTGATCCAGGGCTACGGGACGCAGGCCGGCGCGCTGTTCCCCCGAGGGCGCGTGCCGTGCTCGCCCGAGGTGTACCTGGTGTCCGAGGCGGGCCCCGGAGCCGCGCCCCTGCCCGTCGCACGGCCGCCCGGCAGCCGGGCCAGGACCGCCGGGGGTGTGCCGTGACCGTCCCCCGCACCGCCCCCGCGCCCGCCGGGACCGCACGGACCCGGCCGCGGACCGCGCGCCCGCGTCTGCCCCGGGGCCCCGTCCCCGCGGGGGTGTACGCGGCCCTGGCGGCGCTGCTCACGGTGACGCTGCGCCTGGTGGAGATCGGGCGCGCCGGGGACGTGTTCATCGACGAACCGATCTACCGGCGTCTCGGCGAGAGCGCCGCCGCGGGCGGCTTCCCCCGGACCGGCGAGGGCCTGTTCTTCCTGCACCCGCCCGGCGACTTCTACCTCCAGGCCGGCTGGATCAAGCTCGTCGGGGACCACGCGGACATCATCGCGGGCGTGCACTCCTCCCGGGTGCTGAACTCCCTGCTCGCCGGCGTCACCGCGGCCCTCCTCGTCCTCCTCGTCGCCCGGGTGCGCTCGCCGGGCGCGGGCGCCCTGGCCGGACTGGTCTTCGCCCTGGACCAGTTCTGCATCCGGCAGAACGACCGGGTGCTCCTGGAGACGGCCACCATGATGTGGATCCTGGCCGGCTACCTGGTGCTGGTGGGCCTCGCCCGTCCCGATCCGCCCGGCCGCCCCCGCGCCCGCGCCCTGCTCGCCGGGCTCTTCCTCGGCCTGGCCGTCCTGACGAAGGACCACGCGACGCTGATCACCGTGCTGCCGCTGCTGGCCGCCCTGGCGCTCGGCTGGGGACCGCCCCGGCGCCTGCTGGCACTGACGCTTCCCATGACGCTGCTTCCGTACGCCGTGTACGTCGGCCTCGTCGCGGGCTTCGGACACTTCGGCGTCTTCTGGGACGCGAAGACGTCCGGGGTGCGGCGGCTGCTCGGGATGGTGCAGGAGACGGGCTTCAACGCGGCGGGCACGCCCTCGCTCTCGGGCCGGCTCCTCGACGAGTTCCCGGCCTACGCGGTCACGTACCTGCTGCTCGCCCTGACACCGGTGGCCCTGGTGCTGCTGTGGCGGCGCAAGGGGCCCGTGTACCGGCTGCTCACCCTCTTCCAGGCCTCCGCCATCGTCACCCTGGGGTACGCGCTGACCCTCGGCACCCTGGAGGAGCAGGCCCTGTACCTGCTGTTCGTGCCGAACCTGGTGGCGCTCGCCGTGACGGTCCGCCTGCCGTCCCGGCACCGCCGCGGGCCGCGCGCCCTGGCCGTCGGGGCACTGGTCGCCGTGCTCGCCGTCCCCGCCGCCGTCTACGCCCAGAACCGGTGGACGCCCGACGACGGCTTCCAGCGCCTCCGCGCCTACCTGCTCACGCACGTCCCGGCGGGCACCGCCGTCGTCACCGTCGACGGGCAGCGGACCCGGGGCGTGACGGAGTGGATCCTCGACGACACCTATCGGCTGGGCCACTGGGTGACGCCCGGCGAGCGCGCCGCCGAGGGCGCCGACTACCTGATCGTGCCCTGGCGGGTCGTCGACCAGGGCTACGGCAGCTCCACGCCCGCCGAGGTCCGGAGGCTGACGGACGGGCTGACGCCCGTCACCGCCTCGCACGGCCCCATGTACGGCACGCTCGCCCTGTACCGGCTGCCGTCGCCGCTGCCCGGTCCCGACCTGGCCCGCCTCGCCGTGACCGGCTCCACGGCCGGGCCGGTGCTCCCGGCGCCGGAGCCGCCCCGGGGGGAGGCGCCCGATGCGCCGCGGTGAGCGGCCCCGGGTCCTGCTCCTGACCAGCAGTCCGCTGGACGGGTCGGAGGGGGGTGACGTGCGGCTCGCCGCCGACGTCCTCGGGACGCTGCCCGGAGTGGACTTCGTCTGGTTCGCCCAGTGGCCCACCGGGCGGCAGCCCGCTCCGCGGCGCGGCCGGCCGGTCCGCGTCCTGTCCCTGGACGGCGTGCCGCACGTCCCCGAGCGGTTGCAGTCCGCCGCCGCCGGGGCCGTGTTCGCCCGCCGGGTCGACCTGGTGCACGCCTTCCTGACCATCGGCCGCACCTTCCCGGTCTTCTCCTGGCTGCGCCCGCTGCTGCTCGGCGGCCGGCCCGTCGTGCACACCGTGCCGGGCGTGATGGACAACCGCCACCTCCGCAGGACCCGTCCGCTCGGGACGACGGTGGCCCTGTCCGAGTCGATGGCGCGCAGGCTGCGGGCCGCCGACTTCGGGGACGTCCGGGTCGTACCGCCCATGATCGGCCTCGACGCGTGGCCGTACCTGCCGCGCCCCGAGGGGTTCCCCGCGGTGCTCTTCGCCGGGCACCACGATCCGCACGGCGGCGCGGAGACCGCGATCGAGGCGGCGGCGGAGGCCCATCGGGAAGGGGCCAGGTTCCGGCTGGTGCTGGCCATGCGGGCCCGGCCGGGACAGGACGGCGAGGCCCTCGACGAGGCGCTGCGGGAGCGGGCCGGCGCGGCCGGGCTGCCGGACGTCGAGGTGCTCGGGTACGTCGACGACATGCACGCGCTGCTGGCCTCCGTCCAGGTGCTGCTGTTCCCGCCGGCCGTGCTCGGCGGGAAGGCGGACATCCCGCTCACGGTGCTCCAGGCGCTGGCCTCCGGGCGGCCCTCGATCCTCAGCGACCTGCCCCAGTTCGCCGACTTCGGCCCAGCCGTGCTGCGCGCCCCGGCGGGCGACGGGCGCCGCACCGGGCAGCAGCTGGCGTGGCTGCTGGCCCGGCCGCGCTCCTGGGACGTGCTCGCGGAGCGGGGCCGCGCCCTGGTCGAGGACCACTTCGGTCCCGAGCGGTTCGCCGCCCGGTACGCGGCGCTCTACCGGGAGCTCCTGTCGTGACGGCGCCGTGGCGGACGGGAGCCCGGCCGGGGTCGCTGGTGGCCCTCGTGGTGATCCTGCTGCTGGTGGGGGCGCTCGGGGGGCTGCGGCGCGCGGACCCGAGCCCGGCGCCGTACTGGTACGGCACGCTCCAGACCGATCCGGACCGGGCGCGCACCGAGTACGAGCACGGCATCCGGGTCGCGCACCTCCAGATCGACTGGGAGCGGCTCGAACCGGAGCCGGGCGTGTACGACGAGGGGTACGCGCGCGAGGTACGGGACCGGGTCGCCGCCTTCCGGGACGCGGGGCTGCTCGTCGAAGCCGGTCTCGGGCTCAACCACGCCCCGTCCTGGCTGTCGGACGCCTACCCGGAGTCGGTCTGGACCGACCAGGCCGGGCGGCGGTCCACGGCCACCCCGAACATCGTCTTCAGCGCACCGGTGCGCGCCGGGGTCGCCGACTACGTGCGCGCGGTGGACCGCCTGATCGGCCTCGACACCTTCTGGGCCGTGCGGCTCGGCGTCGACGAGACCGGCGAGTTCACCTATCCGGAGCCGTCGCCGGGAGGCGAGGGACGGGCCGCGTTCTGGGCGTACGACAGCCACGCGCAGGCCAGTTCGCCGTTCCCGGGCTGGCGGCCCGGTGAACGCACCTACCGCGGGCGTCCGTTCACCTCCGAGGACGTGGCCCGCTGGTACGCCTGGTACGAGGGAGCCCTCGCCGGGGCCGTGAACTGGCAGATCGACCTGTACACCTCGCTCGGCTACCGGGGCCGGCTCAAGGTGCTCGTGCCCGGCGCCGGCTTCTACCCCTCCGACCTGCGGGCGGCCGTCGGCGCCCGGCTGGCCGGCTCTCCCGCGATCGGGCTGGTCGGCCGCGGGGCGGGCTACTTCCTGACCCTGGGCCGGGTCGAGCACCGGGACACCGTACGGATCGTCACCACCGCCCTGGTGGACGGCACGGGCACGCCCGAGGACGACGGCTGCGCGCCCGGCGACGCCCGGGTCGACGTGTCGGCGCCGGACGACGCGGCGGTACGCGCCTGGTCGTCGGCGCGCTGGGTCACGGCGGTGGCCCGGAGCGCGGGCTTCACCCGGCTGGCCGGGGAGAGCGCGGGGCCGCAGATCGCCCCCTACCACGACGGGGTGACCGACACGGCGTACCGGCAGATGGCGTCCTGCGGGCTGGAGGGCATGATGTGGGCCTTCGACCGGAACCTGTACGACGGGACGCCGGGCTCCTCGCTCGACCGGTACGCCGAGACGATCCGGAGTCACCCCTGACCCGGTGCGGCGGAGGCGGCGGGCGCGGCGGGCCGTTCGGCCGTGAGCAGCAGGACGCCGCTGTCCCCGTACTCGGGCAGGGTGGGGTCCTTGGCGAGCCGGGTGATCCGCAGGCCGGTGGTGCGGGGGGCGAACACGGCCCGCAGGGCGTGTTCGTCGACGGGGCAGGCGGGCCAGACCGGGCCGGTGCCGATGCGGTAGCTCGGCATGCGCTCCATGAAGGAGGCGAGGAGGGTGCCGCCGGGGCGCACGGCTGCGACGAAGGCCCCGCAGAGGGCGGCGAACTCCTCGGCGTCCTCGGTGACGCTCTCGGCGACGAAGTTCATCGAGGCGAGGTCGTAGCTCCCCGGTTCCAGGTCGGCGGCGGTGCCCCGCCGGACGCGCACCCGTCGCAGCGCCTCGGCGGACCGCTCCGGGAGGGCGGGGTCGAGGGAGCGGCACAGGGCGTAGAAGGGCTCCCAGCTGTCGTCGACGCCGTGGTCGAGCTGGGCGCGCAGGTAGCGCACGCCGGCGGCGCCGGGTTCGAGGGCGTCGATCCGGAGACTGGCGGCCCCGGCGAGCATCAGCGGGTACAGGTTGGGGCCCGCGCCGAGTTCCAGGGTGCGCGGCAGGCTGCCGGGGGCGAACCGCCGGTAGACGGCCGCGTGGTGGCGGATGACGCCGACGTCCAGGGGGTGGAGCAGGCGGTAGTTCTCGGCGAGGTAGGCGTCGACCGGCCAGGCGTCCCAGTCGGCGTCCCGGTTGCGGCGGAGCGGGTCCCTCGCCCGCGGGACCGGCGGACGGCGGTCCCTCACTCCTCCGCCGTCCTTCCCGCGGTGACGGGACGGGTGGTCGCGGCGGACTGGAGGGCGAAGCGCGCGGCGAGCTCCGTGAGGGCGGCGCACAGCTGCTCGATCTCCTCGTCGGTGTTGGCCGCGGTGACCTGGACGCGGAAGCCCACCCGGTCGCGCGGGACCAGCGGGTAGGACGCGAGGGTGACGTAGACGCCCTTCTCCCAGAGGAAGGCGGCGACGGCGTCCAGGTCCGCGGCGTCGCCGAGCGGGATCTCGACGATCGGCAGGCCGTCCGTGTTGGGGGTGTCGATGCCGAGCGCCCGCACGTGCGCGAGGACACGGGCCGTCATCCGGTGCAGACGGGCCCTGATCTCGTCGCCGCGCTCGTCGTTGAGGTCGAGTCCGGCGAGGGCGGTGGCGAGCGAGGCGGTCGGCGAGGGGCCCGAGTACAGGTAGGGGGCCGCCGCCACCTTGAGGTGGTCCTTGAGCCGCTTCGGTACGGCGAGGAAGGCGAGCAGCGAGGAGAAGGCCTTGGAGAAGCCGCCGACGAGGACCAGGTTGTCGTAGGTCTCGCCGAAGTGGCGGACGATGCTGTTCCCGCGCGAGCCGTACGGGCTGCTCTCGCCGGGGCGGCGTTCGCCGATGACACCGAAGCCGTGGGCGTCGTCGACGTACAGCAGGGCGCCGTTCTCCCGGCAGACGCGGGCCAGGAGCGGCAGGTCGGGGTAGTTGCCGGTCATGCTGTTGACGCCGTCCATGCAGACGAGCCGGGCGGCGTCGGCGGGCGCGCCGCGCAGCAGCGAGGCCAGTTCGTCCGGCCGGTCGGCGTGGAAGCGGTGGATCTCGGCGCCCTGCCCGCGGGCCCCGACCGCTCCGTCGTACACGGTGCGGTGGGCCTGCGCCTCGACGAAGACCTGGCCGGTGCCGGCGAGGATCGGGATGACGGACTGGTGGATGAGGGTGATGGTGGGCAGCAGCAGGGTGTCGGGGGCGCCGAGCAGTTCGGTGAGCCGCTCCTCGATGCGCGGGTAGAGCCGCGGGCTGCCGATGAGCCGGGACCAGCTGGGGTGGGTGCCCCAGCGGTGGACCTCGGGTCCGATGGCGTCGATGATCTCGGGTTCCAGGTCGAATCCGAGGTAGTTGCACGAGGCGAAGTCGACGAGCCAGTCGTCGCCGACGCGGATGCGGCGGCCGTCGATCTCGTCGATGACGGCGTCGCACATGAGGCTGGTCCGCTGGAGGTGTTGCAGGTCCCGCCAGCGGGGCTCGCGCGGCGGCCGGACGGTGGGGACGGCGGGCGTGGATCCCGCGAGCCGGACGACGGGCCGGTCGGGGGGCCGGGCGGCGGGTCCGGCCGCCCTCGACGGGGCGTGGTGCAGATAGGAGTCGGCCTGGTGGGCGGTCATGGGGCGGGCGAAGAGGTAGCCCTGGCCGTACTGGCAGCCCATCTCGGCGAGCAGCGACCGCTGTTCCTCGTGCTCGATGCCCTCGGCGACGACCTGGAGGCCGAGGACGTCGGCGATGCGCACGATGCCCTCCACGAGCGCCACCTGCTGCGGGTCGGTGGTGATGTCGTCGATGAACGACTTGTCGACCTTGAGGACGTCGATGGGGAACTCGCGGAGATAGCTGAGCGAGGAGAAGCCGGTGCCGAAGTCGTCGATGGCGATGGCCACGCCGAGCTCCTTCAGGGCGGCCATGGTGGTCCTGATCTGGGCGTCCCTGCGCATGAGGACGCTCTCGGTGAGTTCCAGGACGAGCGAGCCGGGGGCGAGCCCGGAGGAGTGCAGGGCGCGCCGCACCTCGTCGAGGAACCCGGGGTCGCGGAACTGCCGCGCGGAGACGTTCACGTTGGCGCGCAGCGGGGTGCGGCGGGGGTGGGAGCGCTGCCAGCGGGCGATGTCGAGCGCCGCGTGTTCGAGGACCCAGGCGCCCAGCGGCATGATGTGGCCGCTCTCCTCGGCGAGGGTGATGAACTGGTCGGGCGGGACCATGCCGCGCCGGGCGTGCGGCCAGCGGATCAGCGCTTCGAAACCGGCCGGGGCGCCGCCGTCGACCTCGACGATGGGCTGGTAGCGCAGGGCGAAGGCGTGGTCGGTGATGGCGGTGTCCATGCCCGCCTGGAGTTCGTGGCGGGCGACGAGCCGGGAGTGCAGCTCGGGGTGGAAGAGCCGCCACCGCTTCTTGCCTGCGGCCTTGGCGGCGTAGAGGGCGAGGTCGGCGTGGCCGAGGAGTTCCTCGGCGTGGGCGCTGTCGAGGACGGTCGCGATGCCGACGCTGGTCGACACGGAGACGGCGCCGTCGGTGAGGTGGAACGGCTGGCTGAGGGTGTGCACGATCTCGGCCGCGAGGGCCTCGGCGTCGCGGGGCTCGCGGGCTCCTTCGATGAGGACGGCGAACTCGTCGCCGCCGAGCCGGGCGGCGGTGTCGGTGAGCCGCAGGACCGAGGTGAGGCGGCGGGCGACGGCGACGAGCAGTTCGTCGCCGACGGAGTGCCCCATGGTGTCGTTGACGACCTTGAAGTCGTCGAGGTCGACGAAGAGCATGCAGGTCAGGGTGGACTCGCGGCGGCCCCGGAGCAGGGCACGCTCGATGCGTTCGAGGAGCAGGACCCGGTTGGGGAGCCCGGTGAGGGAGTCGTGGAAGGCCCGGTGGGTCAGCTCCCGTTCCAGCTTCCGCTGCTCGGTGACGTCCCGCAGGGTGAGGACGAGGCCGTGGACGGTGCGCTCGTCGCGGAGGTTGCTGCACCGGACCTCGACCTCCAGCTCGTCGGAGCCGCCGTGCAGCAGCCTCCAGTCGTCCCGGGCGTCGGCGGCGCCGCGGGCGCGCGCGTCGGCGACGAGGCGCAGGGCGCCGGCCGTGTCGGACGGGGCGACGAGGTCGGTGAGCGGGGTGCCGGGCAGCGGGGAGCGGCCGAACATGGTCTCGGCCGAGGGGCTGGCGTACCGGACGGTGTCGTCGTCGTCGACGATCAGGATGACGTCCGAGGTGTTGTGGACGAGGGTGCGGAAGTAGGCCTCGCTGGTGCGGCGGTTGACCTCCTCGCTGAGCTCGAAGCGTTCGAGGGCGAGGGCCGCCTGGGAGGCGAGGGACTGGGCGGGGCCCGAGATCTCCGCGAGCTTCTTCTCGGGCCCGCCCAGGAGCAGGATGCCGAGGAGCGGTTCGCGTCCGTCCGGGGTCTGGAGCTCCAGGGGGCAGAGCAGGACGTGGGTCTCGGGCGTGATCTCGGCGGCGACGGACGGATCGAGCCGGGTGAGTGGAAGCAACTGGGCGCCGTCGGTGACGAGCTCCGACCAGTCGGTGCCGCGGGGCCGGATCAGCGCGTCCGTGCGGCAGCTCCAGGGGTGTTCCGCCGTGGGCACCGCGGTGAGGCCGCCGCGGCGGTCCCGGGTCAGGAGCAGCACCCGGTGGGAGGTGCCGGGGCCGAAGAGGGTGGCGGAGGCCGTCTCGACGGCTCCGGCGACCTCGCGGGGGCTGAGGGCGGCGACGAGGGAGGCGGCGGCGATCCGGAGGCTGCGCTCGCGCGCCTCGGCCTTGCCGTGGTCGTTCATCATGCCCCAGAGCCGGGCGAGGACCAGCAGGAACATGATCGCCGAGAAGATCGCGATGACGGCGATGTCCTCGCTCTCCTCGTGGCGCAGCGACTGGAAGAGCAGCAGGGCGGGGGCGACGAGGGACGCGCCGGCGAGCAGGGCGAGACGGCGCTCGGCGATGCGCGGGGCCGGTTCGGGGGCGCGCTCGGTGAGGCCGGTCATGGAGGGGTGGAGGGCGGCGAGGCCCCAGGCGGTGAAGAAGACGACCCAGCCGAGGTCCCAGGGAGTGCCGACCTGCCAGGTGCCCTTCAGCTGGA
Source organism: Streptomyces sp. NPDC002232 (assembly GCF_042890295.1). Taxonomy (NCBI): domain Bacteria; kingdom Bacillati; phylum Actinomycetota; class Actinomycetes; order Kitasatosporales; family Streptomycetaceae; genus Streptomyces; species Streptomyces sp. NPDC002232. Next base: position 437,032 of record NZ_JBIARV010000003.1, on the reverse strand, counting down.
GGACGCTGTAGATGACGTCGGAGGCGAGGATGCCGCAGGTGCCGAGGGTGAGGAGCTGGACGGACCGGGAGCGCAGCCCGCCGGGGACGAGGAGCCGGGCGAGCATGGCCAGCATCAGCACGTCGCCGAGGGGATAGGCGATGGAGATGGCCTTCTCGGTCCAGGTCATGTCCTCGTTCCTGGCGAGGGGGTTGATCAGATGGACCCAGCAGAGCAGCGCGAGGCCCGAGGTGAGGATGAGGGCGTCGAGGACCACGGCGAGGTCGCGGCCCACGGTCCGGTAGCGGATGAATCCGAGCAGGCCGATCGCGAACAGCGGGTAGGTGACCAGGTAGAGGGCGTCGGCGACGGACGGGAAGGGCCGGGTCTGCCCGAAGAAGGCCTCCAGCGCGTTGTAGGCGGTGTCGCCGCCCACGAAGGTGAGGTTGGCCGCCGCGAGCACCATCCAGGGCCAGCGCCGGGCGGGCCGGTGGAGGTGGACGCCGATGAGGATGGCGACGACGCCGCTGAGACCGATCAGCGCCCAGAGGATGGTGTGCCGGTCGGGGTAGTTCAGGTAGGCGACCGTCAGACCGGTCACGATCACGAGGTACACCAGGGTCCAGCGGCGCAGTGTCCCGGACATGGTGTGCGTCCGGATCGGCTCGCGCTGCGGCATCCTGTGCCCCCTTGCCGGGTCGGACGCCGTCGGTAGCGCCCTGGTCGCGGATAGGGACCCCGTACGGGGTCCATTCTCCGGGGCGCCGGGGTGGGCTGCATCTCGGCGCCCGGGGGCGGGAGTCCGGCGTCAGGAGGAGGCGCGGACCACGAGTTCGGTGGGCAGCATCCGGCGGGGCTGCTCGTCCGGGCCGCTCGGGGACGCGATCTCCTGGAGCAGCAGACGGGCCATGGTGCGGCCCATCTCCTCGATGGGCTGGCGGACGGTGGTCAGGGGCGGGTCCATGTGCCGGGCCACGGCCGAGTCGTCGACGCCGACGAGGGCGACGTCCTCGGGGACCCGGCGGCCCGCCTCGCGCAGCACGCTCCGGGCGCCCGCCGCCATCACGTCGGAGGCGGCGAAGACGGCGTCCAGGTCGGGGCGCCGGCCGAGGAGTTCCCGCATGGCGCGCCGGCCGCCCTCCTCGGTGAAGTCCCCGGTGGCGACGAGCGTCTCGTCGGGCGCGAGTCCGGCCCCGGTCAGGCCCTCGCGGTAGCCGTCGAGGCGGCAGCGGGCCACGTACATGTCGAGGGGACCGGTGACGGTGGCGATCGCGCGGCGGCCGCGGGCGGCGAGGTGGGCGACGGCGGTCCGGCCCGCGCCGGTGTTGTCGGAGTCGACGAACGCGACGCGCTCGGCCTCGGTGCGGCGGCCGTTGAGGACGGCGGGCAGGCCGAGGGCGCGGACCTGGTCGGGCAGCGGGTCGTCGGCGTGCACGGAGACGAGGAGCACGCCGTCGACGCGTTGGGCGGCGAGGTACTGCTCGAAGCGCTGCCGCTCCTGCTCGCTGCGGACGAGGGTGAGGAGCAGCTGCTTGTCGGCGTCGGCGAGTTCGGTGCTGACGCCGCGGATGATGTCGAGGAAGTACGGCTCCGCGAAGAGCCGCGCCTCGGTCTCGGGGATCACCAGGGCGACGGCGTCGGTGCGGCTTCCGGCGAGGGCGCGGGCGGCCCGGTTGGGCACGTAGCCGAGCTCGGCGACGGCCCGTTCGACGGCGGCCTTGGCCTGCTCGCTCACCTTCGGGGAGCCGTTGATGACCCGGGAGACGGTCCCCCGGCCGACTCCGGCCCGGGCCGCGACCTCTTCCAGGGTGGGCCTGCCGGTCTGTCGCCCGCTCGCCGCCATGTGCCGCTTCTCCCCTCGGGCCGCCGCCCCGCCTGCGTGTGCACGCGAACCTATCAGGCGGGACGGCGACCGCCGGGGGTGCCGGGGGAGGCACGGAGACCGGTGGAGCGGGGCTCTCGCCCAGGGTGTCGGGGAGGCTCGGGTACCGGTCGGGAGGTCCCGCCCCGACTGCCCGGTCAGGCCTCGGAGGCCGCTCGGGGAGAGACCCGCCCCGGCTGCCGGGGGAGGCTCAGGAACCGGTCGGGGAGAGCTCGGCCATGGCGCCCCAGCCCTGCTGCGGGACCTCGACGTTGATGATCTCGGGGGTGGTGGCGATGGCCCCCGCCATGGCGGCGAGACCCGCGGTGAAGTGCGGGGAGGCGACGTGGGCGGCACCGGCCTCCGCGTCGGCGAAGGCCTCCAGGAGGACGAAGACGTTCGGGTCGTCGACGCTGCGGGACCAGTCGAAGAAGAGGTTCCCCGGCTCCGCGCGGGTGGCGCGGGTGAAGTCGTCGACCAGGTCGAGCCAGCGGTCGGCGTGGTCGGGGCGGGCGGTGAATCGGACGGCGATGAAGATCATGCGTCCAGAGTGCGCTGCCGACGGCCGGAGGGCGAGCGGGGCGGCTCAGGATTCCGGCAGGGTCGGAAAGCCGGGGACGGCCCGGGCGAGCGCGGCCCGGATCTCGCCCTGCCGTCGCCCGAACTCGGCGGTGGGCAGGGAGACGGACAGGGCGTGCACGATGCCGTCGCCGCGCTCCGGCAGGGCGACGCCGAGGCAGGTGTACGCGAGATCGGCCTCGCCGACGGACACGGCGAAGCCCTGGCCGCGGACGCGGTCCACCTCGGCCTCGAACCGCTCGGCGCCGGTGATGGTCCGCTCGGTGAGGCGGGCCATGCCGTGCTCCGCCAGATAGCGGCGGCGCAGGGGGCGGGGCAGCGCGGCGAGCAGCGCCTTGCCGTGGGCGGTCGCGTGGGCCCGGCGCTCGGGGCCCGGGGCGAAGGGGTGACCGGTGTCGGTGACCGGGGCGGTGGTGTCGACGACGGTGATCAGGCCGTCGCGGTAGGCGGTGTGGTACGCCTCGGCGCCGGTGGCCCGCCGCAGCCGGCCGAGGAGGTCGCCGGTGCCGACGCCGAGCCCGTGGTGGCGCTGGTGGGAGCGGTGCAGGGCGGGGACCCGGGGGCCGGGGGCGTACCCCTCGGCGGTGCGGACGAGATAGCCGCGGGCGAGCAGGGGCCCGGTGAGGTGGTAGACGGTCGAGAGGGCGCAGCCGAGGTCACGGGCGAGCGCCTTCGCCCCGACGGGCCGGTCCGCGTCGGCGACGGCGTCGAGGACGGCGAGGGCCCGGTCGACGGACTGGGGCCCGGAGTGCCCGGGGCCGGGGGTGGCAGGCATCGCTCCAGCTTAGGGGCCGTGTTCCGGGCCGGTACGGAGCGGGGTGACCGGTCCGCCGTCCCGCGCCGCGCGGCCCGACCGGTCCCGCGTCCACGGTCAGCCGGCCCCCCGTCCCCCTCGCCCGGCCCTCCTACGTCCCCTCGCCCGGTCGGTCCCGCGTCCACGCGGTCGGCCGGGGCCCCGTCCCTTCCCCAGCCGTCCCGCGTCCCCGTCCGGCCGCACCCTGCGTGCCCGGATTGCCCCGCTCCGTATCTCCACAGGTCAAACGGCCCTTATGTACAGAACTCACTCTTTCGGCGTACCGTCGTGGGGTTGCCCTTTTCCTCGACGCCCCGGGAGAGCGCGTGCCCCGCTCCACGACCGACCATGCCCCGACGCCCCGCGAGGGGCGCCGTCCGCGTCTGAGGACGGCGGCGATCGCGACGGGTGTGGTCGCGGTCGCCGCGGGCGGCCTGTACGTGGCGGGGCTCCTGGCCACCGGGGACGACATATCCGCCGGCACCCGGGTCGCCGGCGTGGACATCGGCGGCATGAGCCGCGCCGAAGCCGAGGCGAAGCTGACGGCCGCCGCCCCGGCCTCCTGGAAGGCGCCGATACCGGTGAAGGTCGGCGACCGCGCCACCACCGTGGATCCGGCCGCCGCGGGTCTGACCGTGGACGTGGCCCGGACCGCCGACGAGGCGGCCGACCCCTCCCGGGACCCGATCACCGTCATCGGACGGCTCTTCTCCTCCGGCGAGCGCGAGGTCCGCCCGGTCTACGCGCAGGACCAGGCCAAGACCCGCGCCGCCGTGGCCGAACTGGCACAGCGCAACGACCGGACGGTCCGCGAGGGATCCGTCGCCTTCCGCGAGGGCAGAACCGTCGCGACCCAGCCGCAGACGGGACGCAAGCTGGACGCCGGACAGGCCGCCGAGACCCTGCGCGCGGCCTACCCGGCCGCCACCGGCGCCGCCGCGGTCACCCTCCCGGTCTCGGTCACCGAGCCCAAGCTGCCCGCCGCCGAGCTGACCCGCTTCCTCGACACGTACGCGAAGCCCGCCGTCTCCGGCCCGGTGACGCTCACCGCGGGCGGGGAGCGGCTGCGGATCTCCGCCGCCACCCTCGGCGATCACCTCACGGTGAAGAACGACGCCGGGCGCCTGTCCGCCGCCCTCGACGAGAACGCCCTGCTGCGCGACCCCGACGTGTCGCGTCCCCTCGCCGCGCTGACGAACGCGCCCCAGGAGGCGTCCCTGGGCGTGCGCGACGGCAAGTTCGTCGTGGAGTCGGAGGGCCGTGCGGGCCACGAGGTGACCGCGAAGGCGCTGGGCGACGCCGTGCGCCCGCTGCTCACGAAGTCCGGCGAGGCGGCCCGTACGGCCCCGGTGGCCACCAAGGTCACCGACCCCGAGCTGAGCTCCGGCTCCCTGGCCCGCCTGGGCATCAAGGAGCAGATGTCGTCCTTCACCGTGAACTTCCCCAGCGCCCCCTACCGCACGACGAACATCGGCCGGGCCGCCGAGCTCATCAACGGCTCGCTGGTGAAGCCGGGCGAGGTGTGGAGCTTCAACAAGACGGTCGGCGAACGGACCCCGGACAACGGCTTCGTCGACGGCACGATGATCCTCGACGGGCAGTACCGCTCGGCTCCGGGCGGCGGCGTCTCCGCCATGGCCACCACCGTCTACAACGCGATGTTCTTCGCCGGGGTCCAGCCCGTCGAGCACGGCGCGCACTCCTTCTACATCGAGCGCTACCCGGCCGGCCGCGAGGCGACCGTCGCCTGGGGCTCGCTCGACCTGAAGTTCCGCAACGACACGGGCAAGCCGATCTACATCAAGGCGAGCGCCACGGACACCTCGGTCACCGTCAGCTTCCTCGGCACGAAGAAGTACGACTCCGTCGAGGCCGTCGCGGGCCCGCGCACCCACCTCACGCAGCCGACGAAGCGCGAGGGCACCGGCGAGGCCTGCGTCCCGCAGCCGCCCCTCGAAGGCTTCGACATCTCGGTGGACCGGGTCTTCAAGAACGGCGGCACCGAGGTCAAGCGCGAGACGTACAAGACCCACTACACCCCGCGCGACGAGGTCACCTGCAAGCCGGTCGCCGAGAAGCCCGGCCAGGACGCCGGACAGGGCGGCGATCACCGCTGACGGAAGGGTGTCTTCCCGTACCGCCGGGGCATGTCTTCGGAGCGCGGCCCGTCTCCCCCTCCGGCGGGCCGCCTCCCCCTCTCCCCGGACGGTCGGAGACACGCCGTGGCCCAGAGCAGCGACCCCTTCGAGCGGCTCCTCGGCGAGGCCGCGCGCGCGGGCACGTACCCGGGCGCCGCGTGGGCGGTGGGCGACGCCCGAGCCACACTGTCGTCCGGTGCGGTCGGGGTGCTCGACCCGGCGGACCCCGGCCGGCCGGCCCGCCCGGACACGCTCTTCGACGTCGCGAGCCTCACCAAGATCCTCGCGGTCTGGGCGGTCGTCGGCACCCTCGTCGACGCCGGGAAGCTCGATCCGGCCGCCCCGCTGGAGGCGTACTGGCCCGAGGCCGTGGGCCGGCCGCTGGCCGGCGTCACCGCGCACCATCTCCTCACCCACACGGCGGGCCTGCCGCTCCGCGCCAACCTCCGGCACCTGTACGGCTCCGATCCGCAGGACGTCCGTGACGGCGTCCTCGCCGAGCCGCTCCGGCACCGGCCCGGGGAAGCCGTGGCGTACACCGACCGGGCCGCGCTGATCCTCGGCTACCTCGCCGAGCACCTCACCCGGCAGCCGCTCCCCCGGCTCGCGCGGGACCGGGTGTGGGCCCCGCTCGCCATGGCCGAGACCCGGTACGGTCCGCTGCCCGCGGCGGCCGGGGAGCGGTGCGCCCCCACCGAGTACGACGAGGAGACCGGCGCCCCGCTGCGGGGCACCGTCCACGACTTCTCGGCCCGGCTGCTCGGCGGCGCCTGCGGGATCGCGGGGGTCTTCACCACCACGGCCGACACCGGCCGCTTCCTGCGCCATCTGCTCGCTCCCGTGTCCGGCACCTTCTCCGCCGCCTGGACGGCCGCGTCGCTGCGCGTCCACACCGGCGGGCTGGTCCCGCCGCGCGGGCTCTTCTGGCATCCGGCGCCCGGCACCCGGCCCGGGGACGACGTCTGGGCGCACTTCGGCTTCACCGGAACGGCCCTGTGGGTGTCCCCGGCCCGGGACCGCTGGGCCGTCCTGCTCACCAACCGGCTCCGCCTCACCCGGGACCCCGCTCCGCTGGCCCGGGTCAGGGACACCTTCCGCGGCATGGCGTTCCGCTGACCGGCGTACGGAATCGAGGTGCGGGCCCGGCACCCCTTCTGCGACGCTGCCCACCGATCGAACGATCTTCGACAGCGACACGAACGGGGTGCGGACGGATGGGCTTCACAGGGGAGGCGCCGGTTCTGGAGGGCGCGTTCGTGCGGCTGGAACCGCTGGGACACCACCACGCCGCCGGACTGGCGGACGCGGCGGAGGAGAACCGGGACGCCTACGGCTTCACCTGGGTGCCGGGGCGGGACGGGGTCGGGGCGTACGTCGACGGGCAGCTCGGCCGGGCCGCCGACGCCCTCGTCGTGCCGTACGCGCAGGTCGACCCCGCGACCGGCCGGGTGCTCGGCGCCACCGCTTTCCTGGACCCGCGCCCCTGGCCCTCCGGGGAGGGGCTGTGCGCGGTCGAGGTCGGCTACACCTGGCTCGCCGCCTCCGCCCAGGGCACGGGGGTGAACGCGGAGGCCAAGTACCTCCTCTTCCGGCACGCCTTCGAGAGCTGGGGCGTGGCCCGGGTCGACCTCAAGACCGATGCCCGCAACGCCCGTTCGCGCGCGGCGATCGCGGCCGTCGGCGCGAGCTTCGAGGGCGTCCTGCGGAAGATCGCCCGGTCCTGGGCGCCGGGCGAGGAAGGCCTCCTGCGCGATTCCGCCGTCTTCTCCCTGATCGCCGAGGAGTGGCCCGAGCGCCGGGCGGCCCTGGAGGAGCGCCTGGCCGGCCTCCGGGAGCGGCGCGCGCCGGCCCGGTGACGGACACCGCGCCCGAGCCGGACGCGCCGGGGCACGCCGTCGGCGGCGCCGGCGACGGCGTACGGGGCCGGGTGTCCGGCGCCGGGCGCGGCCGTCACCGTCCGCCCGGGGGCGTGCGGGCCGCGAGGGCCGCCAGACCTTCGAGGCACTCGTCGATCCGCTTGGCCAGCTTGTGCCGGCGCGCCAGCTCCAGGCACGACTCCCAGGTCGAGCGGGCCTCCTCCCACTCCCCGAAGTGGTGGTGGGCCCGGGCCGTGAAGACGAGGCAGTCGACCGTGCCGCCCTGGTCGTTCATCCGCAGCCGGATGGCGAGCGCCTCCGCCAGGGACGCGAAGGCCGCGTCCCGCTCCCCGAGGATGCGCAGCACGTCGCCGTAGTTGGTGAGCGCGGTGGCGAGGAAGACCCCGTGGCCACTGCCGCGGACCAGCTCGATGACCCGGCGGTAGTCGGCGGCCGCGAGGCCGGGCTCGCCGCGCGTCTTGCGGACGTCGGCGATCCGGCTCAGCAGGAGCGCCTCGCCGCGGGCGTTACCGACCTCGTGGTAGAGGTCGCGGGAGCGCTCGGCGTGGACGAGGGCCCACTCGGAGTCCCCGACCTGGAGGTACACCGCCGACATGTTGCCGAGGATCGACGCCTGGGCCGCGCGGTCCCCGCGCTCGGTGAAGAGGCCGAGGGCGATCCTGAGGTGCTCCAGGCAGGCCTCGTTCCGGAAGGCCATGCCGTGGGCGACGGCCGTGCGCCGGTGCAGCCACGCCTGGCCGATCCGGTCGTCGTGGGCGCGGGCGATGCCCATGGCCTGCTCCAGGCAGGCGTCCCACTCCCCCGTCCACCAGTGCGTGGACGCGTGCCCGAACAGGCCCACCGCGAGGCGCCAGGCGATGTCGGAGCGGCCGAGCTCCCCGGCGCGCGTCAGGGCGTCCCGGACGGCCGGCAGTTCCCTCGCGGTCCACCGGATCGCCTCGTCGTCGTCCCGGAACTCGGGCAGGGCCCACCCCGTCGCGTCCGCCCCGTCGAGCGGCGGTGGGGACTGCGTCTCGCGGGTGGCGGTCAGGGTCGCGGCCGCGAGGGCCGCGACGTACCAGGAGAGCAGCCGGACCAGGGCCGAGGTCCGCTCCTCCTCGGTGTCCTCCTCGTCGCGCTGCGCGGCGTACTCGCCCAGCAGGTCGTGCAGCTGGTACCGGTCGGGCTCCGGGTTGAGGACGAGGTGGGCGTCGGCGAGGACGTCGAGGACGGCGGCGGCCCGGGCCTCCGTGACGTCGAGGAGCGCCGCGGCGGACTGCGGCGTGACGGGGTGCGCCGACCACACCCGTCCCAGCAGCCGGAAGGCCCGCGCCGCCTCGCGCTCCAGGGGCTGGTCGCTGTCCCGCATCGCCAGGTAGCTCATGGCGAAGGTGCGCCGGACGTCGAAGTTCCCCATGGCGAGGGTGTCGAGGCGGCCCTGGTGCGGGGTGAGCCGCTTCGCCAGCAGGGCGAGCGGCCAGGAGGGCCGGGAGGCCAGCCGGCCGCCGACGATGTGCAGGGCGAGCGGCAGGCCTCCGCAGGCGGCCATGATGTCGGCCAGCGCCTCGGGCTCGCTCCGCACCCGGGCGGATCCGGCGAGCTCGGCGAGCAGCGCGTGCTGGTCGGACTCGGGCAGCGGGGAGAGCGGCACCTTGGCGGAGCCGGGCAGGTCGGCGAGCAGCTGACGGCTCGTGATGAGGGCGGCGCTCTGCCCCCCGGCGGGGAGCAGGGGGGCCACGTGGGCGGCGTTGCGCGCGTTGTCGAGGACCAGGAGCACCTTCCGGTCGGCGAGCGCCGCGCGGAGGAGGAGGGCGCGGTCGTCGGTGTCCTCGGGCAGCGTGTCCTGGTGGACGCCCAGGTCGGAGAGGAACCGGGCGAGCAGTTCATGGGCCGTGCGCGCCCCGCCCACGCAGTAGCCGCGCAGGTCGGCGTAGAGGGCGCCGTCGGGGAAGGCGTCCCGGACGCGGTGCGCGACGTGCACCGCCAGGGCGGTCTTGCCGACGCCGCCCATGCCGGAGATGACCACGGCCCGGGTCCGGGACTCCACGCCTCCGGGCCCGCCGTCGGCTCCCCCGCCGCCGATGGCCCCTACACCGACGGGGCCGGGGCCTGTACCGGCGCGTGCGCCGCCGGCGATGCCGGAGCCCGTACGGGAGCCCGCGCCCGCAGCCCCACTCGTACCCCCGTCGCCGCCCGGGGCCGGCCGCTCCGGGGCGGTCTCCGCGGTCCCCTCGCCGCGTACCCCGAGCAGGGCCCGGACGGCCGCCACCTCGGCCGTCCGGCCCGTGAAGGCGTCGGCCTCGCAGGGCAGTTGGAAGGGCGGGCGGACGGACGCGGCCCGGGGACGCGGCGCGGGCTCTCCGGCCAGCAGCTCCGCGTGGGCCTCCCGGACGGCGGAGCCGGGCTCCGTGCCGAGCTCCTCGACCAGGTCGCGGCGGAGCCGGTGGAAGACGGAGAAGGCCTCGGCCTGGCGTCCGGAGCGGTGCAGCGCGAGCATGAGCCGCCGGTGGAAGCCCTCCCGCAGCGGGTGCTCCGCCGCCAGCGCGGTGAGCGGGGCGACGGCCTCGTGGTGACGGCCGAGGCCCAGTTCGGCGTCGAAGCTCCACTCCAGGACCTGGAGGCGCGCCTCCGTGAGCTGGTGGATCCGCAGCGCGGGCGCCTCGGTCTCGGAGAAGGGGGCGAGGTCGGCGAGCGGGGTGCCGCGCCACAGCCCGAGCGCGAGGTCGGTCTCGCGGCGGACCGCCTCCCACTCCTCCGCCTGGTGCGCCCCGCGTACGGCGCGGACCCGGGCCTCGAAGGCGTCGGCGTCGAGCTCGCCCTCGTGGACGTCCAGCTGGTAGCCGGGGGCGACGGTGCGCAGGCGCTCCTCGGTCCCGTCGCCCGCGCCGGCGAGGACGCGGCGGAGCCGGGTGAGGTGGTTGGCGAGGGCGGCGTCGGCGCTGGCGGGCACCGCGTCGCCCCAGAGCGCCTCCTTGAGGGCGTCCCGGGAGACCGTGCGGTTGGCCTGGAGCAGCAGTGCGGCGAGGAGGACGCGGACCTTGGGGCCGGTCACCGGCCGCGGTTCCGTCCCGTCGTGGACGACGAGTGTTCCGAGCAGCCCGAACTTCTCCACCACCATGCCCCCGCATCAAGGTAGGCGGGCCCGCCCGCCTGCGGCGGTCCCGACGGTCCCATCGTACGGTTCGGCACCCCTTGATTGATCAAACCGGCCGCGGGTTACCATATGAGCGCCGCCTAGCTCGAAAGATAATCTTGTGACTGTCAATGACGACTCGTTCACCAGTTGGAACAACCGCGAGGAGATCGCGGAGTCGATGATCCCGATCATCGGGAAGCTGCACCGGGAGCAGGACGTCACCGTCCTCCTCCACAGCCGCTCCCTGGTGAACAAGTCGGTGGTCAGCATTCTCAAGACCCACCGCTTCGCCCGGCAGATCGCGGGCGAGGAACTGTCGGTCATCGAGACGCTCCCGTTCCTCCAGACGCTCACGACCCTCGACCTGGGCCCCTGCCAGATCGACATCGGTGTGCTCGCCGCCGACTACAAGACCGACGACCGCGGTCTCTCGGTCGCGGAGTTCACCGCCGAGGCCGTCGCCGGCGCCACCGGCGAGAACAAGATCGAGCGCCGTGACGGCCGCGACGTCGTCCTCTACGGCTTCGGCCGCATCGGCCGCCTCGTCGCCCGCCTCCTCATCGAGAAGGCCGGCTCGGGCAACGGTCTGCGCCTGCGCGCGATCGTGGTCCGCGGCGGCGGCGAGCAGGATCTCGTGAAGCGCGCCTCGCTGCTGCGCCGGGATTCCATCCACGGCCAGTTCCAGGGCACGATCACGGTCGACGAGGCGAACAGCACGATCGTCGCCAACGGCAACACGATCAAGGTGATCTACGCCAACGACCCCTCCGAGGTCGACTACACGGCGTACGGCATCGAGAACGCCATCCTCATCGACAACACCGGCAAGTGGCGGGACCGCGAGGGCCTCTCCAAGCACCTGCGCCCCGGCATCGACAAGGTCGTCCTGACCGCGCCCGGCAAGGGTGACGTGCCGAACATCGTGCACGGCGTCAACCACGACACGGTCAAGCCGGACGAGCAGATCCTGTCCTGCGCGTCCTGCACCACGAACGCGATCGTCCCGCCGCTGAAGGCCATGGACGACGAGTACGGCGTGCTGCGCGGTCACGTGGAGACGGTCCACTCGTTCACGAACGACCAGAACCTGCTGGACAACTACCACAAGGCCGACCGTCGCGGCCGTTCCGCGCCGCTCAACATGGTGATCACCGAGACGGGTGCCGCCTCGGCCGTCGCCAAGGCGCTGCCGGACCTGAAGGCCCCGATCACCGGCAGCTCGATCCGCGTCCCCGTCCCGGACGTCTCGATCGCCATCCTCAGCCTGCGCCTGGGCCGCGAGACCACCCGCGAGGAGGTCCTGGAGTACCTCCGCGACGTCTCGCTGCACTCGCCGCTGAAGCGCCAGATCGACTTCACCACGGCCCCCGACGCCGTCTCGATGGACTTCGTCGGCTCGCGCCACGCGTCCATCGTCGACGCCGGCGCGACCAAGGTCGACGGCGACAACGCGATCCTCTACCTGTGGTACGACAACGAGTTCGGCTACTCGTGCCAGGTCATCCGGGTCGTCCAGCACGTCTCCGGCGTGGAGTACCCGACCTTCCCGTCCCCGGCGGTCTGATCTCCCCCCCCTCGCGCAGCGAAGCGGAGCGCCGCACCCTCCCGTCCGGGGGTGCGGCGCTCCGCCGTTCCGTCCGGGCGCCGCGCGGGCCGCGAACCGATCGCGGGCCGCCCCGCGTCCCCGCAGACATGAACACGTTCAAGAACGGCACGCGTCAGCTGTTGCGCTTCGCGCTCCTGGAGGCGCGCTGCTGCGCCTTCGCCCTCGCGCTCGTCGGCGGCATCGCCGCCTCGTCACTGCTGCCCGACCTCCCGGTCGCCCGCTACGACCTGCTGTTCCTGTACGGCCTCGGGCTCACCGTCCTCGCCTGGCGGGTCGGCTGGGACTCCGGCCGGGACGTCGCCGTGATCGCCGGCTGCCACGCGGTCGGACTCCTCTTCGAACTGGTCAAGGTGCGGATGGGCTCCTGGAGCTATCCGGAGGACGGCCTGACCAAGTTCGGCGGGGTGCCGCTGTACGGCGGGTTCCTGTACGCGGCGCTCGGCAGTTACGTCTGCCGGGCCTGGCGCCTGTTCGACCTGCGGCTCACCGGCTACCGGCCCCGGATCACCGCGCTCCTCGCCGGGGCCGTGTACGTGAACTTCCTCAGCCACCACTGGCTGCCCGACGCCCGCTGGGCGCTCGCCGTGCTGCTGCTGGCCGCGACGGCCGGGACCTGGGTCCGCTTCCGGGTCGGCGGGAGCGACCTCCGGATGCCCCTGGCCCTCTCCTTCGTGCTGATCGGGTTCTTCCTCTGGGTCGCCGAGAACGCGGCCACGTACGTCGGCGCCTGGAGCTACCCCGACCAGCTGGACGGCTGGCAGCCCGTCTCGCTCGCGAAGTTCGGCGCCTGGGCACTGCTCGTCACGGTCACCTTCGTCCTGGCCGCGCGGGGCGTCCGGGGGCCCGATCACGGTGCGTCCGCCCGGTCTCGACTCTCGGCTATACGGAAGTATCGGACATTCTTCGTGCGCGGCCGGGGACGTCGTGCTACAGTAGTGATCAGTTGCAGTCGTGGTTCCCATTGAGCTGACAAGTGCCTTCGACGATTCGACATCGTCAGGCACTTGATGTGTTTTCGGTGCAGTTTTCCGGACGGGGCAATCATCACGGCGACGCCGGGATCCGCACAGTGCGGGTTCCAGGGCTACGCCCCGAAGGAGATTTGACATGGCTAATGGCACCGTGAAGTGGTTCAACTCGGAAAAGGGCTTCGGCTTCATCGAGCAGGAGGGTGGCGGCCCGGACGTGTTCGCCCACTACTCCAACATCGCCACCTCCGGCTTCCGTGAGCTCCAGGAAGGCCAGAAGGTGACCTTCGATGTCACACAGGGCCAGAAGGGCCCGCAGGCGGAGAACATCCTCCCCGCCTGACGTTGACACGTCCGACGCGGCCGGAGCCCCACCCTCGTGGTGCGGGCTCCGGCCCGTCGCATTTTCCAGACCTTTCCGACGGACCAGGTGCCGCATGAACACCACGCCCCGCACGGACGCCTCCCCGGCGCCCGTGACCTTCGCCGCGTTCGGCCTGCCGGCCGACCTGCTCGCGGAGCTCACCCGCCGCGGTGTCGAGGCGCCCTTCCCGATCCAGGCCGCGACGCTGCCGGACGCCCTCGCGGGCCGCGACGTCCTCGGCCGCGGGCAGACCGGTTCCGGCAAGACCCTGGCCTTCGGACTGCCGCTGCTCGCCCGCACCGCCGGGCGGCGGGCCGAGGCCCGCAAGCCGCTCGCCCTGGTCCTGGTCCCCACCCGTGAACTCGCCCAGCAGGTCACGGACGCCCTCGCCCCCTACGCCGGGGCACTCGGGCTGCGCCTGGCGACCGTGGTCGGTGGCATGTCGATCGGGCGGCAGGCCGGTGCGCTGCGCGACGGGGCCGAGGTCCTGATCGCCACCCCCGGGCGGCTCATGGACCTCGTCGAGCGCAAGGACTGCCGTCTGGACCGGGTGGCCGTCACCGTCCTCGACGAAGCCGACCGCATGGCCGACATGGGCTTCCTGCCGCAGGTCACCGAGCTGCTCGACCTGGTGCCCGGCGGCGGCCAGCGGCTGCTGTTCTCCGCGACGCTGGACCGTGACGTCGACGAGCTGGTCGAGCGCTACCTCCAGGATCCGGCCGGCCACTCCGTCGACCCCTCGGCCGCGGCCGTCACGACGATGGAGCACCACGTGCTGCACGTGCACGGCGCCGACAAGTTCGCCACGGCGACGGAGATCGCCGCGCGCGACGGGCGCGTGATCATGTTCCTGCACACCAAGGCCTCCGTGGACCGCTTCACCAAGCACCTCCTCGGCAGCGGCGTGCGGGCCGCGGCGCTGCACGGCGGCAAGTCCCAGCCGCTGCGGACCCGGACCCTGGACCGCTTCCGGACCGGCGAGGTCCCCGTCCTGGTCGCCACGGACGTGGCGGCCCGGGGCATCCACGTGGACGAGCTCGACCTCGTCGTCAACGTCGACCCGCCGGCCGACGCCAAGGACTACCTCCACCGCGGTGGTCGCACCGCGCGCGCCGGGGAGTCCGGGGTCGTCGTCACGCTGGTCACGGACGAGGAGCGCCGGGACGTCGCCCGGCTCATGGCGGAGGCCGGCATCCGGCCCACCGTCACCAAGGTCCGCTCCGGCGAGGCCCAGCTGACCCGGATCACCGGCGCCCGGAAGCCCTCGGGCGTACCGGTCGACGGCAGCGCGCCGAGCCAGGAGGGCGTCAAGCGCGGCGGCGCGGCCTTCCGGGGCATGGGCACCGTGCCGGGACGCCCGGGGCGCGCCAAGAACGAGTCCCGTCGCGCCGCGGAGGCCCGCAAGACGGCCGAGGCACGCCGGGCCGCGAAGATCCGCAAGGGCGGCTGACCGGCCCCGGAGCCTCTTTTCCTCACGCCCTTTCTGTGTCCGGCCCCGTCCCTCATCGTTGGTCACGGTGACGTACGGACGAGGGAGGGCTCATGAGGGACGACACGTCGTGGGACACGATCGGTGCGCTCGCCGCGTTGTTCACCCGCTTGGATTCCGGGCGCGGCCTGTCGGCGGAGGAGCAGTGGACCCTCCAGGTCCTCAAGCTCTCCGAGGAGGTCGGCGAGGCCGCCCAGGCCGTCATCGGCGTCCGGGCGACGAATCCCCGGAAGGGCCGCAGCCACACCTGGGAGCACGTCCAGGAGGAGGTGGCGGACGCCGTGATCACCGGGATGGTGGCGCTGGCCCGGATGCGGCCCGACGCCGCCGACTTCTTGGCGGACGTCCTCGCCGAGAAATCGGCGAAGTTCCTTCCCCGGGAGGGCTGTTGAACCGGCAGCGCCGTCAGGGCGCGGTATGCCCCTGGAGGAAGGCGCCCGCGTGGGCGGCGGCCTCCTCCCTGGTCGCGTATCCCGCGTGGGCGGCGGCCTCCTCCCTGGTCGCGCATCCCGTGTCCGCTCCGGCCGCGCCGTGCTCCCCGTCGGCGCCCCGGCCGGTCCACGTCCACCGGCGGGACGAGGGGTCCAGGGTGAGTTCGGCCGTGCCGCCGAAGAGTTCGAGGGCGGCCGACGCCGTCGCGGGGGTGCGCACGACGGCGTCGGGCCACTTCTTGCGGGCGCCCTGGCGGGTGATGCCCCACACCGCGCCCATCTGCTCGTAGCTCGCGCCGTGCGATCCGGCGGTTCCGGCCGCCGTCGCGGTCAGACGCCTGACCGCGGCGTCCACGTGCTTCCGTTCGACGACCAAAGTTACCGTCACCCGCTCGGCCGACTGCCGGAAGAAACCTCCCCCTCGCGGCGTTCAGCCTGATCACGGGGAGCTCGTGGCCCCGGTTCCGGATCCCGTCCGCCCGCACCCACGAAGGACAGCTCATGAAGATCGGCATCATCGGCGCCGGCAACATCGGCGGCAACCTCACCCGCCGCCTCACCGCCCTCGGGCACGACGTGTCCGTGGCCAACTCGCGCGGCCCCGAGACCCTCACGGCCCTCGCCGAGGAGACCGGGGCGACGCCCGTCGCCGTCACCGAGGCGGCGCGCGGCGCCGAGCTCGTCGTCGTCACGATCCCCCTGAAGAACATTCCCGACCTGCCCGAGAAGGTCCTGGACGGAGCGGCCGAGGGCTTCGTCGTCCTGGACACCGGCAACTACTACCCCAGGGAGCGCGACGGCCGCATCGCCGGCATCGAGGACGAGGGCCGCACGGAGAGCCGGTGGACGCAGGACCACCTGGGCCACCCGGTGGTCAAGGCCTTCAACGGCACCTACGCGCAGGACCTCCTGGACCGGCCCCGCCCCGCCGGTGACCCGGAACGCCTCGCCGTGCCCGTCGCCGGGGACGACGAGACCGCCAAGAGCACCGTCCGCGCGCTGATCGACGAGCTCGGCTTCGACACCGTCGACGCCGGAGGCATCGACGAGTCCTGGCGCCAGCAGCCCGACACGCCCGTGTACGGGCTCCGCGGCGGTGTCGACGCCGTCACCAAGGCCCTGGCCGGGGCCTCCCCCGAGCGCCCGGCCGGCTTCCGCGGCTGACGGCCGGGGAAGCCGCCCGAAGGCCCGGGACTAGGCGGCGTCGTCCCGGGAGGTGATGTTGACCATCCAGGTGATGCCGAAGCGGTCCGTGCACATGCCGAAGACGTCGCCCCACATCTGCTTCTCCAGGGGGACGGAGACGGTCCCGGTGCCGGAGAGTCCCTCCCAGTAGCGGCGGAGTTCGTCGGTGTCCTCGCCGCTGACGCTCACCGCGATGTTGTTGCCGGGGTCGTGCGGCATGCCGGGGGGAATGTCCGCGGCCATGAGGGTGAAGTCGCTCTCCGTCTCCAGCATGCCGTGCATGATCTTGTCGGCGGCTTCCCCCGCCTTGTCGTCGGCGAACGCGCCGTAGGTGTTGAGCACCAGGGTGCCGCCGAAGACCTCCTTGTAGAACTCCAGGGCGGCACGGGCGTCGCCGTCGAAGTTGATGTACGGGTTGAGGCGAGAGGGCACGGGGTTCCCCTTGTTCCTGTCGGGCCGGTGGTTCCGGCCGAGGCTAGGGGAAGCACCGCCGCCGGACGCGGCGGCGCCTCGGCCGCGTGCCGGAATTCGACCGGTTGCCCCAGGGGGCTGCCCGCGCCGCGCCTTCAGGCGTCCTGGATCCGCCGGAAGGGGCGCTCCGCCTCCAGGGTGAAGGCCACGTCCAGGAGGGTTCGTTCGCTGCCGGGGCGGCCGGAGAACATGACGCCGACGGGCAGCCCCGCGTCCGTCGCCAGGGGTCCGGGCAGGGAGATCGACGGTGTGCCGACGACGTTGTCCACCGGGGTGAACGCGACGTACGCGAGGATCCGCTCGATGAGCGTCGCGTAGGGGACGGTCGGCGCGAGGTGCCCGAGCTCCGGCGCGGTGTGGGCCAGGACGGGGGTGAGGAGCAGGTCGAAGCCGCGGAAGGCCGCCGCGTACGCCTCCTTCGTGCGCTTCAGCCGGCGCAGCACGCCCGGGGTGCGGTGCCAGTTCTCCAGGTAGGTGGTGCGCAGCCCGCGGCTGAGGCCGTCCATCCGGTGCCGGTCGAAGTCGGGGCCGAGGCTCCGGCCGGTGGTGCCGAGGAGGAACGACAGCATGCCCCAGTAGGTGAGGAAGTCCTCGGTGAAGCGCGGGTCGATCGCCATCTCGACCGGTTCGACGGCGTGGCCGAGCCGTTCGAGCGTCGTCGCCGTCGCGGTGACGGCTTCCCGGGTGACGGCGTCGGAGGCGACGCCGTTCGGCGAGTCCAGCAGGAATCCGACGCGGAGCCGTCGTCCGGAGGGTCCCTCGACCAGGCCGACGGGCGGCAGCTTCGGGTTCCGCCAGTGCGCCTCGGCGCCCGCGACGAACGCGGCCGTGTCCCGTACGGAGCGGCTGACGACCCCGTCGACGACGAGGTCCAGGGGGAGCCGGCGGCTCTGCTCGTTCGGCACGAGCCGGCCGCGGGTAGGCTTGAGGCCGACGAGTCCGCAGCAGGCGGCCGGGATGCGGATGGATCCGCCGCCGTCGTTGGCGTGGGCGATCGGCACCGCTCCGGCGGCGACGAGGGCGGCGCTGCCGCCCGAGGAGCCGCCGGCGGAGTGGCCGGTGTTCCAGGGGTTGCGGACCGGTTCGGCCCGCTCGAACTCCGTGCTCGGGCTGAAGCCGAACTCGGGCAGCCGGGTCTTGCCGAGCACGGTGAACCCGGTGCTCAGGAACTGGCGGGTGAAGGGGGCGTCCCGTCGCGCCGGTGCCGGGGTGAAGGCCGCGCTGCCGTGGCCGGTGGGCAGGCCGCGCCGGTCGGTGTTGTCCTTCACGAAGGTCGGCACGCCGCCGAAGGCGCCGTCCGGCCGGGCGGCGGACGGCGCCGGGGTGTCGGCATGCGTCTGGACGGCGTGGAGCCGGTCCTCCACCGCGCGGACCCGCTCGGCCGCGTCGCGGGCGGCCTCGGCGGCGCCGACCTCGCCGCGCCGGATGGCGTCGGCGAGCCCGACGGCGTCGTGCTCCCCCAGGGCGTCGTCCCGGAAGGCGTGCACCCTGGTCTTCTCGTACGTCGTCACCGCTGTCAGCCCCCGGCCGTGTGGATGGTCGTCCACCATCATTGCCTACCAGCGGGTAACAGGCGAGGGGGCGGAGCGGTTCAGCGTCCCTGGAGGGCCTTGACCTTGTCGCCGAAGGTCCAGCCCTTCGAGCCGTCCCAGTTGGCCGACCAGGTCATCAGGCCCTTGAGGGAGCCTCCGTAGTGGTTCCAGGCCTGGGCCACCGACGAGGGCGCCATGTAGCCGCCGCCCGCGCCGGGCTGGGCCGGGAGGCCGGGGACCTGCTTGTCGTACGGGACCTTGATGGTGGTGCCCTGGACGACGAGCCCCTTGTTCAGGCAGTCGGTCTGGGCGACGAACCCGGCGACGGTGCCGGCGGAGTAGGAGTCGCCGGAGCAGCCGTACATGCTGCCGTTGTAGTACTGCATGTTGAGCCACCACAGGCGGCCGTTGTCCGCGTACTTCTTGACGATGGGCAGGTAGGCGCCCCAGATGGAGCCGTAGGTCACGCTGCCGCCGGTGACGTAGGCCGTCTCGGGCGCCATCGTCAGCCCGAAGCCCGCGGGCATGCGGGCGAGGACGCCGTCGATGATGTAGACGAGGTTGGCCTGCGAGGCGGAGAGAGTGCCGATGCTGCCGCTGCCGACGAGGCCGGTCTCGATGTCGATGTCGATCCCGTCGAAGTTGTACTTCTGAAGGATCGGGACGACGGTCGCGATGAAGCGGTCGGCGACGGCGCGGGAGCTCAGGTCGATGCCGGCGGCGGCTCCGCCGATGGAGAGCAGGATCGTGGCACCGGCCGCCTTGGCGTTGCACATCTGCGCCGGGGTGGAGACGCGGACGGTGCTGTCCATGCCGTCCTCCCACAGCACCGTCCCGTCCGAACGGATCACCGGGAACGCGGCGTTGATCACGTTGTAGCCGTGGGCGGCGAAGCGGGTGTCGTCGATCGGCGCCCAGCCGAAGGGCGGATGGACGCCGTTGGCCGAGCCGTCCCAGTTCTCCCAGTACCCCTGGAGCACCTTTCCGGCGGGCTTCGGCTTGAGGGCGCAGGTGTCGGCCGAGGCCGAGGAGGGGGACCGGGTGGGCGGGGCGGCCTCGGCGGCGGCCGGGCCCGTGAGGACGGCGGCGGCGAGCAGGGCGGTGAGTCCCGCTCCGAGGACACGGGTGATCCGGGGGCCTGGCATGCGTGCTCCTGGGGACGTGGGGGGGATGGTCCTGGGCATGGCGCGCGCTCCAGCAGACCGTAGGTTGGTCCAGACCTTTCGTCAACCATCCCCGCACTCACGCGCGTTGTGAGGGCCCCTGGGTCAGCGCACCCGCCAGGTGAGCGAGTTGGACGTCGCCGCCCGGACCGCCGGGTCGCGGACCGCCGCCGTGGTGTCGGTGACCGTGGCCGTGACGCGCTGCCCGCTGCGGGTGGCCCCGAGGCGGGCCGGGGTCACGGAGGTGTCACCCGTGGCCCGGGCGATCTGCTTGCCGTCGACGTACCAGGTCACCTTCAGGCCCGACAGGCCGGTCACCGGGGCGAGCCGCACGCCGATCGGCTGCCCCGGGCGGACCCGGGTGCCCGTCGGGACGGTCGAGGTCAGGGCGTCCGCGTAGGTGTAGAAGCCCTTGATCATCGCCTCGCGGCCGACGTGGTTGAAGTCCGTGGAGGCCAGGGTGCGCATGAGGGACGTGCTGGTGGGGCGGTAGACGCCGGTCTCGTAGTAGTCGCCGCCCTCGTAGGTCCCGACCACCGAGCCGGTCGGATCCTGCTCGCCGAGCCAGCGGTACCACTTGCTCGTGCCGAGCTCCGGGGTGACCGAGATGTTGGCGCTCTCGGACGAGGGGTAGGGGTAGGCGCCGAAGCCCGCGTACTGGTACTCGTCGGCCAGGTTGCCTATGGAGTGGCCGAGCTCGTGGGCGCCGATCAGGTACGACTGCGGGTTGTCGGAGGACATGGTCGCGACGCCGTGGTACGTCGCCCCGTCCGGCGGGGTGGGGAAGCTGTAGCCCGCGCCGCCGTACTTGGCCGAGTTGGCGATGACGAAGACGATGTCGGAGGCCGGCGCCCGGTTGGCGTACGCGGTGACCTTCGACGTGTCCAGGCAGAGCAGCCGCTCCGTCTCCTCGCAGAAGAAGTACGAGCTGAGCGCCGTGTTCCTGACGACGCCGGCGGTCGGGTCACCGGAGACGCCGGACTCGGCGGAGACCGCGTCCACCAGCCAGATGTTGAACAGCCCCCGGTAGCTGGCGTACGGCTCGATGGCGAAGACGTGGTCGAGCGTGGCCTGGGCGTCCGCGTGGAAGTCCGCCTGCTGGGCGGCGGTGTAGCCGTCACCCATGATCACCAGGTCGAGCCGCCCGGAGACCGGACCGGTCCGCTGTACGGGCGTGACGGCCGCTCCCCCCGGCGCGGGGCCGGACGTCCGGTGGCGGGCGATCGAGGCCGGCGCCTCGGCGGGGACGGTCGTGTGCCGGGGCGTGCCGCCGGGGCCGTCGAAGTACTCGACCACGTGCGCCTCCCCCGTCCCCGGGCCGGTGCCGGGAACCGGCGCCGCCCCCGCCGTGTGCGCCCCGGCGAGCAGGGCTGCGGCGGTGACGACGGCTCCGACGGAGGCGATCCAGCGGGTGCGGGCTGATCTGGTTCCGGGCACGACGACCTCTCTCAAGTAGCGGGTTAACTGTGCTTAAGTAGCCGCTTAAGCTAGGGCGTCGAGAGGAGAGGGCACAAGCCCTCGGCACCCGGGAGGACCAAGTGGGCGGGCTGGGACCTGACATGATGGGGCGCATGGCACAGCGGGACGACCCGGAGACCATCGGCCGCCGGGTCCACCGGCTGCGGACCCAGCGCGGACTGACCCAGCGCCAGCTCGCCGAGCCGGCCTACACCTCCGCCTACGTCTCCACCCTGGAAGCGGGACGGGTACGCCCCTCCGACGAGGCCCTGCGCCATCTCGCCGAGCGGCTCGGCGTCGCCTTCGACGAGCTCGCCTCCGGCCGGCCCGCCGGTCTCGCCACCGACCTGCGGCTCCGGCTCACCGGGGCCCAGCGGACCCTCGCCGACGGCGCCGCGGAGGAGGCCGCCGCGCGGTACGGCGCTCTGCTCGACGAGGCCGAGGCCCACGGGCTCGTCGAGGAGCAGGCCACGGCGCGGCTCGGACTCGGCGAGTGCCGGCTCGACACCGGCGACCTCGTGGCCGCGCGCGAGCACTTCGAGCACGCCGAGCGGCTCCTCGCCGAGTCCTCCCTGCCCGCCCGCGTCCCGGCCCGCAGGGGCCGTGCCGTCGCCCACTACCTGGCGGGCGAACTCCGTTACGCCGTCTACCTCCTGGAGTCCACGCTCGACGAGCTCAACCTCGCCGGGCTGCACGACCCCGACGCGCTGCTTCTCCTCTACACCGCCGTGATCGCCCCCTACATGGACATGGGGGCCCAGGCCCGCGCCGCCCAGGCCGCCGAACTGGCCCTCGCGCTGGCCCCGCGGGCCGAGGACCCGGCGCTGATCGCCCGGATGCACCGCTCGGTCGCCCGCACCCTGCTCGCCGAGGGCCGCGTCGCGGAGGCCGATGCCTCGCTCGGCAAGGCCGCCGAGATGTACCGCCAGCTGGAGATCCGCACCGAACTGGCCAACTGCCGCTGGATGCGCGGCTACGTGTACGCCCAGAACGGCGATCTCGCCCGGGCCGAGGAGGAGTTGCGCGCCGCCCGCGCCGTGCTCACCTCGCACCGGGCCTCGCTCTACAGCAGCCAGGTCGCCGTGGAACTCGCCGACGTGCTGCACCGGCGGGGCCGCTCCGAAGAGGCCGCCGCACTGCTGCACGGCGTGCTCGGGGGGCTCGGGGGCCTGTCCCCGGAGCGCGGCGCCGTCCACGCCGCGGCGGCGCACCGGCTCCTCGGCATCATCGCCGAGGACGCCCACGACACCGGGACCGCCGAGGAGCAGTACGTCCGGGCCCTCGGCCTCCTGGAGCGGGCGGGTGCGGCGGGCGACCTCGCCGATCTGTGCCGCCTCCTCGGCGATCTGCTGCGCCGCACCGGCCGGGTGGAGGCGGCCCTCGACGCGTACCGCACGGGGCTCGGACACCGCACCGCCGGCACCACCACCCTCGGCCCGGCCCCCGCCCCGCCACCGCTGTGGGCCGACGGGGAAGCACCGGTACGGGACCTGGCACCGGACCCAGAGCCGGACCCGGACCCGAGGTGACCACGGCGCCGCGCCCGGACCCGCATCCCGGGTGACCGCGAGCCCCCTCCCGAACCCCGGGTGACCGCGCGGCCGCGCCCGGATCCGGCCTGATCACACGGCCGTGCGGCGTGCCCCGTTCCCCGGACCGGTCTCCCCCTCGTCCCCGTCCTCGGACCGGGGCGCGGTCCGGGGTTCCGGGGGTTCCTCCGTGCGTCGGTCGCGCCAGGCCGGGAGGACCGCCGTGAGCATCACCGCGGCCGTGAGGGCGAAGGCCGCCGGATAGCCGCTGCGGGCCGCTAGGAGCCCGAATCCCAGGGCCCCGGCGCCCATGCCCGCGTCGAAGGCGAAGTTCCACAGGGCGCTGACGGTTCCGTAGCCGGAGGCGGGGACCCGGGCGTACATCAGGGTCAGGGTGACGTTCTGGACGACACCGAAGCCGACGCCGAACAGGGCCGTGCCGAGGACGACGGCGACCGGGCTGTGCGTGAGCGCGGTCAGCAGGGTGCCGCCGGCCGCGGCGGCGAGGCCGGGCAGGAGGAGGACGGACGGCCCGTGCCGGTCGCCGTGCCGGCCGGCGACCCAGCGGGCGACGGTCGCGGTCGCGGTCTGGGCGAACAGGGCTGTGGCGACGACCCCCGCGGAGGCCGAGGGGACCGCGAGCGGGAGGAAGGTCACGAGGATCCCGGCGGCCAGGGCCGTGGTCGCGAAGACCAGCGTGGGCCGCAGCAGCGCGCCCGTCCGGAACCCGGCCGCCACCCCCATCCCGCGCCCCGCGGCCGCTTCGCGGTCCGGCAGGCCCGGGACCGAGACGACGGCGGCCAGCGCGGCCACCGCCCCGGCGGCGAACACCGGCCCGTACCCCACGTGCGCCGCGAGCCACACCCCCAGGGGCAGCGCCACCAGGGACGGGACCCCGGAGACGATGCCGACGAGGGCCAGCCCCTCGCCCCGGCGCTCGGCGGGTACGAGCGCGGCCGTCAGGGCACCGCCCGCGACCACCGTGAAGGCGAAGCCGAGACCGCGCACGGCGCAGATCGTCACGATCCACGCCGTGCCGCCCGAGACGGGGAACGCGAACGCGGGCGCACCGAGGAGGACGAGCCCCGCCCCGAGCACGAGGCGGTAGCCGAGGCGGGCGACGAGCCGGGGGGTGGCGAGTTCGCCGCCGACCGTGGCCAGCATCAGCGCGCCGGTGGCGAGCCCGGCGGCACCGCCGCGGCCCCCGGAGGAGGCCTCCGCGTAGAGGGGGACGACCGACAGGAGCAGATAGAAGCTGGTCGAGGCGCCGACGATCGAGACGAAGCGCAGCAGCAGGGGCCGCGTCACCAGGGGCGGCCGCGCGCCGGCGCGCCCCGCTGAGGAGTCGAGCATCTTGGTCACGCGATGACGCTAGGGGGCGCGGCGCGGCGCCGGTAGGACCGGATTCGAGCCCCCTGGCGCGGACCGCGCCCCCGTCGCGGGGGCCGCCGGAGGCGCCTTCGGGGGCGGTCGGAAAAAAACTTGGGCGAGAGCCGAATCCTCTGGGCACCTCCCCGTCTCTTATGTGTGTACCGGCCGAACGGGGCCGGCGTAACCGGGAGGAAACAGCAAAATGGTGACTGCCATCATCGTGATCGGCGTGGTGCTCGTGGGTGCGTGCAGCTGGCACCTCATGCGGCGCTTCAACAAGAGCCGAAGCTGACCGGCGCCTGCGCGCGGGGCGCCTTCCGGTATGAGTAGCGCATGAACCAACGCTTCCCCTGGCCCGACGAGCGGCTGATCAAGGCCGCTCAGGACGGCGACGTCACGTCGCTCACCACCGTCGTCATGGAATCGCAGCCGCATGTGCGCAAGTTCGCCATATCGCTGTGCGCCTCGCCGCAGGACGCGGAGGACGCCGCACAGGAGGCGCTGATCATCCTCTACCGGAAGATCGGCACCTTGCGGGCCACCGGTGCGCTCGCCTCGTGGATGTTCCGGATCGTGCGCAACGAGTGCCTCCGGTCGCTGCGGATGCTCGTCGCCCGACGTGACGAAGTATCCGCCGAACCGGAGGCGTGTGCGGAGCCGTCGGCCGAGGAGGCCGTGCTGTACAGGCTGGAGGTGGAGCGGATCGCGGCCGCGGTCAGCGCGCTTCCGCGTGACCAGCGGCAGGTCCTGATCATGCGGGACGTCCAGGGCCTGCCCGGCAAGGCCGTCGCCCAGTCGCTCGGTCTGAGCACCGCCGCGATGAAGTCGCGGCTGCACCGGGCACGTGCGGCGCTGCGTGACGCGCTGGAAGCGACCGACCAGCCATCAGATCGAGCCATCGACCGACCAGTCGAAGGAGACCCACGACCATGAACACCGTGAACATCGTGAAGCCCCCCGAGGGTGCGAAGGCCCCGGTCGTCGTGACCCCGGTGACCCCGCCGTCCTCGGCGCCGAACTTCGCGAGCAAGTCCGTCCCGCGCCACCTGGCGCGCGGCGTCATCGGCTTCGGGCTGATCATCGGCTCGATCGCCATGGTGCCGGTCGCCGGCCCGGCCACCCTGCTCGCGGCCCCGCTGGCGCTCATCGCCTTCCGGGGCTGCCCCACCTGCTGGATGGTCGGCCTGGCCCAGACCATCTCCCGGGGGCGCCTGGAGCGCCAGTGCGTGGACGGCGTCTGCACCCTCACCAAGGCGCAGCCGGGGGCGAAGGAGGACTGAACTCCCAGGCTCTCCGGCCTCCTGCCCCGGCCCGACCGTACCCTCCCGCAGTGTGTCCCGGAGGGTGGTGTCACCGGGCCGGGAGGCTCTGCCCATGCGCCGTGAAATATCTGAGACGGCCGTCTCAAGAAGGCCGCACAAGCGTCTTCTGGATTGTTCGTCACATTCGTTTTGCATACCAACCCCCCGCTTCAGCCATTGGTTTACGGAGCGCCGCCTCGGTGCTAGGGTCCGAAACGAGTTGAGTCCGGCAGGGCCGCCGAGTCGGCAACGCCGTTGTTCATGCTTCACGGGGGGAGCAACAACACCATGATCCGCCATGCCCAGAACCGGAAGGATTCGGTCGGGGACGCGCCGTCGCGTCCGACGCACGTCCAGGGGGACGACCGTGCCGTCGCCGTCGTCGGGCTTTCCTGCCGTTTTCCCGGTGGTGCCGGTCCTGCCGAATTCTGGAACCTTCTCCGGAACGGCCGCGACGCGATCGCGGAACCGCCCGCCGATCGTGCCCACCTCGGCGTCCGGGAGGACGGTTCGCCGCGTCCCGGCGGATTTCTGCCGCGTGTCGACACCTTCGACGCCGAGTTCTTCGGCATTTCCCCGCGGGAAGCCGCCGCGATGGACCCGCAGCAGCGCCTGGTGCTGGAGCTCGCCTGGGAGGCCCTGGAGGACGCCGGTATCGTCCCGGGGAGTCTCGCCGGCAGCGCCACGGGCGTCTTCGTCGGCGCGATCGCCGACGACTACGCGGCGGTAACCCACGCGGCCGGGCCCGAGGCCACCTCCGCGCACACGGTGACCGGCCTGCACCGGGGCATCATCGCGAACCGGGTCTCGTACGCCCTCGGGCTCCAGGGCCCCAGCATGGTGATCGACAGCGCGCAGTCGTCGTCCCTGGTGGCGGTGCATCTGGCCTGCGAGAGCCTGCGCAGCGGCGAGTCCGTGACCGCGCTGGCGGGCGGTGTCAACCTGAACCTCGCGCCGGAGAGCACCGAGGCCCTCGCGGCCTTCGGGAGCCTCTCGCCCGACGGGCGATGTTACTCGTTGGACGCCCGGGCGAACGGGTATGTGCGAGGTGAGGGCGGCGGCGTCGTGGCGCTGAAACTCCTCAGTCGGGCCATCGCCGACGGGGACCGCATCCACTGTCTGCTGCACGGTGGGGCCGTCGGCAGCGACGGCGCGAGCGACACCCTCCCCACCCCTGACGGGAAATCCCAGGAGCGCGTCATACGTGACGCCTGGGTTAACGCCGGAATAACGCCGGAACGCGCGCAGTACGTCGAAATACACGGGTCGGGAACCCGCGTCGGTGATCCCATCGAAGCCGCTGCTCTGGGCGCCGTATTCTCCTCCTCCCGCTCTCCGGAAAATCCACTCCGGCTCGGATCCGTCAAGACGAACATCGGCCACCTCGAAGGGGCCGCGGGCATTGCCGGACTCGTGAAGACGATTCTCTGCCTCACGGAGCGGGAACTCGTTCCGACCCTCAACTATCAGACTCCGAATCCGCAGATCCCCTTCGAGGAACTGCGACTCGCCGCCGTCACCGAGAACGGACCCTGGCCGCATCCCGACACCCCGCTCTTCGCCGGTGTGACATCGGTCGGAATGGGCGGCACGAACTGTCATCTGGTTCTCGGTGAAGCGCCGCGCACGGACCCTTCGACCGTCGGGGACGAGCCGGTACGGGACCACGGAACGCACGCGTCCGCATTAATTCCCTGGGTACTCTCCGGACGCGGGGACCAGGCACTGCGCGCCCAGGCCGCCCGGCTCCGCGAGCACCTCGGGGCGCACCCGGACCTCGACGCCGCCGAGATCGCCCGCGCCCTCGTCCACGACCGCACCGCCTTCGGCCACCGGGCCGTCCTGACGGGCTCCGACCGGACCGCCCTGCTGACCGCCCTGGACGCCGTCGCCGACTCCGGGGTCACCCAGGCCGCCGTGACCGGCAGCACCCCCGCCCCCGTCCGGCGGGCCGTGTTCGTCTTCCCCGGCCAGGGCTCGCAGTGGGCCGGCATGGCCGCCGAACTCCTCGACAGCTCCGCGGTGTTCGCCCAGGTCGTCGAGGACTGCGAGCGCGCGCTCGGCCCGTACCGCGACTGGTCGCTGACCGAGGTGCTGCGCGGTCGCCCCGGAGCCCCGGCCCTGGACCGCGACGACGTCGTGCAGCCCGCGCTGTGGGCCGTGATGGTCGGACTCGCCGCCCTGTGGCGGGCCGCGGGCGTCGAGCCCGCCGCGGTCGTCGGCCACTCGCAGGGCGAGATAGCCGCCGCCACCGTCAGCGGCGCCCTCACGCTGGACGACGCTGCCCGGCTGATCGCCGTGCGCAGCACCGCCCTCGGCGCGCTCGCCGGGCGCGGCGGCGGCATGCTCACCGTCTCGCTGCCCGCCGACCGGGTCCGCGCGGACCTGGCGGGATTCCCGCGCCTGAGCGTCGCCGCCGTCAACTCGCCCGGCATGACCGTCGTGGCCGGCGACGGAGCCGACCTGGACGCGCTGGCCGCGCACTACGGCGAGGACGTCCGCACCCGCCGCGTCCCGGTCGCCTACGCCTCGCACAGCCCGCACGTCGACGCCGTCCGGGACACGCTGCCCGCCGAGCTCGCCGGCATCGCGCCGCGCGCCGGAACCGTGCCGCTGCACTCCACCGTGACCGGCACGGCGCTTGACGGCTCCGAGCTGGACGTCGACTACTGGTTCCGCAACCTCCGCGAGCCCGTCGGCTTCGAACCCGCCGTACGGTCCCTGCTCCAGGCGGGCCACGAACTCTTCATCGAGATGAGCCCGCACCCCGTCCTGGCGCTCGCCGTGCAGCAGACCGCGGAGGACGCCGACCTTCCCGTGGCCGCGCTCGGCACCCTGCGCCGCGGCGAGGGCGGGCCGCGGCGCCTGCTGCTCGCGTTCGGCGAGGCGTTCTGCCACGGCGCCGAGGTGGACTGGGACACGCTCCTGCCGGTCCCGCCCGCCGGGGCCGGCCGCGCCGAGCTGCCGACGTACGCCTTCCAGCGGCGGCGCCACTGGATCGCCGGACGGCCCCACACCGCCCGGACGCCGGGGCCCTCCGCCACGGCGCTCCCCGAGGACACCGCGGACGCCCCCGAGGTCGAGCGGACGCTCTCCCTGACCGGCGCGGCCGCCCTGGAGCTCGTGCGGGCGCACACCGCCGCCGTCCTCGGGCACGAGTCCGCCGCCGAGGTCGCACCCCGGAGGACGTTCAAGGAGCTGGGCATCGACTCGGCGATGGTCGTAGAGCTGCGCAACCGGCTCGTCGCCGCCACCGGGCGCACGCTCCCCACCACCGTCGTGTACGACCACCCCAGCCCCGTCCGGCTGGCCGCGCTGCTCGCCGACGCGCCGGACGAGACCGGGACGGCCCCCGAGGCCCGTACCGGCGAGGACGATCCGGTCGTGATCGTCGGCATCGGCTGTCGCTTCCCCGGCGGAGTGGACTCCCCCGAGGCGCTGTGGCGGGTCGTCGCCGAGCGGCGCGACGTGATCTCCGGCTTCCCGGCCGACCGGGGCTGGGACCTCGACGGCCTGTACGACCCGGACCCCGCGCACGTGGGCACCACGTACGTCCGCGACGGCGGTTTCCTGGCGGGCGCCGCGGAGTTCGACGCCGAGCTGTTCGGGATCTCGCCGCGCGAGGCGCTGGCGATGGACCCGCAGCAGCGCGCCTATCTGGAGGTCTGCTGGGAGGCGCTGGAGCGCGCCGGCATCGCCCCGGACTCCCTGCGCGGGACCCAGACCGGCGTGTTCGCCGGTGTCATGGCCCAGGAGTACGGTCCGCGCCTCGGTGAGGCGGGGGCGGGTGCCGCCGGGTTCGGCCTGACGGGGACGACGTCGAGCGTGGCCTCGGGCCGCGTCGCGTACACGCTGGGTCTCCAGGGTCCGGCCCTGACCGTCGACACGGCCTGCTCCTCGTCGCTGGTCGCCCTGCACCTGGCCGTCAACGCACTGCGCTCGGGCGAGTGCTCGCTGGCACTCGCCGGCGGCGTGACGGTCATGTCGACACCGGGCATTTTCGTGGAGTTCTCGCGGCAGCGGGGCCTCGCGGCGGACGGTCGCTGCAAGTCCTTCTCGGCGGACGCGGACGGCACCGCCTGGGCCGAGGGCGTCGGCGTCCTCGTCGTCGAGCGGCTCTCCGACGCCCGCCGTCTGGGACACAAGGTCCTGGCGGTGGTGGCCGGTTCGGCCGTGAACCAGGACGGCGCCTCCAACGGCCTGACCGCCCCCAGTGGTCCCGCGCAGGAGCGGGTGATCCGCGCCGCCGTGCAGGACGCCGGGGTGACGTTCGCCGGGGTCGACGCCGTCGAGGCGCACGGTACGGGAACGGTCCTCGGCGACCCGATCGAGGCACAGGCCCTCCTCGCCACCTACGGCACCGAACGCGACGAACAGCCTCTCCTCCTGGGGTCGTTGAAGTCGAACCTGGGGCACTCCCAGGCCGCCGCCGGCGTCGGCGGCGTCATCAAGATGGTCATGGCCCTCCAGCACGCCGAACTCCCCGCCACCCTCAACGTCAGCAAGCCCACCGAACTCGTCGACTGGGCCGACGGCGGCGTCGAAGTCCTCACCGAACCCCGCGCCTGGCCCGCCGCCGAAGGCCGGACCCGCCGCGCGGGCGTCTCCTCCTTCGGCATCAGCGGCACCAATGCCCACGTCATCCTCGCCGAGGCCCCCACCGAGCCCCTAGCGCCCGGCGGCGGGACCGGGGACACGGACTCCGACCCGCTGTGGGTGCTGTCCGGCCGGACCGAACCGGCGCTGCGCGCGCAGGCCGTCGCCCTCGCCGACGCGCTCGACGGGTCCGGTCCGCTCGGCGAGGTGTCCGCGCGTGACCTCGGCCGCGCCCTCGCCACCACCCGTACGGCCCTCGAACACCGCGCGGCCGTCACCGCGGAGGACCGGACGGAGGCCCTCGCGGCGCTGACCGCGCTCGGCCGCGGCGAGCCGCACTCCGCCCTCGCCGTCGGCACGGCGCGGTCCGACGACGGCCTCGCCTACCTCTTCACCGGACAGGGCAGCCAGCGCGTCGGCATGGGACGCGAGCTGTACGAGGCCGAGCCGGTCTTCGCCGCGGCGCTCGACGCGGTCTGCGCCGAACTCGACGCCGCCCGCGCCTCCGAGCCCGGCATGCCGCCGGTCCGCGAGGTGATGTTCCACGACGGCGAGGCGCTCGACCGGACCGAGAACACGCAGTGCGCGCTCTTCGCCCTCCAGGTCGCGCTGCACCGGCTCCTGGAGCACCGGGGTCTCGCCCCCGACGCCGTGCTCGGCCACTCCATCGGCGAGTTCGCCGCCGCGCACGTCGCCGGGATCCTCACGCTGTCCGACGCCTGCGCCCTCGTCGCCGCGCGCGGACGGCTCATGCAGGCCCTGCCGTCGGGCGGCGCCATGATGGCCGTCCAGGCCTCCCAGGACGAGGTCGCGGCGCTGATCGCGCACCGCGGGCACGAGGTGAGCGTCGCCGCCGTCAACGGTCCGCTGTCCGTCGTCGTCTCCGGTGACGTGCAGGCCGTCGAGGACGTCGCCGCCACGTTCGCCGCCACCGGTCGCAAGACGCGCCGGCTGGTCGTCAGTCACGCCTTCCACTCGCACCGCATGGACGGCATGCTCGACGCCTTCGCCGCCGTCACGGCGTCGGTGCGGTACGCGGAACCGCGCGTGCCCATGGTGTCGACCGTCACCGGTCTGCCCGTCGAGGTCACCGGCGACTACTGGGTGCGGCAGGTGCGCCGCGAGGTCAGGATGTCCGACGGCCTCGCCGCGCTCCACGGCCTCGGGATGCGGACCTTCCTCGAACTGGGCCCGGACGGTGTGCTGTCCGCCCTGGGGCAGGACTGTCTGGACGACGACGCGCTGGCATTCGTGCCCGTGCTGCGTCGCGGCCGGTCCGAGCGCCGGACCCTGGCCGGTGCGCTCGGCGCCCTGCACGTCCGCGGCCGGGGCCCCGACTGGCGGGCCGTCTTCGGCCCGGGCCGGACGCCGCCCCTGCCCACGTACGCCTTCCAGCGGGAGCGGTACTGGCTGACCGCGCGCGGCACCGAGGGGGCGGCGGGCCACCCGCTGCTCGGCCCGGCCGTCGAGCTCGCCGAGTCCGGGCAGGCCGTCCTGACCGCCCGCCTCGGGCGCCGTACCCACCCCTGGCTGGCCGACCACGCGGTCCTCGGCTCGGTCCTGCTGCCCGGCACCGCGTTCCTGGAGCTCGCCGTCCGCGCGGGTGCCGAGACCGGCGCCCCCCGGGTCGCCGAGCTCACGCTGGTCGCCCCGCTGGTGATCCCGGCCGACGGTCGCACCGAGGTGCAGGTCGTCGTGGCCGCGCCCGGCGAGGACGGTCTGCGCACCCTGACCGTGCACGCCCGCACCGAGACGCCGGACGGCGCCGTCGAACCGTGGACCCTGCACGCCACCGGCGCGCTCGCCCCGCACGACGGCTCCCCCGCGACCGCCGGGACCCGGCCCGCCGGCGAGGGCGTACCGCTGCCCGTCGACGGCTGCTACGACGAGCTGGCCTCCTCCGGCTACGCCTACGGCCCGGTCTTCCAGGGCCTGCGGGCCGCCCGGCGGCACGGCTCCGACCTGTCCGCCGAGGTCGCGCTCCCGGCCTCGGTCAACGACGCCGCCTCGTACGGCGTCCATCCGGCGCTGCTCGACGCGGCCCTGCACCCGATCGTCATCACCGCGCTGGAGGACGGCGGACGGCGACTGCTGCCCTTCGCGTGGCGCGGTGTGACCGTCCACCAGCCCGGCGCCCGGTCCGTCCGCGTCCTGATCACCGGCACCGGACCGGACGCCGTGGCCCTGACGCTGCTCGACGCGTCGCACACGGTGGTCGCCGAGATCGAGGAGCTCGTCCTGCGTCCGGTGAGCGACGCCGTCGCCGTGCCGCGCTCGCTCCACCGGCTGGACTGGAAGCCGGTGACCGCGGACGGCGAGGAGGCGCCGCGCTCCGTCGCCCTCGGCCCGGCCGACCTGGGCGTCGGTCCCCGCTACGCCGGTCTCGCCGAGCTGGGACGGGCCGTCGACGCGGGGCTGCTCGCCCCGTCGGTCGTCCTCGCGCCGCTCACCGCCCTCGCGGACGCCCCGGCGTCCGGCGGCGGGCTCCCGGTGCACCGCGCGCTCGGCCTGGTCCAGGAGTGGCTGGCGGACGACCGCTTCGGCGAGTCCCGTCTGGTGCTCGTCACCCGGGGCGCCGTCGCCACGGCGGCGGACGCCGACGCGGACCCGGACGGCGCTGCCGTGTGGGGTCTGGTGCGGTCGGCGGAGACCGAGAATCCCGGCCGGTTCGGGCTCCTCGACGTGGAGTCGGACGACGACTGCCGGACCGCGCTGCCGCTGCTCGGCACGGAGCCGCAGCTCGCCCTGCGGGACGGGGAGCCGCTGGTGCCCCGCCTCGGCCCGGCCACGGCCGGCGGGGCGCTGGTTCCGCCCGCCGGGACATCCGCCTGGCGGATGGTGGTGCGCGAGCGCGGGACCCTGGACCACCTGGCGCTCGACCCCTGCCCGGAGGCCCTGGCGCCGCTGGGCGACGGGCAGGTGCGGGTCGCGGTGCGCGCCGCGGGCGTGAACTTCCGCGACGTGCTGGGCACGTTGGGCCTGTACCCGGGCGATCCCGGACCGCTCGGCCTCGAAGGGGCCGGTGTGGTCACCGAGGTCGGGTCCGGTGTCACCGGGCTCGCCGTCGGCGACCGGGTCATGGGCCTGTTCTCCGGGGCGTTCGGTCCGGTCGCGGTCACCGACCACCGGCTGGTCGCCGTCATGCCCGACACCTGGTCGTACGCCGAGGCGGCGTCCGCGCCCATCGTGTTCCTGACGGCCTACCACGCCCTGGTCGACCTCGCGGGGCTCGCGGCGGGCGAGCGCGTCCTGATCCACGCGGCGGCCGGCGGCGTCGGCATGGCGGCCGTCCAGCTGGCCCGGCACCTGGGCGCGGAGGTCTACGGCACGGCGGGCCCCGGCAAGTGGGACGCGCTGCGGGCCCTGGGCCTCGACGACGCGCACCTGGCGTCGTCCCGCACCCTGGACTTCGAGGCCGCGTTCGGCGCGGCCACCGGGGAGCGCGGCATGGACGTCGTACTCAACTCGCTGGCCGGCGAATTCGTGGACGCCTCGCTGAGGCTGCTGCCGCGCGGCGGCCGCTTCGTCGAGATGGGCAAGACCGACCTGCGCGACCCGGCGCGGGTGGCCGCCGACCACTCCGGGGTCGCCTACCGCTTCTTCGACCTGCTCCAGGAGCCGGCCGAGCGGATCTCGGAGATGCTCACGGCCGTCCTGCGGCTGCTCTCGGCGGGGGCGCTGACCCCGCTGCCGGTCCGCACCTGGGACGTCCGCCGGGCACCGGACGCCTTCCGGTACGTCAGCCAGGCCCGCCACATCGGCAAGGTCGTCCTCATGCTGCCGGCGGCCCTCGACCCGGACGGCACGGTGCTGGTCACCGGCGCCACCGGCGCCCTCGGCGGGCTCGTCGCCCGGCACCTGGTCACCGAGCACGGCGCGCCCCGTCTGCTCCTGGTCAGCCGCCGCGGCCCCGACGCCCCCGGCTCGGAGGAGCTCTCCGCCGAACTGAGCGCGCTGGGCGCCGAGGTCACCCTCGCGGCCTGCGACACCGCCGACCGCGAGGCCCTCGCCGGGCTCCTGAGGGGCGTGCGGCTCACCGCCGTCGTCCACGCGGCGGGCGTGCTCGACGACGGCGTGGTCACGGCGCTCACGCCCGAGCGGCTGGACACCGTGCTCGCCGCCAAGGCCACCGCGGCCCGGCACCTGCACGAACTCACCGCGGACCAGGACCTCGCGGCCTTCGTCCTCTTCTCGTCCGTCATGGGTGTCATCGGCGGCGCCGGCCAGGGCAACTACGCCGCGGCCAACGCCTCCCTGGACGCCCTGGCCCAGCACCGCGCGGTCCGGGGCCTGCCCGCGGTCTCCCTGGCCTGGGGCATGTGGGCGGACACGGCGGGACGGCCGGGCGCCGCCGGAATGGCGGGCGGCCTGTCCGAAGCCGACCGGGTGCGCATCGCCCGGACCGGCCTCGCGCCCATCGACCGCGCCGAGGGCCTGGCCCTGTTCGACGCGGCCCTGCGCATGGATTCCGCCGCGCTGGTGCCCGCACCCCTCGACCGGGCCGCGCTCGGCGCGCTGGGCGGCCACCTGCCCACCGTGCTCCGGGACCTCGCCCCGGCCGCGCCCCGGCCCGCCGAGGCGGCGCCGGCGGAGGCCGCGCCCCGTGCGACGGAGACGCTGCGCGACCGCCTCGGGGTGCTGAGCGCGGCCGAGCGGGAGGAACTGCTCCTCGACCTCGTACGGGTGCAGACGGCCGCCGTCCTCGGCCGGTCCTCCGCGTCCGGCATTCCCGCCGACCGGCCCTTCAAGGACATGGGCTGCGACTCGCTCACCCTCGTCGAACTGCGCAACCGGCTACAGACCGCCGCCGGACTGCGACTGCCCGCCACCTTCCTCTTCAACCACCCGACACCGCTGGCGGTCGTGACCCGGTTGCACACCGAACTGGCCCCGACCGCACCGGAACCGACCGGCTCCGACACCTCGCCCTCCGTACCCGGCCTGGTCGCACTCGACCAGCTGGAAGCGGCACTCGGCGCGCTGCCGGACGACACCCAGGACGACGTCCTGGCCGAGATCGGCCGGCGGCTCCAGGCGCTGGCCGTCCAGGTCCCGGCCCAGCGGGCCGCCGCCGACGACGACCTCTCCGCACGCGTCCAGTCGGCCTCGGTCGACGAACTCCTCGCGTTCATCGACACCGAACTCTGACCCCGCGTCCGCCCCGCCGGACCCCCACCCTTCTCGTCCTGATCGCTGCGCGCGGCGTGCTCCGGCACCGCCGCACGGGCAGCCATGCCCGCACGCCGCGCACGCACGGCTCCACAACGCCTACGGGGGCATCACCATCATGACAACACCGGACCACGACAAACTCGTCGAATACCTCAAGCGCCTGACCGTCGACCTCCACCAGTCCCGTCAGCGGGTCCGCGAGCTGGAGGCGGGCAGCAACGACCCGATCGTCATCGTTGGCATGGGCTGCCGCTTCCCCGGCGGGGTGGACTCCCCCGAGGCGCTGTGGCGGGTCGTCGCCGAGCGGCGCGACGTGATCTCCGGTCTGCCGACCGACCGGGGCTGGGACCTCGACGGGCTCTACCACCCCGACCCGGACCACTCCGGGACGTCGTACGTGCGCGACGGCGGGTTCCTGGACGGCGCCGCCGCGTTCGACCCCGCGTTCTTCGGAATCTCGCCGCGCGAGGCGCTGGCGATGGACCCGCAGCAGCGGCTGCTCCTGGAGACGTCCTGGGAGGCGCTGGAGCGGGCGGGGATCACGCCCGGTTCGCTGCACGGGTCGTCGACGGGTGTGTTCCTCGGGGCCATCGCGCAGGAGTACGGCCCGCGTCTGGGTGAGGCGAGCGCGGCCGCCACGGGGTTCGGCCTGACGGGGACGACGTCGAGCGTGGCCTCGGGCCGCGTCGCGTACACGCTGGGTCTCCAGGGCCCGGCCCTGACCGTCGACACGGCCTGTTCCTCGTCGCTGGTCGCCCTGCACCTGGCCGTCAACGCACTGCGCTCGGGCGAGTGCTCGCTGGCGCTCGCCGGCGGCGTGACGGTCATGTCGACACCGGGCATTTTCGTGGAGTTCTCGCGGCAGCGGGGCCTCGCGGCGGACGGTCGCTGCAAGTCCTTCTCGGCGGACGCGGACGGCACCGCCTGGGCCGAGGGCGTCGGCGTCCTCGTCGTCGAGCGGCTCTCCGACGCCCGCCGCCTGGGACACAAGGTCCTGGCGGTGGTGGCCGGTTCGGCCGTCAACCAGGACGGCGCCTCCAACGGCCTGACCGCCCCCAGTGGTCCCGCGCAGGAGCGGGTGATCCGCGCGGCCGTCCAGGACGCCGGCGTCACCTTCGCCGGAGTCGACGCCGTCGAGGCGCACGGTACGGGAACGGTCCTCGGCGACCCGATCGAGGCACAGGCGCTCCTCGCCACCTACGGCACCGATCGCGACGAACACCCGCTGCAACTCGGCTCTTTGAAGTCGAACCTGGGGCACTCCCAGGCCGCCGCCGGCGTCGGCGGCGTCATCAAGATGGTCATGGCCCTCCACCACGGCGAACTCCCCGCCACTCTCAACGTCAGCAAGCCCAGCGAGTTGGTCGACTGGGCCAACGGCGGCGTGGAGGTGCTCACCGAGTCCCGCCCCTGGCCCGTGACCGAGGGCAGGGTCCGCCGCGCGGGTGTCTCCTCCTTCGGCATCAGCGGGACCAACGCGCACGTCATCCTGGCCGAGCCCCCGGTGGAGGAGCCGGCCGAGAACACGGCGCCCGGGCCGGACGGCTCGACCCTGCCGTGGCTCGTCTCGGCCCGCTCCTCGGAGGCGCTGGCCGAGGCGGCCGGGCAGTTGGCAGCGCACGTACGCGCGCTGCCGGAGCTCGGTACCGCCGATGTCGCGCTCTCGCTCGCGACCGGGCGCTCCAGCTTCGAGTCCCGGGCCGTCGTCCCCGGTGCCGAAGGCCGCGACGGACTGCTCGCGGGCCTGGACGCCCTGGCGTCCCGGGAGGTCGAGGGAGAGAACGGCGTGTCCGCCGCGCGGGCCGTCTTCGTGTTCCCGGGGCAGGGATCGCAGTGGGCCGGGATGGCCACCGGGCTGCTCGACTCCTCCCCCGAGTTCGCCCGTGTCATCGCGGCCTGCGAGACCGCGCTGGATCCCTTCGTCGACTGGTCGCTCACCGCCGTCCTGCGCGGCGAGGACGGGGCCCCCGGTCTCGACCGCGTCGACGTCGTCCAGCCGGCCTCCTGGGCGATGATGGTCGGCCTCGCCGCCCTCTGGCGCGCCCACGGCGTGAACCCGGTCGCCGTCGTCGGCCACTCCCAGGGCGAGATCGCCGCGGCCGTCGTAGCGGGCGGCCTCAGCCTGGAGGACGGCGCCCGCGTCGTCGCCCTGCGCTCCAAGGCCCTGCGCGTCCTCTCCGGCGGCGGCGGCATGGCCTCACTACGGGTGCCGGAGGAGCAGGCCGAAGAGCTCGTGCGGCCGTGGCAGGGACGCATCTCCGTCGCCGCGGTCAACGGACCGTCGTCCACCGTGGTCGCCGGACAGCCCGAAGCCCTCGACGAACTCCTCGCCCGGTGCGAGGCCTCCGGGGTCTGGGCCCGTCGCATCCCCGTGGACTACGCCTCCCACTCCGCCCACGTCGACGAGATCCAGGACACCCTCGCCCACGAGCTGAAGGACGTCTCCCCCCGCTCGGGCCTGATCGCCTTCCACTCCACCGTCACCGGCACCGTCCTGGACACCTCCGCACTCGACGGCGCCTACTGGTTCCGCAACCTCCGCAGCAAGGTCCGGCTCACCGAGGTCGTCACCGGACTCGCCACCCCCGACACCGTCTTCATCGAGGTCAGCGCCCACCCCGTCCTCCTCTCCGGCATCACCGAGACCCTCGGCGACACCGGAACCGCCGTCGGCACCCTCCACCGCGACAACGGCGGACTCGACCGCTTCGCCCACTCCGCCGCCGAAGCCTGGACCCACGGCGTCACCCTCGACTGGACCACCCTCCTCACGCCCTTCGGGGCGCGCGCCGTGGAGCTTCCGTCGTACCCCTTCCAGCGGCAGCGCTACTGGCTGGAGCCGGAGCCCGCGTCCACCGACGCCCGCGGGCTCGGTCTGACCTCGGCCGGGCACCCGCTGCTCGGTGCCGTGGTCGAACTGGTCGAGGAGGACCGGCTGGTGTACACGGGGCGGCTCGGCCTCGACACGCAGCCGTGGCTCGCCGATCACGCCGTGCGGGGCACCGTCCTGCTGCCCGGCACCGCGTTCCTCGAACTCACCATGGCCGTGGGCGCGCGGGTGGGCACGCGACGGCTCGCCGAGCTCACCCTCCAGGCTCCGCTGGTGCTCCCGCCCGGCGAGGCCGTACAGCTTCGGGTGACCGTCGAGCCGCCGGCCGACCACGGGCAGCGGGAGCTGGCCGTGCACTCCCGGCCGCAGGACGCCGACGCGGACACCCCGTGGACCCGGCACGCCGCCGCGGTGCTCGACTCCGAGGACGACGGCGCCGACTTCGAGCTCTCGGAGTGGCCGCCGGCCGGCGCCCAGGAGATCGACGTCGAGAGCCGCTACGACACCCTGTCCGAGGCGGGCTACGACTACGGCCCCGCCTTCCAGGGCCTGCGCGCCGCCTGGCGCTCCGGCCAGGACGTCTACGCCGAGGTGGGCCTGCCCGCCGAACTGGACGCCACGACCTACGGGGTGCACCCGGCGGCCCTGGACGCCGCGCTGCACGCGGTCGGGCTGCTCCGCGCGGACGCCGGCACCGTACTGCCCTTCTCCTGGTCCGGCGTCACCCGCCACACCGACGGCGCGGACGCCCTCCGGGTCCGGCTCAGCCCGCGCGGCGACGGTGTGAGCCTGCGCGTCGCCGACGGCACGGGGAAGCCCGTCCTGTCCGCGGAGAGCGTCACGATGCGGCCGTTCACGGCCGACCCGACGGCCGGTGGCGGCGCGGACGCGCTCTTCCGCCTCGACTGGCAGCCGGTCGCGTCCGCCGCCGACACCGACGTGTGCCTGGTCGCGGACCTGGCCGACGTCCCCGGCGAGGTCCCGCCGCTGGTCGCCGTCCGATGTCCGGTCGACGGACGATGTCCCGACACCGAGCGGAACTCCGGCGGCAGCACGGGAGCCGATCTCGCGGCGGCCGCCCACGAAGCGGCGCGCTGGGCCCTCGGCCTCGTCCAGGGCTGGCTGGCCGACGCCCGCTTCGCCGGTTCCCGCCTGCTCGTCCTGACCGACGGAGCCGCGGGACCCGAGGTCGACGACCCCGCCCAGGCCACCGTGTGGGGCCTGATCAGGACCGCCCAGTCCGAGCACCCGGACCGCTTCGCCCTGCTGGACGCGGACGCCGCGCACGACACCGGCACCGTGCCCGGGAGCGTGCTCACCGAGCCGCAGCTCGCCCTGCGGGCGGGTGCGCTGCTCGCGCCCCGCCTCGTCCGGCACACCTCGGCCGGGGAACCGGCCGGCGCCGCCCCGCTCGACCCGGACGCCACCGTGCTCGTCACCGGTGGCACGGGCGTGCTCGGCGCCTCGGTCGCCCGGCACCTGGTCACCGAGCACGGCGCCCGCCGTCTCCTGCTGGTCAGCCGCCGCGGCGCCGACGCCCCCGGAGCCGGTGAACTCCAGGCCGAGCTGACCGCGCGGGGCGCCGAGGTCACCCTCGCGGCCTGCGACACCGCCGACCGCGAGGCCCTCGCCCGGCTCCTGACGGGCGTCCGGCTCACCGCCGTCGTCCACACCGCGGGCCTGCTCGACGACGGCGTGGTCGAGTCCCTGACCGAGGAGCGCCTCTCGGCCGTCCTGCGGCCCAAGGTGGACGCGGCCGCGCACCTCGACGAGCTGACCGCGGACCACGACCTCGCCGCGTTCGTGCTCTTCTCGTCGGTGGCGGGCGTGCTCGGCAACCCGGGTCAGGCCAACTACGCCGCGGGCAACGTGTTCCTCGACGCGCTCGCCGCGCGCCGCAGGGCCGCGGGCCGTCCCGCCACCTCCCTCGCCTGGGGCCTGTGGGCCGAACGCACCGGACTGACCGGCCACCTGGACGACGGCACCCTCTCGACGCGCGGCATCGCCCCGCTCTCCACCGAGCAGGGCCTCGCGCTCCTCGACCGGGCGCTCGCCGACGACCGGCCCCTGCTCGTACCGGCCCGCCTCGACCCGGCCTCGCTGCGCTCCGACGCACTCGCCGGGACGCTGTCCCCGGTGCTGCGCTCCCTGGTGCGGGTCCCGCGGCGGCGCGCGGGCGATACCGGTCTGCGCCGCAAGCTCGGCAGGATGTCCGAGGAGGAGGGCCGTCGGCTGCTGCTCGACGTCGTGCGCGCCCAGCTCGCCTCGGTCATCGGCAGCGAGTCGACGGACGGGATCGACCCGGACCAGCCGTTCAAGAGCTTCGGCATCGACTCGCTGCTCGCGGTGCAGCTGCGCAACCGGCTCAACTCCGCGACGGGGCTGCGGCTTCCGGCCACCCTGGTCTTCGACCACCCGACGCCGGCCGCTGTCGTCGACTTCACGCTCGCGCTCGCGCGGGAGCGTGCCGAGGCCGCGGCCCCGGCACGGCCCGTCGCCGCCGCCGTCCCGCGTACGGACGACGACCCGATCGTGATCGTCGGCATGGGCTGCCGCTTCCCCGGCGGCATCGCCTCGCCCGAGGCGCTGTGGCGGCTCGTCGCCGAGCGGCGCGACGCCGTCTCGGAGTTCCCGGCGGACCGGGGCTGGGACCTCGACCACCTCTTCCACCCGGACCCGGACCACTCGGGGACCTCGTACGTCCGGCACGGCGGGTTCCTGCACGAGGCGGGCGAGTTCGATCCGGCGTTCTTCGGGATCTCGCCGCGCGAGGCGCTGGCGATGGACCCGCAGCAGCGGCTGCTCCTGGAGGTCTCGTGGGAGGCGCTGGAGCGGGCGGGCATCACGCCCGGCTCGCTGCACGGCAGTGACACCGGGGTGTTCGCCGGTGTGATGTACCACGACTACGGTGGCGGCGGCCGGCTTCCGGAGGAGGCCGAGGGGCACTTCCTGACCGGTACGGCCGGCAGTGTCGCCACCGGCCGGGTGGCCTACACGCTGGGTCTCCAGGGTCCGGCCCTGACCGTCGACACGGCCTGTTCCTCGTCGCTGGTCGCCCTGCACCTCGCGGTGCGCGCCCTGCGGTCCGGCGAGTGCTCGCTCGCCCTGGCGGGTGGTGCCGCGGTGATGTCCACGCCGAACACCTTCATCGAGTTCTCGCGGCAGCGGGGCCTCGCGGCGGACGGCCGGGTCAAGTCGTTCTCGGCGGACGCGGACGGCACCGCCTGGGCCGAGGGCGTCGGCGTCCTCGTCGTCGAACGGCTCTCCGACGCCCGCCGCCTCGGACACAAGGTCCTGGCCGTGGTGGCCGGTTCGGCCGTCAACCAGGACGGCGCCTCCAACGGACTCACCGCCCCCAGCGGCCCCGCCCAGGAGCGGGTGATCCGCGCCGCCGTGCAGGACGCCGGAGTGACGTTCGCCGGAGTCGACGCCGTCGAGGCGCACGGTACGGGAACGGTCCTCGGCGACCCGATCGAGGCACAGGCGCTCCTCGCCACCTACGGCACCGAACGCGACGGGCAGCCCCTCCTCCTCGGCTCCCTCAAGTCCAACCTCGGACACGCCCAGGCCGCCGCGGGCGTCGGCGGCATCATCAAGATGGTCATGGCCCTGCGCCACGGCGAGCTGCCCGCGACGCTCAACGTCGGCACGCCCAGCACCCTCGTCGACTGGGACACGGGCGGTGTCGAGATCCTCACCGAGCCGCGCCCCTGGCCCGTGACCGAGGGCAGGGTCCGCCGCGCGGGTGTCTCCTCCTTCGGCATCAGCGGGACCAACGCCCACGTCATCCTGGCCGAGCCCCCGGTGGAGGAGCCGGACGAGAACGCGGCGCCCGGGCCGGACGGCTCGACCCTGCCGTGGCTCGTCTCGGCCCGCTCCTCGGAGGCGCTGGCCGAGGGCGCCGCACAGCTCGCCGCCTTCGTACGGGAACGGCCCGAGCTGAGCACCGCCGACGTCGCGCTCTCCCTGGCGACCGGGCGCTCCGCCTTCGAGTCACGTGCCGTGATCCGCGGCGCCGAGGGCCGCGACGGGCTGCTCGCGGGCCTCGACGCCCTGGCCTCGGGCGAGGTCCAGCCCGTCACCTCGGCGGTCACCGGAGCGAAGCCGGGCCGCACGTCGAGCGCTCCCGTGGTGTTCGTGTTCCCGGGGCAGGGTTCGCAGTGGGCCGGGATGGCCACCGGCCTGCTGGACTCCTCGCCGGAGTTCGCCCGGGTGATCGCGGCCTGCGAGACCGCGCTGGATCCCTTCGTCGACTGGTCGCTCACCGCCGTCCTGCGCGGCGAGGAGGGCGCTCCGGGCCTGGACCGGGTGGACGTGGTCCAGCCGGCCTCCTGGGCGATGATGGTCGGCCTCGCCGCCCTCTGGCGCGCCCACGGCGTGAACCCGACGGCGGTCGTGGGGCACTCGCAGGGCGAGATCGCCGCGGCCGTCGTGGCGGGCGGCCTCAGCCTGGAGGACGGGGCCCGTGTCGTCGCCCTGCGCTCCAAGGCCCTGCGCGTCCTGTCCGGCGGTGGCGGCATGGCCTGGCTCAGTGTCCCGGAGGCCCGGGCGGAGGAGCTGCTCACCGCGTGGAGCGGGCGCGTCTCGGTCGCCGCGGTCAACGGGCCGTCGTCCACCGTGGTCGCCGGACAGCCCGCGGCCCTCGACGAACTCCTGGCCCGGTGCGAGGCGTCCGGGGTCTGGGCCCGTCGCATCCCGGTGGACTACGCCTCCCACTCCGCCCACGTCGACGAGATCCAGGACACCCTCGCCCACGAGCTGGAGGGGGTCGCTCCCCGCTCGGGCCGGGTCGCCTTCCATTCCACGGTGACCGGTGGGCTCCTGGACACGGCCGAGCTGGGTGCCTCGTACTGGTTCCGGAACCTTCGCAGCAAGGTCCGGCTCGCCGAGGTCGTCACCGGGCTCGCCGCTCCGGGAACGGTGTTCATCGAGGTCAGCGCCCACCCCGTCCTCCTCTCCGGCATCACGGAGACCCTCGGCGACGGCGGGGCCGCCGTCGGCACCCTGCACCGCGACAACGGCGGACTCGACCGCTTCGCCCACTCCGCAGCCGAAGCCTGGACCCACGGCGTCACCCTCGACTGGACCACCCTGCTCACCCCCTTCGGGGCACGCGCCGTGGAGCTTCCGTCGTACCCCTTCCAGCGGCAGCACTTCTGGCTCGTCAACGAGCCCGTCGCCGCTCCGCGCGAGGTCGTGCGGCCGGTGGACCGTCCTGTCGAGCAGGCCGGCCTGCTGGGCGCGCGGCTGCCGGCGTCGCCGCTGGCGCAGGCACAGTTCGCTCCGCACCTCGACCCGGTGGCGCACCCCTGCCTGGGTGACTTCGTGGTCGGCGGACGGCCGGTGGTCAGCGCCGGTGTGCTCGTGGAGTCGCTGGTGGAGGCGGTGACCGAGCTCGCCGGGCCGGGGCCGGTCTCCGTCGAGGACCTGGAGCTCCCCGTCGACCTGGTGCTCGACCCGGTCGGCGCCGATCCGTCGGCGGCCGGTGCCGGGCGCGTCGCCCAGCTCGTCGTGGACGAGGGGCGGTTCCGCTACTTCGCCCAGGACGCCTCCGGTGCCTGGCAGTTGCACGCGCGGGGCCGGGCGACGGCCGGTGCTCCGGCCGCGCCGACGGTCACGCTCGCCCCGGTGGGTTCGGGCCGCGAGCTGACCGGGGACGAGCTCTACCGGCTGCTGTGGCGGCGTGCCCTGTACCTGGGGTCCTCCGCCCGCTGGGTCGAGCGGATCCGGCTCGGCCGGGGCGAGGCCACGGCGGAGATCCGTGCCGCGCTGCCCGGCGAGGCGGAGGGGTACCTGATCCACCCCGGGCTCGTCGACGCCATGTTCCAGACGGCGCTGGCCTGCTTCCCCACCGACGGCCCGGCCCTGGTGCCGGCCGGTCTGGACCGCTTCGCGCACTACGGCCGTGGCGGGGTCCCGGACGGGCTCCGCTGCCACGCGGAGCTGTTCGAGGACGGTACGCGGGCGCGCATCCGGCTCCTCACGGCGCAGGGCCGGCTGGTCGCCGAGGCCGACGGCGTGCGGTTCGTCCCGGTGTCGGACCGGGCGGCGGCGGAGCCGGCGGCGACCCGTGCGCCCTCGGCCGACCGGGTGTCCCCGGTCGAGCCGGAACCGGTGCGGCGGGCCGAGGTCCCGGCGCCCCGGGCGCCGGAGCCCGCCGAAGCGGCCGAGGTCACGCCGTCGGCGGCGCCCGGGGCGGTGCGCGACCTCGTGGCGCGGACCGTCGCGCAGGCGCTCGGCACGGTGGCGGCCCGGCTGGACGCCGGGCGGTCCCTCCAGGCCCTCGGTCTTGACTCGCTGATCGCGATGAAGATCCGGACGGCACTGGACCGGGAGTTCGACGTCCTGCTGCCGATGACGGCGTTCCTGGGCGGCCGCAGCACCGAGGACATCGCCGGGGACGTGCTCGACGCGCTCGGCGCGGGAGCCGAGGACGAGGTGCCGGAGACGGGCGCCGGGTCCCGCTCGTCCGCCGACGACGCGGAGCGGTACGAGCCCTTCGGCCTGACCGACCTCCAGCAGGCGTACCTCGTCGGCCGGGGTGACGCCTTCGAACTCGGCAACACCTCCACGTACTTCCAGATCGAGATCGACCTGGAGCAGGTGGACGTGGACCGGCTGGGGGCGTCCTTCCGGGCCATGGTCGAGCGGCACGACATGCTGCGGGCCGTGTTCACCGAGGAGGGCGAGCAGCGCGTCCTGCGCGAGGTCCCGGCCTATGTGATCCGTGAGACCGACGTGTCCGGGCTGGCCCCGGCCGCGCGCGAGGCGGCGCTGGTCGCCGTCCACGAGGAGATGCGGCACCAGGTCTTCGACACCGCCCGCTGGCCGCTGTTCGACGT
This sequence comes from Streptomyces sp. NPDC002232, assembly GCF_042890295.1. Classification (NCBI taxonomy): domain Bacteria; kingdom Bacillati; phylum Actinomycetota; class Actinomycetes; order Kitasatosporales; family Streptomycetaceae; genus Streptomyces; species Streptomyces sp. NPDC002232. The sequence goes on along the minus strand of NZ_JBIARV010000003.1, from coordinate 392,382 downwards.
GCGGGTGACGCGGATCGACGAGCGGGTGATCCGGCTGCACGCCGGGTTCGACGCCCTGATCATCGACGGCTTCAGCACGTCGATCCTGTTCAAGGAGTGGGCCGCCAGCTACCGGGGCGAGGAGCTGCCCGAGCTGGAGCTGCGCTACCGGGACTACGTGCGGCAGGCCCGCGAGCTGGACAGCGGGCCCGCGTACGACCGGGCGGTGGCGTACTGGCGGGACCGTCTCGACACCCTGCCGGCGGCGCCGCAGCTGCCGCTGGCCGTGGCCCCGTCGAGTCTGGACCGGCCGGTGTTCCACCACCGCGGCGCGACGCTCCCCCGGGAGGAGTGGGACCGGTTCAAGGAGCACGCGGCGGCGGCCGGGGTCAGCCCGTCGGCGGCCCTGTGCACGGCGTACGCGCAGGTGATCGCGGAGTGGAGCGCCACGCCCGACTTCTCGCTGAACCTGCTGTACTTCAACCGGCTGCCGCTGCACCCGCAGGTCGGCGACGTGATCGGCAACTTCTCCACCACGCTGATGCTGGAGATCCGCGACGCGGCCGACGCCACGTTCGCGGCCCGTGCGAACGACGTGCAGGCCCGGCTGTGGAGCGACATGGAGCACAGCCAGGTCAGCGGTGTGCAGGTGCTCAGGGAGCTGAACCGGGCGCGGGGCGCCACGATGCGGGCCGCCGCACCGGTGGTCTTCACGAGCCTGGTGAACTTCGCGGGGCAGCAGGACACCGAGCGGCGCGGCGTCGTCCAGTACCTGGCGGGGATCGGTGAGAACGGCCGTCAGGTGAGCAGCTCGGTCCGGACGCCGCAGGTGTGGCTGGACCACCAGGCGGTGGAGGAGGCCGGTGAACTCGTCCTGAACTGGGACGTGATCGAGGAGCTGTTCCCCGAGGGCTGCGTGGACGCCATGTTCGCCGCGTACCAGCGGATGCTGCGCGAGCTGGCGGGTGACCCGGCGGCCTGGCAGCGGCCGCGTCCGGCGCTCGTCCCGGCGGCCGACCTGGAGGTGCGGGCCGAGGCCAACGACACCGACGGACCCCTGCCCGACGGGCTGCTGCACGACGCGGTCCTCGCCCAGGCCGGGGCCACGCCCGACGCGCCCGCCGTCATCGCACAGGCGCTGACGCTGACGTACCGGGAGCTCGACCTCAGGTCGAACCAGGTGGGGCACGCGCTGCGGGGCCGGGGAGCCGGTCCCGGCGACCTGGTGGCGATCGTCATGGACAAGGGCTGGGAGCAGGTCGTGGCGGCGCTCGGCATCCTGCGGTCGGGGGCGGCGTACGTCCCGATCGACGCGCGGGTGCCCGTCGAGCGGCTGCACGTGCTGCTCGACAGCGCCGGGATCAGCCAGGTCGTCACCCAGCCGTGGGTGGACGAGACGGCGGAGTGGCCCGAGGGCGTGGTCAGGACCGTGGTGCGGGCCGAGGACGCGGGTGAGGAGGCCCCGCTCGGCGAGTCCGGCGCCAAGCCGGGCGACCTCGCCTACGTGATCTTCACCTCGGGCTCCACGGGGCTGCCCAAGGGCGTGATGATCGAGCACGGCGCGGCCCTGAACACGGTGGTCGACGTCAACGAGCGGTACGGCGTCACCGCGGCCGACCGGGCCCTCGGACTGTCGGCGATGCACTTCGACCTGTCGGTCTACGACGTGTTCGGACTGCTCTCGGTGGGCGGCGCCCTGGTGCTGCCCGAGCCGGCCGCGCACCGCGAGCCCGCCCGCTGGGCGGAGCTCGTCACCGAGCACGGGGTGACGATCTGGAACAGCGTTCCCGCGCTGATGGAGATGTTCACCGAGCACGCCCTGTCGAACGGTCTGACCGGTCTGCCGGTGCGGCTGGTCATGATGAGCGGCGACTGGATACCGGTGTCGCTGCCGGGGCGGATCCGGCTCCTCCTGCCGGACGCCGGGCTGTGGAGCCTCGGCGGAGCCACGGAGGCGTCGATCTGGTCGATCCTGCACCCGATCGGGGACGTCCCGGACGACTGCGTGAGCATCCCGTACGGCAAGGCGATGCGTAACCAGCGCTTCCACGTGCTCGACGCCTCGATGCGGCCCTGCCCCGTGTGGGTGCCCGGCGACCTGTACATCGCGGGGGTCGGGCTGGCGCGCGGCTACCTGAACGACGAGGCGAAGACCCGCGCCGCGTTCCTGCACCACCCGGTCACCGGTGAGCGGCTCTACCGGACCGGCGACATGGGCCGCTTCCTGCCGGACGGCACCATCGAGTTCCTCGGCCGGCTGGACTCCCAGGTGAAGATCCAGGGCTATCGGATCGAGCTCGGCGAGGTCGAGTCCGGGCTCACCCAGTGCGAGGGGGTGCGCAGTGCCGCGGTCGTCGCGGCGGGCGAGCGGCACGGGCCGAAGCGGCTGATCGCGTACGTCGTCCTCGACGAGGGGCGCGACGACACGGAGCAGGGGATCACCGAGGCGCTGCGGCGGGTGGTTCCGGCGCACCTGGTGCCGCAGCGGATCCTCGTCCTGGACGAACTGCCCCTCAGCGACAACGGGAAGGTCGACCGGGCGGCGCTGCCCGCCCCGGACGAGGTGGCCGCGGAGGGCGCCGGATTCGTCGCGCCGCGCGACGAGGTGGAGCGCCGGCTCGCGGAGATCTGGGCGGAGTTCTTCGGCGTGACCGAGATCGGGGTGACCGCGAGCTTCTTCGACCTCGGCGGGGACTCGCTGCTCGCGGTGCGGCTGATGGCCCGGATCGCGCGCGGCCTGGGCCGCAGCCTGCCGCTGTCGACCCTCTTCGCCCGGCCGACGATCGAGCTGCTCGCGCGGGCGGTCCGGGAGGCCGGGAGCGGGGAGGTCGGACGCGGGGCGCTGGTGCCGGTGCGCACGGGCGGCACGCGGACGCCGCTGGTGTTCGTGCACCCGGTCGGCGGTGACGTGCTCTGTTACGCGGAGCTCGCCGAACTCCTCGGCGAGGAGCAGCCGTTCTACGCGCTCCAGCTGCCGGACGCGGAGCTGGACGGGGTGGGGGCCATGGCCGCCCACTACGTGGCCGCGGTCCGGGAGGCGCTGCCGGAGGGTCCGTACCGGCTCGGCGGCTGGTCGATGGGCGGGGTGATCGCCCTGGAGATGGCGGCCCAGCTCACCGCGGCGGGCGCCGAGGTGGAGCTGCTGACCGTGATCGACCTGATGGTGGAGCCCGGTCCGGCCGAGGGGGCGCCCGTCTCCGACGAGACGCTGCTGTCCTGGTTCGCCCGGGACCTGGCGGGGCTGGCCGGTGTGCGGTGGGAGCTGCCGGCCGAGGCCTTCGACGGCCGGCCGCCGGTGGAGGTGCTGCACGCCGAGGCGCGGGCCGCGGGGGCGCTGTCCGAGGACATCGACCTCGACACGCTCAGCGGCATCGTCGGCCGGTTCCGGAGCAACTACCGGGCCCTGCTGCGCCACACGCCCACCGCCTTCGCGGGGCGCGTGGTGTCGCTGCGGGCCGCGGACGGCGGCGCGACGGTCGAGACGGCGCGCCGCTGGATGCGGTACTTCCCCGGGGACGCGACCCTCGTGGACGTGCCGGGCGACCACTACACGGTGATGCGCGGCGAGCGGCTGCGCGTCCTGGCGGGCGAGCTGCGCCGGGCGCTCGACGCGCGCTGACCGCTCCGGCCGGGCCGCCCCGCCGGCGGCCCGGCCGGACCCTTCCGGACCGGGCGCCGCCCGGTCCGTGCCGGACGGGGCACGGCCCCGGTCCGGCCGATCCACCCCGGACCGTTCCCGCGGTTCCGCGGGCTCCAGGTCCACGAGACGAGGACATGCGGTATGCGAACAGATCAGGCCGACCCGACGCGTCGGCCGACGAGCACCCTCCCGGCCACCGTGCCGGTCGCCGTCGTCGGGGCGGGCCAGTCCGGGCTCGCCGCCGCCTACCACCTGCGGCAGGCCGGGATCCGGTGCGTGCTGCTCGACGCGGGGGACGAGGTCGGCGAGACCTGGGAGCGGCGCTGGGACACGCTGAGGCTGTTCACCTCCGCGCAGTTCTCCGGGCTGCCGGGGCTGCCCTTCCCCGGCGAGGCGGCGCACTACCCGGGCAAGGACGAGGTGTCGGCGTACCTGCGGGAGTACGCCGAGCGGTTCGACCTCCCGGTGCTGACCGGTCACCGGGTGCTGTCGCTGCGCCGGGACGGCGACGGCTATCTGCTGACCACCGCCGGGGGCGAGTGCCGGGCCGGGCAGGTCGTCATAGCGACCGGCGCGTTCGGCGCGGCCCGGGTCCCGGACTTCGCCGCCGGGCTGAGTCCGGACGTGCCGACCCTGCACACCAGCGCGTACCGGAGTGCCGCCCAGGTGCCGCCGGGCACCGTGCTCGTCGTCGGCGACGGCAACTCCGGCCGGCAGATCGCCGCGGAGCTGTCCGAGACCCACTCGGTGGTCCTCAGCTGCGGCGAGGCCGTCTCGCCGCCCCTGCCCCAGAGGGTCGTCGGCCGGGACATGTTCTGGTGGATGAGCGTCCTCGGCGTGATGAGCCTGCCGGTGAGCATGCAGGCGCCGGATCCGGTCGTCGGCGACCGGGTGCCCGGTCTCGTCGCGGCGGGCCGGATTCGGACGGTGGGCCGGATCACCTCGGCCGAGGGCGCCGAGCTGGTGGCGGCGGACGGGGAGCGCGTGAAGCCCTCGGCGGTGATCTGGGCGACCGGCTACCGCACCGACTGGAGCTGGCTCGATCCGGAGATGCTCGACGAGGAGGGGCAGCCCCGGCACACCGAGGGCACGGGCGTCCTGCCCGGCAGCCACTACCTGGGCCTCTACCGGATGCGTACCCGGGGCTCGGCGCTGATCGGCTTCGTCGGCCGTGACGCCGAGCGCGCGGCGGCGGCGATCACCGCCGCCGCGACCTCCACGACCCCTGCTGCCACGCCGGAGGGCGAGCCGTCATGACCACTGCCACCACGACCGAACTCGACGTGCTGGGCGCCCTGCTGGCGTTCGACTTCATCGGCTTCGCCCAGAAGTCCGCCGCCCTGGACCCCGCCGACGCGCGGTACGGGCGGGCCGTCGGCTGCGCCTTCGGGCTCGCTGCGCGCCGTCGCTTCCCCCGGGGCGCGCACCCCGAGGAGGTGCGCGCGTACGTGGCGCGGTTCCTCGGCTCGCTGGAGGCCGGGGCCGAGGACTTCGACGCGGCGGTGCTCGAAGCCCTGATCTTCGCCGGACTGGACGGGGACGGAGGCCAGGGACCGGGGCCCACGGACCCCGAGCGGACGATGCAGGCCCGGCTCGTCCTGACGCTCCGCTGGGTGCGGGAGCTGGAGCTCGGTCCCGAGGAGCAGCGGGAGCTGCTGGCGCAGGCCGGCCGGCGCGTGGCGGTCTGACGGCCGGCGTACGGGAGAGGCGGCGTCCCGGATGCTCCGGGGCGCCGCCTCCGCGTGCGCTCAGCTCCGCGCGGCGCCCGGCTCCCAGACGTCCAGTGCGCCGTCCCCGTACAGGCTCCTGACGGCCCGCTTGTCGTACTTGCCGACGCTGGTCTTGGGCACGGCGTCCAGGAAGGACCAGCGCTCCGGGATCCACCAGCGCGCGACGCGTCCGCCGAGGAACGCCCGCAGTTCGTCGCCGTCGACGTCGGCTCCGGGCACCAGCGACACGCAGGCCAGGGGGCGTTCCTCCCAGCGGGGGTCGGGGACGCCGACGACGACCGCCTCCAGGACGGCGGGATGCTCGATGATCGCGTTCTCCAGCTCGATGGTGGAGATCCACTCGCCGCCGCTCTTGATGCCGTCCTTGAGCCGGTCGCTCACGACCACCCAGCCGCCGGGTTCGATCACGCCGAGGTCGCCGGTGCGCAGCCAGCCGTCGTGGAACTTCTCCGGGGACTCCTCGGTGTGGAGGTACGAGCCGGTGACCCAGGGGCCGCGCAGCTCCAGCTCGCCCACCGAGGTGCCGTCCCACGGCTGTTCGGTGCCGTCGTCCGCGATGAGCCGCACCTCCACGAAGGGCATCACGCGGCCGCTCTTGGCGAGCCACTGGACCTCCTCCTCGTCGGGGGTGCCGTGCGGCGGGACGGCGAAGGTGGCGAGCGGGCTGGTCTCGGTCAGCCCCCAGCCCTGCTTCAGGCGGACGCCGTAGCGCTCTTTGAGCCGGGCGAGCAGGGCGCGCGGCGGGGTGGCGCCGCCGCACCCCGCGAGCCGTACGGCACCGAGGTCGAGCGGGTGCTCCTCGCCGTGGTGGACCAGGCTGTTCCAGATGGTGCAGATCGCGGCGACCGCGGTGGGCCGCTCCTCGTTGATGACGCGGGCCAGGTCCGGGGTGTGCAGCTGCCGGCCGTTCATGATCAGGTCGGAGCCGGCCAGCCAGGCGGCGTAGGGCCAGCCCCAGGCGTTGGCGTGGAACATGGGTACGACCGGCAGGACGCGGTCGCCGTCGTGCATGGCGAATCCTGCGCCGGCGGAGACGCCGAGCGTGTGGAGGACGATGGAACGGTGGCTGTAGGCGACGCCCTTGGGACGGCCGGTGGTACCGGTGGTGTAGCAGAGCGCCGCCGCCTCGCGCTCGCCGAGGTCGGGCCAGTCGTAGCCGGGCGGCTCGGCGGCCAGGAGCGCGTCCCAGCGGTGCACGGCGAGGTGCGCGGGCAGGTCCGGCTCCGGCGCGTCGCCGATGACGACCACGTGGCGCACGCCGTCGAGCCGGTCGCGCAGCGGGACGAGCAGGTCCAGGAGGGTCGCGTCGACCAGGAGGACGGTGTCCTCGGCGTGTTCGACGATGTATCCCAACTGGTCGGGATGGAGGCGCAGGTTGAGCGTGTGCAGCACCGCGCCCATGCTCGGCACGGCGAGGTAGGCCACCAGGTGCTCGGGGGTGTTCCAGGCGAGGGTGGCGACCCGCTCCCCCGGCTGCACGCCGAGCCGGGCGAGGGCGGAGGCGAGCTGTTCGGCCTGGCGGGCGATGTCGGCGAAGGTCTGTAAGGACCGTGCGGTCGGTCCGTCGGCACATCGGACCACCGTGCTGTCCCCGTAGACGCGTTGACCGTGCGTGAGGATGTCGCGGACGAGCAGTTCGCGGTCCTGCATGGTGCTCTTCATGATGCGGCCCCTTGGAGGTGCGCGGTGGGATGGGAAGGCACTGCGGGGGTGCTTCGCGCGCGGTGGAACGCCGAAGCCGGCCCCGTACGGCGGAGCCGGCTCTGGAGGAGGGTGGCGGGGACGGAGCGGCCCCTTTGTGGGGGCGCTCCGTCAACGTCCGTGGCGGAGCTCCGTCAAGGTCCGTGGCGGCGCTCCGGCACCCCGTGCGGCGGTGCCCCGTCACCCCCTTGTCGCGGTCCGGTCGTCGGCCGGATCAGCCCGTGTACTTGATGTCGCCGAGCAGCGCGTTGCTGACGTGGTCGTGGTCCAGGAGGTTGACGCGGGCGTTCATCTTGCCGCTGCCGATCACGAAGGCGTAGTTGCCGGTGCCCCCGGTGATCTTGAAGGTCCCGGACGGGTAGACCAGGGTGGCCGAGGTGAGCGGCGCGGTGAGCGCGTAGCTGATGGTGAGTTGGTCGCCGTCGGCCTCGACCATCGTGGCCGTGCCCTTGATGTCGTACTTTCCGGGGATCGTGGCGGTGCACACGACCTCGTCCTGGGTCCAGGTGGCGCTGGTGACGGGCTTACCGACGGAGGTGCCCTTCCCGGTCACCTTGTAGCCGTTGCAGCCCACGGTGTCGGGGTGCGTGGTCGCGACCACCGCGAAGTTGCTGGTGATGTTGACCGTCGGTTCGTACACCGGCGCGGGGATCGGCACGTGGTCGGCGGCGAAGGTGACGCCGGCCGTCCCCCCGGTGACGAGTGCCGTCGCGGCGATGACGCCCGCTATGCGCGCGGACCAGTGGCGGACCATTCTTCCCATGTTCTCCCCCGTACGTGTCGGATGCCCAACTCAGCCCGATCGACGGACTGTTGGGGACAAGCTTCCCCGATCGGGACCTCTCCCGTCGAGGCGTTCGCAGCATGGGCGTTGCGGACGGGGGCCGGGCCGGCCCTGTCGGGGACGGGGCCGGCCCGGGGCGACGGGTGCGGACGGGCGCCGTCACCCGCGCCCGAGGTGGAGCGGGGTCAGATCTGCCAGCGGAAGCCCATGGTGCCGTCCAGGTTGGCGCTGACGTGCGCCTTGTCGAGCAGGTTGACCGAGGCGTTCATCTTGCCGCCGCCGACGGCCTCGTCGAAGCTGCCGGTGCCGCCGGTGATCGTGAACGTGCCGGTGGGGTACACCAGCGTGTCCTCGTTCAGCGGCGCGCTGAGGTGGTAGGTGAAGAAGAGCTGGTCACCGTCGGCCTCGGTGATCGTCACCGACCCGTTGATGTCCCACTTGCCGGGGACGGTGGCGGTACACGCGTCCTCCTTCTGCGACCAGGTGCCGCCGCCGGTGATCCGGTTGCCGGAGACGGTCCCCGAACCGACCACCTTGTATCCGTTGCAGCCCGTCGCGTCGGGGTGCGTGGTCGTGACCACGCCGTAGTTCCCGAGACCGGTGAACGCGCTGGCCCCGGGCGGGGTCGTCGCCGCGTTCGAGACGCCGGTCGTGCCGCCGACGACCAGGGCCGCGCCGGCCATCACACCCGCTATGCGCGCCGAACGACGCTGAGCCATCTTTGCCATGTGGATCCCCCCGCATGTGTCAGTTCTTGACGAACTCGACCCGCCTACCGGGCCGTTGACGACATTTTCCATGATCGGGTGGTCCTCCGTCGAGGAATTCCGGCCAGAGTTTCCGGAACCCGGTGATCGGTTTCCGGTATCCGGAAGCCTCTGTTCCATGTCGGCGCCGGACCGCGGGACCGTATGCGTGCCGACGGAGGCGGCCGTACGTGACCGGCAGGGCGAGGATCCTCTTCGCTATCCTCGCCGACGAGCGGTACGTCCGGCGCCACCGCACCGCACTCTCCTCTGTCTCGCGCCGCCCCCTCGAAGGACTGACGCCATGCCTCCGAACGAACCGGACGTCCTCGTCTCGGACCATGAGCGGTCCGAGGCCGAGGAGCGCCTGCGGGCCGGGGTCGGGAGCGGGCGGCTGCCGCTGGCGGACCTGTCGGCCCGGCTCGACGCGGTGCACGCCGCGCGCACCCGGGGTGAGCTGGAGGAGGCCTGTCGCGGCCTCCCCGTCCCCGGCCCTCGGGACGCGCTCGTGGTGGACCTGCCGCCGAGCTCGCGCGGCTTCGTCGCCGGCGTCTTCGGCGCCTTCCACCGCCGGGGCGCCTGGGTGGTCCCGCCCAGGCTGACGGTCTGGTCGATGTGGGGCGGCGGCAGGATCGACCTCACGGAGGCCCGGTTCAGCAGCCAGGAGACCGAGATCCGGGCCGTCGCCCTGTGGGGCGGCACCAGGATCGTCGTGCCGGAGGACATCGACGTCGAGGTGCGGGGCCTCGGGCTCTTCGGCGTCTTCGGCAGGCGCGCCGCCCGGCGGACCGGGAAGGCGGGGGCGCCCCGCGTCGTGATCAGGGGCCTCGCGCTGTTCGGCGCCGTCGTCACCCGCACCGGAACGTAGGCCGGCCCCGGCCGGAGATGGGTGCCCGCACGGATGGACGGCGCTCCGGGGATCAGCGAGGCTTCCGGTGATCCCCGAGCACCAGGAAGTCGACCGTCATGCTGTTCGCCGTCGCCGCCTTCGGCATCGCGCTCTTCGCCGTCACCCTGTGGTGCGCGGTCGTCGTCCTCCGCATGGAGGACCTGCCCCGGTGGCGCCGGGCCTTCCCCCTCGCCTGCCTCCTCCTCTCCTGCTCGGCCAGCGCGCTCCGCGCCGTCGACGTCCCCGAGGTGGCGGCAGCCGTCGCCTTCCCGCTCAACCTCGCGGCCGTCATCGTGGCGCTGTCGGAGATCCGCGCCGCCCGGCGCCGCCGCGCGACCCCGGCACGCGGCTGAGCCGGACGCAACGACGTTCACATCAGGGCCGCTCCCACGACGGCCGTCGCCGACACGGCGATCAGGGTCAGGACGTTGAGCACCATCTCCCACCTCCATCCGCGGCGCTCGGCCTCGGCGTCCAGCGTGAAGACGGCCGGGTCGTCCGGCGCGTACCGGATCGTGACGTCCCGCCCGTACGAGCCCGCCGGGTCCGGCAGGCCCGTCTCGCAGTAGGCGGTGACCGCCACGCCCTCGCGGGTGGTGAAGGAGACGACGGGCACCACGGTCGTGGAGGTGTGGCCGTCGTCGTCGGTGCTGACCCTCCGGAGCACGGCGACGACCCGCCCGGGCGCGGTGGACAGGGACTCCAGCGTGTCGATGCGGCGCCGTGCCCGGCGCAGGTTGCCCGGCAGGTGGTACGCGCCGGAGACCGCCCACGGCCCGCCGAACCCGAACAGGGCCCAGGGCCAGCCCCGTTCGATCGCGGCGACGACCACCGCGCCCGCGTACACGAGGAACACGGCGAAGTTCGGCCATCCCAGCCCGCGACCGGGCCCGTCCGGGTCCGTGGTGAGGCGGTAGGCGTGCGGCCGGCCGCGCGGGTAGCGGACGCCGATCTCCCGGCCGGTCCACGCCGTGGTGATCCGCCCGGCGCGTTCGCCGTCGTCGGTGACGGTGAACTCCTCCCCGGTGTCCGGGTCGTGGAAGGTGACGACCACGGGAATCCCGTCGCTCGGGGAGCTGCCGTGGCGCGGCTCGCGGACCCGCTCGATCCGGCCCACGGCCGTGACCGTCCGCTGGGCGCGGGTCCTCCCGGCCAGCGAACGTCCGTACCCGATCAGCGCGAGCGCGCCGAACACCCCGCACCACAGCGCGAGGTACCCGTGCAGGCCCATGCGTCCTCCTCCCGTCCCCGCGGCTCACCGTGCCGGTGTGCGCCGCACCACCCTGCCCTGTCCGTCGGCCTCCAGCGAGGCCGGTCCCTCGGGTCCGGTGACGGCGACCCGGAGGACGAGGGAGCCGGTGAGCCGGTCGGCGGTGAGCTGCCAGGCCGTCCCGGAGGAGACGCCGAGCGTGGTCCGCGCCTGCCCGACCAGGTCCGGGATCCGCTCGAACGGCAGGGACCGCGGGTCGAAGCGGGGGCCGCGCGCGCCGGAGGGGGCATACACCACCGCGACCAGGTGCTCCTGCACGACCACGGTCAGCGCCTCGCGTGGCGCCCCTCCCCCGGTGAGGCGGTCGACGGCCCGGCGCAGCTCACCCTCGTCGAGGAACGACCGGCCGGCGCCGAGGCCGACGCTGCCCGAGGCCTCCGACACGGTCACGGTCCACGAGGCGGAGGAGGAGACGGAGGGCTCCGGGCCGGCCGGCGGGAGCGCGGTGGCGTCCCCGAACAGCTCCGCGCGGAAGAGCAGGACCACGGCGGTCGCGCCGAGCAGCAGACCGCAGAGGGTGACGAAGCCGGCGGCGGCGCTCTCCGGGGGCGCGCCCACCACGGGCGCCCCGGGCGCGGGGTCGAGGCGGGCACCGGCCGCGCGCTCCTCCCACTGGGGCGTCGGCCGCCTCACGATCCTCGCCCGCCACGGCCGGTCCGCCGGGTAGGCGACCACGACGACGCCGCCCGGCCGGTGGTCGGGGAGGTCGACGACGTGGATGTCCTGGGTGACCGTCACGCGGAACGGCGGCGCGTCCTCCGGCGCGACGGCGAGCTCGAACCGCACCGGCACGTCGGTGGTCTCGCCCACGACGGCCGTCCGGTCCACGATCAGCGCGAGGGCCGCCGTGGGCACGACGGCCGCCTCACGCGCGCGGCGCGGCGCCCCGGCGAGGAGGTGGAGCAGCCCGTACGCGACGGGGACGGCCAGGCCCGTGACGAACAGCGGCACGCTCTCGACGACCGTGCCGACGACGAGCGCCGCGGGCGACATCCCGACCACCCCACCGGTCAGGAACGCCCGGGCCAGGGCGGCCGTCCGACGGGCTGCGGACGGCCGTGCCGTGGTGATCGCCATACGGTCGATTGTGCCGGGCGGCGGTCCCCAACGACAGGCCCGCGAGCGGGACTTCGCCGACCCGATCCCGTCCGCCCGCGCCCGGCGGCCCGCTCAGCGGACCCCCTCCCAGAGGAGCCGTTCGCGGGCCCGCGGGTCCTCGACGGGTCCGGAACCGTCCCCGGTGAAGGTCATCGTGGCGCGGTGCGTCCGGTCGTACGCCTGCCAGCCGGGACGGCCCGTCTTCGCGAAGGACACCCAGGCCCCGTGCACGGCGTCCGCGAGGGACTGCGGCGGGTCGGACCCGAGCAGCGGGGCGTACGACGGGTCGTGGAGGCGGTCGAAGACGAAGGGGAGTTCGAGGGCGTGGCAGGCGCCGAGCGTGCCGCCGAACCGGGGCGAGCGCCAGGCGAACTCGTACAGGTACGAGCCGGGTACGGACTCGGCCAGGCGGACGGCGGGGATCCGGTAGAACCAGTCCGTGGCCACGGCGTCGAGCAGTTCGCCGGGGGTCGCGTCCGGGCGGGCGGCCCGGTAGACGGCGAGGGCTCCGGCCGGGTCGAGGCCGTAGGCCGCGGTCAGGGCGCGGAGCGAGGACTCGGGAAGGACGGCGAGGCGTTCCGTCGGGACGAGGAAGAGCCGGTACTCCTCGCGGTTGCTGCCGATCAGGAGGTCGACGCCGCTGTCCGGGCCCGGGAGGGCCAGGTCCTCCAGGACCGGCTCGAACGGCATCATGTTGAGCGCGGCCTCGCCCCAGCGCGCCGGGTCCGGATCGGCCCCCACCTCGGCCCGCAACTGAAGCTGGGCGGGCAGGAGTTCGTCCAGAGGCACGCCGTCGAAGGCCTCCGGGGTCGGCTCGATCCCCAGCTTCTCCGCCAGCCGGGCCGCGACGAGCTCCGCCGACGGCGGCCGCAGGAAGTGGTGGCAGGCGCCGCTCTGGAGGATCGCCCGGTGGAACAGCCCCCGGGCCCCCCCGGCGGTGAGCAGGGCGCCGATGCTCATCGCGCCCGCCGACTCGCCGAAGACCGTGACCCGGCCGGGGTCGCCGCCGAAGGAGGCGATGTTGTCCCGGACCCAGCGGAGCGCGGCGATCTGGTCGAGCAGGCCCCGGTTGTCGGGGCGGCCCGGCAGGCGCAGGAAACCGTCGGCCCCGAGACGGTAGTTGAGCGTGACGCAGACGACGCCGTCCCGGGCGAAGGCGCTCCCGTCGTACGCGGAGGCCGAACCCGAGCCGTTGGTGAAGGCACCGCCGTGCACCCACACCAGGACGGGCAGGCCGGCGCCCGGTTCGGGGGCCGGGGTCCACACGCCGAGGTTCAGACACTCCTCCCCCGGGACGACGGCGTCGGGGATGAGGGCGTCGAAGGGCGGGGCGTAGGGCGCGTGCGGCGCCGTCGGTCCGTGGGCCGTGGCGTCGCGCACCCCGGTCCACGGCTCCGGCGGTGCGGGCGCCCGGAAGCGTCGCGCGCCGAACGGCGCGGCGGCGTAGGGGATTCCGAGGAAGGAGGTCACGCCGTCGGGGGAGGTCCGGCCGCGGACCTCCCCCTGCCGGGTGCGGCACACCGTCATGCGGACAGGACCTCAAGCAGTGCCTTGCCGAACTCCTCGGGGCGTTCGAGGTGGACGGAGTGGCCCGCGCCCGGCACGGCGACCTCCCGCACCGCGCCGCCGGCCGCCGCGTAGCGGTCCAGGACGTGCCGGGTCTGCGCGATCATCGGCTGCGCCGGGGTGCCGTCCCAGCCCGGCACGGCGCCGATCGAGCCGAGGTGCGCCAGGTCGAACATCGACGTGTCGGAGACGATGATGTCGTCCTCGCCGCGGATCCACAGCACCGGCGGCCTGGGGTCGACGAGGTGCAGGTCGTCGACCCGGAAGTGGGTCGGCGCCATGCTGTTGAGCACCCCGCGCGTGCCGGGCGCGATGCCGGGCCAGGCGCTGGACGGCCTGCTGTCGCCCGGGTAGTGGTCGTCGCCGAGGCGGGTGGCGAGCATGGACTCGACGTACGCGTCCTCGTCCGCGAGGCGCAGCGGCGGCTTCACGTAGCAGGAGGTCAGGACGGAGCGCGGGGAGGTCCGGGAGTCCTCGCCGCGGTCGCCCTCGGCGAGCCGCCGGACGAAGTCGGGGTTGGCGGTGCCGCCGCCCGATCCGGCCCCGTCCTCGGAGTTGAGGGTTCCGTCGATCCCGTGCGTGCCGCCGAAGCCGTACGGGGAGACCGGGCTGACCAGGGTGGCGGAGAGCACCGCGGCCGGGTGGTCGCGGAGGTACTGGAGGACCACGCCGCCGCCCATGGACCAGCCGACGAGGTGGGCCCGTTCGACGCCGAGGGCCGTGAGCAGGGCGGCGAGGTCGTCGGCGTGGTCGCGCAGGCCGCGGGTGGCGTCGACGGGGAGCGGGTCGGTGCCGCCGAAGCCGCGCAGGTCGACGGCGAGGGGGCGGTACCGGTCGGGCAGGGTGCCGAGGGTGCTGTGCCAGAAGGCGGAGGAGGAGACGTTGCCGTGGACGAAGACGACGGCTTCGCCCTCGGTCCGGGCCTCGGTGATCTGCTGGGTGAGTCGGGCGGTGGTGACGCGGCGGGTGCGCAGGGTGGTCATGTTCTCGGGTCCTTCAGGAGAGCCAGGTGGCGACCTGGGCTGCGGCGGTACTGTTCCAGCCCAGTTCGAGGTGGTTGGCGGTCGCGACGGTGGCCTTGCCTCCGACGGTGGGGATGCCGGTGGCGTCGAGCGCGCTGGAGACGAAGACGACTCCGTCGCTGGGGCCGCGGTTCTCGTTGAAGATGCCCACGATGTCGGCGGATCCACCGGCGAGCAGGTAGGTGGTGACGGAGGCGGGGACGCCGGCGGCGCGCAGCGGGGCGATGAGCGATCCGGCGTCGACGGCGGCCTGGATGCCGGTGCCGGCCGTGTTGAGGCCCTGGCCGCCGTAGTAGGTGGTGTACCAGTCCTGGGCGGCGCCGTCGACGCCGTACACCCCGTCCCAGCGGGCCAGCATCTGGCGCTGGCCCGGGTAGTTGTCCTGTCCGCCGGCGGGGGTCATGGAGAGTTCGGGGTGCGCGGTGTAGGTGCCGTAGCAGGTCATGTGGGTGTGCGGGGAGGGTGCGTTGACCTTGCCCCCGCACTCCGGCCAGAGGGAGAAGTCGTGGGCCCAGCCGTGGGCGTAGGGGTAGTCGTAGCCGCCGTTCGGGCCGCCGAGGGTGATCAGCCGGCGGACGTCACCGGCGTAGGCGCGGCCCCAGGCGGGCTTCAGGGACGACACGTACGCGCGGGTCGACATCTGGCCCTTGCTCCAGCCGACGAGGTCGACCTTGTCGACGCCGAGCCTGGCCTTGAGGACGGCGATCGCGTCGCCGACGATCTGGGCCTGCATCAGGTTGTCGCCCTGCTTGTGCGCGAAGCCGACGGCGAAGACGCGGTGGCCGCGCCCGGAGAGGTACTGCATGAGGCCGGTGGAGGGGCAGGTGGCGGCTCCGCAGCCGTAGCCGCCCGATTCGCCGGGGTTGGCCCAGGCGCGGTCGGCGGTGTCGTTCGCCCCGTGGACGAGGAGGACGGGCGTGGTGCGGCTGCCGGTGTTCCAGCCGGGGGCGGAGTAGAGCAGGAAGCGGCCCGAGGAGGGCCGGGAGACGCCGCCGAAGTACGTGACGCGCTTGCCGTCCTGGTCGCCCTGGCCGTCGGCGGGGAAGCCCTCCGTGCGGAATCCGGTGGTCGTGTCGGCGTAGCGCTCGACCTTCTCCCAGCCGTTGGTGACGGTCCCCGCTCCGTAGGTCGCCTCCAGGGTGCGGTACGGGGGCGCCGTCGCGCCGCTCGCGGTGGCGGGCGCCGTGAGCACGCCGGCGGCGACGAGGCCCAGCACCGCGGCCGTCCGGGCCACGCGCTGTCTCCACCCGCTCCTCGGACTGCGTCCCTCGGCCATGGTCCGGCTCCCCCGCTCGTGCGCTCGCGGCGCGTCCGTCCGGTGCCCGTCCCGGCACCGGGTCCGCACACGGTAGGCGGCCCCGGGCACCGGGGGCATGGGGCGGCACCACACACCGGGGGCCGTGCGCATGGTGGCCGGGCTCGGGACGGTGTCCCGGACGCCCCTGGGGAGTGTGTCGACCATCAGGCCGGGCTCGCGACGCCTGGTCCGATCGACAAGGCACCCCCTACGCCTCGCAGCCGTACTTCTTCGCGAGATTGGCCGCGGCTTCCCGTACGACGGCCGCGCTGTTACGAAGGGCGGTGTTCCGGTCGACGAGGCCCTTCTCCTCCTCCTGCGAGGGCGCCTTGAGCGTGACGGTCAGGTAGGGGGCGGTCGAGCCCAGGCGGGCGGCGCAGCCCGCGGGCAGGGTCGCCTCGGCCTCCTCCGGCAGCGCCCAGCCCTTGAATCCGGGGCCGAGGGGGACGGAGTCCTTCCTGGGGCCGGAGTCGTGCCGCTGGTCGGCGACGATCAGCTGGAAGATCCCCCGGGGGGACGCGCTGTCCGGGTCGGCGCGTTGCACCTGGCACGTCCTGAACACCGCGTAGTCGCTGCTGCCGCCCTTGCTCTCCCACTCCTCCGCGCTGACTTCGCCGCCCCTGCCGTCGTCGATCAGCTCCGCCGTCGTCCGGCTGAGCGCGCCCTGGCACAGGCTCTGCGGGAGCGGCGGCTTCGGGTCGTCGGGCCAGAGGCTCGCCGTCACGACGGCCGCTGCGGCGGCGCCGAGGACGAGGGTCAGCGGCAGCCACTTCTTGTCCATCAGTAGCGCTCGCCCATCTTCATGTCCGCGTCCTTGATCCCGTTCTGGTACCACTGCTGGGCGGTCGGCTGAAGACCGTCCTCGTATTCTCCCGGACTCGCGTCCAGCTCCGAGGGGGCGAGGCCGCGTTCCTTCGCCATCTCGCGCAGCATCGCGTACATCTCGCGCTCGCCGTTGTCGTAGTGGTTGATCATGTTGTTGCGGGTCTCGGCGTCGACCTTGGAGTTCAGGCCGTTCATGTACTCGGCCGTGGCGACGTCGACCGAGCGCTGGAGGGCGTCGCCCGCGAGGGGGATGGCGGTCAGGGGGGCGCCGATGACGTGGTAGTTCATCATCTTGTTCCAGCCGTTGGCGTCCTTCTGTGCCTGGCCGAGGTCGTAGATGACGTCGCCCCGCACGCCGTCGAGGTGGCCGAGCACCGACGAGGACTGCTTGATCCAGGCCCGCAGTTCCGGGTCCTCCTTGCGGTACGAGTCCGCCGGGAAGCGGTCCAGGCCGTCGGCGATCACGGCGGTCTGCGAGGCGTGGATGACACCGAAGGCCTGCGGGTCCTCGGCCGTGGACCGGATGATCCTCGTCAGGGCGCCCCGGTCGACGTCCAGGTTGTTGAAGTCGGTCGGGCCGTCCAGGTTCTTGCCGAGGATCTGGTGCACGTCCGATCCGTAGTCGCCGATCATCTCGCCCATGGCCATGCGCAGGGGGACGGGGACGGCGCTCTGGTTCTTCTTCGTCTCCTCGGCGTACGCGTCGAGCATCCGGTCGAGGATGGCGGTCTGCGCCCCGTCGTGGCGGTGTCCGACCGGGTGCAGCGGGCTGCCCGGTTCCCGGCCGGTGGCCGCGGCGTCGACGGCTGCCGCGAACTCGGCGCGGGCCGAGGTGCGCTGGAGGTCGTCGGGCATCTTGTCCTGGACGTCGGCGCCCGGCCAGTCGCGGTCCTCCATGAAGTACTTGAGGTTGTCCGTGGTGTGCGGGTCGAAGTAGTGGGTCGCGGCGGAGGGGGTGCGGCTCATCGCGTTGAGGAGACCCTTCATCGGGTCTTCCTGCGTGCCCTGCCAGTTCTTCATGAAGCCGTCGTAGGCGTCCTTGTCGTTCGTCTCCCACGCGCGGATGCCGTCGCCGACCTGGGTGAGGAACGCCTCGCTGTAGACCGGGTCGTCCTCGTCCTTGCGGAACGGGCTGTCGTTGCGATCCTTCGGGTCGTACGGCTTGTCCCCCACGTCGGCCGCCATCAGCTTCGTGAGCGTGCTCAGTCCCTCCGCCCCGCCCCCCAGCTGGCCCGGGTGCCGGTTCGGCAGCCCGTTGCCGTCGCGGGCCAGGCCGATGAGCCGGTCGGTCCACGCCGAGGTCGTGCCGCCCGGCGAGCCGATCGGGGAGTCGGGCCCGGTGGCCGTGGCGAGGCTCCCGGAGAACGCCTTGTAGAGGCGGGCGTCCGTCGCCGAGACGGAGCCGTCGCGGCCGCCGTGCTCCATGCTGCCGGCGAGCAGGAGGACCGCTTCCTGGCCTTCGCGGCCGTTGTAGCTGAGACGCGTCATCAGCTCCGCGGAGAAGGCCGGGGAGTTCTTGCCGCCCTCGACGAGCGTGAGCAGCCGCTCGCGGTCCTTGTCGTCGAGGTACTCCCAGCGGGCGTACAGCTTGGCCGCCTCGCGGCCGTTCTCGGTCTGCTGCTTCTCCTCCGCGCGCAGCTTTCCCGCCTCGGCGACCCCGCCGATGTCGGTGCTGCCGAAGTCGTTCGGATGGTTCTTGATCAGGGCGCGCAGGCCCCAGGCGCACAGCTCGTCGGCCTCGGCCGCACGCTGCAGGATGCCTTCGAGCTTCCCGCGCAGCGCGTCGAACTGCGCCTCGGTGGCGACGGGTTCGGTGCTGTTCGCCGGGCGCCGGTCGGGGTGCACGCGGTGGCTGAGGACGCCGTTCGGGTAGATGGTGATGCCCGGCGGCGGATTGTCGTACGTGGCCTTCAGGTCGTCCTGCGCGGACTTGAGCAGGGTGTGGGCGTCCTGGAGGAGGTCCCGCACGGATTCGGCCTCGGTGACGGCGTCGCCGAACTCCTTGGCCGTCTTGGTGACGAACTCCTTGGTCACGGAGGCGTTCTCACCCCGCCAGGTGGACCGGTCCGCCTTGGACGTCATGGCCGAGGCGTCCGTCCGGAGCCGCGTCAGCTTGGAGATCATCTCGGTCCACTGCGTGGCGGCGGTGTCCATGGGGCCGAGCTTGGCGTTCAGAAGCTGTTCGAACGTGGGCATGGCTGGCTCGGCTCCTCACCGGAAGTACTGGTTGATCCGCGACGCGGACACGGCGTCGTCGACTCCGGGGGCGACCGGGCCGACGGTACGCAGCCGGGTGGCGATCCAGTCGTCCTCGGTCCGGTTGGACTTCTTCGTGAAATTCAGGTGGTTGGAGATGTGGGCGCAGGCCTGGAGGAGGGTCCTGACCTGGGTCTCCCAGGTCTTGTTCACCTCGCTCAGGGCCGCACCGGCGTCGAAGCCGTCACCCTTCAGGCTTCCGCCCGCGGTCTCGCTGGCCGCGCTCGCGTGCTTGCCGGCGGATTCGAGACCATTGCTCAGGCCGTACGCGGCGTGGCCGATGTCTCCCAGGTCGTCGTCCTCCACGACGTAGTCCCCGGACCCCTTCGCGGGGGTGGAACCTCCCGCGTTGTCGGCCTTGTTCAGCCGCATGGCCACGGCCGCCTTCTCCGCGGCCCACTCGTCTTCGAACGACACCGTCGACACCCCCGTGTCCCCTCGCCAAGGCTTCCCGGCCGCTCACGCTAGGCACTCGGTCACGGCCTCACCACAGGAGGTCGATCTTAAATACGACTTCTTGGCGCGGAGCGGTGTCCCGGCGGGCCTCGGATCAAAGGGCCAGGTCAGAGAAGCGTCGCGGGTCGAAAGATGGGTGTCGGCATGTAGGTGTCCACGGTGGGGCCCGGACGCGTGCGGTCGCTGCCGCGCCCCCGCCGGGACGGTGCTGGGCGGGGGCGCGAGGGTGGGGGCGGGGACCGCGCGGGCGGGAGCGGGGCCACGGCGCGTCGGTGCCGGACCCGGTCAGGTCAGGTCAGGTCAGGTCAGGTCAGGTCAGGTCAGGTCAGGTCAGGTCAGCGTGAGTCCTCCGTCGACGGGGACGATCGCGCCGGTCAGGTACGAGCCGCCCGGCTCGGCGAGCGTCGTGATCCACCACGCCACCTCCTCGGGCGTCGCCACCCGTCCGGCCGGGATGCGCTGCGCGATCTGGTCCAGGAAGCCCTGGTACTGCGCGTCGGACATGCCGACGCGCAGCCCGATGCCGGTGTCGGTGACGCCCGGTGCCACCGACACCACGCGGATGCCGCGCGGAGCCAGTTCGACCGCCCAGGCGCGGGTGAACTGGTTCAGGCCCGCCTTCGCCGCCATGTAGACCGCGTTGTCGGGGAAGCCCTGGGTGGTGAGCGAGGCCGCCGTGCTGACGTTGACGATGGTGCCGCCGGTCTCCTCCAGCGCGTCGAGCGCCGCCTGCGCCAGGAAGGCGGGCGCCACCAGGTCCGTGGTGAACTGCCGCTCCACGGCCGTCCGGTCGAGCTTCGCCAGCGGTGCGAAGGTGCCGGTCGCGGCGTTGTTCACGAGGACGTCCAGGCGTCCGAAGGCGCCGAGCGCCGCCTCCACCACCCGCCGGCCGGCTTCGGGGCCGGTGACGTCCGCCACCAGGGTCCGGATGTTCTCGTGCCCGGCGGCGGTCTCGTCCAGCGTGGCCCCGGTACGGCCGACCACGAGGACCCGGTCGCCCCGCTCCGCGAACCGGAGGGCCGCCGCGCGGCCGATCCCGCTCCCACCACCCGTAATGATCACTGCCCGTGTCGTCATGGCGGCGACCGTACGGACCCGTGGTCGAGACGGGGTCGATCCTCAGCCGTGCGGCCGGTCGTCGCGGGTGATGACCCGCTCCGCGACGAGCAGTGCCCCGTTCCTGCGCACCAGCCGGTCCCGCATCACGCAGGACAGCTCGATCCGGGGTGCTCCGTCGCGCGGGGTGGCGAGGATCTCTACGTGCGACACGGCGTCGGCGCCGTCCTCGGCCGGCCGGACCACCGTCATCGTCACCCAGTGCCGGTGGACCTCGCCGGCGGCCGCCCGGCCCGCCACCGCCGCGCGGGCGCCCGCCTCGATGCCGTCCCGGCCGCGCACCGGCTCCGCCATGGACGGGGAGGCGAAGGTCGCGTCGTCGGTGAAGGTGCGCGCCCAGGCCGTGGCGGCGCCGTCGTCGAGCAGCTGCATGTGCGCGGCGTAGAACCGTTCGACCGCGACGGCGTCGATGCCCGCCTCGGCAGAGGTGTGCGCGGCGACGGCGTCGGCGTGGGTGCGGGGCGTACGGGGTGGGGTGGTCACGGTGCCTCCCGGTCGGAGTGGTCGTCGGTGGGCCGAGTCTGGCCGACGGAGGGCCGGCCGCCGTCGAGACCGGCTCGACTCCGGGAGCCCGGGCCGCCGGAGTCGAGCGGTCTTCCAATGCCCCTTGAGCGGGGGCCGCGAGGCTGGGCGCCGTCGCTCAGGAGGTGACCGTGCGCATCATTGACCTGTCCTCGCCGGTGGACGCCGGCTCGTTCGAACCGGACCCCGTGGTCCACGAGGTGATGACCCCGCGCGAGGGCGCGCTGCACATGCGCGACGAGATGCGGGCCCACTTCGGCCTGGAGTTCGACCCGGACGACCTGCCGGACGGCGAGTTCCTCTCGCTGGACCGGCTGAGCCTGACGACCCACACCGGCACCCACGTCGACGCGCCCTCGCACTACGGCTCGCGGACCACGTACGGCACCGGCGTGCCCCGCCACATCGACGCGATGCCGCTGGAGTGGTTCCTCGGCCCCGGGGTCGTCCTCGACGTGCGGGGCCGCGAGGCCGGTGTCGTCGACGCGGCGGACCTGCGCAAGGAGCTCGACCGGATCGGGCACGTCCTCGCCCCGGGCGACATCGTGCTGCTCCACACCGGCGCGGACGCCTGGGCGGGGACGCGGCGGTACTTCACCGACTTCGTGGGCCTCGACGCGGGCGCGATCGCCTTGCTGCTCGACGCGGGGGTGAAGGTGGTCGGGACCGACGCGTTCAGCCTGGACGCGCCGTTCGGCACCATCATCGACACCTACCGGCGCACCGGCGACAAGGACGTGCTGTGGCCCGCCCACGTCGCGGGCCGGCACCGGGAGTACTGCCAGGTCGAGCGGCTGGCCGGGCTGGACCTGCTGCCCGCCCCGACCGGCTTCCGGATCTCCTGCCTCCCGGTGAAGATCGCCGGCGCGGGCGCCGGCTGGGCCCGGGCCGTCGCCCTCGTCGACGACACCCCCTGACCCGCCCGGGGCGCCCCCGCACCCTTCCGCACCCCCGCGCCGGCGGCTGCCGACCGGCGCCGTGCACCGCAGTCGACCCGAGGAGAACCGCATGTACAGCACGGACCTGGCCGAGGTCTACGAGACGGTCTACCGCAGCCGGGGCAAGGACTGGGCCGCCGAGGCCGAGGCCGTCGCGAAACTGGCCCGCGACCACGCCCCGGACGCCGACTCGCTGCTCGACGTGGCCTGCGGCACCGCGGCCCACCTGGGCCCCTTCAGCACCCTCTTCACGACCGCGGAGGGGCTGGAGATCGCCGCCCCGATGCGGGACCTCGCGCTGCGCCGCAGGCCCGGACTGACCATCCACGAGGGCGACATGCGCGACTTCGACCTGGGGCGCACCTATTCGGTCGTGACCTGCATGTTCTGCGCGATCGGCTACCTCGGGAGCGTCGAGGAGATGCGGGCGGCGATCGCGTCGATGGGCCGCCACCTCGGACCGGGCGGTGTGCTCGTCGTCGAACCCTGGTGGTTCCCCGAGCAGTTCTCCGAGGGCTTCGTCGCCGGGGACCTGGCGCGCGAGGGCGACCGGACCGTGGCGCGGATCTCGCACTCCACGCTCCAGGGGCGGGCGACCCGGATGGAGGTGCGCTTCCTCGTCGGCGAACCCGACGGCATCCGCACCTTCACCGAGATCGACGTCCTCACCCTCTTCACGCGCGAGGAGTACGAGTCGGCCTTCCGCGAGGCGGGCTGCTCCGTCGAGTACCGGCCGGGCGACCCGACCGGCCGCGGCCTGTTCGTCGGCGTCAAGGAGGGCGGGCGATGACCACGTACGTCTGGGACTACCTGCGGGAGTACGCGGCGGAGCGCGAGGAGATCCTCGACGCCGTCGACACCGTCTTCAGCTCCGGGCGGCTCGTCCTCGGCGCCTCCGTCGACGGTTTCGAGCGGGAGTTCGCCGCCCACCACGGCGTGGAGCACTGCGTGGGCGTGGACAACGGCACCAACGCCCTCGTCCTCGGTCTCCAGGCGCTCGGCGTGAAGCCCGGGGACGAGGTCGTCACCGTCGCCAACACGGCGGCCCCGACCGTGCTCGCGATCGACGCGGTCGGCGCCACCCCGGTCTTCGTGGACGTGCGCGAGGAGGACTACCTCATGCGCACCGACCAGCTCGCCGGCGTGATCACGGAGAGGACCTCCGCGATCGTCCCCGTCCACCTCTACGGGCAGTGCGTCGACATGACCCCGGTCACCGAACTCGCCGCCCGGCACGGCATCAAGGTCCTGGAGGACTGCGCGCAGGCCCACGGCGCCCGGCACCACGGCCGGCTCGCCGGCACCATGGGCGACGCCGCCGCCTTCTCCTTCTACCCGACGAAGGTGCTCGGCGCCTACGGCGACGCGGGCGCCGTCCTGACCCGCGACGCGGACGTGGCGGCGGCGCTGCGCCGGCTGCGCTACTACGGCATGGAGGAGCGGTACTACGTTGTCGGCACCCCGGGACACAACAGCAGGCTCGACGAGGTCCAGGCGGAGATCCTCCGCCGCAAGCTCCGCCGCCTCGACGCCTACGTCGAGGGCCGGCGCGCCGTGGCGCGCCGCTACGAGGAGGGGCTGGCCGGCACCGGTCTGGTCCTCCCCTCGAACGCGGTGGGAAACGATCACGTCCACTATGTCCACGTGGTCCGCCACCCCGAGCGGGACCGGATCATCGAGCGCCTCAAGGACTACGACATCGAGCTGAACATCAGCTACCCGTGGCCGGTGCACCGCATGACGGGCTTCGCCCACCTCGGCTACGCGGAGGGCAGTCTGCCGGTGACCGAGCGGCTGGCGGAGGAGATCTTCTCGCTGCCGATGTACCCGTCGCTGCCGCTCCACACCCAGGAGAAGGTCATCGGGGCGATCCGCGAGGTCGTCGCCGGACTCTGACCGGCGCCCGGCCGGTCTCCCCGGTCCGGGCCCGGTGCGCGCGTGTCCCGGTGGGCTCCCCGCCCACCGGGACACGCGCGCGTGCGGCCGCCGGGCTCAGCCGGCGTGGTAGAGGCTGTGCAGGCAGGCGATCAGGCTCCGGGCCTGCACGTTGACGTAGTGGCTGTGCCGCAGCAGGTCCGACAGCTGGTGCAGGGTGACCCAGCGGTGGTCGGGCGAGGCGGTGTCGAGGCCGTCCGGGGCCTCGACGACCAGGTACCGGTTGAGCGCCCGGTGGAAGCGGCCGCCCTCCTCCGAGAGGACCGTGTCGTACCGCACCGCCCCGGGCCCCGCGCCCAGCACGGTGTCCAGGAAGCGTGGCAGGGAGCCCTCCGGGAGGCCGGCGTAGCTCTCCGGCACGCACTGCACGGTCGGTCCCAGCTCCACCACGTCGGTGAACCCGGGCTCCACGCGCGCGTGGACCAGGACGTGCAGGACCCCGTCGATCCGCCGGACCAGGAACGCGATGACGCCCCGGCCCACCGGTTCGATCATCGGCTGGTTCCACTGCCGCACCTCGCGCCCGCCGGCCTCCACCCGGACCCCGATGACGTCGAAGAAGGCGCCGTCGTCGTGGCGTATCCGGTGCTTGTCGCGGGTCCATCCGGTGAGGTCGTCCAGCGGGATCCGGCGGACGGTCAGATCGCCGCCGGCCCGCCGGTCGGTGATCCAGCCGAGGATCTCCTCCAGGGGGTGGAGGCTGCCCGCGGCGGGGTCGCCGGAGCGCCGCAGCGCCCGCCGGAAGGGGTCGGGCTCGTCGTCCGCCTCCGTGCCGGGCCCGGTGAAGGGCAGGCAGGACAGCACGGTCCGGCTGTCCATGTTGACGGTGTCCTCGCGCCCCAGCAGCTCGTGGACCTGGCCGATCGTCAGCCAGCGGTAGCCCTCGCGGGCCTCGACCGGCTCCGGCAGCTCGACCACCATGTTGCGGTTGCGCTTGCGGTAGAACCACGAGCCCTGCTCGGACTGGCGCACGTCGGCCAGCACGCCGGGGCGCCGGTGCGCGTCGAGGAAGTGCTCCACGTAGGGCACGGCCAGGCCCTGGTGCACCCGCGTGTAGTTGCTGCGGGTGGCCTGCACGGTCGGGGACACCTGGAGCCCGTTGGCGTTGCCGGGTTCGACCTTGGCCTGGACGAGGGCGTGCAGGACCCCGTCGATCCGGCTGACGAGCAGGCCGAGGATGCCGATCTCGGGCTGGAGGATGATCGGCTGGGTCCAGCGGGGCACCGCCGCGCCCGGGTGCTCCACCGCCAGTCCGTGCACGGTGAAGAAGCGGCCCGTGTGGTGGCCGAGGTCGCCGGTGGCCGGGTCGGTGACCCAGCCGTCCAGCTCGTCGAGTCCGACCCGCTCGATCCGGGTGTACGCCCTGCGGGCGTGGCCGGCGAACCAGTCGGGGAAGTCCGACAGATCGCCGAGCGGCCCTGCGCCGCGCACCCGCGCGGAGGCGTCGATCCGCCGCGCGGCCTCCGCGCGCGACGCCCCCGTACCGGCACGGGGGACGGGATGGGGGGCGTTCATCGGAGCCTCCTCGGGCGGGTCCGTCCGGTCTCTGCGCGCGCGTACGTCCGGTTCATCCGGTCCCTCCCGGCGGCTCGGCGTCCCCCGCCGCGTCCCACATCGCGCGCAACGACGCGTCGAGCGGGATGCGCGGCCGCCAGCCGAGCAGGTCGGCGGCCAGGCCGATGTCGGCGCAGGTCCAGCTGCCGCCCTTGCTGGCGACGGCCGCCGGGCGCAGCCGCACGGCGGCGGGGTCGACGCCCGACACCTTGACGAGGACGTCGACGAGCTCGGTCATGGGCACCGCCTCCCCGCGTCCGATGTTGACCACCCGGCTCCGGCCGGGCGCGGCCACCGCGGCGACCGCCGCCCCGGCCAGGTCCCGCACGTCGACGAAGTCGCGGCGGGCTTCGGCCACGTCGAGGGTGAGCGTCCCGCCGGGGGCGAGGGCGCGCAGCCGCTCCGCGACGACGCCGAGGAAGCTCGCGGTGGTGGTGTGCGGCCCGCAGACGTTGACCGCCCGCAGGACGAGCGCGTCGATCCGGCCGGCGCGCGACTCGGCGAGCAGGTGCTCGGAGCCGGCGCGCTTGGTGACGCCGTACGGGGTCAGCGGTCCGGGGGCGCGGTCCTCCGCGATGAGGACGCCGTCCTCGACGGGGCCGTACTCGTGGATCGAGCCGATCTGGACGACGCGCAGCAGCCGGCCGGTCGCCGCGCAGCCTGCGGCGAGCCGTTCCGGCAGGTCGACGTGGGCGCTGCGCATCTGGTCGGCGGTGGTGCCCCAGCCGCCGGTGGCGTTGACGACGGCCGTCGCCCCGTGCTCGTCGAGGAGGGCGGCGAGCCGGCCGGGCGCGGCGGTGGCGACGTCGAGGGGGGTGAAGGGGTGGGCGCGGAGGTGCGGGGCGGGGCGGCGGGCGACGGCGAGCACCCGGTGCCCGGTCCGGTGGAGTGCGGCGCACACGGTGCGCCCGACGGATCCGGTGGCACCGAGCACCACGACCGTGCCGGCGGGTCCGCCCCTCGGGTCGGCTTCCACCGGGGCGCTCAGCGCGGGCCGCCGGGGCCGGAGGACCAGAGCTGGTCCTCGACCGCGCGGGAGGCGGCGTAGTCGGGGAGGACGCCCTTGTCGCGGGCCTCGGCGAAGGAGAGGGCCTCCCGGTCGCGGTCCGACTGCACGACGTCGAGTCCGGAGGGGAGGATGATGCCGAGGTCCTCGTCGAAGACGTCGAGGGCGAGTTCGTGCTCGGCGACGTAGGCGCCGGTGAGCATGTAGGACATCACGGTGTCGTCCTCCAGCGCGACGAAGGCGTGGCCGACGCCGACCGGGAAGTACGAGGCGCGGAAGTGGCGCTGGTCCATCTCGACCGCGTCCCAGCGGCCGAAGGTGGGCGAGCCGACCCGCAGGTCGACCACGATGTCGACGGCCCGGCCGCGCGCGCAGTACACGTACTTGGCGGTGCCGGGCGGGGTCACCGTGAAGTGGATGCCGCGGATGGTGCCGCGGCGGGAGACGCTGTGGTTCGTCTGGGCGACGGGGAAGCCGGGCCGCCCGAGTGCCTCGGCGAAGGCCTCCTGCTGGAAGGGGGAGACGAAGAGGCCGCGCTGGTCGGCGAATTGGCGGGGGGTGAACTCGTACGCCCCCTCGACCTGGAGACTTCGTACCTGCATCGTTCGGTTCACCGTCCGGGGGGTCGTCGGATGTGTGGTGGGCTGCGGGGTCGCCGCGGGGTGTGCGGCCGGGCCGGTCACCGGCGGCGGTGCTCGACGGCGAGGCGCTCCAGGGTCGGGACCACCTGGGCCGGTGCGGGGGCGGCGAGCGCCTCGCGCCGGAGCGCCATGGCGTTGCGCTTGAACTCCGGCTCCTCTAGGAGCCGGACGAGCAGCTCGCGCAGGCCCTTGGCGCTGAGCTTGCCCGGGACGTAGAGGCCGGTGCCGGTGGCGTCGAGGTGGCGGGCCTTGTTGATGGTGTCCCAGACGCCGTCGACGACGATGAGCTGCGGGACACCGTGGATCATGGCGGTGCCGAAGCTGCCGGAGCCACCGTGGTGGATGACCGCGTCGCAGGTCGGCAGGAGGGCGTCGAGCGGCACGAAGTCGACGGCCCGGACGTTGTCGGGGACGGTGTCGAGGTCTTTGAGCTGGTTCTCGTCGAGGGTGGCGACGACCTCGACGTCGTCGAGTCCGGCGACCGCCTCCAGCAGGTCGCCGATGGAGGCCCGGTCGGCGCCGAGGACCTCGCGGTGGGCGACGCCGAGGGTGAGGCAGACGCGGCGGCCGCGCTTCGGCGGTTCCTGGAGCCACCGCGGCACCGTCGACTGGCCGTTGTACGGCACGTACCGCATCGGCACGTAGTCCAGGTCGACGGGGAGGCGCATCGACTGGGGCATCGGGCACACGGTGAAGTCGCCGGTGACCGCGGCCTCCTCGAAGGAGGCTCCGTGCCGCTCCAGGCTCCAGGTGAGCCATTCGCGGAGCGGGTCGTCGCGCTGCTCCGGCGGCCGGGCGGCGAGCTGGTCCAGGAAAGTCCGGCGCATGTTGCCGGCCAGGTCCATGCCGAAGAGGACCCGGCCGTGGGCGGTGCCGGTGGCGAGGGCGGCGATGGCGCCCGCGAAGGTCATGGTGTCCCAGAGGACGAGGTCGGGCTTCCAGGAGCGGCAGTGCTCGACGAGCTCGTCGACCATCCGGTCGGAGCAGCAGTTCTGGAAGACCACGGAGGTCATGGCGGTGAAGACGCCGAGCGTGTAGTCCCAGGTGAGGCGTTCCGGGCGGGTCTCGCTCATGTCGAGTCCGACCTGTGCCTGGCTCTCCAGCTGGTCGACGTCCTGCCCGATGTTCTCCTGGGTCTCCTGCATCTGCTCGTCGAGGTGGAGCTCCTCGCCGACGCCGACGGCGGTCAGCCCGGTCTTGGTGATCTCCTCGGCGAGATCGGGATGGCTCGCGATCCGGACGTCGTGTCCCGCGGCCCGCAGGGCCCAGGCCAGAGACACCTGCGCGTGCATGTGCGACTTGGCGGCGAAGGTGGTGAAGAGTACCCGCATCCCTACCCCTGTTCCGGCGAAGACCTGTCTGTTTCCAACGTCCGCACCACCCTCGGCCCGCTTCCTCGTACGGTGGTCGAGAGTCGTTGCAGGGGCACTCGACCGGGGGCCCGCGCGGGGCTTCTCCCCCTCCCCGCCGACCGGAGAACAGCAGGTCATGCACTACCGTGGAGTCCGGTCGGCGCCCTCCGGCCACGAGCGGAGTGCCGGTTCCGGTCCCGCGCCGGAATCACGTCGGACACGCAGCAGGGAGACCATGTCAGCCACACGATTGCTGGTCCTCGGGGTCGTGCGGATGCACGGCAAGGCACACGGCTATCTGGTCCGTTCCGAGCTGCTCTCCTGGGGCGCGGACGAGTGGGCCCACATCAAGTTCGGCTCGATCTACCACGCGCTGCGTCAGCTGGCCAAGGAAGGGCTGCTGACCTCCACCGACATCGCCGAATGGCCGGGCCGGGTGGACTACGAGATGGCGCCGCCGGGCGAGGAGGAGTTCCTCCGGCTGCTCCGTGACGCCCTGCGGCAGGGCAACAACCGCCCGGACATGCTGGGGGCGGCGATCGTCCTGCTGCCGTCGCTGCGCCGCGAGGAGGCGGTCGGGCTGCTGAAGGAGCGGATCGCGTCGCTCTCGGCCGAGCAGGGCGGGGTGGCCGAGCGGGTCGACGAGACGGCGAGCGAGCAGCCGGACCGCGCCCACGTGCGGGAGCTGCTCGGGCTCTGGGAGCACAGCGCCGCGAGCCAGGCCGCGTGGGCCCAGGGTCTGATCGACCGGCTGGAAGCGGGCGCGTACGTGATGTACGGGGAGAATCCGGCCTCCTGAGGCGCCGGGGGCGACCCCGCCGGTGGAGTGACCCGACGTCAGGTGGTACTCAAGTTTGTGCACCCATGGTGCCGGACCCAGGAGGACATCACCGTGCCGATCATGCTGAGCCCGCAGGACGTGGACGACGTCTTCGACGACGAGACCTTCCTCGAGGAACGCTTCGCCGACGTCCAGGCACTGCTCCTGGGAGCCCGTCACGAGCCCGGCGCCGAGACCCTCGTCGACGTCCCCTCCGGCGGGTTGCGGCTCACCGTCCGACCGGACTCCCCCGGCCCCCTCGGCCGTTGCTCCACCATCCGGATCGATCCCTCGCCGCCCGCTCCGGCGGCCCCCGCCGACGGCCGCGTCGAACTGGTCCTCGGCGACGACGGCTCGCTCCTCGGCCTCGCCGACGCCGGGGCCCTCGACGACTGGCGCGCCGCCGTCCCCTCCGGCCTCGCGGCCCGCTACCTGGCGCCGCCCGGCCCCCGCGCCCTCGGTCTCTTCGGCGCCGGGGAGCGGGCGTGGGCCTGCCTCCTCGTGCTGCGCCGCGCCCTCCCCTCGCTCGCCGTCGTCCGCGTCGTCGGCCACGACCGGGACGCCGCCGGGGACTTCGCCCTCGCCGCCGCGCGGCACACCGGCCTCACGGTCACCGCCACCGACGACCCGCACGCCGGGGCCCGGCACGCCGACGTCGTCGTGCTCACCGGCGGGCACCCGCCGGTCCGCGCCGACCGGCTCAGCGCCGGCGCCCTCCTCATCGACCAGACCCGCACCACCCGCCCGCCCCGCACCACCCGCCCGGACGTCCGCGGCGTCTGCCTCGCCCCCGCCGGCCGGACGGCCGGCGCCGCGGCCACCGGCGGGCCCGGCTGCCTCGCCCTCGGCGAGATCGTCGCCGGCCGCGCCCTGCCCCGCCGTCTCGGCGCCGACATCGTCCACTACCGCTCCGACGACCTGGCGGGCTGGAACGGCATGGCCGCCGCCGCCGGACTGCACCAGGCATGGCGCCGCGACCTCGGCACCGCCCTTCCCGCGAGCCGTGCCGGCCGCTGACGCAAGGGCGTCATCCAGCCGTCTTCTAGGCCTCCGCTAGGGCCCCGCGAGCCACGTCGCCGAGGGTGGCAGCTCCGTCCCCGGCACAGTCGCCGCCGGACTCCCGGACGATGAGGAGAGCGCTGCCATGTCAGCTGAGCGGCCCGGCCCCACCACGAGCGGCCCGGCCACGTTCGTCAACAGCTTCACCCTCCACACGACCCCCGAGGAGTTCGAGGAGGTCTTCGCCCGCACCGCCCGGTTCCTGGAGAACCGGCCCGGCTTCCTCGGCTACACCCTCGTCCGCCACGTCGACGAGCCCGACCGGTACGTCAACATCGCCCGCTGGGCCGACCCGGCCGCCTTCCGCGCCGCCGTCACGGAGCCCGGGTTCGTCCCGCACGCCCAGGCCCTGCGCGCGATCAGCACCAGCAGCTCGAACCTCTACGTCGAGCGCCGCAGCGTCACCGCGGAGACCCGATGACGCGGCGCGTCGCCCTCACCGGCATCGGCGTGATCGCCCCCGGCGGCGTCGGGACCAAGCAGTTCTGGGACACCGTGACCGCCGGGCGGACCGCCACCCGGACCATCAGCCTCTTCGACCCGGCCCCCTTCCGGTCCCGGATCGCGGCCGAGTGCGACTTCGACCCGGTCGAGCACGGTCTCGTCGGCGAGTCCGTCGAACAGCTCGACCGCGCGGCCCTGTTCGCCCTCGCCGCGCTGCGGGAGGCGGTCGCCGACAGCGGTCTCGTCACCGACCCCGACCGGGCCCACCGCACCGGCGTCAGCCTGGGCAGCGCCGTGGGCTGCACCCAGAAGCTGGAGCAGGAGTACCTCGCCCTCAGCGGCGGCGGCCAGGAGTGGCTGGTCGACCACACGGCCGCCGGCAGCCGCCTCTACGACCAGTTCGTGCCCAGCTCCATGGCGGCCGAACTCGCCTGGGCCACCGGTGCCGAGGGACCCTGCACCGTCGTCTCGGCCGGCTGCACCTCCGGTCTCGACTCGATCGGCCACGCGGCCGCGCTCATCCGCGAGGGAGCGGTCGACGTGATGATCGCGGGAGCGACCGACGCCCCGATCTCCCCGATCACCGTCGCCTGCTTCGACGCCATCCGCGCCACCTCTCCCCGCAACGACGACCCGGCGACCGCGCTCCGCCCCTTCGACCGGACCCGCAACGGCTTCGTCCTCGGCGAGGGCGCCGCCGTCCTCGTCCTGGAGGAGCTGACCGCCGCCCGCCGCCGGGGCGCCCGCGTCTACGCCGAGATCGCCGGATACGCCTCCCACGGAAACGCGTACCACATGACCGGACTCCGCCCCGACGGACGGGAACTGGCCGCCGCCGTCACCGACGCGCTCGCCGAGGCCCGGCTCCCCGCCGACGCCCTCGGCTACGTCAACGCCCACGGCACCGCCACCCGGCAGAACGACGTGCACGAGACCGCCGCCCTCAAGCGGGCCCTGGGCAGCCACGCCGCCCGCGTCCCGGTCAGCTCCATCAAGTCGATGATCGGCCACTCCCTGGGCGCCATCGGCTCCATCGAGGTCGCCGCGACCGCCCTCGCGCTCGCCCACGGCGTCATCCCGCCCACCGCCAACCTCCACGATCCCGACCCCGAACTTGACCTGGACTACGTGCCGTTGCACGCCCGGGAGACCCGCATGGACACCGCCCTCACGGTCGGCAGCGGCTTCGGGGGATTCCAGAGCGCCATGGTCCTGCGGCTCCCCGAGGGGAGGACCGCGTGAGCGTCGTCGTCACCGGCATGGGGGTCGTCGCCCCCACCGGCCTCGGACTCGACCGCTACTGGGCGGCCACCCTGCGCGGCGAGTCCGGCATCCGCCGCATCCGCGCCTTCGACCCCGGCCGCTACCCCACCCGGCACGCGGGCGAGGTCACCGGCTTCGACCCGGCCGAGCACCTGCCCGGCCGGCTCGTCCCGCAGACCGACCGGATGACCCAGTTCGCCCTCGCCGCGGCCGACTGGGCCGTCGCCGACGCGGCCGTCGACCTCGACGCCATTCCCCCGCTGGAACGCGGCGTCGTGACCGCGAGCTCCTCCGGCGGCTTCGGCTTCGGACAGCGTGAACTCCAGCACCTGTGGGGGGAGTCCCCCAAGAAGGTCAGCGCCTACATGTCCTTCGCCTGGTTCTACGCCGTCAACACCGGCCAGATCTCCATCCGGCACGGCCTCAGCGGCCCCACCGGCGTCCACGTCGGCGAACAGGCCGGCGGCCTCGACGTGATCGCCCACGCGCGCCGCCAGATCCGCTCCGGCACCCGGCTGATGCTCGCCGGGGGAACGGACAGCTCGCTCTGCCCGTACGGCATGGCCGCCCAGCTCGCCGGCGGGCGGCTCAGCACCGGCGCGTACCGCCCCTTCGACGGGCGCGCCGCCGGGCACCTCCCCGGCGAGGGCGGCGCCATGCTCGTCCTGGAGAGCGCCGGACACGCGCGCG
Source organism: Streptomyces sp. NPDC002232 (assembly GCF_042890295.1). Taxonomy (NCBI): domain Bacteria; kingdom Bacillati; phylum Actinomycetota; class Actinomycetes; order Kitasatosporales; family Streptomycetaceae; genus Streptomyces; species Streptomyces sp. NPDC002232. The sequence continues at coordinate 359,783 of NZ_JBIARV010000003.1, read as the reverse complement.
AGCGCGGCCGCCGGCCGTACGGCGAGATCGCCGGCTTCGGCTCCACCTTCGACCCGCGCCCCGGATCCGGCCGCCCGCCGACGCTGCGGCGCGCCGTCGAACAGGCCCTGGCCGACGCCCGTACGGATCCCGGCGAGATCGCCCTCGTCCTCGCCGACGGCGCGGGCCTGCCCGGAGCCGACGCCGCCGAGGCCACCGTGCTCACCGAGGTCTTCGGGCCCCGCGGCGTGCCCGTCACCGTGCCCAAGGCGGGCACCGGCCGTCTCTACTCCGGCGCCGGACCGCTCGACGTGGTCACCGCCCTGCTCGCCCTGCGCGACGGCGTGGCCCCGCCCACCGTCGGCGTCGACCGGGTGCCCGAGGCGTACGGCCTCGACCTGGTCACGGACCGGCCGCGCCCGGTCACCGGCACCGCCGCCCTGGTGCTGGCCCGCGGCCACCACGGCTTCAACAGCGCCCTGGTCGTCCGCTCCGCGGACCGCGCCGTCGCCGCCGGAGCCGCCGCGTGAACGGCGGAGAGCTGTACGTCCGGGGAACCGGGATCTGGCTGCCGCCCGCCGAACGGATCGCGGACGCGGTCGCCGACGGGCGCTGCGACCCGGCCGTCGCCCGCGCCACCCGCATGGAGTCGGTCACGGTCTCGGCCGGCGACGCCGGGCCCGAGATGGCGGCCCGGGCCGCCCGTACCGCGCTCGCGCGGGCCGACGCCGGTCCCGGCGACATCGACCTGGTGCTGCACGCGAGCTTCTACCACCAGGGGTTCGACATCTGGGCGCCCGCCTCGTACGTCCAGCACCACTCCGTCGGGAACCACTGCCCGGCGATGGAGATCGGCCAGGTGTCCAACGGCGGCATGGCCGCCCTCGACCTGGCCTGGGCCTACCTCGCCGCCGACCCGGGACGGTCCGGCGCCCTCCTCACCACGGGCGACCGCTTCTGCCCGCCCGGCTTCGACCGCTGGCGCAGCGACCCCGGCACGGTCTACGCCGACGGCGGCACCGCCCTCGTCGTCTCCCGGCACTCCGGCTTCGCCCGGGTCCGCTCCGTCGCCACCGTCTCCGCGCCCGACCTGGAGGGCATGCACCGCGGCGACGACCCCTTCGCCGCCGCGCCGCTCGGCCACCGGCCGGTCGTCGACCTGGAGGCGCACAAGCGGGACTTCCTCGCCCGGTACGGCACCTCCCCGGCCGTCGCCCGGGTCTCCGCCGCCCAGGAGACGGTGGTCAAGCAGGCGCTGGCCGAGGCCGGACTCGGGCTCGCCGACATCGACCGGTTCGTACTGCCCCACCTCGGCCACCGCCGGCTCCACGTCGCCTACCTCACCAAGTTCGGCATCGACCCCGGGCGCACCACCTGGTCCTGGAGTCGCACCGTCGGTCACCTCGGCGCCGGGGACCCCTTCGCCGGTCTCGACCACCTCGCCTCCGGAGGCACCCTCCGGCCCGGCGACACCTGCCTGCTCTTCGGCGTCGGCGCCGGCTTCAGCTGGTCCTGCGCCGTCGTCGAGATCCTCACCCGGCCCACCTGGAGGGACCGATGACCGACCGCGCGGCGCGGACCGCCGGACCGCCGGACGACCGGCCCGTGGCCCTGCTGCTGCCCGGGCAGGGCTCCCAGCACGTGCGCATGGCCGCCGGGCTGTACGGCGTCGAGCCCGCCTTCACCGACGCCATGGACGAGGCACTCGACGCGCTCGCCGCCCCCGGCCCGCTCGGCCGCCGGGCGACCGGACTGCGCGAGGACTGGCTGAACAGCCGGGACAGCGCGGTCGTCGACCACGTCACCCGCTCGCAGCCGCTGCTCTTCGCCGTCGACCACGCCCTCGGCCGACTCGTCCTGGACTGGGGCGTCCGCCCCGTCGCCCTCCTCGGCCACAGCATCGGCGAGGTGGCCGCCGCCGTCCTCTCCGGGATCTTCACCCTGCGGGACGCCGCCGCCCTCGTCCACGACCGGGTCGGCCGGCTCGCGGACGCGCCGCCCGGCGGCATGGTCGCGGTCGCCGCCGCACCCGAGGAGCTCGCCCCGTACCTCGGCGGCGGGGTCGTCGTCGGGGCCGTCAACGCCGTGCGGCAGACCGTCCTCGCCGGACTCGCGGATCCGCTGCGGGCGACCACCGAGGAGCTGCGGGCCGCCGGATTCGTGGTGCGGCCGGTGGCCGCCTCGACGGCCTTCCACAGTCCCGCGCTCGCCCCGGCCATGGAGGGCTCCGAGGACCGGATCGCCGCGCTGCCGGTCGGCGATCCGGCGATCCCCGTCGTGTCCGGCTACACCGCCCGCCCGCTGACCGTCGCCGAGGCGAAGGAGCCCGGCTTCTGGTCCCGGCAGCCCGTCGACCCGGTCCTCTTCTGGCCCGCCCTCGACGGCCTCCTCGACGGCCCGGACCTCGTCCTGGTCGAGGCCGGCCCCGGCCAGGGCCTCTCGCAGCTGGCCCGCCGTCACCCGGCCGTCCGCTCGGGCCGGTCCGTCACGGTGCCGCTGCTGCCGTCCGTGCCCGGCCCGCCCGAGGCCGACCTCGCCGCCGTGCGCGCCGCGGCGGAACGGCTCCGGCCGGGAGGCCTCCCGCCCGGACGGACGGCCGGGCCCTCCGGCGTGTAGCCCGAGTCGAGTGCCCCTGGAGGTGGTGTGGCTAGCGTCGGGAGCGACCTTCCCGCCCTCCTCCGCGCCTCCCGTGCACCGCACCGGAACGGCCCGCGGACCGCGGGACGTTCCGGGCCAGTCCCCCGTACCGGACCTGCCCCTTCCCGGACCCGAGGGTCCCTTCCCAGGACGGTGTCATGCTGACCGAGCAGACCAACAGCGAGCTGGGCCGCCACCTGCTGACCATCCGAGGCGTCCAGTTCATCTTCGGCGCCCAGGGCGACCCCTTCGCCCTCATCCTCCGCGCCGGCGACGACGACCCGCTCCGCCACGGCGAGCGCGCCCGCGAACAGGGCCTGCACGAGAGCGCGGCCGGCGCGTGGGTCACCGCGAGCCACGCGCTCGGCGCGCGGATCCTCGGCGACCCCCGCTTCTCCGCGCGCCACGCGGAGGAGGGCCCGCAGCACCACCCGGGCGTGGACGTCTGGGACAACCCCCTGCTCTGCCACGTCGTCCCCGTCGACGACACCCGCCTCAACCTCGAACCCGCCGTGTACGAGCGGCTCGCCCGGACCGCCGCCCCGCTCCTCGGCGCGGAGGCGCTGGCCGGCCGGACCGCCGACGTGGAGCGGGCCTACCGGGAGGCGCTCGCGGACGCCGAGGCCCGGTTCGACCTCTACCGTGACCTGGCCGTCCCGGCCGCGCTGACCGTGGTCGCCGAGCTCCTCGGGCTGCCGGCGGGCGGCCGGGAGCGGCTCGCCGCACTGCACGCCGGGCTGGCGACCGCCTTCGACGCCGGTCACTGCCCGCAGCAACTCCCCGTGGCCCGCGCCTTCCTGGAGGCCGAGACCGCGCTCTCCGAGGAGCTGGGATCGCTGGTCGCCTCGGGCCGCGCCACCGGCCTCGCCGGGCTGTCCGGGGCGGACCCGGAGGACGCCGTCGCGATCGGTGTGCTCGCCGTCGTCGCCGGGGTCGAGGCCACCGCGACCGCCGTGTGCAACGCGGTGGAGACCCTCCTGGCGCACCCCGGGCAGTGGGAGCGCCTGACCCGCGACCCGTCCCGGGTGGCCGGGGCCGTCCGGGAGGCGCTGCGGCTGTCCCCGCCGCTCCGCTTCGAGAGCCGGATCGCCCGTGAGGCCGTCGAGCTCGACGGGCAGACCGTCGAGGAGGGGCGGCGGGTCGTCGTGCTGGTCGACGCGGCCAACCGCGACCCGGAGGCCTTCCCGGACCCCGGCGCCTTCGACCCGGAGCGCCCCGCGGAGCTCTCGCTGACCCGGACGGGCGGCCCGGCCGACGCCGTCACGGCGGACCTGGTGCGGGTCCAGACCGAGGCGGCCGTCCGCGTCCTGGCCGAGCAGCGGCCCGACCTGCGGATCGGCGCCGAGGTGCTGCGCCGGGCCCGCTCCGCCGTCCTGCGCGGCGTGCTGCGCTTTCCCGTCGCATGAGCGGCGGGAGCGGCGCTCCCGGCTTCGGCCGAATGTGCCGCGTGAGCGACCTCAGCCGCGTGAGCGGCGTGTCCGGCCCGAACCGCACGAACCGCGTACGGGACCACAGCCGCCTGAACCGCACGAACCACGCACGAGATCACAGCCGCCCGCCCGGCACGAACCCCGTACGGCACCGCAGCCGCGTGGGCCGCGTGCGGGACCGCATCAGCCGCACGGTCCGTCCGTCGGCCCTCACGGAAGGAGGCGCCCGGTGCGCGTACTACTGACCGCGTTCGCCCAGGACGCCCATCTCAACGGCATCGTGCCGCTGGCCTGGGCGCTGCGCACCGCCGGGCACGAGGTGCGGATCGCCGGCCAGCCCGGTGCGATCGGGTCCATCACCCGGGCCGGTCTGACCGCCGTGCCGGTGGGCGAGGACCACCGCATGGACGACGTCATCCGCACCGTCGGGCACGGGATGCTCCTGCACCACCTGGACCGCGACTACCTGGAGAACCGGCACGAGCGGCTGAGCACCGACTACCTGCGGGCCTCCAACGCGATCCTGACGTCGACGTTCTACCCGCAGATCAACAACGAGTCGATGATCGACGGGCTCGTGGAGTTCGCCCGCTTCTGGCGGCCCGACCTCGTCCTCTGGGAGCCGTTCACCTTCGCCGGGGCGGTCGCCGCCAAGGCGACGGGGGCGGCGCACGCCCGGCTGCTGGCCTTCCCCGACCTGTTCGCCCGCACCCACCTGGAGCTGCGCCGGCGTCAGGCGGAGCTGCCGCCGGAGCTGTGCGACGACCCGATGGAGGAGTGGCTGGCGTACACCCTCGACCGGCACGGGGCCGCCTTCGACCCCGAGGTCGTCACCGGGCAGTGGTCGGTCGACCAGATGCCCGCGGGGGTGCGGATGGAGCTGGGTCTGCCCCGGCTGCCCATGCGGTACGTCCCGTACAACGGTCCCGGTCCGGCCGTCGTCCCGGAGTGGCTGCGCGAACCGCCGGAGCGGCGCCGGGTCTGTCTGACGCTGGGGCTGACGATCCGGGACACGGAGTTCCCGAACGCGATCGACCTGGACGAGGTGCTGGCCTCGGTCGGCGACCTGGACGTGGAGGTCGTCGCCACCCTGAGCGAGACCGAGCTGGCCGGGGTCTCGAAGGTGCCGGACAACATCAGGGTGGTGGACCACGTCGCCATGCTGGCGCTGCTGCCGACCTGTTCGGCGATCGTCCACCACGGCGGCGCGGGCACCTGGGCGACGGCGGCGGCCTACGGCGTGCCGCAGGTGGCGCTCGGCTGGATGTGGGACGCCATCTACCGGGCGCAGCGTCTGGAGGACCTGGGCGCCGGGCTGCACCTGCACTCGGAGGGGCTGACCGTGGACGTGCTCCGCGACAAGCTCGTCCGGGTGCTGGACGACCCGTCGTACCGGGAGGGGGCGCGGCGGCTGCGCCGGTCGATGCTGACGGCGCCGGCTCCGAACGAAGTGGTGCCGGCCATCGAGCGGTTGACAGCGCGGCACCGTCCGGCGACCGCCGGGCGCTGACGGACCAGACGGCGGTGCGGGCGGGGCGGACGCGATCCTCCGCCCGCCCCCCGTACGACAGGAGGGAACGGGTGTGAACATCCTGGTGACCGGCGCGGCCGGCTTCATCGGCTCGCACTTCGCGCGCATGCTGCTGGACGACGGCGGTCCGGGGCGGGAGGGCGACCGGGTGACCGCGCTGGACGTGCTGACGTACGCGGGCACCCTGAACAACCTGCCCCTCGGGCACCCCCGGCTGGACTTCGTCCGCGGCGACATCGGCGACGCGGCGCTGCTGGACAAGGTCGTGCCGGGGCACGACGCCGTGGTGCACTTCGCGGCGGAGTCGCACGTGGACCGCTCGGTGGAGGGGGCCGAGGCCTTCGTCCGCACGAACGTGCTGGGCACCCAGGTGTTGCTGGACGCGGCGCTGCGGCACGAGGTCCGGGTCTTCGTCCAGGTCTCCACCGACGAGGTGTACGGGTCGATCGCCGAGGGGCGGTGGACCGAGGAGGAGCCGCTGCTGCCCAACTCTCCGTACGCGGCGTCGAAGGCGTCGGCCGACCTCCTGGCCCGCGCGTACGCCCGCACCCACGGGCTCGACGTGCGGATCACCCGCTGCGCCAACAACTACGGTCCCGGGCAGCATCCGGAGAAACTGATCCCGCGCTTCGCCACCCGGCTCCTGGACGGGCTTCCGGTGCCGCTCTACGGGGACGGCTCGAACCTCCGGGAGTGGCTGCACGTCGACGACCACTGCCGGGCGGTGCGGATGGTGCTGGAACGGGGCCGGGCCGGGGAGGTCTACAACGTGGGCGGCGGCACCACGCTGAGCAACCGGGAGATGACCGCCCTGCTGCTGGAGCTGTGCGGCCGGGACTGGGACCTGGTGGAGCGGGTCGAGGACCGCAAGGGGCACGACTTCCGGTATGCGGTGGACGACGCCAAGATCCGGCGCGAGCTGGGGTACGCGCCCCGCAGGTCGCTGGAGGCCGAACTGGCCGCGACGGTGGCCTGGTACGCCTCGCACCGCGATCACTGGGAGGCCGGAGGAGCGCTTCCGCCCCGACCTTGCTAAAACTTGAATATCCCGAGCGCCCTCCCCTATGCTCGGCGGGTACCCAAATTTGAGCACCCGAAGGCACTGCCTGAAAGAAGGGGTGGGCATGGCTGACGCCGATCTGGCGATCCAGACCGAGGCTCTGAAGAAGAAATACGGCGACAAGGAGGCCCTCTCCGGATTCGACTTAGAGGTACCGAGGGGCGTGGTCTACGGCCTGCTCGGCCCCAACGGCGCCGGAAAGACCACCGCGGTCCGCGTGCTGTCCACCCTGCTGAAGGCCGACGGCGGGACGGCCCGCGTCGCCGGCTACGACGTCGCCACCCAGGCCGCCCAGGTCCGGCAGCGGATCGGCCTCCTGGGCCAGCACGCCGCCGTCGACGAGGACCTGAGCGGCCGTCAGAACCTGGTGATGTTCGGCCGCCTCTACCACATCGGCAAGCGCAACGCGCAGCTCCGCGCGGACGAGCTGCTGGAGCGCTTCGGTCTCACCGAAGCCGGGAACAAGCCGGCCAAGCAGTACTCCGGCGGCATGCGGCGCCGCCTCGACCTCGCCGCCAGCCTCATCCTCGCCCCCGGCGTCCTGTTCCTCGACGAGCCGACCACCGGCCTCGACCCCCGGGGGCGCAACGACGTCTGGGAGTCCGTCCGCGGCCTCGTCGCCGACGGGCGCACCGTCCTGCTCACCACGCAGTACCTCGAAGAGGCCGACCAGCTCGCCGACATGATCTCCCTGATCGACGGCGGCCGGGTCGTCCAGACCGGCACCCCCGACCAGCTGAAGAACATGCTCGGCGGCGACCGGATCGAGGTCGTGGTCCGCAGGCCGCACGACCTCGACGCCGCCGCCCGGATCATGGGCTCGCTCCTCGGCACCGACCCCGCCACGGACGCGGACAACCGCCGGGTCGGCGCCGTCGTCCAGGACCGGGTCGCCGCCCTCACCTCGGTCGCCCGGGCCCTCGACGAGAACAGCATCGAGGCGGAGGACATCGCCCTGCGCCGCCCGACCCTCGACGAGGTCTTCCTCAGCCTGACCGGCAACGGATCGGCCTCCTACGCCGAGCAGCGCGACAAGGAGGTCATCCCCTCATGACCGCGATCACCGCCCCCGAGGTGCCGACCAACCCGCTCGCCAAGCTGGGCTGGATCCTCGCCGACTCCTGGACCCTCACCCTCCGCGGGCTCTCCCACTGGGCCCGCAACCCCACCCAGATCCTCGCCGGACTGGCCTTCCCGATCCTGATGGTGCTGCTCTTCGGCGGCATCTTCGGCAGCGGGATGCAGGTCGAGGGCGGCGGGGACTACATGGACTACCTGATGCCCGGCATGTTCGTCATGTCGATGGCCTTCGGCATCGGCGAGACCATGGCCGGCGTCACCGCCGACGCCTCCAAGGGCGTCACGGACCGCTTCCGCTCCATGCCCATGTCCGCCGGATCGGTCGTCCTCGGCCAGTCCATCGTGAACATGCTGTACAGCAGCGTGGTCCTGGTCATCCTCATGGGGTGCGGCGCCGTCGCCGGCTGGAGCTGGAACGACGGCTTCGCCCCGGCCCTCGGCGGCTTCGCCCTGCTGCTCCTGCTCCGGTTCGCGCTGCTCTGGGTCGGCATCTACCTCGGCCTCGTCATCAGCTCCCCGGAAGCCGCCTCCGCCGTCTACACGCTGCTCTTCCCGCTCGGCATCGTCGCCAACACCTTCGCCTCCCCGGAGATGATGCCGGGCTGGCTCGGCACGATCGCCGAGTGGAACCCGCTCTCCTCCACCGCCCACGCCACCCGGGAGCTCTTCGGGAACCCGGGCGTCGGGGGCACCTCCTGGATCGCCGAGCACGCCATGCTCATGTCGTTCGTCTGGCCGCTCCTGATCTTCCTGGTGTTCTTCCCCCTGGCCGTCCGCAAGTACCGCGCCCTGAGCCGGTAGCGGACCCCGTACGGGCGCGGGCCGGCCACCCCCGTACGGCCCGCGCCCTCCCCGCCTCCCGGGCCCCCGACACGGGCCCGGGAGGACCGCTCCGCCGAGCGGGAGCCGAGAGCCCCGCGAGGCGGAGTCGACCGACACCTGACCGCCCCGGCCTAGCGTGCGGACATGACCCTCCACGACATCCCGATCGCCGGACTCGACGGAACCCCCGACCTCCTCGCCCGCCACCGGGGCGCTCCCCTGCTCGTCGTCAACGTCGCCTCCGGGTGCGCGCTCGCCGCCGGGCAGTACCCCGCCCTGGAGGCGCTCGCGCACGAGCACCGGGCGGACGGCCTCGTCGTCGTCGGCGTGCCCTGCAACCAGTTCGGCGCCCAGGAGCCGGGCACCGCCGAGGAGATCGCCGCCCAGTGCTCCGTACGCCGGATCACCTTCCCCCACACGGAGAAGACCGAGGTCAACGGAGCCGGTCGGCATCCGCTCTACACGGCCCTCACCCCGCTCACCGACGCGGAGGGCCACACCGGCGACGTGCGCTGGAACTTCGAGAAGTTCCTCGTCTCCGCCGCCGGCCACCCCGTGGGCCGCTTCGCGCCCACGGTCGACCCCCAGGACCCCGGCCTGCTGAAGGCCGTCCGCGACCAGCTGCGATGAGTCCGGGGGCCGGCGACGCCGCACCGCGCGGCGTCCGCCCCACGACACCACGTCATACGACGCAGAGAGGACCATTCGTGAACCAGACGCCGCCCACCGCACCGGACGAGGGCATCCAGGTCGTCGGTGCCCGGGAGAACAACCTCAAGAACGTCTCGCTCGTCATCCCCAAGAACCGGATCACGGTCTTCGTCGGCGTCTCCGGATCCGGTAAGTCCTCCCTGGTCTTCGACACCGTCGCCGTGGAGGCCCAGCGGCAGCTCAACGCCACCTTCCCGTGGAACATCCGGCACGACCTCCCCAAGTTCGAGCGTCCGCACGTCGACGCCGTCACGAAGATCACCACTCCGGTCGTCGTCGACCAGCGCCCCCTCGGCGGCAACGCCCGCTCGACCGTCGGCACCGTCACCGACGTCTACACGGTGATGCGCGTCCTCTTCGCCAACCACGGCAACGACGGCCTCGGCCAGACCTGGCTGTACTCCTTCAACGACCCCAAGGGCATGTGCCCCGAGTGCGAGGGCCTCGGCCGCGCTCGCCGCGCCAACCCCGAGCTGATGATCGACCGCTCGCGGTCCATCGCGGAGGGCGCCATCCGGGTCCCCGGGCACACCGTCGGCAGCACCAGCTGGCAGTTCTACGCCCGCTACGAGCGCCTCGACGCCGACAAGAGGATCGACGACTACACCGAGGAGGAGCTGCACACCCTCCTCTACGGCAGCGGCGGCACCGTCGAGATCACCTACCCCAACGGCAACGTCCTGGCCCTCAAGTACGAGGGGCTCGTCGACAGCTTCGTCCGCCGCCACCTCAAGCGCGACTCGACCGGCATGAGCAAGGCGGCCCGCGACGCGGCGGCCGAGTTCTTCACCGAGGGCCGCTGCCCCACCTGCGACGGCGCCCGCCTCAACCAGAAGGCCCTGGCCACCCGGATCGACGGCCGGAACATCGCCGACTGGACCCGGATGCAGGTCAGCGACCTCATCACGGTCGTCACCGCCCTCCAGGAACGGCTGGACACGCCCCTCGTCACCACCATCCGCGAGACGCTGGAGCAGATCGAGTCGATCGGCCTCGGCTACCTCACCCTGGACCGCTCCACCTCCAGCCTCTCCGGCGGCGAGGGCCAGCGCCTGAAGCTCGTCAACCACCTCGGCAGCGAACTCACCGGCCTCACGTACATCTTCGACGAGCCCAGCGTCGGTCTGCACCCGCGGGACGTCAGCCGGCTCAACGAGCTGATCCGGGCGCTGCGCGACAAGGGCAACACCGTCCTCGTCGTCGAGCACGACCCCGACGTCATGGCCGTCGCCGACCACATCGTCGAGATCGGCCCGCGGGCCGGCGTGCACGGCGGGACGGTCGTCTTCGAGGGCAGCCACGCCGAGCTGACGGAGGCCGACACCCTCACCGGGCGGGGCCTGCGGCGCATCGGCGGGCTCAAGGAGACCCCCCGCCCCTTCGGCCGGACCCTGCCGGTCCGCGACGCCACCGTGCACAACCTGAAGAACGTCTCCACCGAGATCCCGGCCGGCGTCCTCACCGCCGTCACCGGCGTCGCCGGGGCCGGCAAGAGCTCGCTGATCGCGCACGCCTTCCGGGAGCAGTACCCGAACGCGGTCTTCGTCGACCAGTCGTCCATCGCGCGCTCCTCCCGCTCCACCCCGGCCAGCTACCTCAAGCTGATGGACCCGATCCGCAAGCTCTTCGCCAAGGCGAGCGGCGAGGACGCCAGCCTCTTCAGCTTCAACTCCAAGGGCGCCTGCGAGGAGTGCGAGGGCCGTGGCGTCCTCATCACCGAGGTCGCCTACATGGACCCGGTCACCACCCACTGCGAGAGCTGCGAGGGCCGCCGCTTCAAGGAGTCGGTGCTGCGCCACACCGTGCGCGGCAAGAACATCGCCGACGTGCTGGAGATGTCCGCGGAGGAGGCCACGGAGTTCTTCCCCTCGGGGCCGCTGCGCACCCGGGTCGGAGCCCTGATGGAGACCGGCATCGGCTACCTCGGCCTCGGCCAGTCGCTCGCGACGCTCTCCGGCGGCGAGCGCCAGCGGCTCAAGCTCGCCGACCGGCTCTCCGGCTCGGGCACCGTCTACATCCTGGACGAGCCGACCACCGGGCTGCACCTGTCGGACATCGACATGCTGCTCGGCCTGCTGAACCGGATCGTCGACCGGGGCAACACGGTCGTCGTCATCGAGCACGACCTGGCGGTCGTCGCCCAGGCGGACTGGGTCGTCGACCTCGGCCCCGAGGGCGGCAACACCGGGGGCGAGATCGTCTTCACCGGCACGCCCGCCGAGCTGCTGCGCACCCCGCACTCGCACACGGCGGAGCACCTGCGGCTGTACCTGGACCGTCCCCTCCCGTCGGCCTGAGCCACCTCGCGGGAGGCTCCTCCCGCGACGACCCGGGGCCGTACCGCCGTGGCGGTACGGCCCCGGGGTGCGTGCGGGGGTCAGGCGCCGTCGTGGTCGACCCGACGGTGCCGGACCGCCCAGCCGCCGGCGGCCGGGACCAGCTCGTCCTCGCAGACGGCGCTCAGGTGCAGGACGGTCGGGCCGCCCGGCCGGGTCACCAGGACCTGCGCGTACGAGCGGGCGCGGACCGCGCCGTCGCCGGCCGGGTCCACGGTGAGCATGGCGAACACGTGCCGGCGCTGCTGCGGGTCCGCGGCGAGCCGCGCCTGGTTGGCGCGGACGGCGGCGGCGATGGCCGTCCGGCCGCGGACCGGCTCCGGGCCGGCGTTCTGGCCGAAGACGGCGTCCTCGGTGAAGGTGGCCGCCCACTCCTCCGCGCGGCCCTCGTCGAGGTGGCGCATCTGCTCGGCGTAGAACCGCTGTACGGAGACGTACACGTCGTGGCCGACGGGTCCGGCCGCGCGCAGGCCGTCCGCGTGGGCCGCCGCGTGGCCGAGGGTGGCCCGGCTGTTGCGGCCGAGGGCCTCGCGGACGAACGTACGGGCGCGGGCGACGTCGGCGTCCGGTCCGAGGACGTCCCGCACCGCGCCGGGGGCGATCCGCACGGTGTGCCGGGAGGTGACGACGCAGCCGTCGCCGTCCTCCTCGAAGATCCACTCGCCGGTGTGGGCGTCCATGAGGGCGGGGGTGTGGATCTGTTTGTAGACGATCCGCTCGGCCGGGAAGCAGATCCGTATGGACGTGGTGGTGTGGGTGGAGCCGTCGGCCGTACGGGTGTCCATCTCCAGGATCTGCTCGCCGGGGACGTCCTCGGTCAGCGAGACCCGGGCGACGTGCGGCAGGCGTTCGGTCCACCGGTCGGCGGCGCGGATGAACTCGTAGGCGTCCTTGGCGGATCCCGCGACGCGCACGGTGTCGTCGAAGGTGAGGACGAGCCCGTCGGCGGCCGTCTCGGCGCCCGCGCGCAGGGCCTGGAGCTCGGAGGCGGTGTTGGTGTCGATGGCGCGGCGGATCCAGGCCACGTTCTCGGGGTCGTCGCCGACCGCGGTGAAGGTGTGGGTGAAGCGCACCCGGCTGCGCCCCTCCCCCAGCGGTTCGATGTGCCAGGTGCCGCCCATGCTCGCCACCGGTGCCTGCGACCGCTCCTGCCGGAAGGTCACCGTGCGTGCGGCGCGGTCGAGTTCGCGGCGGGAGGTCCAGTTCTTGACGGCTCCGTTGGCGGTCGCCCAGATCCGCAGGCGCTCCACCCCGTCCTTCCCGCCGCCGCCCTCCAGGACGTCGACGTGGAGGTTGGGCGGGAAGTGGACCGGCCAGCGGGCGGCGTCGGCGACCAGGTCGTAGACCGCGTCGGCGGGGGCGTCCACCTCGATCTCGTGGACGGTCTCGTGGACGGTGGGCGCGGCGGAGGTCTGCGGGTTCTCGTCGGACATGGCTCTCCTCAGTAGTTGCCGAGGCCGCCGCAGACGTTGATCGCCTGCGCGGTGACGGGAGCGGCCGTGTCGGTCAGCAGGTAGCCGACCATCCCCGCGACCTCGTCGGGGGTGGTGTAGCGGCCGAGCGGGATCTTGGCCTGGAAGCGGCCGAGGACGTCGTCCTCGGTGGTCTCCCAGGCGGCGGCGTATCCCTGGCGGACGCGGACCGCCATCGGCGTCTCGACGTAGCCGGGGCAGACCGCGTTGACCGTGATCCCGGTCTTGGCGAGTTCCAGGCCGAGGGCCTTGGTGAAGCCGACGACGCCGTGCTTGGAGGCGGAGTAGGGGGCGCCGAGGACGACGCCCTGCTTGCCGCCGGTGGAGGCGATGTTGACGATCCGGCCCCAGTCGCCCGCCCGCATCCCGCCGGTGGTGAGCACGGCGCGGGTGAACCGGAAGACGCTGTCGAGGTTGGTGGCCATGACGTCGTCCCACAGCTCGTCGGTGAGCGTGTGGGTCTCGCCGCCGCCGCTGCGGCCGGCGTTGTTGACCAGGATGCCGACCGGTCCGTAGCGCGCCACGGCCGCGCCGACCAGCCGCTCGATCGCGTCCGTGTCCCGCACGTCGCAGGCGGCTCCGTCCGCCTCGTACCCCTCGGCGCGCAGCTCCTTCGCGGTGAGCGCGACGCGGTCGGCGTCCCGGGCGCAGAGGAAGACGCGGTGTCCGTCGGCGGCCAGGTGGCGGGCGACGGCGAGCCCGATCCCGCTGGTGGCACCGGTGACGACGGCGGTCCTGACGGTACGTTCGGTCATGACGTGATCAGCCCTTTCGCGTGCAGAACTCGGTGACGGACCCGATGACGTAATCGATCATCTCGGCGGTGAGTCCCGGGTGGACGCCGATCCAGAAGGTGTCCTCGGTGACGGTGTCGCAGTTGGTCAGCTCGCCGACGATCCGGTAGTCCACGTCCTGGTAGGCGGGGTGGCGGGTGATGTTGCCGCTGAAGAGCCGCCGGGTGCCGATGCGGCGCGACTCCAGGAAGTCGACGAGCTCGCGGCGGGTGAAGGCGGCGTCGGGCAGCACGGTGAGGACGAAGCCGAACCAGCTCGGGTCGCTGTCCGGGGTGGCCCGGGGCAGCAGCAGGCCGGGCACGTCGGCGAGGCCGTCGTGGAGCCGCTGCCAGTTGCGGCGGCGGGCGAGGCCGAAGTCGTCGATCCGGCGCATCTGGCTGAGCGCCAGGGCACCCTGGAGGTCGGTCGCCTTCAGGTTGTACCCGACGTGGGAGAAGATGTACTTGTGGTCGTACCCGGCCGGCAGGGTGCCCAGCTGGTAGTCGAACCGCTTGAGGCAGGTGTTGTCCGTGCCGGGTTCGCACCAGCAGTCCCGGCCCCAGTCCCGCATCGACTCGACGATCCGGGCGAGTTCGAGGCTGGAGGTGAGGACGCAGCCGCCCTCGCCGGCGGTGATGTGGTGGGCGGGGTAGAAGCTGACCGTCGAGAGGTCGCCGAAGGTGCCGGTGAGCCGTCCCCGGTAGGTGGAGCCGACCGCGTCGCAGTTGTCCTCGATGAGGAAGATGCCGTGCCGGGAGGCGAGTTCGGCGACCTCGGCGACGGGGAAGGGGTTGCCGAGCGCGTGGGCGATCATGATGAGCCGGGTGCGCGGGGTGATCGCCGCCTCGATCTGTTCGAGCGAGGCGTTGTACGTGCCCATCTCGATGTCGACGAAGACCGGCTTCAGCCCGTACTGGACGAGCGGGTTGACCGTGGTGGGGAAGCCGGCCCCGACGGTGATGGCCTCGTCGCCGGGGCGCAGCCGCACGTCCTTCAGCTTGGGCGAGGTCAGCGCCGCGACCGCCAGCAGGTTCGCCGACGAGCCGGAGTTGACCATGTGCGCCTTGCGGCGGCGGAAGTAGCGCGCGAACTCGCTCTCGAACTTGCGGGACCGCACGCCGGCGGCGATGCGCAGCTCCAGCGCCGCCTCGACGAGCGCGATGCGGTCCTCCTCGTCGAGGACGGCCCAGGCGGGCAGGATCGGAGTGACCCCGGCTTCAAAGGCGCGGGTCTCCTGCTCCTTGTGGAAGGTGCGTGTCAGGTTCAGGACCTGCGCCTTGGTATCCGATATCTCTGACATCTCCGCCTCAGCTGTGGTGGGCGACACGGGGGTCGCGGGACAGCGGTCCGGCGTCGGCGCCGGCGCGGTGCTCGGCGACCAGCCGCTCGATGACCGGGACGATCTCGTTGGGGCTGGGCACGGCGCGCAGCTCCTCCTGGAGCCGGCGGGCGCCCTCGGCGTACGACGGCTCGGTGAGGAGCCGGCCGACCTGGGTGCGGACCGCTTCCGGGAGCAGTTCGGCGCTGGGCAGGCAGATGCCCGCGCCGATCTCCTCCAGTCCGCGGCCCATGACCTCCGTGTCCCAGCCGAAGGCGAGGATGAGCTGCGGGACGGCGTGCAGTTCCGCGGTCGCCTTGGTGCCGACGCCGCCGTGGTGGACGACGGCGGCGCAGGTGGGCATCAGGTCGTTGAGCGGGACGAAGTCGACGAGCCGGACGTTGTCCGGGAGGTCGGCGGCCGCGAGGGTCTCCGCGTCGACGGTGGCGACGATCTCGGCGTCGAGCTCGGCGAGGCCGCCGAGGAGTTTGAGCATGTCGACGCCGGTGTCGGCAGCGGAGGAGCCGAGCGTCACGCACACGCGGGGGCGCTCCGGGGCGGTGCGCAGCCAGTCGGGGACGACGGCGGGGCCGTTGTAGGCGACGTGCCGGACCTGGACGGTCGGCAGCCCGAGGTCGAGCTGGGTGCTGGGCGGGGTGGTGTTGACGGTCCACTCGCCGGTGACCATGGTCTCGGTGTAGCCGTGCGGGGAGCCGATGCGGGCGAGGGTCCGCTCCAGCCATTCGGCGGTGGGGTCCTCGCGGTGCTCGGGTTCCTGCTCGGCGGCGAGGCGCAGGAACTCCTGCCGGGCGCGGACGCTGATGTCCGGGCCCGAGACGAGCCGGCAGTGGGCGGCGCCGGTGGCGCGGGCGGCGAGGGCGCCGGCGAGGGTGAAGGTCTCCCAGACGACGAGGTCGGGCTGCCAGGAGCGGGCGAAGGCGACGAGCGAGTCGACCATGACGTCGTTGTTGAGGGCGCCGTACAGGGTCGGCACCATGACGTTCTCCAGGGCGAGGAGCTGCTCCCAGGTCCAGGGGCGGTCGCCGCGGGCGGCGAAGTCGAAGCCCTGGACGTGCGCGGACGCCTCGTCGTGGAGGGCGCCGAGGAGGCCCATGTCCTCGACCGCGCCCAGGGACCACTCGACCGGGACGGCGGTGAGTCCCGTACCGGTGATGACGTCGGTCAGTTCGGGCTGGCTGGCGACCCGGACCTCGTGGCCCGCGGTGCGCAGGGCCCAGGCGAGCGGCACCAGGGGGTAGTAGTGGGTGTGGTGGGCCAGGGACGTGAACAGGACCTTCATCGGGTCTCCTCCTCGCCGAGCAGCGCGGGCAGCCGGACCAGGCGGCGGGTGACGGGGGCGCGGCGCGCGCGGACGGGCGCGCCGTCGGGCCGGAGGTGCGGGAAGCGTGCGGCGAGCAGCCGGAGCGCCTCCGCGGCGACGGCTCGGGCGCCCGGGAGCAGCAGCCGCGCGTAGGGGGCGGGCGCCGCCGGACCGGGGCCGGGCACGAGGGTGACGTGGTCGCCCGCCCCGATGCGGACGCCGGCCGCCTCCAGGGGGGCGAGGGCGGTCAGCGGGTGGAGGTGCCAGGGGCCCTGCGGGGGCACGGCGGCGCGGACGGCCGAGGCGGCGTGCGCGGGGTCGGTGCGCAGCCGGGTCCACTCCCCGGGCCGGTCGAGGAGGCCCAGCAGCGTCTCGCCGAGGAGGTCGGTGGCGGCGCGCGTGCCCGCGACGGCGAGGACGAGTCGGGCCTCGGCGTCGTCCGTCGGGGCGAGGAGGCCACGCAGGGTGCGGACTCCGGCGGCGGCCCGTCCGGTGACGGCGAGGGTCTGCGGACAGAGCAGGGCGTCGACGCAGGGCGCGGTGTCCGTGACGGCGGCGGCGAACGCGGCCTGCCGGTCGTCCTCCACGCCGAGGAGCGCGGCGTAGCCGGCGGCGGCGAGCGGGGCCGCGACGGTGCCGATCAGGTCGGCGGGGCCGGGCGCGATGCCGGCCGCCGTCGCGGTGACCAGCCGCCGCAGCGGTGCGGCGGCGGCGCGGAGGGCGCCCCGACCGCCCCGGTGGGCGAGGTCGCGGGCCGCGGTGGTCCGCTGCCGGTCCGGTGCGGGCAGCCACGGTTCGGGCTGGGGGACGGCCGCCGCGACCACGAGGTCGGGGCGGCCGAGCAGGGCGGGCAGGGCCGCCGGGCCGGCGACCCAGTGTCCGAGCCTGCTGCGCCACAGCGGTCCGCGCTCCGCGAGGGCCGCGTGGAAGGGTGCGGGGTCCTCGTCGAAGCCGCGCACCAGGCCGGCGTACGGGTCTCCGTCGCCGGGGACGAACGGTTCGCCGTTCACCGAGTAGAGCCACTGGGCCGCGTGTACGAGCTGTAGGTCGCGCCCCAGCGCACTGGTCGCCACTGTCACCGAGCCACCTCCGTCATCCGATTACCCGGCAACGTACGGGCCCGGATTAGAAGAACGCTCGAAGGCGGACCTGGGTCGTCACGGGCCCGTTCCGGGGTGGTTCCGGGGTCCAGTGGTCCTCAAGCGGCGTTGGATCGTCCGGAAATACGGTGGGGGCGCCAAGGGACTCCCGCGAGGTGATGAGGATCGCTATGCCAGAGCACCGTCAGCAACGGGCGCTCAGAATGGGCGTGATCGGGACCGCGAACATCGCGATCCGCCGGATCATGCCCGTTCTCGCCGCGCACGACCGGGTCGACCTCGTGGCGGTGGCCAGCCGGGACGAGGCCAGGGCCGCGCAGGTCGGGGCCGTCTTCGGCTGCGAGGGTGTCGGGGGGTACGAGGCGCTGCTGGAGCGGGAGGACCTGGACGCCGTCTACATCCCGCTGCCGCCCGGCATGCACCACGCATGGGCGATGCGGGCGCTGCGGGCGGGGAAGCACGTGCTGGTCGAGAAGCCGATGTCGGACTCGTACGAGAAGACGCTGGAGCTGCTGACGACGGCGTCCCGGCTCGGGCTGGTGCTCGCCGAGAACTTCATGTTCCTGCACCACTCGCAGCATGCCGCGGTGCGGGCGATGCGGGACGACGCGGTGGGCGGACTGCGCCAGTTCTCGGGGACGTTCGCGGTGCCGCCGCTGGCACCGGAGTCCTTCCGCTACCGGCCGGAGCTGGGCGGCGGGGCGCTGCTGGACGTGGGGGTGTATCCGCTGCGGGCGGCCCAGCTGCACCTGACCGGGGAGCTGGAGGTGCTCGGCGCGTTCCTGCGGGTCGACGGGGCGACCGGGGTGGACGTGGCCGGGAGCGTGCTGCTCTGCGACGAGCGCGGGGTGACGGCGCAGCTGGACTTCGGCTTCGAGCACGCCTACCGGTCGATGTACGCCCTCTGGGGGGACCGGGGGCGGGTCAGTGTGCGGCGGGCGTTCACGCCGCCGGAGCAGCTGCGGCCGGTGGTGCGGATCGAGCAGCAGGACGTGGTGACGGAGCGGGCGCTGCCGGAGGACAACCAGGTCTTCAACGCCATGGACGCGTTCGTGCGGGCGGCGCTGGGCGAGGCCCGGCCGGCCGGCGAGGAGACGGCGACGCTGCGGCAGGCGCTGCTCGTGGAGCGGGTGCGCCAGGTCGCGCGGACGGTCGGCGTGCCGGCGTCCGCGTCCCGGCTGCTGGTCGGGGGGCCCGGCGCGCGCTGAGGCCGGCGGACCGGCGGGTGTGACGGCGCGCCGGTCCCGTCCCCGCGGCGGCCCGGGGCGGTGGAATCCGCCCCGGGCCGCCGCTTCGTCGTCACCGGTCGAGGATCCGCCGCAGGACGTCGCCGAGGACGGCGGCGGTGTCGGTGGGCGCCTCGTCGGCGCGCCAGGCCACGATGCCGTCGGGGCGGACGAGGCTGGCGCCGGACTTGCCGATGCCGTACGCCCCGGGCACCCGGTCGTCCGGGTCGGCGAGGTCGGCACCGATCCGGAGCACCGTGACCGGGACGGACAGTTCGGTGGCGAGCCGGGCGGCCGCGGGGGCCCACGTGTCCCCGGACTCGCCGGCGATCAGGGTCCAGCCGTCGCCGAAGAGTTCGACGGTGGAGACGGGTGCGCCGTCCCGGAGGACCGGGACGTGCGGGCCGCGGAACCCGGGGCGGCCGGTCGGCTCCAGCGGGTTCTCCACCCGGGCCGGGTCGTCGTCCGGGGCGAGCACGGCCGTGGAGCGGTACCGGAAGCCGAGGAGCGTCTCGGCGTATCCCACGGAGCGTTCCCACACGTCGGCCATGTGCGGGGCCATCCGCTCGGCGTAGATGGCCAGCGCCTCGGCGACGACGAGCTCGGCGGCGGTGCGGCGTTCCGGTTCGTACGTGTCGAGGAGGCCGGGTCCCGCCTGGCCCTTCAGGACGGCGCCGAGCTTCCAGGCGAGGTCGAAGCCGTCGGCGACGGCCGCGTTGCCGCTCATGCCTCCGGTCGGCGGGGTGACCTTGGCGGCGTCGCCGACGAGGAAGACCCGCCCGTCGCGCCACCGTTCGGCGATCCGGGCGGCCATCTCCCAGCCCTGGATGTCGATGATCTCCGGTTGCAGGCCGGGTTCCTCCAGGGCGAGCCGGATGAGCTCGGTGCACCGCGCGGGGGTGAAGTCGTCGGGGCTCTCCCCCTTCTCCGGGTCGTACTCGACGAAGAGGGTGAAGCGGTCGGGGCGGTCGGTGGGGCCGAAGGTGCCGGTGAACTCGGGGTGGTGGAGGTAGTACCAGCCGGTGGAGCCCGCCTCCAGCAGGCCCGTCAGGTCCGCGTCGAAGATGACGCCGGTCATCAGGGCGAGGGTGCCGTGTCCGTACCGTCCGATGCCCAGGGACTCGCGGACGGCGCTGCGGTTGCCGTCGGCCGCGACGAGGTGGCGGGCCCGCAGGTCGTATCCGCCGTCGGGGCCCTCCAGGGTGGCCGTGACGCCGTCCTCGTCCTGCCGGAAGGAGGCCAGCCGGGTGCCGAAGCGGACGGCGCCGCCGTGGCGTTCGGCCTGGGCGAGGAGGATCGGCTCCAGTTTGTCCTGGGAAAGCATGGCCCAGCCCGCCGGGGTGCAGGGGGCGGTGGCGGCGACCATGTCGTCGAAGCTCTCGGACACGGTGCGGAGGGGTTCGCCGCGGACCGTGCGGCCGATCCGGATGACGAAGTCGCCCTGGTCGCCGCGGATGTCGTCGGCCCGGACGACCTCGTCGGCGACGCCGCCGATCCGGAGCAGTTCCATGGTCCGCGGGTTCTGGCCGGCGGCGCGCGGGTAGGGCGAGAGCCCCGGCCTGCGCTCCACCACGAGAACCCGGAGGCCCTGCCGGGCCAGGAACATCGCGGTGGACAGGCCGCCGAGACCCGCACCCACCACCAGGACGTCGACCTCGTGGTCGTTCATGTCGCTCCTCTCGTGTCGTTCGCTGCTCGGGTGCGGGCGGCGCCCGCGTCCCCGGTCATGTCAGGACGCCGACGAACAGGCCCCGCCCGGAGGGCTGTCCCGGCAGGTACTCGACCTGGAACCCGGCGGCGCGGAAGGCGTCCTCGTACTCCTCGCGGCTGAACAGGGAGATGTCGTGGCGGTCGACGAAGTGGTGTGCTCCGGCGCCCGGTTCGGCGACGACGACGTGGACGTCCATGTGCGAGACGCGGCCCCGGCGGGCGGAGTGCGAGACGCGGGAGACGGTCACGCCGTCGACGGTGACCACGTCGGCGGAGACATGGCCGTCGAGGAACGTCTCGTCGAACCACCAGGGGTCGACGACGGCCACCCCGCCGGGCTCCAGGTGCAGGGCGAACATGACGAGCGCGCGCCGCAGTTCGGTGGTGGACTCCATGTATCCGATGGAGCCGAACATGCAGGTGACCACCGAGAAGCGGGCGTCGAGCCGGAAGTCGCGCATGTCGCCCGGGTGGACGGGCGTGCCGGGCAGCGCCGCCCGGGCGGCGGCCGCCATCGGCTCGGACAGCTCCAGTCCCTCGACGTGGTCGAAGAGTTCGGCGAAGTGGCACAGATGGCCGCCGGTGCCGCAGGCGACGTCGAGGAGCCGGGAGGCGTCGGGACGGTGCCGGCGGGCGGCGGCGGCCACGGCCTCCGCCTCGATGCGGTAGTCCTTGCCGCGTTCCTTGTGGACCAGGTCGTAGACCTGGGCCAGGTCTCGTCCGTACATGGTGTGTCCGGCTCCCGTCGGCTCCGGCTCCCGCCCGGTCACCGGGGGCCGAGGGCGTGCGCGAGGAGGGCTCCGGCCAGCGGCTCGTGGACGGAGGACGGCAGGGCGTGACCCATCCCGGGGATCTCGACGAGCCGGGCGGAGGGGATGAGGCCGGCGAGGTGCTTGCCGTGCGGCGGCGGGGCGATGGGATCCCGCTCGGCCTGGATGACCAGGGTGGGCACGGTGACCCGGGCCAGTTCGGCGGCGCGGGCGAGCGGCGGCAGGGTGAGCTGGTAGTGCGCGTACGGCTCGGCGAGGGCGCCCCCGGCGTGGTCGACGGCCCGCTCCTCCCACAGGGCGTACTCGGCGTCGTCGAAGGCGACGGCGTCGCCGTTGAGGACGCGCCACTTGCGGACCCGCTTGTCGATCTCCTCGGCCCGGCCCTCGGCGGGCTGGGACATCAGCGCCAGGGCCTCCAGGAACGGCGGCTGCGGTCCGGGCAGTCCGTCGGCGGTGGGCTCGCCGCGCATGACGCGCTCGATGTTGTCGTCGAAGTCGATGTCGAGGCCGCCGCCGAGCATCAGGGCGAGGCTGAGCAGCCGGTCGTGATGGTCGAGGGCGATCACCTGGCAGATCGTGGCGCCCATCGAGAGCCCCAGGACGTGCGCGCGGTCCACCCCCCAGCCGTCGAGCACGGCGATCGCGTCGGCGGCCATCTCGTCGAAGCCGTAGGGGTGTTCGGCGAAGTCGCGGGTGGTGGAGCGGCCGGTGTCCCGGTGGTCGTAGCGGATCACGTGGAGCCCGCCGTCGGCGAGCCGCCGGGCGAACTCGTCGGGCCAGCCGTACGCGGACAGGTTGCCGCCCATGACCAGGAGCAGCGCGGGGTCGGCGGGGTCCCCGAAGTCGTCGCTCCACAGGTCGACGTCGCCGCTCGGGACGAGGCGTTCAGGCATGGTGGTGCTCCTCCTTGGCTGAGGGGCCCGGCCCGGGGGCGCGGACGAACTCCAGGATCGAGAAGTCGAAGGGCAGGGTGCTCGAACCGCTGCCGCCCTCGGCGGTGAGGGCGAGCCCGGCGTCTGCGGCGAGCCGGACCACCTCGTCGCGGGTCCTGACGCGGCCGCCCATGAAGACGAGCATCCGCAGGTCGAGCAGGGTCGAGAAGAAGCGGTCGGAGCCGTCGCCGGCGCGGTCGGCGCGGTCGAGGACGACGACCCGGCCGCCCGGCTCCAGGGCTTCGACACAGCGCCGGAGCACCGCGAGCACGTCCTCGTCCGACCAGTTGAGGAGGACGAAGGAGAGCAGGACGGTGTCGGCGCCGCCGGGCAGCGGGTCGAAGAAGCTGCCGTCGACGACGGCGAGCCGGTCGTCGAGTCCGGCCCCGGCGAAGCGGCGGCGGGCCCGCGCGGCGGGTCCGGGCAGTTCGACGAGGGTGCCGCGGAGCTTCGGCGCGGTCCGGGCGGCGGCGGCGAGCAGGGCGCCGTCACCGCCGCCGACGTCGAGGACGTGCCGGGTGCCGGTCCAGTCGAGGGCGGCGACCGGGGCCTCGTAGGCGAGGTCCTCGTCGCAGGACATCAGGGCGTCGAAGGAGTCGGCCAGCTCCGGCTCGGCGGAGAGGTCCTCCCAGAAGGGGCGTCCGAACCGGTCCTGGTAGGCGGGCCGGCCGGTGCGGATCGCGTCGAGGAGCCCGGCGAAGGCGAGATCGGCGCGGGCGATGGCTCCGCGCAGGTCGAGCCAGGCGCGCTGTTGGGCCGGATGGTCGTCGGCGAGCAGAAGCCCGAGACGGGTGGGGCGCAGCGTGCCGCCGTCACCCTCGCCGTCGCCGTCGCCGTCGCCGTCACCCTCGCCGTAGCCCTCTCCCGCCAGGACGCCGGTGACGATGAGGTGGCGGACCAGGCGGGCGAGGGTGGGAGCGTGGGTGCCGGTCCGGGCGGCCAGCTCGCCGACGGTGGTGGCGCCGTCGCGGAGGTGGTCGACGAGCCGGAGGGTGGCCGCGACCCGGACGGCCATGGGGGTGACCAGATTCCCGAGCTGCTTGAGCAGGATGTCCAGGTCCTGGTCGGTGGGGTCCTGGTCGGTGGAGAGTGTGGTGCTCACCGTGTTCCTTCCCTGGGTGCCGAGGATGCGCGGGGCGCGCGGAGGGTGGGCGGGGTCAGTGCCGCCAGCCCTCCTCGGTCGGCCAGGGCTCGCCGAGCTGGCGGTAGGTGCCGAGGTAGTCGGGCCAGTCGCGGTGGTCGCGGATCTTGTCGTCGACGATCCGGATGAGGTGGATCTGCTCGCCGGAGAAGCGGCGGCCGGTGGCCGGCATCCCGACGAGTTCGCCGACCTGGCGGCCGTAGAGGGCGAGCTTGGCGCGGACCCAACTGCCGTTCTCCTCGTAGGAGATCTCCTCCAGGTGCGCCTCGTCGGAGAAGGTGAGCTTGAGCCACTTGACCGCGAGGCCGAAGGCCTCGGGGCCGCGGACCGTGGGCATGTGCTCCAGGGCCCCCGGATTCAGGTAGTCGGGGTGAATGAATTCAGCCACGTCGTCGACGTCACCGGTGTTGTACGCGTTCACCATGCGACGCACGATGTCGATGTGATCGGCCACGGCGGGACCTCCTCGTCGGGAAAAGGGGCGGTGGCCCCATCCTGACTTCCCGGAGCGCCCGCAACAATCCGATCCCGGCTCCGTCGACCGAAAGGAAAGCGGAATTCGAGCGGGCGACGAGTGCGGATCGACCCCCGTTCCAGAAACAGCGGAGAAAGTGGTCGCGTCGGCTACCTCATCCGGAGAGGAACCATGGACGAGACGAAGTACAAGTCAACGGTGACCGAGGCATTCAACGAGGCCGCCGCCACCTACGACCAGATGGGAGTCGAATTCTTCACTCCCATGGGACGGCGGCTCGTGGAGCGGACCGCCCCGCGCCCGGGCGAGCGGATCCTCGACGTCGGCTGCGGCCGCGGCGCGGTGCTGTTCGAGGCGGCCGACCGGGTGGGCCCCTCGGGCCACGTACTGGGCATCGACATCGCGCCCGCGATGGTGGAGGCGGCCCGTGAGCGGGCGGTGGCCCTGGGGACCCGGCACGTCGAGGTGCGGGTCATGGACGGGGAGCACCCCGATCTCCCGCCGGCCTCGTTCGACGCGGTGACGGGCAGCTACAGCGTGATCTTCCTGCCGGACGCGCCGAAGGCGCTGGGGCGGTACGCGGCGCTGCTGCGCCCGGGCGGCCGGATCGCCTTCACCAGTCCGGTCTTCACCGACGACACCTTCCCGTTCCTGCCGCCGGTCTTCACCGAGCTGATCCCGGAGCGGCTGCTGCGCAACCTGCCGGCGGAGTGGCAGCCGGAGGCCCTGAGGCGCCGGTTCAACAGCTGGCTCGGGGACCGGGACGAGCTGACCCGGACGATGATCCGGGCCGGTTTCGAGGAGATCGAGGTCGTGGACGAGCATGTGCGGCTGGTGGCCGCGGACGGCACGACGTGGGTGGACTGGTCGCACACCCAGGGCATGCGGCTGCTGTGGCAGCACCTTCCGGCCTACGAGAGCGCGCAGTTGCGGAAGCGGCTGATCACGGAGCTGGACCGGCTGAGGGGGGACGGTCCGCTGCACCTGCCGACCCCGGTGCGGTTCGTGCTGGCGTCCGTGGCGGGCTGATCCTCTCCTCGTGCGCGAGCCCCGGGAGCCCGGTCCGCGTGCGGACCGGGCTCCCGGGGATCTCAGTAGACACGCGAGGCGCCCGCGGAGGACATGCGGACGATGTCGCCGGTGGGGCGGCGCAGGCCGCCCTGGGCGTCGATCGGTTCGGCGTTGAGGATGGAGCGGTGCAGTTCCTGTGCGGCGAGCCCGGGCTCCAGGCCGAGGTGGTTGACGAGGTTGACCCGGAGGCGCTGGAACACCTCCAGGGCCTGGGCACGCCGCCCGTTGAGGTAGAGGGCGCGCATGTACTGGGCGTGGAGGCCTTCGTGGTACGGGTTGTCCGCGGTGAGCGCGGCCAGCTCGGTGAGCACCTCGCGGTACATGCCCAGCCTCAGCTGTGTGTCGACGAGGTACTCGAGGACGACGAGCCGTGACTCCTCGAACTGCTGGCGGCGCCCTTCGACGATGCGGCCGGCGGTGACGTCGACGAGCGCCGGGCCCCGCCAGACCTGGAGGGCGCTGGTGAGGGTGGCGAGGGCGGTGACGTCGTCGCCGGAGGACAGGGCCCGGCGTCCGTCCGCGACGAGCTCGTGGAAGCGGTGCACGTCCAGGTCGTCACGGCCGGAGCGGAAGAGGTACCCGCCGGAGCGGGTCACGAGGATCTCGGAGGCCACCTGCCGGGTGGTCAGTCCGGCAGCGGTGGCGAGCAGCTTGCGGAGGTTGAGGATGTACGTCTGCAGCGTGGTGAGGCAGCTGACGGGCGGATCCTCGTCCCAGAGCTCCCGGATCAGCGACGACACCGGCACGACCTGGTCGGCGTGCACGAGGAGCGTCGCCAGAACACTTCTCATCTTGGGCGCGCTCGGCGTGTGCGAGTCCTCACCCACCTGTACGGACAGCGGCCCTAAGACACCTAGCTTCACGACGGTATTCCCCCATGAGGTCAGCTTGGGACAGTGCTTACCATTCCTTTAACGTGACGTCACCCCGCGAACGTTCCCCGGGAGCCCACGGGGGTGGGCCTCCGGAACGGTTCCGCGATGTCGCACCTCACGTCAAGACCGGCCGAGGGTCGGGGACGGCCGGCCACGGTGGGGCCACCCGGCCGTCAGGCCACGGCGAGCAGCCGGTTGACGGTCGCCAGGAAGGCGGCCGGGGTGCGCACGTCCGCGAGCTCGTCCTCGGGGATGTCCACCCGGTACTCCTGGGAGACGCGGGCGGTGGTCTCCAGGAGGGCCAGGGAGTCGTACCCCAGCTCCGTGAACTCCACGTCGACGGCGTCCTCCGCCCCTGCCACGCCCTCCTCCTCCCCCGCGCACTCGCGCAGGATGCCGAAGAGCCGCTCGACGGTCAGTTCCTTCGCCATCGTCCTACCTTCCCTCACGATCGATTTCGGAATGAGCCGCGGTCACGCATAGCACCCTATGCAGGAGCGGATGCGGCATGCTCGAGAACCGATCGAGGACGCCGGACAGAAGCCTCCGAATCGCCCCCGACCTCGTACGGCGGTCGACTCTCCTCCGTCCTTCATTGTTTGTCGGAACTCGGCCGCCTAGGGTCGTCGAAAGATCCCGGAACAGGAGGAGTCGTGAAAGGAATTGTCCTTGCGGGCGGCTATGGAAGCCGTCTGCATCCCATCACTCTCGCCGTTTCGAAACAATTACTGCCGGTGAATGACAAACCTCTGATCTACTATCCGCTCTCCGCACTCATGCTCGCCGACATCCGCGACATCCTGATCATCGCGCTGCCCGACGACATTCCTCAGCTCCAGCGGCTGCTCGGCGACGGAAGCCAGCTGGGGTTGTCCCTGTCCTATGCGGAACAGCCGGTCCCCGAGGGGCTGGCGCAGGCGTTCCTCATCGGCTCCGACCACATCGGGGACGACGACGTCGCCCTCGTCCTCGGCGACAACATCTTCCACGGGAACGGCTTCTACGACCTGCTCGCGACCCACCGGCGGAGCCTCGACGGCTGCGTCCTGTTCGGCTACCCGGTGACCGACCCGGAGCGGTACGGCGTGGGCGAGGTCGACGAGAACGGGCGGCTGGTCTCGCTGGCCGAGAAACCGGAGAAGCCCCGCTCCAACCTGGCCATCACCGGCCTCTACCTGTACAGCAACGACGTCGTGGAGATCGCCCGGCAGATCCGTCCCTCGCCGCGCGGCGAACTGGAGATCACCGACGTCAACCGGGTCTACCTGAACGCCGGGCGCGCCGAACTCGTGCCCTTCGGACGGGGATTCGCCTGGCTCGACGCCGGCACGCCGGAGTCGCTGCTCCAGGCCGGACAGTACGTGCAGACGATGGAGGACCGGCAGGGCGTGCGCATCGCCTGCCTGGAGGAGATCGCGCTGCGGATGGGCTTCATCGACGCGGAGGCCTGCCACCGGCTGGGCGTCAGGCTCTCCCGTTCCGGATACGGCTCCTATGTGATGGCCGTGGCCGAGGAGATGCGGGCCTGAGCCCGGACGTGCGGGGAGGGCCCGGGTGGCCGGGGCCACCGGGCCC
Organism: Streptomyces sp. NPDC002232; assembly: GCF_042890295.1. Classification (NCBI taxonomy): domain Bacteria; kingdom Bacillati; phylum Actinomycetota; class Actinomycetes; order Kitasatosporales; family Streptomycetaceae; genus Streptomyces; species Streptomyces sp. NPDC002232. The sequence goes on along the minus strand of NZ_JBIARV010000003.1, from coordinate 332,438 downwards.
TCCCCGCACCGAGGTCACCCCTCGTCGAGCAGCGCCAGCTGCTTCTCGTCGAGCGCGATGCGCTCCGCGGCCATGTTGGCCCGCAGGTGACCGACCGACGACGTGCCGGGGATCGGCATGATCACCGGCGAGCGGTGCAGCAGCCAGGCGAGGACCAGCTGCGCCGGTTTCGCGCCGGTCTCCGCGGCGATCCGGGCCAGGGCGCCGCCCGCGGCCGGGCGGGCGGCGCCGGCGAGCGGCTTCCAGGCGATGAAGGCGATGCCCTCCCGCTCGCAGTGGGCCAGCTCGGGCTCGTAACGGCGGTCGTCGAGACCGTACTTGTTCTGGACGCTGGCGATCGGGGCGACGGCGCGGGCCTGTTCGATCTGTGCGACGGTCACCTCGGAGAGCCCGATGTGCCGGACCTTGCCCTCGTCCTGGAGCTGCTTGAGCGCGCCGACCTGGTCCTCCAGCGGCACCTTCGGGTCGACCCGGTGCAGCTGGAACAGCTCGACGCGCTCCAGCCGCAGCCGGCGCAGGCTCAGTTCGGCCTGCTGGCGCAGGTAGTCGGGGTGGCCGAGGACCCGCCACTGGTGCGGACCGGGACGCACCTCGCCCGCCTTGGTGGAGACGACGAGGCCGGGGGCGTACGGGTGGAGGGCGGCGGCGAGCAGCTCCTCGTTGGCGCCGAGTCCGTAGACGTCGGCGGTGTCGATGAAGGTCACGCCGAGCGCGACCGCCTCCCGCGCGACCTCGATGGCCTTCTCCGGTCTGGCCGGCGGTCCCCAGTGGTGGGGGCCGGTCAGCCGCAGGGCGCCGAAGCCCAGGCGGCGGACGCTCAGGTCGCCGCCCAGGGTGAGGTGGGTGGCGACGGTTCGGCGTGACTCCACGAACTCGATTCCCTTCGTGTGGTGCGCGTGCGGGCGTCCGGGGTCAGGGCAGCCGGACGGAGAGCGGGTGGCGGAAGACGTTCCGCGGGTCCCAGGCGGCCTTGACCCGCTGGAGCCGGGGGTAGCTGTCTTTGTAGTACAGGGTCGTCCAGGGCACCCCGGAGGTGTTCCAGGCCGGGTCGGCGGTGTCGGTGTCCGGGTAGTTGATGTAGCAGCCGTCGTGTTCGGCGTTGGGGACGGGGACACCGCCCGTGTCGGCGAAGACGTCCCGGTACAGCTCGCGGATCCACCGCAGGTGCAGGGCGTCGGTGGCCGGGTCCATCCAGGTGACGGAGAACCACGCCTTGAGGATCGAGTCGCGCTGCGGCACCGCGGTCGCGCTCGCGGGCAGGGCGTTCGCCCGGCCGCCGTACGAGTAGAGGTCGACCGCGCCCCACCCCTCGAAGGCCGGGTCGGTCAGATGGCGGTGCACGGTGGCGATCCGTTCGGCGGTCCAGGTGCGGCGCAGGTAGGCGCTCTTCGACTTGTGCCGGTCGTACCCGCCGGTGTCGACGCGGACGCCCAGGGTCGCCTGGAGCCACAGGTCGTCCTGGTGCTCGACCGCGGGCGTCAGCCCGGTGCCCTCGTTGACCGCCGCGACGAACCGGTCGATCAGGTCGGCCGCGTCGGCCCGGCCGCCGTCGAAGCGGACCTCCATCGACACCGAGCCGATGGCATGGGTGTTGAGGTGCAGGGTGCTGTAGAGGCTGCCGTAGCGCGGATCGGCGTGGTGCGCCTCGAACCAACGGCTGTAGTTCCGCACGAGCCGGGTGAAGCGGGCCAGGTCGAGGTCGGCCCAGGACCAGGTGACGAACGTCGTGCGGAGCCGGGCCGGCGGCTTCGGGAGGAGCGTCTCGGGGTCGTCGCCCTGGGCCCCCGGCGAGCGGAACAGATAGCGGGTGACGATGCCGAAGTTGCCGCCGCCGCCCCCGGTGTGGGCCCACCACAGCTCGCGGTGGGGGTCGTCGGGTTCGCGGGTCGCGGTGACGACGCGGGCTTGGCCCGAGGCGTCCACGACGACGACCTCGACGCCGTACAGGTGGTCGACGACGGTGCCGTCGCGGCGGGTCAGCGGACCGTACCCGCCGCCGGCGACGTGCCCGCCGGCCCCGACCTGCGGGCACACCCCGCCGGGCAGGGTGACCCCGTAGTCGTAGAGCAGGGTGCGGTACACCTCGGCGAGCGTGGCGGCCGGCTCGACGGCGAAGGCCCGGCGCTCGCGGTCGTAGGAGACCGAGCGCATCGGCGAGGTGTCGATGAGCACCTTGACGTCACCGTGGTCGGCGAAGTTCTCGAAGCAGTGCCCGCCGCTGCGGACGGCGACCTGCTTGCCGGCCCGTACCGCGGTGGTCAGCACCTGGACGATCTGTGCGGCCGAGTGCACCACGTGCACCTTCTCCGGCGAGGCGGTGAACCGGCCGTTGAACCCCCTGGCGACCAGCTCGTGGTACCGGGCGTCGCCCGCCCCGACGGTCGTGACGCGCGCCTCGGGCACGCACGGCGTGGTCTTCGGCGGCCTCCCGGCGTCCGCCTGCGCCCCCCTCGTCGCGGTCACGGTCGCGGCCCCCGCCGCTGCCGCGGTCAGCAACCCCCGGCGGCTGATTCTCCCCACAACACACCCCTTACGACGTACGGACATCGAACAGGGGGAACCGACGCGGTGGCCCCCCGAGAACAGGGCCTCCACCGCGTCGGCCCGCTCCACGGCACGACGGGAGCTCCCCAGCCCGCGCGTCGCGCCACCCCCACGGCTCAGCCCTGTCGCGGCTCCAGCACCACGACGGGAATGCGCCGTTCTGTCTTCTTCCGGTAGCTCTTGTACTGCGGGAAGATCGCGGCCATCGCGTCCCAGAGCCGGTCCCGCTCCGCCCCCTCGGCCTCCCGGGCGACGACCTCGTGCACGTCGGCCGCCACCTGGATCCGGGCCCGCGGGTCGGCGAGCAGGTTCAGGTACCACTGCGGGTGCAGGTCGGACCCCCCGTTGGACCCGACGACGACGAAGTTCCCCTCGTCCTCCCCGTAGATGAGTCCGGTGCGTCGCAGCGCTCCCGAGGTGCGCCCCCGGTGGGTCAGCACCAGCGTCGGTTTCCCGTACCAGATGTGCCCCTTGGCCCCGTCACTCGCCAGATACCGCCGCACGTGCGTGGCGACCCAGCTCGTCGGACTGTCCTGCGCCTCGTCCTGCCCGTCCATGCACTCACTCCGTCCAGGGTGGCAACAACGCCACCGCATACTACAGTTTGAGTACCTCCCCCGAGGCAAACCCATATCGCTTAACAGACAGGCAAGTTGACCGAAAACCATGCTCTGCGCCGACCTGGCGGCGCGCTTCGAGCATCCTCGCCGGACGGCCCCGGCACAACACCTTCAGGCCATCCGGGCCACCCGGTCGAGCGACTCTGGACGCGTTCTCGACCGGCATGGTGACCTCCGGTTCCGGGTGCGGCGCCCGTTCATTTCCGCGCCTCGAACCCGGCCAGGAGGGCCCGCGGGTCGAAGGTGACCCGGATCCGGACCACCTTCCCGTCCTGCACCCGCATCCAGTTCACGGTCGGGGTGGGGGGTGCGACGCTGGTGCACAGGTCGAACCAGGTGATGACGTCCTCGCCCTCCGCCACCCGCACCTTCACGTCGATCTTCTCCAGGACGCGGCCGAGCCCCGCCAGCCCGGCGAGCGCCTCGTCCACCCCCGATGCCGTGCCCAGCGCTCCGACGAAGTCGACGTCCTCGGCCAGTACCCCCCGCAGGGTGTCGAGGTCGCCCGCCTCCCAGGCGGCGAAGTAGGTCTCGGCAAGCTCTCGCGCAGTCCTCGTTGTCATACCTCCATCGTTCAACCGTTCCGTCCATCCGTCCAACAGATGGATCGGATGGGACCTATCATCACTGGACATGGAGATGCACCAGCTGCGCTACTTCGCCTCGGTCGCGGACGAGGGCTCCTTCACCGCCGCCGCCCGTCGCCTGCTGGTCAGCCAGTCCGGCGTCAGCACCCAGGTGGCCAAGCTCGAACGGGAACTGGGGCAGCGGCTGATCGACCGCTCCGGCCGCCGGATCCGCCTCACGCCGGCCGGTCAGGCGGTCCTCCCCCTCGCCAAGAGCGCGCTCGCCACACTGGAGGCCATCACGCACACGGCCGCCGAGTTCGCCGAGGCGGTCCGCGGCCGGGTCCGCCTCGGCATGATCATGGGCTGCACGATCCCGGCCTTCCTCGACACCGTCGCCGACCTGGGCCGCAGCCACCCGGGCATCGAGATCAGCCTCCACGAGGGCTACTCCGACCGGCTCCAGGTCCAGGTCCTCGCCGGCTCCCTCGACCTCGCCCTGATCGGCTACGCGGACGAGGTCGCCTCCGGCCTGGAGGCCGGCGTCGTCGTCGACGAGCCGATCACCGCGACCGTCCCCGCCGGGCACCCCCTCGACCGCCCCGACCTGCGCCTGGCCGACCTGCGGGACGAGAGGATCCTCTGCCTCTCCCGGGGCACCGGCATCCGCGCCGCCTACGAGGACTCCTGCCGCGGGATCGGCCTCGACCCGCGCGTGGACATCGACGCCAGTTCCCCGGCCGCCCTGCTGCGCCTCGCCGAGCGCGGCGCGGGCGTCGCCGTCCTCAGCGCCTCCGCCGCGCACGGCTCCGGCCTGCGGACGGTCTCGCTCACCGACGCCGCCACGCCCGCCCGGCTGGGGATCATCACCCGCCGGGGCCCGCACTCCCCGGCCGCCCAGCTCCTGCGCACCAGACTCCTCGCCGCGATGCGGGCGGAGTGAGGCGGGCGGAGTGATGCGCCCGGACCGATGCGGGCGGGCTGAGGGCGCGCGTCGCACGCGCGCGGACGGCGTGGGCCGGACACCCACGCGCGGAACGGCCGGTCAGGACCGTTTCGACGGGCTGAGTCCCTCCACGGCGAGGTGGAAGAGGCGGCCGGCCTGGGCCTCGGGGTCCTTGTGGTGCTCGGTGGCCAGGGCGATGCCGACCGCGAGGGTCAGCAGGTCGTGGAAGGTGACGTGCGGGGCGACCGCCCCCTCCCGTACGGCCCGCTGGAGCAGAGGGCTTCCGGCGGCCTCGATGCGCGTGCCGCAGGAGTCCGGAGAGGGTTCCTCGACCGGGGGCTCGTAGCTGAGGGTGTCGGCGAATCCGCGGGCCGACACGGCGTAGGACACGAGGGCGCGGAGCCACTCCAGCAGAGCGGTGCGGCCGTCCTCCGCCGTGCCCAGGCGCTCGGCGTGCGCGCACAGGCCCTCGATCCGCTCCTGGAAGACGGCTTCGAGAAGGGCCCGGCGGGTGGGGAAGTGACGGCGGACGGTCGCCGATCCCACGCCCGCGGTACGGGCGATCTGCTCCTGGGAGGCCTCGGCACCGTGCGCGGCGACCTCGGCCTCGGCGACGGCCAGGATGCGCTGGTAGTTGCGTCGGGCGTCCGAGCGCTGCGTCGCCATGATCTCCTCGTCGATCTCCCCGTTGCCAAACGGCGGGGCCCGCCATATCGTAGCGGAGGCCTAAACGGCGGGCCCCGCCGTTTCCGTTCTCCCCCGCGAGGAGCAGCGACGATGCCCGTCGACAGCGATACCGTCCTGGTCACCGGAGCCACCGGCCAGCAGGGCGGGGCCACGGCCCGCGCCCTCCTGGCCGCCGACGTCCCCGTGCGTGCGCTCGTACGCGATCCGTCGTCGCCACCGGCCCGGGCGATCGAGGCGCTGGGCGCCGAGCTGGTACGAGCGGACCTCTCCGACCGGGCCTCCCTGGACCCGGCGGTGGAGGGGATCCGCGCCGTGTTCTCCGTACAGATGCCGCCGATGTCCGACGCCGGAGTGGACTTCGCGGGCGAACTCGCGCAGGCCACGCACCTGATGGAGGCGGCGAAGGCGGCGGGAGTCCGGCAGTTCGTGCAGTCCTCGACGAGCGGGGTCGGTGCGCACACCCGAGCCCCCGGCTGGGCCGAAGGGCGCTGGGCCGCCCTGGCGGACTACTTCGACACCAAGCAGGCGATCATGGACGCGGTGCGGGGCGCCGGTTTCGCGCACTGGACGGTGATCAAGCCCGCCTTCTTCATGGAGAACCTCCCCCTGCTGGCGCCCAGGGGGCCCCGCGGCGGGCTGCTGACCGTACTGAAACCGGATACCGAGCTGGCCCTCGTGGCGGTGCGGGACATCGGCGCGGCCGCCGCGCACGCCCTCCGGGATCCCGACCGCTTCCACCGGGTGGAACTGGAACTGGCCGGGGACCTGCGCACGATGGAACAGATCGCGGGCATCCTGTCCACGGCCTGGGGCGTGCCCGTGACCGCGCCCTCCATGGACGTGGCGGAGGCCCTGGCCGCGGGCATGCCGGCGTGGGGGGCGGGCCACGAGTGGAACAACGCGGTCCTCCAGCCCGCCCGGCCGGAATTCGCCCGCGAACTGGGCATCCCGCTCACCACCTTCGCCGCGTGGGCGGCCGAGGAGCTGACACCCGAGTCCGGCCAGGACTGAAGATCGGGCGACGCCTGGCGGAGGGGGAACGGGTGCCCGATCCCGCCCGCCGTAGAGGAATGGGTGCCCGATCCCGCCCGCCCTAGGGGAACGGATGCCTGGTCCCGCAGGTCCTAGTCGACCACCCGGAGGACGATCTTCCCCTGCAAGTGGCCCTCCTCGGCGCGGACATGGGCCCGACTCGCCTCGCTCAGCGGGAAGACGCCGTCGATGCCGACCCGCAGCCGTCCGGCATCGATCAGGCCCGCCAGCACGGCCAGGTGCTCCCCGCTGGAGCGGACCTGCCATCCGGCCACCGCGATGCCGAGCTCCGCCGCGCGCTCGCGGTGGTACTCCCCCGGGAAGACCGCGGCGATGGAGCCGCCGCGCCGCACGACCGGCAGGAAGCGGTGGCCGTCCGGGCCACCGACGGCGTCGATCAGGACGTCCACGTCCCGTACGGCGTCCTCGACCGCGACCCGCGTGTAGTCGACGAACCGGTCCGCGCCCAGGTCCTTCAGGAACGCCTCGTGGCGCCCGGAGGCCACGGCGATCACCTGCGCGGCACCCGCGATCCTGGCCAACTGCACGCAGAAGTGGCCCACTCCGCCGCCGGCGCCGTTCACCAGGACCGTGCCGCCCCGCCCGAGCCGCAGGTGCTCGACGAGGAACTGATGGGCGGTGAGGCCCGCCATCGGCACGGCCGCGGCCTCCACGTGGCTGAGCGCGGCCGGCTTGCGGGCGAGGTGACCGGCGGGCGCGGTGACGAACTCGGCGTACGCCGAGGCCCGGCCCGGAAAGTTCACCAGCCCGAACACCTCGTCGCCGGCCCGCCACTCGGTGACGCCTTCGCCCACACCCACGATCACGCCGGAGACGTCGGAGCCCGGGACGAACGGCAGCGGCCACACCGGACGCATCGCCTCCGGGATGTTCGCGAAGCCCCTGCGCGCGTACCAGTCGGGCGGGTTGACGCCCGCCGCGTGGACGCGCACCAGCACGTCACCCGGCCCGGGAACCGGCTTCGGCACCTCCTCGTACACCAGCTCCTCCGGATCACCGAAGGCGTGCACCCGTACGGCCCGCATCGTCGCTGTCTCCATGCCTCTCCCCCGGACGTCGCATGACGCACCCCGGCCGGATAGGATCCGGAGCACTGCTCCGGATATTAATCGGAGCAGTGCTCCGTTTGTCAACGTCAGGACTTCTCATGCCAGTTGAAGGGGCCCCGCAGGGGCAGCGCGCCGACGCGCACCGCAATCGCGAGCGGATCCTCGACGCCGCGGCCGAGGTCGTCGGCGAGGACGGGACGCAGGCCTCGCTCCGGGACGTCGCCCGCAGGGCGGGGGTCGGGCTGGGCACGCTCTACCGGCACTTCCCGACCCGCGACGCACTCCTGGAGACCCTGCTGCGGACCAGCTTCGACCAGCTCGCGGAGGAGGCCGCCAGGCTGCTCGACGCGGACCTGGCGCGGGACCGGGCGCTGGCCGACTGGCTCGGCGGGTTCACCGAGCGCGCGGGCGCCTTCCGGGGACTGCCGGCCTCCCTGATGGCCACCCTGGGCGATCCGGAATCGGCCCTGCACGCCTCGTGCCTGGCCATGCGCGAGGCCGGCGGGCGGCTGCTGCGTGCGGCCCAGGAGACCGGACGGATCCGGTCCGACGTCGACGGCACGGACCTGTTCGCCCTGGCCAACGCCCTCAGCTGGATCGCCGACCAGGCACCCTCGATCGGCGCGCGGCGCGACCGCCTCCTCGCGCTGATCATGGACGGTCTCGCGCACCCGGGCGACGGTGCCTGAAGGGCGCGCGGACCGGGCGTCAGCGGTCGCTCACGACGCCGCGGTCGGGAGCGCTCATGTCGCCCGTGGCGGGCGTGCCCTCGGCGAGCCCGTAGCGCAGGTACACGACGCCCTTGGGGCCGGCCGCGGGCGGTTCGAGGAGCGTGAGGTTGCTGGGCACCGCCCCCGTGTCGAAGACCTTCTTCCCGACGCCGAGCACGAGGGGGTGCAGCCAGAGGTCGAGACGGTCGAACAGCTTCTCGCGCAGGAGGGTCTGCACGAGGTCCAGGCTTCCGACGACCTTCACGTGCTCGTGCCGGTCGCGGACCTCACGCACGGCGTCGGCGAGGTCCGGACCGAGCTGCGAGGACCCGGCCCACGAGAGGTCCGGGCTGCCGCGCGACGCCACGTACTTCGGGATCCGGTTGAAGAGCGTGGCGATCTCGTCGTCCTCTCCTCCCTCGTGGTGGGGCCAGTAGGCGGCGAAGATGTCGTACGTCCGCCGGCCGAGGAGGAGGGCGTCCGTGCCCTCGTACGCGGCCAGGATCTGCGCCCCGGAGACGTCGTCCATCAGCGGCGCCTGCCAGCCGCCGAACGGGAAGCCGGCGGGATCCTCGTCCGGGCCGCCGGGCGCCTGCCCGACGAGGTCGGCGGTCGCGAACATCTCGATCTCGATGAGACCCATGGCGTAACTCCCGACAGTGCGCTCGTCTGCTTCGAGGGCTCAGGACCGCTCGACCGCGGCCTTGATCCGTCGGCCGAAGGCGGGGGCGTCCTTGCGGGCCGCGCGCAGCGCCGGCCCCAGCAGGAGCCGGCCGAGACCGTGCCCTTCGAGGAGGTTGAAGATCCGTACGCGGGTACGGCCGCCGGGCAGGGCCTCGAGGTCGTAGCCGCCCTCGGCCGTGATGAGGTTCTTGCTCTGCTCGCTCCAGCGGATCGCGCGTGGCGCGTCCAGGCTCGTGACGCGGAACTCGCGGGAGGTCTTCATCCCGGCGTCCTTCACCGTGCTGCGGAAGACCGTCCCGGCGGCGGTCGGGCCGTCCGGGGTCTTCGTGATCTCCAGGACCCGGGGGCTGAACTCGGGATCGTTCCGGCCGTCGGCGAGGTAGGCGAAGACCTCCTCCACCGGCCGGTCGACCTCGACGACGGCCTCGAACTCTCCGGACATTGCGGCTCCTCGCTGGGTGTCCGGCACACGCTTCACCGCCAGGATCCCAGAGAGCCCCGCCCGCTGCCTCCCGACCGGACGCAGCCCACCCGATCGCGGGGTCGATCGGGGCCCGGTTCACCCGGCCACAGGGGCGATCCGAACCCCGCTCACCCGACCTCAGGGTCGATCCGAGGCCCGCCCACCCGACCACAGGGTCGATCCGAGGCCCGCCCACCCGGCCACAAGGACGATCCGAGCCCCGCTCACCCGGTCGCGGGGTACACGCTCAGGTCGATGTCCACCCCGGCGTACTCGTTGATCACGTACGCGCTCCCACCGGCCCAGAGGCTGCGGTCCTTGCCCGTGCGCGCGTCGAGGATGACGCCGTCGGCGTCGGCGCTGGCGTAGACAGCACCGTGGAAGGCGTTCCGGACGTCGGGCTTCTTCCGCGCCGGGTCGTCCTCGGAGACGGTCCAGAGCACCTTGCGGGTCCGGGCGTCGATGCCGCGTGCGGTCTCCTTGGTGTCGCAGACGATCACGGACCGCCGGTCGTCGAAGCAGTGGATGAAGCTGCCGTCCGGCGCACCGGGGACGAGTTCGCCCGTACGGCTGTCGCGCAGCGAGCCCGCGACGAAGAAGCCGCCTCCGACCTGCTCGACCTCCACGCTCCTGTGGCCCTCCGTCTTCCAGCGCGGGGAGCCGTCGGTGAGCGCCAGGCCTGCGAGGACGAGGTCCCCTTCCCGGGAGTGCCAGCCGTCGATGGCCTGGAAGGACGCCTCTTCGCCCAGCCGGGCACCGATGACGATGCCGCTGTCCAGCACGCCGCCCGCGAAGCCGTCCTCCTGCCAGGTCACCTGGTGGCTCTTCAGGTCGACGGCGTAGGTCGTGGCGCTCCGGCCGCCGTCGCTTCCGGCGTCGTCCGGGGTGGTGAGGATCCTGACGGCCGCGGTGCCGCCTTCGGCGCCGATCACCGCCGGCTCCAGATCGCTGACGGTCGCCCCCTTCGGCGCGGGCAGCCGGACCGTCCAGGACACCTTGCCGCTGTCCGCGTCGACGGACCGCAGGTAGACGTCGGTCCGGTCGCGCTCGGTGCCCGAGCCCTTCGTGTAGTCGGCGTACGCGAAGAGGACCTCCGTGCGTCCGTCCGGCCGGGCGAAGACCGGGGGGATGGTCTGGTCGTCGCTCGGCTGGCCCTCCTTGCCGGTGTACCAGTCCTCGCGACCGAGGGGCGACGACCAGAGCTTCCGCCCGGTGTGGGTGTCGTAGGCGTCGAGGGCCGCGGAGGTGCGGTGGTACAGCGTGGGGCCGTTGAGGGCGAACCCCCAGTCCTTGATGTCCTCGTCGACGGGCAGGGCGATCTCCTTGCCGAACTTCACCGGTGGATCGAACGCCTTCGCCTTCTCCGGGGCCGGTGCCTCGGCGCCGGAGGACGCACCCGGCGACCCGGCACCCGCGTCCTTCTCGGACGCGTCGGCGGAACAGCCGACCAGTCCGGTCAGCACGGCCGCGAGAGCCAGGTGCATGACATGCCAGTGCGTCGCTCGCACAGTGATCTCCTTCATCCAGTCAACTTCGGGGCAGCCTAGTGTCGTTGCGCCCGCGACGCCTTCGCTTATGTGACGGGACGGAGCCCCCGGCCGACCCGGCGTCCGACGCCTGGCTCCTGGCTGCTGGCTCCTGGCTCCCGGCTCCCGGCTCCCGGCTGCTGGCTCCTGGCTCCCGGCTCCCGGCTCCCGGCTCCCGACTCCCGACTCCCGACTCCCGACTCCCGACGGCGCGCAGAGGACCGCGAGGGGAATCTCGACGGCGGCGGCCATGGCGAGGGCCAGGGCAGTCTCCTGGCCGGGCGCGGCGGTGGCGAGGTCGGCGCAGGCGTCGGCGACGAGGAGCACCGCCGCCGCAGCCGCGGGGAAGCGGTGGCGACCGTCCGCGCGCAGAAGACTGCTCCCGGCGGCGGTCAGGGCCAGGGCCTCGAAGGAGTCGAGGGTCACCCAGGCCACGGCCTCGGCGGTCGGCAGGGTGGCGGCCAGGTAGCCCATCCAGGGCAGCAGGGCCAGCCCCGCCCCTTTGAGCAGACGGCCCTGCCATCGGTGGGCGCGGCTCGGGCGGGCCGGGCCGGTGGGTACGAAGCCGGTCGCGGAGAAGACGCGGGCGCGGTGTTCGAAGGCAATGCTGGACAAGGCGGAGTCCTCTTCCGGGGTCGCGAACCCGGCGGTCGGGCTCGTGATCAACTCTCCGAAATCCAGCGGACGATGTCGGTAACGCCACCGTCCGTCTGGGGGTGGCACCAGGTGCACCTCCGAGACGGACAGCAGGACCACCGCGGGCGCAGACACCCTGCGCCTAGGGTTGGATCATGAAGATCCCGCCGCTGCCCCGACGCGCGCTCGGCCGCCTGACCCGCGACCTCTCGTTCGTCGCCACCGGGGTGCCGCTGCACCTGGTCCTGGGATTCCTGCTGTTCATGGTCTACGGCCTGCTCTGGGAGATCGTCGAGGGGCGGGACAGCTCCGCGCCCCTGCTGCTCGGGCTCGCCCTGACGCTGGTCGTGATGTCGGTTCCGGCGCTGACGGCCACCCAACGCAGGCGGTTCAGGCGGTTCCTCGGCATCGGCATCCCCCGGCCCGGCTGGCGCGGTTCCGGGCGTCAGTTCGCCTTCCACAGCCTGGCGGGACTGCTGCTCGGCGGGCTCGAAGCGCTCCTGCTCGCGGCGCTGTCGGCGGGACTGGCCGCCACCACGGTGTACGGGTGGATCTGGGCCGTCCCCTGGCGATGGCGGATCGACCACCCCGGATACACGACCCAGGCGTTCTACGTCACCGTCGCGGGCGTCGCCGTGCTCGCCGCCGTACCCGCCCTCGCCGCGTCACTGGTCCGTCTGGAGGCGCGCCTCGGTCCCGGACTGCTGGGGCCCCATCCGGACGAGGACCTGGCCCTTCGGGTGGCCGATCTCACCGAGAGCCGGGCCGGAGCGGTGGACGCCGCGCACGCCGAACGGCGGCGCATCGAGCGGGATCTGCACGACGGCGCCCAGCAGCGGCTGGTGTCGCTGGCGCTGAATCTGGGCCTCGCCAAGGCCACGCTCAAGGATCTGCCGCCGGAGGCGCGGGAGGTGATCGACACGGCGCACCGCGAGGCGAAGGAGGCCATCGAGGAACTGGACGACCTGGTGCGCGGCCTGCACCCGGCCGTACTGGACGAGTTGGGTCTGGACGCGGCGCTGTCGGGCCTCGCCGCCCGGGCGCCCCTGCCCGTACGGCTGCGGGTGGACCTACCGCGCCGACCCTCGCCGGCCGTGGAGGCGGTCGCGTACTTCGTGGTCTCCGAGGCGCTGACCAACATCGCCAAGCACGCCCGCGAGGCGACCCGGGGGGATGTGACGGTCACCCGTCTGGGCGGGATACTGCGGCTGGTGATCGCCGACGACGGCACCGGTGGGGCCGATCCGTCCAGGGGCAGCGGTCTCAAGGGGCTCGCCCAGCGCGTACGGTCCGTGGACGGAACCTTCCGGATGACCAGCCCCGTGGGGGGCCCGACGACGATGAACGTGGAGCTGCCGTGCCCGACATGAGCCGTGGCGCGCCCGAAGCGCACCGTGCGACGTCCGCACGTGGACGTGCCGTGATCGCCGAGGATTCCGTGCTTCTGCGCACCGGGCTGGTCAAACTGGTGGAGATGGCGGGCTTCGAGGTGGCCGCCGAGGTGGGGGACGCGCCGGGCCTGCTGGCCGCGGTCGAGGAGCACCGGCCCGACCTCGCGGTGGTGGACGTCCGCATGCCGCCCGGCTTCACGGACGAGGGCGTGCGCGCCGCGCTCTCGATACGCCGCGACCGGCCGTCCACGGCCGTGCTGCTGCTCTCCCAGTACGTGGAGGAGCGCTACGCGGCGGAGCTGCTGGCCGCACACACCAGCGGGGTGGGCTATCTCCTCAAACAACGGGTGGTGGACGTCGAGGAGTTCGTCGAGGCTCTGCGGCGGGTGGCAGGGGGCGGCACCGCGCTCGACCCCCAGGTCGTCGCGCAGTTGCTGGTGCGACGCCCGAGCGCACCGCTGGACCGGCTGACTCCCCGCGAGCGGGACGTGCTGGCCCTGATGGCCGAGGGGCGCTCGAACGCGGGCATCGCCACTCGACTCGTGGTCAGCGAGAGCGCGGTGGCCAAGCACATCAACAGCATCCTCGCCAAGCTCGACCTCCCCAAGGCCGATGCCGACCACCGCCGCGTCCTGGCGGTCCTGCACTTCCTGGGCATGGCGACGAGCTGACCGCTCCGGCCGGGAGTTGAGCGGAGGGGGCCGTGATGCGGCGTCGGGGCGAGTCGACCGGTGCGAACTCGTCCCTGAAGAGCACCTGTTCCTGGCCACGACAAGTGAACGATGGTGCGAGGTAAGGTCACTTCGCTACACGCGATCACGGCCTCCCGGGAGCAAGGAGTACTGGTGTCCACGGCACCCCCGCCACCGAACCATCCGCCTCATCGACCCCCGTCGAGTACACCGGCAGGGCCGCCCCCTCCGCCGCTGTACCCGCCTCAGGTGCCGAGACGCCAAGGTTGGTTCGGGAGCCTGTCCGAGGGCGGCAAGGTCACCGTGATCGGCTCGGCGATCGTCGGCGTCTCCACCCTGGCGGCCGCGATCCTCCCCTCCCTCCTGTCCTCCGGGGACCGGAAGGGGACGGACGAGGCGAAGCCTCCGGTCCAGACGCAGTCCGAGACGCCGACTCGGGTGACGGATCCTGACAGCGGGACGCCCTCGCAAGAGGAGACACCGGAACCGGATCCGACCGGCACCACCCCCTCGACGGAGCCGACGACCCCTACGGGACCCCCGGCCCCCACGTCGTACAAGGTCGCCTACAAGGACCGCACCATGTCGCTGAGCATGGCTCGTGGCGCCGAGTCCGGTTCGGGCACGACGGGCTCACTCGACTTCGACGCGCCGGCCGCTCGTCGCTACCTGGACAGTGCGTGGGCCGCCGAGAAGGAGAAGGCGGAGGAGTCCGGCGTCCCTCTTCAACCCGACTTGACCTACGCGAACGCCGCATCGGGCTTCCTCATCCTCACCGAGGGCCGGACCGCCGCCCAGCTCCAGCCTTCGGATCCCTCGGAGAAGGCCGAGGACTGTGCGGCGGCGGCACAGGTCGGCGGCTTCTCGGAGGCGCGACTGAACGATTGGCAGCTTCCCCGCAAGACGGTCTTCTGCGTCCGGACGGACCAGGGAAACATCGCCCGCGTCCTGATCGTCGACTTCGTCGGCGGCACGGAGGACGACAACGAGGCGTTCGCCGAGCCTCCGGACCAGATCACCCTCAAGGTCACCCTCTGGAAGCCGAGCGCCTGACCCGGGACGCCGCGGACCGGCCGAGGCGGCGGTCGGGCTAGGCGTTGAAGCTGATCCCGGCCGGCTCCGGCGCCTCCGTCGCGGCACGGACGATGTCCTCGACCAGGCCGTTCGACAAGTCCCGGCCTTCGCTGACGTCGACACCCACCTTGGCCTGGAACGCCACGAGGATGAGACCCAATTCGCTGTCCGGGAGGCGGCTCGACAGAACGTCGGTGGGCTTGACGGGGACAGGAATGTCATAGAGATGTGCCTGCGGCGCTTGGGCGACGTACTCACGCAGAACCTCTTGGAGCGCGGCCAGGGCGTACTCGTAAGTGATCTTCTCCATCTACGGACTGTACGGGCAACTCCCCCGGCCCAGGGGCGATCCTTCCGGCGGTTGCACTCGAACGAGTGATCAGAACGACTACACACCGTGAGAGACACCCACCACCCTGCCTCTGCCCCCACCCCACGCTATGTCCGCCCACCTCGCGGCCTCGCGGCCGGCCGGATCACAGTTCTGCGGGCGAGGCCGGGGGGCGGTTGGAGGAGCTCCAGTCGAGGCGGAGGACGGCGAGGTCGTCGGTGTGGCGGCCGGCGTTCAGTGCCTGTGTCTCCTTGATGAGGTGGTCGAGCTGGGTCGCGGGGTCTGCCGGAGGCATGCGGGCGATCAGTGCCAGCAGGCCTTCGGCGTCGAGCCGGCCGTCGGTGCCGTTGTGGCCTTCGGTGAGGCCGTCGGTGTAGAGGGTCAGGGCTCCGGACGGCGGCAGGGGGATGACGGTGGGGGGCCAGTGGCACAGCGTGGGCGCGATACCCAGGGCGATGCCGTGGGCGGCGGTCACCTCGGTGGTGCCTTCGGGCGTGGTGAGCAGGGGTTCGTGGTGGCCGGCGAGGTGGAGGGTGGCGGTGCCGGCGTCCTGGTCGAGGGTGAGCAGGGTGCAGGTGGCGAACAGGGAGGCGCTGCCGCGTTCGGCGATCAGGATGCGTTCCATCAGGCGCAGCAGGCCGGCGCCCCGGTGTCCGCCGAGCACGAGGGAGCGCCACGCTATGCGCAGGCACACGCCGAGGGCGGCTGCGTCGGGGCCGTGTCCGCTGACGTCTCCGACGACCGCGTGGAGCAGCCCGTCGGTTTCCTCCACGACGTCGAGGAAGTCTCCTCCGAGCAGGGCGTACTCGGTGCCGGGCAGGTAGCGGGAGGTCACCGTGACCTTGGAGGTCTCCAGGAGCGGTTTCGGGAGCAGCCCGCGTTCCAGACGGGTGTTCTCCTCCGCTCGCAGGCGGACGGCCTGCGCCTGGGCGTTGGCGAGTTCCGTCTGGCTGCGGTAGACGGCGTAGCGGAGGGTGCGGTTGAGCAGATCCGCCTCGACCTTCCCCTTGACCAGGAAGTCCTGTGCTCCGGCGGCCATGGCCTCGGTGCCCGCCTGGGCCTCGGACAGGCCGGTCAGGACGATCACCGCGGCGTGCCGGGCCAACGCGCGGACGCTGGTGACCAGGGTGGTACCCGCACCGTCGGGCAGGTGCAGGTCGAGGAGGATGCAGTCGACGGGGTGGTCGGCCAGGGTCTCGCGGGCCTCGGCGAGGGTGCTGCGGGTGGTCAGCTCGAAGCGGAGCCCGGTGTCGAGGAGGAGTTCCTCGACGATCAGGGCGTCCCCCCGGTCGTCCTCGATGAGAAGGATGCGGTAGACCGGCTGGTCGGCGCCGGCGCCGGAGGCGACCGTCATGGCTACGGTCACGGCGTTCTCAGCTCTGCGCCGGAGCGGGTCGCTTCGGGGAGGGTGGCCGGGCCGGGGCGCTCGGGGTGTTCGTGGGCGAGGGTGAAGGTGATGCGCGCGCCGTCGCGGTAGTCGGGATCGATGCCGATGGTGCCGCCGTGGAACTCGACGATCTTCTTGCACATCGCGAGACCGATGCCGCTGCCGCCGTAGGCGTCCTTGTTGTGGAGCCGCTGGAAGATCACGAAGACCTTGTCGGCGTACTCCGGGGCGATGCCGATGCCGTTGTCGGTGACGGTGAAGCGCCACAGATCGCCCTCGCGGGCCGCGGTGACGTGGATCTCCGGGGCCTGGCCGGGCCGGCGGAACTTGACCGCGTTGCCGATCAGGTTCTGCCAGAGCATGCCCATCTGGGTGGGGTCGGCGGCGAGCGTCGGCAGCGGGTCGTGGGTGATCTTCGCCCCGGCCTCCTCCACGCCGACGCTCAGTGCGGCCAGCGTCCGCTCCAGCACCTCGTCGAGGTCGACGCTCTGGTCCTCGTGGTGGACGCGGCCGACGCGTGAGAAGTCGAGCAGGTCGTTGATGAGCACCTGCATGCGGTTGGCGCCGTCGACGGCGAAGTCGATGTACTGGTCGGCCCGCTCGTCGAGCTGTCCGCCGTAGCGGCGCTGGAGGAGCTGGGTGAAGCTGGAGACCTTGCGCAAGGGCTCCTGGAGGTCGTGCGAGGCGACGTAGGCGAACTGTTCCAGCTCGGCGTTGGACCGCTGGAGGTCGGCGGCCTGGGCGTCCAGCCGCATGCGCGCTTCCTCGGTGAAGGCCAGCTCCCGCACCAGGCGGCGGCGCATGAAGTCGATCTCCCGGCTCAGGCGCCTCAGGTCCGCGGGGCCGGTGGGGGTGATGGGGTGGTCGAAGTTTCCCCCGGCGATCGTGCGCGCGTCGGTCCCGAGGCGGTCCAGGGGGCGGGTGATGCCACGGCGCAGGCCCTCGAAGACCAGCCCGGTCATCACCGCGATGACCAGCGCGATCGTGGTGAACAGCCAGTTGCGAAGCCGCATCGTGGAGCCCAGGTCGTCGCGCGCCCGGGCGCGGTCCGCGAGCAGCCGTCCTTGCTGGACGGCCAGGGTGCTGCGCACCTGGTCGAAGGCCGTCTTGCCTTCCGCGGCGCGTGTGGCGACCAGCGGTGAGGGCGCTCCCGGCGGGGAGGCGGCGATCGGCCGGGCGAACCTCTCCTGCCACCGCGCGATGGCGCCCTCGACGGCCTCCAGATCCCGCAGCCCCTTTGCGTCACCGTGCAGCAGATCCGACAGTTGGGCGATGTCCGTCTTCTGCTCGACCAGCCCCTCGCGGTAGGGCACGAGGAACTCCGGCGTGCCGGTCAGGCCGTAGCCACGGACTCCGGTCTCCTGGTTCAGCAGGGCCGCCTCCAGGCGGAACCCCGTGGCCAGGGCGGGAGACTTCACGTCCGACAGGTCCGTGCTGAGCCTCTCGGTCCGCCCCAGCACCCACGCCCCCAGGGCCCCGAGCACGACCAGGACGACCAGGGAACCCGCGACGCCGACGCGCAGCCAGCGCCGGGTCGTCCACGTGGCGAACCTCCGCTCGCGCGGGCGCTTGTCATCGCCGGTCATCGTGTGAACCCCTCCGCTGTGGCAGCCGCATCCAGTCGGATTCGGCACGCGTACTCTAGACCCAGTCGACAACCCGTGTTGTCGCACCCTTGTATTAGGCATACAGTGCCGGTCATGCCTGGCAAGAGCTTCGAACTCCGCACCACCCCGACGGAGACCGCCGCGGTCCTCGACGCGGCGGTGGGCGACCTTGCACGGCACCTCGCTCAACAGCTGGTGAAAACCCCGTCCCGTCCCGCGCCCGACGATCCGTCCCACGCACTGACCGTGCTCCACGTCTTGGACCACCTCCAGCGGGCGACGGAACGCCTGCAACGGGACGCGGCCGTGGCAGCCGCGCAGGCGGGTGCCGGTTACCCGCAGATCGGCGCGGCATGCGGCATGACCCGACAAGGCGCGCGGCGCCGCTGGCCGGGGATCTTCCACCACTCCACCGAAGCACCCACGGAGCACCCGATGACGACCAACCCCGCCCGCCCCTTCGACGTCCTCCTCGTCGAGGACGACATCGCCGACGCCATGCTCATCGAAGAGGCCCTGTCCGAGCGCGGGGCCCGCAACCTGGTCCAGGTCACCGACGGGATCGCGGCGCTCGAGCACCTGCGGGCCCCCGGCAGCCCGCGCCCCGACCTCATCGTCCTCGACCTGAACATGCCCCGCATGAACGGCCGCGACCTCCTCAAGGTCCTCAAGAAGGACGAGGACCTCCAGGGCATCCCGGTCGTCGTGCTCACCACGTCCTCGGCCCCCGACGACGTCAGCGACGCGTACCACAGCCACGCCAACGCCTACGTGACCAAGCCCGTCAACCTGGAAGAGTTCGAGAAGGCGGTCCAGAGCATCGACTCCTTCTACCTGGACACCGCCACCCGCGCCCCCCGCACCGCCTGAACGAGCCGGCACCCCGCAGACCGCGCCGAGGCTCGCCGGGTCCCCGACCATGTGTCGGGGGGACGCGACGGGTGTCGACCTGGCGGACGCGCCGTACCGCCCCGGGGACGGCTGGTCCGGGTGGTTGCCCGCCCACCCGGTCCGCGCCGCTCAGTGGCCGGGCCGCAGGGAGACGACGAGGTCCTGGTCCGCGTTGCGGGTCATGAAGAGGCCGGAGTTGTCCGGCAGCGTCAGGTAGGGGAGCTGGGTGCCGACGCTGAGTACCTTCGGGTCCCCGGTCACTGTCCGGAGGTCGAGCTGGGCGGGGACGGATTCGGTGTCGTTGCCGATGGAGTCGTCGCGGACGGCGCCGTAGGCGGTGCCGTCGTCGCGGAGGGAGCCCAGGACGATGGTCTTGCGGTTTCCGTCTCCCGCCAGGCAGATGCCTCGCTTGGTCTTCAGGTCGAACGCGAGGGGTCCGGCGGCCAGGTAGCGGCCGTCGGGCGAGGTGATGACGGGGTAGTCGCGGCCGGCGCTGGTCTCGTCGGGGACGTCGTAGTCGCAGACGACTTGGGCGGTGAGCGTGCCGGAGGCCAGGTCGTGCACCGACCAGACGGCATCGTCGTCAGAGCCGTACCTGCCGCCGGTGTCCCAGCCGGCCAGAACGTAGCCGTGGGCGGCGGCGTAGACGGTGCCGTTCCACGAGTCGAGGATGCCGGTGGTGGCGCTGACCTGCTTGGGCCGGATCGAGTCGCTGAACCACTTTCCGGGGATGCCGAAGCCTCCGCCGCCCATGCCGACGAGCGGCCCGTCGGGAGTGGCGGCCATGACGCGGCTGCTGTTGCAGGCTGCCGCCTTCTCACACTGCGGCAGCAGCTTGTTGGCGTCCTCGTAGAGGGTCGTCCTGCCCGTGGCCACGTCCACCGCGGCCGACGAACGGGGGAACGCACCGCTCGCTCCCCAGGCCACGAGCAGGCGGCCACCTGATGCCTGTACGCGGATCTCGCCGGGGCCGGCGGAGACGGGGACGTCGATCTCCCGCACCGGCTTGACCGCGGAGCCGGAGGCGTCGGCCGGATAGAGCGCCAGCCGTACCACCTCGACGCCCTCGTGCAGATCGTCCTTGCCGCGCATGCCGTGCGCGTACGCGACCACATAGGCCCGGCCGCCCTGCTCGAAGCCCATCACATCGGGGATCTCGCCGGTCTCACCGGTGCTGCTGTCGCCCTGGGCGCCGTCGACGGGGGTGGGCGGGTTCCACGGTGCCGAGCGCCAGGCGACCTGGCCGCTGCTGCCCGACCGCGCGGTGATCGTGTAGCCGTTGGAGGCCACCTGCATCACCGCGACCGTCGGCGTGCCCGGAACGTTCGTCAGGGGCAGCGTCGTCGCCGACTGCGGCACCCACGACAGCTTCGCGTCCCAGCCCTTCGCCGCGTCGTAGGCCGCCGGCACGCTCAGCTTGACCGGCGGCTCCGCGCGATCCAGCGGACCGGGACCGCCATGACGGGTCGAATCGGCGTCCGACCCGGAGCTCGAACAGCCCGTCACCACCATCAGCACCAGTGCCCCGGCCACCGCCGCACGTGCTCGCATGATCCCCCGCCCTCGTGATTGCCATGATCAGATCAGCTCCGCACCCTAACAACGCCACCCGAGCCATCCGTCCGTCGGCTCCGCGATCAAGCCACTCGACGAGCACCCGCAGGCGGGAGCCGGCCGTGATGACGACGCCCGCGAGTTCGGCCCGCTCCGCTGTTCCCGCGTCAGCCGCACCGGTTGGCCGGCTCGGTGAACAGGCGCTTGATGAAGATCTGGAAGCCGAGTTCCCCGAGCCGCGTCTCAGCGCATCCGACAGCCCCCCGGCGGTCCGCGGCCCTACGTGATCCGGACGCTGCCGACACGACCTGGCCGAACACGGGGGGGCCGGGTCCCTCCCTGGCCCCGGCCGGGAGGGTACGTATCGTAGGCGCGAAGGTTGCACGAATGTCCGGGGGTTGCGTGCGCATCACGGATCACGCTCGGTGGGACCGGGGCTTCCCGGTGAGGTACCTCCTGGTCCAGGAGGACGAAGACGGCGTGGAACAACTCTGGGGAAGGTGCGCGAGCGTCGAAGGCCTGTTCGTCGACCCGGTCCCGCCGCCTCGGGAGATCCTCACCCTCCGCGGATACAGCCCCGACGGCCTCCTGAGCGAGGTCCTGGCCGAGCCCGGCGTTTCGTTTCGGGGGCTGGGCGACGTGTGCGTCGAGGTCTGGGACGACGAGCAGTCCGTGCAGTGGTGGACTCTCGTCGATGCGGTCGTGGTGGCCCGTCAGCCCCATCCCGATGACCCGACGCGGTACGACATCGTGCTCGGCGCCGGCGTCAGGAACGAGGAGAGCTTCTTCGACGTGCCCGCGACACCACGCTTCGAGCTCTTCCTGGGCACGTGGGACGCTTCCGCACGTGCAGGCCGGTGCTCCGCGGTGGACGGCCTGTTCGAGCCACGGGCGGACGCGGCCCCGTCCCGCTGGAGCTGATCGGCTGCGAAGCCACGGAGCCACTGCTCGCGGGGACTCAGCGACCACGCCGGTGGACCGGGAGCTGGGCCGATCTCCTGGTGCTGGATCGCCAGGGCGCTGTGATGGCTTCTCGCCCCGTGGGCCTGGCCATCACCGGAGCGCGCCCGTCCGTGCTCGGCGATGGGCTCGAAGACATCACCCTCACCGATGGTGGCGCCGATCGGCCGTCGCCGGCGGCCCGGTCGATCTGGGCGGAGTGGTATCAGGGCCCACCGGCGGCACCCAACATGTGGGCACCGTACGACGCGCAGGGCAGAGCCGCTTGGCTCGACCTCACCACCCGCGCCTGGCGGGTGGCCGCGCCCCGACCGGACCGTACGGGCGGCGAGTACCATCTCGACGGCCGGTTCGTCACAGACGTCCCCGGACTGCACTGCGCGATCGCCGAGGCGTTGCTCGGGCCTGGCCGCTACTTCGGCCGGGAGTGGGCCTCCTTTTCAGACTGCCTGTGCGGTGGATTCGGAGTGGCCCCGCCCTTCACCTTGACCTGGCATGACTCCGAGGTCGCGCGCCGCGCACTGGCGGATGCTGTGCAGGATACGGAGGATCAGCTCTCCTACTTCGAGGAGATCGTGCAACTCCTCGAAGGGCGCGGCGTCACGGTCGTGCTCCGGTAGTCCGCAGGCACCCGAGCGACGATGACTCGGGGACGGGCTGAGCAAGATTCAGCGCCTGCTGTTGCCGGGCGCTAGCAGGCCGGCGCGCTCGGCGATCCCCTCCGGGGACGGCTCGAAGTGGCGGCGCACAATCTCCGTCTTCCTATGTCGCGACTTCGTCAACAGCACCAACAGGCTGCCCCGGCCTCACCAAGACGCATCAGGTAGCCGGAATTGCGGTACTGGGGACGGTCCCAGCAAGTGCCCGGCCCGCGCACAGCGGTGTACTCGTCAACCGGCCCGCGGCCTGCCCGTAGGAGATTCGGGCGAGTTCGGTACCGGGGCTGTTGAGACCATCTGCATGTCCTCAGGTCGCTGATGCTCACCCCTTGCTCGCGGGACTCAACTACCTGCGTAGTTGGGGAACACGAGCGGATCGGGACGCGGCAGTGTCCGGCGAGGTTGGTGCTCCCTGCTTCAGGACTTGCTTCCCCGGACCGGTATCGTGGGAATCTTCGTGCGGCGCAGGCCGACGGAGTCCTTGAGGGCGAATGTCGACATGACTGATCTCCTGTCCCGCGACGCCGAACGCCGTCTCGATGCTGCTCTGAGGGGGCTTGCCGCCACGTTCCGCGGCGCCACGGCAGCGCCCGAAGAAGTCAACTGCGAGTGCCATTGGGGCAGCGCCGAAGAGCTTGCGCTGCTCAAGGTGCCGGATGTGGAGCTCGCCCCCGACCTTCTGCGCCGAACTTGGCAGGCGCCTGATTGGGACGATCACGCGGCGGTGCTCCGCCGAATCCTGCCTCAGCTCGCGCGCGATCTCACCGACATCGGATCGGAGTCGTTCCAATATCAGGAAGAAATCGGCCAGTCGTTCGCTCGGGCTTGCTGGCAGGAGTGGCCTGCAGAGCAGGTGGCGTCGGTGCGGGAGTTCCTGTGGGCATTCTGGATGCGGAACCTCGTCGCAGCCGACGCTCACGCCCATGAAGCCCTCGTCCTGTGCGTCGAGGTTTCCGGGGAACTACGTCCCTGGCTCGATGCCTGGGAGGATCTCGACCATCCCGCAGCCGACCGGAACCTCGTGGAAGCCATCGCCGACTGGTCCCATGCACTACTCCTCGACGAACTGCCCTGGATCAGCCGATATGACGAGGTCGACCTGCTGGCCGTGCTCACCGCATGGCTCACCGGCCATGCACCGGGCCGCCTTCGAGCCGGCAACGCCCCGAACGACCTGCTGCAACGCCTCAGACTGGTCGGCTTGTCCGGGGGCGATCGCTGGGACGATCCCCATTGGCCCCGCCACAACCCCCTCACCGAAACTCAAGATCACGGACCGGCCCCCACCGCAGCCACGAACTGAGCCGTCGACGCACCGGTGACGACTGGGACCGCCGGGTCCGCAGCCACCGAACACGATGCGGCCCTCAAGCGAAGAGTGCGGGCCGAACCGTGTTGTCAGCGCCTTCGCTTCGTCGCGATCGGGGGACTTGGAGGGTGGGGGCGATGTCGGGGACCCGGCCGTCGGTGGGGGTTCGGCGGCCGTCGGGTCTACCCCTCTGGATTCGCCGAGTCGGCGGAACCGGTCCTGTTCGCGGGTGTCGTCGCGCTGGCGCCCCGACGGCTCAGGAGCGGGTGACCCCGCACTCCCGGTCCCGCGGCCTCACAAGATCCTCGACGGAGCCGAATCCACATGAGCGTCCAGCACCCCGGCACCTGGATACGCGACACACGACGCGGTCCCTGCGGGCACGCCGCTCACGAACGTCGGCGACATCGCGCTGCGGCAGTCCGTGCGCCCCGCAGACGAAGACGACCATTGTTCCCAGGGAACGTCACCCGTGTTCACCGCTACCACTGGCTGACCGGTTGACTTCATCGGATCTCGCCCCGGGAGAGTTCGCCGCTCGGAAACGTGATGTCCTGGAGACGCCGCACCCGCATACCGTGCACGCATGACGCCAGAGCTGCCCTCCGATGTTGCCGACGCGCTCGGCCTTCTCCTCGGCACCGGGGACGCCACTCACCGGGCCCTGCGCCGGCAGGTGCCGCACCTGCGGATCTCTGCACGCTGCACATGCGGCTGCGGCACGACGTACTTCGACCTGGACGCGGACGCCGTGCCGGCAGCACCGTCTCCCGCCGGTACGGTCGTGGTCGCTCAGGCGCAGCTGTTCGACGCGGAAGAGGACTGGATCGGTGAGGTCCTGGCCTTCGCCCGGAACGGATACCTGACGTGGCTGGAAGTCTGCTCCATCACCGACAGCCCCCTGACACTGACGGACGCACTACGGATGCTGCGGCCCTCGGGGGTGTCCGGAACGTCGGGTGACCATGGTTGAGAACCCGACCACCAGGGGCCTGGTCGTCACAGGTGCGACTCTCGACTTCAACAGGCGAACTTCGCGGCCAGGTTGCGGGAAGCCTGCCCCATCCGCGAATACACCAGGAAGAGGACAGCTGTGACCTCGTTCGATGTGAGCGAGCCGGAGGCGCCTTGGGTCATTTTCGGGCCGCGCGAGGCCGTCGAGTTCGACGAGCAGGTGCTCGCGCTGCGCACCGCGGGTGGGCGGGTGTACGAGCTGGAGGCCCGTGACCTGGCGGACCAGGTGAGCACCTGCGACGCCTTCGCCGAGGCGATCGGATTTCCAGGTTATTTCGGACGTAATTGGGATGCTCTGGTCGACAGTCTTGATGATCTTCATCATCCCGCCACCGGCGGGATCGGCATCGTCGTGGTGGTGCACGGGGCCGACGCTCTCCTGGGGGCGGACCACCTCAGGGTGTTCGTGACGATGCTCTGTCTGGCGGCGGACCGCGCGAACACGGATGTCGATCCTGACGGCGAGCCCCGCGGCATTCCTGTGGTGATCGAGCACTTCGTCTTCCTGCTCGACGAGGTGCCGGCGAAGGAGTTCGCGGCCGGGATCGAGGACCCGGACCTGGTGGTCTCCGTCGAGGGAGATTTCCTCACAGTGACCCTGGATCTCACCGTCTGGCGACCGTGACCTCCTGGCTCTCGGTCGACGGGGCCAGGTCGACAGCCGGAGCTGATGGAGCAGAGGCGAGTCGAATCGCCCGTCGGCGATCGGCGACCGGCGCCGCAGGGGCGGAGAGCAGTACACCCAGCTCAACCAGAACGTGCCGGCCTCGGACGATGCCGATGGGAGGCGCGGGATCGCATGCGACGAGTCGTCCCGTGCCTCCGGGTCAGACCGCGTCGGCGCTCGCGGCGGCTCGCAGTGCCTTCTTGTCGGGTTTGCCCGCATCGGTCAGGGGCAGTGTGTCGGTGAAGGTGACCTGGTCGGGCTCGTACATCGCGCCCCGCTGCCCGCGTACGAAGGTCCGTACCTCGTCCGCGGTGACCCGGCTTCCGGGAGCGGTGACCACGGTGGCGTGGATGCGTTCGTGTCCGCCGTCGCCCTTGACGCCGTACACGGCGCTCTGCCGCACGGCGGGGTGGGTGTGGAGGAAGTCCTCCAGTTCGGTGGTGTAGACGTGGCCGCCGACCACGGCGATCATGTCCTTGATCCGGTCGACGACGCTCAGATAGCCGTGCTCGTCGAGCCGTCCGAGGTCGCCGGTGAGGACCCAGCCGTCCTTGAGGACCTGGTCGGTCAGCTCCGGGTTCTTCCAGTAGCCCTCGAAGGCGTGGACGGAGCGGACGCAGATCTCCCCGACGTCGCCGGTGGGCAGGGCGTGGCCGTCGGCGTCGCGGATCTCCACCTCGACGCCGGGTACGGGCCGTCCCGCGGTGCGCAGGATGTCGGGGCGGTCGGGGTCGTGCTCGGCGGCGGGCAGGACGCTGACGGCGCCCGCTTCGAACTGCCCGTAGCCCTGCTGGAGCACGGGGCCGAGGCGGCGTACGGCCTCGGCGATGCGCACCGGTGAGGAGGGGGTGCCGCCGTAGGTGATCTGCCGGAGGCTGGAGGTGTCGGTGCTCGCGGCGTCGGGGTGGTCGAGGACCTGGTAGAGCAGTGGGGGCAGCAGCATCATGTTCGTGATGCGTTCGCGGGCGATCGTGGCGAGGATGTCGGCCGGATCGAAGGCGTAGTGCAGGACGACGGTGCCCCCGGAGGCGAGGGTGGCGTCCGCGATGAAGCCGGCCGCGTGGGACAGCGGGGTGCACACCAGGTCGCGCCGGTCTCCCCCGGTGAACAGCCGCTGGGTCAGGGCCATGCTGTCCTGCATCCGCCCGAACGTCGACCGCACGCCCTTGGGGTGGCCGGTCGTTCCGCCCGAGTGCCGGATGAAGCACAGGTCCTCGGCCCTCGCACCGCTGGGGACCGGCGTGTTGGGCTGCTTGTCGGCCAGAGCGAGGAGATCCTCGCCCAGGTGCGGGGCCGGAACGTCCCGCGCCGCGCCGCCGGGCCGCGCGCCGAGGCGCAGGACGTGCTCGACGGGCGGAACGGCGCGCAGCAGTTCGCGGGCGCGGTCCTCCAGACGGGGATCGACGATGAGCAGGTACGTGTCGACGTCGGCCATCATGAGGGCCTGCACGTCAGCGGACAACCGGTTGTAGAGGTGGTTGAAGTGCCCGCCCAGGAGGTTGACGGCGTAGCGCGCGGCGATCGTCTCCGGGAGGTTGCCGCACAGCAGTGTCACCGTCCGGCCGGGACCGACTCCGTACTCGTGCAGGACGCGGGCGAACCGGTGCACCATCGAGCGGAACCGCACGGCGGTCAGGCGCCGCTCACCGCTCACGACGACCTCACGGCCCGGCTCGTCGGCCAGTCCCTCCAGGATGATGTCGACGTAGTTGCGGAATGCGGGTGTGCCGGGCAAGAGGTGTACCCCTTCTCGATACTGCTGGACGCCGGAGAACCTGTCCGGGCCTGACGGTCGTCGGGCTGGCCCTGAGGGGCCGCGTGCTTCTTCTACGTCAGCAGGTGATGGCCAGGCCCGTCAGGGCGGTGCAGGAGACACTGGCGGAGTTGTTGGTGGTGTCGGGGTCGGGGTCGGCCCCGGTGATGGTCGCGGTGGCCGTGAGCGTTCCGACCGCCAGCGGATTGATCTTCGCGGTCACGACGGGAACGAAGCCCTGGCCGTCGGGCATGCCGGTGAGGTCGCAGGTGACGGTCTTCGCGGTGTTGTCGTAGGCGCAGCCGGACAGGTCGATGGTGGCGCCGGTGGTCTGGGCCGGGAGCCGCAGGACGGCGGTCACGGTGCCCGCGGCGCGGTCGGGTCCGGCGTTGCCGAAGAAGGGCCGGTAGGTGACGGTCCCGGGAGCCCCGGCCGCGGTGACGGAGGCGTACAGGTCGGAGGAGCCGGCGGCATGGGCGGGCGACGCGAGGGCGAGCGTCGCGGCACAGAGCAGGGCCGTGACCGGTACGGCCGTGCGGAGGGGCGCTCGGTGCACGGGAACTCCTTGAGGCGAGGTGACGCGGATGTCCCACACAGGTCGTGGGCCGCGCGGGAGCACGTGGTGGGGTCGCAGGAACTGTAGGGGAGAGGAAAGCCCTGTCGCGGTTCCGGCGTGAACGTGCCGCGGGAATGGCCTGAACCAGCAGCCCGACGACGGCGCGCGGCAGTGGCCTTGACGAGAGCGCCGCCGGGAGCACCAAAGCAGTGGGACGGCCGGTGGACAGCCCGGCCGGTATGCAGGATCGGCCGTATTTCAGGTCAATGTGGGGAAACACCGGCCGGGCTCCGCAGGAAGCCACCGACGGTACTGGTCTGCGCGGGGGCAGACTCCTTCCTCCCGCGCCCCGGCACGGCGACATGGGCTGGTTTCGGCCCGCTCTGAGATCTTGTGTCTGAGGCTGCCGGCCCAGGAACAGGTATGAGGCATGACCTCGTCCACGTCGGCGCCGAAGCCCGTGCAGCCGTTCGTCGTCCGGCTCAGTACCGCGCTCCGCGAGCGCCGTGTGTGCCGTTGAGCCGTCGGCTTCCCCCGTCCGCGTGTGGCACCACCCTCCCCCTCGCTTGGAGCGCATGTGAGCACGATCGTCACCCTGACCGATGCGACCTTCGACGCGAAGGTCGTCAAGGCGTCCGGCCCCGTCCTCGTCTCCTTCCTCGCCGAGTGGTCCGGGCCCTGCAAAATGGTCGAGCCCGTCCTGAAGGAGATCGCGGCCGAGTTCGCCGGCCGCCTGACCGTCGGCAACCTCAACATCGACCAGAACACCGTCACCCCGCCGAAGTACGACGTGACCGCCATCCCGACCCATCTGCTGTTCAAGGGCGGCAAGGTGGTCGGCACCAAGATCGGCCCATGGAGCAAGGCCCAGCTTGTCGAGTGGCTCAAGGAGAACAACGTCTGAGCGGCGCACCCGGGCCGACTCCGCCCGGCGGACGTCCACTGCTGGGCGGGGCCGCCGTTGTCCTTGCTGGAGTTGCCGATCTCCGGGCACTTCCCGCTGTTCAGGTGGCGCAGCTGACCGCTCGCCGGCACCGGTAAGAGAGACGGCCAGGCGTTGAGGCCCTCGGCGACGGCGCCCTGACCGTTGCCCTGGGACACGGCACTTGAGCGCCCGGGGCACCTGCGCCCACCCCTGCACACCGGACAGGCGGAGGAGATCCGGGCAGCATGGACCGCACGGGAGCTGGCCTGGTCCGGCAGCGGAGAGCCCGAACCCTCAGCGCACGTCCCGGCGCATCGGAACGAGTACCGCGGCGATCGCCGCCAGCAGGGCGTACCCGGTGAGCAGGAGTCCCGCGCCCCACGGCGGGAGGAGTGGTACGGGACGGGTCGCCAGCTGGCCGGCTAGGGAGTCGGCGATGTAGGTGAAGCCGGTCAGCGAGGCCGTGGCTCCGCCGGGGAGCAGCGGGTAGGCGAGTTTGACACCGGGGATCAACGTCAGTGTCAGCTCGCCCATGTAGAGGTAGCCCACCACCAGGCTGAGCGCCGCCACCTGATGGCGGATCAGTGCTCCTGCGGCGACCCCGAGCAGTGTGTATACGGCCATGGTGACGGCCAGGCGCGCGAGCAGTTGCAGCACCTCCGCGGTCGCCATCGCCGAGGTCACGCCCCTGGCCGCCGTGCCGCCGAAGAAGGCGGCCGCGGCCGTGGCGGTGAGCACGGTTCCGTAGACGAGTCCGGCGGTCCCGAAGACGACGGTCTTGGCGATGAGTACCTGCCGGCGTCTCGGTGCGAAGAGGAAGGTGTGGGTGATGGTTCCGTGCCGGTACTCGGAGGTCATCGCCAGGGTGCCCAGTGCGGCCGGGATGATCACCGTGAAGCCGAGCATCCCCAGAACCGTCCGGACGCCGTCCTCGGTGTCCAGGCCGGGCATCGGCGGGTCGAAGTTCTCGGGGCCCACGAGCGTCAGGAGACCGGTCAGTCCGGCGCCGAGGCCCACGGCGACCGTCAGCGCCCCCCACCACAGCCGGGTGGAGAGGAGTTTGCGGAACTCCGCCCTGATCAACGCGTTCATCGCTCTGCCTCCGCGTCCTTCGTCCTCTGCTCTGCGGTGAGGCGGAGGTACATCTCCTCCAGACCTCCTGCCCGGGTCATGAGCCCGTGTACGCGCAGTCCGGCCCTCGCGGCGACATCGGCGACGCCGTGGTCGGTCATGTTCCTGACCCGGAGCCATCCGTCCGCCGCCGCGTCCACGGTCACCCCGGCCTGTCGGCCCCTGTGGAGCAGCTCCTCGCGCAGAGCGGAGGCGTCCGGCGAGCGGACCAGTACGGAGCCGGGGGCGGAGCGCTCCAGCTCCGCCAACGGGGCGGCGGCCACGAGCCGGCCCCGGTTGATCATGACGACGTGGTCGGCGACCTGACGGACCTCGCTCAGCACATGGCTCGAGACGAGCACGGTGCGTCCTTCGGCCGCCCTCTCGCGCAGCAGTCCACGAAGCCAGGCGATGCCTTGCGGATCGAGGCCGTTGGCCGGTTCGTCGAGGAGGAGGACTTCCGGATCCCCGAGCAGGGCCGTCGCGAGGCTGAGCCGTTGGCGCGTGCCGGTGGAGTACGTCCGCGTGCGTCGGTCGGCCACCGGTGCGAGCCCGAGTTGTTCGATCAGAGTGTCCACCCGGACGGCGGGGTGACCACCCATGGCGCAGTGGATGCGCAGATGGTCGCGGGCCGTGTGGCCGGGATGGAACGCGGAGACACTCAGCGCCGCGCCGACCTGGCTCGTCGGGCGTGTCAGTTCGGCATAGCGGAGTCCCCCGATCGTCGCGGTTCCGGCCGTCGGGGTCACGAGGCCGAGAAGCATGCGCAGGGTCGTGGACTTCCCGGCACCGTTGGGGCCGAGGAATCCGGTCACCGCGCCCGGCGTCACGTGGAAGCTCAGGTCCTCGGTCGCGGTGACCGAACCGAATCGCTTGGTCAAGCCCCGTACCTCCACGAGGAGGCCGGAGAGGTGACGCCGTGCCATCAGCTGTTCCCCTGGCGCTGCTCGATCAGCCGGCACACCTCTCGTGCTTCGTCGAGGGACAGGACGAGTTCGTCGTACTCCTGGCCGGTGACCGCGCGGTCGAGCGTCAGCAGGAGTCCGGGCCGGTTCCGGTACGCGACGACGAGCCGGCGGGGCCCCTTGACCAGTCCCCAGACGCCGATCTTGGTGAAGCCGGAGATCTCGATCCCCTTGCGGGTCCCGTACGCCGCTTGCAGGGGCGCGTCGACCGGCACGGCGCGGAGGACCGCGGCCAGGGGGACGGTGAGGGCGTCGCGGCGGAGCCATAAGCCCTCGTACCTGCTGAACTCGACGGTGAGATCGGTGGTGGAAACCTTCACGTGTGCCATGGGCACGTCCCTCCCTCGGGGCGCCTCTCCTCCGCTGGGGGGAGTGCGGCACCAGGACCCTGTGCGTCTGTTCTAGTAGATGTATAGCAGATACAATTCCCCTCGTGCAGCTACTACTTGACCTCGACAGCGAGGTCCCCATCTACCAGCAGATCCGCGACCGGGTGGTGGAGGCCATTGCCGACGGCGTACTGGGCCCCGGCGCCGCCCTGCCCTCGACCCGACAGCTGGCCGTCGATCTGGCGATCAACTTCCACACCGTCAGCAAGGCGTACGACCTGCTCCGACGCGAAGGGTTCGTCCGCGTCAACCGCAAGAGCGGCGCCGTGATCCACCCCGACGTCAAGCGGCCGTCGACCGGAGGCGACTGGGACCGGCGCATGCGCACGCTCTTGGCCGAGCTGGACGTCCGCGGCGTGCCCAAGGACGAGGTGATCACGTACGTCGAAGCGACGCTCCGCGGTTTTCCCGGCAGGGACGAAGCCCCCGGACACCCGTAGCGAAGTCCTCCGCCGACCATGAACATCCGATCACGAAATGAGTGAACGCCTTGCTGCACCACGCACTTGTCGACCTCGGCATCCTGGTATCCGTCTGCGCCGGGCTGGCCCTCGCCCCCAGCCCGCTCGTCAACCCCCCACAGGTACCGTTCGGCGTCCGGGTGCCCCCGCACAGGGCCGGCGCCCCCGAGGTCACCGCGCAGCGAAGGCACTACCGCGTCCGGCTCCTCTCGGTGGGCGTGGCCACCGCCGGACCCGTGCTCCTCGCCTCCGCCGCTCTCGACCGGCCCGGCGTCGGCGGACTGGGCGGTGCCCTCCTGGTCACCGTCGCCGCGATCGTCCTGTGGAGCCGCGCACACCGGGCGCTCGTCGACGCCAAGGAACGTGGCGGCTGGTACCGGCAGACCCGACAGGGTGCCGCCGCCGACACCTCCCTGCGCACCGATCCCGTCCGCTTCCCCTGGCCGTGGGCGATCCCCGCGGTCGTGACGGTCGTCGCCAGCGTCCTCGCCGGTGTCGCCGTCTATCCGGACCTGCCGGCGGAGTTGACGCTGCCGTACCTGTCGGCCGACGGCACCGTCCACCCGCGGTACACGACCACCCCGTGGACCGCGTTCGCCTTCGTCATCGCCCAGGTCCTGCTCACCGCCGGCGTGGCAGGCACGGTCGCGGCCGTCCTGCGAGCCCGGGCCGACCTGGATGTCAGCCGCCCCCAGACCGGTGCCGCCCTGTACCGCCGCTACCTCACGAGCCTCTCCCGCTCTCTGCTCGCCACGGCAGCGCTCATGGACATGATGCTGCTCGGCCTGTCGGCGATGGCGTGGAGCGAGATCCGTTCCCAGCCCCTGACCGCGCTGGTCATCGGCCTGCCCTGCCTGGCGACCCTGGCGATCGCCACCCACCTGCTCCTGCGCGTGGGCCCCGGCGGCCGCCGGCTGCCCGCAGCCGTCATCGACCCCACCGAGGCCGACACCGGTCTGGTCCCCCGCGACGACGATCGCTTCTGGTACGGCGCCGGAACCCTGTACATCAACGCCGACGACCCGGCGGTGCTGGTCACCCCCCGCATCGGCATCGGCTGGACCGTGAACCTGGGCAACCCCCGCTTCCTCGCACTCACCTCAGTCCTCGTGGCCTTGGCCGTGGCCACTCTCACCGTCACCGCGATCACCGCCTGAAGCACACCACCCGCGCACGACGACGTACTTCAGAAAGCTCCAGGAGAGGTCGGTGCGGGGTGGACACAGCGAGATGAGGCGCGAGTCGTAGCACACGATCCGCAACCGAGGCCGGTCACATACTCGGCGGATCTCATACGCTCCGCCCACCATGTGACCGCATCAACGCTCTTTCATTTCAGCCCTGTTGGCGTTGAAGCGCGCCTTCTTCACTCGATTGCCGCATGTGTTCATCTCGCACCACTTGCGGGTGCGGCTCTGGCTGGAGTCGAAGAAGGCCGCCCGACACGTCGGCGATGCGCACAGGGCCAGGCTCCCGTCGCGCTCACCGGAGACGATCTCGATCGCGTCAGCCGCGATCACGCCGAGGGCATCCTCGACGCGGGAGTCCGGGCCGAGCCGCCAGCGGCGCTTGCCCTCGAGGGTCAGGACGGCCGCGGCGCGGCCTCGAGCGCTGCAGTCGTTGATGACCTGGACGGCGGATCCGGGGAGATCGCCTCGGAGTGCGGCCGCGGTCGCGACGGCGTGGATCGATTCCCTGAGCTCCCGGGCGAGGGCGAGTTGGGCAGAGGTGACCGAGTCCACGGCGAGACCGCTCACCGCCAGCCAGTCGACGAGCCGGTGCGGCACGGGGATGCGCTCGACAGGGTTGCCCCGGCGTTCCGTCAGAGTCGCCGTGAAGCTCGTCGCGAGCACCTTGCCGAGGCGGAAGGGGGGGAACTCAGCATGCATGGAACCACCTTAGGCGGTTGCGTCGAGCGGGAGGGAGTTGTTAGAACCGTCTTAGCCGGTTCCTCACGGAGCTGGTTCCACGACAGTCACAGGAGGGTCGATGAACCGCCCCAACAGCGACGTGCACGCCTTCGAAGCCCACGCCGACGAAGCCGACCTCGACGATCTGCGCGCGCGGCTGGCCGCGGCACGGCTCCCGGAGGCCGAGACGGTCCAGGGCGCCGCTCCCGGTGCCGGCCGCTGGGCCCAGGGCGTCCCTCGCGCGGACATCGTCGATCTTGTGGACTATTGGCGCACCGGGTACGACTGGCGGGCGTTCGAAGAACGCCTCAACCGCGTCGGCCAGTTCCGTACGGCCGTCGACGGACTGGGGATCCACTTCCTGCACCGCCGATCGATGCGCGCGGACGCCACGCCGCTGCTCCTGACGCACGGATGGCCGGGCAGCATCGTCGAGTTCATCGACGTGGTGGACGAGCTGGCCGATCCCAAGGATGCCGACGCGCCGGCGTTCCACGTCGTGGCGCCGTCACTGCCCGGCTTCGGCTACAGCGACAAGCCGACGACCACCGGGTGGGGAACCGAGAGGATCGCGGCCGCGTGGGTGGAACTGATGGCACGACTCGGGTATGACAGGTTCGCCGCCCACGGGGGCGACTGGGGCGGCAACATCACCACGGTGCTCGCGGGCAGGTTCCCGGAACACGTCCTCGGCATCCACACCCTGTTCGCGGAGGCGCCTCCGGGGCTGACGTCGGAAGGACTGTCGGCTGTCGAGCGCGCGTGGGCGGAAGAGACCCGCGACTTCTGGCAGCACCGCGCGGCGTACGCGAAGCAGCAGGCCAGCCGGCCGCAGACCATCGGCTATGCGCTCGTCGACTCGCCCGTCGGGCTTCTCGCCTGGATCCTCGACAAGTTCGCCGAATGGTCGGACACCGAGGACAGCCCGTTCGAGGCGATCTCCAGGGACCGCATCCTCGACGACGTCACCTTGTACTGGCTCACGCGGACCGGCGCGTCAGCAGCCCGTATCTACTACGAGAGCCACAACTCGCTGGACCCCGAGCTGCGGGTCGACGTCCCGGCAGCGATCACCATGTATCCCCGCGACATCGAGAAGACTCCGCGCCCGTGGGCACAGGAGCGCTACCGGCGCATCGTCCGATGGAACTCGCCCGAGACCGGAGGCCACTTCCCGTCCCTGGAAGTCCCCGCCTCTTTCGTCAAGGATCTGCGAGAGGGCCTCACGGCGGTCCTGGCCGCCGCCCACTGACGGCTCCGTGGCCCGTACGGTCACAGATCGAGCGTGGCGAGGTCGATGGCGGCGGCCATGGCGCGGGTGCCCGCGTCGTTGAGGTGGAGGTGGTCTCCGCTGTCGAGGTCGGCGCGGATGTGGTCCGGGGCGTGCGGGTCCTGGACGGCCGCGGCGATGTCGGCCACCGCGTCGAAGACGGCGGAGGTACGGATCCAGTCGTTGACCTCGCGGCGGACCGCACGGCCTTCGACGGTGTCGATGCCCGGGTAGATGGTTCCGGCGTAGGGGCCCATGGTCAGGGCTATGGTCTTCAGCCCTGCGGAGCGTGCCTGCTCGGCAAGGCGGGTGAAGCCCGCGATGAGGTCTTCGGCGGTGGCCGGAGCCTCCCCGGCCATGCCGGGCAGGCCCACGTCGTTGAGCCCGAAGTGGAAGAGCACGTGGGTGGCGCTCGGAACGGTCAGGACGTCACGGTCGAAGCGGGCCAGGCCCCGCAGACCGACCTCGTCGGTCAGGAGGCGGTTGCCGCCGATCCCCTGGTTGACGACCCATCCCCGCTCGAGGCGCCGGTTCAGCTGGTCGGGGAAGCGCTGGTTGGTTCCGGTGGAGGTGCCGACACCCTCGAACCACGAGTCGCCGAACGCGACGGCGACCGCGGTCCCCTCGGGAGCGAGAACGTCGACACCGGTGACGTAGAACCGTCCGTCGATCTCCTCGGCATCGGTGAAGTCCGCCGAGACCTTGCTGCCGGGGAGCAGGTAGGCGTTCTGCGACGGGGTGTGCGCGTAGGTCGCCAGGCCGGTGTCCCCGGGGAGCTGGAGCGTGAGCGCGAGGTCGGCGCCGGCGGGGACAGCGAGGGGAACCGGATCGCTGTGGAGGCGCTCGCCGGCGGGGATGACCGTCTCACTCGCGCCGTCGAAGCGCAGGGGGGTGTCGGTGGCGGGGTCGATCGCGCCCGCCTCGGTGCGGACGGCGACCCGGGCGGCCGAGACGACGAGGGGTTCCTTTCCGTACTCGTTGCTGAGGAGGACCCGCAGCGCCTCCCCTCCCCCGTCGAGGTGGAGAATCTGGCGCAGGGTGTGGTCGTGGAAGCCGCGGGACGGCTTCATCTGGATGCCCTCGTAGGGGCTGAGGACGGCGGAACGGAAGGCGGCGGCCCAGACGGTCATGGCGGACTCCTCGTCAATTTTAGTTGCCGTGAGGAATATCCTCGCGGCAGGTAAATATCTACCCGGAAGATGTTCCTCACGTCAACTATCCCCACGGCAAGTACTTGGCTAGGCTGTCTCCATGAACCCCGACGTCGTCCACGACCCCCGGCTGACCGCGGCCGGTCTCTTCTTCGAAGCCCACGACGGCCTCATCGCACGGCTCGCCCCGACCCTGGATCAGGCAGGCCTGTCGTCCCTCGACTTCGGTGCCCTGATGCGGCTGAGCCGATCGCCCGGACGCCGGCTGCGCATGAGCGACCTGGCCGCGCAGCTCCTCCTGTCGACCAGTGGCGTCACCCGCCTCGTCGACCGCCTCCAGCGGGGCGGCCTCGTGCACCGCGAGGCAAGCCCGGAGGACCGGCGAAGCACCTACGCCGCCCTCACCCCCGAAGGCGGCGCCCGACTCGACGCCGTCCTGCCCGGCCACGTCGAGGACATCGAGAACTGGTTCACGGGCCTGTTCACCCCCGCCCAGCTGACCGACCTGACCGCTCGCCTCCAGACACTCCGCGACACCGTCCACCCCAACGCCGCGAAGGACACCAACTCCACCTCGCCGGCCCACACATGACCGCTCGCAGCCCCACCCCGTGAAGGCGCGCCGACGGGAGGGCACGGGGCAAGGCGACGGCCCCTCCTCGACGCATTAGCCTCACGGTGTGGACCACCGCAGCAGCCTCACGGATCAGCCTCATCCCGTCCCCGTATCCCGCGACGTGCTGTCGGCGACCACGCAGTGGACGTCACTCGCCACCGCCTTCGGTACGGCCGAGGCGCTGCCGGCAGCCCTGGCACTCCTCACCGATGCTGATCCCGGTGTCAGGGAGGCAGCTCTGCGCGACGCGCTGGGGGCCGTGACTCACCAGAACACCATCTACGAGGCCACCGTCCCCGTGGCGCTGTACGTCGCGGCCATCCTCAGTCACCCGACCATCCAG
The DNA here is from genome assembly GCF_042890295.1 of Streptomyces sp. NPDC002232. Classification (NCBI taxonomy): domain Bacteria; kingdom Bacillati; phylum Actinomycetota; class Actinomycetes; order Kitasatosporales; family Streptomycetaceae; genus Streptomyces; species Streptomyces sp. NPDC002232. Next base: position 295,969 of record NZ_JBIARV010000003.1, on the reverse strand, counting down.
GTGGACGAGGACCCCGACGCCGGCACACAGCACCGCCCGGCTCTCGTCCAGCTCCTCGAATGGCTTGGTGACACCGCCTACGACGCCAACGACGAAAGCGCGGCGTTCGAGGAACAGCTCGACGGAGAAGGGCCCGATAAGCCGATGCGGGCGTTCCGAGACGCACGGCCGGCGATCCACTCCGCTGTTCGTCCTTTCCTCGACCACGAGAACGCAGCCGTGCGCCACACCGCGCTCGTGGCGTCCATCCCCCTCATCGAGCATCCCGTCCTCGCCCGGCACCAGGCCGAGCTGACCGAACACGCGCGACGCCTGCTGGACACCAGCACCGACCGACACCAACGAGACCGCACTCTGAACGCACTGAACTCCTGGGGCCACGACACCAGCGGCCTGGAGAACGCTTCCGACCGAGCAGCCCGCGTGCACCACGCCCGCCTCAGAGCCGCACACGAGGCCGGGGAGGGCGGCTACAGCGACGACCCACCGTTCTGACGGCGCAGGTGTGCTGCCGCTACGGGACGAACCGGACGAGCTGCCTGCTGATCGGTGTCCGCGAAGGGCCGAACCGTCCGCGCGCTGCCTGCTGATCGCCATCCGAGAAGGGCCGAACCATTCGCGCTGCCTGCTGATCGGTGTCCGGGACGGACCGCACCCGGCCTGCGGTGGTGAGGTATCCGTCGACGGCTCCGACGGCCCGACAGACGGCAAATCGAGGCCGAGAGCCTGACCGCGCTCCTGGCTTCCCATGGAGCCGTCACGTGCGGCTGGTTTGACGTGATCCTGCTGGAGCCGTGGGCCGTGCTCGCCTAGGCTCCCTGTCAGGTCACTTGGCACCAGGGCAGCCTGCCCGGAGCGGACGGCCTCGGGACGGATGACAGCATGATGGCGGCGGAGACTTCTCGAGCTGTGGGTGAGCTGCCGGAGGCGGTGTTCGACCCGGCACGGCTGGCGGCGGTGGCCGAGTCCGGTCTTCTGGACACGGCACCGGAGGGGGCGTTCGACGACCTCGCGCAGCTTGCGCTGGCGATCACGGGTGCGCAGAAGGCGTTCTTCACCGTCGCCGACGGCCGGCGCTCGTTCTGGAAGACCGCCCTGGGCATGGACCCCGCGAGCGGACGGGAGAACGACATCCGTGACAGTCCCTGCCACATCCTGATCGGAACCGGTCGGGAGCTGGTCGCCGAGGACGCCGTCCGCGACCCCCGGATCAAGGACCTCGCGGCCGTCGACGCGCTGAACATCGGGGCGTGGGCGGGATATCCGGTGTTCTCGCCCGACGGTCACGTCCTGGGCGGGTTCTGCGTGGTCGACCAGAACGCGCGTCCGTTCACGCCCGCGCAGTCCGAAGCCCTGCGGACCCTGGCACGGTCGGTGTCCTCCGAGATCGCGCTGCGCCGGGCTCTGCGCCAGGCCCGGGCGAGCGGGGAGGCGTCTGCGGCGCTCGCCCGTACCTTGCAGGACAGCCTCCTGCCGCCCCGGCTGCCGGACGCGCCGGGGCTGGACGTGGCCGGGGCGCACCTGCCCGCCGACGCCACCGGTGCCGCCGGGGCCGAGGTGGTGGGTGACTTCTACGACCTCTTCCGCACCCGCGGCAAGAGCTGGTGCGCGGTCATGGGCGACGTGAGCGGCAAGGGCATCGACGCCGCCAAGGTCACCGCTCTGGCCCGCTACACCATCCGGGCGGAAGCCACCCAGCACACCAGCGCGGTCACCGTGCTGCACCGCCTGCACGAGGCGATGGTCGACCAGCAGGTCAGCGACCGCTTCCTCACCGCCGCCCTCGTCGTCTTCCGTCCCGATGCCGACGGCGTCAGAGGCCGCTTCGCCAGCGCCGGTCACCCCCCGGCCCTGATCCGCCGGGCGGACGGCACCGTCGAAGAACTCCACGCCGACGGCATGCTCCTCAGTCCCCTCCTGCCGATCGCCCACGACCGGCACCGTGAGACACCCTTCCGCCTGGGCCCCGGCGACGCCCTGCTCCTCTACACCGACGGCATCACCGAAGCCCGCTCCCGCGAGCGAGGCCCGCTCTTCGGCGACGACCGGCTCGCCGCCGCACTGGCCGCGACCCACGGACGCACCGCCGCCGAGACTCTGGATCACCTGTGGCGGGAAGCGTCCGAGCACGCCGGCGGCCACGCCGTCGACGACACCGCCCTGATGCTTCTGCGCGTCACCCCGCGCACCTGACCCCTCGGCCGCCGGAGGGTTCCATGGTCGCCCCCCCCCACACCTCACCGCCTGCCAGGAACAGGCCCGCCGACGGGAGGAAGGCGCCGTCCGTGTCACTCTCGGCAGCGCCCTTGAGCGGGTCGACGACGTGCACGAGCGCCTTCTGATCGGGGCTCCGTAAGGCCGCGCAGCAGGGTCATGGCCGCCGCGCGCATGTAGCGGCCGCGAACTATGGTGTCCCACCACATACGCGGCTGACCTGCCCCTTCCTACGGTGTGGCGACACCGAAACGTCCCCGTCATCCGCTCGGAAGTGGTGCACATGGCCGCCGCAACAACCGCTCCCACACCCCCCGGTTCCCTCAAGCGCATCGTCGCCGCGAGTCTCATCGGCACCACCATCGAGTGGTACGACTTCTTCCTCTACGGGTCGGCCGCCGCGCTGGTCTTCAACAAGCTGTTCTTCCCCGAGTCCGACCCCCTCGTCGGCACCCTGCTGTCGTTCCTCACCTACGCGGTCGGGTTCGCCGCGCGGCCGCTCGGCGCGCTGGTCTTCGGGCACTACGGGGACCGGCTCGGCCGGAAGAAGCTGCTGGTCCTGAGCCTGCTCCTGATGGGCGGGGCGACGTTCGCGATCGGGCTGCTGCCGACGCACGCGACCGTCGGGTCCGCCGCACCCGTGCTGCTCACCGTGCTCCGCCTGGTCCAGGGCTTCGCGCTCGGCGGCGAGTGGGGCGGTGCCGTCCTGCTCGTGTCCGAGCACGGCGACGCCAAGCGGCGCGGGTTCTGGGCCTCCTGGCCGCAGACCGGCGCACCGGCCGGACAACTCCTCGCGACCGGCGTGCTGTCCGCGCTGACGGCGCTGCTCTCGGACGCCGCCTTCGCCTCCTGGGGCTGGCGCGTGCCCTTCCTGCTCTCCGGCGTCCTGGTGGTCGTCGGCCTGTGGATCCGGCTCTCCGTCGACGAGTCGCCCGTCTTCAAGGCGGCGCTGGCCGCCGCCGAGGAGCGCAAGGCGCTCGCCGGGCAGGTCGAGAAGATGCCGCTGGTGGCGGTGCTCAAGCACCACTGGCGGGACGTGCTCATCGCGATGGGCGCGCGGATGGCGGAGAACATCTCGTACTACGTGATCACCGCGTTCATCCTCGTGTACGCGACCACCCAGGTCGGCCTGAGCAAGCAGACCGCCCTGAACGCCGTCCTCATCGCCTCCGCCGTCCACTTCGCCGTCATCCCCGCCTGGGGCGCGCTCTCCGACCGGATCGGCCGCCGCCCCGTGTACCTGATCGGCGCGGTCGGCGTCGGCGCCTGGATGTTCCCGTTCTTCCTGCTGATCGACGAGGGGAGCTTCGGCTCCCTGCTGCTCGCCGTCACCGTCGGACTGGTCCTGCACGGCGCGATGTACGCGCCGCAGGCGGCCTTCTTCTCCGAGATGTTCGCGACCCGGATGCGCTACTCCGGGGCCTCGATCGGCGCCCAGTTCTCCTCCGTGGCCGCCGGGGCCCCCGCCCCGCTCATCGCGACCGCGCTGCTCGCCGACTACGGCACCTCGACCCCGATCTCGCTGTACGTCATCGCCGCCGCGCTGCTCACCGTCGTCGCCCTCGTCTGCGCCCGCGAGACCCGCGACCGCGACCTCGCGGAGATCGACGAGCGGACCCCCGAGGACGCCCGCGTCCGCGCCGACGTCTGACCCCTCGCACGCGAGCCCCGTGCCCCGCTCACCGCGAGCGGGGCACGGGGCCGTGGTGCGTCACGCGCCCGTGACCACGTCCGAGAGCGCGTGCAGGCGCAGGGCCAGCTGGATCTCCAGGGCTCGGGCCGGGGACTGCCAGTCGGGGCCGAGGAGCCGGCCGACACGCTCCAGGCGCTGCGCCACCGTGTTGACGTGGACGTGGAGTTCGTCCTTGGTACGAGCCGGGCTCATGCCGCTGGCGAAGTAGGCGTCCAGCGTGCGCACCAGGTCGGTGCCCCTGCGCCGGTCGTACGCCACGACCTGGCCGATCGTCCGGTCCACGAAGCCCTCGATGTCCCGGCCGTCGGCGAGGAGCAGCCCGAGGAAGCCGAGGTCCTCGGCCGCCGCGCCCTGGCCCGAGCGGTGCAGCAGGCCGAGCGCGTCCAGGCAGCGGCGGGCCTCGCCGTACGCGACGGCCACCTGGTCCGGACGGTCCAGCAGCGCCCGTACCGGTGCGGAGGCGCCGACCGTGACCGGCTCGCGCAGGGTGCCGCCCAGACCCTTCGCGGTCTGCCGGGCGAGGTCGGCGGCGCTCTCCCCCGGGCCGAGCGGCAGCAGCAGGACCGTACCGCCGTCGCGGGCCGAGGCCAGGCCGTGGCGGGTGGCGGCCAGGTGCGAGGCGGCCGACCAGAGCCGTCGGCGGTCGGCGCTCTCCCGGCGGCCGGCGTCGGAGTCGGCGGGGCCGCCGGCGGCCCGGTCGACGCGGGCGGCGAGCACGACGTGCGGGACGTCTCCGTCGGTACGGAGCCGGGCGGCGCGCTCGCGCAGCAGACCCCGGTCCCGGTCGGGGGCGTCGATGAGGTCGTCGAGGAGCTCGCCGCGCACCCGCTGCTCGGCCTCCCCCGCGGAGCGGCGGGCGAGCAGCAGCAGGGAGGTCACCAGGGCGGCGCGCTCCAGGGTGCGCTGGTCGACGGGGTCGAGGTCGGGCCGGCCGCGGAGCACGAGCGCGCCGAGCGGCTCACCGCCGGCGGACACGGCGGCCACCCAGTCGTCGCCCTCACGGACCGCGTGGCCCCCGTCGCGGCGCGCGGACCCGGCGCCCGCCCCGGTGAACCCCACCGGTCCGGCGCCCGCCTCGGTGAATTCCACGGTCCCGCCGAGGACCTCGGAGACGGCGTGGGCCACGTCGTGGACGCCTCCGCCGCGCAGGACCAGTTCGGAGAGCCGGTCGTGGACCTCGGAGGCGCGCTCGATGACGCCGCTGTGCTCGCGGATGATGTCGTTGGCCCGCTCCAGCTCGGCGAGGGCCGAGCGGGTCTCGGCGAGCAGGTTGGCGGTGTCGATGGCGACGGCGGCGTGCGCGGCGAAGGAGGCGAGCAGGGCGACCTGCTCGCGCTCGAAGACCCTGGCCCTGCGGTCGGCGGCGAACAGCACGCCGATGACCTGGCTGCCCAGGCTGAGCGGTACGCCGAGGATGGCGACGAGGCCCTCGTCCCGTACGGCCGCGTCGATCGTGCGCGTGTGCTGGAAGCGCGGGTCCTGGAAGTAGTCGTCCGTGACGTACGGGCGGGCGGTCTGGGCGACCAGGCCGCCGAGCCCCTCCCCCATGCCCAGCCTGACCTGCTGGAAGCGGGCGGAGACGGAGCCCTCGGTGACCCGCATGTACGTGTCGCCGGCCGTCGGGTCGTTCAGGCTGAGGTAGGCGACCTCGGTGCCGAGGAGCGAGCGGGCGCGCTGCACGATGGCGCGCAGCACCGCGTCGAGGTCGCGGAGTCCCGCGAGGTCGTGGGCGGTGGCGAAGAGCGCGGAGAGCTCCGCCTCGCGGCGCCGCCGTCCCTCCAGCTCGGCCCGGACCCGCAGGGCGAGCTGTTTGGCCTCTTCGAGCCCGGCCAGCGTCTCGGGGCCCGCGCCGCTCGCGCGGGCGAGCAGCACGGGCCGGTCGTAGGCCTCCGCAGCCGCTCCCCGGGCGAGGAGTTCGAGGTAGGAGACGTGTTCATGGGACATGGACACAGGGATACCTGCCGTACGTGTGGTCGCACCACCCCTGTGGACGAGCGGCTTCACAGGGGTCCGCCTCAGTGCGCGGTCCAGCCGCCGTCGAGGGTGAGGGAGGTGCCGGTCATGAACGAGGCCTGGGGGCTACAGAGGTAGAGGACGGCCTCGGCGACCTCCTCGGGCTCGATGAGCCGCTTGAGCGCCGAGTGCTTGAGCAGGACCTCGGCGAGGACCCGCTCGGGCGGGATGCCGTGGGCGGCGGCCTGGTCGGCGATCTGGCGTTCGACGAGCGGGGTGCGGACGTAGCCGGGGTTGACGCAGTTGGAGGTGACGCCGTGCGGCGCGCCTTCGAGGGCCGCGGTCTTCGACAGCCCCTCCAGGCCGTGCTTGGCGGCCACGTAGGCGGACTTGAAGGCGGAGGCGCGCAGTCCGTGGACGGAGGACAGGTTCACGATCCGGCCCCAGCCCCGCGCGTACATGTGGGGCAGGGCGCCCCGGATGAGCCGGAAGGGCGCCTCCAGCATCACGGTGAGCACGGTGTGGAAGACGTCCGGCGGGAACTCCTCGATGGGGCGGACCAGCTGGATCCCGGCGTTGTTGACGAGGATGTCGGTGCCGGCCGCCGCCTCCTCGGCCGCGTCGAGGTCGGTGAGGTCGAGCAGGCGGGGTTCGAGGGCGCCGGGGAGCGCTCCGGCTTCCTCGGCCAGGGTCTCCAGGCCCTCGGCGGCGCGGTCGACGGCTCTGACCCGGGCCCCGGCCGCGGCGAGCCGTAGCGCGCAGGCGCGCCCGATGCCGCCGGCCGCGCCGGTGACGAGCGCGGTGCGGCCGGTGAGGTCGAGGGCGAGCCCCGCGGCGCGGGGCAGGGGCGAGGCAGCGTCCGTACCGGGCTCGGTGCCGGGGACGGTGATGGGGGCGCTCATGCTCCGCACCCTATGAACGGGCCCCTCCCCCACCGATGTGTGCTCACGCCACAGTTCAGTCCGTTGCTGTGGTGCGGAACCATGTGGGTTCGTCGGCGAGCGCCTTCTCGATCCGCAGGTACGAGAAGCGCTTCATCTCCGGCAGCGCGTCCACCTCGAACCAGCCGACCTCGGTCGACTCGTCGTCGTTGACCCGCGCCTCGCCGCCGACGGCCCGGCAGCGGAACGCGACGTCCAGGTACTGGCAGATGTCGCCGTTGGCGTAGACGACGGGCTTGCGCAGGGTCTCCACGAGCAGGATCCGCTCGGGCACGCACCGTACGGCCGTCTCCTCGTACACCTCGCGGACCACGGCGTCGGCGGGCTGCTCCCCGGGGTCGACGATCCCGCCGACGAGCGCCCAGCTGCCGTTGTCGGCCCGCTTCCCGAGCAGGACCCGTCCCCGGTCGTCGAAGACGACCGCGCTGACGCCCGGCAGGAAGAGCAGCTGGTGGCCGGCCGTCTTGCGCAGTTCGCGGATGAAGTCAGGAGTAGCCATGCCCCGACCCTAGATCATCTCCAGATCGTCCCAGGGGGACGCCCGGGTCCGCGCGGTGCCTCAGCCCGCCGTGGACCGGCGGGCCCGCACCGCGCGGGTGGCGGCCCAGCCGAGCCCGGCCGCGGCGAGCGCCGCGAGGAGGGCCTCGGGCAGGGTGCCCAGGCGGGTGGCGGGGGTCTGCGAGGAGCGCAGCGGGATCTTCTCGACGAGGACGTCGGGGGTGAACATCTTCGTCTGCGCGACGATCTCGCCGTCGGGGCGGATGACCGCGCTGACGCCGCTGGTGACCGGGACGACGACCGCCCGGCTGTGCTCCACCGCGCGCACCCGGCTCATCGCGAGCTGCTGGTAGGTCATCTCGCTCCGGCCGAAGGTGGCGTTGTTGCTGGGGACGGAGATCAGCTGGGCGCCGTGGGTGACGGTGTCGCGCACGGCCCAGTCGAAGGCGGCCTCGTAGCAGGTGGCGAGGCCGACCTTGGTGCCCGCCAGGTCGAAGACGCCGACCTTCGTGCCGGCGCCGAAGTCGCGGCTCACCCGGTCGACGTTGCTGTTGAAGATCCGTACGAAGGAACGCATCGGGATGTACTCGCCGAACGGCTGGACATGCCGCTTGTCGTACGTGGCGACCGGGCCGCGCGCGGGGTCCCACTGGATGAGCGTGTTGCGGAGCTTGCCGGTCTCGGGGGCGATGACGGCGCCGATCACGGTGGGGACGCCGATGGCCTTGACGGCGCCGTCGATGACGTCGGCGGCGTCGGGGTTCGCGAAGGGGTCGATGTCCGAGGAGTTCTCCGGCCAGAGCACGAAGTCGGGCTGCGGCTCGCGGCCCTCCTTGACGGCCTGGGCGAGCTCGCGGGTGCGGGCCACGTGGTTGTCGAGGACCGCGCGGCGCTGGGAGTTGAAGTCGAGGCCGAGGCGCGGCACGTTGCCCTGGACGGCGGCGACGGTCGCGGTGCCGTCCTCGGCGGAGTCGTCGACGAGGGGCAGCGCCGCGACGGCGCCGGTGACCGGGACCAGGACCGCGAGCGCGGCGGCGGCGAGCCGGCCGCGCGGGACGGTTCCGGCGGCGCGGTGGGCGCGGATCTGGCGGACCGCCTCGTAGAGGCCGAAGCCGCAGAGCGCGACGGCGAAACCGAGGACGGGGGTGCCGCCGACGGCCGCGAGCGGCAGGAAGAAGCCGTCCGCCTGCCCGAAGGCGACCTTGCCCCAGGGGAAGCCGCCGAAGGGCACGCGCGCGCGTGCGCCCTCCGCGAGGATCCAGACCCCGGCGGCGAAGAAAGGCCACCAGGGGAGGCGGGAGACGGCCGCGATGCCGAGTCCGGCGGCGGCCACGAAGAGGGCCTCGACGGCGGCGAGCGCGAGCCACGGACCGGCGCCGACCTCCTCGCCGGTCCACACGAGCAGCGGGAGCAGGAAGCCGAGGCCGGCCAGGTAGCCGAGGCCGAATCCGGCGCGGAGCCGACGGCCCCGCAGGGTCCAGCCGAGCAGCGCGAAGGCGGGCAGCGCGAGCCACCACAGGGGGCGCGGCGGGAAGCTCAGGTAGAGCAGGAACCCGGACAGCAGTGCCGCCCCGGGCCGTACGAACCGCCGCAGCCGGGAGACCGGCGTGGGGGCGGCGTCGGGTCCGGACGCGTCGAGGGGGGTGATGGTGGCGCTCACCTTGCGGAGTCTACGTGTCGCCCCTGTGGGCGGGGTGCGTGGTGGGAGGGGTTACGGGGGGGCTCGCCCCCCGATCAGGCGCCGGGCTCCCCCGTACGGCCACGGCGCCACCGGAGGGGGTAAGGGACGCCTCGCCCGCCCGCTCAGACGCCGGTCGCGGCGGGTGGAACCGGTGGGGCCGGGCGGTGGAGGCGGTCGCGGATGACGCGGACCGCGGATTCCGCGTCGTCGACGGTCACGGTGAAGGTGAGGCCGTCGCCGAGGCGCAGCACCAGGCCTTCGCCGCGGCGGACGATCACGGCCGTGCCCTTCTCGGGCCGCCAGCGGTAGCCCCAGCCGCCCCACTGGCGCGGGGTGACGCTGGGCGCGAAGTCGGCGCCGACGACCTGGGCGAGCGGGATGCGGCGGCGCGGCAGACCCATGTGGCCGCAGCGGACCTCCATGGCGCGGTCGTCCACCTTCACGGCCACGTGGACGAAGGCGAGGGTGCCGAAGAGGACGAGCAGTCCGGCCGCGACGCAGCCGATCACCGCCATGAGGAGCGCGGCGATGCCGGAGGTCCAGGGCGACTCCACGGCGAGCGTGATGCCCAGGGCCATGCAGGCCGCGCCGGCGACGGCCGCGACCCACTGGAAGCGGTTGGTGGCGCGGCCGGTCCAGACGGCGGACGTCGGGTCGCCGCCGTGCGGGCTCGGGTGCTGGGATGACTCCCTCATAAGGGGAGCGTACCGAGAACCGGCGGGAGCGGCGCGCCGGAGCGTGTTCGACTGGTGACGCTCGGTTACACGGCGCCTGCCGGGGTGATCAGTGCGCGGCGGCGGTGGCCGCGAGCGTGCGCCCCTCGGCGTACCCCAGCGCGGTGGCGGGGAGCTGCCCCGGCCGGCCGCTGAGCAGGATCGCGAGGGTGCCGGTGGGGTCGGCGTCGGGTGCGGGTGCGGAGCCGATCCGGCGCAGGGCCTGTGCGGCGACGGCCTCGGCGGAGCCGTGGAAGACGATCGGCGGCAGCCCGGCCCGGCGGCGGGGCGTCAGGGCGGCGAGGATCCGCTCCTCGACGAGCTCGTAGTGGGTGCAGCCGAGGACGACGGCGCGGACGTCGGACGGGGTGAGCGCGGCCGCCGCGGCGACGGCGGCGTCGACGGCGTCCCGGTCGGCGTGCTCGACGGCGTCGGCGAGGCCCGGGCAGGGCACCTCGGTGACCTCGGCCCCGTCGGCGAAGTCACGGATGAGTCCCCGCTGGTAGGCGCTGCCGGTCGTGGCGGGGGTGGCCCAGATGGCGACCTTGCCGCCGGCCGCGGCGGCGGGCTTGATCGCGGGCACGGTGCCGATGACGGGGATGTCCGGTTCGAGGGCGGCGCGCAGGGCGGGCAGGGCGTGCACGGTGGCCGTGTTGCAGGCCACGATCAGCGCCTGCGGGCGGTGCGCGGCGGCGGCGAGGGCGACGTCGACGGCGCGCCCCGTCAGGTCCTCGGGGGTGCGCGGGCCCCACGGCATGCCGTCGGGGTCGTTGGAGAGGAGGAGATCCGCGTCCGGCCGGAGGCGCCGCACCGCGGCCGCCGCCGGGAGGAGGCCGATTCCGGAGTCCATGAGCGCGATCTTCACCCGGTCACCCTAGCCGATGAGCCGTTCGTCCCCCTCGATCTGGGGCAGACTGCCGCGAATGAGCACCCTTGCCTGGTTCTCGGTCGTCTCGCTGGCGGTCTGGCTCTGGCTCCTCCTCGGCCAGGGTTTCTTCTGGCGCACGGACCAGCGGCTGCCCTCGGTGCGGCGGACGCCGGGCGGGTGGCCGCGGGTCGCGGTCGTGGTGCCGGCGCGGGACGAGGCGGAGGTGCTGCCGCTGAGCCTGCCCTCGCTGCTCGTCCAGGACTATCCGGGGACGGCGGAGGTCTTCCTCGTCGACGACGGAAGCACCGACGGCACCGGGAAGCTGGCCGTCGAGCTGTCCGAGCGGTACGGCGGGCTGCCGCTGACCGTGGTGTCGCCGGGTGAACCGGAGCCCGGCTGGACGGGGAAGCTGTGGGCCCTGCGGCACGGGATGGCACTGGCCCGGGCGCGCGGGCCGGAGTTCCTGCTGCTGACGGACGCGGACATCGCGCACGAGCCGGACAGCCTCCGGCGCCTGGTGGCGGCGGCCGTGGACAACGGCCTCGACCTGGTGTCGCAGATGGCCCGGCTCCGGGTGGCGAGCTTCTGGGAGCGTCTGGTCGTCCCGGCGTTCGTCTACTTCTTCGCCCAGCTCTATCCCTTCCGCTGGATCAACCGCCCTCGGCCGTGGGCGACGGCGGCCGCCGGCGGCTGCGTGCTGCTGCGGACGGAGACGGCCGTGGCGGCGGGGGTGCCGGAGGTGATCCGGCAGGCGGTGATCGACGACGTGTCGCTGGCGCGCGCGGTGCGGCGGACCGGAGGACGGATCTGGCTGGGGCTCGCGGAGCGGGTGGACAGCGTCCGTCCGTATCCGGGGCTCGGGGAGCTGTGGCGGATGATCGCGCGGAGCGCGTACGCGCAGCTGCGGCACAGTCCCCTTCTCCTGGCGGGGACGGTGGCGGGTCTCGCGCTCGTCTATCTGGTGCCGCCGACGGCCCTGGTGGCGGGTGCCGGGAGCGGGGACGCGGCGGCGGCGTGGGCCGGGGGCGTCGCGTGGGCGGTGATGGCGGGGACGTACGTGCCGATGCTGCGCTACTACTGGCAGCCGCTGTGGCTCGCCCCGCTGCTGCCGTTCACGGCGTTCCTCTATCTCCTGATGACGGTCGACTCGGCGGTCCGGCACTACCGGGGCCGGGGTGCGGCGTGGAAGGGCCGCACGTACACGCGCCCGGAGACCGCTCCGGACCGTTGAACGACCGGATGAACCACCACCTGAACCATCGGATGAACCCCCGGCTGAACACCCGGCCGTTCAAGAGGAGTTCCGCGTCACGGACCCCAGGCCCGGACACCAGGGGCCGCCCGGCGCCCTTCCCGGTGTTCCTCATGTCCACCTGAGCACATTCTCAAGGAACCCTTAAGAAACATCGGTCACCCCTCCCATGCCTCGGACATGCCATCAACAGATGGTTATGTTTCCGGCAGCCGTCCCCTGTGCCACGGACCGTGGGCAGCGCCGCGCTCCCGACGCCGGCACGGCTGCCCCATCACGCACCACCGCTCTCCCTCCACCCTCGTCACCGCGCGGGTCCGGGTGCCCCGACCGTCCGGCACCGCACCAGGCCCGCCGGTTCCCAGGCCCGGAAAGGAATCGTCGCCATGGTCTCGCCCCTCCCCCGAGGCACTGTCCGGCTGTCCGCCCTCCTCGATGTCCTCCCCGACGCCCTCCCGGACGGTCTCGTGCTCGTCGACGGCGCCGGCACGGTCGTCGGCGCCAACGCCCGCGCCCTCGGCATGTTCGGGACCCGCTCGGCACCCGACGGCACCCCTGCCACCGGGACCGGGACGTCCGGCTGCTCCCTCGCCGGACGCCACCTGCGCGACCTCCTGCCCGATGCGTACGCGGGAGTCCCGAGCGGTCCCTTCGCCGCTCCGGACGGCGCGGGGCGGAACCGGTCCGTGCGGACGTCCGCACGGCGTCCCGACGGGAAGACGTTCCCCGTCGAGGTCACGCCCGTCCGCCCGGAGCCCGACGGTGAGGCGCACGAAGAGGGCGAGGACGAGGAGTTGTGGGCGCTCGTCGTGCGCGACGTCACCGAGACGCTCGCCACCGAGGCCGAGCTCGCCCGGGTGCGGCAGCAGTGCGAGATGATCCTCCGCGCCACGACCGAGGGCGTCGTCGGTACGGACCTCGCCGGGCGGGTGGTCCTCGTGAACCCCGCCTTCACCCGGATCCTCGGTTACGAGCCCGGCGAGGTGAGCGGCGTCGAGCTGCACCCGACGGTCCTCCCCCGGCGTGCCGACGGCTCCCCCTTCCCGTACGAGGAGTCCGCGCTCGCCGACACGCTCAGGTCCGGCCACAAGCACCGGGTGCGCGGCCAGGTGCTGGCGGCGAAGGACGGCGGGCGCGTGCCCGTGGACCTGACGACCGCTCCGGTACGGATCGGGGACCGGCTCGTCGGGGCCGTGGTGGCCTTCTCCGACCGCAGGCCGTACGAGCGGCTGATCGAGGAGCACGCCGCCGACACCGTCGGCAGGGCCGAGCGGCACGCCGCCGACCGCAGGGAACTGGAGGCCCGGTACGCGGAGGAGCGCGCGGAGCTGGAGGCCCGGTACGCGGCCCTCGCGGCCCGCCACGCCGAGCTGACGGCGCTCCTCGGCGCTCCCGCGCGCGGGGAGCCGCAGCCGGGTCGCGAGGCCGCCGTGGACCCGGCGGGACCGGCACCGGTCGCCGTCACCCGCCATCCCACGACGCTGGGCACCGTCGTGAACGCCGGTCTGGAGAAGGCCTCGGCGCTCACCGGCTCGCACCGGGCGCAGTTCGCGGTCCACGCGCCGCCCGTCGTCGTCACCCTGGATCCCGCACACGCCTCGACCGCCCTGGCCCATCTGATCGCCGACGCGGCCGGAGTCACCTCGACCGGTGAGGCCCCTCGCCCGGGTCCCTGCGCGCGGCAAGCTGCCGACACCACCGTCGTCATCACGGCGGCGGTACGGGACGACGAGCTGCGCATCGAGGTCTGCGGCCCACGGGCCGTGAACGACCCGGCCCATCTGCTGGTCGCCCGCCGCATCGTCGACGCCCACGGCGGAGTCCTCACCGCGCGGGAGCGTCCACGGACGACGGGCCTCACCTACGTCGTCCGGATCCCCCAGGCCCCGCCGCCGGCGTCCGCCGCCGCGCTCCCGCGGCCCGCGCAAGCGTCCCCGGCCTCGCTCTCGCGGCCCGCGCAGGCGCCGGTCGCCGGGTCCTGGATCATCGGTGCGGCCGTCAGCGCCCGCCGCGACCGTGCCGCCGCGCTCCCCTCCTCCGCCCCGGGGCCGTCCCCTCTCACGGCTCAGGCCGGCCGGTCCCGCCCGTACGTCGTGCCCCCGCGCGCGGAACAGGCGACACCTCGTACGGCCTCCCCGTCCCCTGTCTCCCAGCGCCCCGAGCGCACCCAGTGGGGGCAGCGCGACACGGACGAGGCCGACCAGCAGCGCATCGTCCGTCTGCTCGCGCGGATCAGGCGTCCTTCCGCCTGACGACGTGTGACGGCGGGACCAGTACGGGGCGGACATCGGTCGCGCCGCGCCCGCCCGCCGTCACGCGCCCGCCCGCCGTCACGCGCCCGCCCGGGGTACGGGCGCGACTTCACGAGCACGGGGCGTCCGGTGATTCCGGTACGCCGCACCACCACAGGAGGCACCAGCACATGCCATGGCGCGTCGTCACCGGCCGGAGAGGCTCACGCGGCGGAGGACGGCGGGGACGTCGTGCCGCTCGGCCCCTCCACCGCGAGCACGCCCCCTCCTGGCCGTCCGCCGGGGCGGGTCCAGGTCCTCATCCGGGGACCGGGCGGGCCGAGCAGCCGTCCGCCGGGGCGGGTTCGGGTCCTCGGCCGGGGCCCGGGCGGGCCGAGCGGCGTCGGGCGGCGAAGGGCGGACGGCGCCGAAGGCGGGGCGGGGCGCCCGCGGCCCCGGAGACATCGGCCGCCGAGCGGCGTCCGCTGTCCCGGGTGGAGGCCCGCCGCGCCGCGCGGGCAGCCAGGGAGAGCACGGGCGCGGTGGCCAGTCGTGCCGTGGGTGAACTGTTCATCACCTTCGGCGTCGTCATGCTGCTGTTCGTCACCTACCAGTTGTGGTGGACGAACGTCCTGGCCGGTCAGGAGACCGACAAGGCCAAGGCCCAGATCGAGGACACCTGGGCCCACGCCGACGACGGCGGCAAACCCGAGGCCTTCGAACCCGGCAAGGGCTTCGCCATCATGTACATCCCCAAACTCGACGTCGTCGTCCCCATCGCCGAGGGCATCAGCAAGAGCAAGGTCCTCGACAAGGGCATGGTCGGCCACTACGGCGAAGGCACCCTGAAGACCGCCATGCCCGCCGACAAGGAAGGCAACTTCGCGGTCGCCGGCCACCGCAACACCCACGGCGAACCCTTCCGCTACATCAACCAGCTCAAGCCCGGCGACCCGATCGTCGTCGAGACCAAAAGCGCCTACTACACCTACGAGATGGCGAGCATCCTGCCGCAGACCTCGCCGTCCAACATCTCCGTCATCGACCCCGTACCCAAGCAGTCCGGCTTCAGGGGACCCGGCCGGTACATCACACTCACCACCTGCACCCCCGAGTTCACCAGCACCTACCGCATGATCGTGTGGGGCAAGCTCGTCGAGGAACGCCCACGCAGCAAGGGAAAGCCGCAAGCGCTCGTAGGCTGAGACCCGACACCTCCGTCGACGGGACGACGGGGCTCGTCTTCCTCGGCCCTCTCCCCGGCCTCGCGTCCCTCAGGCCCCCGACTGCGGGGCCTCCAGCTTGACGCCCGCGTGGCGGACCGTGTGCAGGTAGCGGGGGCGAGCCGCCGACTCGCCGAGCTTCCGCCGCAGCCAGGAGAGGTACGCGTCCACGGTGCGCTGACCCCGGTACGTCCGCAGCCACACCTTCTTGAAGAGTTCGCTGCGCGGTACGACGACACCGGGACGCCCGGCCAGGAACTCCAGCAGGTCGAACTCCTTGCGCGTCAGGTCGAGGTCGGTCCCGTCGAGGGACGCGCGCCGCTGTGCCGCGTCGACGGCGAGACCGCCCACCCTCAGGAGGCCGGAGGGCCTGCGGCCGGCGCCGACGACCGCGCGCCGCAGGACCGCGGCCGTCTTCGCGACGAGAAGGTCGCCGGAGAAGGGGCTCACCAGGAAGGCGTCGGCCCCCTGGGCGAGCACCCGCACGACCTCCCGCTCGTCGTGCCGCGCCGTGACGACGACGGGGATGTCCGAGTACGTGCGGAGGATCTCCAGCACGTCCATGCCGCCCAGGTCGAGCAGGCCGAGGTCGAGCACCATCAGGTCGAAGGGTTCGTCCAGGACCGCGCGCAGCGCCTCCGGCGCCGTGCCGCAGCTCCGTACCGCGTACACCTCGGAAAGACACGCGTGCAGGACGGAGCGGACAGCGGGATCGACCTCGACGAGCAGCACCTTTGCCATGCGGGGCACAGTACGTGACACACATGGCCGAAAAGATGGCACGGTGGCGCCGCGTGCGTGGTCGAGACATGGCATGTCGGGTGGCGCCAGGCTCCGTACGAGGTCAGGGCGCTGCCGGACGGGCCGCTCGCGGTCTCGGTTAAAGACCTTTAAGGCATGCCAAAGTCGGTGTTAAGGCCCTGCTTCCCCGTCGACTCCTAAGATGACATGTGTCGCCACGGGGCCGGACAAGGCATGGCCCCGACCGATGAGGCGAGCCGGGGCCGGGAAGAGCGCGCGCAAGTGCTGGAGCTACCGCTCCGACTCCTCGCGGGGAGAGACCGACGTGTAGAAGACGGAGGACCCCTGCTTGGTGCGCTGTGCCTCTCCTCGGGCGACGAGGCTCTCCAGAGAGGTGCGTACGACGGTGGTCTGGACATGGCGGTCGCTGTGCCGCGCGCTCAGAGCCGTCGTCACCTCGCGGGCGGAGCAGGGAGAGCCGCTCGCGGCGAGGTGGGCGCGGATCAGCTCGACGAGGGTGGGCCGGGCCGCCCCGGAACCGCGCTCGCCCTTCCCGGACTTCTGCCGGGGGACCACCTGATCAGATGCCGGCACCGCGGACCGAAGGGCCTCCTGGAGATGGAGAAGCACCACATGATCATGATCCAGCGCTTCGAGCTCCGCCGTCAGGCGGTCGATCTCGCCCCGGATCCTCGCCCGCTCCTCCACGTTCCGTTCGAGGTCGTCGGCGACCTTGCTGGTGTAGGCAGACGTGAGTTCCGTTTCTCCCGACACGCTTCTCTCCGTCACATGATCTCGGACGCGAATCGCTTCGCTCCGTCCAGGGCTTCGGGCGGCGACGGAATCGTCTTCGACTCCGTCGGGCGACGTCGGCTCAAGAAGTCGGCGGCGCGGAACTTCGGCGTTCCCGTCGCTGTGACTCCTTTCGGACTCACGGCCCCGCCGGGGATATCACGCAGAACGTGAAATGCGGGTGCGTCACGTACCCCTTGACGTGGGGTTCGTGGCGCTTAGCAGACGGCGATGACCGACGACCACTGTAGGGCATGGGTCCCGTTAGCAGGCTTTTGGGGATACGGCGGCCATGAAAGCGAACTATTGGCCGTGCGACCAATTCGCGTTCCGGCAACGAGGCGGAGAGGGAGAGGAAACGGAGCCGTCAGGCAGAACCATCGTGCCCGCGCGAGGAGATGCTCGGCCGCGACTCGCGTACGGGGTGCGATCGCTCCCCCGCATCGCGCCTGCCACGCTCGACGGGGCCCGCCCTTGTCCTCGGCCCCTCCTGCTCGCCACGCGAACCGCGCGTCGCGGAAGCGGAAAGGGAAGGAAGCCCGTGTCGAAGAGTGACGCCGAGGACCGCGCAGGGCAATTCCCCTTTCGCTCGGTCCCGGACATCGGGACGAGCGGGATTCCACGGCCGACACGGCAGGCACGTCAGGCACGTCAGCAGAAAGAGTCAGTGGTGAACTTCGAGAAGAACTCGACGACGCTCGCGCACGAAGACGTGCTGGACTTCGTTCCCGACGGTGTGCTGATCGTCGACGACAACGGAACCGTGACCCGTGCGAACCTGGCCGCGGCGGCACTGCTCGGATACGAACGGCACGCGGTCGAGGGCCGGGGCGTACTGGACTTCCTCCCGTCCTTCGACTGGAACCTGACCCGCCTGCCCCCGCACTCCGGGGAGTGCGGGCGCCCCCACGCCGCGGGCGTACGGACCACGGCCCGGACGCTCGGCGGCGGGGCCTTCACCGCCGAGATCAGCGCCCTGCCGCTGGACCGGGACGCCTTCCACGTCGACATCCCGGACGGCTCCTCCCTGGTGGTCTCCCTGAGGAACGTCACCCCGGCCGAGGAGGAACGGGCGGCGCTCTCGCACGCGCTGCGCCAGGCCGAGGCGGTCCTGCGCACCGCCTCCGAGGCACTCGTCGGAACCGACGCCGAGGGCAGGATCGACCTCGTCAACCCGGCAGCGGCGCGGCTGCTCCAGGGGAAGGCCTCGGATCTGGCCGGACGCGAACTCCTGCCGCTCCTCACCCCCCTCGGAGACGGCGGCGAACCGCTCGACGCGCAGACCGCCCCCTGGATCCTCGCCGTCGCGACCGGTCGCGGCGGCGGGCTCCCCGGGCAGGTGGTGCGCCTGCCCGACGGCACCCGGCTGACGGCGGACATCGCCGCACGGCCCGTCACCGAGGACGGCCGGGTCGTGGGCGCCGTCGTCGCGCTCACCGATCGCCGGCCGTACGAGGAGCTCGCCGACGCGTACCTCGCCGCGCGGACCCGCACCGCTCGCCAGCACGAGGCGGCGCTCGCACGGCAGGAACAGCGGACGGACCGCGCCGTGGACCACGCGCACGAGCTCGCCGGCTTCCTGTCCGGGCCGCTGACGCGGGCGCTTCACCACCTGCACGCCGAGACCAGCAGGCTCGCGGGCGACAGCGCCCGGCCCCTGTGGCCCGAGGCGGCCCTCGGCCTCGACACGCTGGCGGCCGAGCTGCGCATGACCATGGCCCTGGTGAGCTCCAGGTCGCGGCCGTACGTCCCTGACGGCGCGCCGGACGAGCCGCGTCGGCGCACGGTCCTCATCGACGACGTGGTGCAGGCCGGGATGAGGGCGGCGACGGCCTTCGGGGGAACGACGCACGTCGAGTTCTCCGTCCACGCGCCGAGGTTCGCCGTCCACGTGGACCCCGAGGACATGACGACCGCCGTCGGCCGCCTGATCGCCGAGGCGATCCACACCGACGAGGACGCGGCCCCTCGCGAGCCCCGTCATGTGTTCGTCGCGGCGCTCCACCGGCACAGCCTGCTGCGCATCGAGGTCCGCGGCCCCTACGGCGGCGGCGTGGGGGAACACCTCGACGTCGTCCAGGGGATCGCGCGGGCGCACGGCGGAACGCTGCACACCCACCGCGCCCCGGGATCCGGCGGCAGCACGTACGTCCTCGAACTGCCGTCGGCCGTCCGGGACGACACCGTCACCGACCCCGGGACGACATCCCCGCCCGCCCTCCGCCCCGCCGGCCGGCACCGCGCCCTGACGGCGTAGCCGACCGGGGCCCGACGTCTCCGGCGGATGCGGCGCGTTCCGTGGTCCGGCGGTGGCGGCCCCACCCTCCGGTCGAGGGCACGGCCCGCCCCTCCGATTCGACGACGGTCGCTCCGCTCCCGACGACAAGTCGGGGCTATCCGCACCGCTCCATTCCA
This sequence comes from Streptomyces sp. NPDC002232, assembly GCF_042890295.1. NCBI lineage: Bacteria > Bacillati > Actinomycetota > Actinomycetes > Kitasatosporales > Streptomycetaceae > Streptomyces > Streptomyces sp. NPDC002232. The sequence goes on along the minus strand of NZ_JBIARV010000003.1, from coordinate 276,754 downwards.
GAACTGGCCGGCGCCGTTCGGCGGTTCGGTAGCCGGGTCGTCACGGAGCGCGCTATCGGTCGGCGGGTTGTCGACCGAACACCAGTTACGGTCGGTAATAGCGCGGTAATCCAGAGCTTCGGGTGTTCAAGATCGATACGATCCGGCCAGGTCGGCGGGGCGGAGTCCAGCCGTCCGGGACCGTCGCCGAGGCTCATCCACGGTGTGTGCATCGGGTGAAAATCTCCCGCCGTTAACACAGCCTTTAACAATGTTTCGGCAGGTCAGGACGGCAAAACCAGCGTAAAACGGATAACCCCAAGATGGGGGCTCCCCAACCAGCACATCGTGGGCTTAACTTATGTGCCATGACCTCCCCCCGCTCCACCTATGGAGGCGGTTACCACACCGCGCCGTCCTTCCCGGACACCCCGATCTACGACTCCCTGGTCGCGGAGCGGGGCACGCCTCAGATCGCCCCGATCCGAGTGCCCGCCGCCTACGACACCGGCAGCAGCTTCCCCACGAGCGGCTCCTACCTGCCGGCGCTCCCCTCGGCGCTGCCCGCCCTCCCGGCGGCGCCCGGCCCGCAGTCCGCCCCCGCCTACAACAGCGGCTACGGCTACCCTCAGCCCGCTCCGCAGATGGCCCCCGTACCGCTCCAGCACGCCCCGGCCCCCTACATCCCGCAGCAGCAGGCGGCCCCGCGCGGCTACCCGGGCGCCGGCTCGTACCCGCAGCAGCCCCGCCCGGCCGCCGCCGGATACGAGGCGATGCGCCCCGCGGCGCCCCGGCCCGCACCGGTCCCCGCCCCGGCGCCGTACGACGACCCGTACAACCGCCCCTACCAGGGCGGGGGTTACTGACCCCGCGCGGCGTTCCGGCCCCGGGAGGACCGGGGTGGCTGGCAGGATGAGGACATGCCGACTCCCGTCCTCCGCTCCGTCCACGTCCATCCCGTGAAGGCCATGCGCGCGCTGGACCGCTCGGAGGCCGAGGTGCAGCCCTGGGGGCTGGCCGCGGACCGCCGCTGGGCCGTCGTCGACGCCGCGCACAAGGTCGTGACCCAACGCCGTCACCCCCGGATGGCGTTGCTCGCGGCGCGGCCGCTGCCGGACGGCGGCGTCGTCCTGTCCGCTCCCGGCCGGGCGGACCTGGTGGTCGAGGTCCCGCACTCCTCGACCACCCTCACGATGGAGATCTTCGACAAGCCCGTGGAGGCGGTCCCCGCCGCTCCCGCCGCGGCCGCCTGGCTGTCCGCGTTCCTGGAGACCGACGTACGGCTCGCGCACATGGACGCGCCCGAGCACCGGCGGCCGGTCGACCCGGTGTACGCGCTGCCCGGCGAGACCGTCACCTTCGCCGACGGCTATCCGCTGCTCGTCACCACGACGTCCTCGCTCGACGCCCTCAACTCGCTGATCGCCGCGGGCGACCACGCCCACGAGGGCCCCCTGCCCATGAACCGCTTCGGCCCGAACCTGGTCGTCGAGGGCACCGCCCCCTGGGCGGAGGACGGCTGGACGCGGCTGACCGTCGGTGAGGTCACCTTCCGGGTCGCCCGGCCCTGCGGGCGCTGCGTCGTCACCACCACGGACCAGCACACCGCCGAGCGCGGCAAGGAACCCCTGCGCACCCTCGCCCGGCACCGCAAGAGCGACGGCCGCGTCATCTTCGGCCAGAACCTGGTCCCCGAGCACACCGGCACCGTCCGGGTCGGCGACGCCGTGAAGATCCTGGACTGACCCGGACACCGGGCCGGGGACGTCGGCGGCGCGCGTCACACTTCCCCCGCCCGGCGGGCGGGGAACCCGGCCCGGGGTCACACTCGTTGGAGGAGCGTTGACGACGAGGGGGTCCACACGTGCGCGCAGCCACCGGACTCTGGCGCTGGCGGCACAATCCCCTGCGCCGGACCACCGATCTCGTCGAGGCGTGGGTCGCCTTCGCGGCGGCCGTCCTGCTCTGCCTCGCGGTGCCCCTGACCGGCTGGGCGGCCGGCACCTCCGCCTACGGCTCGCTGTCGCGCGCGGTCCGCACCCAGCAGGAGCAGCGGCTGCCGACGACGGCCCGGGTGGTGCGGCTCGCCGACGGCCCGGTGAGCGGCCCCCGGTCCGTCGAGACGGCCGGCGAGGAGCGGCTGCGGCGCTCCGTGGTGGCCCGCTGGACGGCGCCGGACGGGTCGGCCCGCACGGGGACGGTGGCGACCGCCCGGCGGCACTCCGCGCCCGGCTCCTCGTTCCGGCTCTGGACGGACCGGGACGGGCGGCCGGTGGGCCCTCCCCTGGGGGAGGCGGCGGCGCGGGCGCACGCGGTGGTCGCCGGTGTGACCGCCGGGCTCCTGGCCGGCGTGCTGGTGGAGCTGGTCCGCCGTCTCGCCGTACGGAGACTGGTGCTGCTGCGGTACGCGCGCCTGGACCGGGCGTGGGCCGCGGCGGGTCCCGACTGGGGCCGTACGGGCACGGGCAGCTGAGCCCGGCACGCCCGCCGGACCACGTTCGGGTGAGACCGCTCCGCGACCGGGTTCGACCGCTCCGGACCACCCGGGACCGGCGGTGACGCGTGTCCGGCACCGCCGGGCGTCCGGCGCGGGTGCGGGCCGCCGACCCGTCAACCCGGGGGCGCCGCGCGCGCTACGGTGGGGCATCGGATCAGCGGCGAGGCATGAGGCGGGGGCAGGACACACCCATGGCACAGGGCACGGTCCAGGTGACGCACACCGGCACATCGCGGTGGCGGCGCCGCACGGGTGAGTACCCCTCTCTCGCCGCCGCGCTGGAGGCCGCCGGCGACGGGGACGTCCTCACCGTCGCGCCCGGCACCTACCGGGAGAATCTGGTGGTCCGGCGCGCCATCACCCTGCGGGGCCCCGAGGGCGGGGTCGGCTCGGTGCGGATCGCGCCCCCGGACGGGGTCCCGCTGACCCTGCGGGCCTCCGTCGTCGTCCAGGACCTGCACATCGAGGGGCAGGACGTGGCCGCGCCCGCCCTGCTCGTCGAGGACGGCACCCCCGAACTGCTCGACCTGCGGATCATGACCCGCTCGGCCGCCGGGATCGAGGTCCGGGGCGCCGCCCGCCCGACGGTCCGCCGCTGCACCGTCGACAATCCGGCCGGGGTCGGCATCGCCGTGCTCGACGGCGCGGGCGGGGTGTTCGAGGAGTGCGAGGTCGTCTCCGCCGGGCAGGCCGGGGTCTCGGTGCGCGGCGGGGCGCATCCGCGCCTGGAGCGCTGCCGGGTGCACCACGCCTCCGGCGCGGGGATCGCCGTGACCGGCGAGGGCACCGGCCTGGAGGGCGTCGGCTGCGAGGTGTACGAGATCAAGGGCGCCGGACTCCAGATCGCGGCCCGCGCCACCGCCCACCTCACCGACTCCTCGGTGCACCGCACCTCGGCGGACGGCATCACGCTCGACACGGACGCGGTCCTGACGCTCTCGGACTGCGACATCCACGACGTCCCGGAGAACGCGGTCGACCTGCGCTCGCGCTCCGTCCTCACGCTGACCCGGTCGACGGTCCGCCGCTTCGGGCGCAACGGCCTCTCGGTGTGGGATCCGGGGACGCGGGTGGACGCCAACCAGTGCGAGATCCACGACAGCACGGGCGACTATCCGGCGGTGTGGGTGAGCGACGGCGCGACCGCGGTCCTCGACGCCTGCCGCGTGCACGACGTCCCGGACGCGCTGTTCGTCCTCGACCGGGGCTCGCGCGTGGACGTCGTCGACAGCGATCTGACCCAGGTGCGGAACACGGCGGTGTCCGTGAGCGACGGGGCCACCGCCCAGCTCGACGACTGCCGGATCAGGGAGGCCTCCACGGGCGCCTGGTTCCGGGACCACGGCAGCGGCGGCACCCTCGGCGGCTGCACGATCGACTCCGTGCAGACCGGCGTCATCGTGACCAAGGGCGCCGATCCCACGATCGACCGGTGCGTGGTCACCTCGCCCGCCGAGGCCGGGTTCTACGTGTCGGCGGAGGGCCGCGGCTCCTTCCACGGCTGCCGGGTGACGGGCAGCGGCGGATACGGCTTCCACGTCACGGACGGCTGCCGCACGATCCTGCGCAAGTGCCGCACGGAGCGGTGCGCGCGCGGCGGGTACGAGTTCCCCGAGGAGGGCGCGAGCGCCGAGGACTGCACCAGCGACGAGAGCGCGGTCCGCTCCTCCGTGCCCGACGGCGGAACCGTCCTGACGGCCACGCAGTCCCCGGGTCTGCTCGGCACGGTGCCCACGGCGCGCGAGCCGGTCCCGGCCGCCGCCCCGGCCGTGCCGGAGCCCGCGCCGGAGGCCCGCTCCTCGCAGGACGTGCTCGGCGAACTGGACGCCCTGGTGGGTCTGGAGAGCGTCAAGCTGGAGGTCCGGACCCTCACCAACATGATCGAGGTGGGGCGCAGGCGCCAGGAGGCGGGCCTGAAGGCGGCCTCCGTCCGCCGCCACCTGGTCTTCACCGGGAACCCGGGCACCGGCAAGACGACCGTCGCCCGGCTCTACGGCGAGATCCTGGCCTCGCTCGGGGTCCTGGAGCGCGGGCACCTGGTCGAGGTCTCCCGGGTGGACCTGGTCGGCGAGCACATCGGCTCGACGGCGATCCGCACGCAGGAGGCCTTCGACCGGGCGCGGGGCGGGGTGCTCTTCGTCGACGAGGCCTACGCCCTGTCGCCCGAGGACTCCGGGCGGGACTTCGGCCGCGAGGCGATCGACACGCTCGTGAAGCTGATGGAGGACCACCGGGACGCGGTGGTCGTCATCGTCGCCGGGTACACCGCCGAGATGGAGCGCTTCCTCACCGTCAACCCGGGCGTGGCCTCCCGCTTCTCGCGGACCATCTCCTTCGGCGACTACGCGCCGGAGGAACTGCTGCGGATCGTCGGCCAGCAGGCGGACGAGCACGAGTACCGGCTCACCCCGGGCACGGACGAGGCCCTCCTCGCGTACTTCGAGAAGCTGCCGAAGGGTCCGGCGTTCGGCAACGGACGCACGGCGCGGCAGACCTTCGAGTCCATGGTGGAGCGGCACGCGGGCCGGGTCGCCGCGCTCGCCGAGGCGAGCACGGACGACCTGACGCTGCTCTATCCGGAGGACCTTCCCGAGCTGCCCTGATCCGCCCCCTCGTCCGCGGCCCGCTGCCGGGGCAGGGCGGGCGGCAGCCGGTCGAGGAGCTTCGAGCGGCACCGCGCGAACGCCGGGTCGGCCTGGTAGTCGGAGTGGCCCAGGATCGGTTCGGGCAGCGGGTGCGCGCGGGTCCGGCCGTACGCGACGGGGTCGAGGAGCACCGCCGCGTCGACGGCCGGTCTGCCGTCCTCGGCGGGCACCCGGACGGGGCCGCCGATCGGGTCGGTGGCGCGGTACAGGTTGCTCCAGCAGTGCACCGTGCGGTTCAGGCCGCGCAGTGCCTCGGGGCCGAAGTAGGCGGGGAACCAGCGGCCGTAGAGCCGCTCCAGGGGTGAGCCGTACGTGAGCAGCGCGACCCTGCTCCGGGTCGCGGGCAGCAGCTGCCAGACGGCGGCCGCCGCCAGCACGCTGCCCTGGGAGTGGCCCGAGATGACGAGCCGCCCGCCGGTGGCCCGGGTCCAGGAGCTCATCCGCCAGGTGAGGTCGGGGACGGCGCGCTCGGCGTAGCAGGGCGGGGCGAACGGGTGGGCGGCCCGGGGCCAGAACGTGCCCACGTCCCAGAGGATGCCGATGGTGCGGCGGGCGGAGGCGTCCTTGTAGGCGCGCCGGCCCCAGGTGACGAAGAGCAGGAAGCCCAGGCCGATCATCCAGGAGCCGAGGGCCTGGGTGACGGAGGCCAGGGAGGCGATCGCGGGATGGGCCCCGTCGAAGGCGCGGCCGGGCACGTTCCCGCTGGCCCAGGCACCGGCGACGGACGCGGCCCCGAGCAGCAGCGTCGCGCCCGAGACCACGCCGACGAGGACGGGCGCGGAGTCGGTGAGGGAGGCGCGGGCCCGGTCGGCCGCGATCTGTCCCGTACGGACGGGGTCGCGCTCGGCGGCGGCGTCGTAGTCGGCCTCGACGGCGGAGCGCAGGCGCCGGGCGTCGAGGGCGGTGCGTACGGCGAGGAGGGCGGCCGGCACGAGGAGCAGCAGGAGCAGGAGCGGGATGACCGAGGCCTGCCAGCTGAGGAGCACCGGCGGGCCGATCCGGGGACCGCTGTGATCGCCCATGCCGGGGGTGGCGGGGCCGTCGAGCCAGTCGGCGACCCGCTGTGCCACGCCTCCGGACATGACGCCGCCGAGCGCGCAGGCGAGCATGGCGACGGCGGGCCCGCCGAGTCCGCGCAGCGCGGTGCGGGGGTCTCTGCGGGGGCGCTGGAGGAGCAGGGCGACGACCCCGAGGACGACGACGAGACCGCCCTGGGCGAGGGTGAGCGCGCCGAAGACGGCGTCGCCCGGAAGGGTCCCGCTGGAGGTCCAGCCGGGGCGCGCCCAGCCGGCGTGCAGGGCGGCGAGCGCCAGCAGGAGCAGGGACGCGGCGGGCAGCCAGGAGACGAGCGCCCGTTCGACGCGCCAGTCGAGGCGGCGCTCGCTGCGGCCGCGCCGGCAGACGACCCAGAGCACGACGAGGGCGAGGAACGCGACGGCGCCCCGCAGCCCCCAGCCGAGCACCGTACGGGGGCCGGGGAGGCCGGCGTCGTGGCGGGCGGTCGCCGTGACGAGGGCGGCGGCGACGGTGAGGAACCCGGCGGCGGTGTGGGCGGCGCGGAGGCGGGCGACGAGCCGGCGGCCGTACCAGAAGCCGGGGCGGCCGAGCGCGGGCCGGAGCTCGACGGGACCGGCGGGGTCGGCGGCGTCCGCGGCCTCCGTGTCGGCCGGGGGCTCCGCGACGGGCACGTCGTATCCCGTGGGCGGGCGCTGTGCCTCGTACGCGCTCCAGGTCCGGTTGGAGAGGTACCAGAGCAGGCCCACGAGCACGGTCGGCACGACGGCGGCCAGGGCGAGGCGGCGGCCGGGCACGGACCACCAGCCGCCGCGCCCGGCGGAGAGGAACCCGAGCCAGGAGTACCGGTCGGTGCAGGCGGTGGTGGCGGCGCACTGCCAGGCCGTCAGGTCGAGCGCGACCTCGCAGGCGGCGGCGGTCAGGAGCACGGTGAGGGTGAGGGCGACGAGCCGGACGAGGACGCCGTAGAGCCGCACGAGCCCCGGCCTGCCTTGGGAGGGCGGCCGCATCCAGTGCGCCAGATTGGCCACCATGAAGGGCAGGAGCAGCAGCCACAGGGCCCGGGCGCCGTCCCCGGAGGTCAGGTTGGACCAGCAGTACGCCTCCGGGACGGGGCGTGCCGCGTACCGCTCGGGGTGGTCCTCGGCGTCGAGGTCCTCGCCGCGCCGGTACATCGCGGCGGTCCGGTCGCCGGTGACGCGGACGGTCCTGGGGTCGTCGAGCATGTCCTGGGGGGTGGCTCCGCCGACTCCGTGGACGAGGAGTTCGAGCGCCGCGCCCCCGCTCTCCGGGGCGGGTGTGGCAGGGGACACTGAGGCGACTTCCTCTCGGAGTGGGAAGATGCGTCGTCGGCAAACAGGATCCCGGAAAGCCGTGCGGCCGCGCACGGACTCTCACCGAATCCGACAATCATCCCCTTGTCTCCTGCGGAAGGACCGGCCCCGGCGGTGACTGACAACCAGAACCTCCTCGCGGAGCAGCGGCGTGCCCTGATCCTCGACGAGGTACGGCGGCGTGGCGGCGTGCGGGTCAACGAACTGACCCGCCGTCTGAACGTCTCGGACATGACGATCCGCCGCGACCTGGACGCGCTGGCCCGGCAGGGCATGGTCGCCAAGGTCCACGGCGGGGCCGTTCCGGTGGTCGAGGCGAGCACCCACGAGCCCGGCTTCGAGGCGAAGTCGGTGCTGGAGCCGAGCGCCAAGGACGAGATCGCCCGGACGGCGGCGGCGCTCGTCGCGCCGGGCACGGCGATCGCCCTGTCCGGCGGCACGACGACCTACGCGCTCGCCCGCCACCTGCTCGACGTGCCGGACCTCACCGTGGTGACCAACTCGGTGCGGGTCGCCGACGTGTTCCACGAGGCGCAGCAGACCGGCGCCGGGGGCGAGTCGCGGCGCGGGGCGGCGACGGTCGTCCTGACCGGCGGGGTCCGCACGCCGTCCGACGCGCTCGTCGGGCCGGTCGCCGACCGGGCGATCCGCTCGCTCCACTTCGACCTGCTCTTCCTCGGCGTGCACGGGGTGTCCGCGGAGGCCGGGCTCTCGACGCCGAACCTGGCGGAGGCCGAGACCAACCGGTGCCTGATGCGCTCGGCGCGGCGGGTCGTGGTCGTCGCCGACCACACCAAGTGGGGCACGGTGGGACTGAGTTCCTTCGCCTCGCTCGACGAGGTCGACACCTGGGTGACGGACCGCGGCCTGCCCGACGGGGTACGCACCGAGGTCGCGGAGCACCTGCCGGGTCTCGTGGTGCCGGGCGAGGAGCAGGCGTGAGCCTCATCCTCGTCGAGCGGACCGTGCCGCTGGCGCCGGAGGAGGTGTGGCTCCGGCTCACCGACTGGCGGGCGCACGGCCGTCAGGTGCCGCTGACCCGGACGCGGGTCCTGACGCCGGGGCCGAACGGCGCGGGGACGCGGTTCACCGCGCGGACGGGCATCGGGCGGCTGTCCTTCGACGACCCGATGGAGGTCGTGCGCTGGGAACCCCCGTCGGCCGGCCGGCCCGGCGTCTGCCGCCTGGAGAAGTCGGGGAGGGTCGTGCGGGGGTGGGCGCGGATCGAGGTGACGGGGGCGGAGGGCGGCTCCCGGGTGTACTGGACGGAGGAGCTGACGCTGCGGGGCGTGCCGCGCGCCCTGGACCCACTGCTGGCGGCGACGGGCCGCGCCCTCTTCGGCCGAGCACTGGACGGGCTGCTGCGGGGGCGGTGAGGGGTGGCCCGCCGGGGCGGCGCGCCCGCCGGCCCTGTTGTGGGCGGCGCCCCACCGTTGTGGGCAGGCGTTCCGCAAGGGGCGATGGGGGTCCCCCCTGCTCGAGCGAAGCCGAGAGCTTGGGGGAGGGTGGGCACAACGGAACGGCGCCCTTGCCGGCGCGGGAGGCTCCTGGGCCTGAACCCGCACCGCAGGTAACGGCACCTTTGTGGTGCGGGCCAGGGCACGGAACGCGGAGGCGCCGCTAAGGGGCGCCGTCCCGTGTGCCCACCCGTCCCGCCCCAGCGGGACGATTGCCCACACGGGGCGTGGCCGGAGGCCCGCCCACACCGCGAGGCGCAAACCAACCGGGGCGCGGGCCCGCGCAGATGGCGGGCCCGGACCGGGACGCAGGCCCCGCGGGCGCAAGGGCCCGTCGGCGCGGGCGCGTGGGCTCGGGCCCCGCAGGCCCAGCCCCTGGGATGTTGACGAGGTGTCAGCTATCGTGCTCCATCCATTCGCGCCCCGGGAGGACCCATGCCCCGCCGACTGCGCCCCGTGGAGCTCGACTTCACCGTCTCCGCGCCCGTCCGTCTCGTCTTCGTCGCGACCCTCGCCGCGCCGCCCCCGGCCGTCTACCGGTCGGTGGCCGTGGAGGTGGGGAGCCTGCCGTCCTGGTTCAGCGCCGTGGTGTCGGCCGTGCCGACGGGCGACGGCGCGGGGCGGAGCGTGCGGCTGCGCGGCGGGATCGCGTTCGACGAGACGATCCTGGCGTCGGAGCCCGGCCTCCGCTACGCGTACCGGGTGGACGTCACGAACGCCCCCGGTGTGACCGCCATGGCGGAGGAGTGGAGCCTCTCCCCCGCCGGCACGGGCACCCGGCTGCGCTGGACGATGGCCGCCGACGGCTCCGCCCCGTTCCGGCTCGCGCTGCGCCTCGCGGCGCCGGGAGTCGGCTACTCCTTCCGGGACGCCGCCCGTCGGCTGGACCGGCGGCTCACTCCGGCCATGCCCCCGTCGTGAGGAACCGCTCGATGGCGGCGGAGTACGGGGCGATGTCCAGGCCCTGCGCGGCCAGCCAGTCGTCGGAGTAGTACTTGTCGAGGTAGCGCTCGCCGCCGTCGCAGATCAGGGTGACCACGCTGCCGGTGCGGTCGTGGGCGACCATCTCGGCCACGATCTTGAAGGCGCTCCACAGACCGGTGCCGGTGGAACCGCCCGCCTTGCGGCCGATCGCCGTCTCCAGGGCGCGGACGGCGGCGACGCTCGCCGCGTCGGGGACCTTCATCATGCGGTCGACCGCGCCCGGCACGAAGCTGGGCTCCATGCGGGGGCGGCCGATGCCCTCGATGCGCGAGCCGCAGTCGGAGGTGGCGTGCGGGTCGTGGTGCGTCCAGCCGTCGAAGAAGCACGAGTTCTCCGGGTCGGCGACACAGATCCGGGTGTCGTGCTGGAGGTAGTGGACGTAGCGGGCGATGGTCGCCGAGGTGCCGCCGGTCCCGGCGGTGGCGACGATCCAGGCCGGTTCGGGGTACCGCTCCAGCTTCAGCTGCTGGTACATCGACTCGGCGATGTTGTTGTTGCCGCGCCAGTCGGTGGCGCGCTCCGCGTAGGTGAACTGGTCCATGTAGTGGCCGCCGGTGCGCTCGGCGAGGGCCGCGGCCTCCTCGTACATCGTGCGCGAGTCGTCGACGAAGTGGCACTGTCCGCCGTGGAATTCGATGAGCCGGCACTTCTCGGGGCTGGTCGTGCGGGGCATGACGGCGATGAAGGGGACGCCGATGAGCTTCGCGAAGTACGCCTCGGAGACGGCCGTCGAGCCGCTGGACGCCTCGATGACGGGCTTTCCGGGCCGGATCCAGCCGTTGCAGAGCCCGTACAGGAAGAGGGAGCGGGCGAGGCGGTGCTTGAGGCTGCCCGTCGGGTGCGTCGACTCGTCCTTCAGGTAGAGGTCGATGCCCCACTTCTCGGGGAGGGGGAAGCGCAGCAGATGGGTGTCGGCGGAGCGGTTGGCGTCGGCCTGGACCTTCCGCACGGCCTCCTTCAGCCAGGCCCGGTACGCCGGGTCGCTGCGGTCGACGTCGACGGTGGCCGCCGCGGCGGTCGCACTCTCGTGGGTGGTGCTCATCCGTCCCTCTCCTCATGTGTCCCCGATGGACTCCCCCAGCACCGACAATACCGCTCTCACCTGGGCAAACGTTCCCTTTGACGATCCATAGGCCTGCCTTGTGGACCCGTCCGGGAAGCCCCCCGGAAGGGCTACTGGTGCGCGCGGCGACGGCCCGGCACACTGAGTGGGGCAACCGGGTGAAAGGGGCGGATCGACATGGCGAATCCCGAGTTCAGCGCCAGGGGCGTACGGATCGCGCGCTGGCCGCGCTCGCTGACGCGGGCGGGAGAGGTGCGGATCGAGGACGGGCGCCTCGCGCTCCTCACGAGTTACGGCAGCGAGATCGACAGCGCTCCGGTCTCGGCGGTGCGGGCGGGGCGCCCGTGGTTCGCGAAGTCGGACGAGACGGTGGCGACCGTGAACGGCACGCGGTACCGGCTGACGCTCCAGGACCGCGACCCCGGCCGGGACGGCGGGGCGCAGACCTCGGGGCGCTTCCTCGCGGCGCTGCGGAGGGCGGCCGGACGGTCCTGAGCTGCGACGGCTCGCGGCGAGTTGCGGGGCGGTCACGGCTGGTCCAGGCTGGAACCCACCTCACTGAGGGTTCAGCGGTGGTGACGCTGCGATCGGGTCACCGCCCCTTCTGTACCGCATTGACGGATCCGAATCTTCGTCTTCTTCCGGACCACTTCGGGGAGTCGCAGCCGTGATCAGCGAGCCGAGCAGGTACTACGCGGTGGAGCTTCAGGCCCTGCCGTCGCGGATCGGACAGGTCCGCCGCATCATCTCCGCCCACCTCCGACATTGGCAGCTGGACGCCCTGGTCGACCAGGCCGTCCTCGGCGTGACGGAACTTCTGACGAACGTGCACCGTCACGCCCGGCCGGACAAGGACTGCACGGTGGAGCTCGAGCTGCTGCTCGACCGGCTCACCGTCTCGGTCCGTGACCACGATCCCCGGATCCCCGAGGTGCGTCCCCTGGACGCCTTCGGCCCGGTGGACGACCTCGACGCGCTCGCCACCTCCGGACGGGGTCTCGGCATCGTCCGCGCGCTCAGCGAGAGCTGGGGCATCCGGCCGTGCGGGGCGGACGGCAAGGTCGTGTGGTTCACGCTCACGGCGCCGCCCCTCGGCGGCCCCGTCGAGGAGTCCGCGCACGCCGTGAGCTCCGCCGCGGCGGACCTGCCGCTCGCGGGCCTCGGCTACAGCCGGCTCCCCGGTGTCCCGCTCAGCGCTCCGGCCGAAGCGGTGCCCGCCCCGTCGCTGGCCGGCCCGGTCCTGGCGGGCCGGGCGGGCTGACGGGGCCGGCGGGGCTTTGGGCGGTCACTCCGTGGCGATCGCCCGGAGGATCTCCAGCCGGGCCGCCCGGCGGGCCGGGCGCCAGGCCGCCAAGGCCCCCGCCACCAGTCCGACCAGGGCGACGGCCGCGAGCCGCACCACGGGCACGGCGAACGCGAGGGCGCTGCCGCCCGAGCCGTCCGTGGCGCGCACGAGGGCCCAGCCGAGGAAGGCGCCGAGTGCGAGACCGCCGACCGTGCCGAATGCGGCGACGAGTACCGACTCCCAGCGGACCATCGCCCGCAGCTGTGTCCGGGTCTGCCCGACGGCCCGCAACAGGCCCAGTTCGCGGGTGCGTTCGTGGACGGAGAGGGTCAGCGTGTTCGCGATGCCGAGCAGCGCGATGAGGACCGCGAGCGCGAGGAGCGCGTAGATCAGGGTGAGCATCATGTCGATGCCGCCCGCCGAGGCCGCCGCGTACTCCTCCCGGGTCTGCACCTCCGGGTGGCCGTACCGGTCGGCGACCTCGGTCACGGCGGCCTTGCCCTGCTTGGCACCGACGCCGTCCCGGAAGGACACGGCGACGAGCCGGTCGGCGTCCTGGGTGCGGTGCGGGGCCCAGGCCGCCCGGGTGACGAGGTAGTCCCCGGCGAGGTCGGCGCGCTGGTAGACCGCGCGGACCGTGAAGGTGTGGCGGCTGCCGTCGGTGAAGGTCAGCACGGCGGTCCGGCCCGGCGCCAGGCCCGAGTCGGCGGCCTCGTCGGCGGCGACGGCGATCCCGTCCGTACCGAGTCCGGTGAGGGAGCCCTGTACCTCCCCCAGGTCCAGCGTGCGGGCGAGCGCGGCCGGGTCGGTGACGGTGAGCGCGCGGCCCCTGCCGTCCACCTCCGCGACGCCCCGCCCCAGGCCGACGGCGGTGTCGACCTCGGGCAGCGCGGCGACGGCCGGGGCGAGGCGGGGGCTGAGCCCGCTGCCGCCCGCGCCGAACGAGGGCGTGCCGATGGCCACGTCCCCGGCGAAGGAACGGTCGACCGTGCGGTCCATGGTCGCCTTCAGCGAGGCGCCGAAGACCGTGAAGAGGGTGACGACGGCGACGCCGATCATCAGGGCGGTGGCGGTCGCGGCCGTACGGCCGGGGCTGCGCAGGGCGTTGCGCCGGGCGAGGCCGCGGTTGGTGCCGCGCAGCGGCCGGCCGAGCACCCGTACGGCGAGCGTGGCGGCGACCGGTCCGAGGACCACGAAGGCGGCGACGGCGAGACCGGCCCCGAGGGAGGCGAGCCACAGCGACGGGGTGCCCAGCACCCCGGCCAGGACCGTGCCGACGGCGGTCGCGAGCAGGGCGCCGCCGGTCAGGGCGCGTCGGCGCGAGGTGCCCGAGGCGTCCACGTCGGTCTCGCGGAGCGCGGCCAGCGGGGCCGTGCGTCCGGCCCGTACGGCCGGCAGGAGCGCCGAACCGGCGCAGACGGCGAGCCCGACGCCGAGCGGCAGCAGGAGGGAGGTGCCGGTGACGACGAGGTCGCCCTCGGGGAAGGGGAAGCCGATCGCGGGGAACAGCGCCTGGAGTCCGGCGGCCACGCCGATCCCGGTGAGGAGTCCGGCGAGGGAGGCGAGGAGTCCGACGGCGAGCGCCTCGGCGAGCGTGCCGGTGACGATCTGGCGGCGTGCGGCGCCGATGGCGCGGAGCAGGGCGTTCTCGCGGGTGCGCTGGGCGACGAGGACCGCGAAGGTGTTGTGGATGGTGAAGACGGAGACGAGGACGGCGACCCCGCTGAAGACCAGCAGGAAGGTGGTGAAGAGGTCCAGGAAGCGTCCGGAGACCATCTGGGTGTTCTCCTCGGCGGCCTGCTGTCCGGTGATCGCCTCGACACCGTCGGGCAGCGCGGGCGTGAGCGCGGCGACGAGTTCCTCCTGCGAGACGCCGGGACCCGCCCGTACGGCGATGCTGGTCGCCTCGCCGGGCCGGGCGGTCAGGTGCTTCTCCGCGTCGGCGCGGGTGAGGCCGGTCCAGGTGACCTGCCCCATGCCGTCGGCGCCGCCGAAGGTGGCCAGGCCCACGACGGTGACCTTCACCGGGTCGGGGGTGCGCAGGACCGTCGTGTCGCCGACGGCGAGACCGGCCGTCTTCGCCGCGCCCCGGTTGACGACGACCTCGCCGGGGGCGTGCGGCGCGTGGCCTTCCGCGAGGCGGTACGGGTTGAGGGCGGGGTCCTCGATCCAGTTGCCCGCCAGGGTGGGCGGACCCTTGCCGCCGACGGGGGTGCCGTCGGCGGTGAGGAGCTGGCCCGCGCCCTCGATGCGGGGCGCGGCGGCGGCGACCCGGGGCAGGGTGGCGAGCCGATCGGCGAGGGCCGCGTCGACGGGGCCCCTGGTTCCCTGGCCCTCGCCGGGGGCGGTCACGGTGGTGGAGCTGCGGACGACGGCGTCGGTGCCGCGGGTGGCGCTGGTGAACATCGAGTCGAAGCTCGCCCGGAGGGTGTCGCCCATGACGAGGGTGCCGGTGAGGAAGGCGACGCCCAGGAGGACGGCGGCGAAGGTGCCGAGGAAGCGGCGCCGGTGCGCGCGGAGGGAGGAGCGGGCGAGGCGGAGGGTGGCGGGGGTGTTCATGGGGTGCCTCCGGGGACCGTCGTGATGCCCGTGTCGAAGGCCTTCATGCGGTCGAGGACGCGGTCGGCCGTGGGGCCGGTCATGCGGTCGACGAGCCTGCCGTCCGCGAGGAAGACCACCTCGTCGGCGTGGGCGGCGGCGACGGGGTCGTGGGTGACCATGACGACCGTGCGGCCGGTGTCGCGGACCGTGCGGCCGAGCAGGCGCAGGACCTCCTCGCCGGAGCGCGAGTCGAGGTTGCCGGTGGGTTCGTCCGCGAAGACGACGTCGGGGTCGCCGGCGAAGGCCCGGGCGACGGCGACCCGTTGCTGCTGCCCGCCGGAGAGCTCGCCCGGCCGGTGGTGGAGGCGGTCGCGCAGGCCGACGGTGTCGACGAGCCGGTCGAAGCGCTCGCGGTCGACGGGGTGCCCGGCGAGGTCGAGCCGGAGGGTGATGTTCTCGGCGACGGTGAGGGTCGGCAGCAGGTTGAAGGCCTGGAAGACGAAGCCGATCCGGTCCCGGCGCAGCCGGGTCAGGCGCCGGTCGTCGAGGCTGGAGAGGTCGGTGTCGCCGACGAGCGCGGCGCCGGAGGTGAGGGTGTCGAGTCCGGCGGCGCAGTGCATGAGGGTGGACTTGCCGGAGCCGGACGGGCCCATGACGGCGGTGAAGCGGCCGGCGGGGAAGCCGACGCTCACCCCGTCGAGGGCCCTGACCTCGGTGTCGCCGCGCCCGTAGACCTTGACGGCGTCGACGACGCGGGCCGCGGGGAGCGGGGCGGGCGCGGTCATGTCCGGCGTCCCTTCGGGTCCGCGCTGCGGCCGAACTGCTCCTCCAGGACGCTCAGGCGCCGCCAGTACTCGTCCTCGTCGATCTCCCCGGCAGCGAACCGGTGGCCGAGCAGGGCGATGGGCGAGTTCTCGTCCGGTCCGCCGTCGCGGCGGGCGCCGGGGCCGAAGCCCGGGCCGAAGCCGCGTCCGCGGCGCCATCCGGCGCGACGGGCGACGGTGACGACCGCGATGACGACGGCCGCCCAGACGAGGGGGAAGAAGAGGATCCACGGGCCGGGGCCGGCGTGGGCGAGTGTGTTCATGGTGGTTCAGCTCCTCCGCTGGGGTGCGGTGTTGTCCGTGGTTCGAGCGTCGCTCCGGGAGGGGGTCCGGGTCGTCGTACGGGCAGCGGCTTCCGGCGTACGCCCCGGGGAGTACGCCGGCGCGCGGGACCTGCTTCCGTTCTGTACCTACTGGTATGTACAGTGCGCTCATGAGCATGAACGCGTCCGAGCGGCTGATCGAGGCGACCCGTGAGCTGCTGTGGGAACGGGGCTATGTGGGCACCAGCCCCAAGGCCGTCCAGCAGGCGGCGGGAGCGGGCCAGGGCAGCATGTACCACCACTTCGCCGGCAAGCAGGACCTGGCGCTCGCCGCCATCCGGCGCTCGGCGGAGGAGCTGGGTGCCGCGGCCGAAGCGGTCCTGGGCGGCGGGGGCTCGGCGTACGCCCGCGTGGAGGCGTACCTGCTCCGCGAGCGCGACGTCCTGCGCGGCTGCCCGGTGGGGCGGCTGACCATGGACCCGGAGGTGATCGCGGACCCCGGGCTGCGCGCCCCGGTGGAGGAGGTGCTCGGGCGGGTGCGCGGGCGGCTCGCGGAGGTGGTCCGGGAGGGCGTCGACAGCGGGGAGTTCAGCCCCGCCCTCGACCCGGACGAGATCGCCGCCTCGGTGCTCGCGACCGTCCAGGGCGGTTACGTGCTGGCCCGTGCGACGGGTTCGCGGGCGCCCTTCGACAGCGCCGTACGCGGGCTGCTCGCCCTGCTCGCCCCTTCCGCGTGAGCCACGCGGACCCCGAGAGAAGGAGTCTCACCGTGCACGCGATGCAGTACGAGATCACCCTGCCGGCCGACTACGACATGGAGATCGTCCACGACCGGGTGGCGACCCGGGGCCATCTGCTCGACGACTTCCCCGGGCTCGGCCTGAAGGCCTATCTGGTCCGGGAGCGGGAGTCCGGCTCGCCCGTGAACCAGTACGCGCCGTTCTACCTCTGGAACACCGCGGAGGGCATGAACTCCTTCCTCTGGGGCCCCGGTTTCCAGGGCATCGTGCGCGACTTCGGCCGGCCGGTGGTGCGGCAGTGGACGGGAGTGTCGTACGAGGAGGGGCCGGCGGCCGCCGTGGTCCCGGGCGCGGCGACGCGCCGCAGGACCCCGCTCGGGGAGGCGGTGGCGCCCGGCGAGGCCGTGACGGAGGCCGTCGCCCGGCACGCGCGCGAGGCGCGGCGGGACGGGGTGGTCGCGTCCGCCCTGGCGGTGGACCCGCACCAGTGGGAACTGCTGGCGTTCACCCTGTGGGCGGGCCCGGAAGCCCCCGCCGACGAGGGCGAGCGCTTCCGGGTGCCGCACCTGTCGCAGCCGGGCCGTGCCGGGCTCCGGCGGGGGCGGCAGTGGTGAGGGCCGCCCGGCGGTGAGGCTCAGGCCACCGCGACGAGCGTGAGGTAGGCGATGCCGAGGACACCGCGGTAGCCGTTCAGCCAGCTCGCACGCTGCCGGTCGACCCGCTCGCGCGTCTCGGCGGCGCGCGGGTGGTCGGGGTGGGCGGCGAGCCAGACCTCGGTGTCGTAGCGGTAGCCGGACTCGAACTCCTCCCATTCCTCCCGGGTCGCCGTCTCGATCCAGGCGGGCCGGAAGCCCGCGTCGATCGCGAGGTCGACGAGCGCACCGAGCGAGGTGTGGTCCCCGGTGGTCGCGTCGGGCCACATCCCGGCGAGTTCCGCGTCGGTGGGCGTGCGCTCCCAGAAGCCCTCGCCGAGCACGACCCGTCCGCCGGGCCGGACCAGCCGACGCAGTTCGCGCAGGGCGGCGGCCGGGTCGTGCGGCAGGTCGGGGTCGCAGAGGGCCTGGCTGGAGCCGAGACAGAGGACGGCGTCGACGGGGCCCCGGTCGGTGCCGCGCGCCGACTCCTCGACGAACGCCACCCGGTCGGCCAGGCCGCGCTCTCCGGCGAGCTCCCGGCCGCGCTCCAGGTCCTCGGAGTTGATGTCGATCCCGGTGCCGGTGGCGTCGGGCACCGCCTCCAGGAGGCGGAGGAGCAACTCGCCCCAGCCGCAGCCGATGTCGAGCGCGTCGGCCGGCCCGGTGGCGGCGAGCCGCTCGATCATGCGGGTGGCGCGGGCCTCGGAGAGGGGACCGTGGAAGACGAGGCTGCCGAGGCGCGGAGGAAGGTCCGCGGCGGAATCAGAGGTGATCATGGGGAGGAACGGTACGTCGCCCCGGTCCCCGGCACACCTGATTTCCGACGGCGCCCGCGCCGGTGCGCGGCTAGCCTGGGAGGCGTGTAGTACACCACGCGCGTGTCCCGTCACGTCGACGCCCCCGCCTCGGTCGTCTACCGGTCGCTCCTCGATCCGGACGCCGTGGCCCGCTGGCGGGTCCCCTTCGGCATGACCTGCGAGGTCCAGTCCTTCGAGGCGCGCGAGGGCGGCGCGTTCCGGGTGTCGCTGCGGTACGGGTCGGCCGGCGGCGCGGGGAAGTCGGGGGGCGGCACGGACACGTACCACGGCACGTTCCTGGAGCTCGTGCCGTACGAACGGGTCGTCGAGAGCATCGAGTTCGAGACGCCGGACCCGCGTCTGCACGGCACCATGATCGTCACGACGACGCTGACCGCGATCGGCGACGGCACGGAGGTCTCGGTCGTGCACGAGGGGGTGCCGGACGTCGTTCCGGCCCCGGAGAACGAGACGGGGACGCGCATGGCCCTGGACCGGCTCGCCGCGCTGGCGGAGGGACGGCCTGACCCGGCCGGAGACTGACCGGACCCGGCGCGGGGGGCGGAGGCGTCGGAGCGGTTGAGCGGCCACGCGACGCTGGGCCCGTTTCGCCTCAGGCTTCGGCTTCGGTGTCCGCTTCGACTTCGGCTTCGACTCAGGCTTCGACTTCGACTCAGGCTCAGGCTTCGGCTTCGGCTTCGGCTTCGGCTTCGGCTTCGGCTTCGGCTTCGGTCAGACCGTCTCGCGGCCGAGGGCCGCCAGCGGGTCGTCCAGGACCGGCTGCCAGGCCAGTTCGGCCGCGCCGACCAGGCTGTTGTGGTCCAGGGTGCACGGGAGGATCGGCACCCCGCCGCTGCGGCCCCAGAGGCTGCGGTCGGCGACCACCGCGCGGAGCCGCTCGGGGTCCGCGTCGAGCAGCTCGCGGTGGAGCCCGCCGAGGATGATCCGGTCCGGGTTGAGGATGTTCACGAGGCCGGCGAGGCCCAGGCCCAGGCGGTCGATCAGCTCCCCCACCGCGACCCGGACCCCCGGGTCCTCGGGGCTGGTGCGCAGCAGGTCCCGGGACTGCTGGAGCAGCGAGACCTCGGGGCCCGGAATCCGGCCCGCGGCCGTGAGGAACGCGAGCGGGTCGGTCTCGACGTCGAGGCAGCCGCGGCTGCCGCAGTGGCAGGGTCGCCCCTCCGGGTTCACCGTGAGGTGGCCGACCTCCAGGGCCAGGCCCGAACTGCCGGTGTGCAGACGGCCGTCGAGGACGAGCGCCCCGCCGACTCCGCGGTGGCCGGTGGCGACGCAGAGCAGGTCCCGGGCGCCGCGCCCGGCGCCGTGGCGGTGCTCCGCCAGCGCGGCGAGGTTCACGTCGTTGCCGGTGAAGGCGGGGCCCTCGATCCCGGCGGCCCGTACCCGCTCGGCGAAGATCTCCCGTACGGGGGCTCCGGCGGGCCAGGCGAGGTGGAGCGGGTTGAGCGCCGTCCCCTCGGGTTCGGCGACGGCGGACGGTGCGGCGAGTCCGGCCCCGACGCAGCGGCGGCCGCTCGCCGCGAGGAGCGCCGTGCCCGCCTCGACGACGGCGCCGAGGACCTGCGCCGGGTCGGCGGAGACGGTGACGCAGCCGGGTGCCGTGGCGACGATCGTGCCGCCGAGGCCGACGAGCGCGGCCCGGAAGCCGTCGGCATGCACCTGGGCGGCGAGGGCGACGGGGCCCTTCTCGTCGACGGCGAGGCGGTGCGAGGGCCGCCCCTGGGAGCCCGCCGCGGCACCGGGGTTGGAGTCGACCCGGATGAGGCCGAGGGCCTCCAGCTCGGCGGCGACGGCGCCCGCGGTGGCCCGGGTGACGCCGAGCTCGGCGGTGAGGACGGCCCTGGTCGGGGCCCTGCCGGTGTGGACCAGTTCCAGCGCGGGGCCGAGCGCGCTACGCCCCCTGTCCAGCCGTGTCCGGGTCGTCGTCGCCTTGCCGTTCATGGGGGTGAGTCTCCCATGATCAGGCCGGTCCGCCGTCCCCGCCCGGTTGATTCCCCCGCCGCTCGCCCCCTATCCTGAGTTTGTGCCGCTACTAAACAAAGTACGGACGGCCATGACGGGGGGACCCGGCGGAGACAACGCCACCCGCTCCCTGACCCGCCTCCGCTCCGCCCTGACCCTCTTCTTCGCCCTCGACGGCTTCCTGTTCGCCGGCTGGGTGGTCCGCATCCCCGCCGTCAAGCAGCAGACCGGCGCCTCGGCCGGAGACCTCGGCCTCGCCCTCCTCGGCGTGTCCGCGGGCGCCGTGATCACGATGACGCTGACCGGGCGGCTCTGCCGCCGGTACGGATCCCACGCCGTCACGGTCGTCACCGCCGTCCTCCTCTCGCTGTCGGTCACCCTCCCGGCGCTCACCCGGTCCCCGCTCGCGCTCGGTCTCGTGCTGCTCGTCTTCGGCGCCGCGTACGGCGGGATCAACGTCGCCATGAACAGCGCCGCCGTGGATCTCGTGGCCGCGCTGCGGCGGCCCGTCATGCCGAGCTTCCACGCCGCGTTCAGCCTCGGCGGCATGCTCGGCGCCGGCCTCGGCGGCCTGCTCGCCGGGAGCCTGTCCCCCACCGCCCACCTCGCCGGACTCGGCCTCGTCGGACTCGCCCTCACCGCCCTGGCCGGACCCGTGCTGCTGCGGCACCCGTCACCCGTGCCCCACGAGGCCCTCCCGTCGCCGTCCGCCGCCGCCCCGCGGGCGGCCGGGGCACGCCGTACGGTCCTCGTCTTCGGCGTCATCGCGCTCTGCACGGCGTACGGCGAGGGGGCGCTGGCCGACTGGGGCGCACTCCACCTGTCGCAGGACCTGAACGCGCACCCCGGGGTGGCCGCGGCGGGCTACTCCGTCTTCGCCCTGACCATGACCGCGGGCCGGCTCTCCGGCACCGCCCTGCTCGAACGCCTCGGCCAGACCCGCACCCTGGTCGCGGGCGGTGCCACCGCGGCCGCCGGCATGCTCCTCGGCGCGCTCGCGCCGAGCGTCTGGGCCACGCTCCTCGGCTTCGCGGTCACCGGCCTCGGCCTGGCCAACATCTTCCCCGTCGCCGTGGCCCGCGCGGGCGCGGTCGCCGGTCCCGGCGGGGTCGCCACGGCGTCCACCCTCGGCTACGGGGGGATGCTCCTCGGCCCTCCGTCGATCGGCTTCCTCGCCGACTGGTTCTCCCTGCCCGTCGCCCTCACGACCGTCGCGGTCCTCGCGGCCGGTGCGGCCGTCATGGGTTACTGGGCCCGCAACGCGGGAGCCACCGGGGCGCGTTGATCCGTCACCCTCGTCCGCCTGCCACAATCCGCTCCATGGACACCCTGACGATCACGGAGCACATCGACGCCCTGGAGGCCGCGGGCCGCGGCCTCGCGGACGCCGCGGCACAGGCCGGGCCCGACGCGGAGGTGCCGACCTGCCCCGGCTGGCGGGTCCGCGACCTGCTCCGCCACACGGCGATGGTGCACCGCTGGGCCACCACGCTGGTGGCCGAGGCCCGCACCTCGTACCACCCGGGTGACGGCGAGACCACGCTCGACGGGGAGGACCTGCTGGCCCACTTCCGCGAAGGACACGCGCGCCTCGTCGCCACCCTGCGCGCGGCGCCGGAGTCGCTGGAGTGCTGGACCTTCCTGCCCGCGCCCTCCCCGCTGGCCTTCTGGGCCCGGCGGCAGGCGCACGAGACGACCGTCCACCGCGCCGACGCCGAGTCCGCCCTCGGCGGCGGTCCCGGGCCGGTGGATCCGGCGGTCGCCGTCGACGGCGTCGACGAACTGCTCGGCGCGTTCCACTCCGGCGAGCGCAGCCGAGTGCGGCCCGAGGAGCCCCGCACCCTGCGGCTGCGGGCGACGGACACCGGCGACGTCTGGACCGTACGCCTGACCCCGGCGGAGCCGCCCCGGACGGAGCGGGGCGCGCGGGGGCCCGCCGACACGGAACTGAGCGGTCCCGCCGACCGGCTCTACCTGACCCTCTGGAACCGGCTGCCGGCGGACGCCGTCACGGTGTCCGGCGACCCGGACCTCGCCCGGCTGTGGCGGGAGACGTCCGCGATCACCTGAGGGTGAGACGCGTCCGCGACCACCTGGGGGTGAGCCCCGGGGCCGGTCGGGCCGGGTTCAGGCCGGGCCGGGCCTGTCGAGCGGGGGGTCGGGCCGGTCGGGGCTCACTCAGACCGGGCCGGTCGGGCCCGGATCCGCCACGGCGGGTCGGGAACGGACCGGTCGGGCTCAGCCCAGCCAGCCCGGGCGGACCAGGCCCGACTCGTAGGCGAGGACCACCAGTTGGGCGCGGTCACGGGCACCGAGCTTCACCATGGCACGGCTCACATGGGTCTTCGCCGTGAGCGGGCTCACCACCAGCCTGCGGGCGATCTCCTCGTTCGACAGGCCGATGCCCACCAGGGCCATCACCTCCCGCTCCCGGTCCGTCAGGGCGCCCAGCGCGGCCGTCGCCGCCGGGGCCTTGGAGCGGGCCGCGAACTCCTCGATGAGCCGGCGGGTGACGCCCGGGGAGAGGAGCGCGTCCCCGTGGACCACCGCGCGCACGGCCCGCAGGAGCTCCTCCGGCTCGGTGTCCTTGACCAGGAAGCCGGAGGCACCCGCGCGGATCGCCTCGAAGACGTACTCGTCGAGCTCGAACGTGGTCAGCATGACGACCCGCACCCCGCCGAGGCCGGGGTCGCCGGTGATGTGGCGGGTGGCCTCCAGGCCGTCGAGCCGGGGCATCCGGATGTCCATGAGGACGACGTCGGGACGCAGGGCGCGGACCCGTTCCACCGCCTCGTCGCCGTCGGCGGCCTCACCGGCCACCTCGATGTCGGGCTGGGCGTCGAGCAGCGCGCGGAACCCCGCCCGTACCAGCGACTGGTCGTCGGCGAGCAGAACGCGGATCACGGGGTTCCCTCCGGGCGCAGCGGGAGCACGGCGTGGACGCGGAAGCCGCCGTCCGGGCGGGCGCCCGCCTCGATGGTGCCACCCAGGGCCGCGGCCCGCTCCCGCATGCCGGCCAGTCCGTTGCCGCTGCCCCCGGCCTCGGTGCCGGTGGCGGGGCCGTCGTCGTCGACGGTCAGTTCCAGGCGTCCGGCGCCGTGTCCGACCCTCACGAGGGCCGTACGGGAACCGGAGTGGCGCACCACGTTGGTGAGCGCCTCCTGCACGATCCGGAAGGCGGCGAGGTCGGCGCCGGGCGGCAGGGCGGCCGGAGGTCCGGACGTCTCGACGGTGACGGTGAGACCGGCGGCGGCGGCCTGCTCGACGAGCTCGGGGAGCCGGCCGAGCCCGGGGGCCGGGGCGCGTGGGGCGTCGCCGGGGGTGCGGAGGGTGTCGAGGACCTGCCGGACCTCGCCGAGCGCCTCCTTGCTGGCCGCCTTGATCGTGGCCAGCGCGGTCCTGGCCTGCTCCGGGTCGGAGTCGAGGAGGGCGAGGCCCACGCCCGCCTGGACGTTGATGACGGAGATCGAGTGGGCGAGCACGTCGTGGAGCTCGCGGGCGATCCGGAGCCGCTCCGCGTCGGCGCGGCGCCGCTCGGCGGCGGCCCGCTCGGCCCGCTGCTGGGCCCGCTGCTCGCGCCGCACCCGGACGGCCTCGGAGGCGGCGAGCACGGCGACGGCGAACGCCGCGGCCGGCAGCTCCTGCCCCCAGGGCGCGGGTCCGTCCCCGGCCGGGGGCAGCCACCGGTAGAGCCAGTGCGAGAGCAGCAGGTGCCCCGCCCAGACCAGGCCGATGCCCCACCAGGCGGCGGTCCGGTGGCCGTGCACGACGGCCGCGAAGCAGGCGACCGCGATCATGACGAAGACCGGGCCGTACGCGTACCCGGCCGCGAGGTAGCCGAGGGTGACGGCCGCGACGGCGAACACCACCGGCACCGGCCTGCGGTGACGGAACAGCAGCGGGACCGTCCCGAGCAGGAGCAGCGCCCGCCCGGCGGCGTCGAGCGGCTCCCGGCCGGTCTGGTTGCGCGCGGCGAACCCGGAACCGACCAGGACGAAGACCGCGATCAGCAGCGTCGACCGCCAGGGCAACCCGTCGCCGCGCCCCCACCGGTCCCAGGGCCCGCGCGGCCAGTCCTCGTGCATCCCGGCGTCCATACCGGTCACGCTAGCCGGGCGCGCCCCGCACGCACGTCAGCCCGGCGGGGTGGTCGCGGCTACTCCCCCGGGAGTACGAGGCGGGGGGCGGGGGCCCCGAGGCCTGGACGGCGGCCGGGGGGAGGATCCGGGGCCGGAGCCGGGTCGGGAGCCTGGGGCGGGAGCCAGGGCGCGGCCCGGGACCAAGCCCCGGCCCGGAACCAAGCCCCGGCCCGGAACCAGGGCCTGGCCCGGAGCCAGGGGCAGGCCCGGGCCTTGGCCCGCCCCGGCGTCTCCCGTCGGGTCAGCCCCGTGGCAGGAGGCCCACGTCCTGGCCCAGGCGGCGGGCCGCCGTCGCGAAGAAGGTGTCGCGGTCCTCGACGACGCGGTGGAACTGCCCGAAGACCTCGAAGGAGACCAGCCCGAAGAGCTGCGCCCAGGCGGCGACCAGCGCGACGGCCAGGGCCGGGGGGAGGTCCGGGGCGAAGTCGGCGCTCATGCGGACGGCCTCGGGGCGCAGGTCGTCCGCGAGCGGCGGAAGGGCGACGCCCTCGGCCGCGTGAGCCCGGCGGGCGATCTCGATGAGGACGAGTCCGACGCGGGAGGCGGGGACGACCGTGTCCTGGGGGGCGGTGTAGCCGGGGACCGGGGAGCCGTAGATGAGGGCGTACTCGTGGGGGTGGGCGAGGGCCCAGGTGCGGACCGCCCGGCAGACGGCGGTCCAGCGGTCCAGGGGGCGGTCCGTCACGGCCTCGGCGGCGGCCTGCTCGGCGGCGGCGCCGACGGCGTCGTAGGCGTCGACGATGAGCGCGGTGAGGAGGTCGTCCCGGCTGGGGAAGTAGCGGTAGAGCGCGGAGGAGACCATGCCCAGCTCGCGGGCGACGGCCCGCAGGGACAGCTTGGCCGCCCCTTCGGCGGCGAGCTGGGTGCGGGCCTCGTCCTTGATGGCGGCGGTGATCTCGATGCGGGCGCGGGCGCGGGCTCCTCGGACGGTCGTCATGGAGAGCAGTGTGCCACTTTTGGAGCACCGATACGAAACGAGAGCACTGCTCTTGCTTGTGAGCACCGAACCGTGCACACTGATCTCAAGCGAGAGCAGTGCTCACACTTAGCAGCCCCAGGAGACCCCCATGTCCGCTCAGCCCGCCGACCCCGCCCCCACCGGCTCGACCCCTGCCGGCCAGGCGCCCACCGGATCCAAGCCCGCCGGCCCCACCCCCACCGGCCCCACGCCCCCCGCCCACGTCAAGAAGCCCGGCTGGTTCACCGTGCACGTCGTCAACCGGGCCGTCGCCTGGATGACCCGCCGCGGCATCAGCGTCTGGGGCTCCCGTGTCCTCGCCGTCCGGGGCCGCAAGAGCGGCGAATGGCGCCGCACCCCCGTCAACCTCATGACCGTGGACGGCGCCCGGTACCTCGTCGCGCCCCGTGGCCACGTCCAGTGGACCCACAACATGCGGGCCGCCGGCGGTGGGCAGCTGCACCTCGGCAAGCACGTGGAGGAGTTCACCGCCGTCGAGGTCGCCGACGACGACAAGCCCGTCCTGCTCCGCGCCTACCTGAAGCGCTGGAAGGCCGAGGTGGGCGTCTTCTTCGACGGCGTCGGCCCTGACTCCTCCGACGAGGAGCTGCGGGCCATCGCCCCCAGGCACCCCGTCTTCCGCATCACGACGACGGGCCCCGCCTCCCCGGCGGCATGAGCCGGCCGGAGCGGCGGAGCCCGCACCCGTCGTCCGCGGCGCGTGCCGCGATCGGTCAGACCTCTTCCGCTGCCTCCGCGGACTCGGCGCCCTCCGGCTCGGACCCCGCGCGGTCGCGCGCGCTGACGCCCCGCCCCGCCGGGCCGACGCCGGACGTGGTGTCCATGCGCTTGTCGAGGAGCTCCAGGGCCCGCCGGGCGAGCCCGTTCGAGCGGACCATGCCGCCGAGCGTGGCCGCGCCGCGGGTGATGTCCGCGAAGGCGTTCCAGGCCGGCCGCACGCCCGTGATGGTCGCGTGCAGCAGCCCCGGCCGCCGCTCGAAGACGGCGAGCATCCGGCGCCCGACCGCCATCTCGACCCCGAGCCCCGCCTTGATGGCGAAGGCGTAGTTCAGGGCCTGCCGGCGCGCGTCGACCGCGTCGCCCGACTCCGCGACCCGCACCGCCCACTCCCCCGCGAGACGGCCCGAGCGGAGCGCGTACGAGATGCCCTCGCGCGTCCACGGCTCCAGGAGGCCCGCGGCGTCACCGCAGACGAGGACCCGGCCGCGGGAGAGCGGCGAGTCGTCGGTGCGGCAGCGCGTCAGATGACCCGAGGAGATCGTGGGCTCGAAGCCGGCGAGGCCGAGCCGGGCCACGAAGTCCTCCATGTACCGCTTGGTGGCGGCGCCCTCACCGCGCGCCGAGATGACGCCGACGGTCAGCGTGTCGCCCTTGGGGAACACCCAGCCGTAACTGCCGGGCATCGGACCCCAGTCGATGAGGACCCGCCCCTTCCAGTCCTCCGCCACCGACGGCGGCACCGGGATCTCCGCCTCCAGGCCCAGGTCGACCTGGCCGAGCTTCACCCCCACGTGAGCGCCTATCCGGCTGGCGCTGCCGTCGGCGCCGACGACCGCGCGCGCGAGGACGGTCTCGCCGTCGGCGAGGACGACGGCGACCGTGCGCCGGTCCGGGACGGCCGGGCCGTGCTGCTCCACCCGGGTCACCGTGGCACCGGTCCGCAGTTCGGCGCCCGCCTTCTGGGCGTGCTCGACGAGCTGCGCGTCGAACTCGGGACGGTTGATGAGCCCGAAGAGCATCCGGCGCGAGCGGCGGGTGCGGGCGAAGCGTCCGTCCAGGGAGAAGGTGACGGCGTGGACCCGGTCCTGGAGGGGCAGTTCGAAGCCCGGCGGGAGCGAGTCGCGCGAGGGGCCGATGATGCCGCCGCCGCAGGTCTTGTAGCGGGGCAGCTCCGACTTCTCCAGGAGCAGCACCCGGCGGCCGGCGACCGCGGCCGCGTAGGCGGCGGACGCGCCGGCCGGTCCCGCGCCGACCACCACGACGTCCCAGACGTCGGCCGACTCCTCGGCCTCCAAAGCGGACTCCCCCTCCGCGCCCCCGACCGGCGGGACGTCCGGCACCGCGTCGTCCGGCAGGGGCGCCGGCTCCGCGTCCGCACGTCCGGCCGCGCTCCGGGCGGCGCTCCCCTCGGCCCCGGGAGCCGCGTCTGCGGGCTCGGCGGGCTCCGGACCGGCGTTCTCTGCGTGCTCGCTGCTCACGTGTGCTTCTGCTCCTGATCCGACCGGTGGTCTGCTCCTGACGCATCCTACGGCGCGGTAGCCAGGGGCCCGCCCGTAGGATCGACGGTGCGTTCGCCGTACCACGACATACGACGAACGTCCTCCTCAGTCGTAACGTCGCACCCATCAGGAGCGTGCCCATGACCTCGAATCCGATCGCCGAGACCGTCCGGTCACTGATGCCCCGGGCCAAGGCCGAGCTCACGGAGCTGGTGGCCTTCGAGTCGGTGGCGGACGAGGCCGTGGCGCCCCGCAGCGAGTGCGAGGCCGCCGCAGGCTGGGTCGCGGACGCCCTGCGCTCCGAGGGCTTCGAGGACGTGGCGCTGCTCGACACCCCGGACGGCTCGCAGTCGGTGTACGGCGTCCTGCCCGGCCCGGCCGGCGCGCCGACCGTCCTGCTGTACGCGCACTACGACGTGCAGCCGAAGCTGGACGAGTCCGTCTGGCTCTCCCCGCCGTTCGAGCTGACCGAGCGGGACGGCCGCTGGTACGGGCGCGGCACCGCCGACTGCAAGGGCGGCTTCATCATGCACCTGCTCGCGCTGCGCGCCCTCAAGGCGAACGGCGGGGTGCCGGTGACCGTCAAGGTCGTCGTGGAGGGCTCGGAGGAGCAGGGCACCGGCGGTCTGGAGCGGTACGCGGAGCAGCACCCCGATCTGCTCACCGCCGACGCCATCGTGATCGGCGACGCGGGCAACTTCCGGGTGGGCCTGCCGACCGTGACCGCGACCCTGCGCGGCATGACGATGATCCGGGTCCAGATCGACACCCTGGAGGGCAATCTGCACTCCGGTCAGTTCGGCGGCGCCGCGCCCGACGCGCTGGCCGCGCTGATCCGCGTCCTCGACTCGCTGCGGGGACCGGACGGTTCGACCGTCATCGACGGTCTCGCGGGCGACCAGGTGTGGGAGGGCCTCCAGTACCCGGAGGAGGACTTCCGCCAGGACGCCAAGGTGCTGGCGGGCGTGTCGCTGCCGGGCGCCGGCACCGTCGCCGACCGGATCTGGGCCCGCCCGGCCGTCACGGTCATCGGCATCGACTGCCACCCGGTGGCCGGGGCGACCCCCTCGGTCCCGAAGTCGGCCCGTGCGCAGATCAGCCTGCGGGTGCCGCCGGGCGAGGACGCGGCCGAGGTGACGAAGCTGCTCTTCGCGCACATCGAGAAGCACACGCCGTGGGACGCGCGGGTGACGCTGGAGCAGGTCGGCCAGGGTCAGCCGTTCCAGGCGGACACCTCCAGCCCGGCGTACGCCTCGATGGCCGAGGCGATGCGGGTCGCGTACCCCGGTGAGGAGATGCAGACGGCCGGCATGGGCGGCTCGATCCCGCTGTGCAACACGCTGGCCTCGCTCTACCCGGAGTCGGAGATCCTGCTGATCGGCCTGAGCGAGCCGGAGGCGCAGATCCACGCGCCGAACGAGTCCGTCTCGCCGGAGGAGCTGGAGCGGCTCTCGGTCGCCGAGGCGCACTTCCTCGTCAACTACGCCCGCTCGAAGCAGGTCTGACGCCGGATCGGGCCCGGCGTCGGTGCCGGGCCCGGCAGCGGATCGGTTCAGCGTTGGGCGAAGCTCGCCGAGAGCGTAGAAGGGCACGGCGGACCTGCGTGGATGCGTAGGTTCGCCGTATGACATCCATCGGACTCGCCCGGATCACCCCCCGACTCCACCTCCTGGACTTCTCCATCGGTCAGGCCTATCTGTGGCAGGACGGGGAGGAGCTGACCCTGATCGACGCCGGCTGGGCCGGTGCGGCGGACGGCATCGCCGAGGCGATACGGTCGGCCGGCCTGGACCCGGAGCGGCTGCGCCGGATCGTGCTGACGCACTGCCACCGGGACCACGTGGGCTCGGCGCAGGAGCTGGCGGACCGGTACGGGGCGGAGATCCTCGCGCACCGGCTGGACGCGCCGGTGATCCGGGGCGAGGCGCCGGTCCCCGAGCCCGATCTGCTCGACTGGGAGCGTCCGATCTTCGCGCACGGCCTGACCTCGCCGGAGGCCCCGCCCACCCGGGTCGACCGGGAGGTCGAGGACGGCGAGGAGCTGGGCTTCGGCGACGGGGCCGTGGTCGTGCACGCCCCGGGGCACACGCCCGGCTCGATCGCCGTCCATCTGCCGCGCCACGGCGTGCTGTTCGCCGGGGACACGGTGGCCTCGGTGCCGGACGTCATGTTCGGCGTCCTGCACGTCGACCGCGCCCTCGCCCTCGACTCGATGCGGGCGCTCGCGAAGCTCACCCCCTCGGTGCTGTGCTGCGGCCACGGCGCGCCGGTGACCGCGGACACGGCGGAGCGGCTGACGGCGGCGGCAGCGGAGGCACGGGCGTAGAGGTGTCCCGTCGGATCGGGCCGGGCTCTCGACGCCCGACCGGCGGGACGCCTCCCGGGGATCCCCGTCAGCCCACCGGGACGCCCGCCTCCAGGTTGAGGACGGTGCCGCGCTCGCGGGCGCGCAGGGCCCAGTGGAGGCGGCGGTAGCGGACGGGCGGCAGCAGGGCCTCGGCCTCCTCCTCGGTGACGAACCGCCAGCCTCGGAGCTCGGAGCCGGGGAGGCGGAGGCGTGCCGCGTCGGCCGCCCGCAGGGTGCCGCCGTCGAAGAGGAGGCGCAGCCCGCCGTAGCCGGGCGGCTGGGGGCGCTCCCAGTCGACGAGCAACAGGCGGGGCACGGATTCGAGTGCGAGACCGATCTCCTCGGCCACCTCGCGCATGCCCGCCCGGGCGGGGGCCTCGCCGGCCTCGACGACCCCGCCGGGGAACTCCCAGCCGGGCTTGTAGGTGGGGTCGACGAGGAGGAACCGGTCCTGTTCGTCGAAGAGCAGCACCCCGGCGGCGAGCGTCTCGCGCGTGGGCTCGGGCGTCTGGACGATGCCGCAGGGGGCGACCCGGCCGGCGCGGACCGCGTCGGCGACGGCCCGGGCGGCCTCGGCCGCCGTGAGGGCCGAGGTGTCGAGCGTGTACGCGTCGGCTGCGAGCCAGTCCAGGGCGACGCGGTACTGCGGCAGGTGCTGGTGACACCACTCCCGCACGCGGGCGTCCACCGCCGGGTCGCCGAACTCCGCCCGCCCGTCGATCCGCTCCCGCAGGATCGTTTCCTCCGGAGCGAGGAGCACATGGCGCACCTCGATGCGCCGGGCGGCGAGCCCGCCGAAGATCTCGTCCCGGTACTCCTGGCGGAGCAGGGTCATCGGGACGACGAGCACGCCGCCGACCTCGGCGAGCAGGGCGGCCGCGGTGTCGACGACCATCCGGCGCCAGATCGGCAGGTCCTGATAGTCCTCGACCTCCGCGAGCCGCTTGGCCGGGAGGAGCCGGCGCAGCTCCCCGCCGGTGAGCTCGGGGTCGTACAAGGTGCTGTTCGGGATCAGATCGACCAGCTCGCGCGCGGTGCTCGACTTTCCCGCGCCGAACGTACCGTTGACCCAGACGATCACGTTTCCCCCTCTTCGACGGCCCCCAGTGGCTTGCCCGCAACACCCTGCCACGGAAACCACGAGCCTTGTCTCGGCATGGGCGTGACACTTCCGGGCACCCGTCGTTGAGAACGGAGAGCACGAGGGGGTGCGGAGATGAGTCGTACGGTTCTCGAACGGTTTCCGGCCGGCGGCCCGCGGGGCAGCCTGCCGGCGGAGGAGTTCGCCGGGGCGCGACGCGGCGAGGGGGTGCCGGCCCGGGTCGTCATGGACCTGGAGTCCGACACGTTCCTGGTGATCGTCGAACAGCGGACCTTGGAGCGGGTCCGGGAGTGAGTTCCGGTGCGGGTCGGTGGCGCCTCCGCGTCGGAGACGCGTACGGGTCAGGGACGCGTACGGGTCGGTGACAGGTGCGGGTCGGTGACAGGCGGTCGGTGACAGGTGCGGGTCAGGGACGGACGTCCCCCGGCATCGCCGCCGCAGCCGCGCCGAGGAGGCCCGCGTCCGTGCCGGTGACGGCGGGGACGACCGTCAGGTCCCGGACGAACGAGAGCGTGGCGTAGTCACGGAGGCCGCGCCGGAGCGGGGCGAAGAGGACCTCCCCGGCGCCCGCCACCCCGCCGCCGACGACCGCGATGTCGATCTCGACGAGGGCGGCGGTGGCGGCGATGCCCGCCGCGAGCGCCCGCGCGGCGCGCTCGAACGAGGCGATCGCGACCGGGTCCCCGGCCTGCGCGGCGGCGGCCACGGCCGCGGCGGAGACGTCCCCGTCGGGGCCCGGCCGCCAGCCGTCGTCCAGGGCCCGGCGCGCCAGGTGCGGGCCGCTGGCGACGCGCTCGACGCAGCCGCGCCCGCCGCAGGCGCAGGGGTCGCCGTCCAGGTCCACCGGGACGTGGCCGATGTGACCGGCGTTGCCGGTGGGTCCGGGGTGGATCCGGCCGTCGAGGACGAGGCCGCCACCGACGCCCGTGGAGACCACCAGGCACAGGGCGTTGGCGTGCCCGCGGGCCGCGCCCAGCCAGTGTTCGGCGGCCGTCATGGCGACGCCGTCGCCGACGAGGGTGACCGGGCGGCCTCCGGCGGCCCGGCCGACCCGCTCGACGAGCGGGAAGTCGCGCCAGCCGGGCACGTTGACCGGGCTGACGGTCCCCCGGGAGGCGTCGACCGGTCCCGCGCTGCCGATGCCGACGGCCGTCGCGGACGCCCAGAGCGGAGAGCCCGCCAGGTCCGCCAGGACCGCCCCGACCGCCGCCATCACCGTCTCGGCGTCCTCACGCGCGGGCGTGGGCCGCTGCGCGCGGAGCCGGATCCGGCCCGCGCGGTCGACCAGGGCCCCGGCGATCTTGGTGCCCCCGATGTCGAGGGCGGCGACGAGGCCGGTGGCCGGGTCGGTGTGCATGGGCGCGGGGTCTCCCGTCGGCGGTCGGTCGGGGGGCGGGAAGTGGTTCCGTACAGTCTTACCTCCTCTGACAACGTTGTCCAGGCTCTATGCTCGAACCGAGATCGACTCGACACCCTCCGGAGGAACCGCGCACCGTGGCCGACATCGCCAGCCGCACCGAGTCCCGTTACGGCAATCGGCCCACCATGAAGGACGTCGCCGCACGGGCCGGCGTCGGCCTCAAGACGGTGTCCCGGGTCGTCAACGGTGAAGCGGGCGTCACCCCCGACACCGAACGCCGGGTGCGGGAGGCCATCGAGGCCCTCGGCTTCCGCCGCAACGACAGTGCCCGCGTCCTGCGCAAGGGCAGGACGGCGACCGTCGGACTGGTCCTGGAGGACCTCGCCGACCCGTTCTACGGGCCGCTCAGCCGGGCCGTGGAGGAGGTCGCGCGGGCGCACGGGGCGCTGCTGTTCAACGGCTCCAGCGCCGAGGACCCGGACCGCGAGCAGGAGTTGGCGCTCGCGCTCTGCGCCCGCCGGGTCGACGGCCTCATCGTCATCCCGGCAGGGGACGACCACCGTTATCTGGAGCCCGAGATGAGGGCGGGGGTCGCCACGGTCTTCGTCGACCGTCCCGCCGGACGGATCGAAGCCGACGCCGTCCTCTCCGACAGCTTCGGCGGCGCACGCGCGGGCGTGGCCCATCTCATCGCGCACGGCCACCGCAGGATCGGCTTCATCGGCGACCGGCCCCGCATCCACACAGCCGCCGAACGGCTGCGCGGTTACCGCGCGGCGATGGACGACGCGGGCCTCCCCGTCCGGGACGCCTGGGTGTCCCTCGGGTCCACCGACCCGGAGCGGGTGAGCGCGGCGGTACGGGAGATGCGGGCGGCACCCGAGCCGGTGACGGCGCTGTTCTCGGGGAACAACCGGGTCACCGTGACCGTCGTCCGGGCGCTCGCCCGGCACGGGCGGCCGGTGGCCCTGGTGGGCTTCGACGACATCGAGCTGGCCGATCTGCTCGGCGTCACCGTCGTGGCCCAGGACGCCGCCGCGCTGGGCCGGACGGCGGCGGAGCGTCTCTTCCGGCGCCTCGACGGGGCCGAGGAGGCGCCGGAGCGGCTGGTGCTGGGCACGACGCTGCTCGCCCGCGGATCGGGCGAGATCGCGCCGCCGGCCGCCTGAGCCGCCTCTCGCCGGAGCGACGACGGACCCGTCGGGTCGGCCGGATCAGCAGGTCCGCAGGCCCGCCACGGGACCGCCGCCCGCGCCGCCGGACAGGTGGAGCACGCTGAGGTAGACGTTGGTGTTGCCGCTGTCGTCGTCGGTGCGGGCGAACCAGCGGCTGACGGCGCCGCCGTACGACTCGGTCCGGTCGAGGTCCACCTGGCAGAAGAAGACGTGCGGCCCCGCGCCGACCGTGCCCATCTCCCCGCCGTCGTAGCGGGTGGTGGTGGCACTCCGTACCACCTGGCAGGTCGCGGAGGAGCCCGAGGCGGTGCAGCCGGAGGCGGGCGGCGGGGTGGTGGGCGCGGTCGTGGCGCCGCCCCCGCCCCCGGAGGGGTCCCGGGTCGCGGCGGTGCTCCCGCCCTGCCTGCCCGGGGCCGTCGTGGCGCCACCCGCACCGCCCGGACCGCTCCCGCCGGACGCGGTGCCCGGTCCCGTACCGCCCGTGTCCGTGCCGCCCGCCGACGGGTCGGGGCCTGAGCCGTCCGAGCCGGGGCCGCCGGTGGCCGGTGCTCCGCCGGCCGCGGCGCCCGACGCCCGGCCCACGGGGGTGGTGCCGGGGGACGGCGTGCCGGTGCCGGTCGGGCGTCCGGAGGGCGCGGTGCTGCTCCCCGGGTCCAGGACGCGGCCGGGGTCGCCCACAGTGCCGCCGCCCGCGTCCCCGTCCCGCGGGGTCCCCGAGGCGCGCGCGGTGTCGTCGCCGTCCATGAGGGCGTACGTGATGCCGCCGCCGGCCAGCAGGACGGCGGCCACGGCGGCGGCGACCAGGGCGTTGCTCCGGCGGGGCCGGGTCCCGGCGCGCCGCGCGGCCCGCGCCCCGGCCCGTCCGGTCGTG
Organism: Streptomyces sp. NPDC002232; assembly: GCF_042890295.1. Lineage (NCBI taxonomy): Bacteria > Bacillati > Actinomycetota > Actinomycetes > Kitasatosporales > Streptomycetaceae > Streptomyces > Streptomyces sp. NPDC002232. The sequence goes on along the minus strand of NZ_JBIARV010000003.1, from coordinate 242,524 downwards.
CCCGCGTCGAGCGGGGCGGCAGGCACCGGGACGGCGGGCCCGAAGGCCCCGGCGGGTGGCGCGGCGAGGGGCGGCGGGGTCCGCGCCGGGCCCGCGTGGGGGTTCCCGTGCGCCCCTTCCGCGTACGGGTTCGCCTCGGGGGCACCTGCGTACGGGTGCACCGCCGGGACGTCCGCGTAGGCGTTCGCCTCAGGGACGGCCGCGTACGGGCGCGGCGCCTGGGCCTCCGGCGCCGGCGGCTCGGCGGCGACGGGCGCGGGCGGTGCCCCCGGAGCCGTGGCTCCGCCCGTCACCGCCTCGGGGCGGGGCTCCGTGTCCGCCAGGACGTCGAGCAGTCGGGCCGCCTCGCGGGCGGTCGGCCGGGCGGCGGGGTCCTTGTCCAGGAGCCGGAGCAGGACCGGGGCGAGGGCTCCGGCGCGGCGGGGCTCCGGAAGGGGTTCGGTGACGATGGCGGCCAGGGTCGACCAGGTCGACGTGCGACGGAAGGGCGAGGCGCCCTCGACCGCCGCGTACAGGGTCGCGCCCAGCGCCCAGACGTCGGACGCGGGCCCCGGATCCTGACCCAGGGCGCGCTCGGGGGCGAGGAAGTCGAGGGATCCGACGATCTCGCCGCTGCGCGTGAGGTGGGTCGCGGAGCCGTCGCCGGGGTCCTCCATCGTGGCGATGCCGAAGTCGGTGAGGACGACCCGGCCCGAGGGGTCGAGCAAGATGTTGCCGGGCTTCACGTCCCGGTGGAGGACGCCCACGTCGTGCGCGGCGGCCAGTGCCTCCAGGACGCGGGCGCCGATGCGGGCGGCCTCGGCGGGCTCCACGGTGCCGCGCTCGCCGAGGACGTCGTCGAGGGAGGGCCCCTCGACGAGCTCCATGACGATGACCGGCCGGCCCTCGTGCTCGGTGACGTCGTGCACGGCCACCACTCCGGGGTGACGGACCCGGGCGGCGGCGCGGGCCTCGCGGGTCATCCGCAGGCGCAGGTCGGCGAGTTCGGGCGCCGCCGCGTCGGAGAACGTACGGAGTTCCTTGACGGCCACCTCGCGGCCGAGGACCTCGTCGACGGCCCGCCAGACGACGCCCATGCCTCCTCTGCCGAGTCGGCGCACGATTCTGTAGCGGCCCGCGAGCCGCCCGTTCTCCCCCGATGACACCGCTGCCCCGTCCCCTGTCGATCATGTGAACTCGACCAGAGTACGGGGCAGTTGGCCAGAAAGTGACCGTTTAGCGATCAGTCGTGACCGTGAGGTCGCCTCGGCGCGGGGCGGCGAAGCGGTCCAGGTCGGCGCGGGTCATACCGGTGAGGGCGTCGACCTCGGCGGTGTCGAGCGCGCCGCACTGGAGGCCGCGCAGCAGGTAGGAGGCGAGGGCCTTGGCCGTGGCGGGCTCGTCCATGACGTCGCCGCCGGCGTGGTTGGCGTAGGCGGAGAGTCGCTTGGCGGCGGTCTCGAAGCCTTCGCGGTAGAAGGCGAAGACGGCGGCGTAGCGGGTGGGGATGTGGCCGGGGTGCATGTCCCAGCCCTGGTAGTAGGCGCGGGAGAGGGCGCGGCGGGTGAGGCCGTAGTGCAGGCGCCAGGCCTCGTGGACGTGGGCGGTGGAGCCGACGGGCAGGACGTTGGTGGAGCCGTCGGAGACGCGGACGCCGGTGCCGGCGGCGGCGACCTGCATGATCGCCTTGGCGTGGTCGGCGGCCGGGTGGTCGCTCGCCTGGTAGGCGGCGGACACCCCGAGGCAGGCGCTGTAGTCGAAGGTGCCGTAGTGCAGTCCGGTGGCGCGGCCCTCGGCGGCGTCGATCATGCGGGCGACGGCGGCGGTGCCGTCGGCGGCCAGGATGGACTGGCTGGTCTCGATCTGGATCTCGAAGCCGAGGCGGCCCGCGTCGAGGCCGTGGGCCTTCTCGAAGGCCTCCAGGAGCCGGACGAAGGCGGTGACCTGCTCCGGGTAGGTCACCTTGGGGAGGGTGAGGACGAGGCCGTCGGGGAGGCCGCCGTTCTCCAGGAGGCCGGTGAGGAAGACGTCCGTGGTGCGGATGCCCCGGTCGCGTACGGCCGCCTCCATGCACTTCATCCGGATGCCCATGTACGGGGCGGCGGTTCCGTTCGCGTACGCCTCGGAGATCAGGCGGGCGGCGCGGGCGGCGTCGTGGTCCTCGTCCTGCCCGGCGTAGCCGTCCTCGAAGTCCACGCGGAGGTCCTCGATGGGCTCGCGCTCCAGCTTGGCCCGTACGCGGCTGTGGACGTCCTCGGCGAGGTCGTCCGAGAGGCCGAGGACGGCGGCGAAGGACGCGGCGTCGGGGGCGTGCTCGTCGAGGGCGGCGAGGGCCTGGTCACCCCAGGAGCGGATCGTTCCGGCGTCGAAGACGTTGCCCGGGACGTAGACGGTGTGGACGGGCTGGCGGGTGCCGGGGTCTCCCGGGTAGCGCCGGTCGAGCTCGGCGTCCACCGCTGCGAGCGAGGCGCTGATGCCCTCGCTGACCGCGCCCGCGAGGCTCGTCGACACCTTCTCCTGCTGACCCATCCTGCATCCTCCTGTTTTCCGCTTCACGGAATCAACAATCCGTATAGCGAAGTTAATAGGCGCCGGGACCTGCGTCAATGGTTGTCCGAAACGGCCGGGGGCCGCACGGCGAAAGATCGCCGTGCGGCCCCCGGGACCGAAGAACCGCAGGTCATCAGCCCTTGCGGGTCTTGACCTCTTCGGTGAGCTGCGGGACGACGTCGAAGAGGTCGCCGACGACGCCGTAGTCGACGAGGTCGAAGATCGGGGCCTCGGCGTCCTTGTTGATCGCGACGATCGTCTTCGAGGTCTGCATGCCCGCGCGGTGCTGGATCGCACCGGAGATGCCGGAGGCGATGTACAGCTGCGGCGAGACCGACTTGCCGGTCTGGCCGACCTGGTTGGCGTGCGGGTACCAGCCGGCGTCGACGGCGGCGCGGGAGGCGCCGACGGCGGCACCGAGCGAGTCGGCGAGCGCCTCGATGATCGCGAAGTTCTCCGCGCCGTTGACGCCGCGTCCGCCCGAGACCACGATCGCGGCCTCGGTCAGCTCCGGGCGGCCGGTCGACTCGCGCGGGGTGCGCGCGGTGACCTTGGTGCCGGTGGCCAGCTCGCCGAAGGAGACCGCGAGGGCCTCGACGGCGCCGGCGGCCGGGGCGGCCTCGACGGGAGCCGAGTTCGGCTTGACCGTGATGACCGGGGCGCCCTTGGAGACGCGGGACTTGGTGGTGAAGGAGGCGGCGAACGCGGACTGCGTCGCGACCGGGCCCTCGTCACCGGCCTCCAGGTCCACGGCGTCGGTGATGATGCCGGAGCCGATGCGGACCGCGAGGCGGGCGGCGATCTCCTTGCCCTCGGCGGAGGACGGGACGAGCACGGCGGCCGGGGACACCGCGGCGACGGCGGCCTGGAGCGCGTCGACCTTCGGGACGACCAGGTAGTCGGCGAACTCGGGGGCGTCGGCGGTGAGGACCTTGACGGCACCGTGCTCGGCGAGCGCGGCGGCGGTGTCGGCGGCGCCGTTGCCCAGCGCGACGGCGACCGGGTCACCGATGCGGCGGGCGAGCGTCAGCAGCTCCAGGGTGGGCTTGCGGACGGCTCCGTCGACGTGGTCGACGTAGACGAGGATGTCAGCCATGGGACTTCAATCTCCTGCGAAGGGGGCGGTCTGAGGGGAACGGGCGCGGTTCGCGCGAGCCCTTTAGATGAACTTCTGGCTCGCGAGGAACCCGGCCAGCTCCTTGCCGCCCTCGCCCTCGTCCTTGACGATCGTGCCCGCGGTGCGCGCCGGACGCTCGGCAGCGGAGTCCACCGCCGTCCAGGAGCCCTCGAGGCCGACCTCGTCGGCGTCGATCTCCAGGTCCTCCAGGTCCAGGGACTCGACCGGCTTCTTCTTGGCGGCCATGATGCCCTTGAAGGACGGGTAGCGGGCCTCGCCCGACTGGTCCGTCACGGAGACGACGGCCGGAAGCGAGGCCTCCAGCTGCTCCGACGCGGTGTCGCCGTCGCGGCGGCCGGTCACGACGCCGCCGTCGATCTTGACCTCGGAGAGCAGCGTGACCTGCGGGACGCCCAGGCGCTCGGCGAGGATCGCCGGAAGCACGCCCATGGTGCCGTCGGTGGAGGCCATGCCCGCGATGACGACGTCGTAGCCGACCTTCTCGATGGCCTTGGCGAGCACGAGCGAGGTACCCATGACGTCCGTGCCGTGCAGGTCGTCGTCCTCGACGTGGACGGCCTTGTCGGCACCCATGGAAAGCGCCTTGCGCAGGGCGTCCTTGGCGTCCTCGGGGCCGACCGTGATCACGGTGACCTCGGCGTCGTCGGCCTCTTCGGAGATCTGAAGGGCCTGCTCGACGGCGTACTCGTCGAGCTCCGACAGAAGGCCGTCGACGTCGTCGCGGTCGACGGTCAGGTCATCGGCGAAGTGCCGGTCGCCGGTGGCGTCGGGCACGTACTTCACACAGACAACGATCCTCAAGCTCACGCCGGCTCTCCTACTGCATCGGTCATAACTGGGCTGCCTTGTTGCTCGCAGCATAGGCGCCTGAAGGGCGGGTTTCCGGTCGGGGCGCCTGACGCCCCGACCCAAATATTACTCGCCAGTACACCCAGTTCGTTACCGCTGAGCAAGCGCTCAGGCGTGTGACCTTGCCAACGCGCGGAGAGCGGCGCGCACGGGAACTCTCAGTCGCGCAGCGCGTTGAAGCGGCCGTGGTGGTAGAGGAGCGGGCGCCCCGCCCCGTCCGGATCCCCGGCGACCGCCTGCGCGATCACGATCCGGTGGTCCCCCGCGGGCACCCGGGCCACCACGCGGCAGACCAACCAGGCGAGGACGCCGTCGAGCACGGGCACGCCCTCGGGGCCGACGCTCCAGCGGGTTCCCTCGCCGAAGCGGTCGGCGCCGCTGCGCGCGAAGGTGGCCGCGAGGTCCTGCTGGTGCTCGCCGAGTATGTGCACCCCGATGTACTCGGCCTCGGAGACGACCGGCCAGCTGGAGGAGCCCGTGCCCACCCCGAAGGAGATCAGCGGGGGTTCGGCGGCCACGGAGTTGAGCGAGGTCGCGGTGAAGCCGACGGGCCGCTCGCCCTGCGCGGTGACGACCGCGACTCCGGCGGCGTGCCGGCGGAAGACGGAGCGGAGCAGATCGGGTGAGGCCTGCCGGGGTGCGCCGATCGTGGGAACCGTGCTGAGCTGGAGGTCCGGAGTGACCGTCATGGAGTTGTCCTTCTGCGAGGGCGTCATGAGTGGAGTCCTGGGGTGGTCAGACACCCGGACAGCGCGCGCTCGCGTTGCGGGCCAGGTCCACGTGGGCCCGGCCGTAGAGAAGGAGTTCTATGGGCACCACGCCAGGGTGACGATCGGTGGACGGTGCAGTCAAGTGGGTACCGGGATGTGGGAGAAGTGTCACGGCGTCAGACCGCCCGGCCGAGCGCGGCGATGACGTCCGCGCGGCGGGGCTGCCCGGCGGCCCGGCGGACGACGCGCCCGGCGGCGTCGAGGACGAGGACGGTCGGGGTGCGGGCGATGCCGAGCTCCCGCACCAGGTCGAGCCGCGCCTCGGCGTCGATCTCCACGTGCCCCACGCCCGGCACCATCGCGGCGACCTCGGCGAGGGTGCGGCGGGTGGCCCGGCAGGGCTGGCAGAACGCCGTCGAGAACTGGACGAGGGTGGCCCTCTCCCCCAGCGCGGCGCCGAGCGCCTCCGGCCCCAGGACCTCGGTCATGCCACTCCCCTTCAGTCGTCCGTTCCCCAGGTGCAGCACCGGACCCCGCGGATCGATTCCCGCCACGGCCACCGCGAGTGACGAGAATCTCCCTGTACGAAGGCGTCTGGACTGGTCACGAGGCCCCGCATGGGGCACGATCTGCCCAAAGCCGAAAACCTACGGCCGCGTAACTTCGCCGGGAGAACCCGCTCCGGGCGCCTGAAGAAGAGGTTCCTCTCCGATGGCAGAACTCGTCTATCGACCGGTCGTCGGTGCCGCGCTGACCCTGTTCAAGGCGCTCGACCTGAAGATCGACACCCAGGGTGCGGAGCACATCCCCCGGACGGGCGGCGCCGTGCTCGTGAGCAACCACATCAGCTATCTGGACTTCATCTTCACCGGTCTCGCCACGCTGCCGCAGAAGCGCCTCGTGCGCTTCATGGCGAAGGACTCCGTCTTCAAGCACAAGATCTCCGGGCCGCTCATGCGCGGCATGAAGCACATCCCGGTGGACCGCGCCGCGGGCGAACACGCCTACAAGCACGCCCTGGAGTCGCTGCGCGCCGGGGAGATCATCGGTGTCTTCCCCGAGGCGACCATCTCGCAGTCCTTCACGCTCAAGAGCTTCAAGACGGGTGCCGCGCGACTGGCGCAGGAGGCGGGCGTCCCGCTGATCCCGATGGCGCTGTGGGGCACCCAGCGACTCTGGACGAAGGGCCGGCCCCGGAACTTCAAGCGGAGCCACATCCCGGTCACGATCCGCGTCGGCGAGCCCGTCGAGGCTCCCGCCGACCAGTACGCGGGCGCGATCACCCGGCGGCTGCGCGAGCGCGTCCAGGAGCTCCTGGAGGCCGCCCAGCGCGCCTACCCGGTGCGCCCCAAGGACGCGAGCGACACCTGGTGGGTGCCGGCGCACCTCGGCGGTACGGCTCCGACGCCGGCCCAGGTCAAGGACGCCGGCTGACGCGGCCGCGCCGCCCGTCGGCTCAGAGGCCGGTCGGCAGCGTCCGTTCGAGGGCCGCGCGGTCCGGCGCGGCCTTCAGGGCCGCCAGGACGGCCGGGTGCGGCTCCGCGTACAGCTCGGGGTGGTTCACCTCCCCGAGGCCGGGCCGTACGGTCCAGGCGAGCCGCTCCTCCCGCAGCGAGAACCGGGCGTCGACGCCCGGCTTGTTCCCCCGCACGTCCTGGCGGGCCCAGACGCGCTCGCCGGGCAGCAGGACGGCGACCAGGCCGTGGACGACCGGGTCCGAGCCGTCGTCCTCGGTGAGCCGCTGGTAGCAGAGGGCCGCCGGGATGCCGCGGGCCCTCAGCAGCGCCGCGTAGGCGATGGACTTGGCGTAGCAGATGCCGGTGCGGAGCTCCAGGACGTCCGAGGCGCGCCAGGTGACGCGGGGGTCGCCGGAGTCCATGGAGTGCGGGATCGTGTCGCGGACGAGGACATAGGCCGCCTCGGCGTATGAGTATGCGTCGGGGTGATCGTCGGCGAGGTGTCGCGCCGTCCTCGTGACGAGCGGGTGGTCATGGTCGACCGCTTCTCCCACTGCGAGATACGCATGGATGTCGGGGTTCTGCTGGATGAGTTCCATGCGGGACGACCCTATGAAGACGGCCGGACAGAGTCAATGACTTTCCGTCCGGCCGTATATTCATGCATCGCTCGTCAGCGCGCCATCTCTTCCTTCAGGGCCTGGAGGAAGGCGTCCACGTCGTCCTCCGTGGTGTCGAAGGCGCACATCCAGCGGACGTCACCGGCGGCCTCGTCCCAGAAGTAGAAGCGGAACCGTTCCTGCAGGCGTCGGCTCACCTCGTGCGGGAGGCGGGCGAAGACCGCGTTGGCCTGCACCGGGTAGAGGATCTCCACCCCGTCGACCTCGCGCACCCCGGCGGCGAGGCGGCGGGCCATCGCGTTGGCGTGACGCGCGTTGCGCAGCCACAGGTCCTTCGCGAGGAGGGCCTCCAGCTGCACCGACACGAAGCGCATCTTCGAGGCGAGCTGCATGGACAGCTTGCGCAGGTGCTTCATGTGGCTGACCGCGTCGGGGTTGAGGACGACGACGGCCTCGCCGAAGAGCATGCCGTTCTTCGTGCCTCCGTACGAGATGACGTCCACGCCGGCCGCGTTCGTGAACGCGCGCATCGGGACGTCGAGCGAGGCGGCCGCGTTGGCGATGCGGGCCCCGTCGAGGTGCACCTTCATGCCCTTGGCGTGGGCGTGCTCGACGATCGCCCGGATCTCCTCCACCGTGTAGACGGTGCCGAGCTCCGTGTTCTGGGTGATCGAGACGACCTGGGGCATGGCCCGGTGCTCGTCCTCCCAGCCCCAGGCCTGCCGGTCGATGAGCTCGGGGGTGAGCTTGCCGTCCGGGGTCGGGACGGTGAGCAGCTTGAGGCCGCCCATCCGCTCCGGCGCGCCGCCCTCGTCCACGTTGATGTGGGCGCTCTCGGCGCAGATGACGGCGCCCCAGCGGTCGGTGAGCGCCTGGAGGGCGGTCACGTTCGCCCCGGTCCCGTTGAAGACCGGGAACGCCTCGGCGGAGGAGCCGAAGTGGCTGTGCATGATCCGCTGGAGGTGATCGGTGTACTGGTCCTCGCCGTAGGCGACCTGGTGGCCTTCGTTGGCGAGGGCGAGGGCCGCGAGGACCTCGGGGTGTGCGCCGGCGTAGTTGTCGCTGGCGAAGCCCCGGACCGACGGGTCGTGGTGACGACGCGCGTCGGTCCTGGGGCCGAGTGCCGGGGTCACGGCTTGGGGGTCAGCCACAGACGCTGTCCATTCACTTCCTGGGCGGGCTTGTCCCAGAGCCCGGCGATCTCGTCGGCCAGGTCCTTGACGTCGGTGAAGCCCGCGAACTTCGCGTGGGGGCGCTCGGCGCGCATGGCGTCGTGCACCAATGCCTTGATCACCAGGATGGCAGCCGCCGCCTGCGGACCGTCGTCGCCCCCCAGCTTGCGGAAGGAGTCCGCCATGGCCAGGGTCCACGCCTCGGCGGCCGCCTTGCCCGCGTTGTACGCGGCGTTGTTGGCGACCGGCTTGTGCGCGCCGGACTGGCTGATCAGGGCGTACCGCCCGCGCCCGCCGGCGCGCAGCAGCCCGTCGTGGAAGGCGAGCGAGGTGTGCTGGACCGTGCGGATCAGGAGCTTCTCCAGGAAGTCCCAGTCCTTGGGGTCGGACTCGGTGAAGGAGGGGGCGCCGCGCCAGCCGCCGACGAGGTGGACCAGGCCGTCGATCCGGCCGAACTCCTTCTCGGTCTTCGCCGCCCAGTCGCGCGTGGCGTCCAGGTCGAGGAGGTCGACGGTGTCGCCGACGACCTTGGCCCCGCCGTGCGCGTAGCGGGCGGCGTCGACGGCCTCGGCGAGGCGCGCCGGGTCGGCGTCGGAGGCGACGACCGTGGCGCCGGCCTCGGCCAGTCGCTGGAGCGCGGCCCGGCCCGCGGGACCGGCCGCGCCGGCGACCGCGATGACGGCGCCGTCGAGCGGTCCGCCGTTTCCGTTGGAGATCATGGGCGACGCCTCCTCGGTGTTCTCGGTGAGGTCGCTCACGCGGCGGCCCGCTCGGTGCTCGGGACGTCGGCGGCGGTGATCCCCTTGGTGTCGGCGATCACGCCCTTCAGCCTCTTGGCGAGGGCCTCAAAGAACATGCTGAGCGGAAACTCGTCCGGAAGCACGTCGTCGACGAGCTTGCGGGGCGGCAGCGAGAGGTCGAGGGCGTCGGGACCCTTGGCCCACTTCGATCCCGGGTGCGGGGCGAGGTAGCCGGAGACGAACTCGTACGCCTTGAACCAGTGGACCAGCTTCGGGCGGTCGATGCCCTCGCGGTAGAGGGTCTCGATCTCGGAGCAGAGGCGGTTGGTGACCTCGGGGGCCCGGTCCCAGTCGATCCTCAGGATGTTGTCCGTCCAGCGCACCACGTCGTTCCGGTGGAGGTACGCGAAGAGGAGCTGGCCACCCAGGCCGTCGTAGTTCCGGTTGCGGTCGCCGGTGAGCGGGAAGCGGAACATCCGGTCGAAGAGGACGGCGTACTGCACGTCACGGCCGTGCGCGTTGCCCTCGGCCTCCAGCTTCACGGCCTCCTTGAAGGCGGTGAGGTCGCAGCGGAGCTCCTCCAGGCCGTACATCCAGAAGGGCTGGCGCTGCTTGATCATGAAGGGGTCGAAGGGCAGGTCGCCGCGGCTGTGGGCGCGGTCGTGGACCAGGTCCCAGAGGGCGAAGGCCTGCTCGCAGCGCTTCTGGTCGCCGAGCATGACGGCGATGTCCTCGGGGAGCGTCACGCCGAGGGTGTCGACGGCCGCCTCGGTGACCTTGCGGAAGCGCGCGGCCTCGCGGTCGCAGAAGATGCCGCCCCAGGTGAAGCGCTCCGGGACCTCGCGGACGGCGACGGTCTCGGGGAAGAGGACGGCCGAGTTGGTGTCGTAGCCGGCGGTGAAGTCCTCGAAGGTGATGCCGCAGAAGCCGGGGTTGTCGTAACGGGTGCGCTCCAGCTCGGACAGCCACTCGGGCCAGACCATGCGGAGCACGACGGCCTCGAAGTTGCGGTCCGGGTTGCCGTTCTGCGTGTACATCGGGAAGAGCACGAGGTGCTGGAGCCCGTCGGCGCGGCCGCTGGCCGGGTGGAACTCCATGAGGGAGTCCAGGAAGTCCGGCACCGCGAAGCCGCCCTCGACCCAGTGGCGCAGGTCCGCGACGAGGGCGCGGTGGTAGGCGCCGTCGTGCGGGAGGAGCGGGGAGAGCTGCTCGACGGCCGCGACCAGGCGGTCGACGGTCAGCTCGGCGAGCGCGCGGGCGGGGGCGCCCTCGGCCTCGAAGTCGATGGAGCCGTCCGGGCGCTGCCAGGGACGGATCTCCTCCACGGCATTCTTGAGCTCGGTCCAGGCCGGGTGGTCGATCACAGGGGCGTCGGTGGATATCCCCCCACCGGTCACGTCCTGCACAAGAATTTCCGTCATGCCTCTTCCTCCACAGGAGAACCTTGCGTCAGGACAACGTAACCAGTGACGACTGATTCCCACAAGGGGAGACAAGGGAAATTATCCTGCGAGACCCCCCAGAAGACAGAAGTTTTTCCTGCGAACCAGGGGGTAGGCGCTTCTTCCGCCGTACGGATCAGCCCAGCGGCTTGATCAGCAGCTCGAACTCCAGGTCGTCGCGCTGGGGCAGGCCGAAGCGCTCGTCGCCGTACGGGAAGGGGGTCGTCCGGCCGGTGCGCCGGTAGCCGCGCCGCTCGTACCAGGCGATGAGCTCCTCGCGCACCGAGATCACCGTCATGTGCATCTCGCGCGCGTCCCACAGCTCGCGCACCCGGCGCTCCGCCTCCGCGATGATCTGCTTGCCCAGACCCGCGCCCTGGAGGTCGGGACGGACCGCGAACATGCCGAAGTAGGCCGCCTCGCCCCGGTGCTCCAGCTGGCAGCAGGCGACGAGCTCGCCGTCGCGCTCGACGACCAGGAGACGGCTCCCGGGCGCCTCGATGACCGCGGCGACGCCCTCGGGGTCGGTGCGCTGCCCCTGGAGGATGTCCGCCTCCGTCGTCCAGCCGCCGCGGCTGGCGTCGCCCCGGTAGGCCGACTCCACGAGCGGGACGAGCGCCGGGACGTCGTCGAGGACCGCCTCGCGGTAGCTGATCCGGCCGGTCTCCTGGGACGTGGCGGTGTCCATGTGTTTCGGGCTCCCCTCGGGCGCTGACGATCGGCGTGCGCGATCGTCCCGAGCCTAACGCGCGCGCCCCTTCGCTCCCCTCGTACACCCGTGCGCACCTGTGCGCCCGCGTGCGGCGCCGGGCGGACGGGCAGCCTTCCTCCCGGGGGACGGCGTCCAGGGGAGGTGTGCCCGTGCACGGAGCGGCCCTGACCGGGTGGCTGCTGGTCGCGCTGTGCGCGGCGACGGGCGCGTACTGCCTGCTGCGGATGCGCGCCTGCGTCGGCGCGGAGCGGCGGGCCGCGGGCGGCGAGGCGGTGATGGGCTTCGGCATGGCCCTGATGGCGCTTCCCGCCGCCGCCCTCAGTCCGCCGCAGTGGAGCTGGACGCTGTACGCGGCCGTCTTCGGCGCCGCGACGCTGCACGGCCTGCTCGCGCTCCGGCACGGCGGCCGCCATCTGCACCACCTGGTCGGCTCGCTCGCCATGGTCTACATGGCGCTGGCGATGGCGGCCCCCGACGCTGCGGGGGCGCACGCGGGGCACACGGCCGGGGCCATGGGGCCCGCGGGAGGCATACCCCTGCTCACCGGCGGCCTCCTCCTCTACTACATGGCGTACGTGCTGCGCGCCGGGACACGGCTCGTCCCGGTGGCGGCGACCGAGGGCGGACCGGGGCCGGCCTGGGCGACCCGGCCGGAGCTGACGCTCGCCTGCCGCCTCGCCATGGCGCTCGCGATGCTGGCGATGCTGGTGACGCTGTGAGGCGGCGCGCGCCCGGGCGTGAGGGGTGACGCAATGGAGCCGCGTGTGCGGACCCGGGCGGTGACACAGCGAGGCCCCGCGCCCGGACCCGGGCGGGTGACGCAATGAGGCCGCGTGCAGCCGGACCTGGCCGGTGACGTCGTAAGGCGGCGCGCCCGGCGCGCCTCCCCTGGATCCGGCCCCGCGGCGGCGGCTTCCGGCCAACCAAACCGTGGCGTACGTCACTTGCCGCACGCGCCCGTACCCCCGGTGCGTACCGCGCTCATAGGGTGACGCCATGTGGGTCTCCCTCGCGCTGTTCCTGCTCGGCGTCCTGACCGCCCTCGCGGCCCCCCGGCTGCTGTCCCGGGCGGACTGGGTCGAGCGAGAACCCGTGGTGGCCCTGTGGGTGTGGCAGTGCGTGGTGGCCGCCGTACTGCTGAGCTTCGCGCTCTCCATGACCTTCAGCGCCTCGGCCGCCTGGCAGGCCGTCCGGGGGCAGGTCTTCGCGGGCGCGCCGCGCGCCGTGGTCGACGCGTACGAGCTCGGCACGTCCGGTCCCTGGTCCGCGGTCCTCGCGGTCGTCCTCGCGGCCGGCGGGCTCTGGTCCGGGGCGATGCTGGGCCGCGAGATCGGTCTGGCCCGCGCCCGGCGCAGGCAGCGGCACTGCGAGCTGCTGGTCCGCGCGCCCCTGCTGCCCGGGGAGCTGCCGGGCAGCGAGCGGCTCGTCGTCCTGGAGGGCGAGCGGGCGCACGCCTGGTGGCTGGCGGGCTCCACGCCCCAGCTCGTCATCACGACCGCCGCGCTGCGACGGTTGAAGGGGCGTCAGCTGGACGCGGTCCTGGCGCACGAGCAGGGCCACGCCCGGGCCCGGCACGACTGGCTGCTGCACAGCTCGGGGGCACTGGCGGCCGGATTCCCGGGGATCCCGGTCTTCGCGGCCTTCCGCGAGGAGATGCACCGGCTGGTGGAGCTGGCCGCCGACGACGTGGCCTCGCGCCGCTTCGGCCGGCTGACGATAGCCCTCGCCCTGGTCGAACTGAACGAGGACCGGGGCGTGTTCGGCCCCGGCCCGGCCCCCGCCGCGGACCTCCCCCAGCGGGTGAACCGGCTGCTCACGGCCGCGCCGCGCCTCACCGCCGGGCGCCGGCTCCGCCTGACGGCCGCGGCGTCCCTGGTGCCCGTGGTCCCGGTGCTCGTGGCCTTCGTCCCGGCGCTCCGCACACTGGGCTGACGGCGGGTGCGAGCTCGCGCGACCGGGAGCGGCCGGACAGCCGTGGACGACCCGACCGCCGACGGGCCGACGACTGACGGGCCCGCCGGTGGCGCGGTCCGGGCCGGACCCAGGGGCCCGGCCGCCCCGGGGGCGGTGGAGCGGCGCGGACCCGGGGACCCGGCCGACCGGACGGCGGCGCGCGGTGGACCCGGGGAGGGCGGTGCGGGGCTCGCCGTCGGGCAGGATCGGGGGATGCGCACCTCCGCCGTGATCTCCGGGGCCCTGGCCGTGGTCCTGCTCGTGCTCGTCGTCGTGGGGTGGTCGCCGCTGCTCTCCCTCGACCGGTCGGTCGCCGAGTCCCTCCACCGCAGCGCCCTCGCCCACCCCGGGTTCACCCACGTCAACCGGATCCTCTCCGACTGGGTGTGGGACCCCTGGACGATGCGCGCCCTGGCCGCCGTCGCCGTGGTGCTGCTGTGGTGGCGGCGGGAGCGGCGGACGGCGCTGTGGGTCGCCGGGACGAGCCTGCTGGCCGTCGGGCTCCAGCAGGCCCTCAAGGCGCTGGTGGGGCGGGACCGGCCGCAGTGGAGCGACCCGGTCGACTCCGCGCACTACGCCGCCTTCCCCTCGGGGCACGCGATGACGGCGACCGTCACCTGCGGACTGCTCCTCTGGGTCCTCGCCCTGCACTGGCGCGAGGAGTGGCGTGGCTGGGGCACGCTCGCGGGCGCGGCGGTCGTCTCGGTGCTCGGGGTCGGCTGGACGCGGGTCTACCTGGGCGTGCACTGGCCCTCGGACGTCGTCGAGGGGTGGCTGCTCGGCTGGTGCTGCGTGGCCGTGGCGGTGCTCGCGTACCGGCGGACCGCACCGGACCCGGACGGCGGAGACGCCGCGAGCGGTGGGAGCAGAATGGGAGAAAGACGATGAAGCCGCCTGTTCTGGACGATCCCCCGTGTCGCCCAGAACAGACGGCGTCCCCGGCGGTGTGCCACACGGGCATGCCGACGGGATGCGCCGAGTATATTGGCCGGCAGCCAGTCAACGCAGGAGTCCAGCATGTCCCCGCGTAGCCCATCGGTCAATGAAGAGCTGCGACGCAGGTCGCGGGAGCGCATCCTCCAGGCCACCGTGGACCTGGTCGACGCCCACGGCTACGAGGCGACCACGCTCGGCGACATAGCGGAGCGGGCCGGGACGGCGCGGGGACTGATCTCGTACTACTTCCCCGGCAAGCACGTGCTGCTCCAGGCGGCGGTGCACCGGCTGATGCACCTCACGCTGGAGGAGGCGCTCGAACGGGAGCCACGCACGGAGGACGGCCGCGAGCGGCTCGCCCGGGCGGTCGACGCGATCCTGGGGCTCGCGGTGACGCGGCCCACCCTGATGCGGACCCACATGGCGGGCATCCTGCAGGCCGACGGATTCGTGCAGTGCGAGGAGCAGCAGCGCCTGGCGTTCCTGCTGCGGGACACGGTCACGCGCTACGGCTCCCCGGACGTGGAGACGGACTACCCGCTGCTGCGCGCCCTGCTGATGGGCTCGGTGGTGGCGGTGCTGCTGCCGGGCGCCCCGATGCCGCTGGCGCGCCTGCGGTGGGAGCTCTTCCAGCGGTACGGGCTCGACTGGGAGGCGGGCGCGCCGCCGGACGGGGGTCCGCCCGACGGCGCGCCGCGATCACCGTAGAGGGGCCGTCGCCAGGTGGTCACCGCCCGGCGACGTGCCGGACGGTGACCTGGTGAGGTGCCCGAGTGGCGGGCCTGATGACCTGCTCGGTGACGAGCCCGGTGGCGGGCCTGGTGACCGCCCGGTGATCAGTGCCGGAAGTCGTCGAAGTAGTCCGGCTGCGTCTGGACGTTGAGCTCGTCCATCCGGATGCGCTTCGCCGGGTCCGTACGGCGGTCGGAGAGCTTCAGGACGTCGAAGCCCTTCGCGATGTCGTTCGAGTAGATGTGGCCGTTGTAGTAGTACGCGGACCACGAGCCGCCGGTCGCGACGGTGGTGGCGGACAGCGGGCCGCGCTCGAAGTAGGCGATCTCCTTCGGCGCGGAGGAGTTCGTGAAGTCCCAGACGGAGACACCGCCCTGGTACCAGGACTGGACCATGAGGTCCTTGCCCTTGACCGGGATCAGCGAGCCGTTGTGGGCGACGCAGTTCTCGGTGTCGGCCTGGTGGCGCGGAATCTTGAAGTAACCGCGGAAGACGAGCTTGCGCCGGTCGCCCTTGCCGACGATGTCGTAGATGCCGTCGGCGCCGCGGTTCGGGCCGATCTCAGCGTTGCAGGTGGCGGCGCCGCCACCGCCGAGCTCGTCGGTGAAGACGACCTTGTCCGCCTTCTGGTTGAAGGTCGCGGAGTGCCAGAAGGCGAAGTTGACGTTGTCCTGGACCTGGTCGATCACCCGCGGGTGCTCGGGGTCCTTGATGTCGAAGAGGATGCCGTCACCCATGCAGGCGCCGGCCGCGAGGTCCTTCTCCGGCAGCACGGTGATGTCGTGGCACCCGGTGGTCTTGGAGACGCCCGGGTTGGTGGGCGAGCCCGGGTTGCCGCCGCCGTCCGGGCCCTCGCCCGGGAAGAGGACGGGGAAGTTGACGACGGCCGCCTTCTCGGGCGCCTTGCGCGGCACCTTGATGACAGAGATGCCGTCGTGCGGGGGCTGGCAGTCGGGGAAGGCGGCGTTGGGCGAGTACGAGGAGACGTACACGTACACGTTCTTGCCCTTGGGCAGGATCGTGTGGGTGTGCGAACCGCAGGCGGTCTCGACGGCGGCGACGTACTTCGGGTTGGCGATGTCGCTGATGTCGAAGATCTTCATGCCCTCCCAGGATTCCTTCACCGAGGCGGGCTGCGTCGTGCTGGCGCACGAGTTGTCGCTGCGGGAGGAGTCGGTGGAGAGGAAGAGCAGGTTCCCGGAGACCGAGATGTCGTTCTGGGACCCCGGGCAGAGGACCTGGGCGACGGTCTTCGGGGTCTTCGGGTTGCTGATGTCGTAGATGCGGAAGCCGTCGTAGTTTCCGGCGAACGCGTACTTGCCCTGGAACGCCAGGTCCGTGTTGAGGCCCTGGAGGGCGTCCTTGGGGACGTTCGCGAGGTGCTCGATGTTCTTGCTGTGGACGATCTCGTCCACGCCGGGTATCTCGCCGCTCTGGATGGCGGAGCGCGCTTCGGCCGCCTGCTGCGAGGAGACCGCGCCCCGCGCGGGGGCGGCGTCTCCTGGGTCGGGGGTGGCGGCCGCGGGGCCTGCGGCGAGCAGTGTGGCCAGCAGCCCGGCGGCGGCGGATGCCACGCCCAGGCGTCTGACCCGGGCACGCGGGGCTCGCGTGTCGGACGTGGTACGCGGGGTACGCAACGAAGTCACTCCGTCCTCCCTGGTGTCCGTTCGGCTGTGAACGGGTGTGGGACCCCGGCAGTATCTTCCGTGGCGTGGACATCTCAACAGATGGCAACACAGACGTAATGAAGGTTTTTGATCGGTCCCCGCGAGAAAAGTGCTAGGAACGGTCACTGAGCCCGCAAGAACACCTGGAGGTCGCGTTGTTGATCCGCCGTCAGCGTGCCGTCACCCTCGCGACCCTGTCCGTCGTGGCCGTACTCGCCCTGGGTGCCTGCGAGTCGGGGTCCGGCCAGGACGCGCCGCGGGCCGGTGCCTCGACCGCGCCCTCGGTGGTGGCACCGGGCAAGCCCGGCGAGCCGGCCCGGCGGATATCCCCCGAGGAGGCCGCCCGGCTACTCCCCGACGAGAGCCCGAACGGCGCCGACTTCCGGTACGCGCAGATGATGATCGTGCACCACGAGCAGGCCCTGACGATGACGGAACTGGCCCCGGCGCGGGCGTCCTCGCCTCAGGTGAAGAAGGTCGCGGAGCGGATCGCGTCGGCCCAGCGGCCGGAGATCGACGCGATGGAAGGTTGGCTGAAAAACAACGGCGGTCCGCGTGAACAGGGCGCCCACGACCACCACTCGATGCCGGGCATGGCGACCGAGGCGCAACTGACACAGCTGAGGAAGGCGAAGGGCGAGGCCTTCGACGCCCTCTTCCTGAAGCTGATGATCAGGCATCACGAGGGTGCCGTGACGATGGCCGCCGAGGTGCTGAGCGAGGGGAACAACGTCCTCGTCGAGGAGATGGCGAACGACGTGATCGCCCAGCAGACCTCGGAGATCAACCGGATGCGTTCCCTGTAACTCCCCCGGGGGGGCGAGGGCGGCGACCGTCGGAGCGGGCCGCCCTCGGGGCCGTCGGGCCGTCTCGCCCTCGCGACCGTCAGGCCGTCCCGCCCGCGCCCTCGCGGCCGTCCTGGGCGCTCGCGGCGGCCAGGACGGAGTCGAGGAGGCCGGGGAAGAGGGCGTCGAGGTCGGTCCTGCGCAGGCAGTTGAGCTTCGCCGTGCCCTGGTACATCTGCTGGATGACCCCGCTCTCACGGAGCACCCGGAAGTGGTGCGTGGTCGTGGACTTGGTGACCGGGAGGTCGAAGTACGAGCAGCTGAGCTCGGTCTGCTCGCGCGCCAGTTGCTGCACGATCCGCAGCCGCACGGCGTCGGAGAGGGCGTGCAGCACCTCTTCGAGGCGGATCTGGTCGCGCGCGGGGTGTTCGAGGACGCGCGGGCTGGTGGTGGTCGTCATGGCGGCGGCTCCACTTCATCCGGGATGCCGCCCATTGTACGAGAGCCCTCGTAGTTTGACAGACGCCGTACTACGATGAGTATCGTACGAACACCTTCGAGGCATCCCGAAACGGAGTCCGTCATGAGCGTCGCCCTGTTCGAGCCCTACACCCTGCGGTCCGTCACCGTGCCCAACCGGGTCTGGATGGCGCCGATGTGCCAGTACTCGGCGGAGACGACCGGACCGCACGCCGGGGTCGCCGGCGACTGGCACTTCGCGCACTACGCCTCCCGCGCCACCGGCGGCGCCGGACTGATCCTCGTCGAGGCGACCGCCGTCGCCCCCGAGGGCCGCATCAGCCCGGCGGACCTCGGCCTCTGGAACGACACCCAGATCGAGGGGCTGCGGCGGATCTCCGGATTCCTCAAGGAGCACGGCACCGTGCCCGGCATCCAGATCGGACACGCCGGGCGCAAGGCGGCCACCAACCGCCCCTGGCAGGGGCGCGGCCCGGTCGACGCGTCCGAGGGCTGGCAGCCGGTCGGACCCAGCCCGGTCGAGTTCGCCGAGGGCTACCCCGTACCGACCGAGCTGACCGTGGAGCGCATCCGGGAGATCACCGGGCAGTTCGCCGACGCGGCCCGGCGCGCCCTGGCGGCCGGCTTCGAGGTCCTGGAGGTGCACGGCGCGCACGGCTACCTCATCGGAGAGTTCCTCTCCCCGCACAGCAACCACCGCACGGACGCGTACGGCGGCTCCTTCGAGAACCGCACCCGGCTCGCCCTGGAGGTCGTCGACGCGGTGCGCGCCGTCTGGCCCGAGGAGCTGCCCCTCTTCTTCCGGATCTCCGCGACCGACTGGCTGGAGGACCAGGGCTGGACGGCCGACGAGACCGTACGGTTCGCCGCCCTCCTCCGCGAGCACGGCGTCGACCTCCTGGACGTCTCCAGCGGCGGCAACGGCGGACCGGCCCGGATCCCGGTGGGCCCCGGCTACCAGGTGCCCTTCGCCGCGCGGGTCAGGGCGGAGACCGGGCTGCCGGTCGCCGCGGTCGGTCTGATCACGGAGAGCGAGCAGGCCGAGAAGATCCTCTCGAACGGCGAGGCCGACGCGGTCCTCCTCGGCCGCGAGCTGCTGCGCGACGCCTCCTGGCCGCGCCGCGCCGCCCGCGAGCTGGGCGCGCGGACGCCCGCCCCGTCGCAGTACGCCTGGGCGATCTGAGCGCACGGCCGGAGAGCCGGGGCGCACGGGGCCGTGGGTCCCGGGCGCGCGGTCGGAGAGCCGGGGCGCGCGCGGGCCCCGGCTCTCCGACCGCGCGTCCGGGACCCCGGAGTGCGGGGCCGGACGGGGGCCGGAGTGTCTCCGGGGGCCGTTGTCAGTGGCCGGGTGCAGACTGGCCCGTATCCGCGACAACGGCGTCCTGGAGGTGGCAGTCATGCCCGACGTACTCCTTACCGTAGGCACCCGCAAGGGCCTCTTCATCGGCCGGCGGCACGACGGGCGGTGGGAGTTCGACGACCCCGCCTTCCCCGCGCAGGCGGTGTACTCCGTCGCCGTCGACACCCGGGGCCCCGCCCCGCGGCTCCTCGCGGGAGGGGACAGCGCCCACTGGGGCCCGTCCGTCTTCCACTCCGACGACCTCGGCAAGAGCTGGAGCGAGCCGGCCCGGCCGGCGGTGCGGTTCCCCGAGGACACCGGAGCCTCGCTGGAGCGCGTCTGGCAGCTCCATCCGGCGCCCGAGCACTCCCCCCGCGTCGTGTACGCGGGGACCGAGCCGGCCGCGCTCTTCCGGTCGGCGGACGGCGGCGAGTCCTTCGAGCTGGTGCGCCCGCTCTGGGAGCACCCGACGCGCTCGAAGTGGGTGCCCGGCGGGGGTGGCGAGGCCGTGCACACCGTCGTCACCGACCCCCGTGACCCGGACGCGCTGACGGTCGCCGTGTCGACCGCCGGGGTGTTCCGCTCGACGGACGGCGGGGACGCGTGGGCGCCCTCGAACGAGGGGGTGTCGGCCGTCTTCCTGCCCGATCCGCACCCCGAGTTCGGGCAGTGCGTCCACAAGATCGCCCAGGACGCGGGCGACCGGGACCGGCTCTACCTGCAAAATCACTGGGGCGTGTTCCGCAGCGACGACGCGGGCGCCACCTGGAGCGACATCGGCTCGGGACTCCCGTCCGACTTCGGGTTCGCGATCGCCGCGCATCCGCACCGCCCCGACACCGCCTACGTCTTCCCGATCACCGCCGACTCCGACCGGGTCCCGGCGGGGCACCGCTGCCGCGTCTACCGCACGACGGACGCGGGCTCCACCTGGGAGCCGCTGAGCCGGGGGCTGCCCGAGGGCGACCACTACGGCACGGTGCTGCGGGACGCGCTCTGCACGGACGACGCGGACCCGGCGGGCGTCTACTTCGGAAACCGGAACGGCGAGCTGTACGGCAGCGCCGACGACGGGGACAGCTGGCAGCTCCTCGCGGAGCACCTGCCGGACGTGCTGTGCGTGCGGGCGGCGGTGATCTGACGGAATTCCGAGTTCCGCCGGATTCCCTCAATGCCCTTCAGGAGAAGGGGAGTTCGTTCATGCCGTCATGCGATCATGGGGCCGCTCCCCCGGCCGTCGGCCGGGGCCTCCCTGATTGCAGAGGACCATGAAGCCCAGCCCCTCCTCCCGCGCCCGTCGCGGCCTGCTCGTGCTCGCCGCCGCCCTCGGCCTCGTCTTCGGCGTCACCGCCGCCCCGGCCCAGGCCGACTCGCGCGTCTACGACTTCGCGTACACGATCCGTCCGCAGCACGCCCCGGGGATGTGCCTGGAGGTCGCCGACTGGCGCACGGACAATGGCGCGCCCGTCCGCCAGTGGCCGTGCACGGGCAAGGCCAACCAGCAGTGGCGCAAGTACTACATGACGAGCTCCTCCACCGGCCCGTACTGGTACGTGAACGTCAACAGCGGCAAGTGCCTGGAGATCGGCGGCTGGGCGACCGACAACGGCGCCACCGCCAACCAGTGGAGCTGCCACTGGGGCGCCAACCAGACCTGGTACGGCAACACGGGCCTCATCTACCCGGACTACGCCTACGCCTCGAACAAGTGCCTGGAGATAGCCGACTGGAGCCAGAGCGCGGGCGCCCTGGCGCGCCTGTGGGACTGCCACTACGGCGCCAACCAGAAGTTCGGCTTCACCATCGCCTGAGCCGACTCGGGGGGCGTCGGGACGCGCCCGGCGCCCCTGGGCGGGTCTTGTCGATCAGGCGTCGCGGGGCAGACGGGAGCTTGACGACACGCCCTAGGGCAGGCGCCAGTCCACCGGCTGGGCGCCCTGGGCGAGGAGCATCTCGTTCGCCCGGCTGAAGGGGCGCGAGCCGAAGAAGCCCCGGTCCGCCGACATCGGCGACGGGTGCGCGGACTCGACCGCCGGCAGGTCCCCGAGGAGCGGACGGGCCCTGCGGGCGTCGCCGCCCCAGAGGATCGACACCAGGGGCTTGCCCCGGGCGGCCAGCGCGCGGATGGCCTGCTCCGTGACCTCTTCCCAACCCTTGCCCCGGTGCGCGCCCGCCTTGCGGGGGGCGGTGGTCAGCGCCCTGTTGAGGAGGAGCACACCCTGGCGGGTCCACGGCGTCAGATCGCCGTTCGACGGCCGGGGCAGACCGAGGTCGGTGTGCAGCTCCCGGAAGATGTTCTCCAGGCTGGGCGGCAGCGAACGGACCTCGGGCGCGACCGAGAAGCTGAGCCCCATCGGCATCCCGGGCGTGTGATAGGGGTCCTGACCCACGATCAGGATCCGCACGTCGTCGAACGGCTGCTGGAACGCCCGCAGCACGTTCGGCCCGGAGGGCAGGTAGGTCCGCCCCGCGGCGATCTCCGCCCGCAGGAAGTCCCCCATCGCGGCCACCCGGCCCGCGACGGGCGCCAAAGCCTCCGCCCAGCCGGGCTCCACCAGTTCGTTCAAGGGTCGCGCTGTCACGATCCGTCACTCTACCGGCCTACAGTGACACCCCGGTCCGGCCCGGACCTCCGCGCGCTCCCGCGCACGTCTTCGAGGATGGTGCACCGTGGTTTCCGTGAACGAGCACGCGGACGGGCTTGTCCTCGGTGTCGACTCCGGGGGGTCGGGGCTCCGGATCGCCCTGGCCGGGGCCGCGGGGGCAGGGGTCCTCGCCGAGCGCGTCTCGCGCGAGCCCGTGCGCACCGGGTCCGGGGGGATCTCCGCCGGGCACTTCCTGGAGCAGGTCCTGCCCGCCGTCGGGGACCTTCGGGAGGCCCTCCCGGGGCGGCCCGTCGTCGCCGTGGCCGTGGGGGCCGCCGGGATGGCGACCCTCGGAGACGAGCTGCGGGCCGAGCTGCCGGGTGCCTTCGCCGAGGCGTGGGGCGTGCGCCGGCTCGTGCTCGCGGCCGACGCGGTCACCGCGTACGCCGGGGCGCTCGGGCAGCGGCCGGGTGTCGTGGTCGCGGGCGGTACGGGGCTGATCGCGCTCGGCACGGATCTGACGTCCTGGCGGCGGGCCGACGGCTGGGGCCATCTGCTGGGCGACTGCGGCAGCGGTGCCTGGATCGGCCGGGCGGGCCTGGAGGCGGCGATGCGCGCGCACGACGGGCGCCGCGGCGGCTCGGAGACGCTCCTGGCCCGGGCCGAGAAGCGCTTCGGGCCCGCGGCCGGCCTCGCGGGCGTGCTCTATCCGCGGACGGACCGGCCCGCCGTACTCGCCTCCTTCGCGCCCGAGGTGGGGGACTGCGCCGCCACGGATCCGGTGGCGGCCGGGATCCTCGCGCGGGCCGCCGCGCACATCGCCGAGGCCGCCGAGGCCGCGTGCCCGCCGGAGCCGGGTGCGGCGGTGGCCCTCACCGGGGGGCTCTTCAGGATGGGCGAGCCGCTGCTCGGCCCCCTGCGGGCCGCTCTCGGGGAGTCGCTGCCGACGGCGCGGACGGTGGAGCCGGCGGGCGATCCGCTCGCCGGGGCGGTCGCGCTGGCCGCCGCGCACGCCACCGGCACGCTGCGCCTGCCGGAAGACCCCGCGCTGCTCCGCCTGTTCGGCGCCTGACCGGCCCGGGCGAACCGTCCGCGCAGGTGGGAGCGGGTGCGCGGGAGCGGGCGGGGGTCCGCTCGGCGCGAGGGCACGAGGGGGGCGGAACGGAAGCGGGGGCCGAGAGCGGACATAGGGGGGCAGAAGACGCGTGACCGCACCTCAGCCAACGGCGCGGCGGGCGAAACCAGTAGCATGCGGCGCCATGAGCTCCCCCACTGGGCCTGCTTCCGGCCTGCCTGTACGAATGCCTCGACCCCGCCAGTCCGGGCGGCACCGTCGCCCCGAACCCGCGGCGGCGCCCGAGGGCGCTCCCGCACTGGTTCTCGCCGTGCCCGGCGCGCCGTCCGCCGCCATACGCTCGCTGGCCGAAGAGGTCGTGAGCATCGCCCGCTCCGAGCTGCCCGGCCTGGAGGCCGCGATCGGCTTCCTGGAGGGCGACGACAGCGAGTACCCCTCGCTCGCGACCGTCCTGACGACGGCCGCCACCCTGCGCACCGAGCGGTACCAGCTGGCCCTGGCCGCCGGCCGCGAGGCCACCGCCCCCACGGGCCCGGCCGCGGTCGTCGTCCCGCTGCTCGCGGGCCCGGACAGCGTGCAGATGCGCCAGGTCCGCCAGGCCCTCATGGACGGTGGCAACACCGCCGAGCTGACCGACGTCCTCGGCCCGCACCCGCTGCTCGCCGAGGCGCTGCACGTGCGGCTGTCCGAGGCCGGTCTGGCCCGCGCCGACCGCGCCCGCCTGTTCACGGTCGCGACGGCCGCCGACGGCATCATCCTGGCCACGGTCGGCGGCGAGGAGGCCGTGCAGGCCGCCGGGATCACCGGCATGCTGCTCGCCGCGCGCCTCGCCGTCCCGGTGATGGCCGCCGCGCTCGACCAGGAGGGTTCCATCACCTCCGTGGCCGACCAGCTGCGCGCCGCCGGTGCGGAGCAGCTGGCCCTCGCCCCGTACCTGATCGGCCCGGAGCTGGCCGAGGGTCTGCTCGAAGAGGCGTCGAAGGAGGCCGGTTGCGCCGCCGCCGAACCGCTGGGCGCCTACCCCGCCATCGGCAAGCTGGTCCTCTCGCAGTACACCGCCGCGCTGGGCATCCCGCCGCAGCAGCCGCAGGGCGCGCCCGCGCTCTGAGCCGTACGGAAGGGCCCGCGCCGGACACGTCCGGTGCGGGCCCTTCGGCGTGTGGGGCGGGCGTCGGGCCGGTCAGCCGAGGACGACGCAGGAGGCCGCGGGGGCTTCGACCGCGCCCGCGCGCACGGGGACGCCGGTCCGCGGGTCGAGGGTGAACCAGGTGACGTCGCCGGAGCGCTCGTTCGCCGCGTAGAGGTGCCGGCCCGTGGGGTCGAGGGTGAGGTCGCGGGGCCAGGTGCCGCCGCAGGGCACGGTGGCGGTGAGGCGGGCGCGCGCTCCGTCCGCGTCGAGGGCGAGCACGGCGAGGGTGTCGTCGCCGCGCACGGCGGCCCAGAGGAAGCGTCCGTCGGGGGCGACGACCACCTCGGAGGGGTAGCTGGGGCCGGTCGTGCCCTCGGGGACGACCGGGGTCTCGGCGAGCGGTTCGAGGACGCCCCGCGCGGCGTCCCAGCGGCAGACGGTGAGGGTGGGCTCCAGCTCGTTCAGTACGTACGCGTGCGTGCCGTCCGGGTGGAACGCGAGGTGGCGCGGTCCGGTGCCGGGGCGCAGCGCGGTCTCGCCGTGGAGGGTGAGCGTCCCGGTCCGGGGGTCGAGGGCGCAGATCCGTACGGAGTCGGTGCCGAGGTCCACGCTGAGGACCCAGTCGCCGCTCGGGTCGGGGAGCACCTGGTGGGCGTGCGGGCCGTGCTGGCGGTCGGCGACGGGGCCGCTGCCCTCGTGCCGCAGGACGGCGGTGGCGGGACGGGCCGTGCCGTCCTCGGCCAGCGGCAGGACGGTGACGCTGCCGGAGGTGTAGTTGGCGGTGAGGAGGTGTCCGGCGGCGAGCGCCAGGTGGGTGGGACCCGCACCGTCGACGGGGGCGGGGGTGCCGAGCGGCCGGGGCGCGGGGCCGGTGACGTCGAAGGCGGCGACGGTGCCCGTCCCGGTCTCGGACACGGCGTGCAGGACAGGCCCGTCGAGGGCGAGGAAGGAGGGGTCGGCGACGGCGTCGCTGCCGCCGGTGACGGTGAGCGCGCCGGTCTCCGGGTCCACGTCCGCGGCGAGGACGCCGCGGCCGCCCGCCGAGGTGAAGGAGCCGATGTACGCCCGTACCGCGCTCCGGCTCTGGTCCGTCCCTGTGCCGCTCACGGCGCCTCCCCTGCCCCGGGGCCGGTCGTGCGCGACCGGCCGTCGTCTCGTGGCGCCGACGGTAGCAGGCGGTCTAGACCAAAGCGGGGACGGAGCGGGTGTCCCGTCCGGAGCGGCGGAGCCCTCTCGGGAGGGCTGCGGCGTCAGGTGCCGTGAAGGCGCCTCGCCTGCGGGGAAGGGCCGGGCCGCCCCGCAGGGGACCTCCCGCGTCAGGAGCGGACGAGCAGCGGGCCCCTGGGGGTGCGCAGAGGTTCGTCCAGGGCGGCCAGGAGCTTCTCCAGGCCGCTCACGTGGCCGAGCGCGCCCTGGCCGGCGGCCAGGTGAGCGGCCTCGGCGGCCGGGGTGTCCCGGTCGATCGCGCGGTCGCCGCGGGGGGACGTGAGCCGCTCCACGGCGGCCTCGACGCGCCAGCAGGCCGCCGCGAGCCGGGCGTCGTGGCTCGCGGCGGGGTCGGCCGCGACCGCCGTCAGTCCGCGCACCTCCTCGGCGCACTCGTCGAGCAGCGCGAGGACCTGGCGGGCGCGGGCCTTCCGGCCCCGGAACGGGCTCAGCGGGTGGACCAGCGGCGCGAGGGAGAGCCGCACGCGTCCGAGGACCAGCTCCAGCTCCGTGGCGTGCGGGGTCGGGTCGGCGTCGGGTTCGCCGGACAGGCGCCGCAGGGAGGCGGAGGTGGCGGCGTGCACGCCCCGAAGGGCCCGCTGGATCCAGGCGTCGTTGATCGCGTGGGTGGTGACCGGGAGGATCAGGAGGACGGCGAGCGCGGCGGCGGCCGCGCCCACGGCGGTCTCCTCCAGGCGCAGCACGAGCAGTGCCGGGTCGAGCACGCCGAGGAGTCCGTACAGCAGGCCGGCCATCACGGTGACGGCCAGCATCATCCAGCTGTAGGAGACGGGCGCCGCGTAGAAGATCCCGAAGACGCACAGGGCGACCAGGAGGGCGGTCGGCACCGGCGCGCCGTGCAGCGGGATGGCGACGACCATGCCGACGGCGATGCCGATCACCGTGCCGAGGACCCGGCGGAAGCCGCGTACGAGCGTCTCGCCCCGCGACACCGTGTTCACGAAGATCCACCAGGTCGTGCCGACGGCCCAGTACCAGCGGTCCTCGGAGAGCACCTGGCCGATCGCCAGCGCCACGCCGCAGGCGGCGGCGGCCTGCACGGCCTGCCGGGTGGTCACGCGGGCGAGACCGGTGCCGGGCAGCGGGGCCGGGACGGCGGCGGGGGGCGTACGGCGCTCCAGCGGCCACAGGACGAAGCGCACCGTGGCCGCCGCGGCCAGGGCGATGCCGACGGCGGCGAAGAGCTCGGGGAGCTGGCCGGGCACCGCGTGCAGGAACTGGGTGGTGAAGAAGTTCATGAAGGCGAAGATCCCCAGCGCGTGGCCGCGCGGGCCCCAGCGCCGGGCGTAGACGCCGCAGAAGACGGTGGCGAGGAAGGCGAGGTCCCTGAGCGGGGTGAGGTCGTGCAGCGCGGTCGCGACGGCGAGCACGGGGAACCCGGCGGCGGGCAGCAGCAGGGTGGTCGTGAACTGGGCGCGGACGGTGCTGTCGGTCACGGTGAACAGCGCCAGCAGTGCGGCGAGACCGCCCGTGATGGAAGCGGTGAGCGAGAGCCCGGCGAGCTCCGCGAGGGCGACGGCGAGCGCGATCCCCACGACGGCCCGCAGCGAGTTCCTCAGTCTGACGCGCCCCGGATCCGGCGCCACGAACATCCTCTTCACGGCGGTGAGCCGCCCCCTTGTCTTGCCTTCCGTCCCGTCGCGCGGTGTCCCGGGGTGGTGGGAGCGCGCGGACACGACGAAGGCGCCGCGGTCCGGACCGGCCTCGTCGCCGCCCCGGCGCTGCGGCGCCGAAAGTACCTGGATGGGACAAGGAAACCATCCGGGTGCCGCTGGCTCAACTCAGAGCCGGTCGGGTGGGCCATTGGCCCGCCTTGTCGCCGCACGACCCGGCCACCGACGGACCAACGGACCAGTCGGGCACCCGGCGGGAGCGCGGGCCCATCGCGCGGCCTCCCCGGACGGGAGCGGCCGGTCGGGACACGCTTCCCCGCCGCGTCCGGTCCGCCGGGGCATGGGTACAGTCGGAAACCGGACGAGCCGGGGCGAAGGAGGCCGACGGAGCATGGCGGTGGACGCGCTCGACACGCGGATCCTGCGGCTGCTGATCGAGCAGCCCCGGACGAGCGTCCGCGAGTACGCGCGGATCCTCGGGGTCGCGCGGGGCACCGTCCAGGCGCGGATCGACCGCCTGGAGCGGGACGGGGTGATCACGGCCACGGGGCCGGTCCTCTCCCCCGCCGCCCTCGGGCACCCGGTGCTCGCCTTCGTGCACGTCGAGGTCACCCAGGGACACCTGGACGAGGTCGGCGACGCGCTCGCGGCGGTGCCGGAGATCGTGGAGGCCTTCTCGATCACCGGCGGCGGCGATCTCCTGACGCGGGTGGTGGCGCGGGACGCCGGACATCTGGAGGATGTCATCCAGCGGTTGATCCAGCTGCCCGGCGTGGTCCGCACCCGCACCGAGATCGCGCTGCGCGAGCGGGTGCCGCACCGGCTGCTCCCGCTCGTCGAGGCGGTCGGACGGCGGTCGGGGACGGCCTGAATCCCGGCGCTCTCCGACCCGCCCCGGCGTGAAGGATGGCACATGCGATGAAATTCGCCTGAATTCCTTGCACGTGAGACCTCCAACGTCCTAACGTGATCGTCATGCAGTCCTACACCATCGGTCAGGCCGCACGCCTCCTCGGCGTCAGCCCCGACACGGCACGCCGCTGGGCCGACGCCGGCCGGATCCCGACCCACCGCGACGAGAACGGTCGGCGGCTCATCGACGGCCGCGACCTGGCCGCCTTCTCCATCGAGGTCGGACAGGGGGCCGCCGGGGGCGACGACGGGTCGTACACCTCGGCCCGCAACGCGTTCCCCGGGATCGTGACCGCCGTCAAACTCGGCGACATCGCCGCCCAGGTCGAGATCCAGGCCGGCCCGCACCGGCTCGTGTCGATGCTGACGCGCGAGGCCGTGGAGGAGCTGGGCCTGGAGGTCGGCGTGCAGGCCATCGCCCGGGTGAAGTCGACCAGCGTGCACATCGACCGCGCCTGAGCCGACATGTGACGATCCGTCACCGCGCGCACTCCGCAATGTGACGGATCGTCATGGAACGGATGTCACGCCATGACGGCCGCCCGTCATGGCGCGGACCCCGCAGCGCGCTCCGGAGGCGTCGGGCTCCGGGGACAGAGGGCGTCCGGCTCCGGGGATATTCACGGGCGGCGGGCAATCCCCTGTGGCAGGGTACGACCGCCCTGTCCCCCCGTGTGATCCGGAGCGTTCCCGTGCCCCTGCCCGAGCGGCTCGTCCCCCTCCTCGACCAGTTCGACTTCGCCCGGAAGCGGCTCGCCGACCGGATGGCGGGACCCGTGGTGGACAGCGGCAACGGCACGGACGTCGAGGTCGGCCCGATGACCGACGCGGAGTACCTGTGGGAGCCCGTGCCCGGCTGCTGGTCGGTCCGGCGGCACGCCGAGGGACCGGGGAGGGGCGCGACGCTCCTGGTGGGCGGCGGCGCGTGGGGGCGTGACACGACGCCTCCTCCGCACCCCGTGCCGCCGCCGTTCACGACGATCGCCTGGCGGCTCAGCCACCTCTCCGAGATGCTCGCCCTGCGCGCCGACCACACCGACGGCAGCCGCACCCTGACCCGCGACGACCATCCGGTGGCCGGGGACGCCGTCGGCGCCATGGCGGCCTTCGACGCCGCCGCCACCGCCTGGCGCCGGGCGCTGCTGTCCGTGGACGACGAGGCCCTCGACACGGTGGGCCACTGCACGTACCCGCACGGGAGCGACGCGGAGGACCCCTTCCTGGAGATCGTCTGGTGGGTGAACCAGGAGCTCCTGCACCACGGCGCGGAGATCGCCCTCCTCCGCGACCTCCACCGCACGCTCCGGTAGCGGGACGCGGGAGGACGTCAGCGGGTCGTACGGGCCAGGAGCATCGCCACGTCGTCCTGGGCGGCCCCCACCAGGAGCCGCCCGAGGACCTCGTCGCACAGCGTGCCGAGGGGCCGGTCGAGGGGCCGCAGCGCCTCGGCGAGCTGCCGCATGCCCTGGTCGAGGTCCCGGCCGCGGGCCTCGATGAGGCCGTCCGTGTAGAGGACGAGGAGTCCGCCCTCGGGCAGGACGACCTCCTGCGTGCCGAAGTCGTGGGCCCCGGTGCCCAGCGGGGTCCCGGGCTCCCCTTCGAGGAAGGTGATGGTGCCGTCCGGGGTGGCGACGGCCGGCGGCGGATGGCCCGCGCGGGCGATGACCCAGCCGCCGGTGGCCGGGTCGTGCACCGCGTACACGCAGGTCGCCATCTCGTCCTCGCCGAGGTCGGCCACGACGGCGTCCAGGGAGCTGAGCATGCGGGCCGGCGGGATGTCATGGCGGGCCAGGGTCCTCACCGCGGTGCGGAGTTGGCCCATGACGGCCGCCGCGTGGATGCCGTGCCCCATGACGTCGCCGATGACCAGGCCCGTCCTGCCGCCGGGCAGGGCGATGACGTCGAACCAGTCGCCGCCGACGTCGTGGGAGCTCGCCGGGAGGTAGCGGCCGGTGAGCTCCAGTCCGGTGACGGCGGGCAGTTCGTTGTTGGTGAGGCTGCGCTGGAGGGTCAGGGCGGCCTCGCGCTGGGTCGTGTAGAGCCGGGCGTTGTCGATGTTCAGGGCGGCGCGCGCGACGACCTCGTCGATGAGGACGCAGTCCTGCGCGTCGAAGGGCTCGCGGGTCCGCAGCCGGGTCACCGTGATCGCCCCGAGCACCTGGCCCCGGGCCACGAGCGGCACGAGCCGGGCCGAGCCGGTGCGGGTGGCGAAGTAGGCGCGGAGCGCCTCGGTGCGCGGATCGGTGAAGAGCGCCGGGATGTCGGACGTGTAGAGGTTGGTCGGCCGACCTCGGCCGACCACCTGCTCGTACACCGAGTCGAGGGGGATCTGGAAGGTCTGCCCGGGAACGAGGAGGGCCGTGGGGGCGCTCGGGTCGGGGAAGCGGGCCGCCAGGCGCCGCAGCACCCCCCGGGTGGAGGCGGCCGGATCGTCGGGTGCGAGCACGGACTCCAGCATCTGCACGTCGGCCGAGTCCGCCAGCTGGGGCACGAGGAAGCGGACGGCCTCCTCGGCCGTCTGCCGGAGGTCCAGGGTCGTGCCGATCCGCGCCCCGGCCTCCGCGAGCAGCGCGAACCGGTGGCGGGCGCGCTCGACCTCGGTGTGCGCCTCCTGGCTCTCGGTGATGTCGACCAGGGAGGCGATGAGCCCGAGCGGCCGCGTGCCGGCGCGGTCGGCGAGCGGGGCGTAGGAGCAGGACCAGATGTGGTCGCGGTCGGGGTCCGCGGGGGTACGGCCGACCCGCCGGGCGTCCACCACCGCCGTACCGCTCTCCAGGACCTGGCGCATGAGCGCTTCGAGGGAGGCGGCGTTGACGCCGGGCACGACCTCGGTGAGCCGGTGCCCCACGTGCCGCGCGGCCGGGACGCCGTTCATCCGGGCCAGGGCGTCGTTGACGCGCAGGAAGCGCAGGTCGGGGCCGAGCAGCGCGAGACCGATGGGCGACTGGGTGAAGAGGCTCTCCATCGCCGCCAGGTTCTCCCGCATCCGCAGGACCTCGGAGGTCTCCACGGCGATGAGCAGGGCCCCCGGGCGGCCCTCCGGGTCGGCGGCCGGGACGATCCACATCTCCATGGCGATCGTGTGCCCGTCGCGGTGGCGGACGGGCAGGGTGCCGACCATGGTCTCGCCCGCCTGCACGCGGTCGGTGAGCCGCTCGGCGAGCTCGCGGTTCGCGTCGGGGACGAGGAGCGGGGTGGCGAGCCTCCCGAGCGCGTGCTCGGGCCGGTGGCCGAGGAGGTCCTGCGCGGCGAGCGACCACTCGACGATCCGGCCCTCGGCGTCCTCCCGCCAGAGAGCGATCGGCAGCAGCTCCCGGAGCACGCCCGCGTCCCCGACGGCCGCCCGGGGCGGCTGCGGAACCCTGCTCGACGACTGATCAGTCTCCAACGCCTCGACCTACGCATCGGCCTGGCCCCGGGGGGCTCAATACCTACCGATTCACCCTAGCCGAGGAGCCGACGGCGGGCGCTGCGCAGTGCGGCCGATCGGTGCGGGCGCTGCGCGGCGCCGCCGATCGGTGCGGACGCTGTGCGGTGCCGCCGATCGGTGCGGGCCCTGGACACCCGGGGATCCCGGATCTCCCCTTCCCCCGGCCCCCGGCCCCCGGTCCCTCGGATCCTCCGGGCCTGCGGGGCGGGTGGGGCCGACGGGAGGGGTGGGACGGACAGGACCGGTGGGTCGGGCGCTGCTGGCGGGACCGGCAGGCGGGCGCCGGCCGGCCGGGCGGCGCCGAGGGTTCCGTAATTCTACGGATGTGCGGGGACGGGCGGGGGTGCAACAGTCGGAGCGATCCCCGTGCGCGGGCCTCTCGCCGCGCGTCCCCTCCCCCGTCTCTCCCCGGAGCAGCCCGCATGAGCAGCCGCTCGCCCGACGACCCCCTTCCCGGCGTGTCCCGGTACGCGGCCGGGGCCCCGGCCGCCGAGGGACCGGGGGACCCGCACGAGCTGCTCCGCCGGGCCCGGCGGCTCACCGCCGAAGGGCACCCGTCGGCCGGCGGCGCCTGGGAGCGGGCGTCGACCGCCCTGCGGCGCGCGGGCCACCCCCTCGCGCCCGGCGACCACGCCGACGCGCTGGACGCGACCGCGCTCGACTGCCGGGGCCGGGCCCGGCCGGCCGCAGGCCCGCTCTTCTCCCGCGCCGCGGGCCTGCACGAACGGGCCGGGCGGCGCGGCAAGGCCCTCGTCTCGCGGGCCCGGGCGCTGCTCAGCGAGCCGGAGCCGGGGGCGACGGTCTGCGCCGGGCTCGCGGCCCTCGGCGAGCGGGCGAGGGTCCTGCACACCACCGGGCAGGCCACCGCCGCCGAGACCGCCACGGTGCTCCTGCTGCGCTGCCGGGCCCGCGCGGACCTCCTCGACACCGGCCCCGACCCGGCCGCCGAGGCCACCGCCCTGCGCCGCGACCTCACCCGGCTGATCGCCTTCGTCACGCCGCACCGGGCGGACCCGGCGGTCCTCCGGGTGCTCGCCGAGGCCCGGACGCTGCTCGGCCGCGTCACCGTGCCCGACGACCCGGCCGCCGCGCTCGTCCGGCTGCGGGCCGCCGTGACCGACCACCGCACCGGCGGGCGGCCGTGGCAGGCCGCCGAGAGCGAGCTGCTCCTCGCCGGGGTGCTCCGCGCCACCGGCGCCCCGCAGGAGGCGGCCCGGGTCCTCCGGGCCGCCACGCCGCTACCCGGTGCCGACCGGGCGCGGCAGTGTCTCGCCCTCGCGCGGACGCTCGCCCTGTCCGGAGGCGAACCGGACGGGGACACCGAGACGGCCCTGCTCGCGGAGGCCGTGCGGCACGCCGACGGGGTCACCGGGGACAGCCGCCTGAGCACCCTCGCCCGCCTCGCGCTCGGCATCGCGCAGGCGGAGCGGGGCCGTTGGCGTGCGGCCTCCGCCGTCCTGGAGGAGGCCCTGTCCGGGCTCTCCGGGGACGGCGACGACGACGAGACGGCACGGGTACGGGCCAGGGCCTGGCTCGCGTACTGCGCGCTGTGCCTCGGCGAACCCGGCCGGGCCGCCGGAGACTTCGCGTACGCCGAGGCGGAGGCCAGGCGGTGGGACGACCGGCACCACGGCGCGGCCCTGAGCCACCTCACCGCGTACGCGCTCTGCGCGGCCGGGGCGCCGGAGAAGGCGGCCCGCGCCTATGAGCGGGCGGCGGACCTGTGGCGGTCGGCCGGTGACCACGCCGCCGCCGCGCACTCCCTGCAGTCCAGGGCCCGGCGCGTACGGGAGGTGTGGGGCGCGGACGCCGCCGACGTGGTCGAGGAGGAGGCCCTGCGGGAGGCGGCGCGCGGGCTGCCGGGCGACGGGGAACCGGACCGCGCGCGGGCCTCGCTGCGGAGCCTCCCCGAGCCGTACGGGCCGCCCGGGCCCTATCAGGTGGACGTGTACGGCGAGG
The DNA here is from genome assembly GCF_042890295.1 of Streptomyces sp. NPDC002232. Taxonomy (NCBI): domain Bacteria; kingdom Bacillati; phylum Actinomycetota; class Actinomycetes; order Kitasatosporales; family Streptomycetaceae; genus Streptomyces; species Streptomyces sp. NPDC002232. The sequence continues at coordinate 209,333 of NZ_JBIARV010000003.1, read as the reverse complement.
TCGGCGGCACGGGGACCGGCCGGGGTGGCCGGTACGGCCCGGAAGAGCGGGGGGCGGCCCGGGCACGGGGGTGCGCGTGAGCCGGGTGGTCGGCCGGCCCGGGCCGCGCACCGCCCTCACCCCGGGGTCGACGCTCCTCGGGAACGCGGCGGGGCTGATCGTCTGTCTGCCCGACACCTACGCGTGGCCCACCTGAGGGCCGACGTCGAGGGCCGGGTGGCCGCCGCCTATCCGCGCGGGGACCGACCGCCCGCCGCTGCGTCCCGGACGACCAGCGAGGCCAGGCCCGCCCGGGTCTCCACCCCCGTCTTGCGGTAGACCCGGGCCACGTGGCTCTCGACGGTGCGGGGGCTCAGACAGAGCCGGTCCGCCATCGCCTGATTGGTGAGGCCCTCGGCCACGAGGGCCGCTATCTCCCGCTCGCGCGGGGTGAGGACGGCGAGCGGCCCGCCCGCGGTGCCGGCGCGGGATGGTGCGGGCCGGCTCCGGTCGGCCAGGTCCACCAGCATGCGGGCGCCCGCCTCGACGGCCAGGCGGCGGCCCCTGCGCCACACGGCGGCGGCCTGCGGACCGTCGCCCGAGGCCTGGAGCTGCGGGGCCGCGAGGAGCAGGCTCTGGGCCTCGCGCAGGATCGCGCCCGAGCGCGCGCCGTCCCGCGCCGCCTCCGTGAACTCCCTTGCCGCAGAGCCGGGTTCGCCCCGATGGGCGAGGACGCGGCCCCGGGCGCGGTGGGCCGCGCCGCACTGCTGGGGCAGCCCGAGGGCCTCTGCTTCCGCCCGGGCGAGGCGGGCGGTGCGCTCGGCCTCCGGGAGGTCCCCCGCGGCGAGGGCCGCCCCGGAGAGCAGTTCGAAGTAGCCGGGGCGCAGGGACGGCTGGAGCCGGGAGAGGTCGCGGTCGCCGCCCGCGCGCACGAGCACCTCCCGGACCCGGTGCGGGTCGCGGCCGGGCGGGACGGTGTGGGCGAGCATGGACCGGGCCTGGGTGGCCCACCAGCCCTCGGCGGTCCCGACGGCCGCCGCGGCCTCCTCGGCGGCGGCGGGTGCCTCGGGGGCGCCGAGGGGCCGGGCGTGCAGGAGCACGGTGGCCCGCATCGCCCCGCTGAAGCCGATGAGTTCGGCGCCGCCCAGGGCGCGGGCGACCGCGAGGGCCTCCTCGGCCCGGTCGAGCGCGACGGCGACCCTGCCGGTCAGGAGGTGGACGTACGCGGAGCAGAGCAGCAGCTGCGAGAGGGCGAAGGGCCGTCCGGCGCGGCGGGCCACGGTGATGCCCCGGGCGGTGTGCCGCTCGGCCGCGCCGTACCGCTCCAGGAAGGCCTCGCTCCAGCCGAGGCGCACCAACGACTCGGCGTGCTCGGCCAGTCGGCCGTCGGTGAGGGCGTCCGTGAGCGCGGCGGCCTCGGTGGCGTGGACGCGGGAGGCGGCGGTCCCGCCCTCGTACGCCTCGCCGAGGGCGGCCAGGGTGAGGACCTCGGCCGTGCCGGTGTCGTCGCGGCGCCGGCGGGCCGCGTCGAGGGTCTCGGCGACGGTGGCGCGGACCTGGGGGTAGCGGGCGGCGAACAGGGCGCGGCAGCCCCACTCGACGACCAGCCGGGTCCGCAGGTCCGGCCGGGGCCCCGGGCTCCGCTCCAGCTCGCGGCGGAGCAGGGCGTCGGCCTCGGGATACCGGCCGAGGTGGCGCTCCGTGAAGGCGCACAGCAGCACGGCGGAGGTCAGCGGCTCCGGGTCCCCGGGTCCGTCCGCCCCGGGGTGGCCGCCGTCGATGAGGGGATGGAGGAGGTCCCGGCTCTCCGCGACGCGGCCCGCCGCGCCGAGGGCGCGGGCCCGGCGGAGCGTCAGTTCGCGCCGGGCCGGGCGGTGCTCGGCCCCGGCGGGCAGCAGGTCGAGCACGGCGCCCAGCCAGTCGGCGGCGCGCGCGGGGTCGGCCGCCCCGATCCGCTCGGCGGCCTCGGTCAGCTCGGCCGCGGTGACCGGGTCCCAGACGGCCGTGGACCGGAGCAGGTGCGGGGCGCGCTCGGTCAGCGGAGCCCCGGCCTCGGCCAGCGCCCGGGCGGCCCGCCGGTGCAGCTCCCGGCGCCGCCAGGGGTCGAGCGCGCCGAGGACCAGCTCGGGCAGCGCGGGATGCCGCAGCACCAGGCCGCGCCCGTCGGGACCGCACCGGACGAGGTCCCGCCGCACGAGCTCCCGCAGTGTTTCGCCCGTCTCGTCCTGGAGCGCCTGCTCCGAGAGCGCCTCTCGCGGTAACGCCTCCTCCTGGGGCGTCTCCCGCTGGAGCGCCCCGTCCTGGGGCGTCTCGTCCTGGGGCGTCCCGTCCTGGAGCGCCCCGTCCTGGTGCGTCTCGTCCTGGGGCCTCTCGGCCTGGAGTGCCGTCTCCCGGAGCGCCGGCCGAGCGGGGTGCCGGTCGGGTCGGATGAGCGTCGTGAGCAGTTCGGCGGTCGCGCTGTCGCCGAGGACCGCCAGCGCCTCCACGGCCGACCGCCGGGCCGGGTCGAGCGGGGCGAGTTCGGCCAGGAGGGCGGCCACCGGCCCGGGGTGGGGGGCCTCGGCCCCGCGCGTGCGGGTGTGCGCGAGCGCCCGGTAGTAGAGCGGGTAGCCACGGCTCGCGGCGTGGATCTCGCGCGCCAGCGCGGGCGGCAGTCCGGCCCCGAAGCCCTCGGCGCAGTCCTCGGGCGTCAGGGGGGCGAGTAAGAGCGGTGCGAGGGACCCGGTGTCCTCGGCACGCGCGAGGGCGGCCGCCAGGGCGGGCGGGGTCTGGCGCTCGCGCCGGGCGAGGACCAGGAGGAACGGTGCCCTCGGCGGGTGGCGGAGGAGGTGGTCGACGAGCGCGACGGAGGCGGGGTCGGCGGTGTGGAGGTCGTCGAGCACGAGCACCAGTCCGGGCGCGGCGACCCGGGTCAGGGCGGCCGCGATCCGTCGCGCCTCTCCGGCGGTCTCGACGCGCTCCGCGAGGTCGGCCAGGTCGGGCGCGGCCGCCCGGTCGCGGTGGTCCAGATCGGCGAAGGCGTCCAGGAAGGGCTGGTAGGGGGTGCCGGGCTCGGGAACCGGTCCCGCGCGGCCGTGCAGGACCGTCGGCCCGTGCCGCCCGGCCCGGAGCGCGAACTCGGTGAGCAGGCGCGTCTTGCCGATGCCGGGCTCCCCCGTGACGTCCACGGCCACCGGGCCCGCACCGCCGGCCCGGGCGCGCAGCAGGGCGTCCAGCCGGGCGAGTTCCCGGTCGCGTCCGACGAGGGGCGCGCGGTCGACGCGCCTCCGGTCCGCGAATGCCTCCATGTGTGTCCCCCTGTCCCGCCGTCTGCCGCGTTCTCAGTTGTACGGCACGCCACTAACAGGGGTCAGCCGGTCGCGAGGTCCTTGAAGGCGCGGGTCTGTTCCGTGATGGCCCGCTCGGTGGGCAGGCGTTCGATCGAGGACGCCCCGAAGAAGCCCACGACGCCGCTGGTGTGCTCCAGGACGTGGCGGGCGTCCTCGGGTTCCGCGATGGGTCCCCCGTGGCAGAGGACGAGGACGTCGGGGTTCACCCGCTTGGCCGCGTCGTGCATCTCCTGGACGGCGGCGGCCGCCTGGTCGAGCGTCATGGCCGTGCCGGCGCCGATGGCGCCCTTGGTGGTGAGTCCGACGTGCGGCACGAGGACGTCGGCTCCGGCGGCGGTCATGTCGGCGGCCTGCTGGGGGTCGAAGACGTACGGGGCGGTGAGCAGGTCGCGCTCGTGCGCGGCGCGGATCATGTCGACCTCCAGGCCGTACCCCATGCCGGTCTCCTCCAGGTTGACCCGGAAGGTGCCGTCGTACAGACCGACCGTGGGGAAGTTCTGCACTCCGGCGAAGCCCATGGCCTTGAGCTCGTCCAGGAAGAGGTCCATGCGCCGGAACGGGTCGGTGCCGCAGACTCCGGCGAGGACGGGGGTGTCGCGGACGACGGGCAGCACCTCGCGGGCCATGTCCTGGACGATCGCGTTGGCGTCGCCGTACGGGAGGAGGCCGGCGAGCGAGCCCCGGCCGGCCATCCGGTAGCGGCCGGAGTTGTAGAGGATCAGCAGGTCGACGCCGCCGGCCTCGGCGCACTTGGCGGACAGGCCGGTCCCCGCGCCCGCGCCGACGATCGGGCGGCCCGCGGCGACCTGGGCGCGCAGCCGGTCGAGCACGTCCTGGCGGCTGAGGGTGGTCCGGGTGTTCACGCTGGTCTCTCCTCGGGTGTGTCGATGTCTCGCTGACTCGGTGTCTCGCTGACTCGGTGACTCGGCGGTCGGTGGTGCGGGGGCTGTCGGTGCTCGGCGGTCGGCAATGCGGCGGTGCGGCGGGTCACTCGACGGTCAACGGTCCACCGCGCGGGGATCCTCGGTCGTCAACGGTCCACCCCACGGGGGTTCTCCGCGATCAGCCGGTGGAGGCGGTCGGCCATGGCGACCGCGAAGGAGGGGTCGTTGACGTGGGCGTCGAGCTCGTGGACGCGGACCTCGCCGCCCAGGACGGCGGCGCGCAGCGCGTCGAGCCCGGCGCGGTCCGCCTCGGGGTCGGCGAAGGGTCCGTCGGCCGTGGAGACGGCGGAGACACCGCGCAGGGGCCAGAAGACCTCGGCGGGACCGCGGGCCGCGCGGAGCTTGCGGCCCATCCCGGTGCCGAGTTCCGCCATCTCGCCCGCGGTGGTGCGCATCAGGGTGACCGTCGCGTTGTGGGCGAGCAGCCGGCGTCCGGCGAACCGCTCCGGGACGGTCGCGGCGGGGCCGAAGTTGACCATGTCAAGGGCGCCCGGCGCGACGACCTGCGGGATGCCGACGGCCCCCGCGGCGGTGAGCCGGGACGGTCCGGCGCTGAGCACGCCGCCGACGAGCTCGTCGGCGAGTTCGGTGGTGGTCAGGTCGAGGACGCCGTCGAGCATGCCGTCCCTGGCGAGCTTCTCGACGGCCCGGCCGCCCGCGCCGGTGGCGTGGAAGACGAGGACCTCGTAGCCGAGTTCGGCGAGCCGGGCGCGGGCCGTGTCCACGGCCGGGGTGGTCACGCCGAACATGGTGGCCGCGACGACCGGCCGTCCCCGGCCAGCGGACTCGTCGTGGTTGCGCTCGTGGCGTCGGGCCATTCCGGCCGCGGCGGCCGCCGCGTTGCCGAGGACCTGCCGGGAGACGGCGTTGAGCCCGGAGATGTCGACGACGCTGTACATCAGCGTGAGGTCGCTGCTGTCGACGTACGGGGAGACGTCACCGCCGGCCATGGTGCTGACGAGCACCTTGGGGACGCCGATGGGCAGGGCCCGCATGGCCGGGGCGGCGATCGCGGAGCCCCCGCTGCCGGCCGCGGCCAGCACGGCGTGCAGCCTCCCCTTGCGGTAGAGGTCGACGACGATCCGGGTGAGACCCTGCGCCATGGCGGTGACGGCCGCCCCGCGGTCCCCGGCGGCGCGGAGACTCGCCAGGTCGTGTCCCGCGGCCCGCGCCACGACGTCGGCGCAGACGTCGGCCGCCGGTGCCTGGGCGGACGGCGGCATGACCCCCGTGTCGACGAGGAGGACCTCACTGCCGTACTCCCTGAGCCGCTCGCGCAGCCAGGCGTACTCCTCGCTCTTGGTGTCCAGTGTGCCGACCAGCACGACGGTCGCCATGCCCTCACCCTTCTCCCGGTCCCGCCCTGTGTCCCGGTCCCGTCCACCGGTCCCGCCGTGACGATCCTCCGTCGGGTGACCTGCGAGGACAACGACCAGTCGGGCCGGATTGGCCTGCGCCGCGGTGACCGGGGCGCGGGCGCCGTGGAGCAAGATGGGGGCCATGGCCAGGATTGCTTCGACCCGTCTGTCACGGCTCCTCACCGGCTGGTCGTCGGAGGGAGCGGGGCCGCTGCCGCGCCGCCTCGCCGACGCGCTGCGGGAGCTGGCCGAGCGCGGGGACGTCGCCGGCGGCAGCGTGCTGCCCTCGCAGCGCGAACTGGCGCTGGTCCTGGGGGTGAGCCGGTCCACCGTGACGGCCGCGTACGGGCTCCTGGAGCACGAGGGGTGGCTGGAGAGCGTGCGGGGCAGCGGGTCCCGGCTGCGCGGGTCGGGTGCGCTCGACCGGTACGTGGCGGAGGGGCGCCTCGTGAGCTTCCACGCGCGGGCGGGGGGCTCCGGGACCGCCGACCTGTCGAGCGGGGCGCTGCCCGGGCTCGGCGCGGTCGCCGAGGCCGTCGGGTCGCTGAGCGGGGGCGACCTGCGCGGCCTGCTCGGGGACGACGGCTACCACCCGTACGGGATCCCCGCGTTGCGCGAGGGCATCGCCGCGTACTACCGGGCGGCGGGGGTGGCGACGGAGGCGGAGCAGATCCTGGTGACCTCGGGCTCCCAGCAGGCGGTGTGGCTGGTGACGCAGGCGCTGGTCGAACCGGGCGACACCGTGGTGGTGGAGAACCCCACGTACCGGGGAGCCCTGGAGGCGCTGCGCGCGCGGGGCGCCCGTCTGGTCCCGGTCGGCGGCGACGGGGCGGACGGGGCCGGTCCCGCCGAGCTGCTGCGGCTGTGCGCGCACGGGCGGCCCCGGCTGGTGTACCTCCAGCCGACGGTCCACAACCCGACCGGTCGCACGCTCGGCGACTCGGTGCGGCGGGAGTGGCGGCGGGTGCTGGCGGACCGGGAGCTGTTCGCGGTCGAGGACACGGCCTGCGCCGAACTCGCCCTGGGGGACGGGGAGGACGGGGACGCCACCGCCCCGGTCCCGCTCGTCGCGGGGCTCCCGATGACCTCCACGGTGACCGTCGGCACGCTCTCCAAGCTGTTCTGGGGCGGGCTGCGGGTGGGCTGGGTGCGGTCGTCGCCGCAGGTGGTGGCGCGGCTCGCGGAGATCAAGACCTCGGTGGACCTGGCCTGCTCGGTCGTGGACCAGCTCGTCGCGGTCCGGCTGCTCGACGGGCTGCCCGAGGCACGTGTCCGGCGCAGGGCCGAGCTGCGGGGGCAGCGGGACGCGGCGGAGGCGCTGGTGCGCGGGGCGGCGCCCCACTGGGAGTGGACGCGGCCGGCGGGCGGCCCGGCGCTGTGGGTGCGGGTCCCGGGCACCGACACGGAGGCCCTCGCCCAGCTGGCGCGGCGGCACGGGGTGTCGGTGGTGCCGGGCGCGGCGTTCTCGCCGGTGGACGGCTTCCGGGACCGGCTCAGACTGCCGTACGCCCGTGGCACGGAGGCGCTGGCCGCCGCGCTCCCGGTCCTGCTGGACTGCGCGGACCGCGCGGCGGGCTGACGGCACGGCGGCGACCGGGGAGCCCCCTCAGGGGTGCATCCGGGCCCCCTTCAGCACCTTGTCGACGGCATTGCGCGGCCCGTACACGGCGATGCCCACCAGATCCAGCTGTCCCGTGCCGACGGCCCGTACGGCGGCCCGGTTGTCCCGGTCGTTGCCCGTGGTGAAGAGGTCGCCGGTGAACACCGCGCGGGGCAGTCCGCGCGCGAGGGCGCGGCCGTGGGCGGCGGTCAGGGTCTCCTCGGCGCCCTCGAAGACCAGGACGGGCTGGCGGAACATCGGCAGGTAAGGGGTGTCGTCGGCGTCCGCGTAGGGCGCGCCGATCACCTCGGGAAGCTCCGTGCCGAGCCCGCTGACCAGGAACGCCGTCACGTTCAGGCGCTGCCAGGTCTCCAGGTCCTCGCGCAGCAGCACGGCGATCTTGGTGTCGAAGCGTACGGGGGCGTGCTCGTTCGTCGTCATGGTCCGAGACTGCCGCCGGGCCCCTCGTACGGTCTTGTACGTTTCTTGCGAGGTGACCGCGGGGTGGCCGCGCGCACGGCGTCCCACCGGCGCCCCACTCGTCGACACTCGTCGGCACTCGTCGACACTCATCGGAGGAGAGGTTTCCCGTATGGCGGCTCGTGGGGAGACCCGGCAGGAGGTCTCGGCCTGGCGCCCGCGGGTGCCGGGTGTCGTGGAGGTCTTCCACGCCCGGTTCACCGAGCACGCGTATCCGATGCACGTGCACGACGTGTGGACCCTGCTCATCGTCGACGACGGCGCGGTCCGCTACGACCTCGACCGGCACGAGCGCGGGACGCCCCGCGACACCGTGTCCCTGCTCCCGCCGCAAGTGCCGCACAACGGTTCCCCCGCGACCTCCGACGGCTTCCGGAAGCGGGTGCTCTACCTGGATTGCACCCAGCTGGACGCGAGCCTCATCGGTCCGGCGGTGGACGCGCCCGACCTGGTCGACCCGCTGCTGCGGAGGCGCGTCGGGCAGCTGCACGCCGCGCTCGCGGAGCCGGGGGACGAACTGGAGGCGCAGAGCCGCCTCGCCCTCGTCGGGGACCGGCTGCGCGGCCATCTGCGGCCCCGGCAGGTGAGGCCGGGGCCGGAGGCCGGGCCCGGCGTGGCTCATGCCCTGCGCGAGCTGCTCGACGCGCGCGTCGTCGAGGGCGTCACCCTGGACGAGGCCGCCCTGCTGCTGCACGCGCACCCCGCGCATCTCGTACGGGCCTTCAGCGGGGCCTTCGGGATCGCACCGCACCAGTACCTGACGGCCCGCCGGATCGACCGGGCCCGGCAGCTGCTGCTCGACGGCCGGGCGCCCGTCGACGTGGCGGCGGCGACCGGCTTCTACGACCAGTCCCACCTGAACCGTTCCTTCAAGCGGATCGTGGGCACCACTCCCGGGCGCTTCGCCGGCGCGCGCGGCGGACCCTCGTCGGGGGTGTGATCCGGCCACCCGGCCCGACGTGCCGTTCCTCTCCCGCGGACGGCTGGATTCCGCCCGGGGTCGCGCAAACGGAACAGATGACGCACTGGTGGTGACTCCGCTCCGGCCGGTGTGATCCCCGCGCCCCGTCGCACGCCCTGTCGAAGCCGATCTTCCGCCCCCACCCTGATCGGCGGCGGGACGAGCGAGCGGGGAGCGGGTGACCGGGTGGGCGACGGTGTGGACGTGTGCGTGGTCGGAGCGGGGCCGGCCGGTCTGACGCTCGCGATCGGCCTGCGCCGTCTCGGGCTGCGGGTGCGGATCGTCGACAGGGCGACCGCCGCCGCGCGCGAGGTCCGCCCCCTGGTGCTCTGGGCGCGGGCCCGCGAGGCGCTCGACGCCCTGGGGATCGACGCGGTCCTGCGGCGGCACGGCAGGGAGGCGGACGCGGTCACGATCCACGCGCGCGACCGGTTCCTCGGCGAGCTCACCACCGGCTGGGTTCTGTCCGCCCACGCCCGCCCCCTGGCCGTCGCACGGCACGACGTGGAACGCCTGCTCCGCGAGGAGCTCGCCCGGCTCGGCACCCGCGTCGAGTGGAGCGCCGAGCTGACCGGCGTCGAGGTGCACGAGGACCGGGCCGCGTTCACCCTGCGCCACGGGGACGGCCGGGTCGAGTCCGCCGCCGCTCCGTGGATCGTCGGCTGCGAGGGCGTCTCCAGTGTGGTCAGGGACCGGCTCGGCATCCCCTTCGAGAGCCGCCCCGGTGTCGGCCTCCTCGTCGCCCGGGGCGCCGCCCGGCCGGGCCGGCCGCCGGGTGAACGGCCCGGCGGAGGGCGCCTCTTCCTGGCCCCGCACCGTTCGCTGCTCGTCCTCCCTCAGCCCGGCGGGGACCTCCGCTTCTTCTGCTTCCTGGACGGTCCCGGCACGGCCCCGGCCGCCGCGCCCTCCCGGGCCGAACTGCGCGACCTGGTCGCGGACACCCTCCGCGTCCCGGGGCTCCGGCTCCTGACGACGGACCGTGCCGGACAGGACCGGGACCGCCCCGGCGACCGGATCGCCGCACGGCTCCGGCACGGCCGCGCGCTGCTCGCCGGGGGCGCGGCGCACGCCTGGGACCGGGCCGGCGGCCACGGCGTGAACCTCGGCATCCTCGGCGCCCACAACCTCGCCTGGAAGCTGGCCGCCGTGCACCGGGGGCAGGCGGGCGAGGGACTCCTGGACACGTACAGCGACGAGCAGCGGCGGATGGCGGTCCGTTACGTCCGCGCGATGCGGTTCGACTTCATGGAGCGGCCGTTGCCCCCGCTGGGCCACCGGGCGTTCACGGCCGCGGTGCCGGCCGCGCTCCCCCGCCGCGGCTTCCGGCGCCGTCCCGACCCGCGCCCCGGCCACCGGGGCGGCGCGCTGTCCTGGCACCTCGCCGCCCCGTACCACCGGACCGGGCCCCGCGCGGGCGACCGCATGCCCGACGTCAGGGTCGCCGCCGCGGGACCCGTCGCCCGGCGGATCCACACCCTGCTCGGCTACGGGCGGTGGACGCTGGTCCTGCGCGCGGGGCGGGCCGAGCCCGCGCTGGTCGACGCCCTGCGCCGGGAGTGCGCCCGGTTCCCGGCGCCGGTGCGGATCCTGCCCGTGACCCCCCGGGACGGCATCGAGGCCGGACGGCTCGGCCACCCGGGCCTCCTGTGTCTGGTGCGGCCCGACGGGTACGTGGGGCTCGTCGCCCCGCTCGCCCGCCCCGCCCTGCTCGGCGCCTATCTCGCGGCGCTCGGCCACGCGCGGACCGACCGGTCCCCCGGGCCTCGGGGGAACCTCTCGACACCCCGTCGCGTTATACCCCCCAAGGGTATGTAGAGGAGGGGTTCCATGACCACCAGACGACTGACCGCGCTCACCCCGGAGCAGGCACCCGGACGCGCCCGCGAGCTGCTCACCGACCTCGTCGAACGGCACGGGTCCGTCGGCGAGATGGTGTCCACGATGGCCCACTCGCCGGCTCTGCTCGACGGCTATCTCGGCCTCTCGCGCGCCATGAAGCGGGTCAGGATCCCGCGGGCCCTGAGCGAGAAGCTGTCCCTCGCCGTCCAGGAGTGGATCGGCTGCGGCACCTGCCGCGAAGCGCACCAGGAGGCCGGACGCGCGGCGGGACTGACCGCGACCGACATCGAACTGGCCCGCCAGGGCACCTCGACCGACCCGCGCGAGGCCGCTCTCATCGGCCTCGCGCTGCGGGTCCTCGCCGAGCCGGGCTCGCTCGCGGACGAGGACGTGGCGGAGGTGCGGGCGCACGGCTGGAGCGACCGGGTGATCGCCGAGGTGGTCGGCGTGGTCACGCTCAATCTGCTCACCGGTGCGTTCAACCTCCTCGCGGGCATCCAGCCGGAGCACGAGGAGTGAGCGGAGGCGGGCGGGCCTACCTCGCGGCGGGCGCCGCGAACGTCACGTCCGCCGCCGTGACGGTGGTCTCCGCGTCGCTCCCGAGGGCGTACGCGGCGACCCGGGACACCGTCGCCGCCGGGACCGACTCGGCGATGCCGGGCGCCCCCGGGATGTCCTGGGTGGCGTGGGCGTCGTGCGGGACGACGACCCGGTAGCCGAGCGCCAGGGCCGTACGCGCCGTCGCCTGGACGCACATCTCCGACATGACGCCGCAGACGGCGACCGACCGCACGCCCGCCCCGGTGAGCACCTCGCCCAGCGTGGTGTCCTCGAACCCGTCGTCGTGGGGCTTGCGGATCACGACCTCGGTGGGACCGTGGGCCACGGCGTGGTGCAGTTCCCAGCCCGGCGTGTGCGGTTCGTCCTCGGCTCCGGGCGGCCCGTCGTTCTGTAGGTGGGCGATGAACGCGCCGTCCCGCCGGGCCCGTTCGATCAGGTCGCTGGTGCTGTCGACGAGCCGGGCGGCGGCGGGCACCGCCCCCTCGCCGGTGACGAAGGCCGACTGGACGTCGACGACGATCAGGGCATCCACGGGCAGCGCGCGCTCGGTCATCCGGCCATCATCACCCCCACCGACCCCCCGCGCCACGGAGTTTCGGCCCCGCCGGCGCGGGTGGAAAACCCGGGCGCTCCCCTCCGGCCCGCGCGTAGCCTCGGGGGCCGGGAAACAGGGGAGGATCCGCATGGCCGAGTCGACGGCGTCTGCGTGGTGGGAACTGCTGCCGGACGGCATCCGGAGTCAGGTCGACGGGTACGTCCTCCAGGACGCGCGGCTCCAGGCCGTGCGGGTCGTGTGGCAGACGTGCCGGGGCCGCGGTCTGGGGCTCCACGACGCGGAGCGGGTCGTCCACGACCGGTACCTCCACCACGGCGACCGGATCGCGCGCACCCCGCCGAGTCCCCTGGACCTGGAGTCGCTGGCGGCCCGTGCCGCGGGCTGTCCGGGGCGGGTGGTCGCGGTCGAGGCCGTCTGGGACGGGGACACCGTGCACGACTGGTTCGTGCTCCTCCTCGCGCTCACGGACGACCCCGTCGGCGAGCACGAACTCGCCATGATCCACCGGGAAGCCGCCGTGCTGCACCTGGGCGGGAGGCGGACCCGCGACCGGCTCCACCCGGCGGCCGAGGCCGCCGAATCGGCCGGCCGGGCGCTGGCCCGGCACCTCGCGGTCCCCTTCCACTTCGGGAGCCCGGACACCCCGGACGACGGGGCCCCGCGATGGCGTTCCTGAGCCGCGCCCGCACGCATATTCGTTTGCCGCCGCTGAGTCCGGTCCGATAGGAATCCCGCATGCTGCGAGGTACCACGGTCGGGCTCAGGGCCCGCCACGAGGAAGACATCACGCTCCTGCGGACCGAGCTCTACGACGACGTGGTCAACGGGTCGCGGTCCGAGGCGGCGCCGTGGCGGCCGATCACACCCGGCGCGAAGGACCCCCGGCTCGTGGTGGACGACACCAACGAGCGGAACGTCTCCTTCTCCATCGTGGAGCTGGAGGGCGGTTCGCTGATCGGCAGCGCCAACCTGTGGGGCATCGACAACCACAGCCGGAGCGCGCACATCGGTCTGGGCCTCTTCCCCTCGGCCCGCGGCAAGGGCTACGGCACGGACGTGGTCGCCGTGCTCAGCCACTACGGCTTCGCCGTGCGCGGCCTCCACCGGCTCCAGATCGAGACGCTGGCCGACAATGCCGCGATGCTGCGGTCGGCCGAGCGCAACGGCTTCGTCCGCGAGGGCGTGCTGCGCTCCTCCGCGTGGGTCATGGGCGAGTTCCTGGACGAGGTGCTGCTCGGCCTCCTGGCCGACGAGTGGAAGTCCCGCCCGGCCTAGGGGGTGTAGTCAGGGAGACCGGCCGGACGCCCCCGGGGAGCGCTCCCCTCGCCCGCCCGGACGGCGCGGGCGAGGAGCCACCGGCCCGAGAGGCCCGTGACCAGGAGTCCGGCGACGAGCGTGACGAGGGCCGCGCCGGGGCCGGAGGACCAGTCGACCGCGGGGGCGCGGGCGGCGAGGACCACCCCGAGGGCGACGGCCACCGCCGGTACGGCGTGGAGGGCGGGGCGGATCCGGGCCAGGTCGTCCTCCACCAGGGAGCCGAGGACGCCGACGCCGAGCGCGAGCGCCCAGACGCCGAGGCCCTGGGCGTCCGCGCGGTTCACCGTCCAGGGGAGCAGCGCTCCCCAGAAGCCGGGGAAGCACAGCAGTCCCGCGCCGATGCCGAGCCATCCCGAGCCGAGCACGGCGAGCGGCGGTTTCGACCAGGCGGGGAGCGGGGCGACCGGACTCCGCCGCGCCACCGCGCCGGTGGGGCGGCTGCGGTACTGGGCCGCGAGGCAGCCGACCGCGGCGAGGGCGAGGACGCCGAGGGTGGCGACCCAGCCGAGGCTGAACAGGGCGAGGAACAGGGGACCGCCGCGTACGGCCTGGAGGCTTCCGGCGTTCAGCACGGTCACCGTGAAGAGGCCGACGAGGACGATCGCGAGCGGCAGCACCAGGCTCCTGGCCTCCTCCCAGACGCGGGCCCGGCCGATCGTGAAGAGCGCGGGCGCCACGCCCGCCATGGCCGCCCCGACGAGGCCGGGGCTCAGCGCCTCGGGCGACACCCAGGCCCCCGCCGCGTGCCCGGTCAGGGCCGCCACGGCGAGCAGCGTGCCGACGGCGGCGCTGATGCCGCCGACGACACCGCTCAGGACCACGACGGCGGGCGCGAGCGCCCGTCCGCCGGTGTCTTCCGCGCGCGTGACCGTCTCCTGCCCGGTGGCGCTCATCCCCTGGCTCCTTCGGCGGAGGCGCCCGTCGCGACCGGCGCGTGCGCCGGCATCGTGGGCAGGTCGGCGAACTCCCGCTGCCGTCGCGTGACTTCACGCGCGTACAGGATCCGCAGGCTCACCACCGCGACGGCGGCGTACGCGAGCATGCCGCAGCCGACCCCGACGCCCGCGACGAGGGCCGTGAGCCGGTCGAGGCCCAGGGTCCGTTCGAGTACGGGCACGGTCGCCGCCGAGAAGGCGGGCGCCAGGCAGAGCGCGGCGAGGTGCAGCGACCACTCCTCGCGCGCCCAGTGCGCGCCCCGGGCGCCGGCGCGCGCCGCCCGGACGGCGAGGACCGCGTACGTGACGGGGTACGGGACGAGATAGGCGAGGAGCAGTCGGCGCCCGGCGGTGCCCTCGTCGAGGAACGCGGCCGTGATCCACACCAGGCCCGCCGCGCCCGCGAGATGGGCGGCGATCCGCACCGGCGGGGGACACCAGGTGCCGGTCACGCCGGGGACGGTGGGCCGTCGGTCGAGGCTCCGGGAGGCGAGGAGGGCGCCGAAGGTGACGAGCGCGCCGAGGTGCATGATCGCGACCCGGTTGATGTCCGCGAGGCCGAGCCCGGGATACAGGGAGGGCAGCAGGCCCCACTCGATCCGGAGCAGCGGAGCGGTCATCAGGAAGCCGTAGCAGAGCAGCATCCAGCGCTGGTGGAGGTCCGGGAGGCCCCGGACGGCCGCGAGGACGCCGAAGGTCACGCTGCCGACGGTGCCGGCCAGGATCGTGGCCAGGACGATCCAGAACGCGGCCCCGCTGAAGGCCTCCTCGGGCGGGGTGCGCACCAGGTACAGGGCGGCGCCGGCCATCGACGCGTACACGGTGACCGCGAAGACGGTCCCGGCGATCCGGTGCAGCCGGACGCGGCGGCGGACGGCGGAGAGCAGCTGCACGGGGCCGAGCACCATGAGCAGGCCGCCCAGGACCGAGTGCGCGATCAGGGGGACGAGGCTGCGGCCGTACGGTCCCATCCGGTCGCGCACCGCCTCGGCCACGAACTCCGGGGAGACGGAGCGGCCGAGGAGCCACTCGCCGAGGGCGGGCGCTCCCGGCCGGGCGTACGGCCAGAGCTCGGTCACGGCGATCGGCGCGTACGCCAGGCAGACCACGGTCACCGTCACGGTGGCCGCCCTCCCCCACCGCGCGCGCGTGCCGGTCGGACGCCCCATGGCGGTTCCCCCTCTCGATAGTCACTTCTGGACTATGGAGGAAGGTAGGGCGGGAGGCGGCCGGGGTCAACCGGTCGGTAACAAAAGGCCGGTGGCGGGCTCAGGGCTCGCGGCTCTCCACCCACTGCCAGAAATCGACCATCATCCGCTCATACCGGATGCCGAACTCCAGCGCCTCGCGCTGCCCCCGCGTCAGCAGTTCCCCGACGTCCTGCGCGAGGTCCTCGTAGGTGTCCAGGGTCCGCCGGTGCTCGTCGATCTGGACCGGGGCGTGGACGCGCGGACTGGCGCCGAACCACAGCTTGAGGATGCCGCGTTCACGGGCCTCGACGGGGACGAAGGCGGGGTCGGCCAGCCAGCCGCGCAGCGCCGCCGTCCCCTCCGCCGTGAGGCTCATCAGACGCCGGTTGCGCCCGCCCGGCTGCCGCACCTCCGACAGCAGTCCCGCGTCGAGGAGCCGGTCGCACTGCGCGTACACCTGGGCGTGCGGCATCGACCAGAACGGGGCCACCGTCCGCGCGGCCTCCACCTTCACGTCGTACGGAGTGGCCTCGCCCAGCTTGTCGATGATGCCGAGCACGAGGAAGGAAGGCGTGGTCAAGCGGACTTCAGACATGCGGCGACGGTACCGCGACGGCGGCGCGGCCCCGCGTCGTCGCCTGCCCCGGCCGCGCGACCGGGCCCGGGCGGGGGCCCGCCGTCTACGAGGCGGGGCCGGTCGCCCCGGGCTCGGAGCGGACCGGAACCGCCGCGTCCCTCGGCCGGCCGAGGGCGCGGGGTGGCCCCGGCTCGGGGCAGAGCAGGTCGTCCAGCGCCGTCAGCCGGATGAGCCTCAGGGTCCACGGCTGGTCGCAGACCAGCCGCCACCGCGCACCGCGCCGGTGCACGCGCCCGGCGCAGTGCGCGAGGAGGCCGAGACCGGTGGCGTCGCAGAAGGTGAGGCGCCGGATGTCGACGGTCAGGGCCTCGGCCTCCCGGGCGAGGGCGTCGAGCTCGGGCCGCAGGTGCCGCACGAGGACGAGGTCGAGCTCGCCCCGGAGGGCGGCGACGGTGACACCGCCGGTCGAGCGGACGTCGAGGTACGGGTCATGACGGGGGATCTGCTGCATCGGGTGCTCCACAGGGTGGCTCCATGTGTCACGTCGAGCCTGGCCGCCCTGCCAGGGGGAGGGACGTTTCACCTCGACCGCAATCACCTGAATCGGTGAATATTCACCCCCTTTTCTCTCGCTCGGACACACCCGGACCGGACGTCAGTGCGGTGAGGACGGCCGCCGAGCGGCCCCGCCCGCAGGGAGACGGCGGCGCCCGAGCGTGCGGAAGCGCGCGGAGTCACGACGCGGCGCCTCGCGCTACGGCGCGGCTTTGGTGAGCGTCCGCAGGGGAATCCGCCGGAACTCCACCGTCTCGTACGGGCTCCTCGCCCCGGTCTCGTACAGCAGGCCGACCGTCTCTCCGTCGAGCCGCACCAGGTCCGAGTAGCCGGCCTTCCGCCCGTCCACCGTCAGCGCCTTCGTGAAGCTCCGCCCGCCGTCCCGGCTGCTCCACAGCGCCTCCTCCTCGCGCGCGGTCGGCACCGAGGGGGCCGAGAACAGCAGGAGGCCGTCGCGACCGCCCAGGTGCAGCAGGCCGCCGTGCACCACGGGCACGCGGTCCAGGGTGCGCTGGGGCGCGAAGGGGCGGTCGAGGCTCCGGCCGCCGTCGCCCGAGGTGGCGTCGGCGCGATGACCGGGGCTCGTCCCCAGCTGGTCCCGCGCGCTGAAGTACAGGGATCCGTCGGGGAGCTGAGCGGCGGACGTCTCGTTGGCGTTGACGAATCCCTCGTAGGCGTCGTCCACGAAGCCGAGGGACCAGGACCGGCCGCCGTCGTCGCTGAGGAGCGCGTGCGCGCCGTAGTAGCGGGGCTCCTCGCCGGTGTCCGGCGATCCCGGGGGCGGCGCCGCCGAGTGGTCGGCGGGCACGACGAGCCGCCCGGCGTGCGGGCCGCGGGTCAGGGCGAGTGCATGCCCGGGGCCGGTGGCGTACCAGCGCCAGCCGGGCCGCTTCACGCGCGTGGTGATCTCCTCCGGCGCGGAGAACGTCCGCCCGTCGTCGGAGCTGCGCTGGACGAACACCCGGCGCCCGCGCACCGGGGGGACCTCGCCGCGCAAGATCCGGCGCTCCGTGGCCTCCGCGCCGTTGTACGAGCTGAGCAGCACCACGTCGCCCGAGCGCGGGTCGACGACCGGTGCGGGGTTCCCTCGGGTGTCGCCGCGCCCCTCGGCGGCGACCGTCAGGGGCCCCCACGTACAGCCGCCGTCCGCCGACCGGCGGACCACGACGTCGATGGCCCCGGTGTCCCCCGCCCCGGTCCGGCGGCCCTCGGCGAAGGCGAGCACGGTCCCCGCGCGGGTCCGTACGACGGCGGGGATGCGGTACGTCGCGTAGCCGCCCGCCCCGGACGCGTACGGGACGGAGACCTGGCACCCGGCCGGGGCCGCCGGCGGGCCGGACGCCCCGGCGGGGTCCCGCGCGCCCCGCTGCGCGGCGTACAGTCCCGCGCACACCAGCAGGAGGAGCAGCCCCAAGCTCTTCACCCTCACACGCCCCATCCGCCCCACCCTTCCCCCCTCGCGGGACGGCAGGGGGAACTCCGGGGCGACACCCGGGGCCGTATCGGCGAATTCGCGCGGACGGCCCCGGAGCGGTGGTTCAGCCCGCGAAGCGGGCCATCCACGCCTCGACCTCGGCCGAGGAGCGCGGCAGACCGGCCGACAGGTTCTCGTGGCCCTCCTCGGTCACGACGAGGTCGTCCTCGATGCGGACGCCGATGCCGCGCCACTCCTCGGGCACGGTCAGGTCGTCCGGCTGGAAGTACAGGCCGGGCTCGACCGTGAGCACCATGCCCGGTGCGAGGACGCCGTCGACGTACTCCTCCGTGCGGGCCCGCGCGCAGTCGTGGACGTCCAGGCCGAGCATGTGGCCGGTGCCGGCCATGGTGAAGCGGCGCTGGAGGCCGAGCGCGTAGGCGCGGTCGACGGGGCCCTCGATGAAGCCCCACTCGACGAGGCGCGCCGCGAGGTGGCGCTGCGAGGCCTCGTGGAAGTCCCGGTACGGGGCACCGGGCTTGACCGCGGCCATGCCCGCCTCCTGCGCCTCGTACACCGCGTCGTACACCTGGCGCTGGACGGGGGTGAAGGTGCCGCTGATGGGGAGCGTGCGGGTGACGTCGGCGGTGTAGAGGGAGTGCGTCTCCACGCCCGCGTCGAGGAGCAGGAGTTCGCCGGGGCGCACGGGTCCGTCGTTGTCGGTCCAGTGCATGATCGTGGCGTGGTCTCCGGCGGCGCAGATCGAGCCGTAGCCGACGTGGTTGCCCTCCAGGCGGGCGCGGCGGAAGAAGGTGCCCTCGATCCACCGCTCGGACGAGGCGACGGCGCGGGAGAGTTCGGCGACGCAGTCGGTGAAGCCGCGCACGGTGGAGTCCACCGCCTTGCGCATCTCGCCGAGCTCCCAGGCGTCCTTGACGAGGCGGAGGTCGCTGAGGGCCCCCTCCAGCTCGGCGTCGCGCTCCTCGTCGGTGGTGACGGCGGCTTCGAGCGCCGGGTCGACGCCCCGGACGATCCGGGTCGGCACGCCGGAGCCGGCGGCGAGGTCCTCGGTGACGGTACGGACGTCACGGCAGGGCAGTCCGAGGACGGTCTCGGCCTCGGCGAGGGAGCGGCGGCGGCCCATCCAGAGCTCGGCCGTGTAGCCGATCCAGAACTCGTCGTCGTCGCGGCTGTCGCGCGGCAGCTGGTAGCAGAAGGCGTCGTGGCCGCCGTCGGCGCGGGGTTCGAGGACGAGGGCGCCGTCGCGGGCCTGGTCCCCGGTCATGTGCACGTAGCCGGAGTACGGGCGGAAGGGGTAGGTGTCGTCGTTGGAGCGGGTCTTGAGGTTCCCCGAGGGGACGATCAGCCGCTCGCCGGGGAAGAGCGCGGAGAGCGCGGTGCGGCGTGCGGCCGCGTACGGGGCCTGCTCGGCCGGTTCGAGGTCGTGCCGCTCGGTGTCCGCCCACCCCGTCCTCATGAGGGCGGAGAGCTCCTCGGAGACGCTGTTGTAGAGGCCGTTCTTGCGACCCTTCGCCACGTCCTGCACCTTCTTCCGGTTGTCTTCTGGGCCGCCGGACGTCGGCGGCACCCGGACGGTACTGCGCCGCGGGCGTCCCGGGTGCCCCGATCGGTCAGTGGCACGGATCGGCCACGACGCGTCCTCGGCGCCCCGATCGGTCAGTGGCGGGGATCGGCCACACCCGGGCGGCGGGGAGGTCAGGGGCCGGTCGATAATGCGGTCCATGGCGAACGAGAAGCTCGGTGAGGCGCTGCGGCTCCTCGGGATCGGGGACGAGGCCCGGCGGGTCTACGTCCGGCTCCTGGACCTCGGCCCGGCGCCGCTGAGCGAGGTGGGCGGCGCGGCCGGTCTGGGCGGCGCGGCCCTGTCGGCGGCGTACGCGGAACTGGTCGACGCGGGGCTGGCGAGCCCCGCCTCGCAGGGTCCGGACCTGGTGGCGCCGGTGCCGCCGGCCGCCGGTCTGGAGATCCTCGGGCGGCACCGGGCGGCCGAGCTCGACGAGTCGCGGATCACCGTGGGCGGTGCCTTCGAGTCGTTCCGGCGGCAGCGGCTCGCCGCGTACAACGACGATCTCGTGGAGGTCGTGACCGGCGACGCCATCGGCCCCCGGAGCCGGCAGGCCTGGGCCAGCGCCCGTGAGCAGATCCGGCAGTTCGACACGCCCCCGTACACGCTCATCCCCGGCTCGACCGACGACGCGCTGGCGACGCTGGCCCGGGGGGTGACGCAGCGGGTCATCTACTCGCAGGCGTCGCTGGAGCACCCGGACAAGATGCGGACGAGCATCGAGCCGTGCGTCGAGGCGGGCGAGCAGGCCCGGGTGCTGCCGCAGCTCCCGGTGAAGCTCATGATCATCGACGACGCGTACGCGCTGGTGTCCCTGTCGATCAGGGAGGCGGACGTGCACAACACGATGCTGGTCGTGCAGCCGTGCGGGCTGCTCTCCGCGCTCATCGCCCTGTTCGAGCAGACCTGGCGGAGCGCCCTGCCGTTCCACGGCCGCACGGCCCGTCCGGCGGGCGTGCTGCCCGCCGGACTGCTGCCCTCCGACCGCCGGCTGCTGTGGCTGCTGGCGGGCGGGGCGGGCGACGACGTGATCGCCCGGGAGCTCGGGGTCAGCCGCCGCACGCTCTTCCGCCGCGTCCAGGTGCTGATGGCCCGGCTGGGCGCCACGAGCCGTTTCCAGATGGCGCTTCAGGCGCAGCGCCAGGGCTGGCTCTGAGACCCGGGCCGGGCGCCTGGCCCGGGCCATGAGACCCGGACGAGGCGCCCGGTTCTGAGACCGGGGCGAGGCGCCGGGCGCTGAGACCCGGGCCAGGCGCCAGGCTCCGGGACTCAGGCGAGGTGCTTCCGGAGGAAGGTGTGGACGAGGGCGCTGTTGTGGGCGGCCTGCTCGTTGTCCCCGGCGCCCGCGTGGCCGCCGCCGGTGTTCTCGTGGAACAGCACCCGGTGGCCGAACTCCCTCAGCCGGGCGGCGGTCTTGCGCGCGTGGCCGGGGTGCACCCGGTCGTCGCGGGTGGACGTCATCAGGAGCACCGGCGGGTAGGTCCGGTCGGCCTCGATGCGGTGGTACGGGGAGAGGGCACGCAGGTGGGCGAGGTCGGCCTCGTCGTCCGGGTCTCCGTACTCGGCGATCCAGGAGGCGCCGGCGAGGAGCTTGTGGAAGCGGGTCATGTCGAGCAGCGGGACCTGGGCGACGATCGCGCCGAACAGCTCGGGGTGACGGGTGAGCATCGCGCCCATGAGCAGGCCGCCGTTGCTGCCGCCCGAGGCGCCGAGCCGGTCCGGGGTGGTGATGCCCCGGGCGACGAGGTCGCGGGCGACGGCGGCGAAGTCCTCGAAGGCCCGGGGCCGGTCCGCGCCGAGGGCGGCCTGGTGCCAGTCCGGCCCGTACTCGCCGCCGCCCCGGATGTTCGCGATGACGTGCGTGCCGCCGCCCTCCAGCCAGGCGCGGCCGGTGACGGCGCCGTAGTAGGGGGTGAGGGACACCTCGAAGCCGCCGTAGCCGTACAGCAGGGTCGGTCCGGGGCCGGTGACGGCGTGGTCGGGGCCGATGACGAAGTACGGCACGCGGGTGCCGTCCTCGGACGTCGCGAAGTGCTGCCGGACGGTGAGTCCGGCGGTGTCGAAGCGGTCGGGGGCCTGCTTGAGGACCTCCGTGTCGCCGCCGACCTGGCCGCGGTGGAGGCTGGAGGGCTGGAGGAAGCCGGAGACGTCGAGGAAGTACTCGTCGGAGACGTCCGGGTCGGTGTCGACGACGCCGACGGCGGACAGTGGCGGGACGCCGACGAGCGGCTTCCGCGTCCAGCCGGCGCCGTCGCGGCCGGGGGTGAGGACCTCGATGTGGGTGCTGACGTCCCGCATCGTCTCCAGGATCAGGTGGTGGCGGGTCCAGGAGTGCCCGGCGAGGGCGGTCCGCTCGTCCGGGGTGAACAGCGCCTCGGCGGTGCGGTCGCCGGCGAGGAAGGCCTCGAAGTCGAAGGCGAGGAGGGAGCCGGTGGGCTGCCCGAGCCAGTCGGACTTCAGGGTGACGAGCAGGTGTCCTCGGTGGACGTGGACGAGGGCGTCCTCGGGGACGTCGACGCGCACGGTCGTGCCGTCGGGCCGCAGGAGGTGCGTCTCGCTGCGGAAGAAGTCCAGGGAGCGGCCGACGAAGTCCCGCTCGAAGCCGGGTGTGTCGTCGCGGTAGCCCCAGGCCGACACATCGGTGTCGGCGGCCTCGTAGACGAGCTCGGACTCCTCGACGGGCGTGCCGCGGTGCCAGCGGCGGACCGTGCGCGGGTAGCCGGAGTCGGTGAGCGAGCCCGGTCCGGTGTCCGTACCGACGAAGACGGTGTCCGCGTCGATCCAGCCGATGCGGGTCTTGGCCTCGGCGACCTCGAAGCCGCCCGCGACGAACTCCCCCGTGGTCAGGTCGAACTCGCGGACCACGACGGCGTCGCCGCCGTCCCGTGACAGCCGCACCAGGGCGCGGTCGTGGGCGGGGCGGCGCACCCGCGCCCCGTCCCACACCCACTTCTCGTCCTCGGCGACGGCCAGCGCGTCGATGTCGAGGAGCACCTCCCACTCGGGCGCGTCCTTGCGGTACTGCTCCAGGGTCGTGCGCCGCCACACGCCGCGCACGTGGGCGGCGTCGCGCCAGAAGTTGTAGAGGAACGCGCCGCGCCGGACGGTGTACGGGATGCGGTCCGAGGCGTCGAGCACCTCCCGGACGCGTGCCTTCAGCGGGGTGAAGCCGGCGTCTGCGGCCAGCGCCTCCGCCGTCTCGGCGTTCCGCTCGGCCACCCACGCGAGGGCGGCCTCGCCGGAGACGTCTTCGAGCCACATGTACGGGTCGTCATCGTTCACCCCCGTATTGTGCGGGACCGGGGTCAGCCCCGGTGTGCGCGGTGCAGCCGCGCGGCGAGGTGGTGCTGGAGCGGCCGGCCGACGGCGGCGAGGTCGTGGACGAAGTCGAGGGTGTCGCCGCCGGTGAGGGTGTAGCGGCGGCGGGTCGCGTCGACGCGCTTGGCGGTGGGGGCGAGGGCGACCTGCTCGGTGGCGAGGTCGACGGCCGTCCCGTCCGCGTGACCGACGGCGATCTCCGCGATGCCGGTGGGCTGGGTGATCAGGGCCTCGACCCGGCCCTCGGGCTGGAGCCGCCACCAGCCGCTCTCCCGGGCGGAGGGACGCAGCGGGGTGCCGTCCGCGTCGATCAGCCAGGCCCGCGCCTCGTAGTGCAGGAAGGGCCGCCCGTCATGGCTGAAGGTGACCTCCTGCCGGTACGTGAACTCCTCGGCGAGCGTGGGGTAGCCGCCGCGCCCGGTCCCGGTCCAGGTGCCGAGCAGCCCGGCCACCGGCGCGAGCAGCGGGTGCGGCGCGGGCGCCCGGTCGGGGCTGAGGGCGTCGGGGTAGGGGTACGCGCGGTCGCGGTCGTCCATGGGGTGTGCTCCTGGGTCGGGTTCGGTGCCGCACCGCGGGCCCGTGCGCCGGGGGCCGGGGTGCCGGACGGCAGCTTAGGCGCCCGGCGCACGGGTCCGGGGCCGCCGGACCGCGGCTCAGCCGCCCGAGGTTCGGGTGCCGCGCCGGGACGCCCGGAGTACGAGCGCGGTGGTGACGCCCGCCGCCAGGCCGACGACGAGGGCGGCCGGGATGCCGTCGCCGAGGCCGGCGGAAAAGTACGGGAGGCCCTGGTCCGAGCGCGTCCGGGTCACCGCGATCCGCAGGAGCTGGCTCGCGAGGAGACCGAGGACGGTCGCGCAGACCGCGCCGACGGCCGTCGCGGGGAGCGTGGCGCGGGTGAGGAGCCCGGGCAGGAGGCGCAGGGCCCACCAGACGACGACGAGGAGGAGGACGTCGGGGGCGCGGTACAGGAGCCAGTCGCCGAGCGGGCCGCCCTCGGGGCCCGACCAGCCGCCGAGCAGCAGCCACTGGCGCAGCAGGTCGCCCGGTTCGGACAGGAGCCCGTCAACCGGGGAGAACTCCTGGAGGGCGGCGGCGACGGACCGGTACGAGAGGACGACGAGGGACAGCGCGATCACGGCGGTCCCCGCGGTGGCGGCCAGGCGCGCGGACCGGGCCGGGACCTCGGTGCGCGGCGGTCGGCCCGTGTCCCCGGCGGTGATCCGGGCGAGGAGCACGGTCGCTCCCGCGACGACGAGCCCGACGGCCAGGGGGAGCTGCCGTCCGGAGGCGATCACGTTCGCCAGCTGGGGCAGGAAGCGGTAGCTGCCGTGCCCCGTCGAGGCGATCAGCCACGGCGCGGACACGGTGACGGCGAGGGTTCCGGCCACCGCGGCCCAGGCCCACAGGGCGAGGAACGCGGCCGTCGCCCGCCCGCGCAGCGGCGGCAGTCTGCGGATCAGGAGGAGGGCGCCGAGCACGAAGAGGACGAACACGGCGGCGAAGCGGATCTGAAGGCCGGTCGTGTACAGGGCCGTGTAGTGGTCCCGGCCGTCGTCGCCCCGGGTGTCCGGGAGGGCGCCGGAGCCCTGCGCGCCGGCGTCGAGGAAGAGCGGCGGGTCGTACGCCCAGGGGGTGAGCCACCGCCGGAGCTCGGCGAGGGCGTCGATGCCGAGCGTCCCGCCGCTTCCGGGCAGGTGCAGGGCGTCCGCGCTCGCCCCCGCCCACCAGAGCAGTGCGGTGAGCAGCAGCCCGCCGGTCAGTGCGGGTATCACCGCGCGCCGGTACGTCATGTCGTGTCCCCCGTCGTGAACGGTTCCGGTCAGCGGGACCCTAGAACACGGCGATCACGCGCGGGGCACGGTCGCACCTCGTTTCGACCCCCGCGGACGGGCCGGACATCCGTCCAGCGTCCGAGACACCGTTGACCGGACGCGTGACGGCCGCTACGTTCGCGCCATGTTGCGTACAGCCCTGCTCACCACGCGCGGTCACATCGACCTGCTGCGGGTGGCCTCCGCCGCGTGTCGCCGCGGCTGCTGACGCCCTTTCACCCGCACCACCCCCCTCTGACGCCCTGATCGCCGTGCGCGCGTGTCCGTTCCGCGCCCACGGCCGCTGAGGCGTACCTTCACCTCCCTCTCGCCCCCGGAGTCCGTCATGACGGTCGACCACGCCCCTCCCTCCTCTCCGCCCGACATATCGCCTTTGCCGGATGTCGAGTCCCTGACCCCGTCCCGGGCCCCGGGCCGTGGACCGGCCGTTCCGCGCTGGCTGCGCCGGACGGTGGTCCCGGTCCTGCTGCTCGTCCTCTGGCAGGCGAGCAGCGCCGCCGGGATCCTCCCGGCGGACGTGCTGGCCTCGCCGGGGACGATCGCCCGGGCCGCCGGGGACCTCGTCGCGGACGGGACCCTGCCGACCGCGATGGGGGTCTCGCTGCGCCGGGTCGCCGTGGGACTGCTGCTCGGCGGAGTGGTGGGGATCGCGCTCGCCCTGGTGTCCGGGCTCTCGCGGCTCGGGGAGGACCTCGTCGACGCCCCCGTACAGATGCTGCGGACCGTGCCCTGGGTCGGTCTCATCCCGCTGTTCATCATCTGGCTCGGCATCGGCGAGGCGCCCAAGGTGGCGCTGATCGCCCTCGGCGTCGCCTTCCACCTCTATCTGAACGTGTACGCCGGGATCCGCGGGGTCGACGCCCAACTCGTCGAGGCGGGCGAGTCCCTGGGGCTCGGCCGGTGGGGTCTGGTCCGGCACGTCGTCCTGCCGGGCGCGCTGCCCGGGGCGATGACCGGGCTGCGGTACTCCCTCGCCACGGCCTGGCTCGCGCTCGTCTTCGGCGAGTCGATCAACGCCGACGCCGGGATCGGCTTCCTCATGAACCAGGCACGGGAGTTCTTCCGCACGGACGTGATCGTCGTCTGCCTGGTCGTGTACGCCTTCCTCGGCCTGCTCGCCGATGCCCTCGTCCGCACTCTCGAAAGGCTGCTGCTGCAATGGCGACCGACCTTCACCGGGCAGTGACCGTCCAGGACCTCACCCGCTCCTTCGACGGGCGACCCGTCGTCGACGGGCTCGATCTCACCCTGCGTGCCGGGCAGTTCACCGCGCTCCTGGGACACAGCGGCTGCGGCAAGTCGACGCTCCTGCGGATCCTGGCGGGACTCGACAGGGAGGTGTCCGGCACGGTCCTCGTGCCGCGCCGCCGCGCCGTGGCCTTCCAGGCGCCCCGCCTCATGCCGTGGAAGAAGGTGTGGCGCAACGTCCTGCTCGGACTGCCGGGGAAGCCCGGCCGGGCGGTGGCGGAGCAGGCGCTCGCCGAGGTGGGGCTCTCCCACCGCTCCGGAGCGTGGCCGAAGACCCTCTCCGGCGGTGAGGCCCAGCGCGCCTCCCTCGCACGGGCGTTGGTACGGGATCCGGACCTGCTGCTGCTCGACGAGCCGTTCGGCGCGCTCGACGCGCTGACGCGGATCAAGGCCCAGCGGCTGGTGGCCGAGCTGTGGCAGCGGCGCGGCTGCACGGTCCTGCTCGTCACCCACGACGTCGACGAGGCCCTGCTGCTCGCGGACCGCGCCCTGGTCATGCGGGACGGGGCGATCGCGTACGACACCGCCGTCGACCTCGACCGGCCCCGCTCCCCCGGCGACCCCGCCCTCGCCGCCCTCCGCACCCGACTGCTCGCCGAACTGGGCGTGGCGGAGGGCGAGTTCGCCGGTCACGTCCCGGCCTGACCGGCGTACCCCCGGCCCCGCTCCCGCTCCCGCCCGCTGTCCCGCTTCCGCCCCCGCCACCGTTCCCGCCCCCGTTCCCACTCCCGCCCCCTCCCCCGAGGAGACCTCCATGAAGTCCTTCCGCCTGTCCGCCGCGGCCCTGCTCGTGCCGCTCGCCCTGCTCGCCTCCGCCTGCTCCGGTGCCTCCGCCGCCGGAGACACCACCTCCGACGGCAAGGGCTCCCTCGTCCTGAACGTCGGCGACCAGAAGGGCGGATCGGAAGCCCTGCTGCGCGCCGCCGGAGAACTCGACGACCTGCCGTACCGGGTGAAGTGGTCGACCTTCACCTCCGGTCCACCGCTCCTCGAAGCGGTCAACGCGAAAGCCGTCGACATCGGCTCCGTCGGCAACACCCCACCGGTCTTCGCCGCCGGCGCCGGCTCGAAGATCACCGTGGTCGCCGCGACGCACGGCGACTCCGCCGGCGAGGCGATCCTCGTCCCGAAGGACTCCCCGCTGCGCACCGCGCGGGACCTGAAGGGCAAGAGCGTCGCCGTCGCCCAGGGCAGCTCCGCCCACTTCCAGCTGATCGCCTCGCTCCGCGCGGCCGGCCTCGGGCTGTCCGACGTCCGGGTCAGCCTCCTCCAGCCGGCCGACGCCCTGGCCGCGTTCACCAGCGGCAAGGTCGACGCCTGGGCGGTCTGGGACCCGTACACCTCCCAGGTGCTGCTGAGCGGCAAGGGCCGGGTGCTGGCCGACGGCCGCGGCCTCGTCAACGGCCTCGGCTTCCAGGTGGCCGCGCCCTCGGCGCTGGCCGACCCGGAGAAGGCGAAGGCGATCGGGGACTTCGTGGAGCGGCTGCGCCGGGCCCAGGACTGGGTGTTCGGCCACCCCGAGGAGTGGGCGAAGGCCTGGGCGAAGGAGACCGGACTGCCGTACGAGGTGGCCCTCGCCGCCGTGAAGCGCAGCAACGGCACCCGCATTCCCGTCGCGCTCGACGACGCGGCGATCGCCTCCGAGCAGAAGATCGCCGACACGTTCGTGGCGCTGAAGCTCGTCCCCCGCACGTTCCGCTTCGCCGACTTCGTCGACACCCGCTTCAACAAGGACCTGCCGCCGTCCACCACGGCGGCGCGCGGCTACGGAAAGGCCTCCTGATGACCGTCCACCTGCACTGGTTCCTGCCGACCGGCGGCGACGGCCGGACCCTCGTCGACCGGCACGCCTACACGGACGGCGGGATCACCCGGAACCGGACCGTGTCCGGGGTGCGCGCCCCCGACATCGACTATCTCGTCCAGATCGCGAAGGCCGCCGAGCAGCTGGGCTTCGAGGCCGTGCTGACCCCGACCGGCACCTGGTGCGAGGACGCGTGGCTGACGACGGTGGCGCTCGCCCAGCACACCGAACGGCTGAAGTTCCTGGTGGCGTTCCGGCCGGGGGTGATCTCGCCGGTGCTCGCGGCGCAGATGGCGTCCACGTACCAGCGGATCACCCGGGGCCGTCTCCTGCTCAACGTCGTGACCGGCGGCGACTCCGCCGAGCAGCGCCGCTTCGGCGACCACCTGGACCACGACCGGCGGTACGCGCGCACGGCCGAGTTCCTCTCGGTGGTGCGGGGCGTGTGGGCCGGGCGGCCGTTCGACTTCCAGGGCGAGCACTTCCAGATCGACGGCGGGCTCACCGCCCTGCCGCCGGACCCGCTGCCCGAGGTCTTCTTCGGCGGCTCGTCCGAGGCGGCCGGTCCGGTCGCCGCGGAGCACGCGGACGTGTACCTGACCTGGGGCGAGCCGCCGTGGCAGGTGAAGGAGAAGATCGACTGGATCCGGCGGCTCGCCGAGGAGCGCGGCCGGACGGTCCGGTTCGGGATCCGGCTGCACACGATCTCGCGCGACTCGGCGCGCGAGGCCTGGGCGACCGCCGACCGGTTGCTGTCCGACCTCGACGCGGAGACCGTCGCCGCGGCGCAGGAGCTGCTCGGACGGAGCGAGTCGGTCGGCCAGCAGCGGATGCTGGCGCTGCACGGCGGGGGCTCGCTCGACCGCGACCGGCTGGAGATCTCGCCGAACCTGTGGGCGGGCGTCGGTCTGGTCCGGGGCGGGGCGGGCACCGCGCTGGTCGGCAGCCACTCCGACGTCGCCGACCGGATCGAGGAGTACCACGCCCTGGGCGTCGAGCACTTCGTCCTGTCCGGCTACCCGCACCTGGAGGAGGCGTACTGGTTCGGCGAGGGCGTGACGCCCGAACTGGCCGCGCGCGGGCTCCTCGCGTCGGCCCCGGCCTCCCCGCTGCTCGGCGTCCCGGCGGCGAACGGCCGCCCGGCCTCGGCCCCGGGCGGCGCTCCCCTGCTCGTGCCCGGCGGGCGGTAGGAGCGGGCGGCCGGGCCGGACCCGGCGTCACACTCCCGCCGTCGTCCTCGGACCCGTGCTCCGAGGACGACGGCGGCCCCGTCCCCGCGAGGTTCCGGAGGCGCGGGCACCACGGCTCCCCCGGTACCCCGTTCCCCGGCACCCCGGGTCGGATCTACGCTGCCCGGCATGAAGATCGGTGAACTGATAGGCACCGGCCGCACCGCCGACGTCTACGCCCTCGACGAGCACCGCGTGCTGCGGCGCTACCGCGACCCCTCGCACGGCGACCCGGCCTCCGAGGCCGCCGTGATGATCTACCTCGCGCGGCACGGCTATCCCGTCCCCGCCGTCCGGCCGGAGGACACCCCCGGCCCCGACAGCCTGGTCATGGAGCGGATCACCGGCCCCACCATGACCGAGGCGCTGCTCGCCGGCACGATCACCCCCGACCGGGCCGGTGAGGAGCTGGCAGGGCTGCTGAACCGTCTGCACGCCGTCCCCGCTCCGGAGACCGCGCCTCCGGGGCACCGGATCCTCCATCTCGACCTGCACCCCGAGAACGTCCTGCTGACCGGCTCCGGGCCGGTCGTGATCGACTGGAGCACGGCGGAAGTGGGACCGCCCGGCCTGGACTCGGCGATGTCGGCCCTGATCCTCGCCCAGGTGGTGGCCGGGATGGCCGTCGGGCTTCCCCCGGCCGCCCTGGAGGCGGTCCGGGAGGTCCTGGCCTCCCTGCTCCGCAACCTGGACGACCCGGCCGCGCCGCTCTTCGCGCGGGCCCGCGCCCGCAGGGCCGCCAACCCCACCCTGGGCCCCGATGAGGTCGCCCTGCTCGACGAGGCCCTGAGGATCATCGAGGCGATCCCCCGCTGAGGCGTCGGCGGGGCCCGGGAGGCCGGGAAGAACCCCGCCCCCGCCCCGGTTGGTGGAAGCGTGAACGATTTCGGGTTCGAAGCGGTCAGGTCGGTGGACGTCGTCGTCATAGGCGCCGGGCAGGCGGGGCTGTCGGCCGCCTTCCATCTGCGGCGCACCGGTCTGGAGCCGGACCGGGACTTCGTGGTGCTGGACCACTCCCCCGAACCCGGTGGCGCCTGGCAGTTCCGCTGGCCGTCCCTCACGTACGGCAAGGTCCACGGGATGCACGCGCTGCCCGGCATGGAGCTGACCGGTGCCGATCCCGCGCGCCCCTCCTCGGAGGTGATCGGCGCGTACTTCGACACGTACGAGCGGACCTTCGGCCTGCGGGTGCACCGGCCCGTGGACGTCACCGCCGTCCGGGAGGGCGAGGGCGGCCGGCTCCGGGTCGAGACCTCGGAGGGCGTCTGGGCGACGCGGGCCCTGATCAACGCGACGGGCACCTGGGACCGCCCCTTCTGGCCGCGCTACCCGGGGCAGGAGACCTTCCGGGGCCGTCAGCTGCACACCTCCGGATACCCGGGGCCCGAGGCCTTCGCCGGGCAGCGGGTGCTCGTCGTGGGCGGCGGGGCCTCCGGGACCCAGCACCTGATGGAGATCGCGGAGGTCGCCGCCGGGACGACCTGGGTGACCCGGAGCGAGCCCGTCTGGCGCGAGGGGCCGTTCGGCGAGGCCGAGGGGCGCGCGGCCGTGGCGCTGGTCGAGGAGCGGGTGCGGCGCGGGCTGCCGCCGCGGAGCGTCGTCTCGGTCACCGGGCTTCCCCTGAACGACGCGATCCGCGCGGCACGCGCGCGCGGGGTCCTGGACCGGCTGCCGATGTTCGACCGGATCACCCCGACCGGGGTGGCCTGGGACGACGGGCGGGCCGTCGACGTGGACGTCATCCTGTGGGCGACCGGCTTCCGGGCGGCGATCGACCATCTGACACCGCTGCGGCTCCGTGAGCCGGGCGGCGGCATCCGGGTGGAGGGCACGCGCGCGGTGCGGGACGAGCGCGTCCACCTCGTCGGCTACGGACCCTCGGCCTCGACGATCGGCGCCAACCGGGCCGGGCGCGCGGCGGTCTCCGGCATCCGCCGCCTGCTGGCGCGCGAACCGGTGGCGGCTCCGGCCGGCTGAGCCGTCGGGTCAGCGCTTCTCGGCGGCCCGGTTGGCGTTGAACTCGGCGACGTTCGCCTGGTGGACCGCGTAGTCGGCGGTGAAGCGGGTGTCTCCCGGGGCGACCGTGACGAAGTAGAGCCAGTCGCCGTCCGCCGGGCGGATCACCGCGTCCAGGGCCTCGTCCCCCGGGTTCCCGATGGGGGTGGGCGGCAGACCCTTGCGCGCGTACGAGTTGTACGGGCTGTCGGACCTCATGTCCTCGTGGCTCGTGTCGACCGTGCTGCGGCCGAGGCCGTAGTGGAGCGTCGAGTCCATCTGGAGCGCCATGCCCCGGGCGAGCCGGTTGTGGACGACGCGGGCCACCTTCGCCATGTCCTCGGGGTTGTCGGCCTCGGCCTGCACGATGCTGGCGGCGACGACCGTCTCGTACACGCTCAGTCCGTGGGCCCGCGCGCCCTCGGCGATCCGGGCCGTGCCGTAGTGCTTGGCCGCGGTGTCCGCCATGAAGCGCAGCAGCGCCTCCGGGGTGGTGGTGGAGAGCACGGGGTACGTCGCGGGGAACAGGTAGCCCTCGGGGTTGCCGCCGGCCGGGGCGGGCAGCGGCAGGGCGCCGGGCGTGGTGGCGGTCCGCCGCGCGGTGCCGTCGGGCAGCCGGAGGGCCCGGTCGACGGCCCGGTAGACCTGGCCGGATCGCCAGCCCTCGGGGACCAGCAGGGTGCGGGGCTGTTCGACGGCCGGTCCGTCGTGGGTGAGCAGCAGCGGGACGGCGACGCCCGCGGTCACGGTGAGGACGGCGCCGAGGAGCAGCGCGAGGCGGCCGCGGCGGGTGAGGCGGCCGCGGTGGGGCGGCGTGCCGCGCCGGGGCGGACGGGGCAGTGAGGGGCGGCGGGGTCGGCGCGGAGGCGCGTACGGGGACGACGACCGGTACGTCATGGCCGCACGCTAACCCGGGCCGTGCGCGAATCCCGGGAACCGCGCACGCGGCGGCGCCGCCGGCCCCCTGGGACGGGGGACCGACGGCGCCGGGCACTGCGATCGTCAGACGAGCCAGCCCAGGAAGTGGAGGACGCCGGCGAGCAGGTTGGTGATGACGTTCATGGTGGTGCTTCTCCTCGTGCAGGTACATCAGTGGGACGGTGCGGTCGCGGTCTGCAGCCCGTCGCTCGCACTCCGTCATCCTCCGGCGCCGTGTGGGCGCCGGGCAACGGATCCCGGCACGATCACACGTTCTGGGGAACAACCGCTCCCACGTTCGCCTGTTCGGTACGGGCGTCCCGGCGGACCAGGTCCGCGTACCGCCCGCCCTGGGCGAGCAGCTCCTCGTGGGTCCCGCGCTCGGCGATCCCGCCCGCCTCCAGGACGACGATCTGGTCGGCGTGGCGGACGGTGGAGAGCCGGTGCGCGATGGTGACGGTGGTGCGGCCCGCCGACAGGGCGTCGATGGCGCTCTGCACCGCCTGCTCCGTCCGGGTGTCGAGGGCGCTGGTGGCCTCGTCGAGGATCAGCACCGGCGGGTCGCGCAGGATGGTGCGGGCGATGGCGAGCCGCTGCTTCTCGCCGCCCGAGAAGCGGTAGCCGCGCTCGCCGACCAGGGTGTCGTACCCGTCGGGGAGCGAGGCGATGTGGTCGTGGATCTGGGCGGCGCGGGCGGCGGCCTCGATCTCCTCGTCGGTGGCGTCCGGCTTGGCGAAGCGCAGGTTGTCGGCGACGGAGGCGTGGAAGAGGTACGTCTCCTGGGAGACGACGCCGACCGCGCGGGCGAGGGTGTCGAAGTCCAGGTCGCGCACGTCGGTCCCGTCGAGGGTGACGCGGCCGCCGGTGACGTCGTACAGCCGGGGCACGAGGTAGCTGAGGGTGGACTTGCCGGAGCCGGTCGGGCCGACGACGGCCAGGCTGCCACCGGCGGGGACGGTCAGGTCGATGCCGTCCAGGGTCGGGCGGCTCTGCCCCTCGGGGTCGTAGTGGAACGCGACCTTCTCGAAGGCGACCTCGCCGCGGATCTCCGGCAGCCGGACCGGCGCCTCGGGCTCGGTGATGTCGACCGGCAGGTCGAGGTACTCGAAGATGCGCTGGAAGAGCGCGAGGGAGGTCTGCACCTGGACGCCGGTGGAGAGCAGGCTCACGGCGGGCCGGAAGAGGCCCTGCTGGAGCGAGACGAAGGCGACGAGCGTGCCCAGCGAGATCTCGGAGCCGCCCGAGCCGAGGGCGATGCCGGCGGCCCAGTAGATCAGGGCGGGCATGGCGGCCATGACGATGCCGATGGTGGACATGCGCCACCGTCCGGCCATGGAGGAGCGCACTTCGAGGTCGACGAGGCGCTCGGACTCCTCGGCGAAGGACCGGGTCAGCGAGTCGGCGCGGCCCATGGTGCGGCCGAGCAGGATGCCGCTGACCGAGAGGGACTCGGTGACGGTCGCGGCCATGGCGGCCATCTGCTTCTGCCGCTGGGTGGTG
The DNA here is from genome assembly GCF_042890295.1 of Streptomyces sp. NPDC002232. Taxonomy (NCBI): domain Bacteria; kingdom Bacillati; phylum Actinomycetota; class Actinomycetes; order Kitasatosporales; family Streptomycetaceae; genus Streptomyces; species Streptomyces sp. NPDC002232. The sequence goes on along the minus strand of NZ_JBIARV010000003.1, from coordinate 176,309 downwards.
ATCCTCTTGCGCTCGCGGCCGACGCGGCGGCTGATCCAGACGAAGACCGGCAGCAGGAGCAGCGAGACGAGGGTGAGCCGCCAGTCGAGGGCGAGCATGGCGACGACGGTCGCGATGACGGCCGTGAGGTTCGAGACGAGGGAGGTGGCCGTGGAGGTCACGGTCGCCTGCATGCCGCCGATGTCGTTGGCGATGCGGGACTGGACCTCGCCGGTGCGGGTGCGGGTGAAGAAGGCCAGCGGCATCCGCTGGAGCTGCTCGTAGACCCCGGTGCGCAGGTCGTGCATGACGCGCTGGCCGACCGTGGTCGAGATGAGGGTCTGGAGGACGCCGAAGACGCTGGTCAGGACGGCGGTGGCGATCATGCCGAGGGCGAGCAGGCTGAGCAGCCCGGTGCGGCCCTGGGGGATGGCGACGTCGAGGATCTCCCGGAGGAGGAAGGGCGAGGCGACCGAGACGAGCGAGGCGGCGCCGACCAGGAGGCCGACGAGCGCGAGGCGCGCGCGGTAGGGGCGGAAGAGCCGGAGGATCCGCCGCACCTGGGCGGGCTCCTGGGGCTGGCCGGAGTCGCGGGGCGGGGGCGTCCATTCGGACTGGTCGTGGGGGCGCATGGGCTCCTTCAAGGTGGACGATCGAACGGAGCATAGCTCACTGTTACCTATACTCACAATGAACCAGGTCCTGATATTGTTCCCGCATGAGCACCTCCGACCGCCCGAGCCCCTCGGACCGCCCGGGCGACACCGCCCGGCCCGGCGGCACCAGCCTCCGGAGCGGGACCGACCGGCCGGGCGGGACCGACACCGACGGCCTCCTCGCCGAGCAGCTGCTGCGCCTCACCCGGCGCCTGCACCGCATCCAGAAGCACCACCTGGAGCCGGTCGGCATCACTCCCGCGCAGTCCCGCCTGCTGCGCCTGGTCGCGCACTTCGGCGAGCCGCCCCGGATGGCCGACCTCGCGGCCCGTCTGGAGGTCGTCCCGAGGGCCGTGACCAGTCTCGTCGACGGTCTGGAGGCGGGCGACCGGGTGCGCCGCGTGCCCGACCCGAGCAACCGCCGGGTGGTGCGCATCGAGCTCACCGACACGGGCCGCGCCACGCTGCGCGAGCTGCGCAGCGCGCGCCGGGCGGCCGCAGAGGACATCCTTGCTCCATTGACCGTCGAACAGCGCGAGGTGCTCGAAGGTCTGCTGTCCGCCCTGGTCGACCCCGGCCCGGAGCGCGGCTGCTGACCCGCTGGGCACGGGGACGCGCCGAAGGGGAGTCATCAGATGCCGCTGCTCGAACCCGACCCGCGGGCCCTCCGTCCCGGTACGAAGCGGACCCCCGCCCCGGACCGCGTGCCGGAGCTCCAGGCCCGGGGCACGCCGCGGCGGCTGCGCGAGGAGCTCACCGAGCTGCTCGGGCCCGGGAAGGTCCTGTCGAAGATCTCCGACCTGGTGCGCTACGCCTCGGACGCCAGCCCGTACCGCTTCGTCCCCCAGGTCGTCGTGGTCGCCGAGGACATCGACGACATCTCCGCCGTCCTGTCGTACGCCCACGGCAAGGGCCGCGAAGTGGTCTTCCGCGCCGCCGGGACCAGCCTCAACGGTCAGGCGCAGGGCGAGGACATCCTCGTGGACGTGCGGCGCCACTGGGCGGGCGTCGAGGTCCTGGACGGCGGTGCCCGGGCCCGGATCCGGCCCGGCACCACCGTCGTGCGGGCCAATGCGGCGCTCGCCCCGCACGGCCGGGTCCTGGGCCCCGATCCGGCCAGCGCGATCGCCTGCACGGTCGGCGGCGTCGTCGCCAACAACGCCTCGGGCATGACGGCCGGCACCACCCGGAACTCCTACCGGACCGTCGCCTCCCTCACCGTCGTGCTGCCGAGCGGGACCGTGGTCGACACGGCGGACCCGGACGCCGACGCGGAGCTCGCCCGCGCCGAGCCGAGGCTCTGCGCGGAGCTGATGGCGCTGAAGGCGGAGATCGAGGCGGACGGCGAGCTGACGGCCCGGATCCGCGCCAAGTACGCCATCAAGAACACCAACGGCTACCGGCTCGACGCCTTCCTCGACGGCGACACCCCGGTGCGGATCCTGCGCGGACTGATGGTCGGCTCCGAGGGCACCTTCGGCTTCATCTCCGAGGTCGTCTTCGACACCGTCCCGCTGGACCGCGAGGTGTCCACGGCGCTGCTCTTCTTCCCCTCGCTGCCGGCCGCCGCCTCGGCCGTGCCCCTGTTCAACGAGGCCGGGGCGCTCGCCGTCGAGCTGATGGACGGCAACACGCTCCGCGCCTCGGTGAGCGTGGCCGGGGTGCCCGCCGACTGGGCGGAGCTGCCGAAGGAGACGGCGGCGCTGCTGGTCGAGTTCCGGGCCCCGGACGCCCCGGCCCTGGAGGCGTACGAGCGGGCGGCGCGCGCCGTGCTCGACGGCCTCTCCACGGTGGCCCCGGTGGCGTCCGTGGAGAACGCCTTCACCCGGGACCCGAAGCGGATCTCCGGCTACTGGAAGGCCCGCAAGGCCTTCGTGACGGCCGTCGGCGGCTCCCGCCCCTCCGGCACGACACTGATCACCGAGGACTTCGCGGTGCCGCCGGACCGTCTCGCCGAGGCCTGCGAGGCGCTGCTCGGGCTCCAGGAGCGGCACGGCTTCGACGCCGCCGTGGCCGGTCACGCGGCCCACGGCAACCTCCACTTCCTGCTCGCCTTCGACGCGGCCGACCCCGCCGACGTCCAGCGGTACGCCGCGTTCATGGACGAGTTCTGCAAGCTGACCGTGGAGCGCTTCGACGGCTCGCTGAAGGCGGAGCACGCCACCGGCCGCAACATCGCGCCCTTCCTCGAACTGGAGTGGGGCGCGCGGGCGACCGACCTAATGTGGCGGGTCAAGGAGGCCCTCGACCCGGCCGGCGTGCTCGCCCCGCGGATCGTCCTGGACCGCGACCCGCAGGCCCATCTGCGCGGCCTGAAGACGATTCCGGCCGTGGAGCGGATCGCCGACCCGTGCATCGAGTGCGGCTTCTGCGAACCGACCTGCCCCAGCCAGGACCTGACGACCACTCCGCGCCAGCGGATCGTGTTGCGCCGGGAGATGATGCGCCAGTCCGACGGCTCCCCCGTCGAGGCCCGGCTCCTCGCGTCGTACGGGTACGACGCCGTCGACACCTGCGCCGGCGACTCCACCTGCAAGCTGGCCTGCCCCGTCGGGATCGACACCGGGGCGCTCATGAAGGAGTTCCGGCACGAGCGGCACTCGCCGCGCGAGGAGCGCGTCGCCGCCCTGGCCGCCCGGAACTTCCGCGCGGTGGAGGCCTCCGCGCGGCTCGCGGTCGGCGCCGCGGACCGGATCGGCGACCGGGTCCTGGAATCGGTGACGGGTCTCGCCCGCCGGGCCGTGCGCCCCGACCTCGTCCCGGCCTGGCTGCCGGAGATCCCGGGCGCCGCGGCCCGCCGGCTCCCCCGCACCCACCGTCCCGCGGCGGTCGCCGTGTACTACCCGGCCTGTGTGAACCGGATCTTCGGAGACCCGGACGGGCACGCGGGACCCTCGCTCCCGGAGGCCGTCGTGGCGGTGTCCGCGCGAGCCGGGCGCCCGGTGTGGATCCCCGACGACGTCGCCGGGACGTGCTGCGCGACGATCTGGCACTCCAAGGGGTACGAGCGGGGCGACGAGGTGATGGCGAACCGGATCGTCGAGGCCGCCTGGGGCTGGACGGCCGGCGGGAAGCTCCCGCTCGTGGTCGACGCCTCGTCGTGCACCCTCGGGATCGCGCACGAGGTGGTGCCGTACCTCACCCGGGACAACCGCGAGCTGCACGCCGAACTGACCGTCCTCGACTCGCTGGTGTGGGCGGCCGACGAGCTGCTCCCCCGACTGGACGTGCGGCGCCGCGTCGCCTCGGCCGTGGTCCATCCGACCTGCTCCATGCGGCACCTGGGCGACGAGGACCGGCTCACCGAGCTGGCCGGCGCCTGCGCGGAGGAGGTCGTCGTGCCCGCCGACGCGGGCTGCTGCGCCTTCGCCGGCGACCGGGGCATGCTGCACCCGGAGCTGACGGCCTCGGCGACGGCCCGGGAGGCGGCCGAGGTCACGGCCCGGCCCTTCGACGCGCACCTCTCGGCCAACCGCATGTGCGAGATCGGGATGGACCGGGCGACGGGCCGGAGCTACGGATCGGTGCTCCTCGCCCTGGAGCGCGCCACCCGCCCCTGACGGTCCCGGGCGGGACGCGCGCCCCCCGCCCTGCCGGTCCCCCGAGCGGAATCACGCCATCCGCCCCTGACTATCCGTCAATCCGGCGCACCCCCCGCTGCGGACAGGCCTCCTCACCCCTACGGTGAGGAGGCCTTCGTATGTTCGGGTGATCATCCGCCGCCGGTGCGGCCGGCCGGGCGAACCGGAACAGTACAGTCCAACCACCCGTCAGCAGGGAGGTTCCATGGACGACCAGACACCGCGCCCGCCGAGCCGCCGCACGGTCCTCAGGACCGGCGCGGGAGCGGCCGGTGCCGGGCTCGGCATCGCCGCCACGAGCGGAGGGACCGCCCGGGCCGCCGAGGAATCCGCCCCCGCGCGGGCACCTCGGGAGACGGCCGTGCCGAAGCGCCGGGGCGCCACCATGGCGGGGGTTCCCTTCGAGCGGCGCACCACGGTCCGGATCGCCCTGGTCGGGCTCGGCAACCGCGGCGCCGGCATGATCGGCAACTTCCTCGCCCTCCCCTGGGTCCGGGTGGTCGCCGTCTGCGACCCGGTGCGGACGAAGGCCGAGCGGGCCTCCGCGGCGGTCGTCGCCGCCGGACAGCCCGCCCCCGCCCTGTACACCCACGGCGAGGACGACTACGAGAACCTCTGCACCCGCACCGACGTCGACTTCGTGTACGTGGCGACCCCCTGGGACACCCACTTCGCGATCGCCCGGACCGCGATGCTGAACGGCAAGCACGTCGGCGTGGAGTGCCCGGCCGCCATGGAGCTCGCCGAGCTGTGGGAGCTGGTCGACCTGTCGGAGCAGACCCGCCGCCACTGCATGCAGCTGGAGAACTGCTGCTACGGGCGGAACGAGATGCGGGTGCTGCGGATGGCGCACGCCGGGAAGTTCGGGGAGCTGCTGCACGGCGCGGGGGCGTACAACCACGACCTGCGCGGCCTGCTGTTCGACCCGAAGTACTACGAGGGACCCTGGCGCCGCCTGTGGCACACGCGGTTGCGCGGTGACCTCTACCCGAACCACGGCTTCGGTCCGGTCGCGAACTACATGGACGTCAACCGGGGCGACCGGGTGGTCAGCATCAGCAGCTTCGGGACTCCGGCGCTCGGGCTCGCCGAGTACCGCGCGGCGCACATGCCGGCCGGCGACCCGAGCTGGAAGGAGACGTACGTCGAGAGCGACCGGACGATCAGCATGGTCCGGACCGCCAGGGGCCGGCTGATCCGCCTGGAGCACGACGTCTCCACCCCGCACCCGTACAGCAGGATCAACAGCCTGGGCGGGACGCGCGGGGTCTTCGAGGACTACCCGGCGCGGATCTATCTGGAGCCGGACCACAAGGACGACGTGTGGGGCGACTTCTCGGCGTACGCGGCCGAGTTCGACCACTGGCTGTGGAAGGACCACGCGAACCCGCCGGGCGCCCACGGCGGCATGGACTACATCATGGTCTACCGCCTGATGCAGTGTCTCCAGCTCGGTCTGCCGCCGGACTTCGACGTGTACGACGCCGCCACCTGGACGGCCCCGGTTCCGCTCAGCCACGCCTCGATCAAGGCGGACGGCGCGGCACAGGAGATCCCCGACTTCACGCGCGGCGAGTGGCAGCGGGCCCGCTCGGGCGTGGACTCGGCGAAGCCCGCCTGACCTCGGTCCCCGGGTGCCCGGCCCCCGCGCAGGCGCGGGGGCCGGGCACCCGGGCCGTTCAGCAGCGCCGCAGGTCCTTCGTGAGCGTGCCCTGGACGGTCGTCAGGCTCCGGTCGTAGCAGCCGCCGGAACCGTACAGCCGGTGGCGCGTGTGCGTGGTGCCGACCGCGTGCCGCTGCTCGCGGGGTACGCCGGTGGTGTACGTGGCGTCCCCGGTGTACGTGTCGTCGAGGCGCGACCAGGAGAGCCGCCGTCCGTCGCGCAGGGCGACGGTGTCGGCGCGGTCCCCGAGGGTGAGGACCGTCCGCAGCCGGTCCCCGGCGCCGATCGTGGTCTCGCCGTCCATGGTGTACGAGCGGTCGGTGCGGGTGACGTCCCGGCCGCTGGTCACGGTCTCGCGGTCGGTCCAGCGGGCGGTGAGCGCGTCCGGGTTCTCGTCCTGGCCCCAGCGGTGGACGAGGTCGGCGGTGACGGTCCGGCTCACGGTGGTGTCGACCCTCCCGTGCGAGGTGTTCAGGTGCCCGGCGACGGTGAGCCGGTGGTGCGCCCGGGTGTCGACCCGGTGCGTCGGACCGGCGGTGTGGACGGAGGAGTCGTACGGGGCGGTCTCCTCGTGGCGGTCGAGCCCGCCGGTGACGACCCGGCTGCCCGCGTCCTGCCAGAGCAGCACGTTGGCGGGGACCGACCAGCCGCCGAGGCCGGACGGGACCCCGGCGACCGAGACCTCCACGCGGTGGGCGTTCCCGTCGTTGAGGAGGGCCGCGAAGGGCGTCAGGTCGTAGACCACCGGCTGGACGTCGAAGGCGCGCGGCCCGGGAGTGACGTACCAGAGGAAGGGGTTGGACCAGCCGCCCGTCCAGACCGTCGGGAAGGGCGCGGCGATGCCCGCGAGCCGGCCGTCGACGGAGATCCTGACCTCGCGGTGGGGCCCGTCGGCGGCCCGGCAGGAGTAGGGCGCGGTGTCCGGGACGGAGAGGTACCAGTACTCCTCGCAGCCGCCGCCCGATCCGGTGGCGTAGACCTCGGCGAGGACGCGTTCGGTGTTGCGCGGGGTGGTGAGGGTGGCGTCGGTGAGCGGCAGGACCCGGTCGGGGGTGCCGGCGGCGGGCTTCACCGGGCCCCGGGCGGTGTGGAAGGTGAGGGTGACGCGGACGTCGATGACTCCGGTGTACGTCTCGTTCACGACGTTGCCGATGAGCATCTCGACGGGCTGCGGGCGGCTGAGGGTGTCGCGGTAGCGGGTGACGTCCTTCTCGACCGACCAGGCGATGCCGTCGGGCGAGGGCTGCGGCGTGGAGGTGCGGAGGATCTCCACACCGCCCACCGCGAGGTGGCCGAGCCGGTCGTACTGACGGCCCTTCACCGTGCCCTCCAGGCGCAGGACGACCTTGTTCCAGCGGGTGCCGCACTCCTTCGGCGGGGCGTAGTCGCCCCGGTAGGGGGTGAAGTCGCGGAACCGCGCGGTGGCGAGGGTGACCTCGCAGCTGGGGGTGCCGGGGGTGGCGACGGGCGGGGCGGCGGTGACCGGGTCGTGCCAGTCGCTGGTGAACTCGGCGGGCGGCGTCGGACCGTTCGGACCGTCGGCGGCGGCCGGGTGGGCGGTGAGGAGCGCTCCGGCGGCGAGCAGCAGAGCACCGATCACGCGCGTGATCGTGAGTGATCCCATGGGGCGGAAGTGAAGCGCGGTCGTCCCTGGCGGTCCAGAGGACGATGAGCGGACATGGCGCGAACTGTTCCCCGGTGGGGAAATTCGATTGCCGCCGCGCGGCGGAATCGCGAACCTTGCACGGTTTCCCCCTCGTCCTCGGGCCCCGTCGTCGCACCCCACCGGCGCGCGGTCCTCCCGACAGACCCGGAGATCCTGGGCAGCCATGCAGATTCGAGATCTTCCCTACGCCGACCCCGGGGTCCCCGATGTCCGTTCGGGCCCCCGGTTCCTCCTCTGGCTCGGCCGTCGACAGCTCGGCGGACAGGTCAGGTCCCTCCTGTGGGGACTGCTGCACCACCTCGGCATCGCCGGACTGCCGCTCGGCGTCGGTCTGGCCGTCCAGGCGGTCGTGGACCGCGACGGCGGGCGGCTCGCGCTCGCCGGGGCCCTGCTCCTGGGCCTCGGTTCCGCCATCGCCGCGGGTGACGTGATGCTGCACCGCACCGCCGTCACCAACTGGATCACCGCCGCCGCGCGGGTGCAGCAGCTCCTGGCCCGCAAGACCGCGGAACTCGGTTCCGTCCTGACCCGGCGGGTCGCGGCGGGCGAGGTCGTCGCCGTCTCGACGGGCGACGTCGAGCGCATCGGATGGTTCGTCGAGGCGCTGTCCCGGTTCGCCGCGGCGGCCGTCACGCTGCTGGTCGTCTGTGTCGGGCTCGTCGTCTACCAGCCGGCCCTGGGGATCGTGGTCGCCGCCGGCGTCCCGGTGCTCGCGCTCGCCGTGCTGCCGCTGCTGCCCCGGGCCACCCGCCGGGCGGACGTCCAGCGCGAGAAGGCCGGCCGGGCCACCGAGCTGGCCTCGGACACGGTCGCCGGGCTCCGGGTGCTGCGCGGCATCGGCGGCGAAGAGCTCTTCCTCGGCCGCTACCGGGCCGCGTCCCAGGAGGTCCGCCGGGCCGCCGTGCACAGCGCGAGGATGTGGGCGCTGATCGCCGCGATCCAGGTCGTGCTGCCGGGCCTGCTGCTCATCGCCGTGGTGGCGTACGGCACGAGGCTCGCCCTCGACGGGCGAATCGAGGTCGGCGAACTGGTCACGGTCTACAGCGCGGTGGCCCTGACCCATCACGCCCTGCGGAACTTCGAGGAGATCGCCCAGGCCTACTCCTTCTCGCGCCCCTCCGCGCAGCGCGCCGCACGGGTCCTGGCCCTGGCCCGCGCCACGGTCCCGGCCCCGGACGCCCCGGAGCGGACGGAGCCCGGGGCGGGCGGCGACCTGTACGACCCGCTGACCGGGCTGAGCGCCCCCGCCGGCGTCCTCACCGCCGTGGTCTGCGGCGATCCCGACGCGGCCGGGCGGCTCGCGGACCGGCTCGGCGGGCACCCGGCCGAGCCGGAGGCCGGCCACATCTCGGTGCTCCTCGGCGGGGTCCCGCTCGACGAGCTGCCGCTGGCGGGCGCCCGGACCGCCGTCCTCGTCCAGGACAAGGAGCCGGTGCTCCTCTCGGGCACGCTCCGCGAGCTGCTCGACGTGCCCGCGTCGGGGGCGGTCCGCGCCGAGGAGGCGCTCGCCGCCGCCCGGTGCGACGACGTCCTCGACGCCCTGGCGCAGGCCTCGGTCGGCACCGGCGGCGACCCGATGCGCACCCGCATCACCGAGCGCGGCCGGTCGCTCTCCGGCGGCCAGCGGCAGCGGCTCGCGCTGGCCCGGTCGCTGGTCGCCGACCCGGAGGTGCTCGTCCTCGACGAGCCGACGTCCGCGGTCGACGCGCACACCGAGGCCGCCGTCGCCGCCGGGCTCGCGGAGCTGCGCCGGGGCAGGACCACCGTGGTCCTCGCCTCCTCGCCGCTGCTCCTGGACCGCGCCGACCGGGTCGTCCTCGTCGACGGGGGCCGGGCCGTCGCCGTCGGCACCCATCGCGAGCTGCTCGCGGGCGAGCCCCGCTACCGCGCGGTGGTCACCCGCGAGACGGACGAGGAGCTCGCCACGGCCGGCGGCGGTGCCGTCGTCGTACGCGAAGCACGGGAAGGGGAATCGGCATGATCGGCCTGGCACCACCGGCGTACGACCCGGCGGCCCCGAAGACGGCGACGACGCTGCCCGTCGCCGGGTCCGCCACCGTCCGCGGCTACGTCCGCGCGCTGCTGCGGCGGCACCGCCGGGCGTTCGCGCTGCTCATCGGGGTGAACGCGGTCGCCGTCATCGCCTCGATGGCCGGCCCGTACCTGCTCGGGTCGGTGGTGGACGGTCTCGCGGACGGGGCCCGCGACCTCCACCTGGAGCGCACGGTCGCGCTGTTCGCGGGCGCGCTGCTCGTCCAGACCGTGTTCACCCGGCTGGTCCGGCTGCGCGGGGCGATGCTCGGCGAGAGATGCTCGCGGACCTGCGCGAGGACTTCCTGGTGCGCGCGGTCGGCCTGCCGCCGGGCGTCCTGGAGCGGGCCGGGACGGGTGATCTGCTCTCCCGGATCACCACGGACGTCGACCGGCTCGCGAACGCGATGCGCGAGGCCGTGCCCCAGCTGGCGGTCGGCGTCGTCTGGGCGGGGCTGCTGCTCGGCGGGCTCGCGCTGACCGCGCCGCCGCTCGCGCTCGCCGCCCTGCTCGCGGCGCCGGTGCTGATCGTGGGCGGCCGGTGGTACTTCAAGCGGGCGCCGTCGGCGTACCGCTCGGAGTCGGCGGGGTACGCGGCGGTGGCCGCGGCGCTCGCCGAGACCGTCGACGCGGGCCGTACGGTCGAGGCGCACCGCCTCGGCGCGCGGCGGATCGCGCTGTCGGACCGGCGGATCTCCGAGTGGGTCGCGTGGGAGCGGTACACGCTCTTCCTGCGGTCGGTGCTCTTCCCCGTCGTCAACCTCACCCATACGACGGTGCTGTGCGCGGTCCTCCTGCTGGGCGGGGTGTTCGTGCTCCGGGGCTGGATCGACGTGGGGCAGCTGACGACGGGCGCGCTGCTGTCGCAGATGCTCGTGGACCCGATCGGGATCGTGCTGCGCTGGTACGACGAGCTCCAGGTCGCGCAGGTGTCGCTGGCCCGCCTCGTCGGCGTCCGTGACATCGAGCCGGACGCGGGAGACCGGGAGGTGCGGCCGGAGGGCCGGGCGGTGCGGGCCGACGAGGTCCGCTTCGGCTACCGGGAGGGCTCCGACGTGCTGCACGAGGTGTCGCTGGACGTGGCGCCGGGCACCCGGCTCGCCCTGGTCGGCCCGTCCGGCGCGGGCAAGTCCACCCTGGGCCGGCTCCTCGCGGGGATCTACGCCCCGAGGACGGGCTCGGTCACCCTGGGCGCCGCCGAGCTGGCCCGGATGCCCGCCGAGCGGGTCCGCGAGCACGTGGCCCTGGTCAACCAGGAGCACCACGTCTTCGTGGGCTCGCTCCGCGACAACCTGCTCCTCGCCAGGAGCGGGGCCACCGACGCCGACCTGTGGGCGGCGCTCGCGGCCGTCGACGCGGAGGACTGGGCCCGGGGGCTCGACGCCGGGCTGGCCACCGAGGTCGGTTCGGGCGGCCGGGCGCTGACCCCGGCGCAGGCCCAGCAGATCGCGCTGGCCCGGCTCGTCCTCGCGGACCCGCACACCCTGGTCCTGGACGAGGCGACGTCCCTGCTCGACCCGCGCGCGGCCCGGCACCTGGAGCGCTCGCTGGGCCGGGTCCTGGAGGGCCGCACGGTCGTGGCCATCGCGCACCGGCTGCACACCGCGCACGACGCCGATCTGATCGCGGTGGTCGAGGCGGGCCGGATCAGCGAGCTCGGCAGCCACGAGGAGCTGGTGGCGGCGGACGGCGCCTACGCGGCCCTGTGGCGCTCCTGGCACGGCTGACGCACGACGCAGGGGCCCGCGGAACCGGTGGCGCACCGGTTCCGCGGGCCCCTCCGGGGCCGGCGGCCTAGGTCTAGAAGAAGCCGAGGGCCGAGGCCCCGCCGACCCCGCCCAGGAGCATGAAGGCGGGCATCAGGACCTTGAGCTCGACCCAGCTGCCGGCCCGGAAGCGCATGCCCTTGGGCGGGCCCACGGGGTACCAGCGCTTGCGGCCGACGGGGAGGGGCCACAGGATCGGGCAGCCCGAGACGGTCAGGGCGTCGCCGATGTCGTGCACGAGGGCGCCGAGGACGATCGGCAGGCCCAGCCACAGGTACTCCTGACCCGGCTCCGTGAAGAACCAGTCGGCGCCGTTGCCGGGCTGATCGAGGACGCCCGCGAGGATCCAGGCGCTGGTGGCGCCGAGGAGCCAGACCAGGATGTCGCTGGACACCCGGGCGGCCCGCCAGAGCAGGCCCTCCACGGCGAGGACCAGATGGACGAAGAGGATCGCGAGGACGGCCCAGCGGCCGCCGGTGACGGCCGCGACGGACGCCCCCGCGCCTATCAGGACGGCCCAGAGCCAGGTGTGGGTGAGGGTGCGGTGCCCGCCGGACCTGCGGGGGTCGGCGGTGGAGCGGGTGGCCTTGTAGACGGCGTACGACAGCTTGTCGACGATCTCGCAGAGGCCCTTGGAGACGGGCCCGAAGGCGCGGGAGATGGTCGCCGACTTGTGGTCGAGGTCGGGCGCCAGGGCCGCGCCCGCGCAGATGAGCGCGCCGACCACGAGAACCGGCCAGGGCATCGGGCGGTCGTAGGCGGCGGCCGCCGCCCCGACGCCCAGCCAGGCCGCCGCTCCGGACAGCGAGTGCGCCGGTCCCATCATGGTTGGCCCGCCCCGTTTCTCCCCTGCCGGCGCCGAGTTGACGACCGGTCGACGGACGAGCCTACCGTCCGTGATCATGACAGGCGACGGCCGGTTCCCTCATCCGAGCGGAATGCGGGCAAGATGGGGGGCGTGACCCTTATCGATCAGCTGCCGCCGACCGCCGACCCCGACGCCCTCTTCGAGGCCTTCTCCGCCTGGGCCGAGGACCGGGGTATCACGCTCTACCCGGCCCAGGAAGAGGCGCTGATCGAGGTCGTCTCCGGGGCGAACGTGATCCTTTCCACGCCCACCGGATCGGGAAAGTCGCTGGTCGCGGCGGGGGCGCACTTCACGGCGCTCGCGAACGACCAGGTCACCTTCTACACCGCGCCGATCAAGGCGCTGGTGTCGGAGAAGTTCTTCGATCTGTGCAAGCTCTTCGGCACCGAGAACGTCGGCATGCTGACCGGCGACGCCTCCGTGAACGCGGACGCCCCGGTGATCTGCTGCACCGCGGAGGTCCTCGCCTCGATCGCGCTGCGGGACGGCAAGTACGCCGACATCGGCCAGGTCGTCATGGACGAGTTCCACTTCTACGCCGAGCAGGACCGCGGCTGGGCCTGGCAGATCCCGCTGCTCGAACTCCCCCAGGCGCAGTTCGTCCTCATGTCGGCGACGCTCGGCGACGTGTCGATGTTCGAGAAGGACCTGACCCGGCGCACGGGCAAGCCCACCTCGGTGGTCCGCTCGGCGACCCGGCCGGTGCCGCTGTCGTACGAGTACCGGCTCACGCCCATCACGGACACCCTGACCGAGCTCCTGGAGACCAAGCAGGCGCCCGTCTACATCGTGCACTTCACGCAGGCGCAGGCCGTCGAGCGCGCGCAGTCGCTGATGAGCATCAACATGTGCACGCGCGAGGAGAAGGACCGGATCGCCGAGCTCATCGGCAACTTCCGCTTCACCACCAAGTTCGGCCAGAACCTCTCGCGGTACGTCCGGCACGGCATCGGCGTGCACCACGCGGGCATGCTGCCGAAGTACCGGCGGCTCGTGGAGAAGCTCGCGCAGGCGGGTCTCCTGAAGGTGATCTGCGGCACGGACACCCTCGGCGTCGGCGTGAACGTGCCGATCCGCACCGTGCTCTTCACCGCCCTGACCAAGTACGACGGCAACCGGGTGCGGACCCTGCGCGCCCGTGAGTTCCACCAGATCGCGGGCCGGGCCGGCCGGGCCGGCTTCGACACGGCCGGCTTCGTGGTGGCGCAGGCCCCCGAGCACGTCATCGAGAACGAGAAGGCGCTCGCGAAGGCCGGCGACGACCCGAAGAAGCGCCGCAAGGTGGTCCGCAAGAAGGCGCCCGAGGGCTTCGTCGCCTGGAGCGACACCACCTTCGAGAGGCTGATCGACGCCGAGCCGGAGCCGCTGACCTCCCGCTTCAAGGTCACCAACATCATGCTGCTGTCGGTGATCGCCCGTCCGGGCAACGCCTTCGAGGCGATGCGCAAGCTCCTGGAGGACAACCACGAGCCGCGCAAGGCGCAGCTGCGGCACATCCGCCGGGCCATCGCGATCTACCGTTCGCTGCTCGACGGCGGTGTGGTGGAGCAGCTGGACGAGCCCGACGCCGAGGGGCGCACGATCCGGCTGACGGTCGACCTCCAGCAGGACTTCGCGCTGAACCAGCCGCTGTCGACGTTCGCGCTCGCCGCCTTCGACCTGCTGGACCCGGAGTCCCCCTCGTACGCCCTGGACATGGTGTCGGTGGTCGAGTCGACGCTGGACGACCCGCGTCAGATCCTCGCCGCCATGCAGAACAAGGCGCGCGGGGAGGCCGTCGGGCAGATGAAGCGCGACGGCGTCGAGTACGAGGAGCGGATGGAGCGGCTCCAGGAGATCTCGTACCCGAAGCCGCTGGAGGAGCTGCTCTGGCACGCGTACGACGTCTACCGGAAGTCGCACCCGTGGGTCGGCGACCACCCGGTCTCGCCGAAGTCGGTCATCCGTGACATGTACGAACGGGCCATGACGTTCACGGAGTTCACCTCCTGGTACGAGCTGGCGCGGACCGAGGGCATCGTCCTGCGCTACCTCGCGAGCGCGTACAAGGCGCTGGACCACACGATCCCGGACGACCTGAAGACCGAGGACCTGGAGGACCTGATCGCCTGGCTGGGCGAGATGGTGCGGCAGGTGGACTCCTCGCTCCTCGACGAGTGGGAGCAGCTGGCGAACCCGGAGGTCCAGACGGCCGAGGAGGCCCAGGAGAAGGCCGACCAGGTCAAGCCGGTCACGGCGAACGCCCGCGCCTTCCGGGTCCTGGTGCGCAACGCGATGTTCCGCCGGGTGGAGCTGGCCGCCCTCGACAACGTCGACGCGCTGGGCGAGCTGGACGCCGAGTCCGGCTGGGACGCGGACGCGTGGGGCGAGGCGATGGACGGGTACTGGGACGAGTACGACGACCTGGGTACGGGTCCGGACGCGCGCGGCCCGAAGCTGCTCCGGATCGAGGAGGACGCCGCGCACGGGGTGTGGCGGGTCCGGCAGACCTTCGCCGACCCGAACGGCGACCATGGCTGGGGCATCAGCGCGGAGGTGGACCTGGCGGCCTCCGACGAGGAGGGCCGGGCGGTGCTCCGTGTGACGTCCGTCGGCGAGCTGTAGAGGAGCTGTGGTGACGAATCCCGCCGAGAGGCTCGTGGATCTGCTCGACCTGGAGCGGATCGAGGTGGACATCTTCCGCGGGCGCAGCCCGCAGGAGTCGCTGCAACGGGTCTTCGGCGGGCAGGTCGCCGGGCAGGCCCTGGTGGCGGCCGGCCGCACCACGGAGGGCGACCGGCCGGTGCACTCGCTGCACGCGTACTTCCTGCGGCCGGGCCGGCCGGGGGTGCCGATCGTGTACCAGGTGGAGCGGGTGCGCGACGGGCGGTCGTTCACGACCCGTCGGGTCACGGCGATCCAGGAGGGCCGGACGATCTTCAATCTGACGGCCTCCTTCCACCGGCCGGAGGAGGGCGCCTTCGAGCACCAGCTGCCGCCCCGGCACCTGACCGACCCGGAGACCCTGCCGAAGCTCGCCGACGAGGTCCGCGAGCACCTGGGCGGCCTGCCGGAGGCGCTGGACCGGATGGCGCGCCGCATGCCCTTCGACATCCGGTACGTGGACCGGCTGCGGTGGACCCCGGAGGAGATCCGGGGCGCGGACCCCAGGAGCGCGGTGTGGATGCGGGCGGTGGGCCCGCTGGGCGACGACCCGCTGGTCCACACCTGCGCCCTGACGTACGCCTCGGACATGACGCTCCTGGACGCGGTGCGGATCCCCGTCGAACCGCTGTGGGGTCCGCGGAGCTTCGACCTGGCCTCGCTGGACCACGCGATGTGGTTCCACCGGCCGTTCCGGGCGGACGAGTGGTTCCTGTACGACCAGGAGTCCCCGATCGCCACGGGCGGCCGGGGACTCGCGCGGGGCCGGATCTACGACCGCGAGGGCCGGATGCTGGTGTCGGTGGTCCAGGAGGGCCTGTTCCGGAAGCTGTGACCGGCGGCGGCCCGCCGGGTCACTCGTACTCGGTGCCGCCCTTGCGGGTGAGGTAGGCGGGGCTGACCGCCTTGGCGATGGCCCGGCCGCCGGTGACCGGGCTGTACCGCTCGGTCACCGGCCGGATGACGACGCCCTCCCGCAGGTGCGCCGAGCGGCCGGAGACGGTCTCCCGGCCACTGGCGTGCGCGAGGACGGTGTCCAGGTCGTACGGCCCGGTGTGGAGCCGTGGGACGAGCGGGACCTCGCCGGCGTCGAGCACGGTCTCCGGGTCGAACCAGCGGACCTGTCCGTCGATCTCGGCCGAGACGTCGAAGAGGGCGTAGCCGACGGTCTCGGAGCGGGCGTCGGCGCCGTAGGCGAGGTCCTGCACGCCGGAGCCGTACACCTCGCCGAAGAGGCCCACCCGGCGGGCGCCGAGCCGCTCGGCGACCCGCGCGGCGACGGCGCCGAGGCCGTGGCCGCGGACGGCGCGCCAGTACAGGTTGCGCGGGTCCTCCCGGAGGGCGAGGCCCTTCGCGCCGAACCCCTTCGAGGAGACCTGCACGCGTCCGTCCTCGGCGTGGAAGGTCAGCAGGCAGGCGGTTCCGTGGAGCTTCTCCGTCAGGACGACCGGCTCTCCGGGCGCGAAGACGTCGGGGTACCGCTGGAGGTTCTCGATGTCGACCCAGGCGAGCAGTTCCGGCGCGGGCTCCACGTCACCGCTCATGGTCGGCGGTATCGGCGGCACCCACTTGGTGATCCCGAGCGTCTGTGCGAAGTCCGTCCGCTCGGCCGCGGCGCGGGCCAGGTCGGTGCCGGCGAGCGCGCCGGGACGGCAGACGATCCCCTGCGACAGCTCGCCGCGCAGCCGCACGGCCTTCACGCGGTCCGCGTTCCCTCCGGCGAGCCGCCCGGTGAGCCCCAGCTCCTCGACCAGCGCGAGGGGCAGCACGGCCTGTTCGGGGATGTAGAGGGCGGCGTCGCCCGTCCGGTAGGCGCCCTTGGCGACGACGGCCCGGTAGAGCCCGATCTGGGCGAGCTCCAGGGCGTCGGCGTTCGGGTGCGGGTGGACGGTGAGGACTTCGGCGGTGACGCGCAGGGTGGACATGGGTCAGGACTCCGGTCGTTCGGGTTTCGGTCGCATCGCGGCCCACTCTGACGTGCCGGGAATCCGATGGGCCAACGGTTTCGGTCGCTGGTAGCGTCGCGAGCTCCGTGCGTGCGGAGGCCCGGTGGTCAACCGTCCAGGCCCGGCAGCGTGTCCTGGGACACCTCGTGGCGGCGCGTGCGGATGTCGGGGGCCGGAGGATGGAGCTTGGCGTCGCAGGTGGGGCCCAGGCCCGTGCGCCGGGAGTCCGCGCCCGTGAGGGGGCGACCGCAGAGCCGGCAGGACACCCGGCGCGGTCCCGGCTCCGGCGTGGAATCGATCGCGATTGCCAGTGGTTCGTCTCCCATGCTGAGATCAAACCCTATTCCGACGAGGAGCAGTCCATGAGCCTGTACGACATCCCCCTGAAGACCCTGACCGGCGAGCCGGTCTCCCTTGCCGACTACCGCGACCGGGCCGTGCTCGTGGTGAACGTGGCCTCGAAGTGCGGCCTCACCCCCCAGTACGCGGGCCTGGAGCGGCTTCAGAAGACGTACGGCGAGCGCGGCTTCACGGTGCTCGGCGTGCCCTGCAACCAGTTCGCCGGCCAGGAGCCGGGCAGCGCGGACGAGATCGCGACCTTCTGCTCGGCCACGTACGGCGTCTCCTTCCCGCTCCTGGAGAAGACGGACGTCAACGGCGACGGCCGCCACCCGCTCTACGCGGAGCTGGTCAAGGTCGCCGACGCCGAGGGCGAGGCCGGTGACGTGCAGTGGAACTTCGAGAAGTTCCTCATCGGGCGCGACGGCGAGGTCACCCGCTTCCGCCCCCGCACCGAGCCCGAGGCCCCCGAGGTCGTCGCCGCGATCGAGGCCCAGCTTGTCTGACCCAGGGGTGGTCGGACGGCTGCGGGCCGCCGGGTGCGTCTTCGCCGAGGAAGAGGCGGAGATGCTCACGGCGACCGCGGCCGGGCCAGCCGAGCTCGACCTGATGGTCGAGCGGCGGGCCTCGGGCCTGCCCCTGGAGCACGTCCTGGGGTGGGCCGACTTCGCCGGGCTGCGCGTCGAGGTCGACGGCGGGGTCTTCGTACCGAGACGGCGTACGGAGTTCCTGGTCGGCCGGGCGGTCGAGCTGGCCCGGCCGGGCGCCGTCTGCGTCGACCTGTGCTGCGGCTCCGGCGCGGCCGGGGCCGTGCTGCTCGCCGAGGTCGAGGGCGTGGAGGTGCACGCCTCGGACATCGAGCCGGCGGCGGTGCGCTGCGCCCGGCGGAACGTGGAGCCCCGGGGCGGCCGGGTGTACGAGGGGGACCTCTTCGCACCGCTGCCCCGGAAGCTGCGGGGGCGGGTCGGGGTCCTGGTCGCGAACGTGCCGTACGTGCCGACCGGGGAGATCGGGCTGCTGCCGCCGGAGGCCCGCGACCACGAACCGCACGTCACGCTCGACGGCGGCACGGACGGGCTCGACGTCATGCGGCGGGTCGCCGCCGAGGCTCCGGAGTGGCTGGCGCCGGGCGGGCACCTGCTGGTGGAGACGAGCGAGCGGCAGGCGGACACGGCCCTCGCGGTGATGTCCGCGGCCGGTCTGACACCGCGCGTCGACAGGTCCGAGGAGTGGTGGGCGACGATCGTCGTCGCGACCGCGCCCTGAGGCGGGTGGAGCGGCCCGGCCCGGGCCGCTCCCCGTCCCTCAGCGCGGCAGCAGACGGCAGCGGGCCGGGCCGGTCGCGTAGAGGGTGATCGCGGAGCCGACGGGCACCTCGGTGTCGACGGCTTCGAGGCCGTGCTTCTGGAGGATCATCGCCAGCGCGATCACCGATTCCAGCATGGAGAAGTGCTGCCCGATGCAGGCGCGCGGGCCGCCGCCGAAGGGGTACCAGGCGTACCGGGGGCGCGCCGCCTCCGCCTCGGGCGTGAAGCGGTCGGGGTCGAAGCGCTCCGGGTCGTCCCAGTAGTCGGGGTGCCGGTGGGTGACCCAGGAGGCGACGACGACGTCCGCGCCGGCCGGGATCGCGACGCCGTCGACCACGGTGTCGGCGACGGCGCGGCGCCCGATGGCCGGGGCGGCGGGGTAGAGCCGCATGGTCTCCTTCAGGACCCGGGTGACGTAGGGCAGCGCGTCCAGGTCCGCCGCGCCGGGGGTGCGGCCGCCGAGGACCCGGTCGACCTCCTCGTGGGCCCGCTTCAGCACCTCCGGGTGCCGTGCCAGCAGGTGGAGGGCGAAGCCCAGGGACGTGGCGGTGGTCTCGTGCCCGGCCAGCAGGAAGATGAGCACCTGCTCGCGCAGCTCGGTGGCGTCGAAGCTGCCGTCCTCGGCGCTGTCGGCCTCGACGAGCAGGGTGAGCAGGTCGTCGCCGTCGGCGGAGGTCCGGCCGGAGGCGCGCCGCTCGGCGATGATGCGGTCGCAGACCTCGTACAGCGCCCGGTGGACGGCGGCGGCCCTGCGGTTGCCGGGCGTGGGCCAGTCGCGCGGGAACTTCAGCGGGGCGTAGCCGCGGCGCAGCACATAGGCGTTGAGCTCGGGGAAGCTGCGCTCGACGATCTCGACGGCCGTGTCGACGTCCGTGCCGAAGAGGATGCGGGCGACGGCCCGCAGGGCGAAGCGGGCCATCTCGTGGAGGACGTCGACGGTCTCGGCGCCGCCGTCCTCCCACTCGCCGAGGAGGGTGGTGATCTCGGCCGCGACGGCCGCCGCGTAGCCGTCGACGCGGCGCTTGGTGAAGAGGGGCTGGACCAGGCGGCGCTGCCGGAGGTAGTCCTCGTCCTGGCTGGTCAGCAGGCCGTTGCCGAAGGACTCGCGGATCTCCTCGTAGAAGGCGTTGTCCTTGCGGAAGTTGGCGGACTCGCCGGCGAGGACCTGCTGGGCGCCCTCGGCGGAGAAGACGCCGTAGAGGGTGGCGCGGATCCCGGGCGGGCCGGCGGTGATCCGCACGACGTTTCCGTGGTCGCGCCGGGCGCGCAGGAAGGTGCCCAGCGAGTCGCTCTTGAGGTCGAGCAGGGAGCCGAGGAGCGGGTTCCCCGCGAGCTGGGGCGCTGTGGTTCCGGTGCTGGTGGCCATGATCGGTTCCCCCTTGGTCGTCACTGGCCCGGTGATTGTCCCTCAGGCGGGCCGTCGGGCGAACCCCTGCTCAGATCCGGCCGGTTGACCGGAATCGTTCGAGGAGTACGGGGCCGTTGTCAGTGGCGTCTGGGAGGCTCGTCCTCATGGAGCGACCCGAGCTGACCCTGCAACTGACCATCGACTGCGCCGACCCCCAGCGCCTGGTGCCCTTCTGGCTGGACGCCCTGCGGTACGTCCCCGACCCGCCGCCGGCCGGGCACGCGACCTGGCGGGCGTACTGGGAGGCGATCGGCGTGCCCGAGGACGAGCTGGGCGAGGACGCCGGGGAGCTCCCGGAGTCCATCGTCGACCCGAAGGGCGTCGGCCCCCGGATCTGGTTCCAGCGCGTCCCGGAGCCCAAGACCGTCAAGAACCGCGTCCACCTGGACCTCAAGGTCGGGGGTGGCCGCGAGGTCCCCCTCGCCGTCCGCCGCGAGCGCGTGGACGGCGAGGTGGCCCGGCTGACGGCCCTCGGCGCGTCCGTGCTCTACGCGATGGACGAGCCGAACGGCATGGACTACTACGCGGTGGTCCTCCAGGACCCCGAGGGCAACGAGTTCTGCCTCGTGTGAGCCGGCGGCTACTTCGCGAGGGCGCGGCTGATCACCATGCGCTGGATCTCGCTCGTGCCTTCGAAGATGGTGTAGATGGCCGCGTCGCGGTGCATGCGCTCCACCGGGTACTCGCGGGTGTAGCCGTTGCCGCCGAGGATCTGGATGGCCTGGGCGGTGACCTTCTTGGCGACCTCGCTCGCGTACAGCTTGGACATGGAGCCCTCGGCCGCGGTGAAGGGCTTGCCGGCGGTGGCCATCCAGGAGGCGCGCCAGACCAGCAGCCGGGCGGCGTCGATCTGGGTCGCCATGTCGGCGAGCTGGAAGGCGACGCCCTGGTTCTCGATGATCGGACGGCCGAACTGGACGCGGGTCTTCGCGTAGTCGAGGGCGACCTCGTACGCGGCGCGGGCGGTGCCGACAGCCATAGCGCCGACGGCGGGGCGGGAGGCCTCGAAGGTGGCCATGGCCGCGTTCTTGACGCGCTCGCCGCCCGACTTCGCCTTCTCCCGGGCACGGGCGAGCCGCTCGTCCAGCTTGTCCTTGCCGCCGAGCAGGCAGGAGCCGGGGACGCGGACGTCCTCCAGGACGACCTCGGCGGTGTGGGAGGCGCGGATGCCGTGCTTCTGGAACTTCTGCCCCTGGGACAGGCCCGGGGTGTTCGGCGGCACGATGAAGGAGGCGTGGCCCTTGGAGCCGAGCTCGGCGTCGACGACGGCCACGACCACGTGGACGTTGGCTATGCCACCGTTGGTCGCCCAGGTCTTGGTGCCGTTGAGGACCCACTCGTCCTTGGCCTCGTCGTACACGGCGCGGGTCCGCATGGAGGCGACGTCCGAGCCGGCGTCGGGCTCGGAGGAGCAGAAGGCGGCGACCTTGACGTCGTTCGCGTCGCCGTACATCTGGGGGACCCAGGTGCCGATCTGCTCCTCGGTGCCGTTGGCGAGGACGCCGACGGCGGCGAGGCCGGTGCCGACGATCGACAGGGCGATGCCGGCGTCGCCCCAGAAGAGCTCCTCCATCGCCATCGGGATGCCGAGACCGGTCGGGTCGAAGAACTGCTGGGCATAGAAATCGAGGGAATAGATGCCGAGCTTGGCCGCTTCCTGGATGATCGGCCAGGGCGTCTCCTCACGCTCGTCCCATTCGGCGGCCGCGGGGCGCATCACATCGGCGGCGAAGCCGTGGAGCCAGTCGCGGACCTGCTTCTGGTCCTCGTTGAGATCGAGCGTGAACTCGCCCATGTTCCCTCCCAGCATGACGTTACTTGCGGTAACAGCAGTCTGTTACCGGCGGGTAGAGGCTGTCAACCTGCGGTGGAGCGGTTCGGGCCGACCGGCACCGGATCCCGGCCGGGTGTTACGTTGCGACAGCCTCACGAATCGCACGGGCGGGGAGACACGTACATGAACATCGCACACCGGGCCACCGAGCAGCAGACGCCCGCCGAGCAGCGGCGCCGCGAGCTGCTGGAGGCGGCGGACCGTGTGGTGCTCCGCGACGGCCCCAAGGCCTCCATGAACGCGATCGCCGCCGAGGCGGGCATCACCAAGCCCATTCTCTACCGCCACTTCGGCGACAAGGGCGGCCTCTACCGCGCCCTGGCCACCCGGCACACGGACGCGCTCCTCTCCTCGCTCCGGGCCTCCCTCGACGCGCCCGCCGACCGGCGCCGCCGCGTCGAGGCCACCCTCGACACGTACCTGGCGTCCATCGAGGCCATGCCCCAGGTCTACCGCTTCCTGATGCACCCCGCGGAGGAGTCCCACCAGACCGAGCAGGGCTTCGACGTCGGCCGCCACTCCGCCCCGCTGCTGCGCCGCATGGGCGAGGAGCTCGGCCAGGTCATCGCCGAGCGCGTCGACCTGGGCCCGGCCGCCGAGGCCCAAGCCCGGATCTGGGGCCACGGCATCGTCGGCATGATGCACGCCGCCGGCGACTGGTGGCTCGGCGAGCGCCCCTGCTCCCGCGCGGAGCTCGTCGAGAGCCTCGCCGACCTCCTGTGGGGCCGCCTCGCCGAGGCCGACGACCGCCCCGGCGGTCCGGGCTTCTAACCGACCTGACGGACCGGGGCCGGCGCCGTCGGCAGCGATCCGGTCCGCAGCCGTCGGGCGATCCGGTCCGGCCGCCGTGGGCCGACGCGACCCGGAACCGTCAGGCGATCCGTCAGCCGACCCGACCTCACCATCGCCGTCAGGCGATCCGGTCCGCTCCGCTCCCCCACGTCTCCTTGCGGATCGCCCGCATCAGACGTGACTTGCGCCACCCCGTGACGTGGTCCGCGTAGACCCCGCCCTCCAGGTGGTCCGTCTCGTGCTGGAGGCAGCGGGCGAAGAAACCGGTGCCCTCGATCCGTATCGGAGTGCCGTCCAGACGGACGCCCTCGACCACCGCGCGGTCGAAGCGGGGCGTCGGCGCCTCCAGGCCCGGCAGCGAGAGACAGCCCTCCGGGCCCCGGATCTCGTCGCCGTCCGCCTCCACCAGACGCGGGTTCACCACGTGCCCCAGGTGACGGTTCTCCTCGTCGTCGGGGCAGTCGTACACGAACACCCGCAGGCCCACCCCGACCTGGTTCGCCGCCAGGCCCACGCCGTGCGCCGCGTACATCGTGGCGAACATGTCCTCGACGAGCCGGGCCAGTTCGGGTCCGAAGTCGGTGACGGGCGCGCAGGGAGCGTGCAGCACGGGGTCGCCGAGGAGCGTCATCGCTCGGACGAGGCCGGAACTGCCGGGGATGGGGCGGTTTCGCATGGCGGTAAGGGTACGGTCCACTGTGACCTCCCTGTTTCGTGCGGCCCGTCGGCGGTGCCGCTGTTCGGGCTGCTGGCCGGATCTCGATAGGCTGAGCCCGGACCGACGCAAGGAGGAACAAGAACGATGTCAGGACACCCCGGTAATCCAGAGCCGCTGTCGCCGCGCGCCAAGCTGGCCGTGACGGCGGGCAGGGCCGCGGCCGCGGTGTCGCGTGCGGCGGGGCGCGGCAGCGGATCGGTGATCGGCGGCAAGGTGGCGCTGAAGCTCGACCCCGACCTGCTCGGACGGCTCGCGCAGCATCTGGACGTCGTCCTGGTGTCGGCGACGAACGGCAAGACGACGACGACCCGGCTGATCGCGGAGGCCCTGCGCGCCGCGGGCCCCGTCGTGTCGAACGCCCTGGGCGCCAACATGCCCGCCGGCATCACCTCGGCGCTGGCCGGTGGCTCGGACTCCAAGTTCGGTGTGATCGAGGTCGACGAGAAGTACCTCGCGGGCGTCGCACGGGACACCACGCCCAAGGCGATCGCGCTGCTCAACCTCTCCCGCGACCAGCTGGACCGCGCGGCCGAGACCCGGATGCTCGCCGAGAAGTGGCGCGAGGGCCTCAACGGCACCAAGGCCGTGGTCATCGCCAACGCCGACGACCCGCTCATCGTGTGGGCCGCCTCCTCCTCCCCGAACGTGGTGTGGGTCGCCGCCGGCCAGGAGTGGAAGGACGACGCCTGGTCGTGCCCCGCCTGCGGCGGTGTGATGCAGCGTCCGGGCGACGACTGGTTCTGCGGCGAGTGCGGCTTCCGCCGTCCCGCGCCGAGCTGGGCGCTGAGCGGCGACCACGTGCTCGACCCGCACGGTTCGGCCTGGCCGATCCGGCTCCAGCTGCCGGGCCGCGCCAACAAGGCGAACGCGACGAGCTCGGCCGCCGTGGCCGCGGTCTTCGGGGTGCCGCCGCAGGTGGCCCTGGAGCGCATGTACCAGGTGCAGGCCGTCGCCGGGCGCTACGACGTGGTGTCCTTCATGAACCGCGACCTGCGCCTGCTGCTGGCGAAGAACCCGGCCGGCTGGCTCGAGACGTTCTCCCTCATCGACGGGCCGCCCGCCCCGGTGATCCTCTCCGTCAACGCGCGGGGCGCCGACGGCACGGACACCTCCTGGCTGTGGGACGTGGACTACGGCCGGCTCGCCGGCCACCCGATCATGGTGATCGGCGACCGGAAGCTGGACCTCGCGGTCCGCCTGGAGGTCGCGGGCGTGGACTTCCGCGTCTGCGAGACGCTGGACGAGGCCGTCACGATGGCCCCGCCCGGGCAGATCGAGCTGATCGCCAACTACACCGCCTTCCAGGACGTCCGCCGCCGCGTCGGCAACTGACCCGTAGAGGACATGCAGCATGACTGACAGCAGCCTGCGCCTGGTCTGGGTCTACCCCGACCTGCTCAGCACCTACGGCGACCAGGGCAACGTCCTCGTCGTCCAGCGCCGCGCCGAACAGCGCCGTCTCCACGTCGAGCGCGTCGACGTCCGCAGCGACCAGCCGGTGCCGACCTCCGGCGACATCTACCTGATCGGCGGCGGCGAGGACCGTCCGCAGCGGCTCGCGGCCGAGCGGCTCCTGCGCGACGGCGGCCTGTCCCGGGCCGCCTCCAACGGCGCGATCATCTTCTCGGTCTGCGCCGGCTACCAGATCCTGGGCCACGAGTTCGTCAACGACGTCGGCGAGCGGCAGCCCGGCCTCGGCCTGCTCGACGTCACCACGACCCGCGGCGAGGGCGCCCGCTGCGTCGGCGACGTCCTCGGGGACATCGACCCGCGCCTGGGCCTGCCCCAGCTGACCGGCTTCGAGAACCACCAGGGCATCACCCACCTCGGCCCGACGGCCCGGCCGTTCGCCCGGACCGTCTTCGGCAAGGGCAACGGGACCGGCGACGGCACCGAGGGCGCGTACAACGACACCGTCTTCGGCACGTACATGCACGGCCCCGTCATGGCGCGCAACCCGCAGATCGCGGACCTGCTCCTGAAGCTGGCCCTCGACGTGAACGCGCTGCCGCCCACCGACGACCGGTGGTACGAGGCGCTGCGCGCCGAGCGCATCGCGGCGGCGACCCAGCCCGCCTGAGCCGGTCCGCGCCCCGCCGGCGGTCACTCGTACGAACGTACGTTGTCCACTGTGCGGACATCCGGTTCGGCCCCGCCACCCTGCGGCGATAGGGTGGCGGGGATCCAGCCGGACGACGTGGTCCGGGAGTCGGCCCACGTTGCAAAGGTTTTTGGGCTATGCGCATTGGCGTGCTCACCTCCGGCGGAGACTGCCCCGGTCTGAACGCTGTCATCCGTTCCGTCGTGCACCGCGCCGTCGTCGACCACGGCGACGAGGTCATCGGCTTCCACGACGGGTGGAAGGGCCTCCTGGAGTGCGACTACCGCAAGCTCGATCTCGACGCGGTCGGCGGCATCCTGGCCCGGGGCGGCACCATCCTCGGCTCCTCGCGGGTCCAGCCCGCGCATCTGGTCGGCGGCGTCGAGCGCGCCAAGGGCCACGTGGCCGACCTCGGCCTCGACGCCATCATCCCGATCGGCGGCGAGGGCACCCTCAAGGCGGCCAACCTGCTCTCCGAGGCGGGGCTCCCGATCGTCGGCGTGCCGAAGACGATCGACAACGACATCGCCTCCACCGACGTCACCTTCGGCTTCGACACGGCCGTGACCGTCGCCACCGAGGCCCTCGACCGGCTGAAGACCACCGCCGAGTCGCACCAGCGCGTCCTCGTCGTCGAGGTCATGGGCCGCCACACCGGCTGGATAGCGCTGCACTCCGGCATGGCCGCCGGCGCCCACGCCGTGGTCGTCCCCGAGCGCCCCTTCGACATCGACGAGCTGACCTCCCGGGTCGGCGAGCGCTTCGAGGCGGGCAAGCGGTTCGCGATCGTGGTCGTCGCCGAGGGCGCGAAGCCGCGTGAGGGTTCGATGGACTTCAAGACCGCCGGCACCGACATCTACGGCCACGAGCGCTTCACCGGCATCGCGAACCAGCTCTCCGCCGAGCTGGAGCGGCGCCTCGGCAAGGAGGCCCGGCCGGTCATCCTCGGTCACGTCCAGCGCGGCGGCACGCCCACCGCGTACGACCGCGTCCTCGCGACCCGCTTCGGCTGGCACGCGGTGGAGGCGGCGCACCGCGGCGAGTTCGGCATGCTGACCGCGCTGCGCGGCACGGAGATCACGATGGTCCCGCTGGCCCAGGCGGTGGAGACCCTCAAGACGGTTCCGGCGGACCGGTACGCCGAGGCCGAGTGCGTGCTCTGACGCGCCCCGCACCTCACAACCGCCCCCGGTCGCAGTCGCGGCCGGGGGCGGTTCTAGTCTGGTGCGGACAACAAGCGCGAATCGGGCTCCAGGAGTGTACGGATGGATCACAGCGGGCACGGCATGACCACGGATCTGCCGCCGTTCACGCTGGGGCGGGGCCTGGAGTTCTCTCCCGACCTCTTCTTCCTGGTCGGCTGCCTGGCGGCGCTCGGTCTGTACGGGTGGGGCGTGGTGCGACTGCGGCGGCGCGGTGACGCGTGGCCGGTGGGCCGGACCGTGCTGTTCACCGTCGGCGTGCTGTCGGTCGCGCTCATGATGTGCACCAAGCTCAACGACTACGGCATGGTCATGTTCAGCGTGCACATGGTGCAGCACATGGTGATCTCCATGCTGTCGCCGATCCTGCTGCTGCTCGGCGCGCCGGTCACCCTGGCGCTGCGGGCCCTGCCGGTCGCGGGCCGGGGCTCGACGGGGCCGCGCGAGCTGCTCCTGAAGCTGCTGCACAGCCGGTACCTGCGGGTGATCACGCACCCGGCGTTCACGATCTCCCTGTTCATCGCGAGCCTCTACGGGCTGTACTTCTCGCCGCTCTTCGACTTCCTGATGGGCTCGAAGGCCGGTCACATCGGCATGATGGTGCACTTCCTGATGGTGGGCCTGGTCTTCTTCTGGCCGATCATGGGCGTGGACCCGGGCCCGCACCGGCCGGGGTACGTGATGCGGATGCTGGAGCTGTTCGCGGGGATGCCGTTCCACGCGTTCTTCGGCATCGCGATGATGATGGCGACGCAGCCGCTGGTGGACGCGTACAAGAACCCGCCGGCGTCGCTCGGGATCGACGCCCTCGCCGACCAGAACGCGGCGGGCGGCATCGCCTGGGCGTTCAGCGAGATCCCGTCGGTCCTCGTCCTGATCGCCCTGGTCTATCAGTGGTACCACTCCGAGCAGCGGCAGGCGGTCCGCAAGGACCGGGCCGCCGACCGGGACGGCGACAAGGAGCTGGAGGCGTACAACGCGTATCTGGCCTCGCTCCGGGCCCGGAGCCGCTGACGCCCGCTCCCCCACGGACCGCCCCGGGTCCGGTGCCGCTCGCGGCGCCGGACCCGGTTCGCGTCTCCGCCCCGACGACGCCGCACGCGGTGCACGCCCCCCGGGGCGGACATCCGGCGCACGCCGGAGCGTCCGGGGAGTAGCGCGCGCCCCTCTCCCGGGGTCACGATGGGCTGGACGGCTTCCGCGGCCCCGGTCGCCCCGGTCGGGAGGAGGCGGGCTGATGTCCGGTCCCACGAAGACGATGACGGTGCTCACCTGCGCCGCGCTGCTGCTGACGACGGGCTACACGGTGGCGCTCGGCAGCAGCGGCTGGCTCTGGTTCGGCCTGGTGGTGCTGGTCGTGGCGACGATCGGGATGGCGGCGGCGGACAGCGCCGTACCGCAGTCCCCTCCGCGCCCCCGGCCGCCGGGACGCACGGGCCCCTGATCCGCTCCGGTCGGCCCGATCGGGCCGGACTGCGCGAGCCCGGCCCGGTCGACGGGGAACGCCCTAGGAGCGCGGGGCCAGGACGATCCAGACCTGGCCCGTGGCGAACGGGAGGGGAGCCCCGTCCGGGGTGGTGAACGTGGTGCCCGACGAGACCGAGGGCCGCGTCCAGCGGGCCTCGTACGCGCGGCCGTCCCGCAGGACGAGCGCGGTGCCCCGGCCCACGGTCTCGCTGTACGGGGAGACCGAGCCCAGCCGGTCGTGGAACCGGGAGGGCCGGACCGTGACGCGCTGGACGACGACCGTCTCCGGGGTGAGCGGGCCGGTGTCCGTGGCGCGGGCCGGGCGGCCGTCCATGGCGACCCTCCAGGCACGGTCGGCGGCGGACCAGGTGAAGGTGTAGCGGGCGGCCGGGAAGCGGACGGTCGAGGTGGTGACGGCGGTGCCGCCGGACGGGGCCGGCCCGAAGCGGAAGCCGATGTCCCGGGCGTCGTCGGCCCCGGGGGCGGCGGCGAGCGCCCGGCCGGGACGCACGTAGAGGTTGTGCGGGGCGGGCCGGTCGGCCGAGCGCAGGAAGGCCCCGGGGGTGGTGCCCTCGCTGACGAGGTCGAGGGGCGCGGCCCGGAGCAGCGGGTTCAGGGCGGACTGGGCTCCGGAGTAGGCGAGGGCCGGGCGGCCGAAGTTGCCGAGCAGCGCGATGTCGGACTCGCGGGCGCTGCGGACGGGTCCGGTGAGGGCGGGGAGGTGCGAGGAGTAGACGGCGAGCAGCCGGGTCACACCGCCCTCGACCTGCTCGACGTAGACGAGGTCGGCCGCCCCGAGGCCGGTGTGCGGCCGGGCCGCCGCGACGTTGTCGATCTTGACGGCCAGGACGGGGGCGGGCCGCGCGGGGAGACCCGTGAAGGGCGAGAGGCCCGCGGGCGTGGTGGGCGCCGCGGGGCTCGTGGAGGGGGGCGGCGTGGCGGGCGTGGTCGTCGGCGTGGGGCTCGGCTCCTGCGAGCCGGTGCCGGAGCAGCCGTACAGCCCGGCCGCCGCCACCGCGCACACCAGCGCGGTGAGGACGCGGCCGGGGCGTCTGGCCCCGCGCTCGCCCGTCATGTGACGCTCCCCCACCAGTGGACCACGGGCCCGCGGGGGGATACAACGGGCGTGACGGATGTCGAACGGGGGTCACGCGTGTTCTACCAGCTGATGAAGCACGTCCTGCTCGGACCGCTCCTCAGGCTGCTGTTCCGGCCGCGGATCGAAGGGCTCGAACACATCCCGGAGGACGGGGCCGCGATCGTGGCGGGCAACCACCTCTCCTTCTCGGACCACTTCCTGATGCCGGTGGTGCTCGACCGGCGGATCACCTTCCTCGCGAAGCAGGAGTACTTCACGGGGCCGGGTCTCAAGGGCCGGCTGACGGCCGCCTTCTTCCGGGCCGCCGGGCAGATCCCGGTGGACCGGTCGGGGAAGGAGGCCGGGAAGGCCGCGATCCGGGAGGGGCTCGGCGTCCTCGGGCGGGGCGAGCTGCTCGGGATCTACCCCGAGGGGACGCGCTCGCCCGACGGGCGGATGTACAAGGGCAAGGTGGGCGTCGCGGTGATGGCGCTGACCGCCGGGGTCCCGGTGGTGCCCTGCGCGATGGTGGGGACCTTCGAGATCCAGCCGCCGGGGAAGAAGGTGCCGAAGATCCGCAGGGTGACGATCCGGTTCGGGGAGCCGCTGGACTTCTCCCGCTTCGCGGGGTCGGCCGGGGAGAAGACCGTGGTCCGCGCGGTGACCGACGAAATCATGTACGAGATCCTGCGCCTGTCGGGCCAGGAGTACGTGGACGAGTACGCGGCGGTGGTGAAGGCCGCGGAGCCCGACGGGACGGCCGGGGCGGAATAGTTCCCGGGCGGGTGACGCCCAGGGCGGATCCGCGCACGGCGCAATCCTCTGGGCCACCGCCCCGCGCACCTCTAGCGTCGCCTGCATGACCAAGGGAAACGCGTTCGTGCTGGGTGCGACGGGACAGGTGGGGCGGGCGGCCGTGCGGGCGCTCGTCGCGGACGGCTGGGAGGTGACGGCCGCCTCCCGGGGCGGCGCCGGGGACGGTGGCTGGCCCGAGGAGGTGCGGCCGGTCCGCCTCGACCGGGACGAGGAGGGCGCGCTGGCGCGGGCCCTCGGCGAGGGCACCGACGTGCTGGTGGACATGGTGGCGTACGACGCCGGGCACGCCGCCCAGCTGACCGGGCTCGCCGACCGGATCGGCTCCGCGGTGGTGATCTCCAGCGGGGCCGTGTACGAGGACGAGGAGGGGCGCAGCTTCGACACCCAGGACCGGCCGGACGGCTTTCCGCGCTATCCGGTGCCGATCTCCGAGTCGCTGGCGACGGTGGCCCCGGGCGACGGCACGTACGGCACCCGGAAGATCGCCCTGGAGCGGGGGCTGACGGAGGCCGGTGAGCGGCTGCCGACGACGCTGCTGCGGGCGGGGGCGATCCACGGGCCGCACTGCCGGTCGCCGCGCGAGCTGTTCTTCGTGAAGCGGTCCCTCGACCGCCGTCCGGTGCGGGTGCTCGCGTACGGCGGGGCGTCGCGGTTCCATCCGGCGCACGTGGACAACCTGGCCGAGCTGATCCGGCTCGCGGCGGCCCGGCCCGGCACCCGGGTGCTGAACGCGGCGGACGGGGAGGCGCCGACCGTCGCGGAGATCGCCGCCGCCGTCGACGCGGTCGTGGGGGTGGAGAGCGAGCTGGTGCTCGTGGACGGGCCGCCGCCCGTGGGCATCGTGGGTCAGACGCCGTGGGGCCTGGACGCGCCGATCGTGTACGACATGACGGCCGCGGAGCGGGAGTTGGGCTACCGACCGGTGGTGGGGTACGCCGAGTCGCTGCCGGCGACGGTGGAGTGGCTGGCGGAGCGGCTCTCGGGGCGGGACTGGCTGGAGGCGTTCCCGAAGCTCGCCGGGTACGGGCAGGACTGGTTCGACTACGCGGCCGAGGACGCCTGGCTGGCCTCCCGCTGACGGCGGAAGCGGACAGCGAAGCTGACGGCGAGAGCTGACGGCGAGAGCTGACGGCGAGAGCTGACGGCGAGAGCTGACGGCGAGAGGGGCGGGCCGTCGGACGGCCCGCCCCTCCCTCACCCGGTCACGGGAGGTGTCACGGCTTCGGAGTGGCGTGCGGGGCGCACACCTGGTCCGTCGCGTCGACCTTGCCCGTCAGCAGGTACGTCTCGACCTTCGGGTTGATGCAGGGGTTCACCAGACCGGTGACGCCGTGCGAACCCGCACCCTTCTCGGTGATGAGACGCGAGCCCTTGAAGCGCTTGTGCAGCTCGACCGCGCCGACGTACGGCGTGGCCGCGTCCCGCTCGGACTGGACGATGAGCACGGGCGGCAGGCCCTTGCCGGTCTTGACCTGGGTCGGCTTCTGCGAAGGAGCGGACCAGGTGGCGCACGGCAGGTTCATCCAGGCGTTCGCCCAGGTCATGAACGGGTACTGGGCGTGGAGGCGGGAGTTGTCCCGGTCCCACTTCTTCCAGCTCGTCGGCCAGGGCGCGTCGGCGCACTCGACGGCGGTGTAGACGGCGTTGCCGTTCTCCGACGCGATGTTGCCCGCGGTGTCGGTGAGGTCGGCGGCGGCGCCGTCGATGAGCGGCTGCGGGTCACCGGCGGCGTACGCGCTCCAGGCCTGGGCGACGGGGGCCCACGAGGAGTCGTAGTACGGGGCGCTCTGGAAGAAGCCGATGAGCTCGGCCGGTCCGACCTTGCCGCCCAGGGGCGCCTTCTTGGCGGCGGCGCGCAGGGTCACCCACTGCTGCTGGACCTTCGCCAGGGTGTCGCCGAGGTGGTAGGTGGCGTCGTTCTGGGCGACCCAGTTCATCCAGTCCTTGAGGCGACCCTCGAAGGCGATGTCCTGCTCCAGGTTGGCCTGGTACCAGATGTTGCTCTTCGCCGGGTTGACCACGCTGTCGACGATCATGCGACGGACGTGGTCCGGGTACAGCGTGCCGTAGACGGCGCCCAGGTAGGTGCCGTAGGAGACGCCGATGAAGTTGAGCTTCTTCTCGCCGAGCGCGGCCCGGATGACGTCGAGGTCACGCGCGGTGTTGCGGGTCGTCATGTGCGGCAGCATGTCGCCGCTCTTCTCCGCGCAGCCCTTGGCGTACGCGGCGGCCAGCTTGCGCTGGGCCAGCTTGTCCGCCGTGCTGTCCGGGACCGGGTCGGCCTTCGGGCCCTTGACGAACTCGGTCGGGTCGACGCAGGAGATGGGCGCCGAGTGGCCGACGCCGCGCGGGTCGAAGCCCACGAAGTCGTACGCCTTCGCCGTGTTCACCCAGAGCGCGCTCTTGGTGGTGACCCGGCGCGGGAAGCGCAGGCCGGAGCCGCCGGGGCCGCCCGGGTTGTAGAGCAGCGCGCCCTGGCGCTCGGCCGGGGTGCCGGTGGACGTGGCCCGGTCCACCGCGAGCTTGATCTTCTTGCCGTTGGGCTTGGCGTAGTCGACCGGGACCGTGACCCAGCCGCACTGGATCGGCTTCTCCAGGCCCCAGTCGGCCGGACAGTCCTGCCAGTCGATGCCGGCCTGGGCGGCCCGGGCGGCGGCCACGGCCGCGCCGCGCGCCTCGTCGTCCCGGTCGTGGCTGGTGGCGGCACCGGCCGTGGGCGCCGCGAGCGCGGTCGCCATGAGCGTGCCCGCTATCAGAGTGCCGGCCGAGCCGAGCACTGCTGTGCGTCTCAATGGTCCTCCCCCAGAAGGAGTCTGTGTGTCCGGGGGATCCTTTCGCTCTTGGGGCTCGCGATGAAAGGGCGAACACCTGTTTCTTTGCCGAACCAATAACCGGTGAGCGGTGTACCGCTGAGCGGTGAACGCGCGGAGCAGGTCAGAACGGGACGAGTCCGGCGAGCGCCTCGTCGAGGACGCGGCGCAGCGCGAGCGCGTCCGGGGCGACGGCGGTGACGAGGGCGGCGGGGCCGGCGAGCGGCGCGACCACCGCGTTCTCCCCGTACAGCCGCGTCTCCACCGGCTTCTCGGTGAACGCGGGGTCGACGACGAGGAGTTGGCCGGTGGCCCCGTGCCCGCCGAGGACCGCTCCGCCGTCCCAGCCGTCCGGGGCGCCGGGTCCGAAGGCCAGCTCCTGGTCGAGCAGCGGGCGGCCGGCCCGGCGGACGGTGAGGCGGCTGGTGAGGGTGCCGGAGAGCTCTCCGTGCCGGCCGAGGACCAGCTCCTCGCGGAGGACCAGCCGCGCCGTGGCCGCGAGGTCGACGGTGGTGCGCATCCGCAGGTGCGAGCCGGCGGCGGAGACGAGCTGCTCCGGCAGCCAGCGCAGCACCGCTCCCTCGCCGACCCGGACGCGGACGTCGTACGCGGCGGGGTCGGTGGTCCGGCCGGGCAGGGCGAGGGTGGCGGCGGCCGAGTCGACCTGGAGCCGGGCCCCGTCCCGTACCTCGGTCTCGATCGCGAGCCGGTCGCCGCCGAGCGGGGCGCTCATCGCCCCGACGACGGTGACCCGGGTGTACGGTCCGGCGGCCCGGGTGCGACGCAGGGCGAGGGGCCCGTCGCTCACCAGGAGGGGCAGTCCGCCGTCGGCGTCGGCGGCGATCCGGGCGGTGGCGCGCAGGCTCACGCGGTCCACGCTGCGAGCTGTGCGCGGACCCAGTCGGCGACGGGCGCGACGCCGTTCTCGCCCCGCAGGGAGGTGAAGGCGACGGGCAGGTCGCCGCGCTGCGCCCTGGCGTCGTGGGCCATCCGCTCCAGGTCGGAGCCGACGTGCGGGGCGAGATCGGTCTTATTGATGACGAGGAGGTCGGCGGTGGTGACGCCGGGGCCGCCCTTGCGCGGGATGTCGTCGCCGCCGGCCACGTCGATGACGAAGATCTGGGCGTCGACGAGCCCCCGGGAGAAGGTGGCGGTGAGGTTGTCGCCGCCGGACTCGACGAGGATGAGGTCGAGCGGCCCGACGGAGTCCTCCAGATCCTCGACGGCCTCCAGGTTGGCGGAGATGTCGTCGCGGATGGCGGTGTGCGGGCAGGCGCCGGTCTCCACGGCCTGGATGCGCTCGGGCGGCAGGACGGCGTTGCGGAGCAGGAACTCCGCGTCCTCCCGGGTGTAGATGTCGTTGGTGACGACGGCGAGGGACAGGGTGTCGCGCAGGTCGCGGCAGAGGGCGGCGACGGTGGCGGTCTTGCCGGAGCCGACCGGTCCGCCGAGCCCGATGCGCAGCGCGCGGCGGATGCCGTCGGGGCGGTGGGCGTCGGCGGAGACGGCGCCGTGGTGGGTGTGGGCGTGGTCGAGGTGCATGGTGGGCTCCAGGAGGTTCGGAGGGCGGTCGGGTGGCCGGTACGCGGGCGCGCGGCTCAGGACGCGAAGAGGCGGACGGGCCAGGCCGCGTGCTGTTCGGCCATGAGGTCGAGCAGCGGCGCCGAGGCGGCGGGCAGGGCGTCGATCCCCTCCCGGGCGGCCGAGGCGGCCCGCTCGGCCACCCGGTCCATCTCGGGTGCGAGACGGGCGAGGACGGCGGTGGCCTGGTAGGGGTCGAGGCCGAGCAGCCGCACGACGGCCGTGGCCGGTCCGCCGACGGTCTCGTACGCGACGCAGTGGGCCGCGTCCTCGGGGGCGAGCCCGGCGGCGCGGGCGGCGGTGCCCAGGACGACGGGCTGGTGCGCGCCGCGCGGGAACGCGGCGGCGAGGGCGTCGAGTTCGGCGCTCGGCCAGGTGGCACGGGCGGCCCGCATCAACTGTCGGCCGAGTCTGCGGGCGGCCGCGCGCAGGGCCGGTGAGGGGGTGCGGGCGTCGGCCGCCGCGTCGAGCTCGTACGGGTCGAGTCCGTGCGCGGCCCCGGCGGCGAGCGCCGCCGAGCTGAGGCCCGTGGTGTGCAGGCGGCCGCGGCAGAAGGACTCCAGGCCGGCGGCGTCCCCGATGCGGCCGGCGCGGACGGCGGCCTCGGCGCCGCCGGAGTGGGCGTGCCCGCCGGCGGGGAAGCGCCCGTCGGCGAGCACGAGGAGGGTGGCGCGCGACATCAGAAGAGGAAGTAACGCTGGGCCATGGGCAGTTCGGCGGCGGGGGCCGGTTCGACCGGCTCGCCGTCGATGCTGACCGAGAAGGTGTCGGCGTCGACCTCGACCCGGGGCAGGGCGTCGTTCTCCCGCATGTCGGCCTTGGTGACCCGCCGGGTGGAGCCGATGGGGGTGAACTCCTTGTGCACGCCCAGCTTCCGGGGCAGGTCGTCCTCGATCGCGGCCTGGGCGACGAAGTTGACCGAGCCGGCCGCCGCGGCGCGGCCGAGGGCGCCGAACATCGGGCGGGGCAGCACCGGTTGCGGGGTGGGGATGGAGGCGTTGGCGTCGCCCATCTGCGCGTACGCGATCTGGCCGCCCTTGACGACGACGAGCGGCTTCACGCCGAAGAAGGCGGGCTCCCAGAGGACCAGGTCCGCCAGCTTGCCGGGTTCGACCGAGCCGACGAGGTGGCCCATGCCCTGGGCGACGGCCGGGTTGATCGTGTACTTGGCGACGTAGCGGCGGGCCCGGTGGTTGTCGGCGGCGCCGTCGCCGGGCAGGGCGCCGCGGCGCTTCTTCATGACGTGGGCGGTCTGCCAGGTCCGCATGATCACCTCGCCGATGCGGCCCATGGCCTGCGAGTCGGAGGAGATGATCGAGATGGCCCCCAGGTCGTGGAGGACGTCCTCGGCGGCGATGGTGGAGGGCCGGATGCGGGACTCGGCGAAGGCGAGGTCCTCGGGGACGGCCGGGTTGAGGTGGTGGCAGACCATCAGCATGTCGAGGTGTTCCTCGATGGTGTTGACGGTGTGCGGCCGGGTCGGGTTGGTCGAGCTGGGCAGCACGTGCGGCTCGGAGACGACGGTGATGATGTCGGGGGCGTGCCCGCCGCCGGCGCCCTCGGTGTGGTACGCGTGGATGGTGCGTCCGGCGATGGCGGCGAGGGTGTCGCCGACGAAGCCCGCCTCGTTCAGGGTGTCGGTGTGGATGGCGAGCTGGGCGCCCGTCTCCTCGCAGACGCTCAGGCAGGCGTCGATCACGGCGGGGGTGGCGCCCCAGTCCTCGTGGATCTTGAAGCCGAGCGCGCCGCCGCGCAGCTGGGAGTGCATCGCCTCCCGGGACATCGTGTTGCCCTTGCCGAGCAGGCCGATGTTGACGGGGAAGGTGTCCAGGGCCTCGAACATCCGGGCCATGTGCCAGGGTCCGGGCGTGATCGTGGTCGCCTTGGTGCCCTCGGCCGGTCCGGTGCCGCCGCCGACCAGGGTGGTCACACCGGTGGCGAGGGCCTGCTCGACGACGGTCGGCGAGATGAAGTGGACGTGGGTGTCGACGGCTCCGGCGGTGACGATGCGGCCGTTGCCGACGATGATCTCGGTCTCGGGGCCGATGACGAGGTCGGGGTGGACCCCGTCCATGGTGTCGGGGTTGCCGGCCTTACCGAGCGCGGTGATCCGGCCGTCCCGTATGCCGATGTCCGCCTTGACGACGCCCCAGTGGTCGATGACCACGGCGCCGGTGATGACGGTGTCGGGGGCGCCCTCGGCGCGGGTGGTGCGGGCCTGGCCCATGGACTCGCGGACGACCTTGCCGCCGCCGAAGACGGCTTCCTCGCCGGCGCGGCCGGGACCGCCGCAGCGGTCCTCCTCGATCTCGACGAGGAGGTCGGTGTCGGCGAGCCGGACGCGGTCG
Organism: Streptomyces sp. NPDC002232; assembly: GCF_042890295.1. Taxonomy (NCBI): domain Bacteria; kingdom Bacillati; phylum Actinomycetota; class Actinomycetes; order Kitasatosporales; family Streptomycetaceae; genus Streptomyces; species Streptomyces sp. NPDC002232. The sequence goes on along the minus strand of NZ_JBIARV010000003.1, from coordinate 139,709 downwards.
CCGGTGGTGGGGCCGAACAGGTCGGCGTAGACGGCGCGGTGGAGGTCAGGCACGGTCGCCGTCCTTGTCCTGCTCGGTGGTGTCGGTGGTGGCGGAGGACGCGGGCGCGTGGGCGGCTCCGGGGGCGTCGAGGGGGCCGGCGGTCTCGCCGCGCAGTCCGGGGACGATCCGGCGGCCGGCGATCGGCACCAGTTCGACCTCGACGGGGATGCCGGGCTCGAAGCGGACGGCGGTGCCGGCGGCGATGTGCAGCCGCAGCCCGCGGGCGGTGGCGCGGTCGAACTCCAGGCCGGGGTTGACCTCGGCGAAGTGGTAGTGGGAGCCGACCTGGACGGGCCGGTCGGCGGCGTTGAGCACGGTCAGGCGGGTGACGGGGCGGCCCTCGTTGAGGGCGACGGGGCCGTCCGCGTACAGGATCTCTCCGGGGATCATCGGCGGGCGCCCGTTCAGACGATGGGGTCGTGGACGGTGACGAGCTTGGTGCCGTCCGGGAACGTCGCCTCGACCTGGACGTCGTGGATCATCTCCGGGATGCCGTCCATGACCTCGTCGCGGGTGAGCACCTTGCGGCCGGAGGCCATCAGCTCGGCGACGGTGCGCCCGTCCCGGGCGCCTTCCAGGATGTGGGACGTGAGGAGCGCGACGGCCTCGGGGTGGTTGAGCCGCACACCGCGGGCCCGGCGCTTCTCGGCCACGTCGGCCGCCACATGGATGAGCAGGCGCTCCTGCTCGTGCGGGCTCAGTTGCACTCTTCCACCTCACAGTCGTCGACCGGGACGGCACCCGGACAGCTGCGGACCCTACCGACCGTCAACACTTTGTTGAACTGCGAAGATGCGGTACGCGGCCAGACATTGCACGTTAGGGCGGAAGTTTTTCCGGCTGGTTAACTCCGGCTTTGCGATCTCATGATCGTGCTACCGGAAGGGGGTCCTCCGGTCCGGACATCGACATCAGGCCACGCAGTCCGTCCTCCAGGACCTCGACGGCCACGTCGCCGAAGAGCGCCTGCTGGGCGATGAAGCCCTGGGCGGTGGCGATGAGGGTCCGTGCCACATGGTCGGAAGGGACGTCGGCCCGCAGCAGGCCGCTCTCCCGATAGACGGTCACGAGCCGCGTCCACGCGGCCCGCATGCCCTCGTACCCCTCGACGAGGGTCACGGCCAGCTCCTCGTTGCGCAGGGTCTCGGTCCACACCTGGATGATCAGGCGGGCGAAGGCCTGCCGGTCGGCGCCCTCGACCCGCTCCTCCAGGACGAGCCGGAGGACCGCGCCGAGGAGGACGTCGGGGGTGGGCGGCGGCGTGGCGCGGGAGGCCTCCTCGAAGGCGCTCCGGATCGAGGTGAAGGCCTCGGTCGCGATGGCCCCGATCAGCTCCTCCTTGCCGCGGAAGTAGCGGTAGACCGCACCCGCGGACAGCCCCACCTCCGCGAGCACGTCCTGCATGGACGTGGCGTGGAAGCCGTTGCGCGCGAAGCAGCGCGCGGCGCCGTCGAGGATCTGGCGCCGCCGGGCGTCGAGGTGTTCCTGGGAGACACGTGCCATGGGGCCGAATCTAAAACGAATGTTCATTCTTGACAACTTCCGGAGAGCGGCGCACCCTGGGGCCGTTGCAAAACGAACGATCCTTCTCTTTGAATCGAGGCCGTCATGTCCGCCGCCACCGCCCCCTCGGCCGCCCCGGGGCGCAGAGCCCTCGCGGTCCTCGTGCTGATACCGGTCGTCGCGGCCCTGGTCCTCGCGGTCTTCGCCTGGCCCGCCGCGCGCATCGCCCCCCGCGACCTGCCGATCGGCGTGGCCGGACCCGCGTCCGCGGCCGACGCGGTGGAGCGGAAGCTCGGGGAGCACGACGGCGCCTTCGAGATCCACCGTTACGCGGACGCCGCCGCCGCCCGGGCCGCGATCGAGGACCGCGACGTATACGGAGCGGTGGTCGTCACCCCGGGCGGTACGGAGCTCCTGACGGCCTCGGCGGGCAGCCCCGTCGTGGCGGGGCTGCTGCGGGACGCCGTGGCCGGACAGGCCCCGCCCGGGGCGCCGGTGACGGTGACGGACGTGGTCGCGGCCCCGGCGGGCGACCCGCGCGGCGCCGTGCTCGGCGCCAGCCTGCTGCCGCTGGCCCTCGTCGGGGCGGCCACGGGCGTCGTCACCGTCCTGCTCGGCCTCGGTGGCGGGCGCGCCGCCGCGGCCCTGGTGGGGGCGTCGGCCCTCGCGGGACTGGTGGGCGCGGCACTCGCCGACAGCTGGCTCGGCGCGCTGACCGGCGCCTGGTGGGCCGAGGCCGGCGTCCTCGGACTGACCGTCCTGGCGATCGGCTCGGTCTTCGCGGGGCTCGCCACGCTGCTGGGGAAGCCCGGCTTCGGACTCGGCGCCGCCCTGACGATCCTGCTCGGCAACGCGTTCTCGGGGATGACGAGCGCGCCGGAGCTGCTGCCCACCGGCGTGGGCGCGCTCGGCCAGTTGCTGCCCCCGGGCGCCGCGGGCTCGGCCCTGCGGTCGGTGTCCGCCTTCGACGGCGCGGCTGCGGGCCGCCCCGTCCTGGTCCTCGCGCTGTGGGCGGCGGCGGGTCTGGCCGCGACGGCGCTGGGCGCCCGGCGGCGCCGCCCGGACGCGGCTCCCGCGCCGGAGCGGGTCCCCGCACCGGCCACGGCGGGCTGAGCCCCGCGCCCGAAGGCGTGGCCCCGCCGGTCCGACGCGACCGGCGGACGCCCTCAGGACGGCCGCGTACCCCCGCTGTAGCGGACGGGGGTGCGCGGCTTCTTCATGCCCCGGACCGAAACCGGGGACCGGTGACAGTGCTTCGGGACCGGTCAGGAGCCTCCTGGACCCGTCAGGAACATCCGGGACCCGCCGGGGGGGCTCCGGGTGCGATGCGCCGAACAGGGACCGGTCAGGAGGCCCCGGGGTCGCGATGGTGGGCGGCGATGCCGAAGCGGTGCTGTTCGCCCGGAGCGGAGTCGACCGGGCGGAACGTGGAGAGCGATCGGACCACCTGCTCGTCGGTCGGTTTCTCGGCCGCCTCCAGTTCCTCCAGGTCAGCGGCGGACACCAGGGCGACGAGCGGCTTCCCGTGGCGGGTGACGACGACGCGTTCCCCTCCGTAGACGACGCGGTTGATGAGGTCCGCGAGCTCTGCCCGCGCTTGCGTCACCGGGATCTCGTAGGTCATGCTCCTCATCTTACGGCCTGTACGTCCTGTACATTTTTTACAGAGAGCTGGAGGTGCTCAGCCATGCACGCCCGCTACGTCCTGCCCGAGTTCACGGAGCGGACCTCCTACGGAACCCGCACCCTCGACCCGTACTCGAAGCTCCTCGAAGGCCGGATCGTCTTCCTCGGCACGCCGATCAACGAGGCCTCGGCGAACGACGTGATCGCCCAGTTCCTGTACCTCGACCACGCGGCCCCCGGCCAGGACATCGCGTTCTACATCAACTCCCCCGGCGGCTCGATCAGCTCCATGACCGCCGTCCACGACACGATGCGGACGCTCTCCTGCGACGTGGCGACCACCTGTCTGGGCCAGGCCGCGTCCACGGCCGCCGTCCTGCTCGCCGCCGGCACCCCCGGCAAGCGGCTCGCCCTCCCCGGCGCCCGTGTCACGCTCCGTCAGCCGGCCATGGACGAACCCCTCCAGGGGCAGCCGAGCGACCTGGACATCCACGCGCGCGAGTTGCTGCGGCAGCGCGCACTGGTGGCCGGGATGCTCACCGAGTACACCGGGCGGAGCCGGGAGCGGATCGACGCCGACATCGACCGCCTCACCGTCCTGGACGCCCCGGCGGCCGTCGCGTACGGCCTGGTGGACCAGGTGATCACGAGCCGGCGCGACGCCGGCGCGGCGTGGTGAGCCGGCCGTGGTGCCCGAGCCGCCGCCGCTGCCCGCACTGACCCGGGCCGAGGGCGAGTTGGTCGACGCCTACCTCGAAGTCGTCGACCTCCTGGGGAAGATCAACCCGTCCAGGAGCACCCACACCTACGGGGCGCTGAGGGCGGCTCAGGCCCTGGTGGGACGCGCGGTGGCGCTGCGCGAGGCCCTGACGCTCATGCACGCGCGGGGCGAGAGCGAGGTGCACGCGGACACCCTGGCGCGCGCCCTACGGGTCTTGGACGGAGAGCGCCGGACCGGTCGCGTCACCGTCCCGGACCCGCGTGCGAGTTGACATTCCGGCATGTCGTGTCGAGGTCCGGACGGCCGACAGAGGGAGCGGAATCGCTCCCCCGTTCGGCGTAGTCGACGAGTCGACAAATGTGCGGGGTGAGTTGCACAACAGGTGTACGCATCTGGCGGAACCAGTCATTCCGTTGCTGGTGCGGGGCTCGTCGGCGACCCCTCCGACGATCACGAAAGCTGCCTGTCCACCTGAATGGATCAGTCGTGAGGAGCCTCACATATCGCCGTTTCAGCTCGGATTTCACCCTCGTTGTGGGTCAAGATCCCTGTCGACGACAAGCCCCCGCCATCCGAGGCGGGGCGGTCCGGGCGGACGCCGAGTCCTGCCGCTGTCCCGGATGTCTGGTCGACAGGAGTGGATCGGCAGGAGTGGAGGACCCGAGCAGTACGGGACGTACGCGCTGTTTCCGCAGCGAGGACGTCCCTTGGGGTGAAGCCGCAGCCGCGGCCGGGCATCTTCGCCAGCCCGAACCCGACAGGTCATCCTTCGCAGGCGGCTGACGAAGGGTTGCGCATGACTGCGCAGATGCACGTCCCGTCCCTGCTGTCCCGGGCCGGAGCCGTCTCGGCTCTCACCCTCGCCGCCGTCGGCGGCACGATGCTCGCACCGGGTGCGGCGTCGGAGGCCCAGGCAGCCACGACATACGCGAACAAGGCACTGAGCGTCGCCGCGTCCAAGAAGGGGGCTCCGTACCGGTACGGAAGCTCCGGACCCACGAGGTTCGACTGCTCCGGTCTGACGCTCTACGCGTACAAGAAGGCGGGCAAGTCGCTGCCCCGCACCGCGCAGCAGCAGTACAACAAGACCCGGCACATCTCCGCGTCCGGCAGACAGAAGGGGGACCTGGTCTTCTTCCACTCGGGCGGGAGCGTCTACCACGTGGGCATCTACGCCGGAAGCGGCAAGATCTGGCACTCGCCCAAGACGGGATCCTGGGTGAAGCTCGACAAGATCTGGACGTCGAAGGTCTCCTACGGCCGCGTCCGATGAGGCCCGCCGGGCACTGAGCGGTCCCGGGGTGCGGTGGCGCCGCCGCACCCCGGGACCGGGGCGTCAGGCGTACGAGGCGGCCGCCCGGATCCACGGGAGGGTGACCCAGACCGTCTTGCCGCCCTCCTCGGTCGGAGTGACCGAGAGCCGGCCGCCCGCCTCGGCGGCCAGGGACCGGATGATGACCATGCCCCGCCCGTTGTCCTGCTGGACCGCCGCCGGGAGCCGGCGGGGCCACCGGGGGTGGCTGTCCGTGACCCCGATGTGCAGCCGCTCCTCGCGCTCCAGGCGGACGTCGACCGTGAAGGTCGGCGACTGGCCGAAGGTGTGCACGACCGCGTTCGTCGCCAGCTCCGAGACCATCAGACGGATCGCGTCCACCAGGTCGTCGGCATCGTCGAGGCCCCACCCGTCGAGGACCTCGGCGACATAGCGCCGGGCCGTGGACACCGACGCCGGGTCGCTCGGCAGCGTGACGGATGCTTCCTGATGGTCTGCCATGGCGACGCTGTCCCTTTCCCGCCGGGGCTTCGGCCCCGGATCGCGCTTCGCGTCAGAGTCCCACCGATCCTGCCGCTCCGGCGGGCGTTCCACCAAGATATGTCCCATCTGTCGCCCGATGCGGTGAACTCTGCTGCCGATGAACGAGCTTGGGAATCCCGACGGGATGTCAGACGGTCGGCGCGGTCCGCAGGATCGTCTCCACCGCGCGCCCGATCTCCGCGTCCGACAGATCGGCCCGCGCCGTGAGGCGCAGCCGCGAGATGCCGTCCGGGACGGACGGGGGCCGGAAGCAGCCCACCGCGAGGCCCTGTTCGCGGCAGTCCGCAGCCCAGCGCAGCGCCGCCTCCGGGGAGGGCGCGTGGACCGAGACGACGGCAGCGTCGGGCCGCGCGGCGGTGAGCCCGGCCCCCGTGAGCAGCCGGTGCAGGGTGGTGGCGACCGCACGTGCCCGCCCGGCGAGGTCCGGCTCGGCGGCGATGAGACGCAGGCTGGCGAGCGCGCCGCCCGCGGCGGCCGGGGCGAGCCCGGTGTCGAAGATGAAGGTGCGCGCCGCGTTGACCAGGTGTTCGATCACCCGGGCCGGGCCGAGGACGGCGCCGCCCTGGCTGCCGAGGGACTTCGACAGGGTCAGGGTGGCGACGACGTCCGCGTCGCCCGCGAGCCCGGCCTCGTGCGGGGCCCCGCGCCCGCCGTCGCCCAGGACGCCGAAGCCGTGCGCGTCGTCGACGACCAGTCCGGCGCCGTGCGCGCGGCAGGCGTCGGCGAGCTCACGCAGCGGGGCCCTGTCGCCGTCGACGGAGAAGACGGAGTCGCTGACGACCAGCGCCCGGCGCCCCGGGTGGGCGTCCAGGGTCTTGGCGACGGCCTCCGGGTCGGTGTGCGGGACGACGGCGGTCTCGGCGCGCGCGAGGCGGCAGCCGTCGACGATCGAGGCGTGGTTGGAGGCGTCGGAGACGATCAGGGCGTCCCGGCCCCCGAGCGCGGTGAGCGCGGCGAGGTTCGCGGTGTAGCCGGAGGAGAAGACGAGGGCCGCCTCGAAGCCGCAGAAGTCGGCGAGTTCGCGCTCCAGACGGGTGTGCAGCCGGGTGGTGCCGGTGACGAGCCGCGAGCCGGTGGCCCCGGCGCCCCAGCGCCTCGCCGCCTCGGCCGCCGCCTCGGTGACCTCGGGCCGGCGGGTGAGGCCGAGGTAGTCGTTGCCCGCCAGGTCCAGGAGGTCCGACTCGGCCGCGCGGGGCCGCAGCGTCCGCACGAGCCCGGCCTCGGTCCGGCGGCGCGCCTCGGCGTCGGTCCAGTCGAAGGCGGTGCGGCGCGGGCCCGCGGCCCGCGCGTCGTCGTCCCGTGGCATGCGGCGATCCTTTTGTAGGCAGCGCACAGACCCTAACCGCAGGTGGCCGAGGTCGGGATGTGGTCATCCACACACCTCGATCGGGGGCGTTTGTTCAGATCCTCCTTGGCCCGGGGGCGGGCGGTAGGCAAGGATCTCGGGTTATGGACCTCCTGAACACACTGGTGGAGAAGGGGCTGCGGCGCGAGCTGCCGACCCGTGAAGAAGCGCTCGCCGTCCTGGCGACCTCCGACGACGAACTGCTCGATGTGGTGGCGGCGGCCGGGAAGGTGCGCCGTCAGTGGTTCGGGCGCCGGGTCAAGCTCAACTACCTGGTCAACCTGAAGTCCGGTCTCTGTCCCGAGGACTGCTCGTACTGCTCGCAGCGGCTCGGTTCGAAGGCCGAGATCCTCAAGTACACGTGGCTGAAGCCGGACGAGGCCTCGCAGGCCGCGGCGGCGGGTGTCGCGGGCGGCGCGAAGCGGGTCTGCCTGGTGGCCAGCGGCCGCGGTCCGACGGACCGGGACGTGGATCGTGTCGGGAAGACGATCGCGGCGATCAAGGAGCAGAACGAGGGCGTCGAGGTGTGCGCCTGCCTCGGTCTGCTCTCGGACGGCCAGGCGGAGCGGCTTCGGGAGGCCGGCGCCGACGCGTACAACCACAACCTGAACACCTCCGAGGCGACGTACGAGGGCATCACCAAGACCCACACGTACGCCGACCGGGTGGACACGGTGCAGAAGGCGCACGCCGCCGGTCTGTCGGCCTGCTCGGGTCTGATCGCGGGCATGGGCGAGACCGACGAGGACCTGGTCGACGTCGTCTACGCGCTGCGCGAGCTCGACTCCGACTCGGTGCCGGTCAACTTCCTGATCCCCTTCGAGGGCACCCCGCTCGCCAAGGAGTGGAACCTCACCCCGCAGCGCTGCCTGCGGATCCTCGCGATGGTCCGGTTCGTCTGCCCCGACGTCGAGGTGCGGATCGCGGGCGGCCGTGAGGTGCACCTGCGCTCGATGCAGCCGCTGGCGCTGAACATCGCGAACTCGATCTTCCTCGGCGACTACCTGACCAGCGAGGGCCAGGCCGGCCAGGCCGACCTGGACATGATCGCGGACGCGGGCTTCGAGGTGGAGGGCGCGGGCACGACCACGCTGCCGAAGCACCGCGCGGACGCCCTCGCGGCGGCCGGCGCGGCGGGCGGCTGCGGCTCCGAGGCCTCGGCCGGCTGCGGCGGGCACGGCGAGGAGGGCGGCGGCTGCGGCCCGTGCGGCGGCCACGCCGCTCCGGCGGCGCCCGCCGCGAGCGAGGCCCGCACCGACCTGGTGGCCGTGCGCCGCCGGGGCGCCGGCACGGATCTCGCGCCGAATGCCTGACGGCGGCCCCCTCGGCACCGGCGAACTCCTCGCCCTGGACCGGGCGCACGTCTGGCATCCGTACGGCCCCATGCCGGGCCGGTCGGAGCCGCTGGTCGTCGCGTCCGCGTCCGGGGTGCGGCTCCGGCTCGCCGAACCCGCCGAGGGCCGGACCGAGTTGATCGACGGCATGTCCTCGTGGTGGTCGGCCGTCCACGGCTACAACCACCCCGTGCTCAACGACGCGGTGAGCGGCCAGCTGGAGCGGATGAGCCACGTCATGTTCGGCGGACTCACCCACGAGCCCGCCGTCCGGCTCGCCGCCCGGCTCGTGGAGATCACCCCGGAGCCGCTGCGGCACGTCTTCCTCAGCGACTCGGGTTCGGTCTCCGTCGAGGTCGCGGCCAAGATGTGCCTTCAGTACTGGCGGTCCCTGGGCCGCCCAGGGAAGCAGCGGCTCCTCACCTGGCGCGGCGGCTACCACGGGGACACCTGGCAGCCGATGTCCGTGTGCGACCCGGAGGGCGGGATGCACGAGCTGTGGACGGGGGTGCTCCAGCGGCAGGTCTTCGTGGACGCGCCGCCCGCCGCGTACGAGGAGTCGTACGCGGAGCTGCTGCGGGCCCGGATCGCCGAGCACGCGCACGAGCTGGCCGCGGTGATCGTGGAGCCGGTCGTGCAGGGCGCGGGCGGGATGCGCTTCCACGACCCGGCGTACCTGCGGGTGCTGCGCGAGGCCTGCGACGCGCACGACGTGCTGCTGGTCTTCGACGAGATCGCGACCGGTTTCGGCCGGACGGGCACGCTCTTCGCGGCCGACCAGGCCGGGGTCTCCCCCGACGTGATGTGCGTGGGGAAGGCGCTGACCGGCGGATACCTGTCGATGGCGGCGACGCTCTGCACCGGCCGGGTGGCCGACGGGATCTCGCGCGGCGAGGTCCCCGTCCTGGCGCACGGGCCGACGTTCATGGGCAATCCGCTGGCGTCGTCGGTCGCCCTCGCCTCGATCGACCTGCTGCTCTCCCAGGACTGGCAGGTCGAGGTCAAGCGGATCGAGACCGGTCTGCGGGACGGGCTCGCCCCGGCGGCCGGTCTCCCGGGCGTCCGCGAGGTGCGGGTGCTCGGCGCGATCGGCGTCGTCCAGCTCGACCACGAGGTCGACATGGCGGCGGCGACGCGCGCGGCGGTCCGGGAGGGCGTGTGGCTGCGTCCCTTCCGCGACCTGATCTACACGATGCCGCCGTACGTGACCGGCGACGAGGACCTGGCCCGGATCTGCGCCGCGGTGCGGGCGGCCGCGGCGGAGGGCTGACCCCGGACGGGACCGCGCCTACGGGACCGCGCCCCCGTCGGCGCGGTCCCGCCCGGGCGCCCCGTGCTTCCGTGAGAGCCGCCCCGTACCTTCCGTGAGAGAGGAACCTTCATGAGCGTCATCGTCGTCAGCGGCACCGGCACCGAGATCGGCAAGACCGTCGTCACCGCGGCCGTCGCCGCCGTCGCCACGGCCGCCGGGAAGTCCGTCGCCGTCCTGAAGCCCGCCCAGACCGGCGTCGGGCCGGACGAGCGGGGCGACGCGGACGAGGTCGTGCGGCTCTCGGGCGCCGCGGCCTCCGCCGAACTGGGCCGCTTCCCCGAGCCGCTGGCCCCCGGGACCGCCGCCCGCCGGGCGGGGCTCGCGCCGGTCGGTCCCCGGGAGGTCGCCGAGGCCGCCCGGAAGCTGGCCGAGGGCCACGACCTGGTCCTCGTGGAGGGGGCGGGCGGGCTGCTCGTCCGCTTCGACGAGGAGGGCGGCACGCTCGCCGACGCCGCCGCGCTGCTCGGGGCCCCGGTCCTGGTGGTGGCCCCGGCCGGGCTGGGGACCCTGAACGGGGTGAGCCTGACGGCCGAGGCGCTGCGGGCGCGCGGGATCGCGCAGCTCGGCGTGGTCGTCGGCAGCTGGCCGGACGCCCCGGACCTCGCGGCGCGCTGCAACCTCGGGGACCTGCCGGAGGCGGCGGACGCTCCGCTGCTCGGGGCCGTACCGCAGGGGTCCGGGGCGCTGGACCCGGCGGAGTTCCGGGCGGCGGCGGGCGGCTGGCTGGCACCGGCGCTCGGCGGCACCTGGGACGCGGCGGCGTTCGCGGAGGCGCAGGCGGCTCCGGTCTTCGTAGGCTGAGGGCATGCGCGCACACGTTCAGGAGATCGTCTTCGACTGCGCGGCCCCGGCGGCGCTCGTCCGCTTCTGGGCCGGGCTCCTGGGCGGCGAGCCCGTCGACCGGAGCGGCGACTGGTCGTACGTGGAACCCCCGGACTTCGTACGGATCGCCTTCCAGCGGGTGCCGGAGGGCAAGGCCGCGAAGAACCGGCTCCACCTCGATCTGGAGGTGCCGGACCCGGTACGGGCCGCCGAGGAGGCGCTGCCGCTCGGGGCGGTCGCGGTCGGCGGGCTCGTCGCCGACGAGCACGGCTCCTTCCAGGTCATGCGGGACCCGGAGGGCAACGAGTTCTGCTTCGTGACGGGCTGAGGCGGCCGACGGTGACACGACACGCCCCCCGGCCCGCGGTCCACCACCCGTGGTTCGCCCGCTTCTACGCCCGGTTCAGCGTCTCCGCCGACGCGCGGGGCGGGCTCGCCGCCCTGCGGGCCGAGCTGCTCTCCGGGCTCTCCGGCCGGGTCGTGGAGATCGGCGCCGGGAACGGCCTGAACTTCTCGTACTACCCGGCCGGGGTCACCGAGGTCCTCGCCGTGGAGCCGGAGGCCCGTCTGCGCGCCCTCGCCGAGGAGGCCGCGCGCCGGGCCCCGGTGCCGGTGACCGTGGTGCCGGGCACGGCCGAGGCGCTGCCCGGTCCTGACGGCGCCTTCGACGCGGCGGTGGCCTCCCTGGTGCTGTGCACCGTACGGGACGTGCCGGCGGCCCTCGCCGAGCTGCGGCGGGTCCTGCGCCCCGGCGGCGAGCTGCGGTTCTTCGAGCACGGGGCGGCGGAGACGCCCGGCCTGGCGCGGGTGCAGCGGGGCCTGGACCGGACGGTCTGGCCGCTGCTCTTCGGCGGTTGCCACACCTCCCGCGCGCCGCTCGCGGCGATCGGGGCGGCCGGCTTCGACCTCGTCGCGCACCGCTCCTTCGACGTGCCGGAGCAGGGTCCCCGGCTGCCGTCCTCGCCCTGTGTCCTGGGCAGGGCCGTACGGTAATCCCTGGCAGCGGCGCCGTACCGCGTGATGGGATCGCGCCATGATCGATGTGAAGATTCGCGCCGCCCTGACCGACGAGGCCGAGGCCGTCCTGGAGTTCTGGCGGGAGTCCGCCGAGGGGACGTCCATCACGGACGACGTGCGCGGGGTGACCCGTCTGCTGGAGCGCGATCCCGAGGCGCTGATCCTGGCCACGCTGCCCGACGGCCGGATCGTGGGGTCCGTGATCGCCGGCTGGGACGGCTGGCGGGCCTCGCTGTACCGGCTGGCCGTGCTGCCCTCGCACCGTCGGCAGGGCATCTCGACGGCGCTGCTGCGCGCGGCGGAGGACCGTTTCGCCGCGCTCGGCGGGCGGCGGGCGGACGCGATGGTCCTCGTGGCGAACGAGACGGCACACATGGCCTGGGGGGCCGCGGGGTACGAGCGGCAGGAGCAGTGGCGCCGGTGGGTGAAGCCGTTCCCCGCGTGAGCGGGCGGCCCGCCACCACGCCGCTTTGCCGATCCTTTACCATGGTGTCCCCTCCCGACGACCGAAAGGTGTGAGCGTCCGCCCATGGGCGAGCCTCCCAGTAGCACTGGTTCCCACCCTCGACATCGAGCGATCCCCCTCCCTCTGACTGATCATGGGACGGAGGTGAACCGATGACCGAAGTGCTTCTGCTCGTGGTGGCGCTCCTGCTCGCTCTCGCGTGCGGTGCGTTCGTCGCGGCCGAGTTCTCCCTGACCACGGTCGAGCGCGGCGAGCTCGAAGGCGCCGTGGAGCGCGGCGAGCGGGGGGCCGCGAGCGCCCTCAAGGCCGTGCGCTCCCTCACCTTCCAGCTCTCCGGCGCGCAGCTCGGCATCACCGTGACCAACCTGGTCGTCGGCATGCTGTCCGAGCCCTCGATCGCCGCGCTGCTCCGCGGGCCCGTGGAGGCGCTCGGCCTCTCGCCCTCGGTGGCGTCCTCGGTCGCCCTCGTCCTGGGCACCGCCCTGTCGACCGTCGTCCTGATGGTCGTCGGCGAGCTGGTCCCCAAGAACTGGGCGATCTCCTCACCGCTCGCCGTGGCGAAGGTGGTGGCCACGCCGCAGCGCGTGTTCACCGCCGCGTTCAAGCCGCTGATCAGCCACCTCAACAACACCGCGAACCGGATCCTGCGCCGTCTCGGCATGGAGCCGACCGAGGAGCTCGCCTCCGCGCGCTCCCCGCAGGAGCTGGTGGCGCTCGCCCGGCACTCCGCGAAGGAGGGCGCGCTGGAGGCGGACACGGCCGAGCTCTTCGTCCGCACGCTCAACCTCGCCGAGCTCACCGCGGAGAACGTGATGACGCCCCGCGTGCAGGTCACCGCCCTGGAGGTGCAGGCCACCGCCGAGGACGTCGCCAACGCGACCCGAGCGACCGGCCTCTCCCGCTTCCCCGTCTACCGGGGCAGTCTCGACGCCGTCGTCGGCATCGCCCACATCAAGGACGTCCTCTCGATACCGGCCGAGGAGCGGCCCCGCCGCCGGATCGGGGAGATGCTCCGCGAGCCGCTGCTCGTCCCCGAGACGCTGACCGTGGACCGGCTGCTCGACCGGCTGTCGGGCAGGCAGACGATGGCCGTCGTCATCGACGAGTACGGCGGGACCGCCGGGGTCGTCACCCTGGAGGACATCGTCGAGGAGGTCGTCGGCGAGGTCCGCGACGAGCACGACCCGCACGAGACGCCGGACCTGGCGCGGGCGGGCGAGGACGCCGACGGGCGCGAGCTGTGGTCCGCCGACGGCGCCGCCCGTACGGACCAGCTGGCCACGATCGGTCTGCGGGCGCCGGACGGTCCGTACGAGACCCTCGCGGGTGTCGTCGCCCGCGAGCTGGGCCGGATCCCCGCCGTCGGGGACAGCGTGGAGCTCGCCGGCTGGCGGCTCGACGTCGTCGACGCCCAGGGCCGCCGCGCCGCGCGCGTGCTGCTGCACGCCCCCGCCGGGAACACCGGGGACGAGTCCGGGGAGGCCGGCCGATGATCGCGATCCAGCTGTTGATCGGTCTGCTCACGCTGGTCGTCAACGCCTTCTTCGTCGGCGCCGAGTTCGCCCTGATCTCGGTCCGCCGCAGTCAGATCGAGCCCCTGGCCGAGTCCGGGAACCGGCGGGCGCGCAGCGTCATCTGGGGTCTGGAGCACGTCTCCGCGATGCTCGCTGCGGCGCAGCTGGGCATCACGCTCTGCACCCTGGTCCTCGGCATCGTCGCCGAGCCGGCCATCGCGCACCTGCTCGAACCGGTCTTCGACGCGGTCGGCGTCCCGCACGGTCTGGTGCACCCGATCTCGTTCGTGATCGCGCTGTCGGTCGCCACGTACCTGCACATGCTGCTCGGCGAGATGGTGCCGAAGAACATCGCGCTGGCCGAGCCGACGCGCTCCGCGCTGCTGCTGGGGCCGCCGCTGGTGACGCTCGCGCGGGCGCTGCGACCGGTGATCTTCGCGATCAACGCCTTCGCCAACGCGCTGCTCGCGCTGTTGCGGGTGGACGTCAAGGACGAGGTCTCGGCGACCTTCTCGGACGACGAGCTGGCCCGCATGGTCACCGACGCGAGCGACGCGGGGCTCCTGGACGACCGGGCCACCGAGCGTCTGCACGACGCCCTGGAGCTGGGCCGCCGGCCCGTGCGGGACGTCGTGATGCCGGCGGAGAAGGTGGTGTACGCCCAGGTCGGCACCACTCCCGAGGAGCTGGAGTCGCTGGCGGCGCGGACCGGGTTCTCCCGCTTCCCGGTGCTCGACTCCGAGCGGCGCATCCTGGGCTACCTGCACGTCAAGGACGCCCTGGACATCACCCCGCGCGACCTGCCGTTCCCGGTGTCGGCGCTGCGGCCGATCGCCCGGGTGCGGGCGGCGACGCCGCTGGACGACGTCCTCACCGCGATGCGCCGCAGCCGGACCCATCTGGCGGCCGTGCTCGACGAGGACGGCAAGCCGGCCGGCCTGGTGGCGATGGAGGACGTGCTGCGCGAGCTGGTGGGGCGTCCGGCGGCGCCGTGACGCTCTGAACGGAAGGGCCCCGGGACACGCGTCCCGGGGCCCTTCCGGCGTCTCAGAGCGCGGTGGCCGCGAGCCAGTCGTCGAGCGGACCCCGGTCGCCGGTGTGCGTGAAGCGCGGGTCGTCGGCCGCGTACCGGCGGTGCAGCAGGAGCAGCAGCGCGCCGGAGTCCGCCGCGACGACACCGGCGGTGGGCTCGGGGCCCCCGCTCCCCCGGGTCCACCCGAAGCCGCCGCCGCCGAGGGCGAGGGTCCAGACGGTTCCGGTGTCGCGGGCGGTGAGGCGCAGGACGGCGCCGTCGCGGCCCAGGTGGGCGAGCGGCTCGGCGATCCAGGGGACGTACGGGGCGTCGGTGAGGAAGTGGTCGATCGCGTCGGCGGCGGTGCGGGGGTCGATCGGCGGCGCGTCGCCCCGGAGGGCGAGCCCGGCGTCGGCGAGGTGGACGACCGCCTCGGCGAGCAGCCGCCGGGCGTGGTGGCGGACGTGCGGGTCGGCCCCCGGCGACCAGACCGGGGTGTCCGGGTCGGCGGCGCCCAGGACCGCGAGCACGCGGTCGGCTCCGGCGGTCAGCCAGTCGGCGTACCCGGCGGGGTCCGCGGGCAGGTCGAGCGGGACGTCCTCCGCCGGGACGCGGACGGTGGCCCGGCCGCGCACCAGGTGCTCGGTCCAGCGGTGGACCGCGCCGAGGTGCCGGGTCAGGTCCGCGAGCGTCCAGCCGGGACAGGTGGGCAGCGGTGTCGTCGGCTCGGCGTCGCGCACGAGCGCGGCGAAGCGCCGTACATGGGTGGCGACGGCCGCGCAGGTGGCCGCGTGGGCGTCGGCGGCGGAAGGGGCGCCGGGCAGCACGGACGACAGGGCGGTGAGCGCGGCCGGTGCGGCTCCTCGGGAGCCGCCGGGGCCGCCGGGGTGCGCGGGGACGCGGGTCGGCGCGGCCCGCCGGGGCGCGGGTGCCTGCCGCCGCGCGGCCTCGCGGAGGAGGTCGTCGAGGGTGCGGCGGTCGGCGGCCCCGAGTCGGGACAGGGTGCGCCCGGTGCTCGCCAGCCACGTCGCGGCCGTGTCCGGATCGAGGTCCTCGTCGTCGGAGGTCTCGACCGCCGTCACCAGCTCGGCCAGTGCCTCGGCCAGCGTGCTCAGGAGCGCGTCGCTCATCGGGTTTCCCCTCCCGGGTTCTCCACGGCGTCCGTGCATACCGCACGGTATGATCGCTCCGTCATGGAGATCAATGCCACGTACAACAGTCTCGTCGCCGTCGGGGACAGCTTCACCGAGGGTATGTCGGACCTGAACGCCGACGGTTCCTACCGGGGCTGGGCCGACATCCTCGCGGGCCGGCTCGCCGCCCGCTCGCCCGGCTTCCGCTACGCCAATCTCGCCGTCCGCGGCAAGCTCATCGGCCAGATCGTCGAGGAGCAAGTCGGCCTGGCCGCAGGCATGAAGGCCGATGTGGTGACCCTGGTCGGCGGGCTCAACGACACCCTGCGCCCCAAGGTCGACATGGTCCGCGTCCGGGACCTGCTCACCGAGGCAGTGGAACGCCTCACACCCTCCTGCGGACAGCTGGTCCTGATGCGCAGCCCCGGCCGCGAGGGGCCCGTCATGCAGCGCTTCCGGCCGCGCATGGAGGAGCTCTTCGCGCACATCGACGCGCTGGCCGCCGAGCACGGCGCCCTGGTCGTCGACCTGTACGGGGCGCCGTCGCTCGGCGACCCCCGGCTGTGGGACGTGGACCGGCTCCATCTGACGGCCGACGGGCACCGGCGGGTCGCCGAGGCCGTGTGGCAGGCGCTGGGCCTGGCGCCCGAGGAGGACTGGCGCACGCCGCTGCCCCCGGGTGCGCGGGCGGGCTGGGCGGACCGCCGGATCGCGGACGCCCGCTTCGCGCGGGAGCATCTGGGACCCTGGATCGGACGGCGTCTGACCGGCCGCTCCTCGGGGGACGGCCGCGTGCCCAAGCGCCCGGAGCTGCTGCCGTACGAGCGCCCCGCCGGCCCGTAGCGGGGCGCCCCCGGCGCGCGCGTGACCTGCGTCTCGTAGCAAGCTCCACACGGGGCCGTGGCGCTGGCCTGCAGAAACCACCAGTAAACTCTGTGCACGTGACTGCTGTGACTGCGAAGCCCCGCATCCCCAACGTTCTGGCCGGCCGCTACGCCTCCGCGGAGCTCGCCGTCCTCTGGTCCCCCGAGCAGAAGGTGAAGCTGGAGCGTCAGTTGTGGCTCGCCGTGCTCCGTGCGCAGAAGGACCTCGGGATCGAGGTTCCGGACGCCGCCCTCGCCGACTACGAGCGCGTGCTCGACCAGGTCGACCTCGGCTCCATCGCCCAGCGCGAGAAGGTCACCCGGCACGACGTGAAGGCCCGCATCGAGGAGTTCAACGCCCTCGCCGGCCACGAGCACGTCCACAAGGGCATGACCTCGCGCGACCTCACCGAGAACGTCGAGCAGCTGCAGATCCGGCTCTCCCTGGAGCTGATGCGGGACCGTACGGTCGCCGTCCTCGCCCGCCTCGGCAAGCTCTCCGGGGAGTACGCGGAGCTGGTCATGGCCGGCCGCTCGCACAACGTCGCCGCCCAGGCGACCACCCTCGGCAAGCGCTTCGCGACGGCGGCGGACGAGCTGCTCGTGGCGTACGCCCGCCTGGAGGAGCTGCTCGGCCGTTACCCGCTGCGCGGCATCAAGGGCCCCGTCGGCACCGCCCAGGACATGCTGGACCTGCTCGGCGGCGACGCGGGCAAGCTCGCCGACCTGGAGCAGCGGATCGCCGGTCACCTCGGCTTCGCGCACGCCTTCACCTCGGTCGGCCAGGTCTACCCGCGCTCGCTCGACTACGACGTGGTCACCTCGCTGGTGCAGCTGGCCGCCGCGCCGTCCTCGATCGCCAAGACGATCCGGCTGATGGCGGGCCACGAGCTGGTGACCGAGGGCTTCAAGCCCGGCCAGGTCGGCTCCTCGGCGATGCCGCACAAGATGAACACCCGCTCCTGCGAGCGCGTCAACGGCCTCATGGTCATCCTGCGCGGCTACGCCTCGATGACCGGCGAGCTGGCGGGCGACCAGTGGAACGAGGGCGACGTGTCCTGCTCCGTGGTCCGCCGCGTCGCGCTGCCGGACGCCTTCTTCGCGCTGGACGGCCTCCTGGAGACCTTCCTGACCGTGCTGGACGAGTTCGGCGCGTTCCCGGCCGTCGTCGCGCGCGAGCTCGACCGCTACCTGCCCTTCCTGGCGACCACGAAGGTCCTCATGGGCGCCGTGCGCGCCGGCGTCGGCCGCGAGGTCGCCCACGAGGCCATCAAGGAGAACGCGGTCGCCTCCGCGCTCGCCATGCGCGAGCAGGGCACCGTGCGGAACGAGCTCCTCGACAAGCTGGCCGCCGACGACCGGATCCCGCTGGACCGGGCGCAGCTCGACGAGCTGATGGCCGACAAGCTGTCCTTCACGGGCGCCGCCGCCGACCAGGTCGCGTCCGTGGTCTCCCGCGTCGAGGAGATCCTCAAGCAGCACCCGGAGGCCGCCGTCTACACCCCCGGGGCGATCCTCTGACCCGGACTCCCCGGTTCACCCAGGAGGAGCTGGAGGCCGCCCGCGACCGCGTCGTTCCCGACGTGGTCGCGGGCGGCCTCTCCGTCCTCTTCTGCGGGATCAACCCGGGTCTGACGACGGCGGCGACGGGCCACCACTTCGCCCGGCCGGGCAACCGCTTCTGGCCGGTGCTGCACCGGTCCGGGTTCACTCCGAGGCTGCTGCGGCCGGACGAGCAGGAGGAGCTCCTGACGTACGGTCTCGGGATCACGAACGTGGTGGCGCGGGCCACGGCGCGGGCCGACGAGCTGAGCCGCGAGGAGTACCGCGAGGGCGGACGGCTGCTCGTGGCGAAGGTGGAACGGCTCGCGCCGCGCTGGCTCGCCGTGGTCGGCGTCACCGCGTACCGCACGGCCTTCGGCGAGCCGAAGGCGGCGATCGGGCCGCAGGACCGGACGATCGGATCGACCCGGATCTGGGCGCTGCCCAACCCGAGCGGTCTCAACGCGCACTGGACGGCGGCGACGATGGCGGAGGAGTACGCCCGGCTGCGGGAAGCGGCGGAGGCTGCTTCCTAGGCTTCCTGGGAAGCGGCGGAGGCTTCTTCCCGGGCTTCCCGGACGGGGCGTCCTCCGGGCCCGTTCAGGGCGGGTCGACCTCGGTGACGACCACGAGGAGCTGGAACGGCAGTTCCTTGTCCCACTGGGAGACGCCGAGGCCCGTCCAGCGGCCGTCGGCCCGCCACAGCCGCAGCTCCGGGGTGTGGCAGCTGAGCGTGGGCCACGGCTCCGCCATCTCCTCGCCGTCCATGCTCCGCTCCAGGACCGGCCACAGACTCAGCTCCTCGGGCGGCCCCCAGCGGGCGGTGAGCAGGGCGGCGAGCCCGTCCCGCTCCGCCTCGTACTGCTCCTCGACGAGCGCCCGGCGGCTGCCGTCGTCCTCCCAGAAGTCCTCGCTCGTCGCGAGCTCCCCGAGGTGGAAGCCGGGCCCGCTGTCGACGGACCCCGCCCGCTCCGGTCGCGCCGGGAAGGCGCGGGCGCGGAGTAAGTCGATCGTCGCCAGGTGCTGTGCCGTGGTCATGGGTCCAGTAAAGCGGCCCCCACCGACAGTTGGCGTTCCGTCAGGAATCGGGCCGCGGGCGCTCACGTTCCGCCCCGGGGGCGGCACTCGCCGCGACCGGGTGCATTGAGTACCATCCGCCGGAGAGGCGCACGAGCTGGGAGGAAACACTGTGGGGCGGCTGACCGGCGGGGATCCGTCTCTGCTGCGGCGGATCAACTCCGCGGTGGTACTCCATGCGCTGCGGGGCGCCGACGCGCCCACGCTCACGGATCTGACCCGGATCACCGGCCTGTCGCGGCCCACGGTCGAAGGCGTCGTCGAGGGCCTCATGGAGGGCGGACTCGTCGTCGAGTCGGCGCCCGAGGAGGGCGAGGCCCGTCGGCAGGGACGCCCGGCCCGGAGGTTCCGCTTCCGGGCGGAGGCCGGTCATCTGCTCGGCATCGAGATCGGCCCGCACCGGGTCGCCGCCCTGCTCTCCGGTCTGGACGGGCGCATCATCGGCGCCGGGTCCCGCGAGGTGTCGGAGGCGGCGCCCGAGGACGAGCGCCTGGACCGGGTCCGTACGGTCGTGGCCGACGTGCTGCGCAGGGCCGGCGTCGCCCGCTCGAACCTGCGGGCCGTCGGTGTCGGCACGCCCGGCATCGTGGAGGCCGACGGCACGGTGCGCCTCGGCACGGCGCTGCCCGGCTGGACGGGCCTGGCGCTCGGCGAGCGGCTGAGGCGCTCCTTCCGCTGCCCGGTGATCGTGGAGAACGACGCCAACGCGGCGGCCGTCGCCGAGCACTGGAAGGGTGCCGCGACCGACTCCGACGACATCGTCTTCGTCCTGGCCGGGCTGAGCCCCGGCGCCGGATCGCTGATCGGCGGGCGGCTGCACCGGGGATTCGGCGGCGCGGCCGGGGAGATCGGCGCCCTGCACCTGCTCGGCCGGGACGTCACCCCGGAGCACCTGCTGTCCACGACGGACGAGCCGCTGCACCCGCTCGACGAGCAGGCGGTGGCGAAGGTCTTCGCGCTGGCCCGCGAGGGGGACACGCGGGCGCAGGCCGCGGTGGAGCGGTTCATCCAGCGGCTCGTGCACGACGTGGCGGCCCTGGTGCTCGCGATCGACCCGGAGTTGGTGGTCGTGGGCGGCTGGGCGGCGGGGTTGGACGGGGTGCTCCAGCCGCTGCGCGAGGAGCTGGCGCGGTTCTGTCTGCGCCCGCCCCGGGTGGTGCTGTCCCTGCTCGGCGAGGCCGCCGTGGGCACGGGCGCGCTGCGGCTCGCCCTGGACCACGTCGAGGAGCAGCTCTTCGCCGTCGACGGCACGGTGGCCCGACGGTAGGGGCTCGCCGGGTTCGACCGTATGACGTCGGCCCGCCGCCCGGGAGTGCTTCCGGGCGGCGGGCCGACGTCGTGGACGAGTCTAGGAGGCCATCACCAGGTCGACCGAGTCGCCGAAGGTGAGGCGGCAGGTGTCGGCGCGGTAGGTGGCCACGGAGACGGCGGCGGTACGGCCGCCGGAGAGGTAGCGGGTCGTCACGACGAGCACGGGCGCGCCCGGCAGCCGGTCGAGCTCCTTGGCGTCGTCGGCGCGGGCGGAGCCGAGCTCGACGGAGCGGTCCTGGCCGTCGAGGGCCAGGTGCTGGAGCTCCCGGAGCACCGCACGGGCGCGGGCGGGACCGGCGGGGGCGTCGATGGCGCTGAGGCCCGGGACGGAGCCGGCGGGCACGTAGAGCAGCTCCGCGGCGACCGGCTGGCCCTGGCTGATGCGGAGCCGGCGGACGACGTGGACCTGCTCGTCGGCGGCGCTCTCCAGGACGCGCGCGACGGCCGCCGGGGCGACGTCGGCCGCCGAGTCCTGCGGCTGCCAGGCGTCGTCGCCGACACCGGGCCAGGCGTGCTGCGTGGTGGAGACGTCGACGCCGACGCGCGGCGGGGCGACCGTGGTGCCGACGCCGCGGCGTCGTTGCAGGCGGCCTTCCAGCTCGAGCTGCTCCAAGGCCTGGCGGAGCGTGGCGCGGGCCACGCCGAAGCGTGCCGCGAGCTCGCGCTCGTTGGGCAGGATCTCGCCGACGGCGAAGTCCGAGTCGAGCGCTTCACCGATGACTGTCTTGAGGTGCTGGTACTTCGGCTCCGGTACCGATGCCAGCTGCGTGGTCCCCACCCTGATCCTCCGCAATTCGCCGTGTCCCGCGGCGTTTTTCCGCGCCCTTGTTTATTAAAGGTTCCTGCACTAACTCTGCGACCATAAGGCGAGCCACCCCCTTGGTCAAGACCAATCCTCCGTCGAACGCCCCTGAATGTGACCCTCTGACCTAGATCGTTCACAGGACGTTCGCGCCCCCGTGAGCCCGGCGCAGCAAAACGCCCCGCGTCCGGGGAGGGGAGGCGGGGCGAGATCGCGCCGGATGGCGTGATCGCGGTCAGTCGTGGGCGGCGTCTTCGAGGCCTTGGAGCTTGTCGGGGTTGCGCACGATGTACAGGCGCTGGACGAGACCGTCGCGGATCTCGATCTGGAAGACGGAGTCGGGCTTCCCGCCGACGAGGACGAGCGCGGCCGGGGCGCCGTTGAGCTCCAGGAACCGCACCTCGTACAGGTCCTCCCCGCCCTGGGTGACGGCGGCGAGGAAGCGGCCGACCTTGTCGGCGCTCTCGATGATCCGCAGCGGGGCCTTGGACTTGCCGCCGCTGTCGCCGACGAGCCGCACGTCCGGCGCGAGCAGCGCCAGGAGCTCCCCGAGGTCGCCGCCCGCGGCGGCGGCGAGGAAGCGCTCGGTGAGGTCGCGGCGCTCGGCCGGGTCCACGTCGTAGCGCGGCCTGCCCTCGTCGACGTGGCGCCGGGCGCGTCCGGCGAGCTGGCGCACGGCCGCCTCGGAGCGGTCGAGGGCGGTGGCGATCTCGGCGAAGGGGAAGCCGAAGGCCTCGCGCAGCACGAAGACGGCCCGCTCCAGCGGGGAGAGCGATTCGAGCACCACGAGGACGGCGAGCGAGACCGAGTCCGCGAGCAGCGCGCGCTCGGCGGTGTCGGGGGCGGCGGGGCCGAAGTCGGTGACGAGCGGTTCGGGGAGCCAGGGGCCGACGTAGGACTCGCGGCGCGCCTGCGCCTGGCGGAGGCGGTCGATGGCGAGCCGGGTGGTGACGCGTACGAGGAAGGCACGGGGCTCCACGACGGCGGCCCGGTCCGCGGCGGTCCAGCGCAGCCAGGCCTCCTGGACGACGTCCTCGGCGTCGGCGGTGCCGCCGAGCATCCGGTAGGCGACGCCGAGGAGCATCGGCCGGTGGGCCTCGAAGAGTTCGGTGAGGGTGTCGGTGTCGGTGGGCACGCGCCCATCCCAGCCCACCCCACCGGCCCTGTCCAGTTTCCGGCTCCCGTCTTGAACTCGCGGCTACCGAACGGTAATTCTTGCTGACGAGACGTCTAAAAGCAGCTTCGGCATCGATGCTCACACCGCGCCCCACGAGGAACCGAGGAGTCCGCATGCCCGCACGGACCGCGTTCACGATCGAGACCCCCGCGGGTCCCCGCACCACGTCCCTGACGTACGAGCGCAGGGGCTCCGGCGAGCCCCTGCTGCTGCTCCACGGCATCGGCCACCACTGGCAGGCCTGGGAACCCGTCCTCGACGTCCTCGCGGCCGAACGCGACGTGATCGCCGTCGACCTGCCCGGCTTCGGGACCTCCGACGGGCTGCCGGAGGGCCTCCCGTACGACCTGTCCACGGTCGCCCCCGTGCTGGGCGCCTTCTGCCGGGCCGTCGGCCTCGACCGGCCGCACGTCGCGGGGAACTCGCTGGGCGGACTGCTCGCCCTGGAGCTCGGCCGGGAGCGGCTGGTGCGCTCGGTCACCGCCCTGTCCCCCGCCGGCTTCTGGTCCGAGGGCGAGCGGCGGTACGCCTTCGGGACGCTGCGGGCCATGCGCGGCGCCGCCCTGTCGCTGCCCGTGCCCCTGATCGAGCGCCTCTCGCGCACGGCCGCCGGGCGCACCGCCCTCACCAGCACCATCTACGCGCGGCCCGCCCGCCGGTCACCCGAGGCCGTCGTCGCCGAGACGCTCGCGCTGCGGGAGGCCACCGGCTTCCACCAGACCCTTGCCGCGGGCCGGACCGCCCTCTTCCGCGACGACGTGACGGTCCCCGTCACCGTCGCCTGGGGCACCCGGGACCGGCTGCTCCTGCGCCGCCAGGGCGTCCGCGCCAAGCACACCCTGCCCGCCGCGCGCCTGGTCCGGCTGCCCGGCTGCGGTCACGTGCCGATGAACGACGATCCGGCCCTGGTCGCGCGCGTGATCCTGGACGGCGCCCGCTGACCCCCGCCGCCGGGTGAAGAGACCGGTACCCAGGGCCGCGCCCGCGCCCACCAGGAGGCTGCCGGCCGCCTGCGGGACGCCGAAGACGGCCCCTCCGACCAGGGCGGCGCTGAGGGCGGCGGCGACCGGGATCGCCCCGGTGTAGAGCGTGGCCCGCTCCATGCCGACGCGCTGGACGCCCATGTAGAAGAGGACGAACCCGACGACGGTGGCCAGGGCCGCCTGCCAGACCAGGGCGCCCGCCTCCACCGCCGTCGGCATCCGTACGAGCCCGGCTCCGTCCACCACCAGGCCGACGAGCGCCGCCTCGGCCGCGCCGATCCCGCACACGACGGCCGTCAGCAGCTTCGGCCCGAGCAGCCGCAGGACCGGCACGGCGAGGACGGTGAAGCCCACCTCGCCCGCGAGCGCCGCCACCGACCAGCCGATCCCGGCCAGGTCCGTGCGCCCCCACCCCTGGACGGTGAAGGCGCCGGCGGCGACGAGCAGCGCCCCGTACAGCACGGCGGGGGCGGGCCTGCGGCCCTCGGTCAGCGGCACCAGGACGGCGACGACGACCGGGGCGCAGCCGACCAGGACGCCGGGCACGGCGGGCTCCGCGGTCCGCTCGGCTGCCAGCACGGCGAGGTTGAAGCCGACCATGCCGACGGCGGCGAGGGCCGCGAGCCGCATCCATTGGCGGGTGGACAGGAGCCGCAGCGGGGCGAACCCGCCGCGGCCGAGCAGGGGCAGGAGGAGCAGGCAGGCGGCACCGTAGCGGAGCGCCTGGCCGCCCGCGTACGGGTAGGAGCCGAGCAGGCTGTTGGCGGTGAAGGAGGCGCCGACGAGGGCGTAGGCCAGGGTCACCAGGAGGACCCCGCGCAGGGCGTTCGCGTTCATGCCTCCGACGTTAGGAAGCGGGGCGGTCCGCGTGGAGGTCCACTTCCGGCACGCCATCGGGGACCACTTCGGCGGGCGGTACGGGTCGTGGGGGCCGGGCGGGCGGCGCGGACCGGGCAGGCGGGGCTTGCGGTGCGGGCGGGGCGGGCCGGTGGTGCCTGCGGTGCGGGCCGCGCGGCAGACTCCGGCTCATGACGACCGACACCGTGCGCCCCTTCTCCGTGGTGCCGCTGACCGCCGACCACGCCGAGCGGGTCCTGGCGATCTACCGGGCCGGGATCGAGGAGGGCGACGCCACCTTCGAGACGGCCGTCCCGACCTGGGCGGAGTTCGACGCGGCCAAGTTGCCCGGACTCCGCTTCGGCGCCCTGGACGCCGACGGGACCCTGCTCGGCTGGGTCGCCGCGTCCCGGGTCTCCGAACGCCCCGCGTACGAGGGTGTGGTGGAGCACTCGGTCTACGTCCACCCCGACGCGCGCGGCCGGGGCGTCGCCACGGCCCTGCTCCACGCGTTGATCGAGTCCAGCGAGGCGGCGGGCGTCTGGACCGTCCAGTCCGGCATCTTCCCCGAGAACACGGCGAGTCTCGCCGTCCACGCGCGCGCGGGGTTCCGGGTCGTCGGCACCCGGGAGCGCGTCGGCCGGCACCACGGCGTCTGGCGCGACACCGTCCTGGTCGAACGCCGCAGCCCCCGCGTCGGCTGACGGACGCCGGGCTCCCGCGCCGAGTCCGGTGGACGGGGCACGGTCCCGGCCGGGCATCATGGACCGCGCACGGAGCCGGCCGGTGAACTCCCCTACCGGCGGCGCGAGAAGGGGCGGGCGACATGACGAGCCAGGGGCAGGCGGCCTGGGAGCTGCTCCTGCCGGCCGCCGCCGCTCCGGCGCGGCGGCGCGGGCGGGCGTTGCAGGAGGCCCTGCGGGAAGCGGTGCGCGCGGGGCGGCTCGCGGCCGGGACGCGGCTGCCGTCGACCCGCGCGCTCGCGGCGGACCTCGGCGTGTCACGGGGCCTCGTCACCGAGGCGTACGAACAGCTGACGGCCGAGGGGTACCTCCGCAGCGACCGGGGCTCCGGGACCTGGGTGAGCGGCGCGGCCCGGGCGGCCTTGCCCGGGGCCCGTCCGACGGTGGGGGCGCCCGGGGTGCGGGTGGACTTCCGCCCGGGGACCCCCGACCTGTCGCTGTTCCCGAGGAGCGCCTGGGCGGCCGCGCAGCGTTCCGTGCTCGCGCGGCTCCCCCACCCGGCGCTCGGCTACCCGGATCCGCGCGGGCTGCCCGTGCTGCGCGAGGCGCTCGCCGCGCTGCTGGCACGGCGGCGCGGCGTGGTCGCCGACCCCGGGCGGCTCGTCGTCTGCTCGGGTGTCGCCCAGGCGTCGACGCTCTTCGGATGCGTGCTGCACGCGCGCGGGCTGCGCCGGATCGGCATCGAGGATCCCGGCAGCCCCGAGCACGGGCGGCTGTTCGCCTCGGCCGGGGTGGAGACGGTGTGGCTGCCGCTGGACGAGGAGGGGCTCCGCCCCGGGCCGCTCGCCGCTTCCGGGGTGCGTGCGGTGGTGGTGACGCCCTCGCACCAGTTCCCCTCGGGGATCAGCTGGTCGGCGGAGCGCCGCGCCGCGCTCCTGGACTGGGCCCGCGCGGTGGACGGCTACGTCCTGGAGGACGACTACGACGGCGACTTCCGCTACGACCGGGCCCCGGTCGGCGCGCTCCAGGGCCTCGACCCGGAGCGGGTCGCGTACGCGGGCTCGGTCAGCAAGTCGCTGGCCCCGGGGATGCGGCTCGGCTGGATGCTGGTGCCGGAGGAGCTGCTCGACGAGGTCGTCGAACGCAAGCGGACGATGGACCTCGGCAATCCCGTGCTCGACCAGGCCGTCCTCGCCGAGTTCGTGACGCGCGGCGGGTACGACCGGCAGCTGCGCCGCTGCCAACGCGCCTACCGGGAGCGGCGGGACGCGCTCCTCGCCGCGTTCGACGAACACCTGCCGGGCACCCGGGTGAGCGGGATCGCGGCCGGGCTCCACGTCATCGCGCGCGTACCGGAACGGTTCGGGCCGCCGGCCCGGTTCCTGGCGCGGGCGGCGGAGGCGGGCGTGGGTCTGCGGCCCCTGGACGCGTACGGCACCGCGCGGCCCGCCGACGGGGACGTGCGGCTCGTCATCGGGTACGCGCACCTGACGCCGTCGGCCGTCGCGACGGGCATCCGGCTCGTGGCGGAGGCGCTCCGGCGGGAGTGAGGCGCGGCCGGGACCGCGATCTGTCCACGCGGGTTCACACGGTTCGCGCGGGAGTGGCGCGCGGCCGGGACCGCGATCTGTTCACGCGGGGTTCGCGCGGGCGCCGCACCCGGCCGCTAGGCATGGGGCGGCGCACCCGGCCGTGAGGCCCGGGAGGCGCACCGACCGCGACCTGAACGCCCCGACCCCGGAGGTCCTTTCATGTCCCTGCCCGTGCCCGGCTCCTCCTCCCCCACGCGCCGCGGCGTCCTGCGCGGCTCCCTGGCCGCGTCGGCGGCGCTCACCCTCGGCGGCACCGGCCTCGCCGCCCCGGCCTTCGCGCTCTCGGGACGGCCCCGAGCCGAGTGGGGCGTGCAGGCGGGTGACGTGTCGGCTTCCTCCGGCCTGGTGTGGGTGCGCGCGGACCGCCCGGCGCGGATGCTCGTGGAGACCTCGGCGACCGAGTCGTTCCGGCACGCCCGCCGCCACCTCGGGCCGCTGATCGGAGCGGGCACGGACTTCACCGGCACCACCACCCTGCGCGGCCTGCCCTCGGGCGAGCAGATCCACTACCGGGTCACGCTCGTCGACCCGGACGATCCGCGCCGGACGGGCGAGCCGGTCTCCGGCACCTTCCGCACGGCCCCGTCCCGGCGCCGGGACGGGGTGCGCTTCCTGTGGTCGGGGGACATCGCGGGGCAGGGCTGGGGCATCAACCCGGACATCGGGGGCTTTCGCGCGTACGAGGAGATGCGCCGGCTCGACCCGGACTTCTTCCTGTGCAGCGGCGACACGATCTACGCCGACGGGGTCATCCAGCCCAGCGTGACCCTGCCGGACGGGCGGATCTGGCGGAACGTCACGACGCCGGAGAAGGCGAAGGTCGCGGAGACCCTCGACGAGTACCGGGGCAACTTCCGCTACAACCTCCTCGACCACAACGTCCGGGCGTTCAACGCGCAGGTGCCGTCGGTGGTGCAGTGGGACGACCACGAGGTCCGGAACAACTGGTATCCCGGGCAGATCCTGGACGATCCCCGCTACACGGAGAAGGACGTGGACGTCCTCGCGGCCCGTGCCTCGCGCGCGTTCGGCGAGTACTTCCCGGTGTCCACGCTCCACGCGCGCGGTGACGGGCGCGAGCGGCGAGTGCACCGGGTGGTGCGGTACGGGCCACTGCTCGACGTGTTCGTGCTCGACATGCGCTCGTACCGGAACGCCAACTCGCCCGGCCGGCAGGCCGACGACACCACCGGCATCCTCGGCGCCGAGCAGCTCGCGTGGCTGAAGCGGGAGCTGGCCGCGTCCCGGGCGGTGTGGAAGGTGCTCGCGGCGGACATGCCCATCGGTCTGGTCGTCCCGGACGGCGCCGCGAACTTCGAGGCGATCGCCCAGGGCGACCCGGGTGCGCCGCTGGGCCGGGAGCTGCAGATCGCGGAGCTGCTGCGGTTCGTGAAGCACCGGCGGATCACCGGCACGGTGTGGCTGACGGCCGACGTCCACTACACGTCCGCGCAGCACTACGCGCCGGAGCGGGCGGCCTTCCAGGACTTCGCGCCGTTCTGGGAGTTCGTGTCCGGGCCGCTGGCGGCGGGCGGGTTCCCGGCGAACGCGCTGGACGCGACCTTCGGTCCGGAGCGGGTGTTCGTGCGGGCGCCGGAGCGGGCGAACCTGTCGCCGATGGAGAGCCCGCAGTACTTCGGCGAGGTCGACATCGACGGCCACAGCGGCGAGCTGACGGTGCGGCTCCGGGCCGAGGGCGGGACGGTGCTGTTCAGCAAGGTGCTCCAGCCGGGCCGCGTCGGGCAGTGAGACCGCGGGCGGGGGCGGTGCGCCGCCCGGATTCCGGCGCTTGTCAGTGGGGCGGCCTAACGTCGTTCCCATGACCAACGGGGGCGGCAGGACGCCAGGAGCAGAGGCCGGACACCGGGACGCGGACATCCGGACGGGGGGCGGTACGGGGGCGGGAGGCGGTACGGGGCCGGGGGCCGCAACGGGAACGGGAGGCGCTGGGGAGCCGGGAGGCGGTACGGGGGCGGGGAGCGGTTCCGGCGCGGGCGGCTCGCCCGTCGGCGTCCGGCCGCCCGGTTCCCCTGTCGACACCCTGCTCGCGGCCGTGCTCGCCGGTGCGAGCGGCGAGGTGCCCGCGCTCCTGGCGCCGCTCGACGCCGCCGGGCGCAAGGCCGCGCTCACGCGGCTGAGGGCGCTGCGCGCCGAGGTGCGCGACGGCAAGTGGGCCGAGCCTCCGCACGTACCGAGCCGCATCCGGAGCGCGCTGTACGTGGCGGGCGCGGGCTGCCTCACCACGCCGGAGTCGGCGGCGAGCTGGCTCGGGGCGCGGGACCTCTCCGCCCGGGAGGAGGACGGCCCCCTGGCGCTCGCGGCGCTCGGGGACCCGGACCCGGAGTGGGCGGCGGACCTGGCGCGGCGCCTGTCGAGACGGCGGGCCGTGGCGGAGGACAGCTATCCGCTGCTGCGCGGTCTCGTGGTCCGCTCCGGGTACGCGGTCCCCCCGACCGACGGCTACGTCATCGGCTGGACCCGGCACCTCACCGGCGACCGGCTCGTGGAGCGGCTCAGGGCGGACCCGCAGACTCCGGTCCTGGTGGCGCACGCCCTCGCGATGGCCGAGCCGCCCGAGCAGTTGACCCGGCCGGTCGACCGGCGGCCGGAGGCGCAGTGGCCCCCGGCGCTGCGGGCGCTCGTCGGCGAGGGGGTCCTGGAGCGCGCCGAGGTCCTGGACGCGTGCGTGTCCCGGCTGGTGCGCGGCGGGCCCCTGCGGAGCCTGCGCCTCGCGCTGGAGACGGTGCGGCTGCTCGCCCCGGGAGCGGCGGAGCTCCGGGCGCGGATCCCGGACTGGGTCGGCATCGCGGCCGACGCTCCGTCGCTGGTCGCCGGGTACGCCCAGGACCTCCTGGCGGAGCTCGCCTCGGCGGGTGCGCTGCCGGTCGGGGCCCTGGCGGAGCTGACGACCGGGGTGCTGTTCCGTACCGAGAAGAAGCTCGTACGCGCCCAGTTGGCGCTGGTCGGTCACGTGCTGGAGCGGGAGCCCGACGCGGCCGGGGAGCTGCTGCCCGCGCTGACGGAGGCCTTCGGGAACGAGGACACGGAGTTGCAGGAGCGGGCCCTCAGGCTGGTCGGGCGTCATCTGGCGGACGTGTCGCCCGAGGTGCGGCGCGAGCTGGGCGGGGCGGCGGCGCTGCTGAGCCCGGCGCACCGGCGGGCGGCCGAGGAGCTGTTCGGTGCGGACCTGATCCGGGAGGCGGCGCTTCCGTACGAGGAGATCCTGCCGCCGGTGCCCGAGACGCGACGGCCGGCGGCCCCGGCGACGACCGTCGAGGAGCTCGTCGCCGAGCTGGTGGGGCAGGGGCTCGCGGAGGATCCCGTCGCGTTCGAGCGGGCGCTCGACGGTCTGGTGCGGCTCGCCCACCGGGACCGGGCGGGCGTCGCGGCGGCGGTGCGGGAGGCCTTCCCGTCGCCCGGGTCGGAGCAGGAGACCCACTCCTTCGCCCATGAGGCGCAGGGGATCCACGTGGTGCTGGCGGGGCTCATCGGCCTGCTGGACCCGGCACTCGCCGACGTCCACCGGACGAAGGGACACGGCACGGACGCCTGTCTCCACCAGGCCCTGTCGGGCGTGCTCGACGCCCGGTTGCGGGAGACCGCCGTGCTCGTCGGCACGGACGCGCTGCCGTTCCTCCTCGCCGCGCCGACCCGGCTCACGGGGGCGATCGACCCGCCGGTCCTGGTGGAGCGGCTGCGGGAGTACCGGGACACGGACGTCGAGCCCGCTCCGGCCGATCTCGCCCAGGCCCTGCTCCGGGTGCTGCGGGGCGACCCGTCGGCGGGGCGGGCGGCCGAGGAGGCGGCGGCGCTCGGCACCCCGGCCGGCGACCGGCTCGCCGCCTGGCTGCGGGACGAGGCCGCCGTGGGGGTGAGCGTGCGTCTGCTCCGGCGGGACGACGAGGCCGCGCGGTACTCGTTGGAGGACCGGCTCGTGGTCGACGTGGGCGCGCACCAGGCGGTGCGGGCGGAGTTCCCGCCCGCGTTCCAGTGGCTCGGCGGCGTCCCGGAGGCGACGCCCCGCCGGTGTCACCACGGGATCGGGGGCCGCGCGCAGTGGGCTCCGGTGCTGCCGGCCGACCGTGAGCTGCTCGCGGCCTGCCTGCTGCCGACCCTCACGCACGGCGTCGACGGGGACGCGCGCGATGCGACGGAGCCGCTGACCGCGCTGGTGGAGGCGGGCGGCCCGGTCGGGCGGGCGGTCCTGCTGGCCCTGGCGTTCGGTCTCGGCTCTGTGGACGCGGACGACCGGCTGCGCGCGGTGGACGCCGTGCTGGTCCTGGCGGCGCGGGGCGAGTTGGACGCCCGGCGGCTCGGCGGGGAGCTGGCACGGCTGGTCGCGGAGGGCTCGGTCAAGCCGAACCGGCTGGCGGACGCGGCCCGGACGGCCGCCGCCACGGGGGCGTACGGGACGGTCTGGGCGATCCTCGCGGCGACGCTTCCGCGCCTGCTCGGCGCGGCGGAGCCGACGACGGGGGCGGAGGCGGCGGCGGAGACGAAGACGGCGCCGGAGACGAAGACTGCGATGGAGTCCGAGACGGAGGCAGAGTCGGAGACGGAGGAAAGGGCAGAGCCGAGGACGGCGGCTACCGCGCGGCCGGTGCGGGGGCTCGGTGAGGTCCTCTCGGTCGCGGCCGACTGCGTGGAGCGCTGTGGCGCCCGGGAGGAGGTCGCCGGGCTCGACGCGCTGGCCTCGGAGCGGTCGTCCACCCGGCTGGTGGTGCAGGCCAAGCGGCTGCGGAACGCACTCCGCCAGAGAGCCGATCAGCCTCCGACACAATCGGCCTGAATCGGTCACTAAGCCACCAGATCGGCGCTTAACCCGTCAGTCACAAAGCGTTCGTGATCACGCAACACCGCTGGGTCACAGTGAGGTCATGACTGATGTGACGTCTTCGAAGAGCACCCGCCGTCCGCACCACTGGCGGCACGACCTGATCGAGCTCGCCGCCCTGTTCACCGCCGTGGTGGTGGCCGACACGATCGCCAAGACCGTGGTCAAGGGCCCCGACGGGCCCTACCTCCTGGTCTTCTCGGCGATCGCGCTGGCCGCCACCGCCACGTTCCACACGTGGTGGGCGCGGAAGCACGGCCATGCCGGCCACGCACCACCCACCGACGACACCGGCGGGCATCCCGCTCCGGAGCCGGCGGCCACGGCCGCACCCGCGCGGGACGCGTCCGCGCCGCCCGCCGAGACGACGCTCTGGCGGATGCGGACCACCGTCGCCGACACCCCGGGCAGCCTCGCCGCGCTGTGCACCGCCCTCGCCCGTCTCCGGGTCGACATCCTCACCCTCCAGACCCATCCCCTCGGCGACGGCACCGTCGACGAGTTCCTGCTCCGCGCCCCGGCCGACCTCTCCGCGCGGGCCCTGGCCCGCGAGACGGCGGCGGCCGGCGGCCGCGACACCTGGACCGAGCGCGCCGACACCCACGACCTGGTGGACACCCCCACCCGCGTCCTCGGCCTCGCCACCCGCACAGCGCTCGACGCGGCCGAACTGCCCCTCGCGCTGCGCCAGCTCCTGGGCCGCTGCACGCTCCACTCCGTGCCGGCCGTCTCCCTCACCGGCCGTCCCGCCGGCGAACAGGCCCCGGTCGAAGGCGTCCTGGAGGAGACCGTGATGCGGCTGCGCGACCCGCACGGCGGCACCCTGATCATCGAGCGCCCGTACCTGCCCTTCACGCCGACCGAGTTCGCCCGGGCCCGCGCCCTCGTCGAGCTCGACGCCAGGCTCGGCCCGCGCGTCCCGCGCAGCCAGGACGTGCTGACCCTGCCCGAGGGCAACGAGATCACCGTCCGCCGCGCCGACCAGCGCGACCTGACCGCCGCGCGCGCCATGCACGACCGCTGCTCGCCGCGCACCCTCGGCCTGCGCTACCACGGCCCGGTCGGCGACGCCGACCGTTACCTCGACCATCTCCTCAGCCCCCGCTTCGGCCGGACCCTCGCCGTCCAGACCGCCTCCGGCCGTCTCGTCGCCCTCGGCCACCTGCTGTGGGACGGCGACGAGACGGAGGTCGCCCTCATGGTCGAGGACGACTGGCAGCGGCGCGGGATCGGCGCCGAGCTCCTCGGCCGACTCGTCGCGATGGCCGAGGAGGCCGGCTGCGACAGCGTGTACGCCGTGACGCAGGCCTCCAACACCGGGATGGTGGCCGCGATGCGGGCGCTGAACCTGCCGCTCGACTACCAGATCGAGGAGGGCACCCTCGTCATCACCGCACGGCTGGACCGGGGACCGCGGCCGGCCGACCGGACGCGGGAGCAGTCACCCGAAGGGGCCCGGCGGGCGGAGCGCTGAGCGCCTGCGTCAGGTCGCGCCACAGGTCCTCGACGTCCTCCAGACCGACGGACATCCGGAGCAGCCGGTCGCTGACGCCCGCCGAGCGCCGGTCCCCCTCGGCCACGATCCGGTGGCTGATGGACGCCGGGTGCTGGATCAGGGTGTCGACGCTGCCGAGACTGACCGCCGGGGTGATCAGGCGCACCCCGGCGATCACGTCGTGCGGGTCGCCGTACACCTCGAAGGCGATCATCGCGCCGCCGATCCGCGGGTAGTGGACGCGGGCGACGCGGGGGTCGGTGGCGAGCCGGCGGACCAGCTCCGCGGCCGTCGACGAGGCCGCCCTGACCCGGACCGGAAGGGTGGAGAGCCCGCGCAGGAGCAGGTAACCGGCGAGCGGGTGGAGCACCCCGCCGGTGGCGAAGCGGACCTGCCGGAGCGTACGGGCGAACTCCTCGTCGCAGGCGACGACCCCGCCCATGACGTCGCCGTGACCGCCCAGGTACTTGGTGGCGCTGTGCAGCACGATGCGGGCGCCCTGCTCGACCGGGCGCTGAAGCACCGGCGTGGCGAAGGTGTTGTCGACGAGCAGCGGGACGGAGCCGCAGGAGTGGGCGATCGCCCGGATGTCGGCCTCGGCGAGCGTCGGGTTGGCGGGCGACTCGACCATGACGAGCCCGGTGTCGGGGCGGAGGGCGTCGGCGATGCCCGCCGGGTCGGTCCAGGTCACCTCGGTGCCGAGCAGCCCGGCGTCGAGGAGGTGGTCGCTGCATCCGTACAGCGGGCGGACCGCGACGACGTGGCGCAGGCCCTGGCTCGCCCGGGCGAGGAGCACGGCGGTGAGGGCGGCCATCCCGCTGGCGAAGGCGACGCCGGCCTCGGCGCCCTCCAGACGGGCGAGGGCCTCCTCGAAGCGGGCCACGGTCGGGTTGTCGAGCCGGGCGTAGACGGGCGGGCCGTCCAGCCGGGCACCGGTGGTGGCGAACTCGTCGATCCGGGCGGCCTCGGCCCGGGCGTCGTACGAGGGGTAGGTGGTGGACAGGTCGAGCGGCGGGGCGTGCAGACCGAGTCCGGCGAGGTCTTCGCGGCCGGCGTGCACGGCTTCGGTGGCGAGGGCCCTCGGGGTGACCGAGCGGCCGTGATCCATGGCGTCCATGGCGGCACTGTGAACGGATACCGGGAAGTAGCGAGAAATCGCCGTGCTACGTTCGCCAGATGGCCGATTCTGTCGTACTGGACACGGTCGATCTGCACATTCTTCGCCTCTTGCAGAACGACGCCCGGAGCACGTACCGCGAACTCGCCGCCGAGGTCGGCGTCGCACCCTCCACCTGCCTCGACCGGGTGGCCCGGCTGCGCCGCACAGGTGTGATCCTCGGACACCAGCTACGACTGGATCCGGCCAAACTCGGGAGGGGGCTCGAAGCGCTGCTTCTCGTCCAGGTCCGCCCTCACCGGCGTGAACTGATCGGTCCGTTCGTCGACCGGATCCGTGCCCTTCCCGAGTCCCGGGCGCTCTTCCACCTCACGGGGCCCGACGACTACCTGGTGCACGTGGCCGTGGCGGACCCCGCCGACCTGCAACGTCTCGTCCTCGACGAGTTCACCTCGCGCCGCGAGGTGGCGCGCGTGGAGACCCGGCTGATCTTCCAGCAGTGGGAGTGCGGCCCGCTCCTGCCGCCTTCTCCCGGCCCTTCCTTGTCAGCCGACTGAGCCCCGACGAGGGTGACGCGGGCCCGCCGGAGACGCCAGGATGACATCCATGCCAGACACATCCAGCCCGCTGCCCCGCCAGGTCGCCGACGACCACGTCGACGCACTCATCGCCCTCGACCCGATCACCGGTACGTACCTGGGAGTCAAGGAGAGCGCCGGACGGCTGCCGGACTTCTCGCCCGCCGGACAGCGTGCGGTGGCCGACCTCGCCCGCCGCACGCTCGCCCGGCTCGACGCGGCGGAGCGCGTTCCGGGTGCGGACAGCGACGCCGAGCGGCGCTGCGCGCGGCTGCTGCGGGAGCGGCTCACGGCGGAACTCGCCATCCACGAGGCCGAGGAGAACCTCTGCGCGGTGAGCAACATGCGCTCGCCCGCGCACTCCGTCCGCATCGTGTTCACCGTGATGCCGACGGAGACCGAGGAGGACTGGACGGCGGTCGCCGCCCGGCTGCGCGCGGTTCCCGGGGCGTTCGAGGGGTACCGTGCCGCGCTCGCGCTCGGACTGGAGCGCAAGCTCTTCGGCGGGCCGCGCGCCACCGCCACCTTCGTCGAGCAGCTCACCGAGTGGGCGGGCGGGGAGAGCGGGAAGCCGGGCTGGTTCGAGGAGTTCGCCGCCGTCGGCCCGGGCACGCTGCCGGAGGCGCTGCGGGCCGAGCTCGCGGCGGCCGCGCGGGGCGCGACCTCGGCCGTCGCGGCCCTTCGGGACTGGATGCGGGACGCGTACGCCCCGGCGATCGTCGGCGCTCCGGACACGGTGGGCCGCGCGCGCTACCAGCGCTGGACCCGCTTCTTCAACGGCACCGACCTGGACCTCGACCAGGCGTACGCGTACGGCTGGGCCGAGTACCACCGCCTCCTCGCCGAGATGCGGTCCGAGGCCGAGCGGATCCTGCCCGGCGCAGGTCCCTGGGAGGCGCTCGCCCACCTCGACGAGCACGGTACGCACATCGAGGGCGTGGAGGCGGTCCGGGTCTGGCTCCAGGAGCTGATGGACGAGGCCATCGAGGCGCTCGACGGCCACCACTTCGAACTCGCCGACCGGGTACGCCGGGTGGAGTCCCGGATCGCCCCGCCGGGCGGCGCCGCAGCGCCGTACTACACCGGTCCGTCCGAGGACTTCTCGCGCCCCGGCCGCACCTGGCTGCCCGTCGACGGCACCACCCGCTTCCCGGTGTACGACCTGGTGTCGACCTGGTACCACGAGGGCGTGCCCGGCCATCACCTCCAGCTGGCGCAGTGGGTGCACGTCGCCGACCGGCTGTCCCGCTACCAGGCGACCATCGGCAAGGTCAGCGCGAACTCGGAGGGCTGGGCGCTCTACGCGGAGCGCCTGATGGACGAACTCGGCTTCCTGCCCGACGCGGAGCGCCGCCTCGGCTACCTGGACGGCCAGATGATGCGGGCCTGCCGGGTGATCGTCGACATCGGCATGCACCTCGGTCTGGAGATCCCCGCGGAGTCCCCCTTCCACCCCGGCGAGCGGTGGACGCCGGAGCTGGCCCAGGAGTTCTTCCAGCTGCACAGCAGCCGCCCGCCGTCGTTCGTGGAGAGCGAGATGACCCGCTACCTGTCGATGCCGGGGCAGGCGATCGGCTACAAGCTGGGCGAGCGCGCCTGGCTGCTCGGCCGCGCCAACGCGCGGGCCGCGCACGGCGAGACGTTCGACGCGAAGGCCTGGCACATGGCGGCCCTCTCCCAGGGGCCGCTGGGTCTGGACGACCTGGTGGACGAGATCTCCCGCCTCTGAGCCGTTCGGACGGCGGGAGTCCCCGGCGGGCGAGCCCCCGGCCCGGCCGACACCGCGATCGGACGGCGAGAGTCCCGGCCGACACCGTGACCGGACACCGAGAGTCCCGGCCGACACCGTGACCGGACGCCGGGAGTCCCGGCCGATACCGCGATCGGACGCCGGGAGTCCCGGCCGATGACTTGATCGGCCGGGGATTCCCCGCCAGGCTCTCCCCCATGAGCAGCGCATACACCCCCGACGCCACCGACTGGCGCATCCTCGAAGCCCTCCAGGCCGAGGGCCGTGCCAGCTTCGCCGAGCTCGCCCGCGCGGTGTCGATGTCACCGTCCGCGGTCACCGAGCGGGTGCGGCGCCTGGAGGAGGCCGGGGTGATCAGCGGGTACACGGCGATCGTCGACCAGGACCGTCTCGGCCTGCCCATCCTGGCCTTCGTACGGCTGCGCTACCCGCACGGCAACTACAAGCCGTTCCACGACCTGCTCGACACGACGCCGGAGGTCCTGGAGGCGCACCACGTCACCGGGGACGACTGCTTCGTGCTCAAGGTCGCCGCCCGCTCCATGCGGCACCTGGAGGAGATCACCGGCAAGATCTCCACGCTCGGCGCGGTGACCACCAGCGTCGTCTACTCCTCGCCGCTGCCCCGGCGCTCCCTCAGCCGCTGAGCGCGTCGCCCCCGGTGCGCAGCCGCACCGCCGAGCCCTGCCGCGCCTTGACGACCTCCAGCTGGGCCGGGATGCGGCGGCGCAGGTCGCCGACGTGGCTGACGATGCCCACGCTGCGGTCCCGCTCGCGCAGGGAGTCCAGCACGTCGAGGACCTCGTCGAGGGTCTGCTCGTCGAGGCTGCCGAAGCCCTCGTCGATGAAGAGGGTGTCGAGCCTGACCCCGCCGGCCTCGTCGGTGACGACGTCGGCGAGCCCGAGGGCGAGGGCGAGCGAGGCGAAGAAGGTCTCGCCCCCGGAGAGCGTGGCGGTGTCGCGCTCGTTGCCGGTCCAGGCGTCGACGACGTGCAGGCCGAGGCCGGACCGCTTGCCGCCGGAGCGCGCGTCGGAGTGGACGAGGGTGTAGCGGCCCGAGGACATCCGCTGGAGGCGGGCGCTCGCCGCGGCCGCCACCTGTTCGAGGCGGGCGGCGAGCACGTACGACTCCAGGCGCATCCGGCGCTCGTTCTCCGCGGAGGTGCCGGCGGTGAGGGCGGCGAGGCGGGCCACCCGGTCGTACTCCTCGCGCAGCGGCCCGAGCCGGCGGACCTCGGCGGCGGCCTGCCGGGAGAGTCCGGCGAGTCCCTCGGTCCGCTCGCGTGCGGCGGCGAGGGCCGCGTCGGCCTCGCGGAGCGCGCGTTCCGCCGCCGTGTGCGCGGCGTGCGCGCCGGCCGGATCGGCGGGCGGCAGGGCGGCGGCCTCGGCCGTGCCGGGTTCGGCGAGCCGGTCGGCGACGGCGGCGGCCTCGGCCCGCCAGGCGTCCACGCGCTGCTGGAGCGAGCGGCGTTCGCCCTCTCCGAGGAGGGCGCCGGCCGCCTCGGCGGGGGTGGTGAAGCCCGCCCGGTAGGCGGCGTCGGCGAGCCGGTCGTCGGCCTCCTTGAGGCGCTGGGCGGCGAGTTCGGCGGTGCGCGCGGTGCCGGCGGCGTCGACCAGGAGGGCGATCCGCCGCTCCAGGAGGGTGGCGTGTTCGGCCACGGTGGCGAACGCGCCGCGTCCCCGGGCGAGTTCCTCGTCGAGCGCGGCCCGCTCCCGCTCCAGGGCCTCGCGCCGGGAGGTCCGCGCGGCGACCCGCCGCTCGGCGGCGCGCTGCGCGTCCGTCCGCTCCTCGTGCTCCCGCTCGGCCCGGGCGAGCGCCTCCCGCGCGCCGTGCGTCTGCCCGGCGAGCGCCTGGGCCTCGGCGTGCAGGTGGGTCAACTCCTCGACCTCGGCGTCGAGTTCGGACACGGTGGGTGCCGTCTCCGGCTCCTCGTCGGCGGTGCCGGTCAGGACCTCCGCGCACGCTCCGGACCAGGACTCGCGGGTGACGGCGAGTTCGCGCTCGGCGGCGGTGCGGACCTCCTCGGCGCGGGTGTAGGCCGCGTAGGCGGCGTCCTCGGTGGCGCGGTCGACGTGGTCGGCGGTGGTACGGGCGGGGGCCGGGTGCGCGGTGGAGCCGCAGACCTGGCAGGGGTCGCCCGGGGCGAGGGTGACGGCGAGTTCGGCGGCGATGCCCTCCAGGCGGCGGGACTTGACGTCGAGCCAGCTCTCGTGGGCGTCGTTGCGCCGCTCCCTGGCCCGGGCGAGGCGGGTCTCGGCGAGGTCCGCCTCCTCGGCGAGGGAGTCGCGGCGGCGCGCCGCGGCGAGCCGGCGGCGGGCGGGCTCCAGACGCCCCGCGAGGTGCTCGGCGCGGGCGGCGGCGTCGCGGGCCGTCTCGACGCGGGCGGTGAGGTCCGCGCGGCGGGGTTCCCAGCCGGCGAGCCAGTCGGCGGCGTCGCGGAGGGCGTCGTCGTCGGCGCGCGCCTCGCGGGCGAGTACGGCGTGTTCCTCGGCGACCGAGGCGGCGCGGTGCTCGGCGCGGCGGGCCGCCTCGAGGCCGCCGAGCTCCTCGCGCAGCCGGTGTTCGAGCGTGGAGAGGTGGTCGGCGCCCGCGTCGACCAGCTCGGGCGGCAGCTGGGCGCGGGCCCGCTCCCGTGCCGTGTGCGCGGTGGTGTGCTCGCGCTCGGCGTCCCGGCGCAGCCCCAGCGCGGGGGCGACCCGGTCGGCCTTCAGGCTGCGGTCCAGGGAGTCCTGGAACCGGTCGCGCTCGGGCTCCTGCGCGGTGAGCCGCTCGCGGCGCCGGAGGGCGTCGGCGTGCCGGGACTGCCGGGCGGCGAGGTCGTTCTCGGCGTCGAGCGCGGCGCGGGCGGCGGCCCGGCCGCCCTCGGCCGCGGCGAGGCGCACGTCCGCGATGTCGAGGGCCTCACGGGCCTCGGTTCGGGCGACGGCGGCCCAGGTCAGGACGGACGCGGCGAGCCCGGGGTCGCCGGGCCGCCCCTCCACGGGGGTACGGGCGGCGGCGAGGCCGCCGGCGGCCTGGGTCATGCGGTGCGCGAGGGTGAGCAGCCGCGCGTCCCCGTCCTCGACCTCCTGCTGCGCGGCGCGGCGCAGCTCGGCGAGGCGGTCCTCGACGGCGGCGAAGCGGCGGGTGTCGAAGAGCCGCCCGAGGAGCTTGCCGCGGGCCTCGGCGTCGGCGCGCAGGAAGCGGGCGAAGTCGCCCTGCGGGAGGAGGACGACCTGGCAGAACTGCTCGCGGCTCATGCCGACGAGCTGGGTGACCTCCTCACCGATCTCCTGGTGGGAGCGGCTGAGCCCGGCCCACTCGCCGGTGGCGGGGTCCAGCTCGCGGAGCCACGTCTGGGCCTTCTCGGTCGTGAAGCCGCCGCCGCGCTTCTTGGGCCGCTGCTGGGCGGGACGCCGGGTGATCTCCAGGCGCCGGTCGCCCACGGTCAGTTCGAGGAGGACCTCGGTGGAGGTGCCGACGGGGGCGTGGTCGCTGCGCAGCGACGTGCCGGGGTTCTGGCGGACGCCGGGCACGCTCCCGTACAGGGCGAAGCAGACGGCGTCGAGGACGGAGGTCTTGCCGGCGCCGGTCGGCCCGTGGAGGAGGAACAGCCCCGCGGCGGACAGGGCGTCGAAGTCGACCGTCTGCGTGCCGCCGAAGGGCCCGAACGCGGTGATCTCCAGGCGGTGCAGCCTCATCGGCCCACCTCGCGCTCGACCGCGTCGACGCGGACGTCGTCGAAGGCGCCGTGCAGGACGGCCCGTTCGGCGCCGTCGAGGGCCGCTCCGCCGCGTACGTGGGCCACGAAGTCCTCCGCGATCTGCTGGTCGCTGCGGTCCCTGAGCCGCTGGGCGTAGGAGGCACCGGGGTCGTCCCCGGTCCGCTCGGGGTCGAAGACCAGGTTGAGGGTGTGCGGGAAGCGCTCGGTGAGCCGCGCCATGGGCTCGGCGGGCCGCACCGGGTCGGTGAGGGTGGCCTCCACCCAGGACTGTTCATGCGGGGCGAGCGCCGGGTCGGCGAGGAGGTCGTCGAGCCGGCCCCGGACGCGGGCGAGGGGACGCGGGACGGGGCAGTCGAGGCGGACCTCGCCGGTGATCGCCCCGTCCTCACCGAGGTCGATCAGCCACATGGTCTTGCGGTGGTCGGCCTCGGAGAAGGAGTACGCGAGCGGGGAGCCGGAGTAGCGGACGCGGGGGGTGAGGGTCTGGCTGCCGTGGAGGTGGCCGAGGGCGACGTAGTCGACGCCGTCGAAGACCGCGCAGGGGACGGCGGCGACACCGCCCACCGTGATGTCCCGCTCGCTGTCGCTGGGGGCGCCGCCCGCGACGAAGGCGTGGGCGAGGACGACGGAGCGGGTGCCGGCGGGCCGGCGG
This sequence comes from Streptomyces sp. NPDC002232, assembly GCF_042890295.1. Classification (NCBI taxonomy): domain Bacteria; kingdom Bacillati; phylum Actinomycetota; class Actinomycetes; order Kitasatosporales; family Streptomycetaceae; genus Streptomyces; species Streptomyces sp. NPDC002232. The sequence goes on along the minus strand of NZ_JBIARV010000003.1, from coordinate 99,049 downwards.
GCGAGGTCGGCGCGGACCCGGTCCATGGCGGCGCCGAGGACGGCCTCGTGTCCGGCGTTCCCGGCGCCGAGGCGCTCGCGGACGAGCGCGGGTTCCAGGTAGGGCAGCCCGTAGAGGGCGACCTCGCCGTGGGCGTCGGTGAGGACGACGGGGGTGCCGATGCCGTCGGGGTCGGTACGGAGGTGGATGCCGGCCCGGCCGATGAGCCCGGCGCCGACGCCGAGGCGGCGGGCCGAGTCGTGGTTGCCGGAGATCATGACGGTCGGCACCCCGGCCTCGGCGAGGCGGTGGAGGGCGGTGTCGAAGAGCTCGACGGCGGGCAGCGGGGGCACCGCCCGGTCGTAGACGTCTCCGGCGACGAGGACGGCGTCCACGTCGTGCGCGTGGACGGTGGCCACCAGGTGGTCGAGGAACGCGGCCTGGGCGTCGAGGAGGCCGACGCGGTGGAAGGACCGGCCGAGGTGCCAGTCCGAGGTGTGCAGGAGCCTCACGATGCCGTCCTACCCCGCATGTGTCCCGCTCCTCACCGCCGGTTCCCGTCCCTGTGCGCCCACCACGCTATCCCGAGCGGGCGGGTCGGCGGGGCGGGTCCGCGTGCCCGGACCCGCGGCCCCCCGGCGGGGGCACGGCCACCGGCGGGGCGGGTGAGACGCGTCACGCGCCGCGGAGCGCCTCGTGGTGGGGCCCCCGCTTACCGGCTCGGGCGCCACCGCCCGCCCACGCCGCCCCACCGGTCACGCGTCGCCGTACGCCTCGCCGCCGAGTTCGAACGTGGCCGTGCCCGCCGTCGCGTCGGCGAGCCAGCCGCGGAAGGCCGGGACGTCCGCGTCCGGGAGGCCGATCTCGAGGGTCACGGCCTCGGCGTACCGCACGTCACGGACGGTGCGGCCGGTGGCCCGCAGGTCGTTCTCCAGCTTGCCCGCGCGCTGGTGGTCGACGGTGACGGTGGCGAGCCGGAAGCGCTGCCGGGTGATCGTGCCGACCGCGTCGAGCGCCTCGCCGACCGACCCTCCGTAGGCACGGATCAGGCCGCCCGCGCCGAGCTTCACCCCGCCGTAGTAGCGGGTGACGACGGCGACGACGTAGCGCATCTCCCGGCGCAGCAGCATCTGGAGCATCGGAACGCCGGCCGTGCCGCCGGGCTCGCCGTCGTCGCTCGCCTTCTGCACGGAGGCGTCGGCGCCGAGGACGTACGCGAAGCAGTTGTGGCTGGCGGTCGGGTGCTCCCTGCGGATCCGCGCGACGAACTCCTGCGCCTCCCGCTCGTCGGCGACGGGGGCGAGCGCGCAGAGGAAGCGCGAGCGGTTGATCTCGGTCTCGTGCACGCCCTCGCGGGCGAGCGTGCGGTACTGCTCCTGCATCCGACCAGCCTACGTTCCCTTCCGGACTGCCCTCCCCGCCGATCCTCCCGCGCGGGAATCACGGCCCGGCGCGGCTCGTTCACGCAAGGGACGGGCCGCGCCGACGAGAGGCAGCAGAAGCGATGAGCACAGACAGCACGACGACGGACCCCGCCGCCTACCCGGCGTCGGAGGCGGTGCGGCGGATCCTGACCTCCACGGGCGACACCTGGGCGGTGGTGGGCCTCTCCAACAACCGGGCCCGCGCCGCGTACGGGGTGGCGGCGGTGCTCCAGCGCTTCGGCAAGCGGATCGTCCCGATCCACCCGAAGGCGGAGACGGTGCACGGCGAGCCGGGTTACGCGTCGCTCGCCGACGTCCCCTTCCCGGTCGACGTCGTGGACGTCTTCGTGAACAGCGACCTGGCGGGCGCCGTGGCCGACGAGGCCGTCGCGGTCGGCGCGAAGGCGGTCTGGTTCCAGCTGGACGTGATCGACGAGGACGCGTTCGCCCGGACCCGCGCGGCGGGCCTGGACATGGTCATGGACCGGTGCCCCGCCATCGAGATCCCCCGCCTGGGCTGAGCCCGGGGAGGGGTCAGCCGACGGGGACGCAGAGGCCCTCCAGGACGACGGCACCGGGGAGTTGCGCGAACGCCTTGCCGGGGAGGATGAGCTTGCCCCGGCGGCTGCCGCTGCCGACGAGGACCCACTCGGTGTCGACGACGGCGGCGTCGACGAGCAGGGGCCAGTCGGCGGGGAGGCCGACCGGGGTGATCCCGCCGTACTCCATGCCGGTCTCGCCGGTCGCGGTGTCCATCGGGGCGAAGGAGGCCTTGCGGGCGCCGAGGTGCTTGCGGACGACGCCGTTGACGTCGACGCGGGTCGCCGACTTCACGACGCACGCGGCGAGGGTCGTCGTCTCCCCGCGGCGGCCCGCGACGACCACGCAGTTCGCGGAGGCGTCGAGCAGACCGGGGCCGTGGTGCTCGACGAACACGGCGGTGTCGGCGATGGCCGGGTCGGTGTCCACGTACACCAGCCGGTCGGCCGGGACGGGCCCCGTCCAGGCGCGGATCGCCGCCGCGACGGGGCCGGTCAGCAGGTCGAGGCAGTCGGGGGCGGGCCGGGCTTCGTCGAAGGTTCCGATGGGTGCGCGCATGCGCCTCACGCTAACAACCGCCGCCGGGGGTACGTGGGTCCGTCTCGGCGACCGGGCGACGGCGGACATCGGTGGGCGTCGGCGACCGGGCGACGGCGAGCGGGCCTCGGCCGATCGGGGCAGGCCGGAGGCCGACGGGCCTCGGCCGACCCGTCTCACCGTGCCGGTGGGATCGACACCGCCATGGTCATCTCGGCCGGTTCGTCCCCGTCGTTGCGGTACGCGTGCGCGACGTGCGCCTCGAAGGCGGCCGAGGTGCCGGCCGGCAGGGGATGGTCCGCGCCGTCCACGACCAGCGTCAGCGTCCCCGCGGTGACGTGCAGCAGCTCGACCGTGCCCTCCGGGTGGGGGTCGGAGTCGCTGCCCTCGCCCGGCATGAGGGTCCAGGACCAGAGTTCCAGCGGGCCGCGGGCCTCGGCGCCGACGAGGAGCGTGGTGTGGCTGCCGGTGGAGGTGGACCACATGCGGACGGCCTGGCCGGGCGGGACGAGCCGGACCTGGGGGCCCTGCTCGTAGTCGAGGAGCGTCGTGATGGAGACGCCGAGGGCGTCGGCGAGCTTCACGGTGGTGCCGACGCTGGGGTTGGTACGGGCCTGCTCGATCTGGATGATCATCCCGCGGCTGACGCCCGCGCGGGCGGCGAGCGCGTCCAGGGTGAATCCCCGCTCCTTGCGCCAGCGTTTCAGGTTCCGGGCGAGCGACTGTGTGAGCTGGTCGAGGTCCGACACGTTCCGTCCAATATCCTGGATGACAGAGTCCAATGCACTGAACTACGGTGAGGTGCACCCGATGGTTCACCGCACTGTACTGCCGCACGCCCCTGCGAGGATTCATGACCGCCCTGTTCGCCCTGGCCACCAGCCTCCTGTGGGGCCTCGCCGACTTCGGCGGCGGGCTCCTCACCCGGCGGATCCCCGCGCTCACCGTGGTCGTGGTCTCCCAGACCCTCGCGGTCCTCGTCCTCGGCACGATCGTCCTCGCGACGGGCGCCTGGACCGAGGCGGGGCCCCAGCTCTGGTACGCGGTCGGGGCCGGAGTCGTCGGACCGGCAGCCATGCTCGCCTTCTACAAGGCGCTCGCGCTCGGCCCGATGGGCGTGGTCTCGCCGCTCGGCTCGCTCGGGGTCGTCGTCCCCGTCTCCGTCGGCCTCCTCGTCGGGGACCGGCCGGGCCTGCCGCAGTTCGCCGGGATCGGCGTGGCGGTCCTGGGCGTGGTGCTCGCGGGCGGACCGGAGCTGCGCGGGGCGCCGGTGCAGCGCCGGGCGGTCCTGCTGACCCTGGTCGCGGCCTTCGGCTTCGGCTCGGTGATGGCCCTGATCGCCGAGGCCTCCACGACCGTCACGGGCCTCTTCCTCGCCCTGTTCGTCCAGCGCGTGACCAACGTCCTGGTCGGCGGCGGCGCCCTGTACGCCTCGGTGCGGCGCGGGGGCGCCGCACTTCCCGAGGGCGGGCCCGGAGTCGTCCGCGCCGCCCTCCCGGCCCTCGCCTTCGTGGGCCTCGCGGACGTCGCCGCCAACGGCACGTACGCGATCGCGGCGCAGCAGGGCCCGGTCACCGTCGCGGCCGTCCTCGCCAGCCTCTACCCGATCGTCACGGCCCTGGCGGCCCGCGGCGTCCTGAAGGAACGGCTCCGCGCCGTCCAGGCGGCGGGCGCGGGGCTCGCCCTGGTGGGCACGGTCCTCCTGGCGACCGGTTAGGCCAGCCCTGGCGGCTCGGGCCGGGCTCCCCGGGTCACCCCTGGGGCCCGATCCCCCCGGTGGGCCCCGGACGTCGGTTCAGGACGGCACGGACTCGGAGCTGCCGGCGCGCTGGGCCTCCCAGGCCGCGAGCGCGGCGAGCTGCTCCGGGGTGACGTGGTCCGGGATCGGGACCGGGGCGGGCGTGCGCAGGGGCGGCTGCCAGCCGGTCTCGCGGGTCCAGCTGCGGACGACCTTCGCGGGCGCGCCCGCCACGACCGAGTGGTCCGGGACCTCGCCGCGCACCACCGCGCCCGCCGCCACGACGACGTTGCGGCCGAGGCGCGCGCCGGGCAGGACCACCGCGCCCGTGCCCAGCCAGCACCCGGGTCCGATGGAGACGGGTGCCGAGCGGGGCCACTGGCGGCCGACGGGCTCGTCCGGATCGTCGTAACTGTGGTTCGTCGAGGTGATGTAGACGTACGGACCGCAGTACGTGTCCGAGCCGATGGTCACCCGGGCGTCGGCGATGACGTGGCTGCCCCGCCCGAGGACGACGCCGTCCCCGAGGGTGAGGACCGTGTCCGTCCCCAGGTCCAGGTCGGGGAGCATCCCCGCCGTCAGCGTGACCTGCTCGGCGATGATGCAGCACTCGCCGATCTCGATCCACGGCTCGCCGAAGACCGTGCCCTGCGGGAACGCGAGCCGGGTGCCCGCCCCGAGGCGGCGGAACCGCAGCTTCCCGGGGTGCTCGGCGGTGACGGAACCGGCCTGCTGCACCCAGCGCCAGCCGCCCTGCACGGCACTCGCGACGACCCGGCGCCGCCAGGCGGCGAAGGAGGAGAACGTGTTTCTGTTCCTGGGCACCCGGCCACCGTAGTCGGCGCCGTCGTACCTGATCAGTGCGGTGCGCTGTGATGTCCGTCATGAGCACGGCATAGGCTGCGCCCGGGGGCACCCCCGGGCGTGACACGACGGCAGACGATCAGGAGCGAACCATGACAGAGGCGTTGATCAAGGCAGTGGGCGGCAAGGAGCCGCGGATCGATCCGGCCGCCTTCACCGCCCCGACCTCCGTGGTGCTCGGCGAGGTCACGCTCGGCGCCCGCGCCAGCGTCTGGTACCACGCGGTGCTGCGCGCGGACTGCGGTCCGATCGCGATCGGCGAGGACTCCAACATCCAGGACAACTGCACGGTCCACGTCGACCCCGGCTTCCCCGTCTCGATCGGCGACCGGGTGACCGTCGGCCACAACGCGACCGTGCACGGCTGCGTCATCGAGGACGACGTGCTCGTCGGCATGGGCGCGACGGTCCTCAACGGGGCCCGGATCGGGGCCGGCTCGCTCGTCGCCGCGCAGGCGCTCGTCCCCCAGGGCATGGAGATCCCGCCGGGCTCCCTCGTCGCGGGTGTGCCCGCGAAGGTGCGCCGCCCGCTCACCGAGGAGGAGCGGGCGGGCATCCGGCTGAACGCCGAGATGTACCTGGCGCTCGCCAAGGGGCACGCCGAGGCCTTCCAGGACTGAGCCGCACGCGGGGCAGGGCGGCGCTCGTCTCCCGCCTTCCAGGACTGAGCCGTACGCGAGGGAGGGCGGCACCCGTCCTCCACCTTCGAGGGCTGATGCCGTACGCGAGGGAGGGCGGCACCCGTCTTCCGGGTGCCGCCCTCCCTCGTGTCCGCCCGGGGCTCGCTCAGTCCGCCGCCGGGACCGGCTCCGGCTCGGGCGCCTCGGCCCGCTGCGCCGCCGCCTTCCTGGCGCGGTTCCTGACCACCAGCATCGAGGCGAGGCCGATCAGCACGGCGAGGACCAGGCCCAGCCAGGAGAAGCGCTTGAGCCAGGCCTCGGCGACGACGCCGACGGTGTAGATGACGGCCGTGGTGCCGCCGGCCCACAGGATGCCGCCCAGGACGTTGGCGATGAGGAACTTCCAGTACGGCATCTTCAGCACACCGGCGAGCGGACCCGCGAAGATGCGGAGCAGGGCGATGAAGCGGCCGAAGAAGACGGCCCACATGCCCCACTTCTGGAAGGAGCTCTCCGCGAGCGAGATGTTCGCCTCGCTGAAGTGCTTCGGGAACTTCCGGCCCAGCCAGGCGAGCAGCGGCCGTCCGCCCTTGCGTCCGATCGCGTAGCCGATCGAGTCGCCGATGATCGCGCCGGCGGTGGCGCAGGCCCCGAGCACGTACGGATTGATGTCGCCGTGCTGCGAGGCGAGCAGAGCCGAGCTCACGAGCACGATCTCGCCGGGGAGCGGGATGCCCAGGCTCTCCAGCCCGATCACCACTCCGACGAGGACGTAGACGGCGACCGCGGGGATCGTCTCCAGCCACTCCTGGACGTGCAACGCGCTTCCTCCCGTATCGGCTGCCCGGCCGCTCGACGGCCCGGCAGGCGGGTCGGCGGGCATGCCGGGGCAGCCTACCCGGTCGGGGCGGACGGACCACGAATCCGAGGGGCCGCCCCGGGGACGCGACCGCCCCCGCGCCCGGAGCGGGTGCGGGGGCGGTGCGCGGCGTTCCGGGTCAGGAGTTCGGGCGCAGGGTCCACACGACGGTCATCTCGCCGGTCACGGCGCCGTCCTCGCGGGTGATGTCGATCCGCACCGGGAACTCGGGGCGCTCCCCGGCGTCGAGTTCGGCGACGACCTCGGCGGCGGGGCGGCCGAGCGTGGCCGTGGCGGTGACGACGCCCTTGGCCAGCTTCTTGTAGCCGATCTCGGCCTTGACCGCGAGCGGCACGGCGCGGCCCAGCTGGTCGCCGAAGGCGGCGAGCACGATGGCGCCGCTGGCGGACTCGGCCAGCGTGAACATCGCTCCGGCGTGCGGGCCGCCGAGGTGGTTGTGGTAGGCGGGCTGGTCCGGGAGGCGCACGACGGCGCGCTCGGCGGTGGTCTCCAGGAACTCCAGCTTCAGGGTCCCGGCCATGGGGACCGTGGCGGCGAGCATCTCGCCGACGGACATCTGGTCTGCGCTCATGGACCGTGATGTTACCCGTGGGTAGTAGCCTTGGCCATCCCCGCGCGGGGGCGGGCGTGGTCGAGCGGCCCCCGCCCCTCTATGGTTACTGGCCATGTGGCCAGGACAGCAGCCGCCCGGGGGCGAGCAGAACCCGCAGGACCAGAGTCAGAACCCCTACCAGCAGTCGGGGTACCAGCAGCCGAACCCGTATCAGCAGCCGCCTGCCCAGCCCGGGTACCCGCAGCAGCCGCCGACACAGCCCGGCTACCCGCAACAGCCGCCCGCGCAGCCGGGCTACCCGCAGCAGCCACCGGCGCAGCCCGGGTACCCGCAGCAGGGGTACGCCCCGCAGCCAGGCCAGCCGAACCCGTACCAGCAGCCGACCGTGCCGCAGCAGTACGCGGTGCCGGGACACCCCGGCGGGCCCGACGGCGGGAAGAAGAAGCGGACGACGCTCGTGGCGGTCGTCGCCGCCACCGCCGTGGTCGTCGCGGCCGGCGTCACCGGCTTCCTGGTGCTCGGCAAGGACGACGACAAGAAGAACACCGCCGACGACCCCAAGCCGTCGGTGACGGCCACCCCGTCCGGGGACCCCTCGTCCGACCCGGCACCCGCCCCGAGCCAGTCCTCCGGGATCGCCAACCCGCGCGACGGCGCGGCGCAGCAGCCGACGGTCCCGGGCTGGAAGGTCGTCTACAACCCGAAGTACGGCACCCTCTTCGACGTACCGCCGGAGTGGGAGGTGCTGAAGCCGGGCGCGATCACCTTCTTCGAGGACGAGAAGAAGAACGACGGCAGCCCGCTCGTCACGATGTCCAGCCCCACCCACCTGAAGAGCGAGTGGTGCACGTACGACATCGACAAGAACGGCACCGACGAGACCTGGAGCCTGGCGACGGCCGGCACCAAGGGCGGCCAGGGCGCCAAGGACACCGCGTCCGCGGCGCGCGGCGAGGCGGGCACCTGGGTGTGGGGCGGCTACGCCCAGCACATGCCGCAGAGCACCATCAAGATCACCAAGCCCGTGCCGTACACGACGAAGTCCGGTCTGAACGGCAGCCTGGCGACCGCCACGGCGCCGGGCGTGAAGAAGCGCAACAAGTGCGAGACGGACGGCAAGTCCTACGCCTTCACCTTCAAGAACACCGCCGGCGACTTCTCGACCTGGGTGTTCTACGGGGCCAAGGGCGTCAAGGACGAGCTCCCCGACGCGACGATCCGGCAGATCCTCTCCACGGTCCGGCTCGCGCCCGCGGCCTGACCTTCCCCTGAGCCACCGGGCCCGGCCACGCCGGTCCCGGTGGCCCCTGGGATGCCGTGGGTCACCGGGGTAGGTGCTTCTGCTTCCAGAGGCGCGTCCGTGCCGGGAGTACGTCCGTCCGGCAGGCGCCACACCCCCTGACGGACCGTCCGAAATCGGGTTGGCGGCACGGGGAGGAGCCCGGGACAGTTCCGGGGTGACCACACCCGCCGCCTCTCCCCACCGGGCCACGCCCCGCTCCCGCCGCCCCGAGTGGGCCGGCCGCAACTACCTCCTGCTCACCGCCGCCACGGTCGTGACCAACCTCGGCACCCACGGCGCGCTGATCGCCACCACCTGGGCGGTCTTCGACTCTGGGGGCGACGCGGGCGACGTGGGTCTCGTGGCCATGGCGCGGTTCCTGCCGCTGGTCCTCTTCCTGCTGATCGGCGGCGCGGTGGCCGACCGGGTCCCCCGGCACCGGGTCATGGTCGCCGCCAACGCCCTCAACTGCGTCTCGCAGGCCGCCTTCGCCGTCCTCGTCCTCTCGGGCGAGGCCCGCCTCTGGCAGATGATGGTGCTCACCGCGCTGTGCGGCACCGGCCAGGCCTTCTTCAACCCGGCGGCCGAGGGCATGCTCATGGCCACCGTCAGCGGCGAACAGGCGAACCGCGCCTTCGCCGTCTTCCGGATGGCCATGCACGGCGCCGCCATCGGCGGAGCCGCGCTGGGCGGCGCGCTCGTCGCGTTCGTCGGACCGGGCTGGGTCCTGGCCGTCGACGCGGTCGCCTTCGCCGTCGCCGGCGGTCTGCGGGCCTTCCTCGACGTGAGCGGCCTTCCGGAGCGCTCCCCCGGCCGCGGGCTCTTCGCGGACCTGCGGGAGGGCTGGCAGGAGTTCGTCGGCCGGCCCTGGCTGTGGTCGATCGTCGCCCAGTTCTCGGTGGTGGTCGGGCTCATCGGCGCGGTCGAGGCGGTGTACGGACCGCTGGTCGCCCGGGACGAGCTGGGCGGCTCCCGCCCCTGGGGCGTCGCGCTCGCCGCGTACGGCGCGGGGACGGTCGCGGGCGCGGTCCTGATGACCCGGTGGAAGCCGCGCCGGATGCTCTTCGTCGGGACCCTCTGCGTCTTCCCGATCGCGCTGCCCTCGGCGGCGCTCGCGGTGCCGCTGGACGCGGCGGGCCTGACGGCCGCGATGTTCGTCAGCGGAGTCGCGATCGAGGTGTTCGGCGTCTCCTGGATGACGACCATGCACCAGGAGATCCCGGAGGAGAAGCTGTCCCGGGTCTCCGCGTACGACTGGTTCGGGTCGACGGCCCTGCTCCCGCTGTCCACGGCGCTCGCGGGCCCGGCGGAGAGCGCCTTCGGCCGGAGCGAGGCGCTGTGGGGCGCGGCGGCGCTGATGGTGCTCGTCACCGCGCTCGTCCTGTTCGTGCCGGACGTACGGAACCTGACGCGGCGCCCGCACACGAAGGAGGTCGCGGGCGCCCGGGGCGCCCCGGACCCGTCAGCCGATGCCGAAGGCGCCCTCGGGCGGAACGGGTGAGGGCACGGCCCCGGTGTCGAGGACCGGTTCCGCATCGCCGGTGAAGCGGTCGAGCGTCTCCCCGTGCTCCACGCGCGCGGGAAAGGCGTCGGCGGCCGCGCGCCGCGCGAGGTGGGCGATGTCGATCTCCCGGCCGGAGGCGACGAGGACCGCGTTCCCGAAGCGGCGGCCGCGCAGCACGCCGGGCTCGGCGACCAGCGCCAGCTCGGGGAAGACGGCGGCGAAGGTGGCGAGCTGCGAGCGGAGGAAGGGGAACGGCGCCCCGTCGGCGAGGTTGGCGGCGTAGAGCCCGCCGGGCCGCAGCACCCGCCGTACCTCGCGCGCGTACTCGACGGTGGTGAGGTGCGCGGGCACCCGCGAGCCGCCGAAGACGTCGCCCAGGATCAGGTCGGTCGAGGCGTCCGGCGCGGCCTCCAGCCAGGCACGGGCGTCCGCGCCGTGCACTCGGGTCCCCGAGCCCTCGGGCAGCGGCAGGTGCTCCTCGACCAGGGCGAGCAGACCCCGGTCCGCCTCGACGACGTCCTGACGGGAGCCGGGCCGGGTGACGGCGACGTACCGGGGCAGCGAGAGCGCGCCGCCGCCCAGGTGCAGGACGTCGAGGGGCGCGCCGGGCTCGGCGGCGCCGTCGACGACGTGGGCGAGTCGCCGCGCGTACTCGAACTCCAGGTACGCCGGATCGTCGAGGTCGACGTACGACTGGGGCGCGCCGTCGACCGTGAGCAGCCAGGCCCGCTCCCGGTCCACGTCGGGCATGAGGCGCGCGGTGCCCTGGTCGACCTCGCGGAGGACGGGGATGTGCTCGTTCACGCGTTCATTGTGCCGCCCCTCCCGTGACCGTTGACAGCGCGGCCGGGCGCCGCCGGACCGGCCTGATCGACACGACACCCCTAGAGGTTCTTGAGGGCCTCGCGGACCGAGAGCGGGGAGAGCCGGGAGTCGTGGGCGGCGACGAAGGCGCGGACCTCGGCGGGGGCCGTCTTCCCGTACTCGCGCAGGCTCCATCCGATGGCCTTGCGGACGAAGAAGTCGGGGTGGTCCGCGCGGCGCAGGCAGTAGGCGAAGAGCCGGTCGGCGTCGGTGGCGTCCTTGAAGCGGAGCTGGTGGAGGAGGGCGGTGCGGGCGACCCACAGGTCCTCGTCCTCGATCCACGTGTCCATCTCGGCGGCGAGGGCCGGGTCGGCCGCCACCAGACCGCCGACGACGTGGGCGGCGAGGTGGTCGACCGTGTCCCACCAGGACACGGTGGTGACGAGCCGGCGGGCGACCGGCAGGAAGGCGGAGGAGCAGCGCCCGACGTGCCGGCGCAGGTAGTCGACGGCGAAGTAGTGGTACTCGCGCTCGGGGAGGGCGAAGCAGCGCAGGGCGAGCGCCGCGCAGTCGGTCTCGTCGGGGCGCGGGGTGCCGTCGAGGACGGTCCGGGACAGCGCGCGGCGCTCGGGCGTGCGGATGCCGAGGAAGGGGGCCACGCCCTTCATGTAGGCGACCATCTCCTGGGCCCGGAAGGGGTTCCCGGCGGCCGGGTAGACCGTGGTGAGGCGGTCCAGGACGGTGTCGGCGAGGGCGCTCGCGGGCGGCGCGGTGTCGGTCATGGGGCCTCTCGGGCACGGCGCTCTCCGGGTGCGCGCCCGGACGGACATGACGCACATTACGGCGCTCCTACGGGCGCGTCCGTTACTCTCCCCGAATGCTCGCTCCCGCGCCCCGGCCGCCGGGCTCCCTCGCCGTCCGCTGCTCCCGGGCTCTGCTGTCCCCCCGCTCGCGGCTCTCGCTGCTCGCCGTGCTGCTGCTCTCGGCGGCGACCCTCGTGGTGCTGTACGAGCCGCAGCGGATGCTCTCCTCTGGCTGGCCGCCGCACTCGGGCGGCGCCGGGGCGGTGCTGCTCTTCGGGCTCGCGTACGGGGTGTGCGCGGCCGCCTTCGTGCCGCGTCCGGTGCTCAATCTGGCGGCGGGCGCGCTCTTCGGCTCCGCGGCCGGTCTGACGGGGGCGCTGGCGGGGACGGTGCTCGGGGCGGGCATCGCGTTCGCCCTCGGGCGGTTCCTGGGGCAGGACGCGCTGCGCCCGCTGGTGCGGGGGCGCTGGCTGACGGCGGCGGACGGGCAGTTGAGCCGGCACGGGTTCCGCTCGATGCTGGCGATCCGGCTGTTCCCGGGGGTACCGTTCGCGGCGGCCAACTACTGCGCGGCGGTCTCCCGGATGCGGTACGTGCCGTTCCTGGTGGCGACGGCGCTGGGTTCCGTCCCGAACACGGCGGCGTACGTGGTGGCGGGCGCCCAGGCCGGGGAGCCGGGCTCGCCGGCCTTCCTCTTCTCGGCGGGCTTCATCGTCCTGTCGGGCCTCGGCGGGGCGGTGGTGGCCTGGCGCAAGCGCCACGGGCTGCGGGCGGCGGCCCGGACCCCGGCCCCGGATCCCGAGCGAGTGCGGGAGCCGGCCCTTCCGTAGGGCGGTCCACCGGCTCGCCACGAGCACGTCATCTTCGGCATGTACCCTGCGCACGACCTTCTGACCGCACACGTACATAACGGGACGGCCCTAGCCCCATGAGTTGGTTCGAATCGTTCATCCTGGGACTCGTCCAGGGGCTGACGGAGTTCCTTCCCATCTCCTCCAGCGCGCACCTCCGCCTCACGGCGGCCTTCGCCGGCTGGGAGGACCCGGGTGCGGCCTTCACCGCGATCACGCAGATCGGCACGGAGACCGCGGTCCTGATCTACTTCCGGAAGGACATCGCGCGGATCGTCTCCGCCTGGTTCCGCTCGCTCACCGACCGGTCGATGCGGTCCGACCACGACGCCCAGATGGGCTGGCTGGTGATCGTCGGCTCCATCCCGATCGGTGTCCTCGGCGTGACGCTCAAGGACCAGATCGAGGGCCCGTTCCGCGATCTGCGGATCACGGCGGCCACGCTGATCGTGATGGGCGTCGTCCTCGGCATCGCCGACCGGATGGCCGCCCGGGACGAGATCGGCGGCCGGCACCGCGCGATGCGCGAGCGCAAGACGCTCAAGGACCTCGGTGTGAAGGACGGCCTGATCTTCGGCTTCTGCCAGGCGATGGCCCTGATCCCGGGCGTCTCCCGGTCCGGCGCGACGATCTCCGGCGGTCTGTTCATGGGCTACACCCGTGAGGCGGCGGCCCGGTACTCCTTCCTGCTCGCGATCCCCGCGGTGCTCGCCTCGGGCGTGTTCGAACTGAAGGACGCGGGCGAGAGCGGCCACATCTCGTGGGGCCCGACACTCTTCGCCACGATCGTCGCTTTCGCGGTGGGGTACGCGGTGATCGCCTGGTTCATGAAGTTCATCACGACGAAGTCCTTCATGCCGTTCGTGATCTACCGCATCCTGCTCGGCATCCTGCTCATCGTGCTGGTCAGCGCCGGTGTACTGAGCCCGCACGCGGGCGAGTCGGGCGGCTGAGACCCGGTTCACCACACGGGGCCGCGACCTGCACAGGATCAGCTGCACAGTGGCTCGCCGCGACGGGGCCCGCCTGCGGGGCTTCCGGGCCCCCAACACGTGACGGAACGCGAGGGAATCGGAGTACGAGAGGCTCGTCGCGGCCGATTCAGCGAGCCGCCGGGCGATCCGCGGTGACCAGCCAGGACGTGCTGCGCAGCCGGACCGTGCCGTCCGCCGCCTCATGGCCGCGGAGGCGGTGGGCGAGGGCGCGCTCGGCGCGGCCCCGTGCGGCCGGGTCGACCTGCCCCATCCAGTGGCCGCCGGGACCCGTACCCAGCAGGAACTCCGCCGCGTCATCGGCTCCCTGCCCCCACGCCCCGTACGCCTCGACCCGGTCGACGGCCGTGCCGGTGAACCCGGCCGCGGTGAGCACGGCGTGGATCCGCTCCGGGAACGACAGGGAGAACATGCCGGGCAGCCCCGGCGTACCGAAGTCGCCGACCGGCAGGATGTCGCGCAGTGACCGCATGGCGACCACCCAGTCGTTGAGGGAGGGCTCGGCGGGGCAGACGAACGCCAGGCGCCCGCCGGCGCGGAGCGCTCGGCCGATGTTGCCGAAGGCTTGCCCGGGGTCGGAGAAGAACATCACCCCGTAGCGACTGATCGCCGCGTCGAAGGTGCCCGTTCCGAACGGGTGCGTCTGCGCGTCTCCCTGCGTGAACGTGGCATTGCCGACGCCCTCCCGTGCCGCCTGCAACCGCGCCTCGGCCAGCATGGGGTCGGACAGGTCGAGACCCACGGCGCCGCCTCGGGGCGCCCGGAGGGCGGCGAGTCGCGTGGTCTGGCCGGAACCGCAGCCGAGGTCGAGGATCCGATGGCCCTCGGTGATTCCGGCGGCGTCGAGCAGCCGCTCGTTGAAGCCCTCGTTCACGGCGTTCCAGCGGTCCCGGTTGCGGGCCCACTGGACACCCTCGGGGCCGTTCCACGCGTGCGCCTGCTCGGTGTTGACGACGTTCGGCACGGGTTCCTCCTGACGGTACGACAAAGAATGGGCGTGCGCCCAAACAGTATGGGCGCGCGCCCATATGGGCAACAGGCTTACGATTCCAGCGGTCGCGCCACTCATGGCGCCGACCGTCGGAGGGAAGGAAGGCCGATGTCACCCCGTGGAGTGGCGACTCCGGACGTGCGCGAACGACTGTTCGCGGCCGCTGAACGGATCGTGGAGCGGGAGGGGCCGGGTGCGCTCACGAGTCGGGCCGTCACCACCGAGGCGGACTGCGCCAAGGGGCTGCTGCACGCGCACTTCGCCGGGCTCGACGATTTCGTGGGTCAACTCTGCCTCGACCGGTTCGCACGAACGGCGGCCCGGGCGCGAGCCCTTTCGGAGTCGGCCGGGAAGGGCACGGTGTCCGGAAACCTCAACGCCGTCGTCCTGGCGTTCTTCGACGGCGGCGGGCCGGCGCTTTCCGGCCTCGCCCTGACCCGCCCTGCCGCGGCGCAGCGCTTCCGCGAGGCCCTGGAGGCCGGCGCACCGGGCTTCGCCGCCATCCAGGAGGCGGTGGCCGACTACGTGGAGGCCGAGCGCACCCTGGGCCGGGTGGCGGCCACCGCCGACCCGCACACGGTGGCCCTCGCCGTCGTGGGCACGGCCCACCACCTCCTGATGACGACCTGGCCCGGGGCGCCCGACCCGCGCGCGGCGATGAGACGCCTGGTCGCCGCGCTGGTGGGTGACTAGGTCTCGTCCGGCCGATCATGGCCCTGGCCGCTGCGGCATGGCGAGGGCTCCAGCTCGTCGCGGGCATGGTCGGTCCACGACGCCGTGTGCCAGGGTGGCCGGATGGATTGGCAGTCCGAGAGCCCGGAACTCTGGGCGTTCCTGGAGTCCCTGCGCCGCGGCGAGATCGTGTCCGGCACCGTCGCGGCGATCGAACGGTTCGGGGTCTTCGTGGCCCTGGACAACGGGCCCGCCCATCCCCTGTTCCCGGGCGTCGGGTTCATCGTCGTCCCCGAACTGTCCTGGCGGCGCTTCGACGCTCCCACCGATGTCGTTCAGGTAGGGCAACGTGTCGCGTGCGAGTTCCTCCAGTTCGACACCTACAACGCGGAGGCCAGACTGTCCTTGAGGGCCCTTCAGCCCGACCCCCTCCAGGCCTTCACCGACCGCACAGAGGTGGGTCAGGAACTCCGCGGGACGGTGGAGAAGGTGCTTCCCTTCGGCGTCATCGTCGACCTCGGGGACGGGGTTGCCGGGCTGATCCCCTTCAGGGAAGCTCTCGGCCGGCCTGCGGTGAGTCCGGTGGAACACTTCGAGGTCGGGGAGAGAATCGCCGTCGTCGTCACGGAGATCGACCCGGCGCCCCGCCGGGTTCTCCTCTCCAGGCCGCAGGGCGGCCGGCACGAGGGCGCCACGCCTGCCACGTGACGGGCGGCGTACCCCACGCGTTGAGGCGAGGATGGCGCGGGGTGATCTGAACGATGCAGAGCGGCAACGACTCCGACCACTGCTGCCGGTCAGCAACGGGCGTCGCGGCAGGTGGCGGGACTACCGGCAGATGATCGACGGGACTTGACACCGGGTGCGGACCGGGGTGCCGACGGGCCCACTGCGCGGGGTCCTGGTCCGCCTTCGCGCGGATGCATCGGGCGGTGACCACGATCCGCGAGTCCGCGGCGGCCTGGTCGTTCGCGTACGCCTCCTGGCGCTCGGCCGTCCACCCCCAGACACCAGACGCGAGCGGCTCGGCCCGCTGTGGCCGTGGAGGCGCTGAGCGCCCAGGGGCTGCACTGGGCCCAGAGCAGTGATCCCGAAGGGAAGACCAACACAACGGGTCAGCGATCAGCAAGCCGTTCGCCCGCGTCCCGCACACCGGTCGGCAGGTCGCCGCAGTCGTAGGTGTAGAGCCAGGCCGTGGCCCTGGCGTAGAAGAGGCGGACACCCAGGGGCATCATCAGGTCACGCATCCACCGTCCGAGGGGCCCGGCCGTCTTCGCGTCGCGGTTGTCCGAAGCCGCCTTCAGCATTCTGGTGACCCGCGGGGCACGCTGGGCCGCGTACGTCGCGAGAGCGGCAACCGGCGGCGCGGCGGCCAAGGCGCGCGCCAGGGCCAGCGCGTCCTCCAGCGCCATGGAGGCTCCCTGCCCGGCGCCGACGGGGTGCGCCGCGTCGCCGATGAGCACCACGCGGTCGCTCTGTGCGCGCGGAATCGGAGCGAGGCGGTGCATCGGGGTGGGGCGGTGCAGCTCGACGGTGGCCGCCAGGATCTCGTGCGGGATCCGGTCGTGCCGGTAGAGCGTGGACAGGCGGTCGACCCACTCCTCGTCGGTTCCCTTGAGATCCGGCTGCGCGGGCGAGGCGACCTGGGCGGACCACCACACCCTGCCTCCGGGCGCGGCGAGGTGGAGGAAGGCCCCGTGACGGGCGAACGTCAGGTTGAACACGCCGGGATCGAGCGCGATGCCCTCGGACACACCGGAGACGCTGTAGAGCCCGGCGTACTCGGGGACCGGCGCTTCGGGGGCCAGGAGCTTCCGCGTCGTCGACCAGATGCCGTCCGCGCCGACGAGCAGCACCGCTTCCGCCGTGCGACCGCTCGCGAAGACTGCCCGGACACCGCTCGACGTGGTGACCGTTTCCACCAGGCGCTCGCCGGTGATCACCACCGCCCCGGCCTCCACCGCCCGCGTACGCAGGGCCTCGACCAGGTCGCCCCGCATCAGAGTCACGCTGTGGAGCTCGTCGTCGCGGAGCCGTCCTCGCGGCACGTCTCCCAGGAGCCTGCCGGAACCCGACCACATGCGCTGGCCCGGCACATCGATCCCGGCGGTCCGCACCTGCTCCAGGACGCCCAGGCTGCGGAGCACCCGCAGCCCGTTGGAGGCCAGGCTCAGGAAGGAGCCGACCTGGCCTGCGGGTTCCGCGTACGCCTCGTAGACCGTCACCTCGGCACCGATGCGCCGGAGCGCCAGTGCAGCCGCCGCGCCCGCCACTCCCCCGCCGATCACGATCACCTTCACGCTTCCCCCTGAATCCTTATTCACTGAATCTTAATTCACGGAACTGCGGTTCACTATGATGGGCGACGCAGGGGACGTCAAGCACAAGGAGCCCGCCCCATGGGCGTACGCAAGGAGCAGGCCGCCGAGACCGAGGCGGCCCTGAAGGCCGCGGCACGGCGACTGTTCGCCGAACGCGGCTTCCTCGACACGAAGATCACCGACATCACCCGGGAGGCGGGCCGCGCCACCGGCTCCTTCTACGCCCACTTCGCGGACAAGGAAGCCCTGCTCCAGGCGCTCCTCTGGGACATGAACGCGCAGGCCGACGCCGAGATCGCCTCGGCCGAACACCCCACCGACCACGACCTGACCGACCGCGCGCAACTGCGCGAGCACCTGGCCGTCACCTGGCACATGATCCGCGACCACCTGCCCGTGGTCGTCGCCCTGACGCAGACCACTCTGGCCGGGCCGCCGAGCGAGGGGCGGGCATGGGCCGGCATGACGGCCGAGACGGCGGTCCTACGGGAACACCTGGAGTGGCTGCGCCGGCAAGGCCACGAGCTTCCGGGCGATCCGGAGGTACTCGCCGCGGCCATCGGCGCCATGGTCTCGATGCTCGGCTACGCCGTGATCACCGCGGGCGAGAACAGACCGGCAACCACGGACGAGGACATCATCGACGCCCTGACCTCCCTGCTCCTGCACGGCCTGACCGGACCGACCACCGCCGAGGGCTAGATCGTCCACAGCGGAGGCAGACCCGCGACGGAAGAAAGGCGACCACGCACGATCGCCCCCGACGAGCCCTGACGACCACCCACCGGCGGGCACCCCGCACATGCGCGGCTGCGACCACTCCCGGCCCGACGGGCGGAATGCCCGACTTCGCCCTATGTTGTCATCGTCATTGCTTTCCACCCAGAAGGACGGGTCATGACTGACAAGGGCCGCACGGACAAGGTCAAGGGCAAGGCGAAGGAAACGGTCGGCAAGGTGACCGGCAACGACCGCATGAAGACCGAGGGACGGATGGACCAGGCCAAGGGCAAGGCGAAGGAAGCGGCGTCCGACGCCAAGGACGCGGTGCGCGGCAAGCGCGACGACCGCTGAACCATCGGCCGTGAGAAGGGTCCGCCCCTGAGGGGCGGACCCTTCTCACGCGACCGTCCGGGCGGAGGTACCCCATCGCCAAGCCGCCTCACGGCGCCCGTAGGGATCAGTGCGGAGGTGGACGAGAAACGCCCCTCCAGCGCAACCTCGCCCTCACCTACGCGACCGAGCCTTGACCGGCCGGCTCGGCGCCATACCCTCGCAGGGTCGGCCGGGCTCGCCAACCTGCACGGATCAACTTGCACCATGGGGATGAACCTCTGCCGCTGCCGTACGCCGAGCGCACGCCCGGCTGAGCCACCTGGACGGATGCCCGTCCACTCGTTGCGGTGGGTACGCGCCTGCCCTCACCCCCTCGGCTCCGCCGTCGGCGACACCGGCGCCGGTGTGGATAGGGATGAGACACGGGCTTGCGGATGGGCCGGTTCGCGGGGCTGGCGAAGGAGTGGGACCGGGTGCTACCAGTGGCCGACTACCACCGCACCAACCTCACCGATCGGCAGCTGGCACCACTGTTCGGCATCTCGCCCGCCACGGTCGAGCGGGTCATCCCGCGACTCCGCCCTCTACGGGCGCTCGAGCGGGCTCCGTGGCCAGCGGCTGGCAACTGGGCCGACGCCGACGTGTGGCGCGAGTCGGCGTTAGCCGCCTTGGCGGCGGGCACGACCGTGATCGCGGATGCGCCGACCTCGGCACCGGCCTGATCGTCTGCACCGCAAAAGAGCCGACCGTCCCCCTCCTGAACGGCAGAAGGGAGGACCACCCGAACACCGACGCCTTCGTGTTCTGCGTGCCCGAGCCAGACCTTCCGCAACACCCTTCAGGACCTGCCGCTGGGTCACGTGACGCTCAAGCTGTGGAATTTCGGTCTACCAGAGGGAGCGAGTATCGCGGAGTGCTTCCGGAGTCTGTTCGGGCAGGGGCCTGCCCCCGTCAGTGCCCCGCAGCACGCCCGGGTCGGGTGCGTAGTCCTCCGTGGGTGGTGCCGGCTGGTGAAAACGCTCGGTGCCCGGAATGGTGACTTCCAGCAGTCGGCCCTGCTGGAACATCCAGAGCCCGAAGCATTCGTCGTCCTGGTCGCGAAGCAGAACCTGCACCGACTCCGGATACGGCCACGCCAACGACTCCAGGTGCCCTGAGCAGGCCGTGGCGGTGGTGCACCTTGTCGAACTCCAGGGCCCACCCGAACTCGTAGCCGTGGTGTCCCGAGATCGGGACGAAGCGGCCTTGCCAGGTGCGTTCCGGGTCGTCCCGGGTCAGCGGCTCCATCACCTCGTCCGACCAGCGGGCCAGCACGATGGCCTCGGCGTCTCTACTCATGCCGGAGTATCACCGCACCAGCCCGATCCATCGCAACCGAATTCCTCAACCGGCCCCCTCCCGCTCACGCCGCCTCGACGACCGCGGGCCGGCCCGTCGTCATGTCGGAGTGGGACTTCAGCGCGGTGCGGGCGTCCACAAGCCGCGGGCCGCGCTCCAGCGTGCCCCAGAAGGGGTGCGTGGAGACCTGGTCGGAGAGGTCCCGCACGAGCGCGCGCAGCCGGGTGTCCTCGGCGATCTGCTCGGAGGTGTAGCCGGGCGACGGCTCCCGGCCGGGCTCGATGATGTCGCCGGTGTTGTCGTTGATCTTGGGGGCCCAGCCGGGCATCGGCTCGACCGACCACGGCAGGGTCCGCACCAGCGCCTCATGCTCGGCGCGGATCTGGTGGAGACGTGCCTGAAGGGCGGTGAGGTCCGCCGGGAAGGCGAAGGTGGGGGTGTCGTTCTGACTCACACCACAACCGTACGCCTGTTCGATTTACTGAAGCCAGTCTCGCGCGCCACCTGCGGCGACCATCACTCCACCAGCGCAATGCCTCCCGCAATGGCCCGGCCTCCGTGCCGGGTCAGTCGCCGACGGTGAAGCGTTCCCCCACATGGCGCGGGTCCTCGATCTCGTCGACCAGGGCCACCGCGTAGTCCTCCGCGGAGATCCGGCTCTGGCCGTCAGCGCCCACGATCAGGTCATCGACGGCGGTGCGGTACCTGCCGGTGCGCTCGCCCGGCTCGATCTGCGCGGCGGGGCTCAGACAGGTCCAGCGGACGTCGCCGACGGTCCGGTAGAAGTCCAGCGCGTCCCCGTGCGCGTGCATGATCTGGAGCACGAACTCGGGCAGCCCGTCGGCGTCCCACACCTGCGCACCGTCCGGCGTGCGCAGCGAGCCGGCGCCGCCGACGGCGATCAGCCGCGGGGCGTCGGTGCCGAGCGAACGCAGGCCTTCCACCAGCGCCTCGGCAGCGGGCTTGATCGTCGCCTGGTGGCCGGGACCGTCCCCGCCGCCGACCGCGCTGACGACAACGTCATGCCCCTCGGCCACGGCAGCCACCGAAGCGGCGTCCAGAACGTCCCCGGTCACGACCGTGAGGGCCGGGTGCTCCTCGGTGATCTTCCGGGGATCGCGGACGACGGCCGTGACCTGATGGCCCCGGTCCAGCGCCTCACGACGAACCCGGCTGCCGATCGTGCCGGAGGCACCGAAGAGAGCGATCTTGGACATGAACGGGGGTCTCCTCCGACTGCGCGTGAGCTGGAGAATCCACGCTAGACACGAAGAACCGCCGGGCCGGGCAGGCTCGCCCACGACGGCACCGAGCGCAGCACGAGCGGCCGTCGAACTCCCGCCGAGACGGGCAGCCGCCGGCGGAAGCGGTGACCCGAGGGCAGCGAGCGGCTACGGGGCGGGTGCGTAGTGCACGACGGTGACAAGCGGGTGCGTTGTGGGCGACGGTGACACGAGGTCTCCGGAGGTCGCCCTCGGCATCCGGCTCATCGTGCTGGTCGCGGCCGGCGTCCGGGCTCGGCACACCGGCAAGTCCGCAGGCTGACGAAGCCCGGCCCGGCGCACGCCGCCGGGGCGATCACAGCGGCGCCGGTCATCCGCACGGAAGCCCGGCGCCAGCGGCCTCAGGCCCCGTACGGCACCCTGGCGATCTCCTGGATGCCGCCCAGGGTGCCCCACTCGTTCTTGCCGAGCCGGGTCAGCGGGCGCATCAGGGTCATCTCGGGGTGGCCGTCGACCATGACGGACTCGGCGACGGCGGCGTGCACGACGCGGCCGAAGACGACCGTCGAGTCGCCGATCCGCAGCGTGCTGTGCAGCTCGCACTCCAGGGCGACCGGGGACTGGGCGACCCTCGGAGGCTTCACCCGCAGGCTCGGCTCCCGCTCGACGCCGCACGCGTCGAACTCGCTGACCCCCGGCGGGAAGTCGGTCGCGGTGGCGTTGATCCGCTCGAAGAGGCCCTCCGGGGCGAGGTTCACCACGAACTCCCCCGTCGCCTCCACGTTGCGCAGGGAGTCCTTGCGCCCGACCGAGGTGAACTGGACGACCGGCGGGGTCACCGAGGAGATGGTGAAGAAGGAGTGCGGGGCGAGGTTGTCCGTCCCGTCGGCCGACACCGTGGACACCCAGGCGATGGGCCGGGGGACGACGGTGGCGGTCAGCAGCCGGTAGAAGGAGGTGCGGTCGGTCAGTTCGGGATCGATGTTCACGCGCATGACGGCCAGTATGACCGGCGCCCGGGGGGTGTCGGCGCGGCGGCGGGTCCGTCCCCCGCCCGGCGCGCGGGACCCTCCCTACGACGGCAGGTCCGACCCGCATCGGCACGGGAACGTCCGGACGGCGACCGAGCGCGGGCCGATCTGCACCAGCGCGAGCGTCCGTACGAGGGGCCACCTGCCCGCCCGCGGTGAGCCTCGGCGGCGCCGCCCGACCGACCCGCGTCCGGGGAACGTCCCCGCGCCTGCCCACATCCGGGCCGCACGCCCCTTGGCTCCTGGCGGCCCGCGCCCGACACTGAGCCGATGACGCAGCGCGTGGACCTCGCGACCGTGATGGACCGATTCGCCCTCGACGACCTGATCACCGGCTACGCGGCCGCCGTGGACGAGGGGGACTGGAGTGCCTACCGGGGCCTGTTCACCCCGGACGGCAGGGCCGACTACCGCGGCTCGGGCGGGATCGAGGGGCCCGTGGCGGAGGTCGTGGAGTGGCTCGCCGCGACCCTGCCCCTCTTCCCCGTACGCCAGCACCTCATCGTCAACCGGCGGGTGCGGTTCGGGGAGCCGGGCGGCTACCGGGAGACCGGGGACCGGGCCGACATCGGCGCCGACTACGTCAACCCGATGCGGTTCGCCTCCGGCGAGGACTTCGTCTGCGGCGGGCGCTACGCCTTCGCGGCGCGCCGCACCACGGACGGCTGGCGGCTCGTGTCGGTCGTCGTCGACGAGCGCTGGCGCCGCTCCTGACGAGCGGTCAGCCCGCCTGGAGCAGCGCCTCGCGGACGACACGCTCGCAGAGCTCGTGGGTGAGCAGGGCGTCGCGGGCACTGAGCACCCGGCCCTCCCGTACCGCGTCGAGGAAGGCGAGGACCGCCTGCTCGATGCCGCGCTGCCGGGCGACGGGGACCCAGTCGCCGCGGCGGCGCACGGTCGGCTGCCCCTTGTGGTCGACGACCTCGGAGAGGTTGAGGACCTGGCGCTTGGCGTCCTGGCCGGACACCTCCAGGATCTCCTCCGTGGAGCCGTTCATCCGGTTCATCATGCCGATGGCGGTGAAGCCGTCGCCGGAGAGCTGAAGCACCACGTGGTGCATGAGCCCCTCGCGGATCCGGGCCCGGACGTCGACGTGCTCGATCTCGCCGGGGAGCAGGAAGCGCAGGGTGTCGACGACGTGGATGAAGTCGTCGAGGACGAAGGTGCGGGGGTCCTCGGGCAGGCCGATCCGGTTCTTCTGGAGGAGGATCAGCTCGCGCGGGTGCTCGGCGCACTGGGCGTAGCCGGGCGCGAGGCGCCGGTTGAAGCCGACCGCGAGGCTGACGGCGCGCTTCTCGGCGAGCTCCACGATCCGCTCGGAGTCGGCGTACTCGTACGCGAGGGGCTTGTCGACGTACGTGGGGACGCCGGCTTCGAGGAGCCGGCCGACGATCTCGGCGTGGACGGCGGTGGAGGCGTGCACGAAGGCCGCGTCGAGCCCCGCCGCGAGCAGCGAGTCGAGGTCGGTGTGGCGCTGTTCGGCGGGCAGGTGGAAGGTGTCCGCCACCCGCTCCAGGGTCGCGGGAGTGCGGGTCTGGACGTGCAGTTCGACCCCGGGGAGGGTGCTGAGGACGGGGAGGTAGGCCTTCTGCGCGATGTCGCCGAGTCCGATGCAGCCAACCTTCACGGGGTCTCCCTTGTCGTCGTTCGCCGGCCCCGGCCGTCCGGGCCTTCGCGCCGGTCAGCTTACGCGGGGTGGATCTTGCGCTCGGCCGGAGGGACCGTGGCGACGGGCGGCCGCCAGTCGCAGATGCCGTCGAAGCCGCGCAGGGCGAGGCCGGGACCGAAGCGGGAGACGGCGGTCACGGCCGCGTCGCGCAGGGCGACGGCGGGGCGGGCGGAGAGCATGGTGACCACACCGGTGCGGGCGGCCCTGCGGACGAGGGCGGTGGTGCGCGGCAGCCGGTCGGCGGTGTAGGCGGCGAGCGCGCGGCCGGGCTGGAATCCGGTGGCGTCGCCCGCGTGGTGGGCGAGGACGACGGCGTCCTCGATCGCCTGGTTCCCGCCCTGGCCGAGGCTCGGCGTCATCGCGTGCGCGGCGTCGCCGAGGAGGGCCACCCGGCCCCGGTGGAAGGCGGGCAGCGGGTCGGGCAGGTGATGGACGTCGTGCCGCAGGATCCGGTCGGGGGTGACGCCGGCGAGGATCTCGGGGACGGGGTGGTGCCAGTCCCCGAAGAGCCGGAGGAGTTCGGCCCTCTCGTCGTCGGGCGCGTGGGCGCCGGCGGGGGCGACGGCCATGGCGTACGCGTAGACCCGGCCGTCCTTGAGGGGCTGGCTGCCCCACAGCCGTCCGGCGCCCCAGGTCTCGTGTGGTGCGAAGGGCCGCGCGGGGGCGGGGACGACGACGCGCCAGCTGGTGCTGCCGGAGTAGCGGGGGCCGGGGTGGCCGGGGAAGAGCGTCCGACGGGTCGCCGAGTGGATGCCGTCGCAGCCGAGGACGAGTTCCGCCTCCCGTTCGCCGCCGGACGCCGTGTCCGCTCCGCCGAGCGTGACGCGGGCGGGGCGGTGGTCGTCGCCGGGGTCGACCAGGGTGGCGCGGACGCCGGTGCGGACGGCGCCCTCGGGCAGTGCCTCGGCGAGGAGGCCGACGAGCGTGGCGCGGTGCAGCAGGACGAGGGGGCCGCCGAAGCGGTCGGCGGCGGCCCGGGCGTCGGTGCGGGCGAGCCAGCGTCCGCCGGGGGTGCGGATGCCGGCGTCGCCCTGCCAGGCGGAGAGGTCGCGGACGCGGTCGCCGAGGCCGATGACGTCGAGGGCGCGCTGGGCGTTGGGGGCGAGGGCGATGCCGGCTCCGACGGGGGTGAGGTCGGCGGCGCGTTCGAGGACGGTGACCTGCCAGCCGCGCCGGTGCAGGGCGACGGCGGCGGCGAGTCCGCCGATACCGGCTCCGACGACGACGGCGCGGGGCTGTTCCATGGCTGCTCCTCGATTCGGGACGGGCGGATGAACCGGCACCTCACTACAGCTGTAGTGAGGTCGACACCGCGACCGTACTACAGCTGTAGTTCCCTTGGTAGGGGCCGGTAGTAGGTTGTCCCCCATGACCTCAGCCACCGCCGGGACCCCGGCCCCGGAGTCCTCCCCCTCCCGCGCCGACCGGATCGGCGACGCCGCCCTCGCCCTCCTGGTCGAACGCGGGATGCGGGGCCTGACCCACCGCGCCGTGGACGAGGTCGCGGGGCTGCCCCAGGGCTCGACGTCCAACCACGCCCGCACCCGGCAGGCGCTCCTGGAGGCGGCCGTGCGGCGCCAGGTCCAGCGGGAGGCGGCGGTCCTCGCCCCGCACGGGATGCCCGGCCCGGAGAGCGGCGGCGAGGCGCTCGTCGACGCTCTCGCCCTCGCCCTGCACCGGTATCTGACCGACCACCGCTCCCTGCTCGTCTCCCGCTACGAGCTGGCCCTGGAGGCGACCCGCCGGCCCGAGCTCCGGAGCTTCTTCGACACCGCGGGCGCGGCCTTCCACACCCCGCTGGTCGCGATGATGAGGGCGGCGGGCTCTCCGGAGCCGGAGCGGCACGCGCTCTCCCTCATCGCCTGGACCGAGGGAATGATGTTCTCCTGCGCGGCGGGCTCGTTCCACGCCTCGGTCCCGAGCCGCGCGGAACTGCGCACCGGCTTCGACGAACTGCTGCGCGGCATGCTCGGAGCCCGACCTTGAACGAGGCGGCCGACGCCCGCCGCGCCTCCACCACTCACGGAACGACCCTGAACTGACCGGCCCGCGCCCGCCGCGCCTCCACCACGGAACGACCCTGAACTGACCGGCCGACGGGAGCTCCGCCTTCCACCGCTCAGACCCTGACTCGCGCGGCCCGCCAGGGGCCGGCCCCCCTCCGCGTGGCAGCCCTGAGTCACGCGGCCGCCAAGGGCCCCGCCCTCCGTGGCTCAGCGCCCTGAGGCACGCGGCCCGCCAGCGGCCCCACCCTCCGCCGGCTCAGGCCCGGAATCGCGCGGCCACCAGGGGCCTCGCCCGCCCCTGACCCCCTGGCGCCGCCCGCGATCATGGGAGACGATGCCGCGCATGACCACCGAGAAGACCGCATCCGTCCCCCGCGTCGACCCGGGCACCACCACCGGCGAGCGCGAAGCGCTGGAACAGTGGCTCGACTTCCACCGCGTGACCCTCGCGATGAAGTGCGAGGGACTCGACGACGCCCAGCTGCGCACCCTGTCCGCCCCGCCGTCGGACCTCAACCTGCTGGGCCTGGTCCGGCACATGGCCGAGGTCGAGCGCGGCTGGTTCCGCCGTGTCCTGGTCGGTGAGGAGGCGCCGTGGATCTACGCGACGCAGGACGACAACGACCGGGACATCCACGCCACGGACGAGGACACCTACGCGGAGGCCCACGCCACCTGGCAGGCCGAGATCGCCCACGCGCGCACGCTGACCGCCGGACGTGACCTCGACGACCTGAGCGTGGGCGAGCACCGCAGCGGAGAACGCTTCAACCTCCGCTGGATCTACCTCCACATGATCGAGGAGTACGCCCGCCACAACGGCCACGCGGACCTCATCCGCGAGCGGATCGACGGCGCGACCGGCGACTGACCCCGCCGCGGGCGGAGCCGCTCCACCCGGCCGGCCGGTCAAGTCGGGGCCCCGCGCGCCTCACCCGTGCGGGGCATTCCCCGCCGGTAGGGGCGCGCAGATCACCGGCGGAGAAGCAGAGTTGCGCGGGTGCATGGAACCCGAACCACAGCGAAGATCCTGGTCGGGGCGGCGGTGGCCGCCCTGACGGGCTGCGTCTCGGTGGACGCCCCGCCGTCGGCGCCGACCCCGTCCCCCGCGCCGGCCGCCGGAGTCGTGGGCCCCGCGCGCGACGTGGCGCCGCAGATCATCGAGGGACCGGCCCGGGAGGCCCTCGAAGCGGCACTCCCCACCCGCCCGCCGTCCAGCCCGCCCCGCGCGGCGCCCCCTTCGGGGCAGCCCCGGCGCGCGGCCGCTCCTCCCCGGGCGCAGACACCGCACCCCTCGTCCGCACCGGAGCGGCGTGAGCCTCCGCGCCCGGCGGCCCGGCCGGACCTGTCCGGGCCGCCGCGACTCACGGGACTGACGCACGATCCGTCCGTCACCGACGTCGACGTCTGCGACCTGGGCGAGCGGTACGGGGGCTGGGCACCGGGCAGCGACCAGGCGAGGATCTGTCAGGGCGCATACGGCCGGTGAGCCCGTCCGGGAGGGCCGGGGAGGGGCACCGGGCGAGACACCGGCCGGGTCAGGCGCCCCGGAGCCGCAGCTCCAGGCGCTCGATCGCCGCCCGCACCCCGTTCCCGTAGCCGTCGTCGTCGAGGTGGTCCGAGGCCGCGCGCGCCCGGTCCAGATGGACGCGCGCGGCGTCGGGCCGCTGGAGCTTCACGTAGTCGGCGGCCAGGTTCAGCTGGAGCGAGGGGTACAGCGCCCGCAGGGCCACCGCCGAGTCGTGCGCGGCCAGCCGCTCCTCCGCGAGGCCCTCGGCCGCGCTCAGTGCCCTCAGGTCCCAGGCCAGTTCGGCGTCGGGATCGTCCTGCGCGTCCGCCATGTAGTGCGCGAGGGTGCAGCGGTGCAGGGGGTCGCCGTCCGGGCCGATCTGCTGCCACAGCACCCCGAAGCGGTTCCTGGCCTCCTCGCGGTCGCCGCCGTGCAGCAGCATCATGGCCTGCCCGATCCTGGTCATGACACCGTCGTCCGCCACCTGCTGCTGCTCGGTCACCGCGATCTCCACCCGCTCACCCACTGGGACTGACGACGCTAGCCGCCCCCGGCCCGGATCGGGCCGAGGCTCAGCCGAGGTCCGGGATGCGCCAGTCGATCGGCTCGTGACCCTGGGCCGCGACGGCCTCGTCGATCTGGGTGAAGGGCCGCGAACCGAAGAACTTCTTCGCCGACAGCGGCGAGGGGTGGGCGCCCTTCACCACGACGTGCCGCTCCTCGTCGATGAGCGGCAGCTTCTTCTGCGCGTAGTTGCCCCACAGGACGAAGACGGCGGGGTCGGGGCGGGAGGCGACGGCGGTGATGACCGCGTCGGTGAACTTCTCCCAGCCCTTGCTCTTGTGGGAGTTCGCCTCGCCCGAGCGGACCGTCAGGACCGCGTTGAGCAGGAGGACGCCCTGCTCGGCCCACGGCATCAGATAGCCGTTGTCCGGGACGGGGTGGCCGAGCTCCGCCTGCATCTCCTTGTAGATGTTCCGCAGGGAGGGCGGGGTCTTCACGCCGGGGCGGACCGAGAAGCAGAGGCCGTGGCCCTGCCCCTCGCCGTGGTACGGGTCCTGACCGAGGATCAGGACCTTGACCTTGTCGTACGGGGTGGCGTCGAGGGCGGCGAAGACCTCGTCCTTCGGCGGGAAGACCGGCCCCTTCGCGCGCTCCTCCTCGACGAACTCGGTGAGCTGGGCGAAGTACGGCTTCTGCAGCTCGTCGCCGAGGACACCCCGCCAGGACTCGGGCAGCATGCTGGTGTCGGTCACGGTCACAACCTCCGGTGGACGTTCCTGTATCTCCGTCCGAGAACCTATCGGGGGCCACTGACAGTGGCCCCCGCAGGTCTCCTACCAGCTGGCCCGGCGGCTCAGCTCCCACATCTGCATGACCGTCTGCGGGTCGAGGGCCCGCTCGCCGCCGCCGATGTCCTCGCCGGCCGCGATGTACAGCTTGCCCTGCCACAGGGGCAGCAGCCGGACGTCCTGGACCATGATCTCCTGGGCCTCCACGAACTCGTCCGTGACGGTCCCGCGGTCGCTCTCGCGACGGGACTTCGGGAGGAGCTCGTTGGTGATCCGGGGGCTCACGTACGGCGTGCCGAGGACGTTCTCCTTGCCCACGAAGGGCGCGACGAAGTTGTCCGGGTCCGGGAAGTCGGGGAACCAGCCTCGGCCGAAGACCGGGTACTCGCCCTTCTGGTAGCCCTCCTGGAACTCCTTCCACGGCTTGCCGTGCAGGGTGACCTTGAAGAGTCCGGACTCCTCCAGCTGGCGCTTCAGCTCGGCGAACTCGGCGGCCGTCGCGGAGCCGTACCGGTCGGTCGTGTACCAGAAGTCCAGCTCGACGGGGTCGGTGATGCCGGCCTCGCGGAGGATCCGCTCCGCCTTCTCCTTGCTCGGCGTGCCGAAGCGGTCGAAGAACTTGGTGGTGTGAGCGCCGATGCCCTTGGGCACCATCGAGTACAGGGGCTCGGCGGTGCCCTGGTAGACCTTGTTGACCAGTTCGTCGCGGTCGACGAGCTGGGCGATGGCCTTGCGGACGGGGAGCTTGGCGACGGACTTGTCCTGGGTGTTGAAGACCAGGTAGCGGATGTCGGCGCCCGTCGACTCGACGATCTGGAGGCCCTTGTTCTCGGGCTTGTCCTCCTGGAGGTTGACGACCTCCTCGGCGGTGAGGCCTCGGTAGGTGGCGTCGATCTCGTTCTTCCGGAGAGCCTTGACCATGGCTTCGGAGTCGTCGAAGTACTTGATGGTGACGCCGCCGTTCTTGCGGTCGGCGAAGCCCTTGTAGGTGGGGTTCTTCGTCAGCTCCGCCGTCTTGCGCTCGGTGTACGAGTCGAGGACGTACGGGCCGGAGCCCATGAGCTTGCCGTCCTTGCGGAGCTTGTCGGCCGGGTACTCGGCCGGGTCGACCAGCGACATGGCGGGGGTGGCCAGGACGAACGGGAACGTGGCGTCGGACTTGTTCAGCCGGAAGACGACCGTGCGGTCGCCGACGGTGTCGATCTTGTCGAGCGAGCCGAGCATCCCGTTGGGGCCGCCCTTGTAGTCGATCGTGCGGATGCGCTCGATCGAGTACCGCACGGCGTTGGCGTCCAGCTTGTGCCCGTTGGCGAAGGTCAGCCCCTCCACGAGCTTGCACTCGAAGACCCGGCTGG
This sequence comes from Streptomyces sp. NPDC002232, assembly GCF_042890295.1. Classification (NCBI taxonomy): domain Bacteria; kingdom Bacillati; phylum Actinomycetota; class Actinomycetes; order Kitasatosporales; family Streptomycetaceae; genus Streptomyces; species Streptomyces sp. NPDC002232. The sequence goes on along the minus strand of NZ_JBIARV010000003.1, from coordinate 69,214 downwards.
AGGTGTCCGTGAACTTGCAGTCGGCGGCGTCCGCCTGCGGGGTGGTGCTGCCCGTCGGGAAAGCGACCAGGGTCTGGAAGACATTCCGGAAGAGCTCCCAGGAATTGTCCCAGGCGGCGGCCGGATCAAGCGTGGTGGGAGAACTCATCGTGCCGACGACGATTCTCTGATCCCCGGCGGATTCACTGTCCGAGAAGACACCGCATCCGGTCACCAGGGATATGGACACAAGGGCTGCAGCGGCCTGCAGACTGGTCCGGTTGAACACGTGCACGCTCCTCGTTCAGCCATGGGTCGGCCGACGATACCGCAGCACCCCGTCAGGTCAATGTTCGAGTCTGACGGGGCACTTGAGGCATTCGGCGCACAACCGGGCTCAATCCGGACATGAAATCCGGAAAGTGTCCGATTATCGGTCAGCCGACTCCGGCGTTCAGGAAAATGCCGCCGTCCACGACGAGCGTCTGGCCGGTGATCCACTCCGACTGCGACGAGGTCAGGAAGGCCGCGGCGCCGCCGATGTCCTCGGGCACGCCGAGCCGGCCGAGCGGATAGGCCGCGGCCGCCTCCGCCTCACGGCCCTCGTAGAGCGCCTGGGCGAATTTCGTCTTCACCACGGCCGGGGCGATCGCGTTGACCCGCACGACCGGAGCGAATTCATGCGCCAGCTGAAGGGTCAGATTCACCATGGCGGCCTTGCTCATGCCGTACGCGCCGATGAAAGGCGAGGCGGAGACGCCGGCGATCGAGGCGATGTTGACGATCGCCCCGCCGTTCTCCTTCTGCCAGGCGTGCCAGGTCCGCTGGGCGAAGCCGAGCGCGGAGATCACGTTCGTCTCGAAGACCTTGCGGGCCACCCCGAGGTCCAGGTCCGCGATGGCCCCGAAGACGGGATTCGTGCCGGCGTTGTTCACCAGGAAGTCCACACGGCCGAAGCCGTCCATCGCGGCCTCGACCGCGGCGGCCTGGTGGACCTCGTCGTGCGCCTTGCCCGGGACGCCGATCGCCCGGTCGGCCCCGAGGCGCTCCACGGCCTCCTTGAGGGCCTCCTCGCCGCGCCCGGTGATGACGACCCGGTCGCCGCGGGCGACCAGGGCCTCCGCGATCCCGTAGCCGATGCCCCGACTGGCGCCGGTGACGAGGGCGACCTTGCCGGACAGCTCCGGCCGTTCCTGCGTGCTCATGTGCGTCTCCTCCTCGCGCTGCCGGACGTCGTCAGTTGAGCGGGCCACCGGCCACGTACATGACCTGGCCGGACACGAAGCCCGCGTCGTCACCGGTGAAGAACGCGATCGCGTTGGCGACGTCCTCGGGGCGGCCGACCCGCTGTACCGGGATCATCGAGGCGGCGGCGGCCTGGAACTCCTCGAAGCCCATGCCGACGCGCTCGGCGGTCTGCGCGGTCATCTCGGTGACGATGAAGCCGGGGGCGACGGCGTTGGCGGTGACGCCGAACTTGCCAAGCTCCTTGGCGAGGGTCTTCGTGAAGCCCTGGAGACCGGCCTTGACGGCCGAGTAGTTGGCCTGGCCGCGGTTGCCCAGCGCCGAGGAGGAGGAGAGGGAGACGATCCGGCCGAAGCCCGCGTCCACCATGTGCTTCTGGACGGCCTTCGCCATCAGGAAGGCGCCCTTGAGGTGGACGTTCATGACGAGGTCCCAGTCGGACTCGGACATCTTGAAGAGCAGGTTGTCCCGGAGCACGCCCGCGTTGTTCACGAGGATCGTCGGGGCGCCGAGCTCGGCGGCGATCCGCGCGACCGCGGCCTCCACCTGCGCGCTGTCCGAGACGTCGCAGCCGACGGCGAGAGCGGTGCCGCCCGCGGCGGTGATCTTCTCGACGGTGTCCTTGCAGGCCGCCTCGTCGAGGTCGAGTACGGCGACGGCGCGGCCCTCGGCCGCCAGGCGGAGCGCGGTCGCCGCGCCGATGCCCCGTGCGGCACCCGTGACGACGGCTACGCGCTGCTCGGTGGTGGACATGCTTGGTTCTCCTCGCCCTTGGATCGTCCCTGGTCGCGGCCGAACCGCCCGGCGCTCCTGCGTCCCGCACATGAGCGACCGCTTAGTATCGTCCGCAGACGAGACGCTAGAAGCCCTGGCACCCGGTGTCAACGGCCCACCGGGTGCACCAGGTCACTCCCCTCGCCCCTACCGGACGAGCAGGTCGAGCAGGCGTTCCACCTCGGCCTCGGGGTCCGTGGTCAGGCCCGTGTGGACGGGCCCCGGCTGCACCACCGTGGAGCGCGGCGCGATGAGCCAGCGGAAGCGCCGCCCGGCGTCGTCGCGCGCGGCCTGACCGGCCGCGTCGCCGCCCAGGCAGACCCCCTCGACGGCGCGCAGAGCGGCGCGTACCCCGGTCACGTCGGCGGCCGGGTCGAGCACGGTCAGCTTGGTCTCGTCCAGATGTGTACGGGCGGCCACGAAGGACCGGGCGCGGCAGTAGACGACCACTCCCGCGTTGAAGCACTCGCCGCGTTCCACCCGCGGGACGACGCGCAGCAGCGCGTACTCGAAGACATCGCGGTCGGTCACGTCGTGCTGTCCTTCTCGGTGGTGTGCGTCCGGGGCGCGAGGCGCTCGGCGAGCCAGCCGGGCGGCTGCTGCGGGCGGCTCTCGGTACGGGGGCCGAGCGTGATCCGCTCGTGGATGGTGGCGGCGCGCGGCAGCAGCGCCGAGACGTACGCGGCGCGGACCTCGTCGGTGCTGTCGAAGCCGGGCTCGTCGACGAGCCACGCGTCGGGGACGTCGGCGGCGACCTCCTCCAGGACCTCGCGGGTGACCAGCGGGGCGAGCTCGGCGGCCGCGGCGGCGATGTCGGGGGCGAAGGGGGCGAGCGCGTGGTCGGAGGCGTCGTACGGCTTCGCGGCCGAGGCCTGGGCGCCCGGCCAGTTGTGGTGCCAGATCATGGTGGCGCCGTGGTCGATGAGCCAGAGGTCGCCGTGCCAGACGAGCATGTTCGGGTTCCGCCAGGACCGGTCGACGTTGTTGATCACCGCGTCGAACCAGACCACCCGGCCGGCCTCCCGGGGGTCGACCTCGTACGCCAGCGGGTCGAAGCCGAGCGAGCCGGGCAGGAAGTCCATGCCGAGGTTCAGCCCGCCGCTCGCCTTGAGCAGCTCCTGCACCTCCTGGTCGGGCTCGGAGAGCCCGATGACGGGGTCGAGCTGGAGCGTGACGAGCTCGGGGACTCGCAGCCCGAGCCGACGGGCCAGCTGCCCACAGATCACCTCGGCGACGAGGGTCTTGCGGCCCTGGCCGGCGCCGGTGAACTTCATGACGTACGTGCCGAGGTCGTCGGCCTCGACGATCCCGGGGAGCGAGCCGCCCTCACGCAAGGGCGTGACATAGCGGGTCGCTACGACCTCGTTCAACACTTTCCCAGGCCACCCATCTCTTCAGCCATACGATCCACGATCGACGTCGCCGGAGCGCGGAGGCGGGAATCGCCGATCGACCGGCCTGGGGAGAACCTGGGGCGTTCCGGCTGCCGAGCCGCTCCCCCGCTCCCCGAGCAGCCCGTCGATGGTGCCGCGCCGCCTGGCGCACGCTTCCGGCATGAAGGGAGCATAGTAACCGAGGGTGATCGCGCGCGAAGAGCGCCCGAGCGACCGAGCCGGCTTCTTCGGCGACAGGCTAGGCGACGTTCGGGTTGGCAGGCTGTTCCGAGCCCGCCGCCACCCGGCGGCCCCTGCCGCGCTTGACGAGGACCACTGTCTTCATGGTGACCGCCGGGTAGTGCGGGGTGTAGTACTCGCCCGTCCAGTAGTCGTGGAAGGAGGACACATCGCCGATCGTGTACGTCATCGGGTTCGCGGCCGTCTGACCGCTTCCAGCGAAGGCCTCCATCGTCACCGTGTCCTGGCCGTCCATGCCCACCACCGCCGCGGCGTGGTACTGCGACATGATCTCCTCGCCGGGGTTCATGGCGAGCATCAGGTAGGACTGTCCCACCGTCGGACTGGCGTTGCGGTCCGTCGCCCCCTGGAAGTCGCCCGCGCGCTCGCGGTTCTGCTCGTCCGACATGCCGAAGGCCTTGAGCCCGGCGCTCGTACGGACGTTGCTGTTCGCGCCGTCCGCCAGCTCTCCGACGGCGTTGTGCATGATCTCCTCCGCCGTGTGGAGGCAGTCGTCCAGGATGTTCCGCGCCAGCTCGTGCTCCTGGTACATCTCCGTACCGCCGAAGAGGGCCTGCTGGGCGGTGCTCGTCGGGCGCAGGGCCGGGGAGTAGGACCCGGCGGGCGCGCTGACGCGGATCCAGATCGACGTGGCGTCGTCGTTCGGGACGGCGAAGACGCCGTTCGCCGAGACCGTCATGCCCTGCTGGTTCGGGCCGGCCTGTGCCGCCCAGCGCTGGACCGGCGCCTGGGCCGCGCCCTGGTCGGCCCGGCCCGCCTCCCCTGCGTGCTGCTCGGTCCTCGGCGCCGCCCCGCTCATGGCGCGGCGCGCGTTGCTCTCCGCCTCCCGCTCGAAGCGGTCGGAGGGGTCGGAGACCCGCAGGCCCGCTCCGTTGTCCGTACCCGCGACGGGGCCTTGGCGCTGCTGGATCACGTGGGTGAGTTCGTGGGCGAGGGTGAGCTTGTCCGCGCCGCCCTCCCCGATCACCACGTGGTTCCCGCTGGTGTACGCCCGTGCGCCCACCTGGGCCGCCGACGCCTTCGCCGCGCTGTTGTCGTGGATGCGGACGTCGGAGAAGTCGGCGCCCAGCCGGCTCTCCATGTCCGCGCGCGTGCTGCCGTCCAGCGGCCTGCCGCCGGCCCGCAGCACGTCGTGGACCGCCGAGCGCTGGACCGGAGCCTCCTCCGCGCCGTGGCCGCACCCCGCACCGTGCCGGTGCTGCTGCTGCACGCGCTGGACGACCGCCGCGTTCCCCACCGTCGCCTGGAGCCCGAGGAGCCCTGAGGCCGGTGCGGTGACCGGCCTGCGGGCCGTCGACCGAGCGTCCTCGGTGGAGTTCGACCTGACCTTCGCGTGGTCCTGCACTGGCGCTTCCTTCGTCGGAGAGTCGGAGCCGTACGTGATACCGGTGTCCCGCGTACGTCTCGCGCACGTCCCTGTCCTGGATACTCCGGGCGCCCCCGCGAACGCCAGGTACCCGAGGGCAGACTCGACCGGCCGTGAGGGCAGTCCCCGTTCCTCATCCAGCCTGATGGCGCTGGTGACGGCAACCGGTCCCGGCGGGTGTTCGGCCTGGCGGGTGCGGCCCTGCCGATCCCGTTCCGGGTCGGAACCGGTCGGGTCGCCTCCGACCGGACGAGGGCGGCGAATCCGTCTGCCCACCTGCGCGCGTAAAAAACACATAAGTTCGTACGCATGATCGAGGAAAGCTCGGGCAACCGGTGTCTCGGAGGTTGATAACTATGGTTCCCCTGCTTCTCGTTCTTCTGCTCATCCTGATCCTCTTCGGCGGCGGTTTCGCTGTACAGGCCCTGTGGTACGTCGCGATCGCGGTCCTGGTCCTGTGGCTGATCGGCTTCGTCGCCCGTCCGAAGGGCAGCAGTGGTCGCTGGTACCGCTGGTAGACGGGCCCTCGCGCCCACAACGCATGACGGCGGTGGCCCACCCCCACTCCGGGGGTGGGCCACCGCCGGT
>NZ_JBIARV010000003.1:0-63620 GCF_042890295.1 Streptomyces sp. NPDC002232 | reverse complement strand
GGGCGGGTTGGGGGGGGGGTCCGGGTGGTGTGGGGGCCCCCCCCCCCCCCCCCCGGGGGGGGGGGGCCCCCCCCCCGGGGGGGGGGGGGGCCCACCGCCGTTCTCGCGCCCGGTCGTTCGGCGCCCTGTGGCCTCCCGTCCGCCTAGCTGAACGGGACGGCGTCCTTCGGAGCCGTGTGCCAGTTCGTGACGATGGGCTTGTCGACGGTGATCGTGCCGACCGGGAGGGAGACCGGGTTCGGGTCGTCGTTGCCGACGGCGACGATGATGCTGTCGAGTTCCTTGCCCCCGTTCTCCTTGGTCGTCTTCGGGTTCACTCCCGCGTAGGCGGTGGTGTTCCCGCTCAGCTTGATCTGCTCGCCGACGGCCTGCTCCGCGGGTCCCGCCTCGGTGCCGTCGGAGCCGAAGGCGATGACGGGCAGCGCCGCGGGGAGGTAACAGGTGATGCCCGGCTTGGCCTTGGCGCTGACCAGGATGTACCCGCCCGCCTGGGACTCGTGCTTCGTGGCCCAGGCGATGTCGTTGGCACCACAGGTCTGGCCGACCTTCTTGCCCTCGCCGTTGCCGCTGTCGGTGCCGGAGCCGGCCCCGGACGTCTTCCCCTTGCCCGGCGCGGACGACGCCGGCTCGCCGGGCGTGGCGGGGGTGGTGGGCGTGCCCGAGGTGGCGCCGTCGGCCGGGGCGGCGGACGAGGATCCCTGTGTCGCCCCCGTCCCCGCGCCCGCCCCGTCTCCGGTCGCCCCGTCCGAGTTCTGGCACGCCGTCATGAGCAGGACGCCACCGGTGAGGGCGGCGGAGACGAGGAGTGCCTTGCGACGGTTGCCGAACATGGAGAAGTCCCTTGGTCTGGAGTGGTCGGGGCCGATGACGAGTCGGCCCCCCGTGCGTGTTCGATCACTATGAGCTGCCTGAACACCCGTACGGTTCCGGTGTCTTCGTACCCGGACATGTCTGTCACAGACCGGATACATGAGCACGGAACGGCGGGCCCGGGCGTCAGGCGCCGGGCTGGACGGGTCCGACGAGGGTGCCGGGGGCCACGGCGAACTCGCCCTCGGCGAAGGAGGCCCCGGGGATGGTGTTGTCAGGGGTGCGCAGGGTGAAGGCGGCCTCGTCGGCGGCGAGCACGCGGCCGCCGTCGGGGACCTGGACGTCGAAGTGGACGGGGCGGCCCGGCCCGAAGGTCACGGCCGCGCCCTGGTCCCCGTACCGGCCGGCGGTGACGGGAACGGCAGCGCCGTGGTCGGAGAAGCGGAGGTCGGTGGGCGACCCGGCCAGGACGCAGGAGGCGTACCCGCGCGGCGCGGTCAGTGTCACGCGGAAGTGGAAGTGTCCGGCACTGCCCTGGTCGCGGGTGATCTCCGCCCGGTGGTTGGCGGGCCGGCAGGCCGACGGGGCGTCGTCGCCCGTCGTGGCCGCGTGAGCGGTGCCGGCGGCCGCGACGGTCAGTCCGGCGATCGCGACGAGGGCGGTGAACGTTCGGTGCGTGCGCATGAAGGATGCTCCCCAGCGTGGACGGTGACCGCGCGGATGCTCCCCGACGGAGCCGCGATCAAGAGATTCCCTTCCCGATCGTCCCTGTTTGCAATGTTTCAGAATCGTCATGAAAGGGACACTGCGGAGCAGGGGCGGCGATGGCGGAGTGTCGGTGTGCCGCGCGCCGAGATCCATGCCGTACGATGGATCTTGAGCTCGCCGCCGCAAGGCAGTCCGGGCCCGGCGTTGGTGGTCCAAGGAAAGACACCCCACTTCCCGTGGGGGGATGCAGGTGCAAGGCCTGCCCAGCGCTCCATGAGGTCCTGCTCCCTTCCGCGGAAGGGAGCAGGACCTTTCTCGTGTCGGGGTTCCGGCGCCCGCCCGCCAGTCCGGGACGGGCCGAGGTCAGGCGGTGGACAGGCCTGGGGCGGGTCGACGGGTGGGGGCCAGGTGCAGAGGCCCGGGCCACGTGGACGGGCCGGGATCAGGTGGACAGGCCGGCGACGGGCGGAAGGCCGTACGTGCGCGCGTAGCCGTTCTCGATGCCGACCAGCAGGTCCACGACCTCGGGTTAGCGGTCCCGGGACGGGGTCTCGCGCAGCGCGTCGATCAGCAGGCGATACGCGTCGTGGTCGTCGGCCTCCCACACCCAGACGTCGGTGACCCGCGCCGAGTGGAACTCCGTGTCGTGGAAGCGGGAGCGGACGCCGCGGGTGCGGGCCTCGATCGCCGGGACGACCTGTGTGGTGAACGCCCGGACGCGTTCCTCCACCGTCATCGACAGCCACTCGGGCGTGGTCTTGACCAGTAGGAACGCGGTGACCGGTGACGCGGTACGGTCAGCGGCCACCGGTTGCCTCCGGGGCGGCGAGTACGGCCGGCTTGAGGGTCCGCGCGCACCACCGGGCGAAGTCCGTGCCCGGAACCACCGCCCGTGACGCCCGGTCGGCGCCCTCGTCCAGGCCCTCGTCCTTGGCGCGCTTCATGTCGACCATGCCCTCGACGAACGCCTCCGCCAGACCGTGGCCGAGCATCGTGGCGCGCAGGTCGTCGAGCGACTGGCGCTCGTAGCGGACCGGACGGCCCAGCTCCTCCGTCATGAGGCGGGCCAGGTCGTGGGGCGACAGGTCCCGCGGACCGAGGACCGGAACGCTGCCGACGCCCGACCAGGAGCGCTCCAGGAGCAGTCCCGCGGCCGCCGCCGCGATGTCGGCCGCGGCCACCATCGGGGCCCGGCGGTCCGTGTCGGCGGTGTCGCGAAGGCCTCCGCGGCCGGCCGGGTGAAGCCGCTGTAGGCCTCGTGAGGAGTGAGCGACGCGTCCGGCGGGACCGGCGCCGGCGAAGGCGCGAGCGACCGTCGCGGCGTCGCCGTGCGAACCGGTGACGACGTCGACGCGACGACGGACGCCCTCGGGAAGCCGGGCCGGATCGCGGACCACGACGCGCAGTTCCTCCCCGTGGGCGGGGGCGGCCTCGGCCAGGAGGGACAGCAGCCGGCGGCCGATGTTCCCGGTGGGGGCGGTGATGACGATCATGAAAACCTCGCGGCGGCCGCGCCGGGTGCTCCAGGACCCTTTGCTTGGTACGGGCGGGCCAGGCGATGGTGCCGACCCCGCGCGCCGAGGCCCTGCGGGCCGAGGCCGCCGCGGTGGTACGAAGCCTGGACGCGCTGCTCACCCCGGGCGGCGGGGTCGATCCCGCGACCCTGCGGCGCACCCCCCTCCCCGCTCAGCGACGCGGCGCGCGCGATGGGGCTGCGCCTGCTGGACATCCCGGTGCCGCTGCCGCACCTGACGATCGCCATGGCCTGGCACCCCCGCCACACCGCCGACGGCGCCCACCGGTGGCTTCGCGCGTCCGTGCGCCGTGTGCTGGGCGCCGCGAGGGGGACGTAGGACCCCGCACCGGCAGGGCGCGGCCTACTTCTTGTGCCACTCGGAGACCGGCAGGCCGTTGGGGACCTTGAGCTCGAACGCGCCGCCGATGGCGTTGTCCAGCGCCGCGGCCGGCTCGTTCCCCGCCCCGAAGACACTGAACGCCAGGAGCTCCTTGAGCTGCGCGCCCGTACCGCGGAACGCCTTAGCCCCCTGCATCGCCGTCCGCGCCCCGTCCGCGTCCATGGTCTGGTTCATCCGCTCCAGCAGATCCGAGGAGACCCAGCAGCTCTGGATGTCGTCGAGGTTCCACTCGGCGTACCAGTGCGTGTCGTTGAGCCAGTTGCGTGCGGGGACCTGGCCGTCCACGGCGACCAGGTAGAAGGTGAACTTGATGTTGCCGAGGGAGCGCCAGTCGGCGACGTTCGTGTGCTCGCTCGCCCTGCCCGCGGCGGCGTTGTCGTACGTCGACGCGATCTCCTGGAAGCTCGGGGGCGTGGCCGGGTCGGCGCCGGTGTAGTGGCGGATCGTCCACTTCTTGGCCAGCAGCGGCGCGGCCATCCGCCGGCGCACGGCCTTGACCTTCGCCAGTTGCTCGGAGGCCTCCTTGATGCTGCCGAGGATGTCGAAGTCGGCCTGTCCCTCGCCGGCGGGGAACTGCTGGGAGGTCATGTACCGCATGAGCTCCCAGGCGTCGTCGTCGGAGTGCCCCGCGTTCCTGAGGGCGGCGACGATCTGCTCCGGCGTCTTCGCCTCGCGCAGTTCGTCCTCCGGGGTCCGCTGGACGGAGGCGGCCCCGGAGTCATGGTCGGCGAGGGCGGTCTGCACGACCGGCTGCCCGGACTCCGCGTGCGCGTCGTGGTGTTCCCGCGTGATCGCGCGTCCGACGGCCGCGTTGCCCGCCGCGCGCGGCAGGCGGTGCGGCCCGGCGTGGGCCTCGACGGCCGCGGTGCCGGCCGACCGCCCCCGCGGGGACCGCGTCTCGGCCTGGTCGTTCTCCTTGCTGTGTGCGCGCACGCGGCACTCTCTCCTCGCCGTGGAAGACACCTCGGACCCCACTCTGCCGAACTCCGCCGGGCCGACGGAAGGAACGCGGGGGCAGACCTGGGGGTGATCCGGGTGCCCCGCCGTCACCCGCTGGGGATCGGGCGCGGGGATGCGGTTTCAGCCGTGTCGGCGTGCACGTGGCTCACAGCCGTGAAGGCGGGAACCGCCGGCTCGGTGCGTACATCGAAAGGCCATGACTCGGAGAGCCGGAAAGACCATCCTTGCCCTCGCTCTGGCCGTTGGGGTGCTCACGGGGTGCGCCCAAGCCGACGAGGACCTGAACACCGGCCGGGCGGCATCACCCGGCAGGACGATTCCCTTCGACCTGTACACGCACTGTGGAATCGAAGAGGCCCGAATCGGTTCGACGTACTTCGAAGCGGAGACCCCGCTCTCCGATGGCTCGGGAAACCCGCCCGAGGGCTGGGGCAACCCGACCCAGCACGGCACGATGACCTTGAAGTCCGGGACCGAGGCCGTCTTCACCGACGATGCCGGGCACGAGGTGAAGTTCCGTGCCCGACCGGGTGCGAAGGCCCCCAAGCACATGTGCGCATAGAGGCCGTAACAGAAGCTGTTGATCATATGACTGACGGCTTGGTTGCTCGTTGGCCCGTTCGTGGCGAGGAGAACTCCCCGCCGTGGATCGTCTCGGACGAACTGTGGTCACTGGTCGAGCCCTTGTTGCCGGTCCCGGAGCCGAAGCCGGCGGCGGAACGGCCGCGGGTGAGCCGCAGACCCACGCAGCCAGGGACGGACGGGAGCGGCCGCTAGCCGAAGCTCCGCACGCTGTCAGTCCGCAATCTTCCGGGGTCACCCGGCGCGCGTGCGTTGCTACCTTCCGGACCGTCGTCAGGATCCCGCAACCGGAGGTCACGTTGAGCGCGCAGAACCCCACCCGCCGGAACATCCTCAGGTCCGCAGGAGGTCTCTCCGCCGCGATGGCGCTGGGCGGCGCGGGCATGCTGGCGGCGGCCTCGCCCGCCGCCGCCGTCGGGGACGGCTTCGGTCTCCGTATCGTCGACCGCAACGAGGCCGACGCGCGCATGTGGTACTACCGCTTCCAGACCTCCGCCATCGGCTGGAACCCCGCCGTCAACGTCCTCCTGCCGGACGACTACCACTGGAGCGGGCGCACCTACCCGGTGCTGTACCTGTTCCACGGCGGCGGCACCGACCAGGACTTCATCACCTTCGACCGCGAGGGCATCCGGGCCTGGACCGCGGGCCGGCCGCTCATCGTCGTCATGCCCGACGGCGGGCACGCGGGCTGGTACTCCAACCCCGTGAGCTCCAACGTCGGCCCGAGGAACTGGGAGCAGTTCCACATCTCGCAGCTCATCCCGTGGGTCGACGCGAACTTCCGCACGTTCGCCGAGTACGACGGCCGGGCCGTGTCCGGCTTCTCGATGGGCGGCTTCGGCGCGCTGAAGTACGCCGCAAAGTACTACGGGCACTTCGCCTCGGTGAGCGCCCACTCCGGCCCGGCCAGCCTGCGCCGGGACAACGGTCTGGTGACCCACTGGGCCAACGCGAGCTCGGCGGCGCTCGACCTGAACGGCGGCACGGTCTACGGGGCTCCGCTCTGGGACGAGGCCCGGGTCAGCGCCGACAACCCGGTGCAGCGGATCGAGAGTTACCGCAACAAGCGGGTCTTCCTGGTCGCCGGCACCAGTCCGGACCCGGTCAACTGGTTCGACTCGGCCAACGAGACCCAGGTGCTGTGGGGTCAGCGGGAGTTCCGGTCACTCCTGGGCAACGCGGGCATCCCGCACGAGTGGTACGAGCTGCCCGGCGGGCACTTCATCCGCCACGACATGATGCAGCGCGACATCGACGGCATCGTCGACCGGCTCCGGAAGGCGTGAGCGCGTGCTCCGGAGCATGTACCGACGCCCCTTGACCTGGCTCGTCGCGGCCGCCGCCGCCCTGCTGCCGGTACCGGTCGCCTCGGTCCCGGCCGTGGCGGCGGCGACCGGATCCGGCACCGCCTGCCCGAGCGTCGGCTTCGTGAGCCAGCCGTTCCACCCCGGGCACAACGGCGTCGACATCGCCGCCGACATCGGCACGCCGATCTACGCCGTGGGGGACGGCGAAGTGACCATCTCCGGGTACGTCGGCGACTACGGCCAGTGGATCCGCGTCCGGCACCCGGACGGCCGGACCTCCGAGTACGGGCACATGTACCGGCGGGACGTCTCGGTCGGCGACCACGTCACGGCCGGCCAGCAGATCGCCCTGATGGGCGCCGAGGGCAACGCCACCGGCTCCCACCTCCATCTGCGGATCTGGGGGGACGACTCCTTCTCGTACGGGATCGACCCCGAGGTCTACCTCGCGGAGGGCGGCATCACCCTGCCCTGCGTGCCCGGCAGCGGCCCGCACCCCCGGCCCCTGGTGTATCCGGCGGAGTCGGGGCGGGTGGTGGCGGCGCGGTCGGCGGACGGGCGGCTGGAGCTGTTCGCCGCGGGCGCGGACGGCGTGCACCACGCCTGGCAGCGGGAGGCGAACCGCGACTGGTCGGAGTGGGAGCGGCTCGGCGGGCCGGTGAACGCCGAGCTGGCGATCGCCCCGAACGCGGACGGCCGCCTGGAGATGTTCGCGATCGACGGGAGCACCTTCCGGCACCGCTACCAGCTCTCCCCCTCGGGCGGCTGGTCCGACTGGGAGGACTTCGGCGGCGGCGGCCGTGACATCGCCGCCGGGGTGAACGCCGACGGCCGCATCGAGGTCTTCGCCTCGGGCCCGGTCGGCGTCTTCCACCGGTACCAGCTGGCGCCGAACGGCGGCTGGTCGGCCTGGGAGCCGACCGGCGGCGGTCCCGTCGGCGGGCGGATCGAGGTGGAGAAGTCGCCCGACGGCCGCCTGGAGGTGTTCGCGCTCGGCGACAGCGCCTTCCAGCACCAGTACCAGACGGGACCGAACGGCGGCTGGTCCGGCTGGGAGGACTTCGGTGGCGGCGGCCGTGACCTCACGGTCGACCACAACGCCGACGGCCGCATCGAGGTCTTCGCCTCGGGTCCGGTCGGGGTCTTCCACAAGTACCAGACGGGTCCGAGCAGTTGGTCCGGGTGGGAGTCCACGGGCGGTCCGGCGGATTCCCGGCTCAGCAGTGAGCGCACGGCCGACGGCCGGGTCGAGGTCTTCGCCATGAACGGCGGGACGGCCATGCACACCTGGCAGACCGGGGTGAACGCCTCCTACGCGCCGTGGGAGACCTTCGGCGGCGGCGGCACCGAGGTCACGGCCGCCTCCAACGCCGACGGCCGGATCGAGGTCTTCGGCACCAGCACGGCCGGCACGTTCCACATCTGGCAGACCGGCTTCACCAGCTGGTCGTCCTGGGTCTGGGTGAACGGCACCGCGGGTCCGGGACTCGGGGTCCGAGCCGCGCGCTGAGTGCGGGGCCGGGAGCGCCGCGTACGGAATCTCGCCACGCTCGGCGGGCGATCCGGGAGGTTCGGGCCCTCACGAACCTCCCGGATCGGCCCTTACTCCCCTCCGGGCGCGGTGACGTGCCCCACCTCGCGCGGGGCGGGACGCCGCTCCCGGCTCCCCGGGCGGGGCGCGGGAGGCCGCGCGGGTCGCCCCCGCCGCCTCGGCCGCGTCCCCGTACGGCCTTCGGCGGAGCGGTGCCGCAGAGGACCGGAAACGCCCTCAAATCACCGTCGCGCCACCGTACTCGGGTGGCCTGGGTCACAGCGTGGAGCGATGCCCCGGGAGGCACTGGCGGGCCCGCCGGGCGGAGAACCCCGGAGGCCCTGGCCCGGTGACGGGGCAGCAGCGCCGGGCGCCCCCGCCGGTGCGGCCGAACTGGCCGAAGCACGCCGGTGAACTCCCCTGACTGGTGAGTATCGTTCCGCTCGTCCGACAACCGCGACGGGGCGAAGAGGGGGAGCGGTGAGCGGCGTAGTCGTCCATCTGCCGCGGGGGAACGGTGGCGCCGGAGACGGCGAACCGAGCGGTGACGCGGTCACGTTGCGCCTGGGTCCGGGCGAGGTCGCCCGCTTCGGCCGGGGGTCGGCGACGACACCGGTCGAGCTCCGGCTCGCCGACGCCGCGATCTCCCGGCTCGCCGGGGAGATCCGCGCGACCGACGACCACTGGCAGCTGACGAACCACAGCAGCGCTCACACCTACCTGGTGGAGAACCCCGAGGGCGCGGGCGAGTACCTGAGGGTCCCGCCCCGGCGCGTCGGGGCGCCCGTCCCCTTCGAGTTCGCGCGCGTGGTGCTGCCGACGCGCGGCGACCTGACGGTCTCCTTCCAGGTGTTCGCGCCCGACCACGTCTATCTGGACCCGGACGCGAGGGGCGTCCCCTGGGGCAGCCGCACGGTCACCGCGTACTCCCTGGACGAGTCGGCGACGTACTTCCTGGTGCTCGTCGCGCTCTGCGAACCCCGGCTGCGCGACCAGTCCCGGGTGGCGGTCCCCACCACGCCCCAGATCGTCGAGCGGCTCCGGGGCCACCTCCCCGGCGGCGCGCCGACCGCACGGGCGATCAGCTCGCACATCGACTACCTCGCCGAGGAGAAGCTGCGCATCGGCGTCCTGGACGACCGGGAGCCCGGCAGGGGCGAGCGCCGCAACGGCAAGCGGGAGGAGATCGTCGGGCTCGCGCTGCGGTTCGGTCTGGTGCGGGAGGAGCACCTCGCGCTGCTGCCGCCCCTGGCGGGCGGCGGGCGGGAGCGGCAGGGGCCGCGATGACGGCGCCGCGCGAGGGCGCCGACACGACGGGACAGGAGCGCGGGGAGCTGATCCCGCCGGGCCGGCGGGTGGGCGACTGGGTGGTCACCGAGCTGATCGGGACGGGGGGCTGGTCCACGGTGTACGCGGCGCGTCCGGCCCGGGAGGCGCGGCGGGACCGCGTCGGCGGGGCGGCGGGGTCCGGTGGCGTCGCCCTGAAGGTCATGCCGACGGCCGGGCTCGCGCCGCGCCAGGCCCGCAGGATCGTGGAGTCGGCGCGGCGCGAGGTCGCGCTCGGGAGCGGGGCGGGGCATCCCCGGCTGATCGGCCTCCGGGAGTCCTTCGTCCTCGCCGCGCCGGACCTGCCCGCGGTGGACGGCGCGATCGTGCTGGTCATGGAGCGGGCGGCGGGCAGTCTGCGCGAGCTCCTGGACGCCGGGGTGCCGGAAGCCGACCGGGGCCGGCTGATCGCGGGGATCTGCGAGGGTCTTGCCCATCTGCACCGCTCGGGCTGGGTGCACGCGGACCTGAAGCCGGAGAACGTCCTGCTGGGCGCGGACGGTTCGGTGAAGCTCTCGGACTTCGGTCTGGCCACGGAGCTGACCGGGACGCACGGGTACGTGCCTCCGCTGGGCACCCTGGACTACCTTCCGCCCGAGCGCTGGCGGGCGCCGCTCGGGGAGCTCGGGGTGCAGGTCAGACCCAGTGCCGACATCTGGGCGCTGGGGGTGGTCATCCACGAGGTGTTCGCGGCCGGCGCGTCGCCGTTCCCCGGCGCCACGCCGGTGGCGCGGGGAGCGGCCGTGCAGCAGTACGGGGAAGGGCGTGCGCCGCTGCGCCTGGACCCCTCGGTGCCGCCGTTCTGGCGGGCGCTGGCGGCCGACTGTCTGGCCCCGAGCCACGCGGAGCGCGCCCCGCACACGGCCGAGAGCCTCCTCGCCCGCATCGCCGCCGGGGAGGGCCGGTCCGCGCGGGCCCGGCGGCCGGGGAGCCGGGCGCGGGCCGCCGTCCTCGCCGCACTGCTCTGCGGGACCGCCGGCGCCCTGGGTTCGGACACGGTCCGGGCGGGGGCCTCCGACCCGGCGGAGCGGGCCGCCGTCACGGTCTTCAACGCCGAGCGCGGCTGCCAGGACCGGGCGGACCGGGACCCGCAGTGCAGCCTGGGCCTGGCGATCGATCCGCTGCGGCCGTACGCGGTGGGCAACGTCGTCCCGACCCGGGTGTGGCACGGCGACAGCCTCACCGCCGACTGCCGGCTCCCGGACGGACAGCCCGTGATCGACGAGGAGGACCGGACGTCCACCCTCTGGTTCCGCGTCCGCCTCCCGCACGGCTCCCGATACCCCACGGCCTGGCTCCCCGCCGTCCGCACGAAGGACCGCCCCGCGCTCCCCCCGTGCCCGGACCTCCCGGCGCCCGGCTGACCGGGCCGCGCGGGAGGCGGCGTACGCCGGTCACGGGCGCCGTACGCCGGTCACGGTCCCGGACGCGCCGAGCCGACACGGCGGCCGGTCGGCCCCGGGGTGCTAGCCCACCGCCGGCCCCGCGTCGTTCAGCCAGCCCCATTCCGCCCAGCTGGTGAAGCCGGTCTGCCAGCGGTGGTAGACGCCGGCACGGCTGGTGCCGAAGACCTCGATGCGGCCGTCGGCGTTGTTGGCCGCGCCGATCTCGGTGCCGCCGCCGCCGAAGGTCTCCCACCCGGAGTAGGCGGCGTTCGGGCCGGTCTGCCAGGAGTGGCTCGCGGTGGTGGAGTTGATCGCGAAGACCTCCACCCGGCCGTCGACCGAGCGCGCGGTGGTCAGCTCGGCGTCGGTGATGCCGCCGGTGCCCGTCCACGCCGACCAGCTGGTCGGGCCGGTCTGCCAGCGGTGGAAGACCCCGCTCGCGTTGGAGGCGAAGACCTCCAGGCGGCCGTCCTGGTTGTGGCTGACGGCGACGTCGTGCCCGCCGCCGCCGAAGTCCTCCCAGGCGGACCAGCCCCCGCCGACCGCCGTCTGGTAGAGGTGTCCGAAGGTGGCGTCCGACAGGGCGAAGACCTCCAGGCGGCCGTCGGGCGCGGTCTCCAGGGCGAGCCGGGCGTCGGCGGGGCCGCGGCCGGTGCCCTCCCAGTTCGCCCAGCCGCCGCTGGGCGCCGTCTGCCAGCGGTGGAAGACGCCGCTCGGGTTGGAGGCGAACACCTCGATGCGGCCGTCGGCGTTGTTGCCCACGGCCAGCCGGTGGCCGCCGGTGCCGAAGTTCGCCCAGCCGGACCACCCCGCGCTCGGCCCGGTCTGCCACATGTGGTCGAAGGTGCCGGCCGACAGCGCGAACAGTTCGAGCCGGCCGTCGGCGTTGGACGCCACCGCCAGCTGCGCGTCGCGCGGGCCTCCCTCGAACCGCCAGGTGGACCAGGCGCCGTTCACCGCCGTCTGCCAGGCGTGGTAGACCCCGTCGGCTCCGGCGGCGAAGGCCTCCAGACGTCCGTCGGCGGACCGCCCGGACACCACGCGGCCCGAGCCGTACGGGTGCCGGGGGCCGGTGGTCATGCCGGACCAGAGCGCGTGGGCGATGAGGGTCGCGTCGCCCGCCTCCACTCCGTACAGGTAGCGCAGGTCCTCGCGGGGGCGCTGGACGTGCCAGGCCACCTCGCCGATCGCCTCGTCGTTCCAGGAGCCGCCCGGGTACTGCCGTTCGACCTCGTCGAAGAAGGCGTTGGTGGCGTGGACCGGGTCGAGGCGCTGCTCCCGGCTGCCCCACCAGTCCTGCTGCTGGAACAGTCCGAGGCTGGTGTAGTCGACGGCCTGGGCGTAGTTGTTCATGCTGCTCTCCACGATGATCGTGGCGAGCGCGATCGCGGCGGCCCTCGGGTTGAGCCCGCGGTCCTTGACCGCCTGGGTGACCATGCGCGCGCAGGACATCTTGTACGCGTCCAGATAGCCGGCCATCTTCGCGCCCAGCTGCGGGTTGAGCTGGTCGGCGAGGAGGGCGTCGGTGGCCGAGGGGCCGGCCGGGTCGCAGGGGACGGTCGGGATGGCGAACCCCTCCGGGCCCGCGAAGTACCGGGAGACCCCGGCCCGTTCCTTGCCGGGGACCGGTTCGGGGACGGGCCGGGCGACGGCGGCCGGGGCGAGGGTCCCGGCGGCCAGGGCGGCGGCACCGGTCACGACGGCCAGCCGGGTGAGCGCACGGCGTAACGAGCCTCTGGGCATGGTGTCCCTTTCTGTCACGGGTGAGAGGCGGACGCCGTGGTGACGGTAGGGGCGCGGGCGCCGGGGAGGGCATCCGGAACGATCCGGAGTGACATCGGGGCAGGACACGGGGACGGGTCGGGTCAGGGCGTGCCGGGCGTCCCCGTGGGGGCCCGGGGCGCGGGACAGGCGACCGTGCCGGGGCGGACGGAGAGCGAGAGCTTCGGGGTGGTGAGGAGGCCGGGGATCTGGAAGTCCTGTGCGGTGCCGGTGATCCGGTCGAACTTGGCGTAGCGCGCCTGGATGCCGAAGCGGTGCTGCGGGCTGTCGAGCGGGTTGACGACGTACGCGCCGGTGGCGTCCTTGACGGTCTTGACGTCGGCGCCGTTGACGTTGAGGTCGACGACGCCGTCCATGTCGAGGACGCCGGTGGCGGTGCGCAGGTCGAGGACGGTGTTCTTGGTCCTGATCTCCCAGGAGCCCGGGTCGTCGTCGCCGAGGGTGAGGAGCAGGGTGTACGTGGCTCCCGCGATCTGCTGCCGCCGGCTCAGGCAGAGGCCGTTGATGACGCCGTCCGCGAAGCCCATGCGGAGCACGCGCTCGCTGCCGGTGGAGCCGTCGGGCCGTACGACGCCCTGGTCGACGACGGCAGCGCCGTACTGCGTCCCGTACAGGCTGCTGGTGGTGAAGTCGACGGGCCGGTCCTGGACGCGGAGGCCGACGGCGAGCGCGCCGGTCGCCATGGCGGAGCCGAGACCGCCGGCGGCGAGGAGCGCGGGCAGCGCGACGGCGAGGGACCGGAGCCAGTGGGTGCGTCCTTCCTCACGGCCGTTCACGGGGTGGTCACCGTGATGGTCCCGGGGAGGTGGACGGGGTTGTCGGTGGAGTCGAGGGCCGCGTGGTCGTCGACGGTCCGGATCGCGTAGATGTCCCCGGTGAAGTCCTCGGCTCCGGCGGTGAGCGGGATGAGGGAGCCGAAGAAGTCGAGCAGCCCCTGCACGCCGCAGATCTTGACGAGGACGCGGACGCAGACGTTCGTGATGTTCCCCCACATCGTCGTCGTCTCGGCCTTCCCGGCGCTGTCGTAGCCGCCGAGCGAACCCTCGCCGGGGACGTCGATGGTGACGGTGTGTCCGGCCGCGCGCTGGACCACGTTCATGTGCGAGCGGATCTTGAGCTTGGTGAAGGTGTACTGGGTGGTGGTGCGCGTCGAGCCGTCGGAGAGCCGGATGGTGACGTTCTTGTCGACCGTCATGGAGACGGCGACCATGCTGCCGATGGTGACGTGCAGGGGGTCCGGGGAGGGCAGGAAGGGCACGCCCAGCGGCGCGACCGCGGCGGACTCGCCCGAGGCGCTGCTCGGCAGGCCCGACCAGACGGCGGTGCCGAGGGCGAGGACGAGCGCCGTGACCACGGCCAGGGCCCGCCGGCGGGCCGTCACCCCTCCACCGCCCGGCGGCGCGGCCGTTTGACGCCCCAGCCGACCATCATGGAGCCGCCGAGCACGCCGAGCGCCATGCCGAGCAGGAAGCCGCCCAGGTTGGAGACGACGAGCGAGACGACGGCGAGGACGGCGCCGATGAGCCCGAAGGTGTACCGCTGGGCGGGCAGCGCGAGCGGGATGAGGCCGCACAGGATCATCCCGCCGCCGACCAGGTAGCCGGCCACTCCCCCGAATCCGGTGCTCACGATCAGCTGGAGGGAGCTGAGGGAGAACTTGAGCACGGTCCAGCCTCCGGCGACCAGCCACACCGCGCCCCAGAACGGCCGGGTGCGGCGGAAGGCGCGGAACCAGGTGAGCGCGGCCCGCGCCCGGCTCAGCACGTGGTCGCCGTTCCCGCGACGACCTTGATCCTCAGGTCGGGCAGGACGAGCGCCCCGGCCATCTCGGCGTCGTACGCGGTGGCGTTCAGTCCGTGGAGCGTGATGGAGCTGCCGCCCTCGCCGCCCGCGGAGCCGAGTCCGAAGCCGCCGGGCAGGGCGCCGGTCAGCGGCTTCCCGGCGACGGTGACCTGGTCGGCGGACTGTCCGAGCACCGCGTTCTGGAGGGTCGTGGGCCCGTAGGACTGGAGCTCGGTGGCCTGGATGTAGAGGTTGGAGGCGTCGATGTCGGAGGTGAAGGCGGCGGGCGGGGCGGCGGTCACCTTCTGGCCGCCCGTCAGGAGCAGGGAGTACGGGACGCCGGCGATCGTCTGGTGGACGATCCCGCAGAGTCCGGCGAGCCCGGCGCTGGCGAAGCCGACGCGGGCCATCGCGGTGGTGGTGGTCGAGGTGCCGTCGGGGCGTCCGACGGCGGGGGTGTTGACGATGGCGCCGAAGCCGGTGCCCCGGACGCCGTTGGAGGTCAGGGTGAAGGGCTGGCCGGTGACGCTGAAGTTCGCGGCGAGCGCTCCCTGCGCGAGGGCGGTGCCGAGGACGCCGACGGCGAGGGCGGAGGGGACGAGGGCGAGGGCGCCGCGCCCCCATCGGGTGCCGCGACGGGTGCCGTCGGCGGCCTGGGCGAGCATGCGGGTGTTCCAGCCGGCGGCGGCGCGGCCGCCGGCCCGGAGGCCCGCGCGGGCTCCGGAGGTGAGGGCGTTCACGCGGATCCGCTCCCTTCGGGGGTCGGTGCCGTACGGGCGAGGGGGCGGCGGCGCGCGGGCTTCTCCGGCAGCCAGGCGAAGGCCATGGAGCCGCCGAGGACCGAGAGGAACATGCCGGCGAAGAGGCCGCCGAGGTTCGAGAGGGGGAAGGAGGCGACGCCCGCGATGACCGCGATGACGCCGGCCGTGTGGCGCTGCCCGGGCATCAGCAGGATGAGCAGCGCCATCGCCATCAGGAGGACGCCGCCCGCCATGCCCGCGATCCCTCCGACGCCGACCTGGAGGATCTTGCCGAGCGGTGCCATGGGCAGGAAGAAGATGACGAAGCCGCCGAGTCCGGTCCACAGGGCGGCCCAGAACGGCCGGGTGCGGCGCCAGCGGCGGAAGGCGCGGCGGGCGCGGCCCGGGGCGGGTCCTTCGGTCGGCCGGGGCGGCGGGTCGGTGGTCATGGGGGCCTCGCAGCGTGGGGTCGGGGTCGGAGGCCCGGGGCCCCGCGCCGTACGGCGGACACGGGGCCCCGGGGTGGCGCGGGGTGTCAGGCTCCGGGTGGTGCGGGGTCGGGGTCCGGGGTGGTGCGGGGTCGGCCCCGGGGTGGTGCGGGGTGTCAGCCTCCGCAGGTCTTGTCGCCGTGGGCGATCCCGATCGCGAGGTCCGGGAGGGTGAGGGCGCCGGCGATCGTGGCGCCGTTGGCGTCGGCGTGGAGGTTCTTGATGTCGGTCCGGCCGCCGGTGGCGTCGAGGCCGAACTGGCCCGGGGTGCCGTCGTCGATGCCGGTGCTCTTGATCCCGGCGCCGTCGGCGGCGGCGCCGATGACGTTCGGGGTGGTGCCGCTCGCGTTGAGGGTCGCCGTGGCGGCCTTGAGCGCCTGGGCGTCGAGCACGAGCTTGTTCGCCTGGAGTCCGGCACCGGCGACGAGCTGGTCGCTGGTGAGCGGGGTGGCGGCGGCGGGCGAGGAGATGTTGAGCGACCAGGTGCCGAGGCTGCCGATCACCGGGAGGTCGACGGACTGGACGGCGTGGACACAGATGCCGTCGAGGCCCGCCTTGGCGATGCCGACCTCGGCGGCGCCCTTGGCCCCGCCGGCGTCGATGGTGTGCATGACCGCGCCGATGCCCTGCGGTGCGGCGACGGTCTTGGAGCTGAGGGTGAAGGGGACGCTCGTGAGCGAGAGGTTCGCGGCGAGCGCCCCCTGGACCATGGCGGTGGCCATGGCGGCGATGGCGGCCGTCGCGGGTACGGCGAGGAACGCCGATCTCCGCCAGCGGGTGACGCCCCGGGTCTCGTGCTGCATCTGATCTCCAACCGTCGTGCCGCACTGGTCGAATGACATCTTGCGGCTGCCTGTTCGAGAATTGGACAGTCTCTAGAGAAGTGTCAACACTTCTGACAATCCTGAGCATTTTTCGGCTGGACTACGCTGGCCCGATGCCACGGTTCAGGGAGACGGTCCGGACACTGCTGCGCGAGCGCCTCCTCGACGCCGCGTACGAGGCGGTCGCGGACCGCGGCTTCGACAAGCTGCGCATGTCCCACCTGGCCGGCGCGGTCGGCGTCAGCCGGCAGACGCTGTACTCGGAGTTCCCCTCCAAGGAGGCCGTGGGCGAGGCCCTCTTCCAGCGCGAGCTGGAACGCTGCCTGGTCGGCATCCAGCAGGGCCTGGACGCCCACCGGGACGATCTGCGCGCGGCCGTCGAGGCCGCCGTCGGCTTCACCCTCACGCTGGCCGGCCGGAACCCGCTGATCAGGGCCATGCTGACCAGCACCGGCGAGGACGGACTCCTGCCGTACCTCACCACCCGGTCCGCGGCGGCCTTCGGCACGGCGACCGCGATGGCGGACGCGTACGCCACCGAGGCCTGGCCCGCCGTCGATCCGGTGGCCCGCGAGCTGGCCGTGGACGCGGCGGTCCGGCTGACCGCCAGTCACATCGTCCAGGCCGGCGCCTCCCCCGAGGAGTCGGCCCGGCGCATCGCGGACACCGTGATCCGGATCGCCCTGAGCACGGGCCGGGAGCGGATGCCCTAGGGGGTGCCGTCACGCTCCCCTCGTCGACAGGAGCACGGTCCCGGGTCAGGGGCCCGGCCCCGGGTACTCCTCCAGCACCGGCCGGTTGCCGATGCCGGGCGCCGCCGAGACGGGGAAGGCGAGGGCGCCCGCCCGGCCCTCGATCCGGTCGAGCCTGCCCCAGCCGTACGCCCGCGAGTCGTCCGACAGGTCGGGGTTGTCGCCCAGGTAGAAGAACGCGCCCTCGGGCACGGTCCGCAGCTCGGAGCGGGCCGACCGGGTGCCGTCCGCTCCGCAGCAGGCGCTCGTGCGGTGCGCCTGCGTCTCCCACTGGGTCGCCACCACCCGGCGCACGGGCCCCCGGCCCCCCTCCTGGAGGAGGACCTGGAAGGGCTCGTCCGGCGTGGACACGATCGCCACCCGGTCGCCGGGCAGGGCGATCACCCGCTTCACCAGGAGGGCGTCCCTCCCGGTGGCCCGCAGCAGCACCACGTCGAAGCGGCGCGCCCCGCCCGCCGAGCCCGGGGAGACCAGGATCCGGTCGCCCTGGTGCAGGGTCGGCGACATGCTGGTGCCGTCGACCCGGACGCCGAGGGCCGTGACGGCGACCCCGGCCAGGAGACAGAGCAGGACTCCGGCGGCGAGGACGGCGCCGGCCGCCCGGCGCGCGGTCACCGGCGCCCCGTGCGTTCCGGCGGCCGGGAGCCTCCGGAACGGTCGATTTCGGTCATGGCGGGACGGTAGGCCGGGGGGCGGACGGCGGCTGTGACCGTACCGCTCAGGGTTGTTGACCGCGCGTCTGATAAGACCGGGGGGTCTCGCCCGTCCAGCGCCGGAAGGCCCGGTGGAAGGCGCTCGGCTCGGAGAAGCCCAGCTGCCGGGAGAGCCGCTCGATGGACACCCGGCCGCCCCTCAGCTCGGCGATGGCGTGGTCGCGCCGCACCTGGTCGCGCACCCGCTGGTACGTCGCGCCCTCGGCGGCCAGTTGGCGCCGCAGGGTCTGCGGGCTGACGGACAGCAGGCCGGCGAGGTGCTCGGGCGTCGGCACCGGCCCGCCGGGCAGCGCCCGCCCGATCAGGTGCCGCACCCGGCCGGTCACCGTACTGCCGTAGTCGGCGCGGACCAGCACGTCGGCCGGGGCGCGCCGGAGGAAGGCCTTGAGCGCCGCCGCGTCCCGGAGGACCGGCTCGTCCAGGTCCGCCCGGTCGAAGACGGCGGCGGTCCGCTCCGCGCCGAAGACGCAGGGCACGCCGAAGAGCAGGGCGTACTCGCGGGCGTGCCGGGGCTCGGGGTGGACGAACTCGACCCGCCGCAGGCCGATCCGGCGCCGGACGAGCCAGCCGGCGAAGCGGTGCGCCACGAGCACGGTGGACTCGGCTCCGAAGTGGAGGGGGTCGTCGTACCCGGAGACGTCGAACTCCATCCGCGCCTCGTCGGGTCCGCAGATGCCGCCCGCGCCGGGTTCGAGGAGCCGGAAGCGAGGTCCCGCCGGGAAGAGGGCGTAGAAGGTCTGGGCGCGCCGGAGCGCCTCGCGGAGGTCGCGGCTGCCGTGGACCACGACGTGGGCCATCATCGCGAAGGTCCCGACCTTGCTGGGCGCGCCGCCGAAGCCGATGAGCTCGTCGTCGAGCGTGGCCCACAGCGTTCTGACGAGCTGTCCGAACTGGTTGGCGGGGACTCTGGCCGGGGGCGCGTCCAGGAGGGCGGAGGGCAGTCCGGCGCGGGCCAGGAGCGGCCCCGCGGCGAATCCGCGCCGCTCGGCGCCGAGCAGGACGGCCCGGAGGTGATGGGTGCTGACCGACGAGTTCACCGAAGCTAGACACTTTCCTTGAAGGATGTCCAGATCCAGACACTCTACTCAGAACTGTAAGGCGGCCGAAGTGCGCATCCTGTGAACGGGACACAGCTCACAGACGTACCGTCGGGGGCCGGCACACCCGTGTCCGGGCACAGCGAGGGAAGTGGGGCAGTACATGAGCGGAGTGGCACGCCGGACGGTGGTCGCGGCGGCGGGAGGCGCGGGCCTCGCGGCGGCGCTCGCCGCCTGCGGGAGCGGCGCGGACGGCAAGAACGCGGCCCCGGAGGCGGGCGTTCTCGCCCGGACCGGCGACATCCCGGTGGGCGGCGGGAAGATCCTCGCCGACCGGGGACTGGTGATCACTCAGCCCAAGGCCGGCGAGTTCAAGGCCTTCTCGTCGAAGTGCACCCATCAGGGCTGCGCCGTGAGCAGCATCGCGGACGGCGTCATCGTCTGCCCCTGCCACCAGAGCCAGTTCGACATCTCGGACGGCAGCGTGAAGTCCGGTCCGGCGCCCGCGCCGCTGCCGCCGGAGCCGATCCAGGTGGTCGGCGAGGAGATCAGCCCCGGCTGACGGCGGCGCCGGGGCCCCGGGGGGCCTTCCAGCACCCCAGCACCTCGTCCGTGGTGGTGATCGTGGCGACGAGCGCGAGGGTGTTCCGGATCATCGCGGGGGTGTAGTCGGCCGGCACCCCCGCGATGGCGTCCGAGGGCACCACGACCGTGTAGCCGAGGTTCACCGCGTCGAACACCGCGTTGGGCACGGCGACGTTGGCGGAGACCCCGGTGACGATCAGCGTGCGGCAGCCGAGGTTGCGCAGGAGCGCGTCGACGTCGGTGCCCGCGAGCGGCGAGAGCCCGTGCAGCCGCCGGACGATCAGGTCCTCGTCGGCCACCTCGATCGGTTCGGCGATCCGGACGGCCGCGCTGCCGCTGTGCTGCTGCACGGGCAGTCGGGCGGCGGCCGCGAAGAGCCGGGCGTTGCTGCTGGCGCCCCGGCCGTCGGGGCGCCGCTCGGCGACGGCGTGGATCACCTGGACGTCCGCCGCGTGCGCGGCGGCGACGAGCCGGGCGACGTTGCCGAGGGCGCCGGACGCCCGTGCGACGGCGGCCAGTTCGGGCAGGGCGCTGTCGGGGCCGACGACACCCCGCTGGCATTCGACGGTGAGCAGGACGACTCCGCCGTCCGGGCGGATCCGCTCCCCGAGCCGTTCTCTCGGACTCTGACCCATGGTCTCCCCTTGCACGCGCGCGGATGGCCCCCCATGCTTCCTGACGTCTCATCAGAAATCCAGAAGGGTGCGGACGATGACCGTCGCACAGCGCCGTGGACGCCGGATCATGATGACCCCGGCCGAGCTCGACTCCTACCTCGCCGAGCAGCGCACCTGCCGGGTCGCGACCGTCTCCGCCGACGGCCGGCCGCACGTGAGCGCGCTCTGGTTCGTCTGGGACGGCTCCTCGCTGTGGCTGTACTCGCTGACGCGCAGCCGCCGCTGGGCGGAGCTGCGGGCGGACCCGAGGATCGCGGTGGTGGTGGACGACGGGGAGGAGTACGGGGAGCTGCGCGGTGTGGAGCTGTCCGGGACGGCGGTCTTCGTGGGCGAGGCGCCGAGGACCGGGGAGCCGTGCCCCGAGCTCGACGTGCCGGAACAGCTCTTCACCGCGAAGAACTTCGGCCTGGACACCATGCCGCACGACGGCCGGCACGCCTGGCTCCGGCTGACTCCGGACGCCATCGCCTCCTGGGACTTCCGCAAGCTCGCGGACCTCTGACCCAGGAGCTAGGAGCTACGGGCCGAGTCAGCCGAGGTGACCTGGAGGGGCTCCATCACCCCGGCCCGCCCCCGCCGCCTCAGCTCCCCCGGGACTCCGCCGCCGTCCGCAGCGCCGCGACGACGGCCCGTACGGAGGGGCGGCGGCCCGCGTCGGCGCGCCAGGTGGCGTAGATGTGACGCCGGACCTTCTGCCGGACGGGGACGAACACGACCCCGTCCGGCAGAGGGCGCCCCAGCCTGGGCGTGACGCACACACCGAGTCCGGCCGCGACCAGGGCCAGTTGGGTGTGGTGCTCCCCCGCGAGGTGCCCGATGCGCGGCTCGATGCCCTGCGAGCGCAGCGTGAACATCAGCCAGTCGTGGCAGAACTCGCCCTCGGGCCAGGAGACCCACTCCTCGTCGGCGAAGTCCTCCAGGTCCGCCGCCTCCCGGCCGGCCAGCGGGTGCCCGGCGGGCAGGGCCACGTCGGCGGAGTCGTCGAGGAGGTGGGCGCGCTCCAGGCCGCCGGGGACGGGCGCCCGCTTGTTGCTCCAGTCCAGGACGATCGCGAGGTCGGCGTCCCCGCGCAGGACCGCCCGCACGCCCGACTCCGGCTCCAGCTCCGTCGTACGGACGCGGAGCTCGGGATGACCGGCGCGCAGGGCGGCGAGCGCGGCCGGGAAGAGTCCGCGCGCCGCCGTCGGGAAGCCGGCGAGCCGCACCTCGCCCACCACCCGGCCCTGCTGGGCCTCGATGTCGGCCTGGGCCATCTGGACCTGGGAGAGGATCCGGGCGGCGTGCTCGGCGAGCAGCATCCCGGCGTCGGTGAGCCGCACGCCCCGGCCGTTCTTGGCGACCAGCTGCTGCCCCACCTCGCGCTCCAGCTTGGACAGCTGCTGGGAGACGGCCGAGGTGGTGACGTGCAGGCCGTCGGCCGCGCCGCTGACCGAACCGTGCCGGGCGAGGGCATCGAGGGTGCGCAGACGCTCCAGGTTCAACATGTAAGCGATACTAAGGGGAGGGGTCGAGGAATTCTCGCTTGTTCTACGACATCGCTCGCCTCACTCTGAGTGCATGAGCCCCGCAGCACCCTCCTCCTCGTCCCCCGCCTCCGCCTCCCGCCTGCTCGACTGGCGCGTACGGTTCGGCGTCCTCGCCCTGATCTGGGGCTTCAGCTTCCTGTTCATCAAGGTCGGCACGGAGGGCTTCGCCCCCTTCCAGGTCACCTTCGGGCGGCTCCTGTTCGGTACGGCGGTGCTGGCCGTCGCGATCGTCGTGAAGCGCGACCGGCTGCCGCGCGGGGCCCGCGTCTGGGGCCACCTGACGGTCGCCGCCCTGCTGCTCAACGCGCTGCCGTTCTCCCTCTTCGCGTACGCGGAGCTGACCATCCCCTCCACTCTGGCGGGCATCTGCAACGCCACGACGCCGCTCTGGGGCATGCTGCTCTCGCTGGTGGCGCTCTCCGAGGACCGCCCGACCCGGGTGCGCGCGGCCGGTCTGGGCATCGGCTTCATCGGCGTACTCACCGTGCTCGGCGCCTGGCAGGGCTTCTCCGGCCTCGACGTGACGGGCACGGCCCTGGCGCTGCTGGCCTCCTTCAGCTACGCGGTCGGCTGGATCTACGTCCGTCGGACCCTCAGCGGAACCGGCGCCTCGAACCTCTCGCTGGCCGGCTCCCAGGTGGGGCTCGCGACGCTGCAACTGGCCGTGGTCACGCCCCTGTTCACCTCCGTGCCGGAGTCGGTCGAACTGGTCCCGCTGCTCGCCGTGGTCGCCCTCGGCGCACTCGGTACGGGGTACGCGATGCTGCTCCAGTACGGCGTCGTCGCGGAGGTCGGACCGACGACGGCCGCCATGGTCACGTACTTCATCCCGGTGATCGCCACGGCGGCGGGCGTCGCCCTGCTCGACGAGCGGCTCACCTGGAACACCCCGGTGGGCGCGCTCGTGGTCCTGGCGGGCGCGGCCCTCACCCAGACCCGCACGTCCCGCCGCACGACCCTCCCGGCGAAGCCCGCGCGGACCGCCGTCACGGAACCGGGGGCCGCCTCCGACGGCACGACCGCGCCCGCCGACGTCCCCGGAACCGACGGCACGACCGCACCCGCCCCCGTCCCCGTCCCCGTCCCCGGAATCGACGGCATGCCCGCACCCGTCCCCGCGCACGCCGCCGCCTCCCCGGCTCCGGCCGCCCGCGACTGAGGCGGCGGACGCGCGGGCAGCCGCCGGGCGGCACTCCCGCCCCACAACCCGGACGGGCCTACCCGTAGCTCCGTGCCGGCGCCGGCCCCGCCGCCCCGGCCACCGCGTCGGCCAGTGCCTCGACGTCCGCGGCGGCGAGGCCGGAGACGGTGATCCGGACGGCCGGCCCCGTGTCCGTCCGGAAGCGGGCGCCCGGCGCGACCGCCCAGCCGCCGGCGAGGAGCCGGGCCACGGCGCCGGTCTCGTCCGCCACCGGCACCCAGACGTTCATCCCGCTGCGCCCGTGGGCCTCGACGCCCCGCCGGGCCAGGGCCCGCACGAGCCCGTCGCGCCGCTTCCCGTACGCGCGCGCGACGGCACCCGGGTCCACCGCGCCGGTCGCCCAGAGGTGGGCGACGGCCTGCTGGAGCAGGCGGCTGACCCAGCCGGGGCCGAGCCGCTGCCGGCCGAGCACCCGGTCGACGGTCTCGGCGTCCCCGGTGAACGCGGCGATCCGCAGGTCCGGCCCGTACGCCTTGGCGACCGAACGGACGAGGACCCAGTGGTCGGTGAGGCCGGCGAGCGGATGGAGGGGCTGCGCGACAATGCCGTGCCCGTGGTCGTCCTCGACGAGCAGGACGCCGGGGTGCGCCGCGAGGACCCGGCGCAGCGCGCGGGCCCGTTCCTCGGTGACGCAGGCACCGGTCGGGTTCTGCGCCCGGTCGGTGACGATCACGGCGCGCGCGCCGTCCTGGCGGATCGCGCGCTCGACCGCCTCCGGCAGCGGCCCCTCGTCGTCGACGGCGACCGGCACCGGGCGCAGCCCCAGCGCGGGGACGAGGTCGAGGAGGCTGCCCCAGCCCGGGTCCTCGACGGCGACGGCGTCGCCGGGCCGGAGGCGGACGGCGAGCACCCGCTCGATGGCGTCGAGGGAGCCCGAGGCGGCGCCGACGGGCCCGGCGGGCACCCCGTCCGCGTCGAAGGCGGCGCGCGCGAGGCGGCCGAACTCCTCGTCGACGGGGGCCTCTCCGTACATGCCGGGCCGTTCGGCGTACCGCCGGGCGACCTCCGCGAAGGCCTCGCCGAGGGAGGGCAGCAGGGCGGGGTCGGGGTTGCCGTTGCTCACGTCGCGGACCCCGGCGGGAGCCTCCACCCGGATCGAGCCGCGCGCGGTCGTGGCGGGCCGCGGCCGCACGCGGCTGCCGCGCCGGCCGTCCGTCTCGATCACCCCGCGTTCGCGCAGGGTGCGGTAGGCGGCGGCGACGGTGTTGGGGTTAACCCCGAGGGTGCCCGCCAACTCCCTCATGGGCGGCAGCAGTTGTCCGGGCTGGAGCGCTCCGGCACCCACCCCTCGCTCGACGCTGGCGGCGATGTCCGATGCGCGACGGCCTTCGATCCGATACTCTCCTAGCACAAACATGATTATGCACTAGTGCAATGGAGTACGCAATGAGCGCCGCCGCCGACACGAGCACCGCGACCGAGACGTCCGCGCCGGGCGAGGCCTACACGCCGACCGACCGGACCGTGCCCACGCGCTCCCGGGAGCGTGCCTCGTACGACAGGGAGCTCGTCCACTCGATACTCGACGAGGCCTACGTCTGCCACCTCGGCTTCGTCCGCGACGGCGCGCCGGTCGTCCTCCCCACCCTCTTCGGCCGGGTCGGCGAGCGCCTCTACGTCCACGGCTCCACCGGCTCCCGGCCGCTGCGCGCGGCCGGCGACGGCGAGAAGGCCCCGGGCCTGCCGGTCTGCCTGACCGTGACGCACGTCGACGGCCTGGTGCTCGCCCGCTCCGCCTTCCACCACTCGCTCAACTACCGCTCGGTCGTGGTCCACGGCACCGCGCACCAGGTCACCGACCCCGAGGAGCTCCGGACGGCCCTGGACGCGCTCGTCGACCACGTCGTCCCCGGCCGCTCGGCCGACTCGCGCCCCGGGAACGCCAAGGAGCTCGCCGCCACCGCCGTGATCCGGCTCGACCTGGACGAGGTCTCGGCGAAGGTGCGCACCGGCGGGCCCAACGACGACGCCGAGGACCTCGCCCTCCCCCACTGGGCCGGTGTGGTCCCCGTACGGGTCGAGCACGGCACGCCGGTCCCGGCCGACGACCTCGACGCGTCGGTCGCCGTGCCCGGCTACCTCGCCTCGCTCTGATCCGGGAAGGGCGGACCGACCATGCTGATCCACCCCTGGGACGCGGCGCACGACGAGGGCGAGTGGCGCGACTGGCTCGCCCGGCACGACTTCGGCCAGCTCGCCGTCAACGGCACGGACGGCGAACCGCCGTGGGTGCAGCCGACGCACTTCCGGTACGACCCCGAGCCCGGCCCGTACGGCCGGGTCCTGACCCACCTCGCCCGGCCGAACCCGCTCTGGCGCGCCCTGGAGGCGCACCCGGTGGTGCTCCTGAGCGTGGTCGACGACCACGTCTACGTTCCGGGGCACTGGACGGCCCCCGAGGGTGCCCCGCCGGAGCACGGCACCCCGACCTCGTACTACACGGCCGTGCAGCTGCGCTGTGCCGCGCGGGTGGTCGACGAACCGGCGGAGAAGGCGGCCCTGCTCAACCGTCAGGTCGCGCACTTCCAGCCGGAGGGCGGCACCGCGCCCGTGGCCCCGGACGAGGCTCCGTTCGGCAGGATGCTGTCGGGGATCAGGGTGCTGAGCCTGGAGGTGACCGAGGTGCGCGCGAAGTTCAAGTACGCGGGCAACAAGCCCCGGGAGGTCCAGGAGCGGGTCTCGGAGCGCCTCGCCGAGCGGGCCGGCCCCGGCGACCTGAGCGCCCGGGCCCACCAGGTCCGCCGCCGCGCGACCGACTGACGGACCCGCCGAAGGGGATCCACCGGGGATCCCGCCCGGCCTGATCGACAAGACATCCCCTACTGCGTCCCGTCACAGTCCAGGCGTCGCGGGGCAGACGGGAGTGTGACGACACCCCCTAGACCGCCACGGGCTCCCGCCTGCGCGCCGCCGCGGCTGTCCGCGCCTCCGCCAGGGCGAGGCCCGTCACGGCGACGAGGAGCAGCAGCGTGCCGAGGACGATCGCGGCGGTGAGCCGCTCGCCGAGGAGCGAGACCGCGATCAGGGCCGCGCTGACCGGCTCCAGAAGCATGATCACGGAGACGGTGGCGGCCCGGACGACGGCCGCGCCGGCGAAGTACAGCGCGTAGGCGAGCGCGGTCGGCACCGCCGCCACGTACACGAGGAGCAGCACGACGCTCACCGGCGCGTCCGTGTGCGGGACAAGCCCCTCGGCGAGCGCGGCGGGCAGCAGCCCGGCCGCTCCGATCGCGAAGGCCCAGGTGGTCGTCGCCAGCGCGTCCGACCCGCCGCCGTCCCGGCCGAGCCATCGGGTGAGGAGGGTGATCGCCGCGTATCCGGCCGCCGAGACGACCGCGAGGACGACGCCGAGCGGCCGGACCTCGGCCGTCCCGCCGCCCAGCACGAGGACGAAGAGGCCGGCGAGGGCGCCGGCGACGGCGGTGACGCCGCCGCGCCCGAGGCGCTCGCCCATGGTGAGCCGGGCGCCGATCGCGATGAGGACGGGTCCGGCGCCCAGGGTGACGACGGTGCCGACCGCGAGGCCGGTGGCCTCGACGGCGGCGAAGTAGGCGCTCTGGAAGACGGTGAGGCCGATGCCGGTACCGAGGATGCGGGCCGTCCGCCGCCCCCGCGACTCGCGCTCGGTGCGGGACGTGGTGCCGGACATGGCCCGACGCGGCCGCAGTGCCAGCGCCCCGAGCAGCAGGACGAGGCCGCCGACGCAGCGCCAGAAGGAGAGGGCGAGCGGGCCCAGGTCGCTGACGCGGAAGATCAGCGAGGCGGCGGCGCCGGCCGTGCCCCAGGCGATGCCGGCGACGATCAGATAGAGGAGGCTCCGCCCGACGGACAGGGCGGGACCCGAGGAGTTCGACACGTGGGTGCTCCGTGGAAGACAGCGGGGATGGGTGGTCGCTGGGCTCCGCGCGGGGGCAGCGACGAACCGCTCGGGGGCGGGGAGCCGCCCGGCCGAGCCCGGTCTTCGTCGAGGAGGGTCCTCCGCGCGCTAGGCGGCGGGAGGCGGAAGCACCGTCGTAGGCATGAGCGGCACCCTAGGATGCGGTCCGGCCGGAGGACAACTCCGCGTCCCGCTCCGTGGCACCCGCCGCGACGACCGCCGCCGCGGAGCCGGCGACCGGCGCCGCCGGGGGCGCCTTGGGCGTCGAGGACTGGGCGATGAAGGCCCCGACGAGGACCACCGCGCCGCCGATGATCTGCGCCGCCCCGAGGTGCTCGCCGAGCAGGACCCAGGCCAGGACGGTGGCGATGACCGCCTCCAGGCAGGCGACGACCCCCGCCACCTGCGGGGAGAGCTTGCGCACCGAGATGACTCCGGTGACGTACGCGAGGACGGTGGCGATCAGCACGATCCAGCCGAGCAGCAGCCAGGCGGGCACGCTGGTCCCGTTCATGTCGGCGCGCCCGCCGAGGACGCCCCACTCCATGCCCCAGGGCCGGGACACGACGGTGAGGACGAGGGCGCCGATGAGCAGTCCGTACGCGATGACGCCCACCGGGTCCGCCCGCTCGGCCTCCTCGGCGCCCTGGTCGGACAGGACGAAGTAGCCGACCTGGCAGCAGGCGGCGGCCAGCGCGAGGAGCAGGCCGAGGACGTCGAAGCTCAGTCCGGACCAGACCTGGACGACGCAGGCGAGGCCGCCGGCGGCGAGGACGACGCCGAGGGCGGCGGCGCGGGTGACGGGCCGGCGCTGCACGAAGCGGACCCAGCCGAGGACGAGGGCGGGGGCGAGGTACTCGATGAGCAGGGCCACGCCGACGGGGATGCGGGAGAGCGAGGCGAAGTAGAAGGCCTGGACGCCCGCGACGGCGAGCAGGCCGAAGCCCACGAGGAGGGCCGGTTTGCGGCGCGGGAGGTCCCGGTGGCGCCAGGCCACGGGCAGCAGGACGAGCGCGGCACCGGCGACCCGGAGCCACACGACGTGGAGCGGGTCGAGTCCCGCCTCGATGAGCGGCTTGGCCGCCACTCCTGAACCACCGAATGCGAAGGCCGAGGCCAGGGCGAGTCCCAGGCCGGCGCTTCTCCCCTGAGACGCGTGCATCGGGCCATCATGACAGGACGCCGTCAGGGGCGTAACCCCCGTTACACCTGTTGAGACGGCTCCTCGTCCCGGGCGGCCGGAAGGGCGTCCGCGCGGGCGCCCAGCACGGCCGGCTCGACCCCCGCCCGGCGGAGGACCTCGACGGCCCGGCTCTCGGGATCGGCGGCGAGGGCGGCGAGCAGATCGAGTCCGCGGGCCTGTGTCTCGCCCCGGTCGGCGGCCCGCCGGAAGGCGCCCTCCAGCGCCGCGGCCGCGGCCGGCGACCAGGGGGAGGTGCGGGGACCCAGGGGCTCGGTCGCGCGCGCGGCGGGGAGCAGGCTCCGGGTCGCGGACTCCTCGTCCGACCGCTGCCAGCGCAGGCCGTAGCCGATGGACCGCTGGACGAGGTAGCCGAGGACGCGGGCGAGCTGGTGGCCGCCCTCGAAGGCGGCGCCGACCTCGGGGTCGGACTCGACGAGCGCGTGCAGGAGGTGGGCGGTGTCGATCTGACGGTCGCCGTCCCTGAGGGCC
Source organism: Streptomyces sp. NPDC002232 (assembly GCF_042890295.1). NCBI lineage: Bacteria > Bacillati > Actinomycetota > Actinomycetes > Kitasatosporales > Streptomycetaceae > Streptomyces > Streptomyces sp. NPDC002232. The sequence goes on along the minus strand of NZ_JBIARV010000003.1, from coordinate 35,436 downwards.
CTGCGGCGCGCGCCCGACGCGACCGCCGCGAGCGAGGGCGTCAGGAGGTGCGCGCGCTCCGGGCGCGGGGCGGCGGACGACGGGAGCGGCTGGGGCCGCGGGACGGGATGGTGCACCCTCCCACCTCATCAGGCCCAGGCCGCCGGGACATCACCGGGGAGAAGCATGTCCGCGTCCCACCGGAGTTGGGCACGCGCGCGCGGCTCCTCCTCCTTACGGATGAGATCGCGCGCGTCGCCCCCGAGAGGCGCGCGCCGCCTTGCCCCGCGCCCCCGACGCAACCACGGACCCCCCTCCGCTCGTCCTCCGGTCGTGTTCTGGATGGTGGCCCTGCCCTCGCGCGACGGGCGGCAGTACGTGTACCGGGTGTACGCGCCCCGGGAGGCGCTGCCGGCCGATCTGTTCTGGGCGGCCTTCCACTGCCACGAGGAGGACGGGGCCCCGCGGGCCTCGGACAGCTTCGACTCGGCCGAGATCTGGTGGATCGGCGACGGCACGGGACCGGCGACCGCAGAACTGACGGTTCATCAGTATTGAATGTTCACGGCCGCGCCGCTACGTTCCGCGACACCGGAACCCAGTTGGCACGCGTGAAGGGGTGGTCGCATGGCCGAAGTCAGCGCGGAGGCACGGATCGAGGCGCCGGCCGGAAAGGTCTGGGCGCAGCTCACGGACTTCTCGTCGTACGGCGAGTGGAACGCCACCCACACGAACTTCCCGAACGGCGGCCCCGAACCGCTGGAGGCGGGCGCCACCTTCACGGAGAACATGAAGCTGATGGGTTTCCCCGCCGAGGTGCTCTGGACGGTGGAGGAGCTGGAGCCCGAGCGCGCCTTCGCCGTCCGGGGCAAGGGGCCGATGGGGGTCGTCGTCACCACGCGCTACTCGCTGGCGGCGGACGGCGAGGCCACGACGGTACGGATCGACGGGGAGTTCACCGGTGCGGCGGTCTCCCTGATGGCGGGCAAGCTCAGGGACTCGGCGACGGCGGCGCTGACCGAGTCCCTGCGCAAGCTCTCGGGCCTGGTGGCCTGACCGTACCCGGGGAGAGACGGCCGGGGCCCCGCGACGATCGTCGCGGGGCCCCGGCCTTCGTGCGCCTCAGTGCTCGTCGGCGAGGATGAGGTAGAGCTTCTTGCGGGCCTCGTTGATCACGGAGACCGCCTTCTGCCGCTGCTCGGGGCTGCCGGTCTTCCAGACCTGCCCGAACGCCTCCATCAGACCGAAGCCGGCCTGCCGGATCTCGTTCACGGCCTCCCAGTCGACCCCGCGCCCGGCCTCCTCCCACGGAGCGTCGGGGCCTTCCTCGGCCTCGGCGCGCCCGGATTCGGTGAGCGTGAACAGCTTCTTGCCGCCCTCGCTCGCGCTGGTGATCAGCCCCTCGTCCTCCAGCATCTGGAGGGTCGGGTAGACCGAGCCGGGACTGGGCTTCCACGCCCCGTCGCTGCGCTCGCCGATCTCCCGGATCATCTCGTAGCCGTGCATCGGGCGGTCCTTCAGGAGCGCCAGGATCGAGGCGCGCACGTCACCGCGCCGCGCCCTGCCCCGGCCGCCACCGCGGCCACGGCCACCGAAGCCGCCGCCGAACGGCCCGCCGCCGTACCCGGGCCCGAAGGGCCCGAACGCAGCACGCCGCCCCTCGAAGTCCCCCCGAGGCCCGGGGCCGCAGCCTCCACGGCCGTGCCCGTGTCCGTGCTCGTGTCCATGTGAACGCATCGCAACGCTCCTTTCATCGGGATTCCATCGTCGAACTGTCGCGATGCCTCAACGATATATCGGAACTGTTCGTCGAGCAAGAGACCGACAAGAAATCCCTCCTGTCCTGTCTCACTCAATCGAGTCGTCTTCTCAAGGAACCGAGCCGTTCGGGCTTCTGTCTCAGCGAACCTAGTCGCGCCACTGAAGACGCTGGGGGTGCTGGATGGCTGTAGCAGCTGGGGGGGGATCACGCGGGGCCGTGCATCGAGTTGTCGTACGTGGACGCGGTGCATGGGCGTCGTCGGCGTCCGCTGCGGGACTGTGTGACGGGCCGGTTCGAGGATGTCGATCCGGTACGTACGTTTCGCTGGTCGCGCGGTGAGCGTCACTTCCCCGGCTGGTACTGGGCGGCGACGACCGGGCGACACGTCGGCTTCGAGTCGTGGCTGGAACGGGACCGACTGCTGCTGATGGACTTCGATCCGAGCGTGGTGGGGATCGGCTCGCAGCCGTTCTGGCTGCACTGGAATGACGGTGAGCGGGAGCGTCGGCACGCCCCGGACTACTTCGTGCGCCGCGCGGACGGCTCGGCGGTGCTCGTCGATGTTCGTGCGGACGATCGGATCGAGCCGAAGGACGCCGAGGCGTTCGAGGTGACGCGTCTGCTCTGCGCCCAGGCCGGATGGAGATTCGAGCGGCTGGGGACACCGGACGCGGTGCTGCTCGCGAATGTCCGGTGGCTGTCGCGCTACCGGCATCCACGGTGTCTGCACCACCCGGCGGCTGCCCGGCTCCGAGAGGTCTTCGCAGCCCCGGGACCTCTCATGGCGGGGGCGGACGCCGCCGGGGATCGGCTGCTCACGCTGCCGGTGCTGTTCCACCTCCTCTGGACCCAGGATCTGACCTCCGAGGCAATGACGGTCGAGTTGCTGGGTCCGCGCACGCTCGTCCACTTGGCCAACGGAGCCGGCCGGTGACCGGCAAGAGGCGAGTGCCGCAGACCTCCCGCATCGCGGAGTTTCCCGAGGCCGCCGCTGAACAGGCCCGCTGGTGGGAGAGACACATCCTGGAGGTCTTGCACGGCCTGCCGCCAGATGCTCCAGAAGAGACCAAGCCGCGGCCGGAGTTTGATCCGGAACAACACTCGCTTGCCCAGCGCGAGCGGGCCAAGGCTGCGGAGCTGACGGCAGCCGGGCACCAGGTGTCGGCCAGCGGAATCAAGCAGCGGCGCCAGCGGTACCAGCGCGATGGACTGGTCGGGCTGGCGGACCGCCGGTCGGCCAAGCAGATGCAGGACTTCGGCCAGGTCGAGCCCGCCGTGGTGGAGGCCATGCGACAGGCGATTGCCGAGACCGCCGAAGCATCGTCGAGGACGATCGGCTTCACCATCTGGCGAACCAAACAGATCCTGTCCGACCAGGAGGAAACCACTGGCATTGAACTGCCGTCTCGGGCCACGCTCTACCGGCTGTTCGACAAGCTCGCCAGGGGCACCCACGCCACCGGGTCGGCCCGAACTCGCCGCTCGATCGGTGCACGGCCGTCTGGGCCGTTTGGCGAAGTCCCGGCGAGTGCGCCCGGCGAGCTGATGCAGATCGATTCCACGCCGATGGACGTGCTGGTGAGACTGGATGACGGTGTTGCCGAGAAGGTCGAACTGACGGGCATGGTCGACATCGCCACCAGGTCGATCACCGCAGCAGTGCTGCGGCCCTCCACGAAGGCCGCGGACGCCTCCGCGCTGCTGGCTCGCAGTGTTACCCCTGAGGCGATGCGTCCTGGCTGGGCGGATGCCTTGCGGATGTCCCGGTCAGCGTTGCCGCACCGGCGGCTGCTGAGCATCGACAAGCGACTGGAACACGCGGCCGCCCGCCCGGTGGTCGTGCCGGAGACGATCGTCTGCGACCACGGCAGCGTGTTCATCTCGCACGCCTTCCGCGCGTCCTGCCGCTACTTGGGCATCAACCTGCAGCCGGCGCACAAGGCGACGCCGACCGACAAGGGCACGATCGAGAAGACCCTGGGCTCCGTGGCCACGTTGTTCGCCCAGTTCGTCGCGGGATACACCGGATCGACGACAGACCGCCGCGGCCAAGGGCTGGAAGAAGGACCGCTGTGGTCGCTGCCCGAACTTCAGAGCCTGCTCGACGAATGGATCGTTGCCGTCTGGCAGACCAGGCCCCACGACTCTCTACGCGACCCGGACGCACCGGCACGGGCGTTCTCGCCGAACGAGAAGTACGCCACGCTGCTCGAGTCCTGCGGATACGTGCCAGTGCCGCTCAGCGGGGAGGACTACGTCGAGCTGCTGCCCGAGCGCTGGCAGGCGATCAACGCCTACGGGATCCGCATCAAGCACCGCACCTACGACAGCCCCGAGTTGAACCCGCTGCGCCGCCAGCGCTCCGGGGTGACGGCGAAGAAGGGCCTGTGGGAGGTCCACTACGACCCCTACGACGTCTCCCGGATCTGGGTACGCGACTCCCGCGCGGATCGGTGGATCACCGTGTTCTGGAAGCATCTGCACCGCGCCGGAGTCCCCTTCGGTGAGCTGGCCTGGGACCACGCTCGCGCCCAGGTCCCTGGCGGTACCGAGGAACGGCCCTGCTGCGGCGGGCCCACGACGGTCCCGCTGCGGAACAGGGCCGGCCGACCAAGCGCTCGAAGCGCGACCGCCGCGTCGCCGCTCGCACCCGGGGCCACCACGACCGTCCGCCCGGTCCCCGATCCGCCCGCCACCGCGCCCGAACACAACGCCGAGTCGGACACCGACCTCGCCGACGTCATCCCGCTAGGCCTGTTCGACCCGCTCGCCAACCCCTGGAGGCGACCATGACCCGCTCCTGCCCAGCGGCCGGGCCCACGACAGTGCAGGAGGCCGACGCCGAGGCGAACCGGCAGCTGACCACTCTGGCCGGGTGGCGGAAGTTCATCGACGGCCCGCCTCCGCCCCCGGCCCGACTGTCCCCGGATGAACTGCGGCATCTGTCACCGACCGAGCGGGACCTTTACGACGAGGATCGCCTCGATCATCACGCCCGGATGCTCACGGTCTCCGCGTCGTTCGTCGAAAAGACCCGGATCTGCGGCCGTCGCCTGGTCCTGCTTAACCGGCACGCGATCAGCGCCCGGCGCGGTCTGATGGTCTCGGGACAACCGGGCACGGGCAAGACCAGCGCCATCGCCCAACTCGGCCGCGCCCACGAACTCCTCGACCGGGCCCGTCACCCGAAGGTCGGCGACCGCATCCCGGTCCTCTACATCACCGTTCCGCCCGCTGCGACCGCCCGCATGGTCGCGGCGGAGTTCGCCCGGTTCCTGGGACTTCCGGTCCGTCCCCGGTCGAACATGACCGACATCATCGAGGCCGTGGTGGGTGTCTGCACCGATACCCGCACGGGTCTCGTGCTCGTCGACGAGATCCACAACATTTCCCAGAGGACCCAGGCCGGCGCCGAGGTCTCCGACACCTTGAAGTACTTCTCTGAGCGCATCCCCGCCACCTTCGTCTATGCGGGCATCGACCTGGAGACCAGTGAACTGCTGGTCGGCACGCGAGGCGCTCAGATCGCGGGCCGCTTCACGCTGGTCCCTACCGGCACGTTCCCCTACGGCGACGAATGGAAAGGGCTGATCGCGACCATGGAAGACACTCTGATCCTGCACGACCATCCACCACGCAGCCTAGTCAGACTGGACCGCTACCTACACAACCGCACCGACGGGATGATCGGAGCCCTGTCCCACGCCATCCGGGGCGCCGCGATCGACGCGATCCTCAACGGCACCGAACGCGTCACCAAGGAAGGCATCAATGCCATCCCCCTGGATCACGCCGCAGAATCCGTTCGTCCCGATCGAAAGCCGACCAGGCAGCGATGATCGATATCCCTCCTCCCTGCCTGCCGATCTACGTTCGCCCGGGCGACGACGACACCGTCGACTCCTACATCCGGCGCCTGGCGCACGCCAACCACCTCCCACCCGCTGATCTACGCTCCCACCTTTGCGCGGCGGGCTCCGTCGGCCCTCCCCCCATCGAGAAACTGGCCGCGGTCACGGGACGTCCCCTTACTGACCTGCAACGAGCACTGATCGACACGCGGTGCGGCTACTGTTTCCAGCCCCTTCGCTCGCGGAGGGCCAAGGGCCGACCCGCACGATGGTGTTCCGACCGCTGCCGTGTGATCGCCCGCCGCAAGCGCGTCCCGCTCTCGCGCCAAGGAGCCCGTCGGCACACCGTCCACAGCGCGCCCTGCGCCCACTGCGGCACCGTCGTCGATCGCAACCGTCCTTTTCGCTGGTGCTCCGAGCCTTGCAGGCAAGCCTCCTACGAAGCCCGGTGGGCTAGGGGGCAATGCGGACACTGCGGGCAGGATCTGCAGCAGAAGACAAGCTCCTCACGCGGGCGTCGATGCCAGCCGGTGTGGTGTCCCCGTCTTTGCCGCGCCGCGGCCCACCGTGAACGCCTCAGAGCCCTCCCCAGCCTCCGCCGTCTGCGGGAACGCGACGAGTAGTGCCGCCGAGACTGCCGCTTCCGCGCACCATCCCCCTCTTTCACAACGAGACCCTGGACTCCTTCCTCCACAGGCTCGCCGCCGCCAACCACCTTCCGGCCGACCAGTTGCTGCCCCTCTTGAAGATCCGCCGCACTAAGAAGACCCCGGCCAACATGCTCCTTGAACCTCTCGCCGCCGCAGCCGGCGTCCGCCAACGCGCCCTGGAACTGGCCCTGCCCGAATTCCTCGACACCGACGCCGTGGCCACCGACAAGCCTGGCGCCATCGGCCGTCCGCGCTCAGCCCTGCACACCGCCATCCAGCGTCCCGCCTGCCGCCGTTGCACCCACGCCGCAGGCATCACCATGACCGTCACCTGCTGGACCACTCATGACCGCAACGTCTGCCTCCGCCACCGCCTCTGGATCGGCGACGGCATCGCCAACGCCGACGAGCAAGTCGATGTCAGCAGGCTCCCCGACACACTGCGAGCTCAGAGACACCACCGAAACCTGGTGGCCCGCCACGGCCGCCGCTGGGTTCGCAGCGCTTACCTGAATGCACATAAGATCTACTTCAACTGGCTACAACAGTCCGCCGACCCGTTCGATCTGCGCGACACTGCACGTCGCATCCTCACCGACGGCACCGGGAATCCCCCCTCCCCCGACCTGACGCTCACGATGGTCTTCCATCCTCAAGTCGTGGCACTCTCGGGACTACTCGCAGGCCGGGAATGGGAACACCGCGCGGTTTCTACCGGCCATGTCTCCTGGCTTGTCGAGCAAATCACAGTCCGCGGCATCCTCCTCGGCTACGTCCCCCAGGACCGCAAGGACCCACTGGTCCAATGGGTCGAGCGGCATTTCTCCACCCACAAGTTCGTCGCCTTCCATCCAAGCCGGATGATCTACGACGCGTTCTTCCCTCGCGAAACAATCCCTCCACCGCATCAGCCTGGGGACGCAGACCCCGAAAGACGATGGAACCCCTTCCCTCCTTACTCGAGCTGTTGAGACTGCTGTCCACTCGCAGTGACCTTGTAGGCGAATCCGCCCACAAGGTCACTCGCAATCCTTCGATCGGCCGGGATCGCAGGGCACGGTCCCACTAGATCCAGACAATGGCGGATCAAATACCACTCGCTTCCTTGAACGCGGCGTTCCGCGCACGTTGTGCAGGAGTACTGCTGAAACCATCCATGGCTCTGCGCAGCTTCCGTGCCGTTGCGGGCAGGGGACGCAGAGCGTGGCCGAGCGACGTGGCGAGCTGGGGCTCGGCCTCGCAAAGTACGGGAGTAAGACTCGTGACGATGTCATCGGGCACCGACTCCTGGTGATGCTCGATGAGCGCGCCGATAAACGCAGCTGCTCGGGTGGCACTGCTTTGATCTTCGGTCATGAACGGCAAGACATGCTTCCAGAGAGCAGCCGGGTCGCTGGACGCAGCGATCGCGGAGGCGGCAAGCAAAGGCGTCCAATCCGGCTGCTCCAGACGGTTGTTTAGGTACCACATGACCGCGTTGTCGAATTCTGGAGCCTCCTGGATCAGAGCAAGTACGTCGCTAATCTGGTCGCCGGCCTTCACGAGCGCGGTGGTCAGAAGGTCTGCGTCTGCCTGATCAGCGCGGTGAGCCAGCGCTGGGCAACGGGTTCGGGCGAAGGCCAGCAGACTACCTTGCTGGTCTGCGGTGGAGTGGTTCCACAGTGCGTCCGCGTACTGCCAGGGTTCGGTGTCGTCGGTTTCCAGCAGATGCTGGATCAGGTGGTCGCGCAGTACGGGGATGCTTTGCAGTTCGGGGCGCTCGGCTGCCGCCACGGAGAGGCTACGGGTGGGGGACGAGAGAGTCGGCCAGTGTGAGGCGAACCAGTTCAGCCAGTTCACGTCGACCACGGGTGTGGTGATGTAGTGGGCGGCGAAGTCCAGTGCGATGGCCGGGGTGCCGGAGTTCATGAGTTGCTGGACCTGCTGGATGACAAAGGCGAGTTGACCTTCTCGCGCAGTTGGGTTCCGCAGAAGAACTCGAAGGCTGGGCAGTACTTCTTGCGCGTGAGCGGGGTTGTTGGGAGCGAGAGAACCCGTGAGGCGCTGGATCAAAGTGGTCGTCATGTCGATGCCAGGGCGGGTTGTCAACAGCATCGGCAAGGTAGAGCGCGCGAACCGGCCAGCCGGTGTGGAGGCCTCCATCTCGCCCGTGAGAGCTGCGGTGACGGTAGTAATAGCGCGATGGGTGGCTTCGGCATCGGAGTTCTCACTCCGCCGGAGGTAGCCGATCAGAATGTCTCGCAGGCCCGTACCGGTGTCGTCGCCGAGATCTCGATGGTCGGCCAACTGTGCGGCCATCGTGGTGGCGCAGGAGGCAGCCTGTTCCTCGTGGAGCTGTTCGAGAATCGCACCGGCTGCGACAGTGAGATCGGGATGGACAGAGGACGCGACCGCGGCGGCGCCGGCGATGGCCTGTTCCGCGACCGGCTCATCCGGAAGCTGTTGAGCCGGGGGCAGCCAACGAGTCAGCAACTCCATCATGATGAGCATGCTGTCCGCGTCATCGTCGTCCTGCAGGGCCTGGGCGACGGCCTGAATGATCTGTGTTGCCAGGAGCGTGGTTTCGCCATCCTCAACACCGTCTCCCCACTCAGCTGAAGGATCGGGGGCCAGACAGAGGATTCCCACCGCCTCACGGCGCACCGCAGCGCTGGAGGACAGGGTTTCCAGCAGGGCTGGCAATACCGTACCGTCCCAGACTCGGTTGTCATCACGGATGGTGATCAGCAAGCCCACCTGGCGTACAGCGGCAGCGTCGTCATGCCGTGCCGCCATGTTGAGTAGGGCGGCAAGCGCCGTGGGCGGCCAAGAGGCGGTGTCCGGCCGTTGGCTCTGATTCTCCCAGTAGGACAGCTCGTGCCCATCGCCGTCACCGGCGAGAGAGTTGAAGTAGTTGTCGAGAGATGGCGCGAGAAACGCGGCGTCCTCGCCGGCAGGCAAGGACAGGAGGGCCAGCGCCCAGGTCCGAGCTTCTCCCTGGTCCTCGGGGACTGGCAGCAGGGCCTGTCGCACTCTCGGAAGGTGTGCCGGGATGGTCAGGTCAAGCAGAGGTATGAGCAGGTGGCTGGGAACAGGGAGGGTGAGGCGTTCATACTGCCGAACGATGCAGTCCGTCAGTGCGTGCACGGCGTGCTCCTCGCCCTCGGACAGATCGACGGACAGCAGACCCGAGACTTGGCCAAGGGCCTCAAGGACGGCTGTGACTGCGTTGTCGAGGTCCTGTCCTGGACGGGCGGCCTCAAGCGATGCCGTAGCAGCCTCCACGATTCGCGTCCGGTGTTCGCCTTCGGCCAGACGCGCCGCGAGAGCTGCTCCGTTCCGCTGAACCAGGTCGTTTTCGATCTCCATAGCCATCTGGCTGCCGAGCAGGCGACTGGCCCGGGAGGACCCCAGGGTGATCAGCGGGCCAATCTGGGCCGGTCGCTGTGTGCGGGCCCGGGCAGCGGTGGCGTTGAGGAATGCCAGACCTGGGTACTTTTCCTGGTCCAGGCGGCCGGGTGAGCCAGGTGCCCGGTAATCCGCGACCAGGGGATCCGCATGAGCTTCCGGCGAACCGAGGAGAGCTTCGTCGAGAAGGTGAAGCAATCGATTTTCGTCCTGAATAGCGTCGTACAGGTCGCGGAAGTCATGCCGCAACACAGTGAGGCGAGCCAGTTCGATGGGAAACCCGGTAACTTCGCCGGGTGCGATACGCGCCGGACGGGTCCCGACAGGCTGTTCACGACGCCGAGCGAGTTGGTAGTCGCTGAAGAAGGAATTGAGCAGCCGGATGACATGGCGGGGATCACGCACTCGGCGGTGGATGAGGACTTCCAGCAGCCTCCGGGTCTGCGTGGGCCCGCCAACTTCCGCTACGACGGGATGGTACGGAGCGGCGCCCATGAGCAGCTCTTCAGCGTAGTCCCGCAGGTCCGCGTCATAGTGTGCGGGCAAAACCAGGCGAATAGTGAACAGCTTGTTCAGGTATTCCTGAGCAGCATCCTCGGTCGCCTTGCGCACTGCGTCGTCAGCTCCTCGCAGAGACTGTCCGGACTCTGGATCGGAAGATGAGCTCCCGGCAGTGCTGGGGCTGTTGGCTGTGGTGGGACGATGAGCCAGACCAGGACGGACCCCGACGATCGCTTCACGCACGATGTCCTCGTCACAGGAGAGGACGAACACCGGCTGATGCCGATGCTGGGTTCCCGTCAACAAGAAGCTGCGCACGGTGGCGAGCGCGTCAAGAACATCCGATGCGGCCAGCCGATCGATGTCGTCCACCGCGATCACCAACCGCCGCTTGATACAACGCAGGAGTCTCACAAAAGCCTGCTCGAGCTCGTCGGTCGACTCAGGCCGCGGGCTGCTCACAGTGATCTCGTAGGCCTTCAATGACTGCAGGGCTCCCTCCCGGCCCGCCGCAAGGACAGCCGCGATCGCGGCGGCGCTGACCAGGACGCCTGTCAGCGAAGAGGCTCCCTTCGGCGCGAACCATGTCAAGGCCGAGACGTGGTGCCCCGAACCCAGGAGATGTACCACCGCGACCGCACCAACGCCCAACAGCCACAGGACCACGAGCATCGCGAGTACCCAGCCCAGGCCAGCACCGGCTGCGCGCAGATACCGCAGCCACGAGGGCTTCCCCGGAGCATCGGCTTGGCGAGTTGCCCGCGGGAGCGTGCGCTGCCTGCTCCCTTCGAGGCAGGACCGCTCGCGGGCGTAGGTGTCGTCGTCGATCAACTTCTTTTGATGCGCCGCCTCAAGCAAGGCGTACATCAACGCGCGTGCCCGGGCGACGCCACTGTGGTGCTCCGCGCTTACGTGGAGAACCGCCCAGTCGGAGTTAACGGCCAGTTCCGTCGTCAGCAGTCGCACCACGGAGGACTTGCCGCTGCCGAACGGCCCGATCAGCCCCACCGCCAGAGAACCGGTCGTTTCCTTGACCGTACGCGCCAGTTGCTGTGCCACAGAACGGTGATCGAACAGATCTTGGTCGCTTTTACCAATTGCGATGTCCTCGATCGCCCAAGGTCGTTGAGGCGCCACTTGTCACTTCCGTTCCACGGTTCACACGTGCCCAGATCGTATGGGCTGGCACTGACATCAGCACCTGTCCGTGTGCGCGGCAGCCCCGTGATCGCTCGGCGCCCGGCGGGGGATACGGTCCGGACACCGTCCTCTACACGCGATGCGGCAGGCTTGAGACTCGCGGTCTGTCTCAACGAACCGAGTCCACGCGTCTCACCCAATCCAGTCCACGCAGGTCAGCAGCACGCGAGCGACTAACTTCGGTGAGACAGGACACCTCCGCGCCCTCCCCCGCACCGCCCCACCTCCTGCGCCGGGGCCGTCAGGCGTGGTGCAGAGTGGGCGTCATGCTGGTCGATCATGAGGAGCACGAGGTGGTCGTCACGGCCGTCGCGCCGGTGGGGGCCATGGTCCGTACGGCGGCCGGGGACGAGGGTTTCGTCGACCGGGCCAAGCACCCTTCGTGGTGGTCGCCGGCTCCCCGCGCGGCCGTCGGCGACCGGATGCGCGCCGTGGTCCTGGACGCCTCACGGACCCCGGCGCGGCTCAGCGCCCTGGCGGACGACGTGCGGATCGCCCGGAGCCTGCGCCACACCACGCCCCTGACGCGCCTGTGCCCGCCGCCGGGCGACGCCGCGTCCGTGGAGTGGGGGCCGGTGGAGGAGTCCCTCGGCCTGACGCTGCCGGCCGACTACCGGCGCCTCGTCGAGACGTACGGCGGCGGACTCTTCGCCGACACGGTCTGGCTGCTGTCCCCGGGCTGCCCGGACCCGCTGTACGACCTGGTCGGACAGTGCGCGGAACGCGCGGAGGACCTCGCCGACCTTTGGGACGCCGGCGAGGAGAGGCCGGACGGACTCCGGGACGGGGACCGGCTGGTGCCCTGGGCGTACGTGGAGGGCTCCGGGCACGTCCTGTACTGGCTGGTCCGCCCCGGCACCGAGCCGGAGGAGTGGCCGGTCCTCCTCAACGAGGGGCGCGGCCCCCTGTGGGAGTTCCATCCTCCGCTGTGCAGCCGGTTCCTCCTCGACGTGGTGGCCGGCACGACGACGTCGTACTACTTCACCGACCTGGACGAGCTCGTCACCCCCGCCGAGCGCACCCGCTTCCTCCCGCTCGCGCGGATCACCGGTCCGTGAGGGCGGACACCGGGCGGTGACGACGCATCACAGACCCACGACGACGGATCACCTGCTCGTGGCGGTGGATCGCAGGCTGGTGGCGGTGGATCACCGGCCGGTGGCGGTGGATCACCGGCCGGTGGCGGCGGTCGGCGCCGTCCGCCGGACGTCCCTGACGAACACCATGCCGTCGCAGTCCGCGAGATGGGCCGGGTCGAAGGGGGCGTAGCCGAACCACGGGGACTCCCGTCGCGGGGGCCGCTCGTCGCCCAGGGCGGAGGAGAGCCGCCGGGCGTCGACGAGGCTGCTCTCCTCCGCGAGCGCGTACAGCAGCCCTTCGACGCTGTCCGGCGCGGGCTCGTCCACGCCCTGGTGCCGGATCGTGCCCAGGGCCGTCGCCACGAAGGCGTAGTCCGCGCCGAGTTCGGCGCTCACCAGGGCTCCGGCGCCCCACCACTCCAGCAGCCGTCCGCCCATCCGCATCGAGCTCCGCCGCCGCTGGAGGTGGCCGTTGTGGGCGTACACCAGCGTCGGGCCTCGCTCGGCGAGCGCGAGCAGGTTCCGGGACATCATCAGGTCCCGGACGGCCACCAGCCGGGACAGGCGGGCGGGCGAGGGGTCGGCCATCCCGTGGTGGTAGCGCAGCAGGCCCAGCGCGGTGCGCGCGTACAGCCGGGCCCGGTCCCACTCCTCCGGCGAGCTCACCGCGACCAGGTGCGGCCGCTGCGCGTCGAGCAGCGCCGCCAGGTCGTCGGCGATCAGGCGCAGCCGGTCCGCCTCCGCCGACCGCCCGACGGAACGAGCCGGATCCATCATGGCGGCGGGCTCCGTCCACCGCTCGTCGGCGCCGAGCAGCTCGGCGAGCGTGCCGGAGGCGCAGGGGAGCAGGTCCGCGTCCACCCGGTCCGCGAGGTACCCGTGCAGCGAGGTGAGTGCCCGCCGGGGGCTCTCGGCTCCGGTGATCTCCAGCGGCCCGTCGAACCCCGCGAAGCGGAGCCGGTCGGCCGAGGGGCGGCCTTCGTTGAACGCGCGCATCCAGCGCACGAGTTCACGGTTGGCGGCCGAGGCGCCCCAGCCGTGGCTGAGGCCGTGCTCCATGGCGTCGTCGAGGGAGCCCGTGCCCGAGGTGACGTGGTCGTCGACCGTCAGGCCCCTCAGGCAGTCGGTCTCCAGCGCGATCGTCCGGTAGCCCTCGCGCTCCACCAGCTCCCGGAAGAGCGCGTTGCGGACGTCGAGCAGCGCGTCCTCCCCGTGGGTGGGCTCGCCCAGGGCGAGGAGCCCGGGTCTGGCCGGAAGCATCCCCATGAGGGCGGCGGCGGCGACGGCATGCGTGGTGTGCTTGATGTCGGTCGGCATGCCTTCCACGCTATCGTTGAAGATTCGGTGGAGACTTTTGCTCGGATCATCCCCGCTACCATGGGCCTCATGAGGAAGAAGCCTCAAAGCACGGATCGGCTCAGGCCCGTCGACCTGGCCCGCGCCCACGGTCTGTCGACCCAGGCGGTCAGGAACTACGAGGAGGCCGGCATCCTCCCCGCCGCCGCCCGCACGCCCCACGGCTACCGCACCTACACCCCCCTCCACGCCGGAGCCCTGCGCGCGTTCCTCGCCCTGCTGCCCGGCCACGGCCACCCGACGGCGACGGCGATCATGCGGGCGGTGAACCAGGACGCGCCCGACGAGGCCTTCCGTCTGATCGACGAGAGCCACGCCCAGCTCCTGGAGGACCGGAGGACCCTCCGCGACGTGGAGGGCGCCCTGCGCGACCTGGCCCCGGATCCTGCGGCGCCGTCCGAGCCCGCCGGCACGTTCATCGGGCCGCTGGCGCGACGGCTCGGCATCCGCCCCGCGACCCTGCGCGCGTGGGAGGAGGCCGGTCTGGTCCGCCCGGGGCGCGACCCCCGGACCGGATACCGCGTGTACGACGAGGCCGCCGTACGGGACGCCCGGCTGGCCCACCAGCTCAGACGCGGCGGCCACCCACTGGAGCGCATCGCCCCGCTGATCGCCCACGTCCACGCGGCGGGCGGCCTCGCGCCGCTGGAGGCCGCGCTGACCGAGTGGCGCGACCGCCTGTCGGCCCGCGGCCGCGCGCTCCTGTCCGGCGCGGCGGAACTGGACCGCCACCTCCGCGAGCGGGGCTGACCCGGATCCGTCCGGCATGATCGGTGCCATGCCGACGCTTCCCCTGCTGCTCAAGGCCCGCCGCCTGTGGGAGGAACTGGCCCACGCAGCAGGGTCGTTCCCGGCCACCGGCGTGACCGTCACCGTGTCCCCGGACTCGGCATTGAGCCCGCCCGGCTGGATCGGTGTGGTCGCCCTCGGTGGATCGGCTCTCGTGACCGTCCCGTCGCGCGCCGCCGCCACCGCCGTCCGCGCCGCCCTCGCCGGCCTGCCCGTGGAGTCCCTGGTGGACGAGGCGTCCCTGCGCGACGTGCTGCCGGTGGCCGGGGTGCTGGGCCCGGCGGCCCTGGCGTACGCGTCCGCCGGCGGCTTCCGCCCGGCCCCCGGACCGTGGACGGTGGAACGGCTGCCCGGCGACCACCCGGCGCTGCGCGCCCTGGAGGAGGCCTCCGGTCGGGAGGACACCGAGGAAGCCGCCCTGGACGACATCACCTCCCCCGCGTTCGTGATCCGCGAGCAGGGCCGGGTGGTGGCCGCCGCGGGACACCGGGCCTGGCCCCGCCGCACCGCCCACCTCAGCGTGCTGACGGCCCCCGAGGCACGCGGCCGGGGACTGGCACGTACGGCGGCGTCCGCGGCGGTGGCCGACGCCCTCGCCGCCGGCCTCCTCCCACAATGGCGGGCGCGGCCCCCGGCCTCCCGGCGGGTCGCCGCCGCTCTGGGCTTCGAGGAGCTGGGCACCCAGTTCTCGCTGGAGCCGGCCTGATCCCCGGCCCACCCCGGTGACCTGGGAGAATCCCGCCATGCCCGCCGCCATCGCACCGCACTTCGCGCAGTTCACCACTCCCGGGGCCGTGCCCGCCGGGCTCGTGCCGCTCCTCGCCGAGTGCTGGACCGAGGTCAGCGACGCGGGCGGGGCCGCCGGGTTCCCGTTCGCGCCGGTCGACCCGGCCGAGGTCGCCGCCGCCGTCGACCGGATCGTCGCGGGGCTCGACCCGGCGCGCAGCCGCCTCGTCACCGCCACCGTCGACGGCGCCCTCGCGGGCTGGCTGTGCCTCCGCCGCGACACCCATCCGCTGGTCGCGCACTGGGGCACCCTGCACCACGTCCAGACCCGCCTGGGGATGCGGGGGCGGGGCATCGGCGCCGGTCTGGTGCGCCGGGCCCACGTGATCGCCCGCGACGAGATGGAGCTGGAGCAGCTGCGCCTCGCGGCACGCGGCGGCACCGGCCTGGAGGAGTTCTACGGCCGGCTCGGCTGGCGGGAGATCGGCCGCTGGCCCGGAGCCCTGCGCCTGGCCGCCGGTGACGACCGCGACGAGATCCTCATGGTCCTGACACCTCTGTGACCCCGCCTCCCCCACCGCGGCGGGCCCGCACCGCGCGCACGACCCGGGTGGCCCCGTACCCCAGCAGCCACGGCAGCACCGTGATGCCGAGGACGTAGACGAGGAGGTAGCCGACGAGGTCGTCGGTGCGCGGCGACTGCCCCCGGGGCAGGAGCATCGCCGTCGCGGAGACCCCCACCGGCACCAGCGGGAGCAGCACCGTCCACACCCACGGCCACGGGCCGGGCCGCCGGGCGCACCACACCCCGGTGGCGCCCATGAGGAAGGGCCCGAAGGGCACCCACAGCAGCACCGGGTAGAAGAGCAGCAGCCACCCGTCGTCCCCGTACCCGAACATCATCGAAGAGCCCCCCTCGCCCTCTCGGCCGTCAGGGACGACGCGCGGAGGAAGGGGTCCAGTTCTCCGCGATTGGCCTTGGTCCGAGGATTTCCGCCCCCGGTACGGTCGGCGGCATGCGCATCCGAATCGTCGACGCCTTCACCGACCGGCCCTTCTCCGGCAACCCGGCCGGAGTCCTGCTCCTCGACTCGTTCCCCGACGACGCCTGGCTCCAGCAGGTCGCCGCCGAGGTCAACCTGTCGGAGACCGCCTTCGCCCATCCACTGCCCGCCGGAGGGGAGGCCGACTGGGCGCTGCGCTGGTTCACCCCGACCACCGAGGTCGACATGTGCGGCCACGCCACCCTGGCCACGGCGCACGTCCTGCACACGACCGGCACCGCGAGCGGCACGGTCCGCTTCGCCGCCCGCTGCGGCGTCCTGATCACCACTGCCGAGGCCGACGGCACGATCACGATGGACTTCCCGACCTCGTCCCTCACTCCGGTGCCCGTCCCCGCGGGTCTGGAGAAGGCGCTCGGCGCCGAGGTCGTCGCCGTCCACGACACCGCCGAGCACATCGGCGACCTCCTCGTCGAGCTGCGCGACGAGGCCGCCGTCCGCTCCCTCACCCCGGACTTCGCCGCTCTCAAGGTGCTCTCCTCGCGCGGCGTCATCGCGACCGCCGCCGCCGAACGCCCCGACGCGGGATACGCGTTCGCGTCGCGGGGCTTCTTCCCCGCGGTCGGGATCGACGAGGACCCGGTGACCGGCAGCGCCCACACCGCGCTCGCCCCGTACTGGTCGGCCCGGCTCGGCCGCGAGGAGCTCACCGGCTTCCAGGGCGGCGCCCGCACGGGCCTCGTCCGGACCCGTCTGCGGGGCGAGCGCACCCTGCTGAACGGCCACGCCGTCACCGTCATCGAGGGCGACCTGCACGTGTGACCGTACGCGAGGGGGCGTACGGCTCCGGGCCGTACGCCCCCCCGCGTCGCCGACCCGGCCGCCGCGTCACACCGTGGGCAGCCAGCCCACCTTCCCGGCAAGCAGTCCGTACCCGACGAAGGCGACGATGTCGAGCAGCGCGTGCGCCGCGACCAGCGGGCCGACCCGCCCCCAGCGGCGGTAGAGCAGCACGAAGACCACGCCCATCACCAGGTTGCCGAGGAAGCCGCCGATCCCCTGGTACAGGTGGTACGAGCCGCGCAGCACCGAGCTGGCGGCCAGCGCCGCCATCGGCGACCAGCCCAACTGGCCGAGCCTGCGCAGCAGGTAGCCGACGACGACCACCTCCTCCAGGACGGCGTTCTGCAGCGCCGAGAGGATCAGCACCGGGTACTTCCACCACACCTCGGGGAGCGATTCGGGCACCACGGTGAGGTTGAACCCGGACGCCCGCGCCGCCAGGTAGAACGCCAGGCCCGCGCTCCCGATCCCCGCGGCGACGAGGGTCCCCCGCCCGAGGTCGGACCACGGGCGGGTCCGGTCGAAGCCGATGGCCCGCAGTCCCCGGACCCCCGGGCCCTCCCGCGTCAGCAGATGGGCGACGAGCACGACCGGGACCAGCGCGGTGGCGATGCCGAAGAGCTGCCAGGACAGGTCGAGCCACGGCCGCCCGGGGGCGTAGGAGCCGTTGAGCGTCGCGGCCTGCTGCTTCAGGGAGCCCGGTCTGGTCAGCGAGCCGATGAAGCTGATGAGCGCCGACACCCCGCTCGCCCCGAGCGAGAGCGCGAGCACGATGAGCGTCTCGGAGCGCAGCACCCCGCGCGGCAGGCCGTCGGGGGGCGGGGCGAGGTCCCTCAGTCGTTGCTCCGACACCACACCTGTCTCCACTTCCCCTCGCGGGCTCATGCCGTTCCGGCGGCCCCGGCCGCCCGGGACCACCCTGACATGATCACCCATGGAGGGGGCGGGGAGGAGGTCAGCCGATCCCCACCGGCCAGCTGTGCACCGGCTCGCCCGTGAGCATGAGCGTCCGGTAGCGGCGGGTGGTCGCCGCGAGGGCCGCCTCCCGGTCGAGGCCCGACTCCACGGCCCGGTGGTAGGTGTCGGCCTGCCAGGAGGCGCCGTTCACCCGCCGCAGACAGCGCTGCTCGATCACGCCCAGGTAGAAGTCCCGGTCGGCCGGCTCGATGTGCCAGGCGTCGAGCCCCGCGGCGGCCAGCGGCAGCAGTTCGTCGAGGACGAGGCGGACCGCCGGGAGGGTCGCGATGCCGCCGGCGCGGCCCGAGCGGGGCCAGCGCAGCTCCGCTTCGATGCCGTGGCGGCAGGCGGTGTCGAAGTTGGCCTCGGCGTCCTGGAAGGCCATCCGCTTCCACACCGGCCGGGGGTCGTCGGCGAGCGAGCGGACGAGCCCGTAGTAGAAGGCCGCGTTGGCGATCACGTCGGTGACGGTCGGCCCGGCCGGCAGCACCCGGTTCTCGACGCGCAGGTGCGGGACGCCGTCGACCCAGCCGTACACCGGCCTGTTCCAGCGGTAGACGGTGCCGTTGTGCAGGACCAGCTCCTGGAGTCGCGGCACCCCGCCCCGGTCCAGGACGAGCAGCGGGTCCTCCTCGTCGCAGAGCGGCAGCAGGGCGGGGAAGTAGCGGACGTTCTCCTCGAAGAGGTCGTACACCGAGTCCACCCAGCGCTCGCCGAACCAGGTGCGCGGCCGGACCCCCTGGGACTGGAGCTCGGGCGGGCGGGTGTCGGTGGCCTGCTGGAAGAGCGGCGGCCGGGACTCCCGCCACAGTTCGCGGCCGAAGACGAAGGGCGCGTTGGCGCCGAGCGCGATCTGCACGCCGGACACGGCCTGCGCCGCGTTCCACACGGCGGCGAACCGGGCCGGCGTGACCTGGAGGTGCAGCTGCACCGAGGTGCAGGCGGCCTCGGGGACGATCGACTCGGAGGTGCACAGCAGGTGTTCGACGCCGTGGATGTCGAGGGTGAAGTCCTCACCGCGGGCGGCGAGTATCTGGTCGTTGAGGAGGGTGTAGCGGTCGTTGTCCGAGAGGTTCTCGGGGACCAGGTCGTGCTGGCCGAGCGTGGGGAGTATGCCGATCATGACGACACCGGCGTCGAGTTCCGAGGCCTTGCGGTCGGCATATCCGATGCCAGTTCCGATCTCTTCCGCGAGCCGGTCGAATACACGGCCGTCGAGCTGGTGGGGCGCGATGTTCACTTCGAGGTTGAACATTCCGAGTTCTGTCTGGAAATCGGGGCTGGCGATCTTTTCGAGAACCGGGCCGTTGAGCATCCGGGGCAGCCCGTCGGCACCGGCGAGATTGAGTTCGATCTCCACGCCCATGAGATTGCGCGGCCGGTCGAACCTCTTCTCCGCCAGCAGCCGCGCCAGCCCCGCGAGACACTGCTGGAGCTTTCTCCGGTACTGCTGCCGGTCGGACGGGCCGAACCCGTCGGCCGCGACCTTCTCCCCCATCGAAGCGTCCCTCCCAGAGTGGGCGGCCGCCCGGGCGGCCGCGCGTCACGGACGATGATGCCCAGCCCGCTGATCGACAACGCCTGCGGAACCGGCCTCTCGGAGGATAGGCTGGACGGAGTGCTCCATGGGCACATTCCGAAGGCAAGGAACGAGCGACATATACCAATGTCGTATTGTCCCGGGAGGCGGGGTTCACATTCAGCCGTCCGCCTTCGCGAGGAATACGCAGGTGGGAGTGGCAGAGCCTCGGAGATTCCGCTTCAACTCCCGTCGATTACGGCCTGATGACGTCTTGTCAGGAATATCGGCGAGGTCTAGCGGAAACACTGTGTGAACACGTGTCGTATAAACTCCGCGGACGAGGCAGAGTGTTGGCGCCCGGCCATGGCCCCATGTCCCCCTCTGGCCCCGCCGCCGACAGCGCCGTCGTACCTGCCCACGCGTCACCGTGTCTCCTGAGCGAGAGGCGACCCACCATGCTCCGACCCTCCCCGGCCCCTGCGCCGGCCCTCCGCAGTGTCCTCGCGGCCCTCGGCTCACCGACCGCCGTCCGCGAGCCGCGAACTCCCGCGCTGCGGGCCGCACAAGGACCGCTGAGCCCCGAACACCCTCTGCCCGTGCACGTCCTCGGCGTCACCGGAGCACCGGGGCTCGTGCCCCGCACCCGGCTCGCCGGCTGGCGCTTCCTGATCCGGAACGGGGACCGGGCGATCGCCGCCGCGGACACCATGCTCACCCCGGACGGCTGGGCCTTCTCGCACTTCTTCGAGGGGCCGTACGTCTCCGCCACCGAGCAGGCCCTGCTCCAGGCGGAGGCCCTGCCCGTCACGTACCGGCCGAGGCTGCTGTCCGTACCGGAGCTCTACATGCTGACGCTCTGGCTCCAGGCCGACTCCGAGGCGGACGGCACGACCGTCGCACCGGCCGCGGCCGATCTGATGGTGCCCCTGGCCCCCGCACCCCCGGGGATCGCGGCCCACCGCCCGTACCAGGTCGCCGATCTCCTGCCGGTGCTCAGTACGCGACTCGCGCCGCCGCCCCTCCTGGGCTCGCCGGCGCCCGCCTGATCCGGCTCACCCGCGTCGCCCCGCCCCGTGACCCGCTCGGGTCACGGGGCGCACTTCTGTCCGGGCCGCGCGCCCGAGCGCGCCTCCCGCACGCCCCTCCCGTACGGACTAGCCCACTGGGACCACTACGAACCACCCGAAGAGAGGGTGCAGTTGACCTGAACCGCCCCTGCGGGTGATGCGTCTACACAGGAAAGGACGGTCTGCCGCGAAATACCTGCGGAAGACCGTCCGTGGGGCAAGACTGGGACAGGAACCGAACCGACCGACGGGGGCGGCCATGAGCGCGCAGAGCCGCAGGACATCCACCACGACGCAGCGAGAGAACCCACCCATGTGCCAGCACCAGCCTGCCTGTCCGACCGCCGACTCCGCCGACCGGGAGGCGGCCCGACTCCTGGCACACCATCCGGAACAGGGCTGGAGCCTGCTGTGCAACGGCGTCCTGCTCTTCGAGGACACCGGTGAGCTGCTGCCGGACGGGCAGATCATCGCCCCGCACCGGCCGCTGACGGCCGGACGGGTGACGACCGCCGCCTGAGGGCGCGCGGCCGGACGCCGTACGAGGAGAGAACAGCCGAGGGCCGGCCCGGAGGAGATCCTCCGCACCGGCCCTCGACGCGTGCTCAGTTGTCGTACTCGTCCAGCGGCGGGCAGGAGCAGACCAGGTTCCGGTCGCCGAAGGCACCGTCGATGCGGCGCACCGGCGGCCAGTACTTGTCGGCGGCCGAGACACCGGCCGGGAAGACCGCCTCGTCGCGCGTGTACGGGTGGTTCCACTCGCCGCCCAGCGCCGCCGCGGTGTGCGGGGCGTTGTGCAGCGGGTTGTCGTCGGCGGGCCACTGGCCCGAGGCGACCTTCTCGATCTCGGCCCGGATCGCGATCATGGTGTCGCAGAAGCGGTCGAGCTCGGTCAGGTCCTCGGACTCGGTCGGCTCGATCATCAGCGTGCCGGCGACCGGGAAGGACATCGTCGGCGCGTGGAAGCCGTAGTCGATGAGGCGCTTCGCGATGTCGTCGACGCTGACGCCGGTGGCCTTGGCCAGCGGACGGATGTCGACGATGCACTCGTGCGCGACCAGCCCGTTCGGACCGGTGTAGAGCACGGGGAAGTGCGGCTCCAGGCGCTTGGCGATGTAGTTCGCCGCGAGGACGGCGACCTGGGTGGCGCGCGTGAGGCCCTCGCCGCCCATGAGGCGCACGTAGGACCAGGAGATCGGCAGGATGCCGGCGGAGCCCCAGGGGGCCGCCGAGATCGGGCCGACGCCCGTCTCCGGGCCCGCGGTGGGCTGGAGCGGGTGGTTCGGCAGGAACGGCGCGAGGTGCGCGCGGACGCCGACCGGACCGACGCCGGGGCCGCCGCCGCCGTGCGGGATGCAGAAGGTCTTGTGCAGGTTCAGGTGCGACACGTCGCCGCCGAAGTGGCCCGGCTTGGCCAGACCGACCAGCGCGTTGAGGTTGGCACCGTCGACGTACACCTGACCGCCGGCCTCGTGGACCTCGGCGCAGATGTCGGCGACGTGCTCCTCGAAGACGCCGTGCGTGGACGGGTAGGTGATCATCAGCACGGACAGCTCGTCCCGGTACTGCTCGATCTTGGCGCGCAGGTCGGTGACGTCGACCTCGCCGTCCTCGGCCGTCTTGACCACGACGACCTTCATGCCGGCCATCACCGCGGACGCGGCGTTGGTGCCGTGAGCGGAGGACGGGATGAGGCACACGGTGCGCCGGAGATCGCCGTTGGCACGGTGGTAGGCGCGGACCGCGAGCAGACCCGCGAGCTCGCCCTGCGAGCCGGCGTTCGGCTGGATCGACACCTTGTCGTAGCCGGTGACCTCGGCGAGGCGGTCCTCCAGCTCGGTGATGAGCGTGACGTAGCCCTGCGCCTGGTCGATCGGGGCGAACGGGTGCATCTGGCCGAACTCGGGCCAGGTCACCGGCTCCATCTCGGTGGTCGCGTTCAGCTTCATGGTGCAGGAGCCGAGCGGGATCATGCCCCGGTCCAGCGCGTAGTCGCGGTCCGCGAGCTTGCGCAGGTAGCGCAGCATCGAGGTCTCGGAGCGGTGCGCGTGGAAGACCGGGTGGGTCAGGTACGCGTCGGAGCGCAGCAGCGAGGCCGGGATCGCGTCCTCGGTGGCGGCGTCGAGGGCCTCGATGTCGCCCTCGACCCCGAAGGCGCCCCAGACCGCGGCGAGCTGCGCGCGGCCGGTGGTCTCGTCGCAGGAGACCGAGACGAGGTCGGCGTCGACGCGGTGGAGGTTGACGCCGGCCGCGCGGGCGGCGGCGACGACCTCGTCGGCCTTGCCGGGCACGCGGACGGTGACGGTGTCGAAGTAGGAGCCGTGCACGACCTCGACGCCGCCGGCGGTGAGGCCCGCGGCGAGGACGGCGGCGTAGCGGTGGGTCCGCTCCGCGATCTGCCGCAGGCCGTCCGGACCGTGGTAGACGGCGTACATGCCGGCCATCACGGCGAGCAGCACCTGCGCGGTGCAGATGTTGCTGGTGGCCTTCTCGCGGCGGATGTGCTGCTCGCGGGTCTGCAGGGCCAGGCGGTAGGCGCGGTTGCCGTCGGCGTCGACGGAGACGCCCACGAGGCGGCCGGGCAGGGAGCGGGCGTGCTTGTCCTGGACGGCCATGTAGCCGGCGTGCGGACCGCCGAAGCCCATGGGGACGCCGAAGCGCTGCGTCGTGCCGACGGCGATGTCCGCGCCCAGCTCGCCGGGCGAGGTGAGCAGGGTGAGCGCGAGCAGGTCGGCGGCGACGGTGACGATCGCGCCGAGCTCGTGCGCGGCGTCGATCAGCGGCTTGATGTCGCGGACGGCGCCGGAGGCACCCGGGTACTGGAGCAGCACGCCGAAGACGCCGCGCTCGGCGATCTCGGCCGGGATGCCGGCGCTCAGGTCGGCGACGACGACCTCGACACCGGTCGGCTCGGCGCGGGTCTCGATGACGGCGACGGTCTGCGGCAGGGCGTCGGCGTCGACGAGGAAGACGCCCTTCTTGACCTTGCCGACGCGGCGCGAGAGCGCCATGGCCTCGGCGGCGGCGGTGCCCTCGTCGAGGAGGGAGGCGCCGGAGGTGGGCAGACCGGTGAGGTCGGCCACCATCGTCTGGAAGTTGAGGAGGGCCTCCAGGCGGCCCTGCGAGATCTCCGGCTGGTACGGCGTGTAGGCCGTGTACCAGGAGGGGTTCTCCATGACGTTGCGGAGGATGACCGGCGGCGTGAAGGTGCCGTAGTAGCCGAGGCCGATCATCGGGGCGAGGACCTGGTTGCGGTCGGCGAGCGTGCGCAGCTCGGCGAGGACCTCGGCCTCGGTGCGCGCGGCCGGCAGACCCAGGGCCTCGGCGTTCTTGATCACGTCCGGCACCGCGGCGGCCGTGAGCTCGTCCAGCGAGCCGTAACCGACCTGGGCGAGCATCTTGGCCCGGGCCTCGGCGTCGGGCCCGATGTGCCGCTGCTCGAACGGGATGCCCTGTTCGAGCTCGGAGAGCGGAGTGCGGTTGGCGGTCATGTACGGAGGCCTCCTGGTCGTCACGACCTGCGAGGGGCACCACGGCGCGGGTACCCGGACGGCCTCCCCCTCTGTCATCTCAACCTGAGAGTTTCACCGGCACGCCTCGCGGCACGCCGGCTTTCACCGTCGGTGAGAGCGAGATGCCGTCGGACATCCGCTCTGCTTTCCAGAGTGACCTCGTCCGCGCGGTACAGGGGCCTGAGAGATTCCGGGGAGGATTTGCTCCTTCGGCGCCCACCGGAAGAATTCTCCGGGGGACTCTCCCGCACAGGGTCGACAGCCACAACCAGCCTACCAGCGAGGTTGCGGCTCCCATCGCTCAAGTGGCCGACATCCCAGTTGTGCACTTTCGTAGGGGTGTAGAGCAGTTGCGACCAGTTGGAGGGACCGTGCAGACCGACATCGATCCGCGCAGCCTGATCGGCCGCAAGGCGTTCGACCGAAGCGGGCACAAGATCGGAACCGTGGACGAGGTGTACCTGGACGACGCGACCGGCATCCCGGAATGGGCCGCGGTCCGCACCGGGCTGTTCAGCCGGGACGCCTTCGTCCCCCTGGAGCCGAGCTCCCTGCTCGACGACGGACTCCACATCCCGTACGAAAGGGCCCTGATCAAGGACGCCCCGGACTTCGGCGTGGGCCGTCATCTCTCCCCCGAGCAGGAGCTCCAGCTCTACCGGCACTACAGCCTGGCGCTGCCGCCCGCGCCCACGGACGCCCCGGACAAGGACTTCGGCCGCCTGGCCGGCCAGGACGGCGCCTGACCGCGCGGCCCGGTGACGGACCCCACCCGCGCGGCGACGCGGGTGGCTCCGTCACGCCGCCGCGTCCCCCCGCACCAGCGGCAGCGGCTCGGACGGATGGAGCTCCGGGTCGTCCACGGCGAAGGTCCGCACCCGCCCCGGCCCGGACCACGGCTCCTCGAACCGCACCGTGACCCGCCCGACCCCGCTCCCCTGGACCCACCCCGCCCCGTGCGCGTCGTGCCGCACGTCGTGGCCGGGCGCCCAGACCCGCTCGGCGCCCTCCGCCACGGCGGTCGGCGCCTCCTCCGCCTCGTCGGCGCCCTCGGGCGCCGCCTCCTCCGCCGGCCGCTCCGCCGCCTCCGCCTGGGCGAACAGGTCCTCCTGCGTGTAGTCGGCGAGACCGCTCACCCCGACGCCGAGCAGCCGCACGCCCCCCGTCGTGTCCACCGCCTCCAGGAGCCGCCCCGCGGCCTCCCGGACCACGCCCGGGTCGTCCGTCGGCCCGCGCAGCGTCTCGGACCGGGTGAGCGTGGAGAAGTCGTAGCGCCGCACCTTCAGGACGATGGTCCGCCCGGAGTGCCCGGACGCGCGCAGCCGCCCCACACACCGCTCCGCGAGCCGCTCGACCTCGGACCGGATCCGCACCCGGTCGTGCAGGTCCACGTCGAAGGTGTCCTCGACCGACACCGACTTCGCGTCCCGCTCGGCCACCACGGGCCGGTCGTCGTGCCCCTGGGCCATCCGGTGCAGCGACGTCCCGTGCGCCCGCCCCAGGAGCCGTACGAGCTCGTCCTCGCCCGCCTCTGCGAGGTCGGCGACGGTGACCATCCCGGCGCGTCTCAGATGCTCCCCCGTGGCCGGCCCGACCCCGGGCAGGATCCGCACCGACCGGGGCCCGAGCAGCTCCCGCTCGGTGCCGGGCTCGATGAGGACGAGACCGTCCGGCTTCGCCTCCTCGGAAGCGATCTTCGCGATCATCTTGGACCCGGCCAGCCCGACGGAACCGGTGAGCCCGGTGGTCGCGAGGATGTCGACCCGCAGCCGCTCCCCCGCCGCCCGCGCGCCCGCGCTGTCGTCGGCGACACCGCCGGCCTCCAGGTCGACGAAGGCCTCGTCGAGGCTCAGCGGCTCCACGAGCGGGGACAGCCGCCGGAGCAGCTCCATGACCTGGTCGCTGATCGAGCGGTAGAAGGCGAAGCGCGGCACGAGATAGGCCGCGTTCGGCGCGAGCCGCCGCGCCTGGCCCATGGGCATGGCCGAATGCACCCCGAAGCGGCGGGCCTCGTAGGAGGCGGTGGCGACCACGCCGCGCGGCCCGAGGCCGCCGACGACCACCGGCTTGCCGCGCAGGCTGGGCTTCGACGCCTGCTCGGCGGCGGCGAAGAAGGCATCCATGTCGAGATGCAGGATCGTGGGCGCGGCTCTCACAGGTCCGATGCTGCCCTACGCCACTGACAACGCCCCCGCGGAACGCCAGGGAACCCCCGCCGGGACCTCGGAAGGCCCCTCAGGCCCCTGGAGGAGCCGGGAGGCTCCCGGGGGAAGACCGGCCCGTCGGCAGTCGCCCTCAGACGGCCCTGTCGCGCCGTCGCCGCGCCAGCTCGTCACCCGGGTTGTGACCCACGAGCGTCTCGCCGGTGTCGACGCGCTCCCCGTGGAGCTGCGACAGCGCCGCCTCGACGTCCCGCCACACCACCCCGACGGCGATGCCGAAGACGCCCTGCCCGCCCTGGAGGAGGTCGACGACCTCGTCGGGCGAGGAGCACTCGTACACCGTGGCCCCGTCGCTCATCAGCGTCATCCGCTCCAGGTCGCGAAAGCCCCGGGCGCGCAGGTGCTGCACCGCGGCCCGGATGTTCTGGAGGGCCACCCCGGTGTCGAGGAAACGCTTGACGATCTTCAGTACGACGACGTCGCGGAAGCTGTACAGCCGCTGCGTCCCCGACCCGTACGCGGGCCGCACGCTCGGCTCCACGAGCCCGGTGCGCGCCCAGTAGTCCAACTGGCGATAGGTGATCCCGGCGGCCGCGCAGGCCGTCGGCCCGCGATAGCCGATCGCCTCGTCGGCGATCCCGCCGTCGGCACCGGTGTCCGTCCCGAAGTCGCCCACCCTGCCGTGAAGCGGATACGGACCGCTCTCCCCGGACAAGCGCCCGAGCGAGCTCCCTGCCGTACCGTCCGCGCTGCTCATCACGCCGACCCTCCGTCCTTGACCTGCCCACACGAAGGTAGGCAGTCACTTGGGGCGCGTCAACGATCGCCACACTCGGCACGCCGAGTGATAATCACCCTGAGAGTGGTTTCGCGTGTCTCCCTGCGGGGAAAGGCTACTCGAATGCCCTCGTGGCACCCCACGGACGGCCTCCGGCCGAGCCGCTCCGTCTCACTGGCTGTTGGTCCCGAAGTCCTCCGGTGAGATCTGGTCGAGGAACTCGCGGAACTTCTCCACCTCGTCCTCCTGCTCGTCCGGAATCGCGATGCCGGCGTCGTCCAGCACGCCGTCGCTGCCGTAGATCGGCGTCCCGGTCCGAAGGGCCAGGGCTATCGCGTCCGACGGGCGCGCGCTGACCTCCACGCCGCTGGCGAAGACCAGCTCGGCGTAGAAGACCCCGTCACGCAGATCCGTGATGCGGACCTCGGTGAGCTCCTGCCCGACGGCCTCCAGCACGTCCTTGAACAGGTCGTGCGTCAGCGGCCGCGGAGGGGCCATCCCCTGCTGGGCGAAGGCGATCGCGGTCGCCTCACCCGGTCCGATCCAGATGGGGAGGTACCGATCGCCTCCCACTTCACGCAGGAGCACGATCGGCTGGTTGGAGGGCATTTCCACCCGGACACCCACAACGTCGAGCTCGTTCACACAGCAACCCTAGGACGTGCCCGACCGGTTTGGATAGTCGGGCCCCCCCTCGACGCCCTGCCCGAGCCCTCCCCGGGCCCCCTCCCGGGAGCCCCAGGATCACGGCAGGCGAAGCCCGAGAGCGGTCTGCACCAGGGCCGCGTGCAACCGCACCGACTGAGCGGCGAGCTCCTTTGCGGTGGCCTCCGCATGGGCCCTGGTCTGCGGATTGCGGTGCCGGCGCAGCGGCGCGACCACCTGCTCGATCAGTCCGGCCTCCCGGTCGGCGGCCGCCTTCACGGACCGCAGGTGCCGGGGCTCCAGACCGAATCTCCCCAGATCCGCCACGAGCCTCGCGACGGTGACGGTCTCGGCGTCGTATCCGCCGCCCTCCGCCTCGGAGATCAGGCCGTACGCCTCCCATGCGGCGAGCTCGGCCTCGGTCACGTCGGCGGCGGCGATCAGCTCGGCGCGCCCGAGCCGGGCGACGGTCGGCGCCTCCGGCTCCGCCTCGTCCTCGTCCCAGGCGCCCTCGACCAGGTCGCGCCGACGCCCGGGCGCCGGGAGCTTGATCGGCTCCCCCCGCTCCAGGGCGTCGAGATGCTCGCGGATGACCTTCAGCGGAAGATAGTGGTCCCGCTGCATCCGCAGGATGCGGGCGAGCCGCTCCACGTCCTGCGGGCTGAACTTCCGGTACCCGGAGGCCGTACGACGGGGCTCGACCAGCCCCTCGGCCTCCAGGAACCGGATCTTGGAGATCGTCACTTCGGGAAATTCGTCGCGCAGCTGGTTCAGCACCGTGCCGATGCTCACCAGCCGGTCGCCCGAGGCGGTGCCGGAGCCGGCACCGCCCGTCGGTGTTCGCAGCATGGACCTTCCCTGAAGGGGCTTTCCCCGAGGCGTCACACGCCTCGCTGGCTCGAGTAGAAGACCAGCCGGTACTTGCCGATCTGCACCTCGTCGCCGTTGGACAGGACGACCGACTCGATCGGCTCGCGGTTGACGTAGGTGCCGTTGAGGCTGCCGACGTCGGCCACGGTGAAGCTGCCGTCCGGCGCCCGCCGGAACTCGACATGCCGCCGGGAGACGGTGAAGTCGTCCAGGAAGATGTCGCTCTGCGGGTGACGGCCGGCCGTCGTCAGCTCACCGTCGAGCAGGAACCGGCTGCCCGAGTTCGGACCCCGGCGCACCACGAGGAGCGCGGAGCCCAACGGCAGCGCCTCCACGGCGGCGAGTGCCTCGGGCGACAGCGACGGAAGGGCGTTCTGGCCGGTGACCTCGGCGTCATACGCCTCGAGCCCCGAGATGGAGATCGTCGACGTCGTCTCCGACGCCCGCTCGGGAGCGACCCCGCCCCGCAGCGGCGTACCGCAGTGGGAGCAGAAGCGACTGTCGGCCGTGTTGCGGTGACCGCACCTCGTGCACACCGGCATGGACGCATCCTCCTGCCGCGGCTGCCCCGCGGAGGTCTGTGTCGCGTACGGGTCGGGCGTAAACCCTCCACCCGTACTTGAGGTTGATGGTTCTCCGAAACCTATGCGGGCGGCCCCGGCGGGGTCAACAGAAGACGCGCCCTGCGTGCCCGGAATGTCACCCCCCCGACCGTCGACCTCGTCACGGAAGAGCGGGCGCTCGCCGCCCTGCTCCTCGCTCTGGGCGTGGCGCGGCGCGGCGTGCTTGGCGTTGCCGCCGTCCTCGCGTCCGCTCTTGCCGAACAACTTCGCAAACAACTTCACGGGCGATTCCCCTTGACCGAAACAGACCCGCCCGTGGGGCAGGACGAACCGAGATCCTTCACACCTGCCGACCCGGACACCTTCACAACGTCCGTATCCTCCGGACAGTTTCCACCACGCACCACCGTTGTGGTGCGCCGACCCCCCGCAACGTCGTGCCCTTGTCGCGGGACCCCCCTCGTCCCCCGCTCACTGGGAGGACGACTGAGCGTAGTCAGGCCGCTTCGCGGGTCGCAAGGCATCGACGACGATCTTCGCCGACCGCTCCACCGTGGCCGTGGCCTGCTCCTTCTCCAGGGTCTGCACGACACCGCCGGGGATGTTGAGCGCGGGCTCGAGATCCTCCGGCTTGCCGATGACCTTGAAGACGTACGGAGCGGCCACCTTCGTTCCATCGATCCGCATCTCATCACCGCTCCCGGTGAAATAACTGTCCGCGACCACCCGGACACCGTTGACCTGGATCGCCTCGGCCCCCGCTGCGCGCAGCTCCTGGATGGCGTCGAGCAGCATGTCGGACTCGACCGCCCCGGTCGGATCACCGACGGTGAGGGTGATGCCCGGTCCCTCGGCGGCGACGCTGCCCGCCAGGATGCCGAGCTGCCGCTCCTTCTCCTGGGTCTGCTTGCGCGCCTCCTCGGCCTGGTCCGAGCTGGACTCCAGCTCGGTGCGCTGCTTCTCCAGCCGGGTCTTCTCGTCCTCCAGGCGCTGCGTGCGGTCGTCGAGTTCGTCGAGGATCCGCACGAGGTCCTCCTGGCGGGCGCCGCGCAGCGCGCTGTTCTCGCTCGTCGAGGAGACCTGGATGGCCAGGCCCAGACCGAGGACGAACAGCAGCAGGGCGACGACGAGTTGGGCCCGGGTCACCCGGGGCGGCCACAGGGCGGAGGCGAGCCTGCGCCGCCCGCTCGGCCCGGTGGAGGCCGGCGCTCCGGCCGCGACGGGCGCCGCGGGCACCTCGGGCATCCGTACGTCCTCGGCCGGTACCTCGGGCGGTAGCGCCTCGGGCGGGACGCGCCTCTCGGGACCGGGCCTTCCCGACTCGGGCCGCCCGGCGTTCCCGGCGGCCCCGGTGCTCTCGGGCCGGCCGGCGTTCTCGGGGTGGTTCTCGGGGTTCTCGCTCATCGGCCTCACGCCCGGAACACGTGCCGCCGGATGGCGGCCGCGTTGGAGAAGATACGGATGCCGAGCACGACGACGACACCGGTCGACAGCTGCGCGCCGACGCCCAGCTTGTCGCCGAGGAAGACGATCAGCGCGGCCACGACCACGTTCGAGAGGAACGAGACGACGAAGACCTTGTCGACGAAGATCCCGTCGAGCATGGCCCGCAGACCGCCGAAGACCGCGTCGAGGGCGGCGACCACGGCGATCGGGAGATAGGGCTCGACCACCGCCGGAACCTCGGGTCGGACCAACAGTCCGACCACGACTCCGACGATCAGGCCCAGTACGGCGATCACGATGTGCCCTTCCCTGTGTCGGCCGTGGCCGGGCCTGAGGGCGTCGCCGCCCCGACCCCCCTCGGCTCTGCGGTACGTACGGTCAGGCTCGGCGCGGCCGGCAGGCGCACATCGCCCTCGGCCGAGATCCGGCTCCTGATCCCGAAGTTCTCCACCAGCGCGTGCAGGTACTGCCCGTCGGCGCTGTCCTGGAACGCGGTGCTCAGCCGCTGCCCGTCCCCGATCGCGAGGACGGTGTACGGCGGCACCAGCGGCCTGTTGTCGACGAGTACGGCGTCACCGGCCGCCCGGATCGCGGACAGCGACGTCAGCCGCTGCCCGTTGATGGCGACGGCCTCGGCACCCGACTCCCACAGCCCGTTGACCACGCGTTGCAGGTCCCGGTCCCGGACCCTGCCGGTGTCGGTGAAGCCGGCGCTCTCCCTCGGCCCGCCGCCCCCGGGGTCGGTGCCCTTGGCGTCGTCGACGACGAGCTTCACCCCGGGGCCGTGCACGGGCGTCGCGCCCGAGAGCAGGGCCACCAGCTCGGTCTGGTCACCGCCGTGCTGCTGCAGGGCCTGCCGCTGGCGCGCTCCGACCTCGTCCCGGATCCGCTCGACGTCCTGCTCCAGCTGATCGGCGGAGGACGTCTCCTTCTCGATCCGGTCGATCAGGTCCTGGCGCTCCTTGGCGACGACCGGTGCGGAGATCCGCGCCTCGGCGGCGCCGACGGTCACCACGACGGCGGCCAGCAGGAGCCCCGCCGCGACACCGAGCTTGGCCCGCAGACTGCGGGGCAGTCCGCCGCCCTCGGCCGCGCGCCGGGCGGTCGCCTCGGCGTAGCCGTCGTCGAGCGCGTGGTCGATCACGTTGTTCAGCAGCGACATCGACGCGTCCGGACGCGGCGGCGGTGATCCGGTGCTCCGAACGGGGGGCTGCTGCGACATGCCGCACATCGTCGCACGTCGCACGGCCTACCGCCGAATGGCCCCTCCCGGCGGCCGGGAGGCACCCTTCGGGCACCTCCCGGCCGGGAACGGTCCGTACCGTCAGCGACCTGCGCTCTCGACCACCTCGGCCCACTCGTCGAGCAGGACCTGGGCGGAGGCGTCGTCGGGGCCCTCCGCCCACAGATGGGTGACGGCCTCGGCGGGGTCGGGCAGCACCATCACCCAGCGCCCGTCGGCCTCCACGACCCGTACTCCGTCGGTGGTGTCCACGGACCGGCTGCCCGCGGCCTCCACCACCCGGCGCATCACGAGCCCCTTCACGGCCCACGGGGTGGCGATGTCCCTCTTCAGGACGTGCGCCCGCGGGATCCGGGCGTCGATCTGGCTCAGTGTGAGCTGCGTCCGCGCCACCAGCCCGATCAGCCGCACGAACGCCGCGGCGCCGTCGAAGACGCTGCTGAACTCGGGCACGATGAACCCGCCGCGCCCGTCGCCGCCGAAGATCGTGGACTCCTCCCGTCCGACCCGCGTGAGGTCGTCGGGCGAGGTCGTCGTCCACTCCACCTGGGTGCCGTGGTAGGCGGCCACCTGCTCGGCGATACGGGTCGTGGTCACCGGAAGCGCCACCCGCCCGGACCGCCGCTCGGCGGCGACCAGGTCCAGCATCACCAGGAGCGCCCGGTCGTCCTCGATGATCCGGCCCCGCTCGTCCACGAGCGAAAGGCGTTCGCCGACGGGGTCGAACCGCACTCCGAACGCGGCCCGCGCGGAGGCCACGATCTCTCCGAGCCGCACGAGACCGGCTCGCCGACTCTCGGCCGACTCGGTGGGCCGGGACTCGTCGAGACCGGGGTTGATGGTCAGCGAGTCGACCTGGAGCCGCCCGAGCAGGCTGGGCAGGACGAGCCCGGCACTGCCGTTGGAGGCGTCCACGACGACCTTCAGCCCGGCTTCCGCGATCCCGGTGGTGTCGACGTTCCGCAGCAGGGAGCCGGTGTACGAGTCGAAGACGCTCGCCGGGAACGACAGGTCGCCGATCTCACCGGGGAAGGCCCGCCGGTACTCCTGGCGCGCGAACACCCGGTCCAGCTTCCGCTGTCCGCCCTGCGAGAGGTCCGCTCCCCGTTCGTCGAAGAACATGATGTCGACGGAGTCGGGCACACCGGGCGAGGTCCGCACCATGATGCCGCCGGCGCTGCCCCGCGCGGTCTGCTGTCTCGCCACCGGCAGCGGTACGTTCTCCAGGTCCCGTACGTCGATGGCGCTGGCCTGCAAGGCTGAGATCACGGCCCGTTTCAGCGCCCGGGCGCCACGGGAGTGGTCGCGCGCGGTGGTGACGGTCGACCCCTTCTTGAGGGTCGTCGCGTACGCGCCGGCGAGCCGGACGGCCAGTTCGGGGGTGATCTCCACGTTCAGGATGCCGGAGACCCCGCGGGCCCCGAAGAGATGGGCCTGTCCCCGGGACTCCCAGATGACGGAGGTGTTGACGAAGGCGCCGGCCTCGATCGTCTTGAAGGGGTAGACCCGCACGTTGCCCTGGACGATGGACTCTTCGCCGATGAGGCACTCGTCCCCGATGACGGCGCCGTCCTCGATCCGGGCGGCCCGCATGATGTCGGTGTTCTTCCCGATCACGCAGCCGCGCAGATTGCTCTGCTGCCCGACGTACACGTTGTCGTGGACGACCGCCTTGTGCAGGAAGGCGCCGCTCTTCACGACCACGTTCGACCCGATGACGCTGTGCTCACGGATCTCGGCGCCCGCCTCGACCTTGGCGTA
This sequence comes from Streptomyces sp. NPDC002232, assembly GCF_042890295.1. NCBI lineage: Bacteria > Bacillati > Actinomycetota > Actinomycetes > Kitasatosporales > Streptomycetaceae > Streptomyces > Streptomyces sp. NPDC002232. The sequence continues at coordinate 1,783 of NZ_JBIARV010000003.1, read as the reverse complement.
GTCGCCGATGTACAGCGGTCCGCGGAGCTCGGCGTCGGGGTGCACCTCGGCGCCTTCCGAGACCCACACCCCGGGCGAGATCTCGAATCCGTCGATGTCGACCTGGACCTTGCCCTCCAGGACGTCCGCCTGGGCCTTCACATAGCTCTCGTGGGTACCCACGTCCTCCCAGTAGCCCTCGGCGACATAGCCGTAGATCGGCTTGCCCTCCTTCATCAGCTGCGGGAAGACGTCACCCGACCAGTCAACTGAGGTGTCTGCCTGGACGTAGTCGAAGACCTCGGGCTCCATCACGTAGATGCCCGTGTTCACGGTGTCCGAGAAGACCTGGCCCCAGGTGGGTTTCTCCAGGAACCGCTCGACCTTGCCCTCTTCGTCGACGATTGTGATGCCGAATTCCAGCGGATTGGGCACCCGGGTCAGACAGACCGTGACGAGGGCGCCCTTCTCCTTGTGGAAGGCGATGAGATCGGAGAGGTCGAAATCTGTGAGCGCGTCCCCCGAGATGACGAGGAAGGCGTCGTCCTTCAACGCTTCCTCGGCGTTCTTCACGCTGCCCGCTGTACCGAGTGGCTTTTCCTCGTTGGCATACGTGAGCTCCATGCCGAGCTCTTCTCCGTCGCCGAAGTAGTTCCTGACGAGGGAGGCGAGAAACTGCACGGTGACCACGGTCTCGTTGAGACCGTGCCTCTTGAGCAGTCGTAGGACATGCTCCATGATCGGCCGGTTCACCACCGGCAGTAGAGGCTTGGGCATGCTCGAGGTCATGGGGCGAAGGCGGGTTCCCTCGCCGCCGGCCATCACAACGGCCTTCATGTCGGAAGCGTCCTCCTTGAAGAGACGACGGTCCTGCCGACTTCACCTGTCCGCTCAGAGGCCCTGGGGACGTCCTCGTTGTTGCCGGCGACGCTGCTCGACACAGGACAGACGGGCTCAATCGGCCACGGTATCCGCCTTCACGAGTCGACGGACCTGGACCACGTACAGGATCCCTGCCCACCAATACAGAGTTGTACCCCATCCGGCGAAGGCCCACCCGAAAACTTCAGCGAGTGACGAAAGCCAGCCCGTTCCGTCACTGAGAAGCAGCAACGGGAAGGCGTACATCAAGTTGAATGTCGCAGCTTTCCCGAGGAAGTTCACCTGCGGCGGCGGGTAACCGTGCCGGCGGAGGATTCCCACCATCACGAGCAGCATGGCCTCGCGCGCCAGAAGCGCGGCCGTCAGCCAGAGGGGAAGGATCTCCCGCCAGGTGAGCCCCACGAGAGTCGACAGGATGTACAAGCGGTCGGCGGCGGGATCGAGCAGCCGGCCGAGGTTGCTGATCTGGTTCCAGCGCCGCGCGAGTTTTCCGTCGAGGTAGTCGCTGACGCCGCTGAGCATCAGCACGAGCAGGGCCCAGCCATCGCTGTTGGGGCCGCCGAACACGGGTCGGAGAATCAGCCACAGGAAGAGCGGCACGCCCACGAGGCGAGCCATGCTCAGAATGTTGGGGATGGTGAGGACCCGGTCGGTCTGAACGCGAGTCTCCTGGACCTCCACCCGGGGGCCTCCTGCTGGGAACGTACGGACGATGCCCCCTGACCTTACCCGCAGCCACGACACCACCGCGCACAGGGGGCGCGGGCCGGCCCCAGAACGCAAAAATGCCTCAACCCCCGGACAAGGTCCAGGGGTTGAGGCTAAGAATTGTTCGGCGGTGTCCTACTCTCCCACAGGGTCCCCCCTGCAGTACCATCGGCGCTGAAAGGCTTAGCTTCCGGGTTCGGAATGTAACCGGGCG